>NZ_JAWDIS010000001.1:0-1971136 GCF_032464915.1 Microbacterium galbum | reverse complement strand
TCCGAAGATCAACGAGGAATAAATTGGCATTTGACAAGTGCACGCTGTTGAGTTCTCAAGGAACGGACGCACCCACAGAAACAGTCACCTAGACCTACCCGTGAGGCAGTTCACTACCTTCACACCATCCACACACAACAAGACCACCTCAAACGAAGCAGATCTCAGGAAATGTGCCGAACGACAGAACCCCAACTGTAAACCAGAGAACCGAAACTCTCAAGAACAGATGTTGGGGGTGGTTCGCTACTTGAGGGGCTGCGGGGCCTTCCGGCCGCTCCGCTCTCCCCTGTGGGGCGAACAAGTAATAAGTTACGCCCGAACGACCACCCCGTCGAATCGAGCACACACCCCGGGCGTGTCGCGACCGCATCCCGGCCTCGAGAGTCGCCGTGCGGCGGGCCTCACACGAACCGTCCGACGCTCCCCCATCCCCCGACCCACGCCTCCACGTGGGGCTGCGGACGGAGGACGTGCACCCCGTCCACCGTGACGGTCCGTCGGGCGAGCCCTTCGTCGTGGGCCCACCGCGCGACACGGCGACGAGCGCGTCTGCTGCGCGCACGGCCCACCGTCGCACCGTCCGTCGTCCTCAGGATGACGGTGCCGACGTCGCTTCCGCTGAGTGACGCCAAGGCGATGACGAGTTCGGCGTCGTCCACGATGACGAGGGGGACATCGAGCTCGAGGACGACGCGGGCGTCGAGCGGAGTACGGTCGGCCCGCACGCGCGGGTCGTTCGAGAGCGCGCTCCCCGGGGGGACGGCATCCATCGTCACCGTCGCCCGCGGGAAGGCGGACAGGATCGAGTCGGCGCAGACGAAAGCGGCCGCCGCGGTCAGGTCGCCGCGGACACGCACCTCGAGGTCGGGTGTGCGGGGAAGAAGACCACGGCCGGCGGATCCGTCGATCGGGATCAGCTGGGCGAGCCGAAGGCTCTGTCGGTTGCCCTCCTCCGCGCGGTCTCGGTCGTCGCGTCCGGCCCAGTCGGGTCCGTCGTGCCAGGCGACGGCGCTCGGGACATGGGCGAGTACCGCGCCGGCCTGCCAGGCGCGATGCGCCCACTCCCAGTCCTCTCCCCCGTAGGCGGAGAAGGCTTCGTCGAACCCTCCGACGTCGTCGAAGAGCGCACGGGAGCAGGCGAGCACCGCGCTGATCACGTATCGGTACGAACGGTCGTCGGCGCGGAGCAGATCACCGCTGTCCGCGTAGGCCTCGCGCAGCCAGGCGGGCTCGTCCAGTTCGACGGCGGGCGCGACCTCGGCGATCGGCGCATCGACCGCCACGCCGGAGAGATCGGCGTGACGGCGGCGTCCGACCGTCACCGCCTCGGGCAGCAGGGCCGGCAAGCGGGTGAGCGTGCGCACGTACGCGGGCTCGGGCGTCGTGTCGGCGTCGAGGAAGCAGAGCACGTCGCCGGTGGCGACCGAGGCCCCCAGATTCCGCGCCGCCGCCGCGCGGAAGCCGCGGTCGTCCTGACGGACGAGCCGGACGCCGTCGGGGACGACGGGCGGTTCAGGGGACCCGTCGTCGGCGACGACGATCTCGAGGCGATCGGCCGGATGGTCCTGACGGGCGAGCGCGGTGAGCGTGCGCGCGAGCTCCCGGGGCTGCGCGTAGTGGGTGACGACCACGGTGACCCGCGGGGGCTCCGGCTCGCGGTGGGACACCAGGTCCCACCGGTTGCCCGGGACCCATGGCATCCGGTCGTTCCATCCCTCGGGGATGTCGGCGGTCACGGCGCAAGCCCTCCCCACCACCGCAGGTAGGCGCGGGCGGCGTCGGCGCGACCGAAGGGCAACGGGGCGACGCCGTGCCAGGTCGACGAGGCGTCGGCGCGGGCCGCGGCGATGGCCCCGGCGAGCGCCTCGGACTCGACGACGGCGAGGGTGCCGGGGCGCAGCTGCGCCATCTCGTCGACGTAGCGGTTGCGCACGGCGAGGGGACGACGACCCCATCCGATCCACGAGGCCAGCGAGCCCGACGCCGACACGTGGCGGTGGGCGATCACCGGCACCGCGACGCGGGCCACGCGCGCGGCCATGTCGGCGTCGTCGAGCCATCCGGTCACCTCGACTGAGACGCCGACGGCATCCGCGCGGCGGACGAACGCGTCGAGGTCGGCCGCGTGCCCCTCCGAGGCGCGACCGAGCACAGTGAGCCGGGGGACGCCCGCCGCGACGGCGGCCGCGAGCGCTTCGTCGTGGCCCTTGCCGGGGTAGAAGTAGCCGAGCACGCCGACGCCGTCGTCGGAGGAGGCGACGGACGCGGGACGCTCGTCGACCGGGAGGGGAACGACGGCGATGTCGCCGTGCCACACGTCCTCTTCGCGGAGGAGCTCGCGTTCGTGTGCGCTGTTGACCGCGACGGCGCGTGCCGCCTCGGTGACCGCGCGGTAGAAAGCGCGGCGACGGGGACGATTGCGTTCGCCGTCGGACTCCTGCGGCACGTCGTGCAACGTGACGGTGAGCGGATGCCGAGCGGCCAGCGCCACGACGGTGCGCGTCGCCTCTTCGGGCGAGGCACCCCAGAGACGGTCGGTGACGTGGGCGTGCACGGGCGAACCCGGAGCGAGCGCGGCGAGCGCGTCGGGCGTGGCGATGCGGGCCCCGGGCGTCAGGCGGACCACCTCGGCGGCGATCTCCCGGGCGTACACCGCGACCCCGTGCGGCCCGGGGTGGACCAGGAGCACCGGGGGCGCGGCATTCGGGGTCTGCAGGCTCATGCGGCGGCCGCCCAGGTGGCGAGCAACGGTGCCATGCGGTCGACGACGGCGGCCAGCAGGGCGGGACGCTCGCGGTAGAAGGCGAGGTGGGCCTCGCGGACGACGTCGGCCGGAAGCGTCTCTCCGGCGACGATCCAGTCGGGCCGGGGCGCGGCATCCAGGTTCCAGGCGTCGACCACCCAGTCCTCGAGCGGCGCGCGCACGGAGGCGAGGATCGGGCGCCCGGGATCGACGGCCCCTCCAGGCGCGCCGAGGGCGGCGACGATCCGCTCGCCGAGCGGGAGGAACAGGGCGTTGCCGGGATGATTCACCGTGCGCGCCAGATCCTCGACGACGGGGGCGAACAGATCGGATGCCACGACGTCGAGCCCCCGCGCCTCGCGGCGACGCAGTTCGGCACGGGAGCCCTCGGCGATCTCGCGCACCGCGGGGGGTTCGAGGGCGGCGGGGATGTCGATGCGCGCCGCCTCGGCGACGGTTCGCACGTCGTGGTAGGCCACGAGCGGTGGATCTTCGGGGAAGTCGGGGAGCCGCAGCACCGCCTGGAACGGGTGGAGGCCCGCGAACCGGACGGCCGGGACGGTGACGACACGGGCTGACGGCGCGAGGGACGCCCGGAGCTGCGCCGTTCCCAGCGCGAGCCCCCGGTAGTCGTCGCGGATCGGCTGGGTGACGAGGAACGACGCGCCGCGGAGGAGGTCGTGCACCCTCGCGGTGTCGTCGGCCGACAGCTCGTGGACCGCGGGCATGCGTACCGTCGGGAGGGCGTCGGAGGAGATCACCAGGCGCAGGGACTCGGCCTGACAGTTGCCCACGACGAGGCCGTAGCCGGAGGGCAGCGGAGCGTCTCCGTAGAACCCGGCGTAGTGGGCCCGGCGCGCTATCACCGCTTCGCCGTGGTCCGCAAGGCTTCCCAGCCGCGCCATGTCGCCACCCATGATGTGAACGTATCCGTCGGTGTCATCGTCGTCCCAACCGCCCCGTTGCATTGCGATGTGCCTGGCGATGCGGTACACGCACCGTCACGCATGCCTGCACGAGGAGGAAGAGAAGATCGTCACCAGCACCGTCCCCCCGGTCCGGGTCGCCGCCGTCCCCTCGGCGCACCCCTACGTCACCGCCGTCGCGGATCCCGCGCATGTGCTCCTGCTCGCCGATCCGCCTCCCCCGGGCGCCCCGGCCGGACAGTGGTGGCCGCCGCAGATCCTCCTGCCGGAGTGGCTGCGGGCGAATGCGGCGGACTTCGACCTGGTGCACGTGCATTTCGGCATCGAGTCGTACACGCCCGAGGAACTCTCCGAGACCGTCGCCACGCTGCGGGCCCTGGGGCGGCCCCTGGTCTACACGGTGCACGACCTCGAGAACCCCCAACTGCTGTCGCAGGAGGCCCACCGCGCCTCGCTCGCCGTGCTGGCCGAGGCGGCCGACGAGCTCATCACCCTGACCGGGACGGCCGCCGACGAGGTCTTCGCGCTCACCCGTCGTCGCCCGACGGTGATCGCCCACCCGACCCTGCTCGCCGAGACGGACCGCCCCTCCGGCGCGGCGCACGCCGCGACGCGCGTCGGCGTGCACCTGCGCGATCTGCGCCCGAACATCGACGGGGTGGGCACCACCGCGACGCTGGTGCGCGCCGTGGCCGATCTGCGGGCCCAGGGCGCGCGGGTCGAGGCGGTCGTGCGGATGAACGAGAACGTCCGCGACGCCGAGGCGGCGGCATCCATCGACCTGCTCGCCCGCGATGCCGAGGGCGTCACCGTCGAGCGCGGTGCCCGCCTCGATGACCAGGCGCTCTCGCACTGGCTCGCGGACCTCGACGCGTGCCTGCTGCCCTACCGGCACGGCACCCAGTCGGGGTGGGCGGAGCTCTGCTACGACCTCGCCGTGCCCGTCATCGGCACGCGCGTCGGGCACATCGCGGCCCAGCACCCCGGCGACTTCCACAGCTTCGACGTCGGAGAGCCCGTGTCGCTCGCACGGGCGATCGTGGATGCCACCAACGCTGCGTGGTCGACACCCGGCTCGCCGAAACGGGCGGCGGAGATCGGACGTCGGCGCACCGAGCGCCTCGGCGAACGGGATGCCGTGCGCGCCGCGCATCTCGCGCTGTACCGACGCGCGATGGCGACGGAGGAGGCGGCGTGATGCGGATCGGGAAGGCCCTGCGGGTCCTGGTGGTGGCACCCTCGCGTTACGCCCTGCGCCAGCCGCACGCCGGCGGCCTCGAAGCGTGCGTGTGGGATCGCGTGCGATGGCTGCGCGAACGGGGCCACGAGGTGACGCTGTGCGCCGCGGACGGTTCGGACTTCCTCGGCGACGTGCCCGAGTTCCGGCTGCCGACCCCGGAGTGGAACCGCCCCGAGGAGTCGTCCGACACCGAGTACCCCGCGGGGTACGTCGACGCGGTCGAGGCCGCCTACGACGCGGCGCGGGAGCGCCTCATCGCGGATCGCCACCTCTACGACGTGGTCGACAATCACAGCCTGCACCCGGCACCCATCCGCTGGAGCCGGGAAGCCGGCATCCCGGTCGTGACCACGCTGCACACCCCGCCCTTGGAGCCCATGCTCGAGGCGGCCTCGGACGTGCGCGACAGCCCACACCGCTTCGTCGCGGTGAGCCAGGCGACGGCGCGCGCGTGGTCGGTCGAGGGCGTGGACGCGTTCGTCTTCCCGAACGGCGTCGACACCGACCAGTGGACCCGCGGAACCGGCGGCTCCTCGTGGGTCTGGTCGGGGCGCGTGGTACCGGAGAAGGCCCCGCATCTCGCGATCGAGGCGGCACGGGAGGCGGGAGCGCACATCGTGCTGGCCGGGCGCATCGGCGACGTCGATTACTTCGAACAGGAGATCGCCCCGCGCCTGGGCGCCCACGCCCGCTACGTCGGTCCCCTGCGTCAGCCCGACCTGTGCCGACTCGTGGGGTCGTCGGCCGTCGCCCTGGTGACACCCATGTGGGAGGAGCCCTTCGGCCTCGTCATCGCGGAGGCGCTGGCCACGGGCACGCCCGTCGCCGCGTTCGACATCGGCGGCGTGTCGGAGGTTCTCAGCGGGATGCCGGGGTCGGCGACGGTCATGCCGGGCGACGTCGTCGCCCTCGCGAAGGCCGCCTCCCGCCTGGCGGCGGAGGGAGCGCAGGAGCCGCTCACCCGCGTGTGGACCCGCCGCGCGGCGGTGCGGCAGCACTCGCTGGCACAGCGCTATCGCGAGGTGGAGCGCGTGCTCGCCCACACCGCGCAGCCGGTCCCGGTGCGGCGCGCGCCGGCGGTGGCGTGGTGATCGGCTGGTACGTCCACCATCACGGCTACGGCCACGTCGCGCGCTTCCTGGCGGTGCAGCCGCACCTGCGCTCGCCCGTCGTGGCGTTCTCGTCGATGCCGCGGCCCACGACGCTGCCCGCCGAGGTGGAATGGGTGGAGCTGCCCCCCGACGCCGATGAGTTCGAGGGCGCGGACGGGTCTTTCCACGACCCGCGCGACGCCGAGCCGACCGTCCGCGGACACCTGCACTGGGCCCCGCACGGCCACCCCGGTCACCGCGCCCGCCTCGCGACGATCGCCGCGGCATCCGTCACCCGGGATCTGCAGGCCTTCGTCGTCGACGTGAGCGCCGAAGTGGTCGCTTTCGCGCGCCTGCTGGGCCTGCGCACCGTCGCGGTGACCCAGCCGGGTGCCCGCACCGACGCCCCGCACGCGCTCGCGTACGCCCTGGCCGACCGCATCGTGGCCCCGTGGGCGCACGGCGCCGTGCCCACCGCGGGCCTGTCGGCGCACGGTGACCGAGTCGTGTGGACGGGCGGGATCTCGCGGTACGACGGGCGCTCCCCGGAGGGCGCCCGCGCCGAGCGCGCGGTTCTCGTGCTCGGTCGCGTGCTCGACGACGCCGTGCGGACGGAGGCCACCGCCCGCCTGCAGGAGCGCGGGTGGGACGTCTCGGCCGTCGGCCACGACGCGACCTCGCGCGTGGACGATCCGTGGCCGCTGCTCTCGCGCAGCACCGTGGTGATCAGCGCCGCCGGGCAGAACAGCGTCGCCGACCTCGCGACCGCGGGTGCGCGCGCCGTGGTCATCGCGCAGGAGCGCCCCTTCGACGAACAGGTCCACACCGCCGACGCCCTCGACCGCTGGGGACTGGCTCATCGGGCTGACGCCACCGTCACGGCGGCCGAACTCGTCGCCCTCGTCGAGGCCGCGGCCGACGGCGAACCGGACTGGTCGCGCTGGCAGGTCGCCGGGGGAGCCGAGCGCATGGCCGCCGCCGTCGAGGCGGTGCTGCCGTGAAGACCGCGGTGATCACGGTCGCATCGAGGTCGCGCGCCGAGCACCTCGAGCGACAGCGCCGCGTGCTGGCCGAGGTGGCGACCGACATCGTGCGCGTGGAGGCGTGGCTCGACGCGTCGCCGCCGGACGGCATTCCGGATGCCGACACCCTCACGCTGCACGTGCCCCCGGGGCCCTACGGCATGCGCGTGGGAGAGGGCCGTAATCGGGCCGCCGCCGCGGCCGTCTCGGCCGGCGCCGAGCTGCTCGTCTTCCTCGACGTCGACTGCCTCCCGGGCGCGGACCTGCTGCCCGCCTACCGCGACGCGGCCCGCGCGCACCCGGATGCGATCCTCGCCGGAGCGGTCACCTACCTCGCGAGCGTGCAGCGCCCCGGATCCGCCTCCGACCTGCCGTTCCTCGTGCGCCCGCACCGCGCGCGCCCCGCGCTCGAGCCGGGCGCGACGCGCACGGCATCCCGCGAGGAGTACGACCTGTTCTGGTCGCTGTCGTTCGCCGTCACCCCCGCGACGTGGGACAGGATCGGCGGTTTCCACCCCGGCTACGAGGGCTACGGCGCCGAGGACACCGATCTCGCGTGGACGGCGCGCGCCGCCGACGTCGAGATGCGCTGGGTGGGCGGGGCGGATGCCTTCCACCAGTGGCATCCGGTGTCGTCTCCCCCGTGGCAGCATCTCGACGACATCCTCCGCAACGGCGCGACCTTCCACGCGCGGTGGGGGTCATGGCCGATGGGCGGATGGCTCGAGGCTTTCGCCGCGGCCGGCGCGATCGAGCAGCGCGACGACGCCTGGGTCCGCTCCCGCGCGTGAGGTGCCGGGATTTGTCGCTCCGGGATGCCCGGAAGCGACGAATCTCGGCACCTCGCGCAGGGAGGGGTCAGACCAGCGCGCGGAGGGCGTCGACGATCCTCGTGGCGCGGGAGTCGTCGGCCTCCATCCAGTTCGTGACGAAGGCGAAGCCGACGCGGGCTGCGCGATCGGCGAACGCCACCTGACCGCCTGCCCCGTCGTGGCCGAAGCTCGTCGGGCCGAGGTAGCGGCGCGCGTCGGAGTCCAGCTGGAAGCCCGCCGCCCAGCGCGGCCACGGGGCGGGCGCGGCGAACACGGGTGCGCCTGCCGTGCGCTCTCGCGTGACCTCGTCGAGCGTGTCGTCACGGAGCAGACGGATGCCGTCGGTCTCGACGACCGTGGCCGACCACATCGCCGCGACCGCCCGGGCGGTGGCGACGGCGCCCGCCCCCGGGATCACGGCGGCCCGCACGTCGTCGGCGTTGAATCCGTCGTCGTCGGTCACGAGCGTGGCCGGCAGTGCGCCGCCGAGCGTCATCGCCCGGTCCAGCCAGTCGACGACGCCGGGGTCCCGCTCGGCCGCCTGCCGCGCGACGAGGGCGTCGAGCGTCGGCCCGACGCGCAGGTGAGCAGCGGATGCCGCGACCTCGGCCGGCATCCCGAGCCACGCTCCGCCGCCCACCGCCTCCGCCATCGCCGCGAACGCCTCGCCGGGGGCGACGCCGCCGGCCCGGCGCACGATCTCGCCCGACAGCCAGCCGTGGGTGAGAGCGTGATACGCCCAGCCGGCGCCGGGCTCCCACAGCGGTTCCTGCGCGGCGACGATCCGGGTCATCGCGTCGAAATCGAGCAGCTGCGCGCGCGTGACGTCGATCCGCGGGGCCGAGACGCCCGCCCGATGCGCGAGGGCGTCGCCCACGCTCACCCGGTCTTTGCCGTGCACCGCGAACTCGGGCCAGAGCTCGGCCAACGGACGGTCGAGGTCGAGCATCCCGTCTTCGACGAGCCGCGCGGCGAGGATCGACATCAGACCCTTCGTGCACGAGAACACCACGGAGGGCGTGTCGCTCTCCCATGGCCGACCGTCGCGGCTGTCGGCTGTGCCGCCCCAGACGTCGACGACCGTGCGTCCGTCGACGCGGATCGCGAGGGCCGCGCCCATCTCGGACAGCCCCGCGAATGCGGCGGCGAAGGCCTCCCCCACCGGCTCGAATCCCGGGGCCACGACGCCCTGCACCGCGGTCACCGGACGACCTCCGCGACGATGAGACGGTCGCCGTCCCAGCGCAGCGGGAGCGGGTCTGACAGGGTGCCGACGAACGCGCCGTCGGTCGTGACGTTCTCGAAGGCCAGCATCACGGCCTGGCCGTCGGCGTCGTCGGCGACGACGCGACCGCTGTAGAGCCGCTCGTCGGCGACCAGCGTCGCACGCTCGACGGGGTACGGACCCCGCGGGTCGTCGAGGGCCACGGCCCAGATACCTCCCGCCTGACCGACGCGGTCACCGGCCAGATGAGTCGCGTCGCAGGAGAAGACCAGAGCCCACCGCCCCGCGATCCGCACCACCTGCGGCACCTCGAGGTGAGCAAAACCGGCGCCCGGCGTGCTGCGCGGGGGGCGCACCTCCCACTGGTGCAGGTCGCGCGACCAGGCGTGCCCGATGACCCCGCGGTCGCGGCCGCGGCCGTCCCGGGCGCGGGCGGTGACGAGCATGTGCCATCCCTCGCCGTCGGGATCGGCGAACACCCACGGATCGCGCCAGGCCTCCTCGTGCCAGGTGCCCGCGTCGAGCGTCTCGTACCAGCGCGCGTCGGCGGCCACGACCACCTCGGGATCCTTCACCCACGTCGCCAGATCGGTCGAGGATGCCGCGAGCACCGTCTCGACGTTCGTGATCTCGCCCTCGCGCAGGAACCGCGAGCCGGTGTAGAACATGCGCCAGTCGGCATCCGCCCCGACGATGCTGCCGGTCCAGGTGGCCGTGGCATCCGGAGCATCTCCCCCGGAGGGCTCCAGCACCGTTCCGTGGACGGTCCACGAGCGCAGGTCGTCGCTCGTGGCGTAGCCGACGCTGGCGTTGCGGTGACGCAGGTCGGGGTCGCCCAGGCTCGTCGGCGCCTGGAGGAACATCATGTGGTGGGTGTCGCCGTCGCGGGCGAGCCAGAAATCCCAGACCCAGTGGTCGGGCGGCGTGAACGTCATGAGGTCCGTTTCGGGGAAGAAGGGGGTGATCAGCCCTTGACCGCGCCCTGCACGAGGGCGCGGATGAACTGGCGCTGGAACACGAGGAACAGCAGGACGGCGGGCGTGATGATGATCAGCGCTCCCGCGTTGAGCAGCGGGATGCTGAGCGAGTACTGGCCCTGGAAGAAGGTCAGGGCGCCCGCGACCGTGCGCTGCAGGGGGTCGGCGATGAGGACGACCGGGAGCAGGAACTGGTTCCACGTCCAGATGAACAGCAGGATCGCCAGGGCCGAGAGCGCGGGAGCGGCGAGCGGGAGCTGGATGCTGCGGAACTCCCGCCAGATCGAGGCACCGTCGACCCGGGCCGCCTCGGACAGCTCGCGGGGCACGTTGATGAAGTGCGCGCGCATCCAGAAGACGCCGAACGGCATGTAGAGCCCGATCAGCGGGAAGATCACCGCCCAGGGGGTGTTCACGGTGCCCATCGACTGCGCCTGGTAGTAGAGCGGGATGATGAGCGCCTCGAACGGGATGGTCAGGCCCAGGACGAAGAACACAAGGATGCCGCGGCCGAAGCGCACCTGGAGCGAGCCCAGCGCGAAGCCCGCCAGGGTGGCGGCGACGAGGCTCAGGGGGACGACTCCGAGGACGATCACCAGGCTCGACCCCATGAGCTGCCACACGTGGCCGGTCTCGAAGGCGGTGGCGAAGTTGCCCCACTGCGGATCGGTCGGCCAGGTGAGACCGGTCGGATTCTGGTCGGCGGGCTGGAGTGCCGCGGAGAACATGCTGATCAGCGGCAGGAGCGTCACGATCGCGGCGACGCTGAGCAGGAGGATGCCGAGCACGCGCTCGGTACGGCTGGCGATCACGAGTCGCTCGCTCTCGAGAGGCGTTGGATGGGGAGCACCACGATCAGCACCAGCACCATGAGCACGATGCCGAAGGCCGAGGCCAGGCCCACATCGCTCTGGGTGAAGCCGATGCGGAAGATCGACAGGCCGGGCACGAGGGTCGCGCGGCCGGGACCGCCCTGGGTCGAGGTGTAGATGATGTCGAAGCTCGACAGGGCGGCGATGACGGTGACGGTGACGAGCACCGCGATCTCCTGACGCAGGCCGGGGAGGGTGATGGTGAAGAACTCGCGCCACCACCCGGCACCGTCGAGGCGGATCGCCTCGTACAGCGAGACGTCGATCTTGCCGAGACCGGTGAGCAGCAGCACGGTGCACAGACCGGTGAGCACCCACGATCCGATCAGGCCCACGGCCGGCAGCGCCGTGCCGTAATCGGCGAGCCACGGGCGGGTGATCCAGCCGAGCCCGACCCAGCCGAGGATCTGGTTCACCGCACCGGTCTGGGCGTACATCCACGACCAGGCGATACCGGCGGCGGCGAGCGGGATGATCTGCGGCAGGAACAGCACCGTCTGCGCCGTAGCGGCGAAGGCCTTGTACCGGATGCCGCGGATGAGGGTCGCGAGGACGAGCCCGAGCCCCACCGGGATGAACGTGAAGAACGCGATCAGGATGAACGCGTTGCGGATCGCGCCGAGCAGGTCGGGGTCGGTGAACACCGTGAGGTAGTTCTCGAAGCCGACCCAGCGGGCGAGACCGATGCCGTTCCAGTCGTAGAACGAGTACTGCACCCCCTGGAGCAGGGGCCAGATGACGAATCCGACGTAGAACGCGAGGGCGGGCACGAGGAGCACCCAGCCGACGAGGGTCGCCCGCCGGGCCACTGCGCGTGCAGCGGCCCGGCGAACGGGTGCGGTCGCCGTCGCCGAGGAGGCGTCGCCGTGTCGAGGGGCCGCCGCGACGGCGACCGCACGGTCGGTCATTACTTCCCGACCTCGCTCTCGTAGAACTTCTGCACGCGGTCGACGAACTCCTGGCCGGTGATCTGGCTGGTCACCAGCAGCTGCGACTCGGGGATGATCGAGCCCGCGTAGATGCCCGCGGTGGTGTTGGCCATGAAGTCGACCTGGCCGTTCTCAGCGCCGATCTGCGCGGACATCTTCAGCGCGTTCTCGATCAGCGAGCCGGACTCGACGCTCGGCAGCTCCTGGGCGGGGTTGCCGCCGGGCGACGCACCGGTGACGTCGACGATGATCTGGCGCGCGGTCGGATCGGTGTGCACCCAGTTCAGGAAGTACGCGACTTCGTTGATGTGCGGCGACTTGGCTGCGACCGAGAACGAGTTCGCCGCTCCCATGGCCACGTGATCGGCTCCGGCCTCGGCCGGCGGCACGAGGAAGAACTCGACGTTGGAGCCGAGCGCCTTCTGGTAGTTCGCCGCCTCCCAGTTGCCGTTGAAGGTGAACAGACCCTCGCCCGCCGAGAAGCGGCTGGTGAAGGTGAAGTAGTCGATCGCGTTGATGTCGGACGGGAAGTACCCGGCATCCGCCCATTCACGCACGAGCTCGGCACCCTGGACGTTGCCGGACTCGTCGTAGCGCGCACCCGGCTCGTTGAACATCCACGACAGGAACTGGTCCTTGTCGACGTACTGGTTCACCGCGGCCTGGACCACGAAGTTGACGACGCCGTCCTTGTCGCCGGCCATGATCGGCAGGATGCCGGCGGCCTTCGCCTTCGCCATGTCGTCCTCGAGCTCGGACAGGGTCTGCGGCGGGGCGTCGATGCCGAGCTGGTCGGCGAGCGTGGTGTTCATGTAGATGCCGGTGATGCTGTAGCCCAGGCCCAGCTGGTAGAGCGACCCGGATCCGCGGACGCCCTCGTCGTTCATGCGCAGCGGCGCGAGCTGCGACGCCGGCCAGGCGTCCCACCCGTAGGCGTCGAAGTAGGGGTCGAGGTTGGCCACGAGCCCGTCGCGCACCGTGTCGCCGAGGGTGGGGAGGCGGATGAGGTCGGGCGGGGTGGAGCTGGCGAGAAGCTTGGGGGCGTTCGCGGTGAGGTTCTGGAACGTGTCGCGGTTGATCGTGAAGGTGACGTTCGGGTGCTGCTTGGTGAACTCCTCGGTCAGCTTGTCGGTGACCGGGAAGCCCGTCTCGTCGGCGATCGTGAGCTGGACGGGGTCGCTGGTGAGCTCGGTGCTCACCTCGACGTCGTTCTGCGCGGCCGGGGCCGCGCTTCCGGGCGCGCACCCGGTCAGGGCGGCGCCGGTGAGGCCGGCGATGGCGAGCAGGGCGAGGGATGCCCCTCGGCGCCGGCGCGGGATGCGGGTGTTCATGTCGACTCCTTCGTCTGTGCTGCGTGCCGGCGCTCGGGCTGTTCCGGCGGCGGACTGCTGGTGCGCTAACCTGTGCTGAAAGGATTTAGCAGCATCATTTATGCAGACGCACGGAGCGCTGTCAAGATCACTGCGAAGATCGTGACCGCGGCGCCGATGCCGCAGAACGGGAGCACCGATGGGCAAGAGGGTCACACTGGCCGACGTCGCCCGGCGAGCCGGCCTATCCCCCGCGGCGGCCTCCATGATCTTGAACGGTCGTCCCGACACCCGCCTCTCGAAGGACGCCCACGAGCGCGTGCACGCCGCTGCCGCGGAGCTCGGCTACCGCCCCAACATGTCGGCGCGGGCGCTGCGCACCGACACGTCGCACACCGTCGGTTTCGTCTCGGACCTCGTCGCGACCACCCGCTTCGCGAGCGGGCTCATCAAGGGCGCGCTCGGCGCGGCGGAGGCCGCCGGCCAGGTCGTGCTCGTCGCGGAGACCGGAGGTGAGCCCGAACGCGAGGCCGAGGCGGTCTCGGCCCTGCTCGACCGTCAGGTCGACGGCATCATCTTCGCGTCGATGCGCGCGCGGGAGACGTTCGTCCCCCGCCTGCCGACGGGACTGCGCACGGTCATGCTGAACGCCACCAACGAGCTGCACCGATGCAGCGTGCTGCCCGACGAGGAGACGGGAGGTCGACGGGCGGTCGAGCTCCTCCTCGATGCGGGGATCCGCGACGGCATCCTGCTCCTCGGATACGACGCGGAGGCGGAACGCGATCTGTTCCGCTCGGCCACGGTGGCGGCGCGCGTGCGCGGGATCTCCGCGGCCATGGCCGACGCGGGGGCGAGATTCCTGCACGAGGAGTCGATCTGGCTGTGGGAGCCCGCCCCCGGCTACGAGTTCACCGCGCGGCTGCTCGCCCAGGGGATGCGCCCGCGGGCCATCGTCTGCCTCAACGACCGGCTGGCCTTCGGCGCCCTCCAGGCCCTGGGGGATGCCGGGCTGCGGGTGCCCGACGACGTGTCGCTGGTGTCGTTCGACAACGACGAGCTCGCCGCCTACCTGCGTCCGGGGCTGACGACGATCGGTCTTCCGCACGAGGACATGGGCCGCCGCGCCGTCGAGCTCCTGCTCACGCCGGACGGCCCACCCGAGGGGCAGCACCTCGTCGAGATGCCGGTGGTGATCCGCGACTCGATCCGCCGCCCCTGAGCGCACGCGGGAAGGATTCCTCCCGTCGAGTGTCCAGGACATGCCGCGCGCGGCCGGCGAGCCCGGCGTGTTCTGGACGCTCGACGGGGTCGAGGCCTCCCCGCACGGAAGCCCCGGCGCACGAGGGCGCCGGGGCTTCCGTGCGGGGGTCAGGCGCGTCGCATCCAGACCGTCGCCTCACCCGGCAGGACGTCTCCCGCGAGCGGGCCGCTCGACAGCAGTACCTCACCCGCGGGGAGCGCGGCGGGCTCGGTGCCGAAGTTCGTCACGACGGTCCACCCGCCGGGGCGGGAGAACGAGACCACGTCGGCGCGGTCGGTGTCCATCCACTCCAGCCGCTCCTCGGTCTGCAATCCGTGCCGCAGGGCGAGGGCCCGGCGGTACAGCGACAGCGTCGATGCGGGATCGCCGTCCTGCACATCGGCGGCGTAGGTCTCGAACCACTCCGGCTGCGGCAGGTGCGCGCCGCCCCGGCCGAATCCGAACGCCGACCCCGACGAGGTCCAGGGCAGGGGCACGCGGCATCCGTCACGGCCCATGTCGACCCCGGGGCTGCGGAAGAACGTCGGGTCCTGGCGCTCGGCATCCGGGATGTCGGCCACCTCGTGCAGCCCGAGCTCCTCGCCTTGGTACAGGTACGCGGACCCCGGCAAGCCCAGCACGAACAGCGCCGCCGCTCGTGCGCGACGCTCGCCGCGCTCGGCGTGGAGGGTCGGCGACTGCCCGCCCGACAGCAGCCACTCGTTGCCGTGCTTGAGCGTCGGGCGTCCGTCGGTGCCGCGCTCGGCGTCGGGCAGGCCGTACCGCGTGGCGTGGCGCACGACGTCGTGGTTGGACAGCACCCACGTGGTCGAGGACCCCGATCGAGCGGCGAGGGCGAGGTTGTCGGCCACGATCCGACGGAACTGCCCGGCGTCGAAGTCGGCCTCCAGCAGGTCGAAGTTGAACGCCTGTCCAAGGCTCTCGGCGCTGGCGTAGAGCGGGACCCGCGAGGGGTGGACCCAGGCCTCGGCCACCGCGGTACGCGGCGGGTCGTACGAGTTGAACACGGCACGCCACTCGGCGTAGACCTCGTGCACGTCGTCGCGGTCGAGCAGCGGGTGCGTACCGTCGATCGGCATCGCCTCGAGTTCCGCCCGCGAGGGCAGCGGCTCCGTGAGGTCCTTCGTGAGCATGTGGGCCACGTCGATGCGGAAGCCGTCGACGCCGCGATCGCTCCAGAAGCGCAGGGTCTTCACGAAGTCGGCGCGCACCTCGGGGTTCGACCAGTTCAGATCGGGCTGCGAGACGTCGAAGTTGTGGAAGTACCACTGGCCGTCGGCGACGCGCTCCCACCCGAGGCCTCCGAACACCGAGACCCAGTCGGTCGGCGGCTCGGAGCCGTCGGGACCGGTGCCCTCGCGGAAGATGTAGCGCTCCCGCGCGGCCGAGCCGCGACCGGCGGCCACCGCCTCCTGGAACCAGACGTGCTTGTCGGAGGTGTGATTGGGGACGATGTCGACGACGACGCGGATGCCGTGGGCGTGCAGCTGCGCGATCAGCTCGTCCATGTCGGCCAGGGTTCCCAGCCGCGGGTCGACGTCACGGTAATCGGCGACGTCGTAACCGCCGTCGGCGAGGTCGGACGGGTAGAAGGGGCTGAGCCAGATGGCATCCACCCCCAGTTCGGCCAGGTACGCAACGCGAGAGGTGACGCCGGGGATGTCTCCCAGGCCGTCGCCGTTCGTGTCGGCGAAGCTGCGGGGATAGACCTGGTACACCACGGCCTGACGCCACCAGTCGGGGGTGTCGGAGAGCGCGCGGGCGTGCACGGAAGGTGCGGCGGTTGTCACGAAGGGTCCTTTCGGGGAGGGGAAGGTCTGCTCAGCCCTTGACGGCGCCCTGCGTGACGCCGGCCATCACCCATCGCTGGGTGAACAGGTAGGCGACGATCGCGGGGGCCATGGCCATGAGGTAGGAGGCGAAGGCGACGTTGTAGTTGTTGCTGAACTGCGTCTGGAACAGGTTCTGGCGCACGGGCAGCGTCTGAAGGGCCGGGTCGCTGATGATGAGCGACGGCATCATGAAGTCGTTCCACGCGTAGAGGAACGCGAAGATGCCGACCGTGGCGCTCATTGGTGCGAGCAGCGGGAAGATGAGACGCCAGAACGTCTGCCAGGTGGTGGCGCCGTCGATGCGCGCGCTCTCCTCGAGTTCGAGCGGGATGGAGCGCAGGAAGGCGGTGAACAACAGCACGCTGAAGCTCAGCTGGAACATCGTGGCGAGGATGATGACGCCGAGCGGGTTGTCGAGGCCGAGGCGCCCGGTCAGCTGGATCTGCGGGAGCGCGATGACCGGGAACGGGATGAACATCGCCGCGAGCAGGTAGAAGAACGAGTAGCGGAAGAGCTTCCGGTCCCAGTTGCGCGCGATGGCGTACGACGCGAACGCGGCGAGGATGATGGTCGCCACGACCGTGCCCGCGGTGACCAGCAGCGAGATCGCGAGGCCCACCGGGAACTTCGTGAGCGTCCACGCCTGGACGAAACCGTCGAAGCTGATCGGCGAGGGGATCGAGAACGCGTTGCCGTCGACCACCTGCGTGCCGTTCTTGAGCGCCATCGAGACGGTGACGTACAACGGCAGCAGCACCGTCAGCGAGCACAGCACGAGGATGGTCGTCGTCGACCAGCTGATGCGCTCGGCGCCGACGCGGCGGAAGCGGGAGCGCCGGGGGCCGGAGCCCGCGGGGCCCTGGCGCTCGGGGACGGCGAGCTCGGCCTGCTCGAAGGCGAGGGCGGGCTGGTTGAGAGCGGTCATGACAGGGTGTTCCTTCCCCGCGTCAGCGAGAGCTGCAGGAGCGAGATGACGACGGCGACGACGAAGAAGAGCGCGGCGTTGGCCATCTGATAGGCGTAGTCGCCGCCGTTGAAGCCCAGGATGATCGACATCGCGACGCTGCGCGTCGCCGTCCCCGGGCCGCCGCCGGTGAGACCGACGATGATGTCGTATGCGTTCAAGAACCCCTTGAAGCCGAGGATCACGTTGATGACGACGTAGCCGGCCACGAGCGGGAGCGTGATGCGCAGCAGCTGCTGCGTCTTGCTGGCCCCGTCGAGTCCGGCCGCCTCGTACACGTCGCCCGGGACCGAGAGCAGTCCCGCGATGTAGATGAGCAACGTCCCGGGGATCGCCTGCCACGCGGTGACGATGACGATCGCGACCCACGCCAGATCGGGGTTGGCGAGCAGGCTCGTCTGCAGCCACGGGATGCCGAGGGCTTCGCCCGCCGACGGCACGGAGTTGCTGAAGAGGAAGTTGAAGACGTAGGCGATGATGATGCCCGAGATCACCATCGGGATGACGAAGACCGTCCGCAACGCCTTCGTGAAGCGGATCCGCGCGGTCAGGCCCACCGCGAGCAGGAAGGCCGCGACGTTGACGACGATGACGGTGGCGATCGAGAACCCGAAGGTGAACAGGTAGGCCTGCAGGATCGCGGGGTCGCTGAAGATCGCGACGTAGTTCGTCAGCCCCGTGAAGTTCCACTCCCCGAGACCGATCGAGTCGGTGAAGCTGAAGAAGATGCCGATCAGACCCGGGATCGTGATCGCGAGCGTGAACAGCACGAGGGTCGGCAGCAGGAACAGGTAGTAGATGGGCTCGATACGGCGCGAGCTACGGCGAGCCGTCGCCTTCCCACCCGTGACGATCGTGGTGGTGGTGGTCATCGCGCGGCCTCCTCGCCAGCGGCATCCGTCGTCGAGGCGGGCGGCTGGCGGAATGCGAGCCGCGACCAGTCCTCGTCCATCGTGCGCAGGGTGGCCTCGGGCGAGGCGCCGAAGATCATCGCCTGCGCGTAGTTGAAGGTGGGGATCGTCTTGGGCACGAGCACCGAGGCGCCCTGGTAGATGCGACCCTGCTCGTAGTACGGGACCATGCCGGCGACCCGCGGGTCGCTGGGGGAGGGCGCGTCCGTGGTCGGCGCGAACCCGAGCTGCGACTCGTTGTAGGCCTCGATGATCTCGGGCTGGTAGAGGTACTCGAGGAAGTCGCGGGCGGCATCCTGGTGGCGGGAGGCCTCGGGGATGATCGCGGCCAGGTCCATGTTCACCCGCACCTTGAGGTCGGCGGGATCGTCGGTCATCGGCAGCGGGAAGGTGCCCACGGAGAGGTCCGGCGCGGTCTTCGCGATCTCGCCGAGCGCCCAGGGACCCTGCAGGTACATCGCCGCCTGGCCCTGCGCGAACGCGAGGTTGCCGTCACCGTAAGCGCGGCTCTCGGCATCCTCGTTCGTGTAGGCCTGCGCGAGCTGGAGCATGCGGTCCATCGGCTCGGTGAAGTCCTTCGCGAACGAGACCGTCGAATCGGCCCCGACCTGATCGCCCTCGGCGGCGAGGCCGTCGAAGAAGTCGATCACGTCGAGCGAGCCACCGACGGAGTAGTCGTACCAGCCCTGCGCCACGGTCCAGTCGTCTTTGAAGGTGCCGTAGAAGGGGGTCACGCCGTTCTGCTTCAGAGTGTCGGACACCTGGATGAGCTCGTCCCACGTGGTGGGAACCTCGAGGCCCAGCTGCTCGAAGATCTGCCTGTTGTAGATGACCGAGGCGGCCATGACCGAGTAGGGCAGCGCACTGGTGCGCCCCTCGCACGAGCCGTACTGGTCCATGAGCGGCTGCAGATCCTCGCGGACCGCGCCCGCGGCGGTCGTGCCGGAGAGGTCGCTGAGCGCGCAGCGCTGCACGAAGCGGGCGACCTCGTAGTTGTAGTTGGCGAGCATGATGTCGGGCGGGTTGCCGCGGACGAAGCTCGCCGAGACCACGTCGACGCCCGAGCTGTCCATCTCGACGCGGACCTCGTCTTGCGAGGCGTTGTATTGCGCGACGACGTCGTTCATGAACGACAGCGCCTCGCGCTTGCTGAAGGTGAAGCGGATGGTCTCGCGCCCGTCGGCCGTGCAGCCGGCGAGCAGACTCGCCCCGAGCACCCCCACCGCGGCCGCGGCGAGCCACCGCCGCCCCGCTCTCGTCTTCGTCGACACCTGCATCCTCCTCGCTGCACTGCGAATTTGTTGTGTCGCCGAGTAAATTTACTCGCCAAATTAACTTGATGAGGGCAGTATTGCATCGGACGCGAAAGGGGTCAAGATCTGATGTCGGATGCCACATCGGCGGCGGCCTCGTTGCGCAGACGCAGCCTCGACGCCGTGCTCGCCCACGCCTGGGACGCCGAGGCCTTCACCGCCAGCGACGTCATGGCGGCGGTCGGCCTGACGCGGTCGACGACCATCGACGTGCTCGACGAGCTCGTCGAGCGGGGCCTGCTCGCCGAAATGCCGAACGCCCGCACCGTCGGGGAGTACTCGAAGGGGCGCCCGGCGCGCCGCTTCGCGTTCCGTCCCGACTCGGCCGTGGTGGTCGGCGTCGACGCCGGCCGCGGGCACGTCACCGCCACCGTCGCCGATCTGCGCGGACGGGCGCTCGCGACCTCGCGCCTCGCGGTCGACCCCGAGCGGGATTCTCCGGAACGCCGTCGACGAGCCGCCGAGGCGACGGTGGACGCGACCCTCACCCGGGCGCACCGCGACCGGTCCGACATCGCCGCCCTCTGCGTCGGCGTCCCCGCGCCCGTCGATCGATCGGGTCGCTCCCCCGTTCATCACGACCGATTCTGGGAGCGCATGAACCCGGGCTTCGTCGACACGTTCGCCGAGTGGGCTCCGGTGGTGCGCGTCGAGAACGATGCCTCCCTCGCGGCCGTCGCCGAGCGTGCGCACGGCGCCGCGGTCGGCGTCGACGACTTCATCGCCCTCCTCGCCGGCGAACGTTTCGGTGCGGGGATCTGGGTCGACGGGCGTCTGCTGCGCGGTGCTCACGGCGGCGCCGGCGAGACCGTCGCGTTCGATCGGGTCACCGGCGTGGGCGGCGCCGAGGGCCTCGCGCCGCGGTGCGTCGACGCCGCCCGCGACGCCCGTGCCACCGGGCGCCTTCCCGCCGGATCGGCTCTGGCGACGATCGACCCCGCCGCGCTCGACGCCAAGACCGTCCTCGACCTTGCCGGCGCGGGCGATGCCGGGGCGCTCGCCGTCGCGCAGGAGGTCGGCGGTGCGCTCTCGATCGTCGCCGCGACCCTGGGCAGCCTCTTCGACGTACGAAGGGTCGTGGTCTCGGGCGCGATCGCCGCGGGCGCCGAGCCGATCATCGCCGCGGCACGAGCCGCTCTCCCCCGCGCTCTGGACCTTCCGGCGCCCGAGATCGTGGCATCCCCCCTCGGCGCGGACATCGTCTCGATCGGCGCGGTCGCCGCGGCCGTCGACGCCGCGCGGTCCCATGCGCTCGACCTCCTCGCCTTCGCCGCGCCCGACGCTCGCGCGCGCGCCTGAACGCGCCCCTCGGCGACCGCCGCAACCCCGCCTCGCGATCCGCGCGACCTCGGTAGCGTCGGTCGCATGCCCGAATGGCCCGAACACGTCCTCTGGTGGCACCTCTACCCGCTGGGGTTCGTCGGTGCGCCGATCCGCGACGGCGTGGACCCGGATGCCGAGCCCGTGCATCGCCTGGACCGTCTCGAACCGTGGCTCGACCATGTCATCGAGCTCGGGCTGAACGGTCTGCTGCTGGGGCCGGTCTTCGCGTCCGAGACCCACGGCTACGACACCGTCGATCACTTCCGCATCGACCCGCGGCTCGGAGACGACGACGATGTCGACCGTCTCGTGGGTGCGGCGCGGGAGCGGGGCATCCGGATCCTGCTCGACGGCGTCTTCAACCACGTGGGGCGCGGGCACCCTGCTTTCCGCGAGCAGACGGAGGACGCACCGCAGTTGTTCCGCGGGCGGTGGATCGACGGCCGGTTCGAGGCGGACGTCTTCGAGGGGCACGACGCGCTCGTCGCCCTCGATCATTCCTCCCCCGCCGTGGCCGACCTGGTGGTCGAGGTGATGTGCCACTGGCTCGAACGGGGCGTCGACGGATGGCGATTGGACGCGGCGTACGCGGTGCCCTCGCCCTTCTGGGCCGAGGTGCTGCCGCGCGTGCGGGAGCGCTTCCCCGACGCGTGGTTCCTCGGTGAGGTGATCCACGGCGACGCGGCGCGGATCGTGCAGGAATCGAGCATGGACTCCCTGACGCAGTACGAGCTGTGGCAGGGCATCTGGCACGGCATCGCCGACGGGAACCTCTTCGAGCTCGGTCACGCGATCGAACGGCACGACGAGCTGCTGCGCGTGTTCGTCCCTCAGACGTTCGTGGGAAACCACGACGTCACGCGCATCGCCTCGGCGGTGGGCGCCGACCTCGTGCCGCACGCCCTCGCGGTGCTGTTCACCGTCGCCGGGACCCCATCGGTCTACGCGGGCGACGAATTCGGCTGGACCGCGGTGAAGGAGGAGCGCCTCGGCGGCGACGACGCGGTGCGGCCGGAGTTCCCCGCCTCACCCGACGCGGTGGACGGCGACGCGCGGGTCCTCGAGGCGCACCGGGCGCTCATCGCCCTGCGTCGCCGCAAGCCGTGGCTCTGGCGTGCGCACACCGACGTGGTCGAGCTCGCCAACACCAGCATCGTGCTGCGGACGGCGACCGCCGACGACGCGGTCGTGGTGACGCTGAACATCGGCGACGAACCGGTGTCGCTTCCGTCCGCCGACGCCCGCACGGTCGTCACCGGCGACGGGACGCTCGTCGGCGACCGGGTCGAGCTGGGCCCGCGGGGCTGGGCGGTGCTGGAGGCCTGAGCGCCAGGCCACTCCCGCACCCAGGTCCCTGCGTCGCACCCAGGTCCCCGAGCCGCACCCAGGTCCCCGAGCCGCACCCAGGTCCCCGAGCCGCACCCAGGTCCCCGAACCGCACCCAGGTCCCTGAGCCTGTCGAAGGGACCGAGCCCACCGCAGACCGGGTGCCGCGCCTCACCCGCCCGCGCGGAACCGGTGCTCGGGGCGACCCGTCGACCCGTAGCGCAGGCTCACCTGCACGAGCCCCCGCTCCGCGAGCGCGGTGAGGTGTCGCTGCGCCGTGGCGCGCGAGACCCCGATGCGCTCGGCCACCTCCGACGCCGAGGCCTCGTCTCCGGCGAGCGCCCCCAGCACCGTCTGCTCGGTCGCCGACCGTGCGAGCGAGGCCCCCTCGCGCTCGCCGCGCATGAGGGATGCCGCGCGGTCGATGTCGTCCTGCGAGAGCGGTCGGACGCTCGTCAGCAGATTGCGATACCGGGCGTAGCGCTCGAGGCGCTCGGCCAGCACACGGGTGTCGAACGGCTTCACGAGGTACGCGAGGGCACCGGCCGAGAATGCGCGGCGCACCGTCGCGGCATCCGTCGCCGCCGACAGCACGAACGCATCGACGTCGAGGGTGCGCACCAGGTCGATCCCGTCGCCGTCGGGCAGGTAGACGTCGGCCAGCACGAGATCGGGGGCGTGCGCCGCGATCGCGATGCGCGCCTCGCCGATCGTGCGCGCTGGCTCCAGCGCGACGAAGCCCGGCCGCGCGGCGACCGCCTCGCGATGGAGCCCCGCCACGCGGAAGTCGTCGTCGACCACCAGAACCCGGATGCCGCTCACGCGTCGCCTCTCTCTCGTTCCACGTCGTCGCGGCTCCGGCGTACGCCGGGCAGGCGCGCCGCCACAATGGCGCCGTTCTCCTCGTCACCCGCGTCGACGACCCACACGTCCCCGCCCCGGCGCCGGGCGAACTCGCGCGACAGGGGCAGCCCGATCCCGAGACCGTGCACCCTGTCGGTGTCGACGTCGGTTCCCCGCTCGCGCTGCGCGAAGATCCCGTCGACGTCGGCGATCCCGCCCCCGCTGTCGGACACCGTCATCACCACTGCGTCGCGATCGTCGAGCACGCTGACCTCGACCTCGCGGGGTGCGGGAGCAGCCGCGGCGGCCGTCACGGCGTTGTCGATGAGGTTGCCGAGCACCGCCACCACGTCTTCGACGTCGTCGATCGTCTCCCTCGAGAAGGTGTCGTCGGCGACGCGCAACGCCACACCGCGTTCCCGGGCGGCGAGGGCCTTCGCGCCGAGGAAGGACTGCAGCATGGCGTCCCCCACGAGCTCGATCCCCGGCACGGCCCAATCGACCGAGCCCCGATCGACGAGGTCGGCGAGGAACCCCCGCGCCTCCTCGACCCGGCCTGCGTCGAGGAGCCCCACGGCGGCGTGCAGCCGGTTGGCATTCTCGTGCCGCTGCACGCGCAGAGCGTCGCCCATGGCGCGCACGCTGTCGAGGCGGCCCGAGAGGGCCATCACGTCGGTCCGGTCGCGCAGAACGGCCACCCGGCCGAGGGCGCGCGCCCCGCGTCGCACGGGCCGCACGTCGACGAAGACGACGCGGTCGCCCAGCGGCAGCCCGGTCGCGGCCCCGGCGCCCGACAGCGCGGCCGAGACGGCCGGCGCGAGACCGAGATCGGCGATCGGTCGCCCCACGGCGCCGGTCACACCCAGCAGGCGTTCGGCGGTGGCCGTGCACACCCGCACCACACCGGCTTCGTCGAGGGCGACGACGCCCTCATCGGCTCCCTCGAGCACGGCGGTCTGGGTCTGCACGAGCGCGACGAGCTCCTCCGGCTGCACGCCCAGGGTCAGCCGCTCGAGCCGGCGTCGCATCAGCAGGGCCACGAGCGCGCCGATGGCCACGGCGAGCGCGACGGCCACGGCGATACCGGCGATCAGCGCGGGGAGGTCGTCGAAGACGCTGGCCCGTTCGAAGCCCACGCTCACCTCGCCGACCGGCGCCCCTCCGCCGGGCGGATAGATCGGCACCTTCGCCCGCGCCGATTCGCCGAGCGTGCCGGTCTCCCAGGTCACCACCTCGCGACCGGCGAGTGCGTCGGCGAAGCTCGTGCTCACGACCTCCCCCAGCCGGTCGGGGTCGGGGTGCGCCAGACGGATGCCGTGATCGTCGGTGATGACGACGAACAGCCCCTGCGTGCGCCCGGTGACGTCGGCGGCGTAATGCTGCAGCGTCCCGTCGCGCAGCTGGGCGGCATCGGGGGTTCCGGGGTCGGCGGAGAACGCGGTCACGAGCGAGCGCACGTCGGGCGCCTCGGCGACCGAGCGGGCGATGTTGAGGGCCGACG
The DNA here is from genome assembly GCF_032464915.1 of Microbacterium galbum. Lineage (NCBI taxonomy): Bacteria > Bacillati > Actinomycetota > Actinomycetes > Micrococcales > Microbacteriaceae > Microbacterium > Microbacterium galbum. Next base: position 1,946,709 of record NZ_JAWDIS010000001.1, on the reverse strand, counting down.
AATCGGCCTCCGCCTTGAGCTGCTGCACCCCGAGCCACGCGAACACGGCCGTGCACACCGCCACGACGACGAGTTGGGTGGCGACCTGCACCACGAGCATCCGGGTGGCGAATCGCATGCGCACCTCCCGGTCGGCGACGTCGTCATGCGCGAAATGCGCAGAAGACACGGTACGCGCATAACGACGCTCAATGCGAGCAAACGCGCGCCCGAGGACCCGGTATCCGTACGGTCGGCAGATCGATGGCGCACCGGGCGCCCACATCCACGACGAAGGAGTCGCGATGACCCCCCTGATCCTTGCGGCCGAGGCCGAAGAGTACGCGGTGGCCTACACGCCCGCCGACGGCGTGCTCGTCGCCCTCGGTTTCCTCATGGTGCTGTCGTTCATGGCGTTGATCATGACGCGGCGCATGACCCCCATGGTCGCCCTCATCATCGTGCCGACCGTGTTCGGCCTCATCGCCGGCGCCGGTTTCGGCCTCGGCGACATGGTGATCGACGCGATCGGCAAGATGGCACCGACCGCCGCCCTGCTGCTGTTCGCCATCATGTACTTCGGCATCATGATCGACGTCGGCCTGTTCGATCCCCTGATCCGCGTGATCACCCGCTTCCTGGGCGACGACCCGGCCAAGATCGTGCTCGGCACGGCGATCCTCGCCGGCGCGGTGTCGCTCGACGGCGACGGCTCGACCACCTTCATCATCACCACCTCGGCGATGCTGCCGCTGTACCTGCGCCTGGGCATGAGCCCCGTGGTGCTGACCTGCGTCGCGGGTCTGATGAACGGCACCCTGAACATCGTGCCGTGGGGCGGCCCCACCGTGCGCGCCGCGACGGCGCTGGGCCTGCAGCCCACCGACGTCTTCGTACCGATGATCCCCTCGCTCCTCGCGGGCCTGGTCGTCGCCCTCGCCTTCGCCTGGTTCCTCGGCCTGTCCGAGCGCAAGCGCCTCGCGGGTTCGGTCGACACCTCGAAGATCGACGGCCCCGGCGGCTTCGGTCGTCTGGGCGCCCCGAAGATGTTCCGCGGCGCGGAGCACAAGCCCGGCGCGCTCGCCTCGCTGCGCACGGGCAACATCGTGACCGTCCGCGGGGGTCGCGACGCGATCGCCGCCCCGCAGCTGGTCGAGGCCGCCGACACCGCGATGGCCGACACCATGCTCGACCCGAACCGCGCGACGCTCCGGCCGAAGCTCATCTGGTTCAACCTCGTGCTCACCGTCGCCGTCATGGTGCTGTTGGTGATGGACATCTTCCCGCTCGCCTTCGTGTTCATGGTCGGTGCCGCGATCGCCCTCATCGTCAACTTCCCCAAGCTGCGCGGGCAGGCCGACGAGATCGTCGCCCACGCGCCCAGCATCGTCGGCGTCGTGTCGATGGTGCTGGCCGCGGGTGTCCTGGTCGGCGTGCTGAACGGCACCGGAATGGTCACCGCCATGGCCGACTGGATCACCCAGGTGATCCCCGCGTCGATGGGTCCGTTCCTCGCCGTCATCACGGGCGTGCTGTCGATCCCGTTCACGTTCTTCATGTCGAACGACGCGTTCTACTTCGGCATCCTCCCGGTGCTCGCCGAGAGCGCCGCGAACTACGGCATCGCGCCCGTCGAGATGGCCCGTGCCTCGATCACGGGTCAGCCCGTGCACCTGCAGAGCCCGCTCGTGCCGGCCATCCTGCTGCTCGTCTCGCTCGCCGGCGTCAACCTCGGCGACCACCACAAGAAGGTGCTGTGGCGCGCGACGATCGTCTCGTTGGTGATGCTCGCCGTCGGCGTTCTCGTCGGTGCGGTTCCGCTGCTCGGCTGATCCTCTCGCTCGATGAGGGCCCCGGATGCCACGGCATCCGGGGCCCTTCCTCTGTCCCGCGCGCCGCGCCGTGCGGGGCCGCGCCGTGCCGGGCCGCGCCGTTTTCCACCCCACGCATAAACGCGATCCGCGCGCAGAAACGCGTGCTCACCGCGTTTATGGTCGTGGATCGCGTTTATGCGTGAAGCAGGCCGCGCCGGCGGCCGTCTCGGCACCGCGCTCACGCATCCGTCCCGGCAGCGCGCCCTCCCCCGCGCGGACGGCCCGGGGCGGGCACGGCGGGCGGCCCGCGCACCGTGCACGAGGAAGACCCCGGATGCCAGGGCATCCGGAGTCTTCCTTCCGTTCAGCGGATCAGGCGTCGGTGCGGCGCGGGCGACGCATCGTCCACACCACGCCACCGGCGACCACCAGGAACGCGGCGAGCAGACCCGCGCCCAGGGGCGCCTGCGCGCCGGTCGCGGCGAGCTGCCCCGCGGCCACCACGATGATCGGAACGCTCCGGATCACCGAGCCGTCGGCCCCGTAGAAGACGATGGTGTGGCTGCCCGCGGCGAGGCCGCCGGGGATCTGCACATCGAATGCCACGCGGCCGCTCGCATCGGCGGCGGGGATGCCGGCGATGCGGATCGGGTCGCTGCGCAGCTCCGCGGTGACCTGCTCACCCGCGGCGAGACCCGTCACCGTCACGCGCACGATCCCTCCGCGCTCGACCGTGGTGGTCGAGACGGACACCGAGGGGGTGGCATCCGGGGTGCTCGTGGGCGACGCGGTCGGGGTGGCCGTGGGGTCGCTCGTCGGCTCCGGCGTGGCCGTCGGCTCCGGCGTCGCGGTCGGAGCCGGCGTCGCGGTCGGAGCCGGCGTCGAGGTCGGCTCCGGCGTCGAGGTCGGCTCCGGCGTCACCGCAGGTGTCGGCGTCGACGTGGGCGTCGGGGTCGGGGTCGGGGTCAGGGTCAGGGTCACCGTAGGTGTCGGCGTAGCGGTCGGCGTCGACGTGGGCGTCGGGGTCGGGGTCGGCGTCGGATTCAGCCCGGCGATCTCGGATGCCGACAGCGCGCGGTTGTACAGCGCGAACTCGCGCACCTGCCCCTTCAACAGGTTGTCATTCGTGTAGACCGACTTGCCGATGTAGTTGGCCAGCGTGCTGCCACCTCCGATGTCACCGGGGCGAACCGTGACGTTGGTGTTCACTGCGACCTGCTGCCCGTCGAGGTACAGCCGGGCCGTCGACCCGCTCAGCGTGTACGTCAGTGTGACCCAGCGGTCACGCGGCAGCGCCGCGGACGACTTGGCCTCCTGCTCGCCGCTCCAATTGCCGGTGGACACAGCGGCGCGGTAGACGCTGTTACCCGTGGCGAACAGGTAGCCGTTGCCGGCGCCGTCGCCACCGGTGTTGCCGAACCCGTACAGGAAGTAGGGGTTGCGCTGCGCCGAGTCCACCCGTGCCTGCATAGTGACGGAGAAGTCGCCGACACCCGCAAGCACGTTGTCGGGCAGGTCGACGTAGTCGTCCACGCCGTCGAGCGTCAGCGCGCCGTTGCTCCACGCGGCTCCGCCCGCGATCTGCGCGTCACGACCCGCACCCGAGCGATCGTGCAGGGTGCTGCCCGAACCGTCGGTGAAGTCGTAGCTGAGCAGCTGACCCTGGGCGTTGGCCTCGAGGGGCTGGGGCAGGTTCGCTCGGAGGGCGGCCAGTTCGCTGGCCGTCACGGGCATGACCGTGCCGTGGCGCGGGCTGGCAGGCAGGCGGTAGCTGGCCGGCACCTTCCAGTCGGGGTGGGCGATGTCGGCCGTAGCCAGCGGGATGTAGCCGCGCCCGCCGTACTCGTCGACGAAGAGGTAGTACGTGTCGCCGTTGACGTCGCCCGGGTTGGACCTGAAGATGCTCGGCCCCTCGACGGCACCCGTGCCGGCGTTCTTGCCGATGCAGGTGGTGACGGGCGACCACTGGTCCAGCGGAGCGGTCAGCACCGTCGAGCTCTCCTGGATGATGTCGGTGCAGCCCGTGGCGCCGCCCTCGTCCTTCGTGAAGCGCTGGTAGACGCCGTCGGCCTTGATCACGGTCGAGTCGATCCGCGACGTGCCGCCCTGCCAGACCTTCGTGTCGCTGAAGGTGACGAAGTCGCGCGTGGTGGCGTACATCATGCTGTTCGCGACGTTCGAGGTGTGGTTCGGGTCGTCGGCCGGGTAGATCTTCGACGCCCAGAAGACGACGTACTCACCTAGCGCGTCGTCCCAGTACGCCTCCGGTGCCCACGTGTTGCCCGCGGTGTCGGGAGAGACCTTCACGTGACGCTGCGCGCTCCAGGCGATCAGGTCGTGCGACTCCCACACCTCGATGTACTTCGAGCCCTGACGCTGCGAGCGATCCCAGTCGCCGTTCCGGCCGATCGAGAGGTCGGTGGCGATGAGGTAGAACGTGTCCCCCTCGGGCGAGCGGATGAGGAACGGGTCGCGCAGCCCCTTCTCCCCGAACGCGGAGGTCAGCGTGGCCCGACCGTTGTTCAGCTCGGTCCACGACAGGGCGTTGTTGCCGTTGCTGGCCGCGAAGAAGATGTTCTCGCCCGCGACGGAGTTGCCCGTGAAGTACGCGAACGTGTACCCCGCGAACGGTCCGATCTTCGCGGCCTTGCGGACGGCGGCCGAGAACGTGCGAGTGAGGGTGACGGCGCCCTTCGTGACGGATGCCGTGAGCGCGACAGTCGTGTCGGCATCCGGCCGCGTCACGACGCCTCCGTCGGTGATGACGTGGGCGTCGGCCGACGACCACGTGACGTCGAGCCCCCGCGAGGAGGAAGGCAGCGTCAGATTGCCGCGCACGTCGTCGATGTTGGTCACCATGAGCGCGTCGAGCGCCGCCTGCGCGGCCGCGGTGTCTTCCGGCGTCTTCACGAGTCCCTTGACCTCGTCGGCGGACAGCGCGCGGTCGTACATGCGGAAGTCGCGGAGGCTGCCGGCGCGGCGCTTGTCGGGGGTGTAATTCGAGCGCCCCAGGTAGTTGGCCGTCGTCGTGCCGCCGCCGATCGAGCCGGGGGTGGTGGTCGTGTTCGTGTTCTCGGCGATCTGGGCGCCGTCGAGGTACAGGCGGGAGGTTTTACTGCCGGCGTCGAGGGTGTAGGTCAGGGTCTTCCAGACGCCGCGCTCGAGGTTGCTCGACCAGCGGGTCTCCTGCTCGGTCGACCAGTTGCCGCTCGCGATACCGGTACGCGCGGGGTTGCCCGTGGCGAACAGGTAGCCGTTGCCGAACCAGGAGGTGGTGTTGCCGAGGCCCCAGATGAAGTAATTGCCCGACTGCTCCGGTCGCACGATCACGTCGGTGCTCATCGTGACGGAGGTGAGTCCCTTGAGAACATCGTTGGGAAGGCTCACGCAGTCGTCGTCGCCGTCGAGGCGGACGCCGTCGGCGCCGCCCAGCGTCGGCCCCCCGACGTATGCGGCGTCACGACCGTTGCCCGACGTATCGTGCGCGACCGTGCCCGACGTCTCGTCGAGGGGATAGGAGACGATCAGCCCCGCGGACGGAACCTCCGCGTGGGCGATCAGTGGTGCGGTGATCGGCGCCGCGACGAGGGCGGCGACGATCGGGACGGCCAGCGTCCAGGACGGGAGACGACGCGGGAGCGCCGTCCGAGGGAGAGTGGGCACGGGGGTGGGGGTCCTCTCGTGAATGCGACATTGCATGCACCGTCGTCGACGACGGATGCCAGAATGTTAGCGCTCACACCCCTGTTGACGTCAACATCCGGTGCCGGATTTCATCCGCCGGACGACGACTGCACCGGGCGTCAGGAACGCGTCGGGGCGGAGTCCCGCACGACGAGCCGCGTGGGCAGAGGCGTGGTCTCGCTGACGGTGTCGGGCTCCTCGACCATGAGCAGGACCTTCTGCATGAGGATCTCCCCGAGAGCGGCGAAGTCCTGTCGAACCGTCGTCAGCGAGGGGTAGACGAACGACGCTTCGGGGATGTCGTCGAACCCGACGACGCCGACGTCGTCGGGAACGCGCAGCCCCCTCTCGCGCAACGCCGACAGCACGCCGATCGACATCTGGTCGTTCGCGACGAAGATGCCCTCGCCGGGGGCGAGGTCGGTCTCGGAGGCGATGCGATAGCCGCTCGCAGCGGTCCAATCTCCGTGGAGGGGCGGCGTCGATTGCGCGCGCGCCGAGGCGATCTCCTCGCGCCAGCCCCGCAGCCGTTCGATCGCATCGGGGTTCCGCGCCGGCCCGGCGATGTGCCGCACCGTCGTGTAGCCCGACTCCAGGAGATGCCGGACGGCGGCTCGCGCACCGCGGTACTGATCGATGGCCACGAGCCGCGGGTGCGGTCGCGGGGTCGCGGCCGCCGCGACGACGGGCACGTCGAGCTCGAGCGCCTGGATCGCGGCGAGCACCTCGGCGTCGATGACGATGAGGACGATGGCATCCACCCGCTGCTTCAACAGGCCGTCGATGGCGACCCGCACTTCGGCGGCGTCGGTCTGGGCGGAGCTGATGGCATCCACGTTGTACCGGGCGGCACGGGCGGCGAAGTTGAAGTTCATCGCGATGGACGAGGGACCGTAGTCGACCGTGCCCGGGGTGACGAGACCGATCGTGCGCGTGCGGCGCGTCACGAGGGCGCGCGCGGCGGGCGAGGGGCTGTACCGCAACTGCGCGATGGCCTGCTCGACGCGCGCCCGGGTCGCGGGGCGCACGTTCGGCATGTCGTTGAGCACACGCGACACCGTCTGGTGCGAGACGCCGGCGAGTCGGGCGACGTCGAAGATGTTGGCGGTGCGCGAGGCCTTGTCGTCAGCCACCGGCGCCGCCTTCCGAGGTCGTGTGACCTGCGACGAGGGCGAGGAGCGCGTCGGAGGTCAGTCCCGTGGCGGGGACGATCTGCGCGAGCACGCCGTCGCGCATGACGGCGACGAGATGCGCCACGCGCAGCACCTCGTCGAGCTCGGCCGAGATGTACACGATCGACAGGCCGTTGTCGCTGAGCTCACCGACCAACCGCTGGATCTCGGCCTTCGCTCCGACGTCGATACCGCGGGTCGGTTCGTCAAGGACGATCAGCCGCGGGGACAGCGCGAGCAGCCGCGCCAGGAGGACCTTCTGCTGGTTGCCACCCGACAGCGTCGAGACGGGCCGGTCGATGTCGGCGGGTCGGATGTGCAACGCCTCGACCCAGCTCACCGCGAGCTCACGACGACGCGCCGTGCTCAGACGGTGGAAGATCCCCCGCTGCGCCTGCAGGGCGAGCGTGATGTTGTCGAGCACGCTGAGGTCGCCGATGATGCCCTCGGTGCGCCTGTTCTCCGACGAGTACGCCACCCGGCGGCGGATCGCCTCGCGAGGGGTGTCGAGGCGCGCGACCTCGCCGTCGATCGCGACCTCTCCGGTGTCGGGGCGATCGACGCCCGTGATCGACCGCGCCAGCTCGGTGCGCCCCGAACCGAGGAGCCCCGCGACGCCGATGACCTCCCCCTCGCCGATGTCGAGGTCGGCCTCGCGCAGGCGCGTTCCGGATGCCAGTCCCCGCGCGCTCAGCACGCTCGGCCCCTCCGCGGGCTCGACGGGCCGCTGCCCGAGCGGGGCGAGGGCGTCGGCGGCGGCGCCGAGCATCTTCTCGACGAGGTCGATGCGCAGCAGTTCTCGCGTCGCGTACTCGCCGACCAGGCGCCCCCCACGAAGGACGGTCACCCGGTCGCAGATCTCGTAGACCTGGTCGAGGAAGTGCGAGACGAAGACGATCGCGATCCCCTGCGTCTTGAGGTCGCGGATGACGCGGAACAACTCGGCGACCTCGTCGGCATCCAGGCTCGAGGTGGGCTCGTCGAGCACGAGCACCTTCACCTCGGTCGAGACGGCGCGGGCGATGGCGACGAGCTGCTGCACCGCCAGCGGGTGCGACGACAGCACCGATGCGGGATCGACATCGACGCCGAGGGCACGGAGCGCCCTCTCGGCGCGCGCGCGCATCTCGCGGTGGTCGATGACGCCGAAACGGCGCGGCTCCCGCCCGAGCGAGATGTTCTCGGCGACGGTGAGGTTGGGCAGCAGGTCGATCTCCTGGTAGACGGTCGAGATGCCCCGCGACTGCGCGTCGGCGGGCGAGGAGAATCGCATCCGCTGCCCCTCGAGCAGGATGTCGCCCTTGTCGAGTCGCAGGGCTCCGGTGATCGCCTTGATCAGCGTCGACTTGCCCGCGCCGTTCTCGCCCATGAGCGAGTGCACCTCGCCCGGCCGCAGCCGGAAGTCCACGTCGGCGAGGGCGCTCTCGACGCCGAAACGCACCGTCGCTCCGCGCACCTCGAGGAGGGGCGGAGCGACGGTGGACATGGGCTCCATCATGCCCGCGCCCGAGCGGGAGTGCGAACGCGTCGCGAGCGTGTCACCGCCGCAGTGCCGAGCGCGAGACGATCACGCGCTGGACGACCACGAACAGCAGCAGCAGCGCGCCCACGGTGATGCGCGTCCACGACTGCTCGGCGCCGGAGAACGAGATGATCGTGCGGATGAGACCGTAGACGAACACCCCGATCATGGAGCCGATCACGAACCCGCTGCCGCCCGTGAGCAGCGTGCCGCCGATGACGACCGCGGCTATCGTGTCGAGCTCGGTCCCCACGCCGTTGAGGGGGTAGCCCGCGCCGGAATAGGCCGTCAGCACGATGCCGGCGAGACCGGCGCACACCCCGCTGATGACGTAGACCGACAGCTTGGCGCGCACGACCGGGAGTCCCATCAGTCGCGCCGACTGCTCGTTGCCGCCGACGGCGTACACCGTCCGCCCGAAGCGGGCGTAGCGCAGCACGAAGGCGGCGAGCGCCACGGTGAGCAGCGCGATGACGCCCGTCGGCGTGATGTACCAGCCCGCGAACGAGAAGCGGGTGGACTGCAGCCACAGCAGTCCCTCGTTGTCGACTTTGATCGACTCCAGGCTCACCACGAATGCCAGACCGCGGGCGAGGAACATGCCGATCAACGAGGCGATGAACGGCTGGACGTCGAAGAACTGCACGAGGACGCCGATGAGCAGTCCGATCGCCGCGCCGATGAGGATCATCGCGGGCAGGGCCACCGCCACCGGGACGCCGTCGGACAGCATCTTCGCGCACAGGATGCCGGTGAACGCCATGACGGCGCCGACCGAGAGGTCGATTCCGCCGGTCAGGATGACGAAGGTCATCCCCACCGCGAGCACGAGCAGATAGGCGTTGTCGAGGAGGATCGACGACAGGATGCGCGGCAGCTGGAAGTTGGGGAACCACCACATCGCGCCGGCGATCATGACGACGAGGATGACGACGGCCGCGAACACCGGGACCCACGAGACGTGGCGGCTGAGGAAGCGGCGGTAGGGGCTCGCGGGCACGGTGGCCACGCGGCGCTCTTCGGTGAGAGTGGCCATCAGGACAGCACCTTCGCATCGGGACGACGGGACAGGGGGCGGACGGCACCGCGGCCGGCCGTGTGGAAGAACGCGCGGAAGCGCCGCGACTGCAGCAGGACGACGACCAGCACGGCCGCCGCCATGAACACCGGACTGACCGCGGGCGGGACGCCGAGGAAGGTGATGGTGCTCTTGAGCGTCTGGATGGTGAAGACGCCGACCACCGTGCCCGCGATGCTGAACGTGCCGCCCGCGAGCGAGGTACCGCCCAGGACGACGGCGAGGATGGCATCCAGTTCGATGTACAGCCCGGCCGCGTTCGCATCGGCCGCCATGATGTTGGAGCTGTACAGGATGCCGGCCATCCCGGCGAGCGCGCCGCTGGCGATGTAGGCGCCCCAGATGATGCCGCGCGAGCGCACACCCGCCAGGCGACTGGCCTCGGGGTTGATGCCCACCGCCTCGGTCAGCATGCCCAGCGCCGTGCGCCGCTCGAGGACGCCCACCACGACGACCGCGGCGAGTGCCACGAAGAACGCGAACGGGAGGCCGAGGACGTAGCCGCCCGCGATGAACTTGTAGGGGTCGCTGTTGATGGTGGTGATGAACCCGCCCGTGATGAGCAGGGCGACGCCACGACCCGCGAGCATGAGCACGAGGGTGGCGATGATCGGTTGGATGCCGAGCACCGACACGAGGAAGCCGTTCCAGACCCCGAGCAGCAGGGCGACGCCGACGGCGGCGGCGATCGCGGTGAAGACGACGCCGAGGTTGCCCGAGTCGGGGGCGGCCTCGATGATCGTCAGCGCCACCGCTCCGGACACGGCCATGATGGCGCCCACCGAGAGGTCGATGCCCCGGGTGGCGATGACGAGCGTCATGCCGAGGGCCACGAGCATCAGCGGTGCGCTGTTGCGCAGGATGTCGATGAGCGAGCCGTAGAACTGCCCGTTCTGCACGGTGACGCTGAGGAAGGACGGCCGCGAGATCGTGTTGATCGCGATGAGGGCGACCAACGCCGCGATCGGCCAGACGAGGCGGTGAGTGAGGAATCTCTTCATGCGATCTTCTCCCGATCGGACGACGGTGTCTCGGGGACGGTGACGGGAAGCCCCTCGGGCTGCCCGTCGGCGATGTAGGCCACCAGGCCGTCGAGGTCGACGTCGCGGGTGGTGAGCTCGCCGATTTTACGACGGTCGCGCAGCACGGCCACGCGCTGCGCGATGCGCAGCACCTCCTCGAGTTCCGAGGAGATGAAGACGACGGCGAGCCCCTTCTCGGCCAATTCGGCGACCTTGCGCTGGATGTCGGCCTTGGCGCCGACATCGATGCCACGGGTCGGCTCGTCGAGCACCAGCAGCTTGGGGGCCGTGGCCAGCCAGCGGGCGAGCAGCACCTTCTGCTGATTGCCGCCGGAGAGGTTGCGGATGAGGGCGTCGGGGTTCGCCGGGCGCACCCCGAGGGCGGTGATGTACTCGTCGACGATGGCCTGCTTCTCGGCCGCCCCCATCCGGCGCAGCGGCCCGCGCCGGGCTTGGACGCCGAGGATGATGTTCTCCGCCACGGTGAGATCGCCCACGATCCCCTCGGCGCGGCGGTCCTCCGACGAGAACGCGATGCCCCTGTCGAGGGCATGACGGGGCGAGCCGGTCCGCGCGGGCGTCCCGTCGACCTCGATCGTGCCCTCGTCGGCGCGGTCGGCGCCCGACAGGAGGCGCGCCAGCTCCGTCCGGCCGGAGCCCAGCAGTCCCGCGAGTCCGACGATCTCGCCCCCGAACACGTCGAGGTCGACGGGCTCGAGCGCATTCTTGCGTCCGAGTCCGCTCGCGCGGAGCACGGGGACGCCCGCTCGGTCGATCGGGCGTTCGGCGCTGGCCGAGATGGCGTCCAACTCACCGAGCTCGCGGCCGATCATCTTGGCCACCAGCTGCTCGCGCCCGAGCTCGCCCACGGGGTACTCCCCCACCAACGTGCCGTTGCGCAGCACCGTGAGCCGGTCGGAGATCTCGTAGATCTGGTCGAGGAAGTGGGACACGAACAGGATCGCGACCCCTCGGCCGCGCAGGTCTCGGATGACGCCGAACAGCTGCTCGACCTCACCCCTGTCGAGGCTGGAGGTGGGCTCGTCGAGCACGAGCACCTTGGTGTCGACCACCATGGCGCGACTGATCGCGACGAGCTGTTGGACGGCGATGGAGTGGCTGGCCAGGATCGAGCGGGTGTCGATGTGCACCCCGAGCTCGGCCAGGTGCGTCGCAGCGGCCGCGTGGGTGGCCCGCCAATCGACGACCCCGGCCCGACGCACCTCCTCGCCGAGCATCACGTTCTCGCCGACGGTGAGGTTCTGGCAGAGGTTGACCTCCTGGTAGACGGTCGCGATCCCCGCGGCCTGCGCGTCGGCGGTCGAACGGAACAGCCGCTCGTCGCCGTCGACGCGGATGGATCCCTCGTCGATGTTGTAGACCCCCGTCAGGGCCTTGATGAGGGTGGACTTCCCGGCACCGTTCTCTCCCATGAGGGAGTGCACCTCCCCCGGATAGAGGGTGAAGTCGACGCCGTCGAGCGCCTTCACCCCGGGGAATCGGATGCTGATGCCGCGCATGGCCACGACGGCGGCACGTTCGCTTGTCATGCTCGATCGCTTTCTGAAGAGCCGTGGGGCGTGCGAGGCCGGTTGCCGGCCCCGCACGCGGGGAGGGGACTGCGACGGAGGACCTGGGCCGCCGAGGGGAGTCGACGGCCCGGAGCCGCGATCAGTAGGGACGGCTGTCGAGCACCTTCTTGGCCTGCTCCTGGTCGAAGGCCTGGTCCTCGACGATGTAGCTCTTGTCGACGGACTCGCCCGCGACGACCTTCTTGACGACCTCGGCGGTCTTCTCGCCCAGGAGCGGGTTGCACTCGACGATGTAGTTGAACTCCCCGTTGGAGAGGGCAGTCATCCCGTCCTTCACCGCGTCGATCGTGACGATCTTGATGTCGGTGCCGGGGGTCATGCCCGCGGCCTTGATGGCCTCGAGCGCACCCAGACCCATGTCGTCGTTGTGCGCGAACAGCAGGTTGATCTGGGAGCCGTACTTCTGCAGGAAGCCCTCCATGACGGTCTTGCCGTCGGCGCGCGTGAAGTTGCCGGTCTGCGAGTCGAGGACCTTGATGTCGGTCCCCTCGATGGCCGCGTCGAACCCGGCGGCGCGGTCGGTGGCCGCCGACGAACCGGTCGTCCCCTCGAGCACGACCATGTTGGTGGGCGTCGAGCCGAAGTTGTCGGCGACCCACTTCCCGGCGGTCTCGCCCTCCTTCTTGAAGTCGAGGCCGATCCAGCTCGCGTAGAGATCTTCGGAGGCCGAGACCGTACGGTCTTCGAGGATGACGGGGATGTTGGCATCCTTCGCCTCCTTCAGCACGTCGTCCCAGCCGTCGGTGACGATGGGGGCGAGCACGATGGCGTCGACGCCCTGGTTGATGAAGCTGCGGACCGCGGCGATCTGCGCCTCGGGCTTGTTGTCGGCGGCGTTGAAGATGAGGTTGAAGCCGTTGGCCTCGCTGAACGCCTCCTTCATCGACTCGGTGTTGGCGCTGCGCCAGCCGCTCTCGGAGCCGGTCTGCGCGAAACCGACCGTGATGACGCCGTCCCCACCGCCGCCGCCCGCCCCGCCGCCGGCGCAACCGGTCGCCGTGAATGCGATCGCCCCGACCAGCGCGATACCCGTGATGATCTTCTTCGCCTTCATGATGAAACCTCCTCGTTTCGCCGGCTCCGATGCCGGTTCATGTGATGCAGCCCCTCAGGTGAGCCGTGAGGGAATGTTAGCGCTCACACAACGGCCCCTGTCAAGCGATGCGGAGCGTGGACAGGTCACGGATCGGTGAATGTGAAGCCTCACAAAGGCGGCATCGACCCGTTCGACGCCGCCGGACGCGTTTCCCCGTGTTGCGCGCGATGGCGCCGGTCCCCGCGCGAGCGCCTACCGTCGTAGGTATGACTTCGCTTCCGCACAGCACCCCGGAGAGCACGCCCGCCATCGGCACCTCGGTCTCGGCGGACGACTTCAAGCGCGCGTTCCGCGGCCACCCGGGCGGCATCGCGGTCATCACCGCCTACGGCGAGAACGGCCCGGTCGCCCTCACCGCTTCGAGCGTGTCGTCGGTCAGTGCCGACCCGCCGCTGCTCATCTTCTCGGTCTCGGCCCTGTCGTCGGCGACGCCGACCATCATCGCCGCCGACACGATCGTGGTGCACCTGCTCGACGCGGAGGACATCGGCCTCGCCCGCACCGCCGCCACCAGCGGGCTCGACCGTTTCGCCGACACGTCGACCTGGTCGCGCCTCGCGACGGGCGAGCCGGTGTACCACGGCGTGCGTGCGTGGCTGCGATGCAAGATCGTCAGCCGCATGGATGCCGGGGGCTCCACCGTCATCGCCGCCCAGGCCCTGCAGGTCGACGTGGAGCGCGACCTCGAGCCGGGCGAGCCGGGAGCCGCGCTGGTCTACCACAACCGCACGTGGCACCGCCTGGGCGAGCACTCGCGGTTGGACTGAGCGGTACGCCGTCGCGGTTCCGGCCTGCCGCAGCTCGGCCGCGGTATCCCGCCGAGATCGAGGTTGGGGCGACCGGGGCGCGACCGACGAGACTCCGGGCACTCGCGCGGATCAGCGGATCCGGCGGGCGCGGCCGCGACGGACGTCAGGCGAAGGTGATCTCGGCCGTCGCCAGGATGACGTCACTCTGCCCCACGGCCACGACGCGTGCGGCGTCGGCTGTGCCGCACAGGCGGATCGGCTGATCGACGAACGCCGGCGAGGTCACGCGCACCCGTAGGGCGGCGATACGCCGACCGGGGGCGTGCCGACGGGCGGCATCCACGAGCAAGATGCGCAGCAACGGCCCGTGCACCAGCAGGTCGGGCAGCCCCTCGATCTCGTGCGCCCACCGGCGGTCATAGTGCACGAGGTGCGTGTTGAAGGTCAGGGCCGAGAAGCGGAACAGGCGGCGCGCGTCGAGGGTCGCCGTCTCGATCCAGGCGGCCTCCGCGGCGGCGGCGGGGTCGGTGCGCGGAGCGCGAGCGGGGGTCGAGGGCGCGCCGAGGAACACGTCATGCCACGTGCTGCGCACCACGACCGCGCCGTCGACGGCGTAGGTGCGCTCGATGTCGGCGAAGACGAGGCGCCCGCTCGCGCCGGTCTTCTGAATGACGGACCCCGCGGCCGCCGTCTGCGTGACCTCGTCGCCGAGACGAAGCTCCCCCTCGAACACCGTGTCTTCGCCCGCGTACATCCGACGCGGCAGGTCGATCTCGGGCAGGATGCCGTCGCGAGCGGGCGTGCCGTCGGAGCGCAGGTCGTCGAACGACACCGCGAACGGGAAGTACACGCCCTCCCACCCCGGCGGGAGTTCGTCGCCGGGGGAACGCGCCGGATCGGCCGCGGCGAAGGTCCCGCGATAGGCCTCGGCGGGAGCGGCATCCAGGATCCCCGTGCGGACGACGCTCACGACAGAGCGCCCGATGCCCGCAGGGCGCCAAGGCGCTCGGCGTCATAACCGGCGAGCGCGGTGAGGACGACGTCGGAGTGCTCCGCGAAGCGGTTGGCGACCCGTCCCGGCGTCGCCGGCGTCGCGCTGAGCTTGATGGGCTGACCGAACATGCGCAGGGTTCCCAGCGAGCCGTAGTCGGCCTCGACGATCATGTCGCGCTCGGCGGTTCCAGCGTCATCGACCACCTCGCCGATCGTCTTGACGGCGGTGAGCGGGATGACGTCGCCCGCCATCTCCTCGAGCTCCGCCTTGGTATACGGGGCCAGCCACGCCGAGACGAGCGGTTTGACGCGCTGCGCGTAGACCTCGGGGTCGAACCTCTTGCGCATCGTGTCGATCTCGGGGTCGTCGGCGACCTCGGGCGAGCCAAACAGCACGCAGCTCGCGCGCCACAGCTTGTCGGTGTACGCGCCGAAGAACACCTGGCCGTCGGCGCAGTCGAACAACTCGTACGGGCGCACCCAGGCGTGCTCGTTGCCCGCGGGGGCAGCCTCGACGCCGCGCACCGTGTAGTCGACGACCGCGGTCTCGGTGAGCGCGAGAACGCTGTCGACCTGCGCGACATCGACGAGCTGCCCCTCCCCCGTTCGCTCCGCGTGCCGAAGGGCCGCGAGCGCCCCCACGACGGCGAACAGCGTCGCCGACAAGTCACCGATCGTGACTCCCACACGCACCGGCGGCTGGTCGGGGTACCCGTTCATCGACCACAGACCGCCCGCCGCCTGCGCGGTGTTGTCGAACGCAGGCCGACGGCTACGCGACCCCGTCTGCCCGTACCCCGACACCGCGACGTACACAAGCCGGGGGTTCGCCTCGCGCAGCACGTCGTAGCCGACGCCGAGCTTGTCCATCGTGCCGGGGCGGAAGTTCTCGACGAGGATGTCGGCCCGCCGGACGAGGTCGATGAGTGTCTCGACGCCGCCGGGGGCGGCGAGGTCGAGCCCCACGCCGAGCTTGCCGCGGTTGTACTGGGCGTAATATCCGCTGAACTCCTCGTCGCCGTCGGTGAGGTACGGGGGGAAGCCGCGCGAGACGTCGGGGTCACGCGGGTTCTCGATCTTGACGACCGTCGCGCCGAGGTCAGCGAGCATCTGCGCCGCATAGGGGCCTGCGAGCACGCGGGACAGATCGAGCACGACGACACCGCCGAGCGCGCCGGGGCCGGGGACGAGGGAGTCGATCATGCGGGGTCCTCCGGAAGAGTGGGCGTCGTCAGAGCAGCGGCGACGCGTGACGCGTGCGGTCGGCCGCGCACACCGGCCAGCCAGGCGCTGATCCGGGCAAGTGCGACGATGTCGAGACCGGTGCGGATGCCGAGGCCCTCCAGCATCCAGACGAGCTCCTCGGTCGCGAGGTTGCCCGTTGCTCCGGGGGCGTACGGGCATCGGCCCAGCCCGCCCACGGACGCGTCGAACTCGGTCACCCCGGCCCGGAGGCCCGCGAGCACATTAGGGAGCGCCTGACCGTATGTGTCGTGCAGGTGCAGGGCGAGGGCGGGGCGGGGGATCCTGGCATCCGCCACCGCTTCGACGACCCGCTCGATGTGCCCCGCCGTGGCCACGCCGATGGTGTCGCCGAGCGCGATCGTGCGGCATCCGGCGGAGTGCAGCGCCAGCGCGGCGTCGACGACGGCGGCCGTGTCGACGTCACCCTCCCATGGGTCGCCGAACGCCATCGAGACGTACCCTCGCACGGGAATACCCGCCGAGCGCGCGTCGTCGACGACGGCGACCGCCCGGGCGACAGTCCCCGCGCGGTCGGTGTTCAGGTTCGCGCGAGCGAAGGACTCGGTCGCGCTCACCACGACCGCCACCTCGCGCACCCCCGCGGCGCGAGCGTCGTCGAGACCCCGACGGTTGGGCACGAGGGCGACCGCGCGGGCACCTTCAGGCGGACGGACGGACGCCGCGACGTCGCGCGCGTCGGCGAGCTGGGGGATCCACGTCCGCGGCACGAAGCTGGTGACCTCGAGCGCGCGCGACCCTGCGGCGTACAGGCGCGAGCACAGCTCGGACTTCACCGCGGTGGGGATGACGTCGGTCTCGGCCTGGAGCCCGTCGCGGGGACCCACCTCATAGACGGTGACCTCGGCGGGCAGCCCTTCCGCCGCCTCCTGCCGCGGGCGCCGCCGCGGGGCGGGGGCGCTCACGAGGACCGCCCGCGCAGCTCGGCGAGCACCTCGGCGGCGTACTCGACCCGGATGCGGCCATCGGCGACGATCCGGGCGGCGACCTCGGCGATCTCGCCCACCTCCGCGCCCGCGCTCGCCGCGATCGTCCGAGCGTGCAGGGTCATGTGCCCGCGCTGGATCCCCTCCGCGGCCAGCGCCCGGCACGCCGCGAGGTTCTGCGCGAGGCCCACCGCGGCGATCGTCGCGGCGAGCTCGCGCGCCGTCGTGATCCCCAGCAGCTGCACCGCGGCACGTGCCGTGGGGTGGGCGCGGGTGGCCCCGCCGACCAGTCCCACCGCGAGCGGCACCTCGAGCGTGCCGACGAGATCGCCGTCGGCGTTGCGCTCGAATCGCGAGAGCGCGCGATAGGCCCCCTCCCGCGCGGCGTGCGAATGGCATCCGGCCTCCACGGCCCGGGTGTCGTTGCCGGTGGCCAGGACGACGGCGGTGATGCCGTTCATGATGCCCTTGTTGTGGGTGGCTGCGCGGTACGCGTCGGCCTCGGCGAACGCGCTCGCCGCCTCGATGTCGGCGACGACCTGCGCACCGCCGAGCAGGTCGGCGGGGAACACGGCGCGGGCGCGGGTGAGGCGCCGATCGGCTTTGTTCGTCAGGATACGCAGGAGGGTGCGGGCACCCGCGATCTCGGCGATGCGCGGTGCCAGCGCCTCGGCCATCGTGTTCACGGCGTTCGCGCCCATGGCATCCCGCACGTCGACATGCAGGTGCAGGATCACCTGCGTGCCCGTGCGCGTGGCGAGGGTGCGTACCGAGATGTCGATCGCGCCGCCGCCGAGGGACACCAGCATCGGGTCCTGCGCATCGGCGAGGGCGAGCAGCTCGTCGCGCGCCTCGAGGAGACGCAGGCGCGTGCCCTCGGGGTCGACCGCGTCGAGCAGCTGAACCTGGGCGATCATCACGTCGCCGGTCGACGAGGTGGAAAAACCCCCGGTCGCCCGGGCCATGCGCGCGGCGTTCGACGCCGCGGCCACGACCGAAGGCTCCTCGGTCGCCATCGGAACGAGTCGGTCGACCCCGTCGATGCGGAAGTTCGTGGCGATGCCGACGGGGATGCCGAGGAGACCGATGACGTTCTCCACCAGGTGATCCGCGTGCGAGAGCGACAGCCCCTCGGCGGGGTCGAGCGCGATGAGGTGCGCGGGGTCGAGGCCCGCGGCCTCTGCGACGAGGCGGCGTCGCTCGAGCGGGGTGTGGTCGCGCAGACCGGGAAGTCGGCTGGAGGGGGTCACGCGGGCTCCTTCGCGGGCGGGAGGGTGCCGCGTCGACGGCGGCGTCCCCTCGACGCTAGGTCGGCGTCGACCCGCGGGGTACGTGCCCCCGACACATCGGTCGACCGCGGGAGTGGGTGTCTCACCCATCGCCATCGCGCTCCAGACGCTCGCGCAGGTCGTCGAGGCGCACCGCGATCGACAGGCGGAAGAAGCGTTCGTCGTCGCGCCAGCCCTTACCGAGCAGAGCGTCGAGCTTCTCTAGTCGCTGCAGGATCGTGTTGGTGTGGAACGTCAAGGCCCGGGCCGTGCGGGTGGGGCTCGCGCCGTGATGGATGAACGCTCGCAGGGTCGCGAGGAGGTCGCTGCCCCGCGCGGCGTCGTGGCGCCGCACGGCCCCCAGGGCGGAGTCGAGGAACGCGTCGAGGGCGCGCCGGTCAGCGCCGATCGCAGCGGCATACGGCAGGAGCTCGTCGGCACCCACGAGCGCGTCGCCCAGTCCGAGGGCTCGCGCCAGGGCGACCGCCGAGCGCACGTCGCGGGCGGCGGCGGCGATGCCGTCGGGTGCGGCGACGGTCGTCACGGCGAGCACGTCGAGACCCATCGCGTCACGCAGCTGCCGGAACGACTTCGCGTCGAGGGGTGCGGCGTGCGCCGCGACCACGAGTCCGTCGAGCTCGCCGACCAGCGCCGTCTGTCCGAGGTGGTGCGCGAGGGCGCGAGCGGCCGCGCCGCGGCGCTCCCCGGTCACGGCCAGCGCCGTCACGGCGCCGAGCAGCTGTTCATCGATGCCCGAACGGCGCAGCGCGGTGACGACGTCGGCGCGGCGCTGTGCGGAAGCGGTGACGAGGTCGACCAGCAGGTCGGAACGCTGGCGGTGATCGGTCTCCGCGACCGCCTCCTCGGAGAGGGCGAGGAGGGCGGCGACCTGACCGGCCCGCTCGATGGTGCGTCGATCGACGTCGTCGAGCGCTCGCGCGGACGGACCCACGACGATCGCCCCGAGGCCGCGTCCGCCGGCGGCGATCGGGCTGATCACCGAGACACCGGCATCCGTGTCGTCACCGCTGCGGGCCGCGTCGATGAGCGCGTCGGAGGCGTCGCCATGCATCGCGCGCACCCTGCCGGGGGCGTCCACGATCGCCACCGGTGCCTGCAGCGCGACCGAGAGCGCGGTCGCCACCGGCGCGAGCCCACCCCCGGCCAGCACCGCATCCACGAGCTCGCGATGCACCCGGTTCGCGCGGTCGCGCGCGGCGACGTGCGCCGTGAGTTCGGCGGCCGCCGCGCGGGCACGCTCGGCCTGCCGGTGGGCGTCGGCGAGGGCGGCGGCGGTCTGCAGGACGACCGAGGCGTGGTCGGCCAAGGCGGCTAGCAGAGCAGTATCGTCGGGTCCGAATGCGCGCTCGCGGCGTTCGGCGACGAAGAGCACGCCGAGCACGCGATCCTCGGAGAGCAGCGGCACCCCGAGCATCGAGACGATCCCCTCCCCCGCGACCGCCGCGTCGATGCCCGCCGTGTGCCGGTCATGATCCACCGCGTCGTAGCGGCGCACCGCGTGCGGCATCCGTGACTCGGCGATGGCGCCGACGAGCCCGCGACCGGGCGGAACGACGAGGCCGCGCAACGCAGAGGTCACCGTTCCGCGCGTGGCACGGACCCGCAAGGTCGCGTCGGTCTCATCGAACTCCGAGAGATACGCGACGTCGGCTGCGAGCAGCTCGTGCGCCCGGTCGACGAGGCGTTCGAGCACCGCGTCCGCGTCACGCATCGCCGCGAGCTCCCGCGCACTGGCGTAGAGCGCCGCCAGCTCACCGGTGCGACGGCGCAGCGCCGCGACGTCGGCGGCGGTGGGCGGTGGCGGGTCCGATGCGGCGGCCGGGGCGGGCGCGGCAGGGTCCGGCAGCGGGGTCTCGAGGCCGGACTCTGCGGCGGAGTGGAGCATGTCGACCTCAGCGCCCGCGCCGGTGCACCCGGTCCCACGCCAGGCCGGCGAGCGTCGCCGCGTGCAGGCCGAGCTGCCCGTCGTCGAAAACCGCGCGATCGGAGTGCAGAGGCGCGCGCCCCTCGGCCGGCGCGACGCCGAGGAAGACGAGCACGCCCGGTACATGTTCGAGCACGTACGCGAAATCCTCGGATGCCGGCGACGGGGCCTCGAGCACCCGCACCCGCTCCGGACCGTGCGCGGAACGCAGCGCATCGAGCACGACGGCGGTCTCATCGGGGTCGTTCACCGTCACGGGGTACGAATCGACCCAATCGATCTCGAGGCTGCACCCGTACGCGTTCGCGATCCCCGTGAGGAGCGCCGGCAGGTCGTCGCGCACGCGGGCGCGGGTGCCGTCCGAAAACGTCCGCACGTTCAGCACCAGCGTCACCGTCTCACTGAGCACGTTCCCGGCCGCCGAGTCGCTGCGGATGCCGGTCACCGACAGCACCGCGGGGTCTGTCGCGGGGAGACGGCGGGCACCGAACGTCTGCACAGCGAGCACCAGTTCCGCGGCGACGGGCACCGGGTCGACTCCCTGGTGCGGCATCGCCGCATGCCCGCCCGTGCCGCGGAGGGTGAGGGTCGCCGCGCTCACGCTCGCCATCATCGGGCCGGGGCGGGTGACGAACGTCCCCGCGTCGGTCATCGTGTCGACGTGCAGCGCGTAGGCGGCTACGGGCGTGTCGCCCGCGGCATCCAGCACGCCCTCCTCGATCATCAGGCGCGCGCCGGCGTACCCCTCCTCGCCCGGCTGGAACATGAAGACCACCGCACCCGGGAGCTCCCTGCGGCGGGCGGCGAGAAGGCGGGCCGCACCGAGCAGCCCCGCCATGTGCAGGTCGTGGCCGCACGCGTGCATCGTCGCGTACGGTGACGCGAACGGCAGTCCCGTCGCCTCTGCCACGGGAAGGGCGTCCATGTCGGCTCGCAACAGCACCACGGGCCCGGGTCGCGCCCCGCGGAGCACCGCGGTGACCGACGACAGCCCCGCGCCGACGGAGACCTCGAGCCCGAGGCCGTCGAGCTCGCGGAGCAGCAACGCCTGCGTCTCGGGCAGGTGCAGGCCGATCTCGGCGACGGCGTGGAGCTCGCGCCGGACGGCGACCAGCTCGGGGACGAGCGCCGACGCCGAGTCGGCGAAGCCGTTCATCCGGCCGCCATCCGCACCCCGAGCACGGGCACGGCGTCGAGCAGATCGAGCGTGTACCGCTCGGTGGGCGCGGCCAGCAGCTGCTCGGTGGGTCCCGACTCGACGATACGGCCGTGACGCATGACGGCGATCTCGTCGCTGATGTAGCGGACGACGGCGAGGTTGTGGGAGATGAAGAGCATCGAGAGCCCGAGATTCTCCTGGAGTTCCCTCAGGAGGTTGAGTATCGCGCCCTGCACGGACACGTCGAGAGCGCTCGTGACCTCGTCCGCGATGAGCACGCGGGGCTCACCGGCGAGCGCCCGGGCGATCGTCACTCGCTGGCGCTGGCCGCCCGAGAACGCGGCCGGTGTGTCACCGGCGCGGTCGGGGTCGAGGTGCACGAGCGTCAGCAGCTCCCGCACGCGCTCCACGCGGGCGTCGCGCGAGAAGGTCCGACCGCTCGCCCGGAGGGCCTCGGCGATGGAGTCGCCGATGCTCATGCGGGGGTCGAGGGCGGAGAACGGGTCCTGGAAGACGAGTTGGAGACGCCGGCGCGCGGCGCGCGCCGCCGCTCCTCGACCGGATGCCACGACCCCGTCGGCGCGCACTTCGCCGGTCGCGGGCGGCACGAGGCCCACCGCGGCGGCCGCGATCGTGCTCTTGCCCGACCCGGATTCCCCGACAAGCCCGAGCGTCCGACCGGCGGGGACGACCAGGGATACGTCGTCGACGACGGTGACGCGGCCGTACCGCACGGACAGGTGATCGATCTCGAGGGCGTTCACACCCCCACCTCCTCGGCGAGGGCGGATGCCGCGACATCCGGCGGGATCACCGGAAGCGGGCGGGTGCGGTCGGACGTCATGTCGGGCAGGCACGCGATGAGCGCGCGGGAGTAGGGGTGGGTCGCGTCCTCGCGGATGCGTTGTGCGTCGAGCTCCTCCACGACGACACCGTCCTTCATGACGAGCACCCGGTCGCAGAAGGCCGAGACCAGCGCGATGTCGTGCGAGATGAACACGATCGCCGCTCCCGTGTCGGTCTGCGCGCGCCGGAGCACGCCCATCACCTGGCGCTGCACCGTGACGTCGAGCGCCGTCGTCGGCTCGTCGGCGATGATGAGCTTCGGTCGGCCGGTCAGGGCCTGCCCGATCATGGCGCGCTGGCGCATGCCGCCGCTGAACTGGTGCGGGTACTGCGACAGTCGCCGCGGGGCATCCGCGATGCCGACCGCCTCGAGGGCGGCGGCGGCATGCGCGCGCGCATCGGTTCGCGACATCTTCAGGTGCACCTCGGGGACCTCGGTGAGCTGCCGGCCGATGGTCAACGCCGGGTTGAGCGAGGTGAGCGGGTCTTGGAACACCATCCCCAGCTCCACGCCCAGCGTCGAACGATCGACCGGGCTCAGCGGCCGGGTCATGTCGATGCCGTCGAAGGTGTGCGCGGTCGTGGCGATACGTGCGTCCGGGCCGAGCAGCCCCGCAAGCGCCATCGCCGTGAGCGATTTGCCCGATCCCGACTCGCCGACGATGCCGACGACCTCGCCGGGGAGGATCCGCAGGCTCACGCCCTTCACGCGTTCCACCTCGCCCCCGTCGGCCGTGGCGAAGGCCACGCGGAGGTCGGCGATCTCGGCGACCGGTTCGCCGACCGCGAGAGGCTGACGCGGTGTCGCGGCCATTCCCGCGCGGCGGGTGGGAGCGACCGCTCCCAGCGCCCGCCGGGCCACGGCACCCCGGCCGCCTCCGCGGGTGTCCGACAGCGCCTCGCTCACGAAGGTGAAGACCAGGCCCGCGAGGACGACAGCGATGCCCGGGCCGATGGCGGCGAGCGGGTTGACGTAGATGCGCGTGATGCCGTCCTGCAGCAGACGCCCCCAGTCGTACTCGGGGGCCTGCACACCGAGTCCGAGGAACGACAGACCCGCGAACGACAGCAGGGTGACGCTCGCGGTGGCCGCTGCGTTCACGAAGAGCGGGTTGGCGATGTTGGGCAGGATGTGCCGGACCAGGATGCCGATCGGCCCGACGCCCACGACCCGCGCCGCGCGCACGTAGTCGCGGCCCGACACCGAGGAGGCGAGGTTGTAGACCAGACGGGCCATGAAGGGGATGCCGGAGATGCCGATCGCGAACATCGCGCTCATCGCGCTCGCGCCCCAGATCACGGTGAAGAAGAGCACCATGAGCAACCACGGGAACGCCAGCAGGATGTCGAGCAGTCCCGTCGCCAGGCGTCGCACGTGGCGGGGCAGGATGACGGCGATGAGCCCGTAGGCGATGCCGCCGATGGTCGACACCACGGTCGCCCCGAGGGTGAGCAGGATCGACACGCGGGCGGCGACGAGCACCCGCGAGAAGATGTCTCGGCCCAGGTCGTCGGTGCCGAACGGGCGCGCGAGGCTGGGCGCGAGCAGGCGATCGGGCACGTTCGAGGTCTCGGCCGCGGCGAGGAAGAGCACCGGCCCCGCGATCGTGAGGAAGAGGAAGAGCAGCACGCCGATGACGGCGGCGATGCCCGAGGGGGACAGCAGACGGGAGCGCCAGGTCACGGTTCAGCCCTCCGTGATCGAGGACCGCGGGTCGACGGTCACGAGGATGAGATCGACGAGAAGGTTCACGCCGAGGATGATGAGGGCGTACACGATGACGAGCCCCTGCACGATCGGGTAGTCCTTGGCCCCGACCGCGGGCACCATGACCCCGCCCATGCCGGGGATCGCGAAGACGGTCTCGATGAGGACCGTGCCGGCGATCATCCCGCTCAGCAGCAGACCGCTCACCGTGAGCGAGGCGGTGATGATGTTCGGCAGCGCGTGACGCAGATAAACGAGGTGGCCGGGCAGGCGCTTCGCACGGGCGGTGGTCATGTATGTGGCACCGAGCACGCCCGACATCTCCACCTGCACGATGCGGGCCAGGTACGCCATGGGGCCGAGAGCGAGCGCCAGCACGGGGAGAACGGCATCCTGGGGCGTACCCCACCCGGCCGCGGGCAGCCATCTCAGCTGCACCGCGAAGAGGGCGATCAGCCCGACGGCCAGCAGGAAGCCGGGGACCGCGATGAGCATGCCGAGGACTCCCGAGACCGCGGCGTCGGCCACCTTCCGGCCGGGACGCTGGAGGGCGACGGCCGCGCCGATGCCGAGCGGCACCGCGGCGAACAGGGCGACGAGGAAGCTCAGCACGCCGAGGGTGACGGTCGCCGGGAAACGCTGCCCGATCGTCTCGGCGACCGAGCGACCGGTGCGGATCGACTCGCCGAAGTCGCCGCGCAGGAGGTTCGCCACGTAGTCGAGGAACTGCACCGGGATCGGCTTGTCGAGACCGAGCTCGGCGCGGGTCGCGGCGACGAGCTCGGGCGAGGCCTGGATGCCGAGGGCCGCCCGCACGGGGTCGCCCGGCACGAGATGCACGAGGAAGAACGAGGCGACGACCACCACGACGAGCGAGACGAGGAGGCGGCCGAGACGGCGCAGGAGAAAGGTCACCCGGGGCGACAGCCGCGGGGCGGGCGCGCGCCCCTCCGCCCGCACCGCGAGGGCCGCGGTGGGGGCGCCGGCCAGGTCGGCGACGGCGGGCGGAGGGGTCGCGGTCATGTCAGCCCTGCATCCGGATCGAGGTCGGGTTGAGGAAGTTCGGCTGCTCGAAGGTCGCGCCGCTCATGTAGTTCGGCAGGATGTTGTCGATCACCGGGAAGGTGTCGAAGCGGTCGATCAGTTCCTTCTCGGCCTGCTGCCAGAGTCCGCACGCGGCATCCGGCGCCGCGGTCTTCGCCTGAGCGGCGAGGGCGTTGTACTCCGGGTTGTCGACGAACATGAAATTCAGACCGCCCTGATCGGGGGTCGCTCCCCCGAAGAACAGGTCGAGCACGACGGGGCTGCCCGGGGCGATCTGCACCCAGCCCGTGTCCCAATCGAAGCTCGTGTAGAGCTGGTCCGACCACGCTGCGGCGTCGTTGGCCGACAGTTCGGTGACGACGCCGAGCTTGTCCCAGGTCTCCTTGACGAGCTCCGCGGCGGGGGCGTGCGAAGCGGTCGGCGCGTCGTAGATGAACTTCACCGTCAACGGTTGGCCGTTCTTCTGGCGGATGCCGTCGGAACCGAGGGTCCAGCCGGCCTCGTCGAGCAGGTCCGCGGCGCGATCGAGGTCGGTCGCCGGCAGAGACCAGCCGGGCGGGTCCTGCACGCACAGCAGGGGCGTCTTCATGACGAGACCGCTGGAGGGCAGTCCCGTCGCCCCGGCGATGACCGGTCCGACCTCGTCGCGGTTGATCGCGGTCGACAGCGCCTCACGCACGAGCGGGTCGGAGAACGGTCGCCCCTCCCGCTCGTTGAAGAGGATCTGTCCGACGGGGTTGCGCACACCCGTGTACTCGATGCCCGCACCCTCGAGACGGTCCTGGTCGGGACCGGTGACCACACCGGTGTTCAGCTCGCCGGAGAGCAGGAGGTTGGTGACGGTGCTCTGGTCGGACACGATGCGGGCCTCGATCGTGTCCGGGAGGCCCTCGGTGTCGCCGGTGACCCCGTAGGGGCCCCAGGTGTACCCGTCGCGCTTGGTGAAGACGTAGGCGTCGCCCGGTCGGGCTTCGCTGAGCTGGAACAGACCGGTGCCGTCGGTGGTGTCGGACAGCGAGGCGATGTCGGCGAGGCCCGCATCGCAGACCATCATGATCGAGCCGAGGTTGACCGCCAGGAACGGGTCGTTGACGGTGCTGGTGACCGTGACGACGTTGCCCTCGGCGGTGACGGAGACGGCCTCGGTGATGACCGTGCCGTACGAGAAGGTCGCGTTCGCCGGGTCGGCGTTGTAGTTGAGGTTGTCGGCGACGGTCTGCCCGGTGAACGGCGAGCCGTCAGCGCAGGTGATGCCGTCTTTCAGGGTGAAGGTGGCGGAGGTGCCCTCGTCGGTCCAGCTCTCGGCCAGCCAGGGCTCGTACCCGCCGTCGGGAGTGACGTAGATGAGCGACTCGTAGGCGATCGTGACCACGTCGAACGTGTCGGGAGAGACCGTCTTCATGGGGTCGAGGTCGCCCGGGTCGTCGCTGATCGCTTTGACGAACGTGCCGCCCGAGACGACCGAGCCCCCACCTCCCCCGTTGTCGGACGGCGCGGCGCACGACGCCAGTGTCAGTGCGAGGAGGGCGGCCCCGGCGGCCGCCGGGACGAGGGTGCTGCGTTTCATGGCCTTGCTCCTTGATTCGGGTGAAGCGTCAGTGGTGCCAGACGTGGTGCTCGAGGGGTGGTGCGGGCGGGTGGTGCGGGCGTGTCAGCGCGCGGGGATGGGCGCGGCGAGGTGGCTCAGGGGGCCGGCGGCTTTCACCGACACCTTGAGAGTGGGACGGGCCGTGTACGACAGCGACGTCTCGAGGACGTCGACGATCTCGACCGCGAGGGGATCGGCCCCCGCCTGGATGGCCTTGGCGATCGCCGCTTCCGAGGCGGCCGCGATCGCGGCATCCCGGTCGTCGGCGTCGGAGATCTGCTCGGCACGGCCTCCCGCGAGGGAGATGGCCGCACCGACCGCGTTGGCGACGTCGGCCCGGTCGGGACGCAGGACGTCGCCGGCACCCGGCAGGTCGTCGGGGACGAGGAGGGCGCCACCGCCCACGACGACGAGGGGGAGGTCGACCCGGCCGAGCGACAGGCGCTCGACGGCCTCCTCGATGCGCTCGTGAGCGTGGGCGAGGGCGCGGCTCAGCAGGTCGCGCTGCCCCGACGACAGCGTCGGCAGCGAGCGGCCCGGGATGCCGTGGCCGGCCGCTGCGGCGGCATCGGTCAGTGTGGCGGTGGAGCCGCCGAAGAGCAGCCCCTCCTCGGCGATGCGGTAGCCGACCGAGCGGGGGCCGACGGCACCGGTGCGCGGGTCGATGACCGTGCCGCCGCCGATACCGAGGCTGAGGATGTCGGGCATGCGGAAGTTCGTGCGCACGCCGCCGATGTCGCGGGGCAGCGTGGACTCGCGGGGGAAGCCGTCGACGAGCACGCCGAGGTCGCTCGTGGTGCCGCCGACGTCGACCACGATGGCGTTCTGCGCGCCGGAGAGGAACGCCGCGCCTCGGATCGAGTTCGCCGGTCCGGAGCCGATGGTCAGCACGGGGTAGCGCACGGCGTAGTCGAGCGACATGAGTGTGCCGTCGTTCTGCGCGAAGAACGTCGCGACGTCGAGGCCCTCCTCCGCGACGACGTCGACGAGCGCGCGTGTGACGTCGCTCGCCACGCCGCGCAGGGCAGCGTTCAGCACGGTGGCGTTCTCTCGCTCGAGGAGTCCGTCGGGACCGATGTCCTGGCTGAGGAACACCGGGACCGCCTCGCCGAGGTGGTCGTGCACGAGCTGCTCGACCTCACGCTCCTGCTCGGGGGAGGACGGGCTGAAGATGCCGCAGACGGCGACACTGTCAAAACCGCCGCCCAGACCGTCGAGGAAGCGACGGATGCCGTCGCGATCGAGCGGGGAGATGGGCGTGCCGTCGACCATGTGCCCGCCGCCGAGCATGGCCGCACCGGCCAGGACCTGGTCGCTGAGGTCGTCGGGCCATCCCGTGAGCGGCGGCCACTCGGTCGCGGCCGGCGCGCCGAGGCGCACGAGCGCGACCCGGTCGAGTCCGCGTCGCGCGACGATCGCGTTGGTGGCGTGGGTCGTGCCGAGCATCACGCGCGACACGCGGTCGCGGTCGTCGCCGAGCTGCGAGAGCACCGCGGCGATCCCCGCCCGGATGCCGCCGATGACGTCGGCCGTCGTGGGCTGCTTGGTCCAGGCGATGACCGAGCCGGTGGCATCCACCACGACCGCGTCGGTGTTCGTGCCACCGACGTCCACGCCGATGGACAGGTCGCGAACGGCGCTCATCGCGCATCCTTCCGCTCGAAGGGGACGTAGGGCAGGTCGTAGCCGAAGGCGCGGGGGCCGGCGAGCTCGAGGCCCCGCTCGGTGCGCCACAGCGGGTCGCACGCCCACGCGAGCACCGACACGCGCTGGCCGTACCGGAGCATCTCGGTGGAGATCGCGTGGCCCGTCTCGAGGTCGACGACGGTGATGAGATCGGGCACCGTGGCCAGCACTTCGCCGTCTTCCAGGACGACGAGGTTTTCGTTGCGCAGCTCGACGCGCTGCAGACGCCCGCGGTCGTCGCCGATGCCGGCGATCGTGATGGAGCCGCGGACGAAGCCGCCCTCGGTGCGCCGGGAGACGTCGACGATCTTGCCGGTGATCAACACGTCGGCGTCGAGCTCCGCGGCGACCGCCGTCACCGGGTCGGTGGCCTCGAGGAGCGCGTGACCGACGCGGATCGCGGTGCTGATCGTGCCCGGGATGACGGCCCCCGGGGCCGTTTCGGCGGTGAGCAGGTAGTGCGCGCCGAGGCAGATGCCGCCGGCGGCGACGGTGACCGCGCGGGCGTGCCGCTCGAGCCAACCCAGGTCGACGGTGCGCAGCGTGACGACGTTTCCGACGACGTCGCTCAGCACGGCGAAGTCGCACGGCACTCCGGCGACATTCGTGGAGATCATGGTCGCCTCGGGAAACGCGCGGCCCATGCCATCGGCATCCAAAAGTGCAACGCCGAGGCGGGCGGCCCAGCCGGCCGGGGAGACGCCGTTGCTGCCGCCGATTTCAGCGGGCATGATCGCGGTGATCCTGCGCCCCGCGACGCGCTCGGCCTCGTGCAGGAGCGTCTCGATCTGCTGCACCGACGAGAGCATCTCGATTCCGACGGTGGGAGCGCCGATGCCGCTCATCATGATGACCGCGTCGTCCGGCCCGAGGTCGTCGACCGAGAGCAGCCGCACCGGGCCGTGCTCGCGGATCGCGCGTTCGGTGGTGAGCTGCGAGGTGTAGACCGCCCCTCCGCCGCCGGTGCCGAAGATCGCGGCCCCCGCGGCGAGGGCGGCGATGTCGTCGGCGGTGACGTGCTCGGGGGCGCGGACCGCGGTCGGCGGGACGAGGGACGGGGATGCCATGACACGACCCTAGGCAGCACTCGGGCGACCGACAATGTGGTGGGGCGACAGGGAATCGGCGTACATTGTGCTTGTGGCACAGCTCACCACCTCGGACCTCCTCTCCCAGGCTGAACGTCTCGGCGTCGCTCTCGCCGCGGGCCCCCGCGGCGGCGCCGTGATCGAGCGCGTCGACGTCGCCGCGCTGTCGGAGCTGCCCTCCCTCCCGGCGGGGACGCTCGCCGTCGTCGCGGGAGACGATCCGCCCGCCTCGTACCTCGTCGACGTGGCCCTCCGGCAGGCGAGCGCGCGGGGTCTCGCCGGCCTGGTGATGCCGGCCGGCTTCGCGCCCGCCGAGACCGCGAGCGTGCTCGCCGAACGCGGGGGCGTGCCCGTGCTCGTGTCGCTCGCGGCGCGAGCCCCCGACCTCGCGGTCACGATTGACCGCGTCATCAGCGGCGGCGCCGCGGAGTCGATGACGCGCGCGGCGTTCGCGGTCGAGAAGGCGACGGCCGCCGCGTCCGCCGGCGCATCCGACGCCGTGGCCGCGATCCTCGATGCCGCCGGCACCGCGCTCGGAGTGAGGGTCCGCGTGCAGGACGACCCCTCGACGTCGTGGACCGACGCCGACGCCGTCTTCGCCGGCGAGGTGCCCATCGGACGGCTCGTCGCGGAGACCTCGGACCCCGCGGCGACGGTGGCCCTCCCCGTCGTCGCCTCCCTCGTGTCGCGGGCCATGCAGCGGCACCTGCAGGATCGCTTCGCCCCCAACCAGTCCCGCGCCGACCTCATCGTCGAGCTGATCCTCGCCGAGGCCGGTCGTGTCGACGGCTTCGTCGCGCCCGCCGCGCGCCTCGGCCTGCCCCTGCAGTTGTCGCATGCGGTGGCCTGGATGCGGCCGCAGCACCGCGTCGACACGGGGCTGCGCGCGCCGCGCTTCGTGGAGGCGGCCCTGGAGCTGTTCACGCTGCAGCTCATCGAGGACCGCGACGAGCTCTGGCACATCGCGTTCCTCCAGGACGACGTCATCCTCGTCAGCAGCGAGGACCACGGCGCCGGCGATCATCAACGACGCCTCCGCGACGTCATCGTGCGCGTGCAGGAGCAGGCGCGCCGGCTGGCGGGCGACGACTGGACGTACACGGTGGGCCTCGGAACGCCTCAGACGGGTGCCGCAGGGCTCCGGCAGACGGCCGCCGAGGCGCGCGTCGCCGCCGACTCGGCGATCGCGGCCGGACGACTGGATGCCATCGAGCTCACCGACGTGACGGGGCTGCGGCGTCTGCTGCTCGACTTCTACGCCTCCCCGGTCAGCCGCAACCTGCTCGACGACCTGCTGCATCCGCTCGACGCGCTCGGCGCGGAGCGATCGGCCACCGCCGTGCGCACCCTGCTGTCGTACCTCGGCAACCGCAACTCGCTGGCCCAGGCCGGACGCGAGTTGAACCTCCATCCGAACGCCGTGGGCTACCGCATCCGCCGCGTGCGCGAACTACTCGACGTCGACCTCGACGACCCCGACACCCGCTTCGCCGTCGAACTGGCGTGCCGTGTGCGGCTCATCGGGTCAGGACGCTGAGGTCCTCGCACGCGAGGTGTGCCCGGGGCACAGATCGACCCCTCGATCCTGTGCCCTGGAGACGATGAGCCGGGATCGGGCTCCGGGTAGCGTCGGAGGCATGCTCTCCACCGATTTCCGCGCGCTCGGACTCGAGGAGATCCGCGGCACGCTGGGCGAACCCGAGGGGCCCTCGCTGCAGAAGATCACCGATCGCCTCGACGAGAACTGCCTGCGCTTCCTCGCCCACTCCCCCTTCGCCACGCTCGCCACGGCCGACCGCGACGGACGGTGCGACAACTCGCCGCGAGGCGACTACCCGGGCTTCGTGCGGGCGATCGACGACCGGACGGTCGCGATCCCCGATCGCCTCGGCAACAAGATCGCCGACTCGATGCGCAACATCGTCGACAACGGCCACGCCGCCCTGCTGTGCTTCGTGCCCGGCATGAGCGAGACGTTGCGCATCAACGGCGCCGCGATCGTCACCGACGACCCGACGCTGCTGCGCACGCTCGAGCAGGACCACACGGTGCCGGACCTCGCGATCGTGCTGCGCATCGAGCAGGTGTACCTGCACTGCGGTCGCGCGCTGCTGCGCGGCGGTCTATGGGACGCCGACATGCAGGACCTTGCGACCCAGGTACCGAGCTCGGGCCAGATCTGGGCGAGTACCTCGGGCTGGGATGCCGCGGTCGGCGACGTCATCGACGACGCCATGACCGGCGCCTACCAGGCGCTGTACTGACGTGCGCACCCGAGAGGGGCTGATGCCCCTGGTGGTCCGGGAGATCACCCGGGAGACGCCCGACATCGTCAGCATCCGGATGCAGAACGCCGACGGCTCCCCCCTGCCGGCGTGGCAGCCGGGAGCGCACGTCGACGTGCAGCTCATCACCCGGCACGAGCGCCAGTACTCGCTGTGCGGCGACCCGGCGGACACCGCGTCGTACCGCATCGCCGTGCGCCGCGAGGAGCTCTCCCGGGGCGGCTCGCACTACATCCACGCGTTCCTCCGCGACGGCAGCACGGTCTGGGTGCGGCCGCCGCGCAACCTCTTCGAGCTCGGCGAGGCCCCGGCGTACCTTCTGCTGGCCGCCGGGATCGGGGTGACGCCGATCCTCGCGATGGGGCGGCACCTGGCATCCACCGGTGCGGACTGGCGCATGGTCGTGGCCGTCCGCGAACGCGACGGGGTCGCGTTCGCCGACGAGATCGCCGCCCTGGGCGAACGCGCGCGCGTGCACGTCAGCGGCGAGCACGGCCGCCTCGACCTCGCCGCGGTCCTCGGCGCGATCGCCCCCGGCACCGACGTGTACGCCTGTGGTCCCGCGGGGTTCACCGACGCGTTGCTCGCCCTCGCCCCGACGCTGCCCGAGGGATCCGGCATCCACCTCGAACGGTTCGAGCCGCGGAAACGGGAGTTCGGCCCGAGCGAGCCCTTCACCGCGACCGCCGCCCGCTCGGGCGTCACCGTCGAGGTGCCCGCGACCCGGTCGCTGCGCGAGACGTTGCAGGGGGCGGGGGTCGCGGTGAGCGGGTCGTGCCTGCGCGGCGTGTGCGGGTCGTGCGCGATCCCGGTGCTCGACGGCGCGGTGGAGCACCGCGACTCGCTCACCGTCGACGACGACGCCCGCGTGATCTACACGTGCGTGTCGCGTGCGCGGGCGGGCTCGTCGCTGGTGCTCGACGTCTGAGGGCGACGCGTTCCGCCCCGCCCGGCCTCGCCCGCCGCGCTGTTCGCGCCACGCCGTCCGCGCCGCACCGTGAGCGCCTCGCCGAGCGCCGATAAACGCCGTTCCTGCCGAGACACGCCGCGACACCGCGTGTCTCCGCCCAGACGGCGTTTATCGCCCCCATCCCGTCGCACCCCCGCGCTACCGCCGCGCCGCCCCGCCGCGCCGCGCGCGACGCCCCGCTCAGCGCCGATAAACGCCGTTCCTGCCGAGACACGCCGCGACACCGCGTGTCTCGACAGCGGGAGCGTTTCTCGCCGCCGCCGCGCCGCGCACCTCTGCCCCGCCGCCGCGCCTTCCCCGCGCGGACGCCGCCTCACACCGCCCGGTGCGTGAACCGCCCGCCGAGCAGGGTCGCAGCGACCGGCATGCTGCGCAGAGCATCGCGATCGCAGGAAGAGGGGTCCGCGTCGACCACGACCAGGTCGGCCGGCTGCCCCACCGCCGTCTTCGTCCGACTGCTCGCGGCGAGCGCGACGTCGAGCGGCAGGCGTTGTTCGGGATGCCATGCGTCGCGGTCCCCGCGACTGCGCGCCGTCGCCGCGGCGATCGCGTGCCACGGGTCGAGAGGGGCGACGGGGGCGTCGGAGCCGAGGCGCAACTCGGCTCCCGAACGATGGAGCGATCCGAACGCGAAAGCCCGCCCCGTGCGACCGGCCCAGTGCAGGTCGGCGATATCGCGGTCGTCCATGGCGTGCTCCGGCTGCACGCTCGCGACCAGTCCCGCCCTACGGAACCGCGCGAAGTCCGCATCGCGCACGAGCTGGGCATGCTCGATGATGCCCGGCATCCCGAGTTCCTCGAACACCTCGATCACCTCGGTGTTCGCGCGGTCGCCGATCGCGTGGACGGCGGGCAGGATGCCACCCTCTCCCGCGCGCACGAGCAACCGGCGCAGTTCCTCGACGGGGACGCTCTGCACCCCGCACCCGTGCTCGGCGTGTGGGTCGGCTCCGGGGTAGGGGTCCCAGCACCAGGCGGTGCGGGTGTTCAGCGAGCCGTCGGAGACGATCTTGAGCCGGCCCATGGTCACGAGGCCGTCCGCGTCGAGGTCGTCGCCGGTGCGCAGCCCCGCGGCGAGGGCCTCCTCGAGCCGGTCGGGCCACACCGAGGCGTCGACGCGGAGGGAACGCACCCCGGCGGCGACCCGTTCGGGCCACTCGCGGACGTTCGGCACGTTCTCGTAGTCGACGATCCCGACGATCCCGCGACGCGCCGCCGCCTCCGCGACCTCGCCGTATGCCTCGACCGGAATGGATGCCGCTTGCTGGAAGCGCTGCAGCGCGGCGATCCACTCGAACTCGGCGACGACGCCGCTGTCGTCCGGCCTGAGGCCGAGCCGCTCGGCGCCGCGGGAGTTCATCCACCCGGCGTGGAGGTCGCCACTGACGAGTACCACGGGGTCGTCGGGGAACGCCTCGTCGAGGGCGCGCAGCGAGGTCGGCGTCGTCCACAGCCCGTCGCGGTAGCCGTAGCCGACGAGAACGCCGTCGGTGCGCGGCGCTCCCGCGTGCAGCGCCCGGCGTACGGCATTCACGACCTCGTCGGGACCGTTCGTGCCGCCGACGTCGACGCGGCGGCTGGAGATGACCCACTGCGTGAAGTGCACGTGGGCGTCCCACAGGCCGGGGCCGACGAAGCGGCCGTCGAGGTCGACGACCTCGCCCGCGGCCGGCACCGCGCCCGTCGGGGCGATCGTCTCGACGAGACCGTCGCGCACGACGACGTCGACGGGCTCGCCGCCCCCGTACGGCCGGACCGAGCGCAGAGTGAGCGTGCTCACAGTGCCGGCACCGGGGAGCCGACGAGCCCGAACAGATCCTTGGGATCGTCGGGGGCGGCCACGAGGTCGATCTCGAGCGCGAGCTCGGTGCCCGCGACGCTGTCGCGCAGGAACCGCAGCGCCGAGAAGTCCTCGATCGCGAAGCCGACCGAGTCGAAGATTGTCACCTGATCATCGGCGGTGCGACCGGGTCGCCGGCCGGAGAGCACCTCCCAGAACTCGGTCACGGGGAAGTCCGCGGCGACGCGCTGGATCTCGCCCTCGATTCGCGTCTGCGGCGTGTACTCGACGAACACGGGCCCGCGCGAGAGGATCGCCGGGTCGAGCTCGGTCTTGCCGGGGCAGTCGCCGCCGATCGCGTTGATGTGCATTCCGGATGCCACATCGGCGTCGCTCAGCACGGTCGCCGCCGCTTTGTCGGCGGTGCAGGTCGTCACGATGTCGGCGCCGCGGGCGGCATCCGACGCGGAGTCGCACACCACGATGTCGAAGCCGAGCGGGGCGAGGTTGCGCACGAGCTTGGCCGTGGCGGCGGGATCGACGTCGTAGACCCGCAAGCGGTCGACGCCGAGGATTCCGCGGAAGGCCAGGGCCTGGAACTCGGCCTGACTGCCCGCACCGATCATGGCCATCGTTGACGCGTCGGCGCGGGCGAGACGGCGCGCGACCATCGCCGAGGTCGCCGCGGTGCGTAGTGCCGTGAGAAGCGTCATCTCCGACAGGAACACCGGGTAGCCGTTGTGCACGTCGGCGAGCACGCCGAACGCGGTCACGGTCTGATACCCGCGGCCGGGATTGAACGGGTGCCCGTTCACGTACTTGAACGCGTACGTGTCGGGGTCGCTGATGGGCATGAGCTCGATCACGCCGAAGGGCGTGTGGCTGGCCATGCGTTCGACCTTGTCGAACGACGGCCACCGGCGGTAGTCCGCCTCCAGGTAGGCGACCATGTCGGTCATGAGTCGCTCAGCGCCGTGCGTGGCGACCCATCGCACCATGGCGTCCACGCCAACGAATCCGGTCATCGTCTGTTCTGTTCCTCTCGGGGGCGGATGGCATCCATGCGGTCAGCCAGGGCCGGGTTGGCGTAGGGGCCGGGGGCGCGCAGCGCCGCGATCACGCGGTCGACGACGGCATCCGGCTTGTCCTGACTGAGTTTCTGCTTCGCCTCGACGCGGGTCACGGGCAGGCGGAAGCCGACCGTTCCGTGCACGATGCGCTCGGCGTACGCCGTGTTCTCGAGGCTGTGGTGCATCAGGAAGGGGTTCGGCAGTGGCGCCTCGAACCGCGTCACGAGCCGATCGAGCACGGCGAGGTTCTCGTCGTCGCTCAGGATCTCGGGGATGCCGTACAGGTGCGCCACGACGAAGTTCCACGTGGGCACGGCGGGCGAGGAATCGTACCAGCTCGGCGAGACGTACCCGCTGGGTCCCGACACGATCACCAGGACCTCGTGGGCGCCGAGCTCGTGCAGCGCCTCGTCGGGGCGGCCGACGTGGCTCACGAGGGCGAGGCCGTCGGCGGTGGCGTCGACGAGCACCGGGTAGTGGGATGCCACGAGCCCGCGCCCCGGGATGTGGCTGACGAGCGTGGCCCAGGGGTTCTCGTCCACGAGCGCGCGGACCGCGTCGAGGTCGTCGAGGGCGTAGTCGGCGTTGTGCCTCATGCCGCCGCCTCCCCGCGCGGCGGGCCGAAGACGAGCACGAGCTCGGCCGGCTCGGCGGAGGCGTTGCGCACGCCGTGCCGCAGACCGGCCGGGGCGTACGCCGCGTCCCCCGCCGCGAGCACGCGCTCGTCGCCGTCCGTCGAGAACACGACCTCGCCGCGCGTCACGATGTACATCTCGTCGCTGCTCTCGGCCGAACAGCTGTCCGCCGCCCCGGTCAGATGCCGGTGCTCGCCCTCGGACGCACCGGGGGCCAGGTGGTAGAGCATCACGTGGGCGCCGAGGGCCGTGGTATCCGCGAAGTACCACTCGATGCCGACCCGACCCTCCCCCTCGTACAGGCTCCAGTCGTGGTGTCCGTCGCCGCGTCGTTGTATTTGCATGCCGGCCTCACATCGCGGGGACGGCGGTCGCGTCGACCGCGAACGCCGCCAGGTCGTCGGTGGTGTCGCCACCCGTCGCGAGCTCGGCCAGGGCCAGACCGATCGCGGGTGTGAACTTGAAGGCGTGCCCCGCCCCGAGCGCCACGATGATGTCCGGGTGCTCGATGAGCGGCCCGATGACGAAACGGCGGTCGGGCGTGAGCGCGTACTGGCACGTGACCGTGCGCAGCAGCTCACCGCTGGAGGGGATCGTCGCGGCGAGGAAGGCCGCCAGCTCCGCGGTGCGCTCGGGCGAGGGCACGAAGGTGCGCTCGGCGGGCGTCATGCAGTTCTCCGACACGTCGCGCGCGGCCTTGACGGTCGGCTCCCCGTACGTCGGGAACCCGTAGAAGCACTGCTCGTCCTCCCAGATCCACACCGGGAAGCGATCGGGGTCGAACGCCCCGGGGTCGGCGGGTGCGAAATAGCTGACCTGCTCCTGCATCACCTCGAGCGGGATCCGGATGCCGAGCGGCTCGAGCAGCTCGTTCGTCCACGCGTCCGCGGCGACGACGACCCGGCGCGCCCGCACATCGCCGCCGGATGTCGAGACGACGACGCCCTCGCCGTCGGGGCGGAGGCGATCGACGCGGGTGCGATCGCGCAGATCGGCGCCGAGGACGCGCGCGTGCATCTGCAGGGTCGCGACGGTGCGGGCGGCGTGGGCGATCCCCGAGTCGGGGGTGTACACGCACGTCACCCCCTCGGGGACCGCGAACTGCGGCCACCGCGCGCGCACCTCATCGGGGCCGAGCAGTTCGAACGGCACGCCGCTGTCGGAGAGGCTGCGCGCGAAGTCGGCCGCGTCGTACGGGCCGTCGTCGGGGATGAACACCACGCCGCCCGTGATGGTCAGCAGGCGTTCGCCGCTGGCCGCCTCCAGCGCCGCCCACTCGCGATAGGCCGCCTGCGCGAAGCGCACGTACGCGGCCGATCCGTACGAGGTGCGCACGATGCGCGAGGTGTCGTGCGAGGCGCCACGCACGTGCCCGAGCTCGAACTGCTCGAACGCGACGACGCGGACGCCCTGACGAGCCAGGTGGTACGCGGCCGCGCTGCCGAGCGCGCCGAGTCCCACGACGGCGACGTCGAATTCCTCCATGACGGATCCTCCCGAGAGCCGGACGGGCGCCCGGCGAATACCGGCAATTATTCGAATCGCTCGTCGCGGCCCTGTTACGGTCACCATCAGCAGCAATTCATCGCCGACCACTTTGCAGAAACGAGGGGATGCCGTGACCGCGCGCGTCGAGCAGGCCGTCGCGGTCCTGCGTGCGGTCGCCGGACGCGCCGACCCGACCGCCCCACTCTCCCTCGCCGCGATCGCCCGCCCGGCCGGCATCGGGCTCAGCACCGCCTCGCGCCTCTGCGCCGAGCTCGCCGACGCGGGACTCCTCCGGCGGGCCGACGGCTACGGCACGTACGGCGTGGGCGCCCGGGCGGTCGCGCTGTCGGGACGCGCCGCCGCGGCCCTCGGCCCGACCGTGCACTTCGAGCTGCACCGCCTCGCGCAAGACACCGCCGAGACGGTCGTGCTGGCCGCCCCCGAGAGCGGTGGGGCGCGGATCGTGGCGACCGTCGCGTCGGGGTGGACCCTGCACGTGCCCGCGGTGATCGGCGACCGCGTGGACGACCCGCGGCGCGCGCTCGTGCGGGCGGCGTCGCCCGACGGCGCCGGCGAGGTGGTCGTGGAGTCGCAGATCGGCCGTGCCGTCGAGATCGCCGTCGCCCTCACCGCCCCCGACGGTCGTCGTGTCGCCGTTCTCGCGGTGTCGCTCCCGGTGTACCGCGCCGCCCGTGCACGCCCGCGCATCCGCCGCCTGTTGACCGACGCCCGTCACGCGTTCGAGCGGGCGCTCGCGCGGACGCACCGTCC
Source organism: Microbacterium galbum (assembly GCF_032464915.1). Lineage (NCBI taxonomy): Bacteria > Bacillati > Actinomycetota > Actinomycetes > Micrococcales > Microbacteriaceae > Microbacterium > Microbacterium galbum. The sequence goes on along the minus strand of NZ_JAWDIS010000001.1, from coordinate 1,908,488 downwards.
GGAGCCCGCCCGCGATACCCCGACCGCCCGCGGCGACGGGCCCACCGTCGCGCCGACCCGGGCGATCGAGGCAGCCGTGCGGATGGCGGAGGTCATCGCGGACTCCCCCCGTTCCGTCACGGCCGCCGCCTCCGCGATCGGGCTGCGCCTCGACCGCGCGCGTCGAGCGGCCGACGCTCTCGTGCGCACGGGCCTGCTCGCCCGCGACGCCGAGACCGACGCCCTCCACGTCGATCCCGCGATCCACGCGTGGCACCGTGCCGCCTTCGCCCCGACCCTCGCGCTCGACGGTCCCGCCCGCACGGCCGCGACCGCGGAGCGGGTCGGCGCGTGCGTCTTCGTCACGACGCTCACCGGCATGCGCAGCTTCACGATGGTCGAGCACATCGAGCCGCTCGGGGAGGGACTGCGCATGGCGCCCTGGCTCGGCCGCCCGCACCCCCTGGTCGGTTCCGACGGCGGCCCCACGCTCGCGATGGATTTCGATGCGGCCCAGCTCGCGCAGCTCTTCCCTCGGCGCCACGGCGCTGCGGAGTACGAGCAGTTCGTGCGCCGCGTCGAGCGGGTGCGCGCCGACGGGACGCTCACGATGCGCTCGATCGACGAGTTCGGCATCACGTCGGTCTCGGCCCCGGTCCGCGACGCCGCTGGTCTCGTCGCGGCCGCGGCGTGCATCGTCGGGGCGACGGAAGACGTCTCGGCGCGGCTGCCCGAGCTCCGCGAGGCCGCCCGCGCCCTCGCCGCGGACCTGTCCCGTGACCTCGGCGCGACGTGCGCGGCATCCATCCCCGTCCTCGCCGGGGTGGGGTCCGCGCCCATACCGTCGCCCCACTGACGCGGGCTATCGTCGCTCGCACACGACCCGAAGGACCCCGGATGCCGTTCACCCCCGACCCCGCGATCTTCTACGACACCGCGGGAGACCCCTCTGCGCCGACGGTCGTGCTGATCGCCGGCGGCGGCGCGCAGCTCATCGCCTGGCACGTCGACTTCGTGTCCGCGCTCGTGGGACGCGGCCTCCACGTCGTGCGCTTCGACAACCGCGACGTCGGCCTGTCGGCCCGCTTCGGCGGTCCCGACGACATCGACGGCGGCTACGGTCTCGAGGAGATGGGCGACGACGTCATCCGCGTGCTCGACGACCTCGGGATCGACGCGGCGCACCTCGTCGGGCACTCCATGGGCGGGATGATGGCGCAGATGGCCGCGATCCGGCATCCGCAGCGCGTGCACAGCCTCGGCCTGCTCTCCACGATCCCGGGCCGCGACCCGCGCTACATCCTGCACGACGAGCGTCCCGAGCTCATGCGGGAACCGGTCCGCTACAGCCGCGACGAGGTGCGCGCCGGAGCGAGGGCTTTCGCCGCCTCTACCGCCGGCGAGCGCTACCCGCTCGACGTCGAATGGAACACGTGGGCCGCCGTCGAGGCGTTCGACCGCGGCTACGCCCCGGAGGGCTTCTCCCGTCAGTGGTCCGCGCTGCTGCGCGCTCCCGAGCGACTCGAGGCGCTCCGCGCGCTCGACGTTCCCGCACTGGTGTTCCACGGCCGCGACGACGACGTGCTGCACTGGAGCGCCGCCGTCGACATGGCCGAGGCCCTGCGCTCCGCCGAGGTGCAGGTGCACCCCGGTATGGGGCACTTCATCGTGCCCGAGCTGTGGCCCGAGCTGATCGCCGGTATCGAGCGCGCCGTCGAAGCCGGCGAGGCCCGCCGCGCCTGACTCGCAAGCGTTCGAATCGTCGACGCCCGCGGCCACGGCCCTGGACCGGCACGCGCCGCATCAGCGACCGGCTGCAGCGGAGATCCCTGCGCCCGCGCGCAGCATCAGTGCCCGGCGTCGGCGGAGGCGTTGCGGCGCACGACCCGCTGCACCCCCGTCACCACCCCGACGATCATCAACCCGAGCGCCAGCCCGAATACCGCGGACATCGCCGTCTCCACGATCCACACGACGACCGGACCCGCCGCCTCGATCGCGTGCGTCACGAGGTGGACGAGCTCGTAGGGGCCCGCCCAGAACGTCTCCTCGAGGTTCTGCAGCACGAGGTGCCCGCCGACCCACAGCATCGCGACGGTGCCGATGACGCTGATGACGCGGAAGACGGCGGGCATGGATGCCACGACCCGCACCCCGAAGCGTCGGACCGCACGCGAGGGGCTCTTCATGAACCGCAGCCCGATGTCATCCACCTTCACGAGGAGCGCGACGGCGCCGTAGACGACGAGCGTCATGGCGAGGCCGATGACGAGGAGTGCAGCGAGCGTCATCCAGATACTGAGCCCGGGGTCGAGGCTGGACAACGCGATCAGCATGATCTCGGTGCTGAGGATCAGATCGGTGCGCACGGCGCCCAGCACGAGCTTCTTCTCGTCGCGGGGCTCGTCGGAGTCGTGCTCACCGTGGCTCACGCCGAACCACTCGAGCACCTTCTCCGCGCCCTCGAAGCACAGGAAGCAGCCTCCGATGATGAGCAGGTACGGCAGAACCCACGGTGCGAAGGCGGTCAGCAGCAGCGCGATCGGGATGATGATCACGTACTTGTTGATGATGCTGCCCAGCGCGATCTTCCACACCACGGGCAGTTCCCGCGCCGGGGACAATCCCTGCACGTACTGAGGGGTCACGGCCGCGTCGTCGATGACGACGCCCGCGGTCTTGGCGCTCGCGCGCATCGCGGCGCTGAGGATGTCATCGACGACGGCGAGCAGACCGACCGACATGTGCGTATCTCCCGGGGGGTGAGGATGCCGGCGTGTGCACGCCGCGGGACGACACTAGCGGGTGCGCGGTGGATGCCGCGGTGGCTGGCGTCGCCGCCCGTCCCCTGTCGAGAGCCCGTCGGCGTGGCTAGGGTGATCCTCACGGGATCGGCAGGGGGAGCACATGTCATTCATCACCCGCGGCTTCGGCGGTCGTCGTCGGGAACGCGATCCCCGCCTGCCCCCGGGCCAGACCCTCGTGTCGGACTGGCCGGTGCTGTCGGCGGGGCCGACCCCCGCGGTCGACGCCGCGGCGTGGGAGTTCGCGATCGGCACCGAGAAGGGCGTCCATCGCTGGAACCTGGAGGAGTTCCAGGCGCTCGGCATGGAGGACGTCACGGTCGACATCCACTGCGTCACGCACTGGACGAAGCTCGACATGCCCTGGCGCGGCGTCTCGCTCGACCGCGTCTTCGCCGAGGTCGACACGAGCCACCGCTACGTGATGGTGCACTCCTTCGGCGGCTACACGACCAACCTCGCCCTCGACGATCTGCTCGGGGGGAAGAGCTGGATCGCCTTCGAGGCCGACGGTGCGCCCCTCACCCCGGAGCACGGCGGCCCCGCCCGCCTGCTGGTGCCGCACCTGTACTTCTGGAAGAGCGCGAAGTGGGTGCAGGGACTCATCACCATGGCATCCGACAAGCCGGGATTCTGGGAGCAGAACGGGTACCACCTGCACGGCGACCCCTGGCGCGAGGAACGGTACGGGTGACGCGTCGACCGGCATCCTGGCACGCGGCCACCGTCGTCGCGACGCGCCCCGAGACGTCGACCGCGCGGCGCATCGAGCTCGACGTGCCCACCTGGCCGGGCAACGACGCCGGTTCGCACCTCGACGTCAGACTGACCGCCCCCGACGGCTATCAGGCGAGCCGCTCGTACTCGATCGCCTCCTCGGGCGAGGGGACGCGGATCACGCTCGCGGTCGACGAGGTGCCCGACGGAGAGGTATCTCCCTTCCTCGTGCACGAGCTGCGCGAGGGGGACCGCATCGAGGTGCACGGCCCGCTCGGCGCCTTCTTCGTGTGGACGCCGTCGGCCGACCCCGCACCGGTGCAGCTGATCGCGGGAGGGTCGGGGGTCGTCCCCCTGTTCGCGATAGCGTCTGCGCACGCCGAGAGCGCCGACGCCTCCCCCTTCCGCCTGCTGTATTCGGTGAGATCGAGTGACGACATGTTCTTCCGCGCCGAACTGACGGCGCTCACGGCGCGCGACGACCGCCTCGACCTCGAGGTCGTCTACACCCGCAGCGCCCCGGCGGCATCGGCGATCCCGCCCGGGCGGTTGACCGCCGATCGGGTGCACGCCGCGGTGATCCCCGCGGCGGAGGAGCCACGCGTGTTCGTCTGCGGTCCGACGCCGTTCGTCGAGGCTGTGGCGGGGTGGCTGATCGAGCAGGGACACGCGCCGTCGCGCGTGCGCACCGAGAGGTTCGGAGGTTCGTGATGACCGTGCTCGACGGCAACGCCCTGGCCGGGCGCCTCGACGATCTCCTGGGGTGGGATGCCAGCGGCTCCGAGGTGCGCTGCACGCACTGCGGCATCCGAGGCCTGCTCGCCACCGCCTGGGTCTACGCGTCCGCGATGGGCGCGGTCGTGCGATGCCGCTCCTGCGACGCGGTGCTGCTCACCGTCGTCGACGCCCCCGACGGTCGCTCTTGGCTCGGGATGCCGGGGCTCAGCGCCCTGGAGCTGCGGCGCGGGTGAGACCGGCGGTCGCCGACGACATCGGCACCCGGAACGAGAAAAGCCCCGGCGAACCGGGGCTTTTTCTGCGGAGACGGAGGGATTTGAACCCTCGGTCCCCTTACGGGGACTCCACCTTAGCAGGGTGGTGCACTAGGCCTGACTATGCGACGTCTCCAGGTGATCGAACCTTGCGGCGCGAGCACACCGGTCAATACTAACCGGATGCCGCCCGGCATCCGAAACCGAAGTCCGGATGCCGGGCAGCGGGGCCGGGCGTCACTGACGCACGTTGCCGTTCGAGCACGTCGCCTGGGCGGCGGTCTGACCCGCGATGCCCTCGGGGAGCACGACCGTGCCCGGGGTCGACCCCGGGGTCGGGGTCGCGTCGGCACCCGCCGACGGGGCGTCGTTCGCAGCGTCGGTCGGCGCGGGAGCCGCGGTGTCGGACGGGGCCGGCGTGGCGTTCGCGTCGGCGATCACGCCGTCGCCGTCGCTGAGGTTGCCCGACAACTGCAGGGGCTGGTTCGCGGCCAGCGCGGCCCACAAGGTGTCGGCATCCTCGCGGTCGGGGACGACGCGGTTCGGGTCGGACGGGTCGGTGTAGGTCGGGTACTGGATGAACACGATCTCGCTGAAGGGCACGTCCTTCACCGCCGAGGCGATCTGGACGAGGGTCAGCGGGTTGGTCAGCGACGTCGAGGGATCGACGTTGCGCAGCGCAGTGGAGGCCAGCTTGTACAGCGTGGCGGGGTTCGAGAGCACTTCCTGGCTCTTCAGCTTGTTCGCCAGTCGCGACATGTACTGCTGCTGGTTCGAGATGCGGCCGAGGTCGCCGCCGTCGCCGACGCCGTGACGGGTCCGCAGGAACTGCAGGGCGTCGAGACCGACCACGGTGCGCATACCGGCGGGCCAGTCGATTCCCGTGTACGGGTCTTTGATGCCGTTCGCGATGCACACGTCGACGCCGCCGATGGCATCCGTGATGTTGATGACGCCGCCGAAGCTGACCTTCGCGGCGAACGGGATCTCGAGACCGCTGAGGTCGGAGATCGTCTCCACGACGCATGACAGGCCGCCGTAGGAGAAGGCGCTGTTGATCTGCTGCTTGCTCATCGCGGAGTGCTCGACGCCGTCTTTGTCGGTGCACGAGGGGATCGGCACCATGAGGTCGCGCGGGAACGAGATGACGGTCACGCGGCGCGGCGCATCGGAGATGTGCACGAGCATGTTGACGTCGTTGAGGCTGCCCTCGGAGTCGGCGCCGGTGCACCGGTCGCCGAACAGCTCCGCGAACTCGGGCTCGCACTCGTCGGTGCCGATGAGCAGCATGTTGACGCCGCCCTTGAGCTCACCGAGATCCGGCGGTACCGCGGGCTGGTTCTTCAGTTCGACGGCGTCGGCGGTGAAGCTGCGAGTCAGGTCGACCGCGGCGTACGCCAGCACCGTTCCGCCCGAGACGAGCAGCACGGCGAGAACGATGGCGAGACCGCGGAACAGCTGGCCGAGCGGACCGGGCGAGGTGAGCCGCCCGTGGCGGGCGACGGTCCTCGGACCGCGCGGGGTGGTGGTCTTGCTCACTCGGGTCCTTTCACGACGGATGCCACCGGCCCGGCAGCACGTCGACCCCGGCGCGGCAGCCGAAGGTCGCAGCAATACTAGGGATCCACGGCTGTGAATGCCGTGAGGACCGGGCGTTTCACCCGCTCCGGCGGCGTGGGCCCACCCCCGTTCGACTCCCGCTCAGCCGGACATAACGCGAAACGCGGACCCCTGCGGGGCCCGCGTTTCGCGTTGCGGAGGGTGTGGGATTCGAACCCACGGGACATTGCTGCCCACTGGTTTTCAAGACCAGGTCCATCGGCCGCTCGGACAACCCTCCTGGACGAGCCGAGTCTACCGACCGCCCGCGATGACGGCGTCCAGCCCCCGTGGTGTGACGCCGGGGCTCGGTAGCGTCGGACGCATGGCGACGAGAACGCGCGGAGCGCTGGCATCCTTCTTCCTCCGGCTCGGAAGCCGAGTGTGGGTGCGCGCGGCCATCTTCACGGTCATCGCGATCGTCGTCGCCCTCGCCGCCCGTTTCATCGGCCCGCTCCTGCCGTTCTCGTTCAGCTTCTCGCTGGGCGACGGCGCCGTCGACTCCCTCCTGCAGATCATCGCGACGGCGATGCTGACCGTCAGCACCTTCTCGGTGACCGCCATGGTGACGGCCTTCTCGTCGGCGACCACGACCGCGACGCCACGGTCGACGCAGTTGCTCATCGCCGATCCGACCTCGCAGAACGCCGTCTCGACTTTCGTGGGGGCGTTCGCCTTCTCGCTCGTCGGCATCGTCGCGCTCTCCACCGGTTACTACGAGCAGCAGGGGCGGTCCATCCTCTTCGTCGCGACGCTCGTGATCATCGCCATCGTCGTCGTGACGCTGCTGCGGTGGATCTCGCACCTGTCGACATTCGGGCGGATGGCCGACGTCATCGACCGCGTCGAGAAGGCGGCGGCTCTGTCGCTCGAACTCCACGCCGAGTATCCGACCCTCGGGGCCCGCGCCGCCGTGCCGGTTCCCGTCGACGCCGTCGCCGTCCACGCCGACGAGGTCGGCTACGTCACCCACATCGACGTCGCGGGGCTCGAACGACTGGCACGGCAGGCGGACGTCGAGATCCACGTGCGCGCCACCCCCGGGCGGACCGCCGACTCGCGCGTGCCCCTCGCCTTCGTCACCGGCGACCCCGGGCACGACGTGATCGCCGGGGTCGTCCGCGCCTTCCGCGTGGAGCACCACCGGACGTATGAGCAGGATCCGCGGTTCGGCGTGATCGCGCTCGCGGAGATCGGAACGCGCGCCCTCTCCCCCGCGACGAACGATCCCGGGACGGCCATCGACGTGATCGCCGCGCTTCAGCGCGTGTTCTCGCGCGCCCTCACCACCGAGCGCGCCGAAGACATCGATCACGATCATGTGTTCGTCCCGGCCCCGCAGCTTCCCGACCTCGTCGCCGACGCTTTCCGTCCCCTGGCGCGCGACGGAGCGGGGCTCCTCGAGGTGCAGGTGCGCCTGCAGAAATGCCTCGCCTCGCTCGCGGCATCCTCTCCGCGCGACGCGGCGGTGTTCGCCGACGGTGCGCGCGCGGCGCTCGTGCGCGCGCACCGTGAGCTCGCCCGCGCCGACCGGGCCGTGCTGGATGCGGCGGTCGCCACGGCGTGGGCGGCCACGCCCCGACGCGGCGCCTTCCGCCGCTGAACGCCGTCTATGTCCGGGGTATCCATTCGCCTCGGGCGGACGCCTGTCACCTCGGGCAGGAGTAGACCGGACCTCATCAGCCCACCACGACCCGCCGGGCCGTCTGAGATGAGGAGGCATCCCATGATCGTCACCACCCTGTCTTCGCAGATCGTTCTGGCGGTGTTCGCGCTCGTGTACGCGGCATCCCTGCTCGCCGCCGTCGTCGCGGTGCGCGATCCGCACAACGGCGTCGGACTCAAAGCCACGTGGGCCGTCGCCCTGCTGCTCCTGCCGCCGGTGGGGCTGGTCGCGTGGGAGGCGTCGCGGATCGCGGATCACCGCGCGGTGCGCGCCGGACACGCGGCGCACGTCTGAGGAGTGGGCCGGTCCCTTCGACAGGGTCAGGGACCTCACCGTGCGGCTGGTGTCGGACGTGGCGCCGGCCTCTTCGACAGGCTCGGGGACCTCGCGTGGCGCGTCAGGGCGAACGCGTGGCGGGCGCGATCACAACGCGCGCAGGATCGCGGCGACGCCGCCCTCGGTGACCGAGAGGCCGACCTCACCCGCGGCGGCGTGCACCTCGGGCGGACCCTGGTGCATCGCGATCGCGCGACCGCCGTTGCGGACCGCCCACTGCATCATCTCGATGTCGTTACGGCCGTCGCCCATGACGAGCACGCGCTCCGGCGCGATGCCCAGCCACCCGCGAACCAGTTCGAGGGCCGTGGACTTGTCGACCCCCTTCGGGGCGATGTCGAGCCACGCGGTCCAGCCGATCGCGTACGAGACCTGCGTGAGGCCGATGCGCTCGACGAGCTCGAGGAAGTCCTGGTCGGTCTGCTCGGGGGCCACCACGACCACACGGCACACGGGCTGCGCCGACAACTCGGCGAACGCGACCCTGTCGGCCTTCTCGAGGTTCCAGTCGTCGAGGTAGTCGGTGAACAGGCGCTTGCCGTCGGGGAGCTCGACGAGGAAGTGCGCGCCCGCGAGGTGCTCGCCCAGCAGGGTCAGCACCTCGGAGGGATCGAAGGTCTCGACGTGGGCGCGGACGTAGTCGCCGTCATCGCCGTCGCGTCGCATGACGATCGCGCCGTTGGAGCACACGGCGTACTCGGGACGGATGCCGAGGCGATCCATGATCGTGTGGGTGCTGTCCCAGCTGCGACCGGTGGCGAGCATGACCTCGTGACCCGCCGCCTGCGCGTGGGCGACGGCCTCGACGACTCCGGGACTGAGCGTGTCGTCTTCGAGCAGCACGGTGCCGTCGATGTCGAGCGCGATGAGCATGCGTCCGGCGCGGGCGTCGTCGGCCAGGTCGGCGACGACGTCGGCCGCCTCCTGCTTCGGCGCGCTCTCGACGGCACCGGTGGCGGGCAGGGCGGCCTCGTCGGTCATGCGATCGGCTCCATGACCTCGAGGCCGCCGAGATAGGGGCGCAGCACCTCGGGTACGAGGACCGACCCGTCTTCACGCTGGTGGGTCTCGAGCAGGGCGACGATCCACCGCGTGGTGGCGAGCGTGCCGTTGAGGGTCGCGACCGGCTGCGTCTTCCCGCCGTCGGCGGGACGGAACCGGGTCTCGAGGCGCCGGGCCTGGTACGTCGTGCAGTTGGAGGTGCTCGTGAGCTCGCGGTAGGCGCCCTGCGTGGGGACCCAGGCCTCGATGTCGAACTTGCGCGCCGCGCTGGATCCGAGGTCGCCGGCGGCCACGTCGATCACGCGGTAGGCGAGCCCCAGGTCCTGCAGCATGCCCTCCTGCATGGCGACGAGACGGTCGTGCTCGGCCTCGGCATCCGCCGGGTCGGTGTAGACGAACATCTCGAGCTTGTTGAACTGGTGCACGCGGATGATGCCGCGGGTGTCCTTGCCGTAGGAGCCCGCCTCGCTGCGGTAGCAGGTGGACCACCCGGCGTAGCGCTTCGCGCCGCGCTCCAGGTCGAGGATCTCGTCCATGTGGTACCCGGCGAGGGGCACCTCGCTCGTACCGACGAGGTAGAGGTCTTCCTTGGGCAGGTGGTACACCTCGTCGGCGTGCTGGCCGAGGAAGCCGGTGCCGCGCATGACCTCGGGGCGCACGAGCGTCGGCGGGATCATGGGGGTGAAGCCCGCCTGCAGAGCCCGATCGAGTGCGAGGGTCATGAGCGCGAGCTCGAGCCGCGCACCGATGCCGGTGAGGAAGTAGAAGCGGCTGCCCGACACCTTCGTGCCGCGCTCCATGTCGATCGCGCCGAGCAGCTCGCCGATCTCGAGGTGGTCGCGCGGTTCGAAGTCGTAGGAGGGGACCTCGCCGTGCGTGCGCAGAGTGATGAAGTCGTCTTCTCCGCCGGCCGGGACGCCCTCGAGCACGATGTTCTCGATCTTCGACAGCGCTGCCTCGGCGGCCTCCTCGGCGGTGGTCACGGCGTGCTGTGCAGCCTTGACCTGCTCGCTGAGCTGCTTGGCCTCGGCGACGAGCGCGGCCTTCTCGTCCTTCGGCGCGTGGGCGACGCGCTTGCCATGGGCGTTCTGCGACGCGCGCAGCTCCTCGAAGGCGGTGATGGCGGCGCGGCGGTCGCGGTCGGCGGCGAGGGCCTCGTCCACCGAATCCGGCGACTCCCCGCGGGCGATCTGGGAGCGCTTCACGAGCTCGGGATCTTCACGCAGCAGAGTCAGGTCGATCACGCGTCCATCCTACGGTCGCGCTCGACCGCTCCTTCCGCGTCGAGCGGGGTGCATCGATCGACGACCGGCGGGTACGACTGAGCGTGCCGGCATCGCCTCACGCCGTTCGACGCTCCGCCGAACGAAGGGAGACATGCGCGTGCGGCATCCCGCCGTCAACCCCGTCTCTTCGGCGGGTTCCGCCCGCCCGCGCGGTCCTATGGTGGATGCCATGGCCGCCCCTGACGAGCCGCGTGACGACGCGGAGTCCCCCGAGAACGTCCCCGACGACGCCCCCGCCGACGTGCAGGCCGACGCGGCCGCGGCCGACGGCTCGCACGAGCACTTCGACTCCGCCCGCCTGGGCGACGACGTGGCCGATCATCCGCGCAAGGACGTCCCGCACCCCAAGGACGCCGCGGAGCCCGACGACACCATCCATCAGCCGGAGGACGTCGACCCCGACTCCTCGGCCGAGCTCCCCGGCAAGGCCCAGCGCGTGGACGCCGAGGGCGAGGACGCCCCGATGGACGCCGAGACCACGCAGAAGAAGCGTGCCGCCCTCGTCTACAACCCCACGAAGGTCGAGCCCGAGGTGCTGCGCGCCCGGGTGGCCGAGCTCGCCGGCGAAGCCGGGTGGGCTGAGCCGCTGTTCTACGAGACGACCGTCGACGACCTGGGCGACGATGCGACCCGCGCGGCGCTCGACGAGAAGGTGGATGCCGTGCTCGTGGCCGGCGGCGACGGCACCGTGCGCGCGGTCGCCGAGGCGCTCACCTCCACCGGCGTCCCCCTCACGATCGTCCCCAGCGGCACGGGCAATCTCCTCGCCCGCAACCTCAACCTCCCGCTGACCGACACCGACGCCATGATCCGAGCGACCTTCGAGGGCGACGTCCACTCGATCGACACGGGGCTCGCCCGCATCCGCCGCGCCGACGGCGAGATCGAGGAGCACGGGTTCTCGGTCATGGCCGGCATGGGCCTGGATGCCGCGATGATCCAGAACACGCGAGACGACCTGAAGAAGCAGGTCGGGTGGGTCGCCTACGTCGACGGAGCCGCCCGGTCCCTGGTCAACGCGAAGCCGTTCCGCGTGATGTACCAGCTGAACGGTCACCGTCTGCACTCGGCGAAGGTGCACAGCGTGCTCTTCGCGAACTGCGGCGCCCTGCAGGGCGGAGTGGCGCTGATCCCCGACGCCTCGATCGCCGACGGTCGCCTCGACGTCGCCGTGCTGCAGCCGACCGGAGTGCTGGGTTGGCTGGGCGTGTGGCGGAGCATCGTGTGGGACAACTCGGTGCTGCGCAGGTTCCGCGCCGGCCGGCGCGTGCTCGAACGCCGCAAGGACTCCTCGGTGCGGTACCTGCGGGGCACGGGCATCGAGCTCGCGACCGCGCCCGCGCAACCGATCGAGCTCGACGGCGACGAGTTCGGCGAAGCGACGCGAATCTACACGCGCATCGTGGCGGGCGGTCTCATCGTGGCGCTGCCGAAGGGGCACGACGTCTCCTCGATCTGACGCGTGACGTTCCGGTGCGCTGCGGCTCCTTCATCCGGCGAGAGCACACGGCCCGCGCGACATCACACGCTCCGGCGGTCCCGGCCCGAGTGATCTCGTCACGATCGCGTGGTTTCGGGAGCGTGGGCGGGTGTCAAGCCCGGAGGGGCGGATGCCGGGGTGGATAGCGTCGGGGAATGGCAACGCCTTCGATCGTGTGGTTCCGTGACGACCTCCGCCTGACCGACAATCCGGCTCTGCGTGCGGCACTCGACCGCGACGAGCCGATCGTGGCGCTGTACGTGCTCGACGAGGAATCGGACGGCGTGCGCGAGATCGGCGGGGCGGCGCGGTGGTGGCTGGACGGGTCGTTGGCATCCCTCGCCGAACGGCTCGAGGACCGCGGCGCGACGCTCGTGCTGCGCCGGGGGGCGGCGGCGACGGTGCTCCCGGCGGTGGTCGACGAGGTCGGCGCCGGCGCCGTCTTCTGGAACCGCCGTTACGGCGGGGTCGAGCGCGAGATCGACGCAGGTATCAAGGAGAAGCTGCGCGACGACGGCGTCACCGTGGCCTCGTTCGCGGCGAACCTCCTCTACGAACCGTGGACCGTTCGCACGCAGAGCGACAAGCCCTACGGCGTGTACAGCCCGTTCTCGCGCGCCGTTCAGAAGCTGCCCGCGCCGAGGCCGCCGATGCCGGAGGCGCGAAAGATACCCGGGGTGTCGGCATCCGTCGACTCCGACGACCTGTCCTCATGGGGCCTGCTGCCGACGAAGCCCGACTGGGCCCAGGGCCTGCGCGAGACATGGGAGCCGGGCGAACCGGCGGCCAAGGCGCGGCTGAGGGAGTTCCTCGACGACGACCTCGGCGACTACTCGAAGTACCGCGACGAATTCGCCGGCGGAGCCACCTCGAACCTGTCTCCGCGGCTCCGGTGGGGCGAGTTGAGCCCGTATCAGGTGTGGCACGACACCGTCGAGCACCGGGGTTCGGGCGAGTACGCGAAGAGCGCGAGCGGCTTCCTGTCCGAGCTCGTCTGGCGCGAGTTCGCGTGGCACGTCACGTACCACTCCCCCGACATCGCCACCGTGAACTGGCGCCGGAACTTCGACGACTTCCCGTGGCCGAAGCTGAACCGCTCGCACCTCGAGACGTGGCAGAAGGGACGCACCGGTGTGGCCGTCGTGGACGCCGGGATGCGTCAGCTGTGGAAGACCGGCGTCATGCACAACCGCGTGCGCATGGTCACGGCATCCTTCCTCATCAAGAATCTGCTGATCGACTGGCGTCACGGCGAGCAGTGGTTCTGGGACTGCCTGGTCGACGCGGATGCCGCGAGCAATCCCTTCAACTGGCAGTGGGTCGCGGGATCGGGCGCGGATGCCGCCCCCTACTTCCGCGTCTTCAACCCCGAGACGCAGCGCAAGAAGTTCGACCCGCACGACGCCTACGTGCGGGAGTGGGCGCCGGAGTACCTCGGTGAGGACCCGCCGGCGCCGATGGTCGACCTCGGCGAGACCCGCAAGCGCGCGCTCGACGCCTACGCGCACGTGCGGCACGGGGGCTGAGCCGGCGGGTCACGTCTGCGCGGGCGCCGTTCCGCGCGAGTCGCCACCGCCGGCCTCGTCCTGCTCATCGCCGGATCGCCCCGCCCGCGTAGCCCGGAGGCGATGGTGACGCCGAACACCGCGGTGAGGATGATCCACACCGACCGGGTTCGGCATCCTGGCACGCGAAAGGGGCGCCACCTCGCGGTGACGCCCCTTTCAAAGCCGATGTCAGTTGACGCGCTGCTCGTCGGCGTCGTCCTCGTCGTCGTCTCCCGGGATGAAGACGTCGACCACGGTCACGTTGATCTCGGCGACCTTCATGCCCACGAGCTCGGTGATGGCCTGGTGCACGGCCGAACGCACGTTCGCGGCCACGCGCTGCAGCTGCTCGGGGTAGTCGACCTGGATCGCGATGTCGGCGGCGACCTCGGTCTCGCCCACCTCGACGCTCACGCCCTGCGCGTGGTCCTTCGCGCCGACGGCCTGGCGGATGTTGCCGATCACGCGGGCGGCGCCGCCACCGAGGGCGTGGACGCCGGGGACCTCGGCCGCGGCGATACCGGCGACCTTGGCGACGACGGCGTCGACGATGACGGTCGAGCCGCCGTCCTTCGTGGCGGGGGTGGGGGTGGCGGTGGTGGTGCTCTCAGCCATGTTCGCTTCCTTCCGTCGTTCCGGGACCGTGTGTCCCGCGATGTCATAGGTGAGACGCGCGGCGGAGAGGATTCGTCACGGAATTCTTCCTGGGAGAAAGCTGGGGATGGATGCCGGCTCCTCAGCCCTCTTCCCATTCGACCGACACGGGCTCGATCGTCGCCGTCTCTCCCGGAGTCTCCTCACCCCAGAGCACGACGCGCGTGTGAGCGGTGAACAACACGTGGACGTCTCGGTCGCCCGCCACGGTGAAGCGCTCGAACCGCCCCCCGTCATGCACGGCGGATTCGATCCGTCGCTCGAGGTCGGCCACATCCTGTCCGGGCGCGAGCGAGAACGTCGCGTCGTCGACGGCCATCACCGTGCGCATCACTGGGACTTCATCGCTCATGCGCGGCACCCTAGGAACGCCCCGGCCCGTCGGTCACGGGGGTTGCGCGCTCGCGGAAGCGGAATACGCTCCACCCGATGCGCGTTGAGCTGAGGGTGAACGACGCGATCCCCTCCCTCTCCGTTCTCGACCTCGTGCCCGTGCGTCACGGGCAGACCAGCGCGCAGGCGGTGAGCGCGGCCCTCGATCTCGTCGAGCGCGCCGACCGCCTCGGCTACCGCCGCTACTGGTTCGCCGAGCACCACAACATGCCCTCCGTGGCATCCACCACTCCCCCGGTCCTCATCGCCGCTGCCGCCGCGCGCACGAGCCGCATCCGCGTGGGGTCGGGCGGCGTCATGCTGCCGAATCACTCGCCGCTCATCGTCGCCGAGCAGTTCGCGGCGCTCGAGGCGCTCGCCCCCGGCCGCATCGACCTCGGTATCGGCCGTGCGCCGGGCAGCGACCCGGTCATCACGCAGCTGCTGAACCGCTCGGGAACCACGAGCGACGTCTCGCGCTTCCCCGACCACGTCACCGACATCATGGCGCTCACGTCCCCCGACGGAGCGACCGTGCGCTTCACCTCCGGCAGCGAGTACCAGGTGAAGGCCACGCCCTCGGCATCCGGGGTGCCGCAGGTGTGGCTGCTGGGATCGAGCGACTACTCCGCTCAGCTCGCGGCGTCGTTCGGTCTGCCGTATGTGTTCGCGAACCACTTCGCCGGCGAGGGGCTGGACCGGGCGCTGCACCTGTACCGCGACCAGTTCGTGCCCAACGAGTCCGGAGAGGGTCCCCGCACGTTCGTCACCGCGAACGTCGTGGCGGCGCCCACGGCCGACGAGGCCGAAGAGCGGGCCGTGCCGCAGCTGCGCATGATGGCGCGCCTGCGCACGAACAAGCCGCTCGTGCCGCTCGAGACGGTCGAGCAGGCGAAAGCCGATCCGTTCGACGCGATGGCGGAGTCGATCATGGCCTCGACGCGGCAGAAGTGGTTCGTCGGAACCGGAGCCGAGGTGCAGGGTCAGCTCGCCGCGTTCGCCGCGCAGCACGGCGTCGACGAGATCATGGTCTCGCCGGTCGCGGGTGCGTACGACGGCGAGGGGTCGGAGGGCCGGGCGCAGACGCTCGAGCTGATCGCGGCGCCGGCGGCGATCGCAGCATGACGCTGAGGTGGCTGAGCCAGTCGAAGCCACCGGAGTAACCGCGGGTCCCGGGCCCTCCAACAGGCTCCGGGACCTTTGCTCCTGCGAGGAGGCTCGGGCTCAGCGAGACCGCGAGATGCGAGCGGGCTGAGCCCGCCTACGGCGCTCAGGTCTCGGGCTCGCCGCTCAGCAGGCCGCGCAGCCAATCGCGCGCCTCGACGAACACGTCGTCGCCGTAACGGGGCGGGTAGCGGACGATCGCGCGGTCGGCCCGCGCGTACGAGCCCAGGAAGATGACCTTCGGGCTGAAGCGCCGCAACCCCAGCAGCGCGTCGGCCATGCGCTCGTCGTGCACGTGGCCGTCCGCGTCGATGACGAAGCGGTAGCGGCCGAGGGCGTCGCCGATGGGCCGGGATGCCAGCAGGCTGAGGTTGATGCCCCGGGTGGCGAACTGCTCGAGCAGCTCGAGCAGGGCACCGGGGTGGTCTTCGGGGAGCTCGACGATGAGCGAGGTCTTGTCGGCGCCGGTCGGGGGCGCGGGAGCCACGGTGCGGCTGACGAGCACGAAGCGCGTGACGGCGTTGGGGTTGTCGCCGATGCCCTCGGCGAGGACCGTCAGGTCGTGGTGCGCGACGATGCCGGGTGCGGCGATCGCGGCGTCTGCGGCGCTCGTGCCGTCGAGCACACCGAGGGCGCTGGCGACGTTGCTCTCGGCGGGAAGGTGGGCGTGCGCGGGGACGTTCCGGCTCAGCCAGCCGAGGCACTGCCCGTAGGCGACGGGGTGCGCGGCGATGAGCGACACATCGGCGAGGGTCGCTCCGGGCCGTCCCACGAGCACGAAGTTCACGGGCACGAGGTACTCGCCCACGATGCGCAGACCCGGGACCGTCGCCAGGGCGTCCTGCGCGGTCGACACTCCGCCGTCGACGGAGTTCTCGATCGCGATCATCGCGGCATCCGAGCGCCCCTCGACGACGTCGGCCAGCGCCTCGCCGACGTTGCGCACGGGCCGCCAGACCTGGTCGCGGGCCTCGGGAACCTGCGCGAGCGCGGCTTCGGTGAACGTGCCGGCGGGTCCCAGGTAGCTGTAGGTACGGCGGGCGGGCACGGTCTCTGTGTCGGGCAGCACGGCGTACAGCCTAGACCGGCGACGCACGGCCTCTCTTCGTGGCCGGCGGGGGCGCCGCACGACGACGGATTCGCCGTGAATGCGCAACGGCGTGTGCGCATGTCGGAGGGAGCGGGCAGACTGGGCGCATGAGCAGTCGCGCAGGACAGCCCGCCGAGGCATCCGATCTCATCGACATCGACGAACTGATCGCCGCCTACTACGACCGCAAGCCGGATGCCGCGGTGCCCGAGCAGCGCGTCGCCTTCGGCACGAGCGGTCACCGGGGATCGTCGCTGAGCACCAGCTTCAACGAGGACCACATCCTCGCCACCACCCAGGCGATCGTCGACTACCGCGCGGCGCAAGGCATCACCGGCCCCCTGTTCCTCGGTCGCGACACGCACGGCCTGTCGCTGCCGGCGGAACGCAGCGCCATCGAGGTGCTGGTCGCAAACGGCGTCGACGTGCGCGTCGACTCCCGCGACGCGTGGGTGCCCACCCCGGCGCTCAGCCACGCGATCCTCACGTACAACCGCGACCGTGCGACCGACGATCCGGGCCGGGCGGACGGCATCGTCGTGACCCCCTCGCACAACCCGCCCCGCGACGGCGGCTTCAAGTACAACCCGCCGCACGGCGGCCCCGCCGACACCGACGCCACCGGCTGGATCGCCGACCGCGCGAACGAGCTCATCGCCGCGGGCCTCGACGGCGTGCAGCGCACCCGTCACGCCGACATCGACCTCGACGGCCTCGGTCAGTACGACTTCCGTGACGCGTACGTGCGGGATCTGGCATCCATCATCGACGTCGACGCCATCAAGAGCGCCGGCGTGCGCATCGGCGCCGACCCGCTGGGCGGGGCGTCGGTCGAGTACTGGGCGCTCATCGCCGAGGTCTACGGCCTCGACCTCACCGTCGTGAACCCCGAGGTCGACCCGACGTGGAAGTTCATGACGCTCGACTGGGACGAGAAGATCCGCATGGATCCCTCGTCGCCCTCGGCGATGGCCTCGCTCGTCGCCGCGCGCGACGAGTACGACATCCTCACGGGCAACGACGCCGACGCCGACCGGCACGGCATCGTCACCCCCGACGCGGGGCTGATGAACCCCAACCACTACCTCGCCGTCGCGATCGACTACCTCTTCTCGCACCGCGAGGGCTGGCCGACGGATGCCGCGGTGGGCAAGACCCTCGTGTCGTCGATGATCATCGACCGCGTCGCCGCCTCGCTCGGCAAGACGCTGCTCGAGGTGCCGGTGGGCTTCAAGTGGTTCGTCCCGGGTCTGCTCGACGGCTCCGTCGCCTTCGGCGGTGAGGAGTCGGCCGGTGCGTCGTTCCTGCGCAAAGACGGCACCGTGTGGACCACCGACAAAGACGGCATCCTGCTCTGCCTTCTCGCTGCCGAGATCCTCGCCGTCACCGGCAAGACGCCCTCGCAGCGCTACGCCGAGCTCGAGGCCGAGTTCGGCGCCTCGGCCTACCAGCGCGTCGACGCTCCGGCCTCACCCGCGCAGAAGTCGGCCCTGTCGAAGCTGTCTCCGGATGCCGTGACCGCCACCGAGCTCGCCGGTGAACCCATCACCGCGAAGCTCTCGCACGCGCCCGGCAACGGCGCCGCGATCGGCGGCCTGAAGGTGCAGACGGAGTCGGCGTGGTTCGCCGCGCGTCCCTCCGGCACCGAAGACGTCTACAAGCTGTACGCCGAGTCGCTGCGCGGCGAAGAGCACCTGCGCGAGGTGCAGGAAGAGGCCCGCGCGGTCGTGTCGGCCGCTCTCGGCCAGGCCTGATCCACACGGTCCGTCAGCGGCGTCGCCCCTCGGGGCGGCGCCGCTTTCGTGTGTCCGGGGGTCGCGCAGCGCACGGGCCCGGCAGAGCGGGGCGCCGCGGCAGAGCGGAGGCGGACGGCCACGGCCCCACCCACGCCGATAAACGCGGTTCCTCACGAGACACGGTGCGACACCGCGTTTACGCGAAGGAATGGCGTTTATCGGAGCGGGGGGGAAGGGGGACGGCGGAGGATGCCGCGGCCCCAAGCGCTCAGCAGAACGTCGGGGCAAGGGAAAGCCCGAGAACGCCGCGGCCCCGGCACTCCGAAGAGCGTCGGGGCCGTGGCATCCGGGGCCGGAGCCGGGATTCAGGACGCGAGGGTCACGCGGGGGCGAAGGTCTTCGCGTCGATGACGAAGCGGTAGCGCACGTCGCTCTTGAGCACGCGCTCGTAGGCCTCGTTGATCTGGTCGGCCGAGATGAGCTCGGTCTCGGGCGCGATGCCGTTCTCGGCGCAGAAGTCGAGCATCTCCTGGGTCTCGCGGATGCCGCCGATCGACGAACCGGCGAAGGAACGACGGTTCGTGAACAGCGTGAAGACCTGGATCGGCAGCGGCTCCGGCGGGGCACCGACGTTGACCATCGTGCCGTTCAGGGCGAGCAGGCCCAGGTACTGCTTGAGGTCGAGCGGGGCGCTGACGGTGTTGATGATGAGGTCGAAGTGCTTCTTGAGCGTCGAGAAGGTCTCTTCGTCCTTCGTCGCGTAGTAGTGGTCGGCGCCCATCTTCAGGCCGTCGTCCTTCTTGCTGAGCGTCTGCGAGAGAACGGTGACCTCGGCGCCCATGGCGTGGGCGATCTTGACGGCCATGTGGCCGAGACCGCCGAGGCCGACGACGGCGACCTTCTTGCCGGGGCCGGCGTTCCAGTGGTTCAGCGGCGAGTAGGTGGTGATGCCGGCGCACAGCAGCGGGGCGGCCTTCTCGTAGGGGATCGACTCGGGAACGCGCAGCACGAAGTGCTCGTCGACGACGATCTTCTCGCTGTAGCCGCCCTGGGTGATCGTGCCGTCGACGTCCTTCGCGCCGTACGTGCCGATGTTGCCCTTCTCGCAGTACTGCTCCTCACCGGCGAGGCAGTTCTCGCACTCGCGGCAGGAGTTGACCATGCAGCCGACGCCGACGCGGTCGCCGACCTTGTGGCTGGTCACCTCGGAGCCGACCTCGGCGACCGTGCCGACGATCTCGTGGCCGACGGTCAGGGGGTAGGGCACGTCGCCCCACTCGCCGCGGATGGTGTGGATGTCGGAGTGGCAGATGCCGGCGTAGGCGATGTCGATCAGGACGTCCTTCGGGCCGACGTCGCGGCGCTCGATGGTCGTGGGCTCAAGGGGCGAGGTCGCGGACGACGCCGCGTAGGCGTTGACGTGCATGGGTCTCCTCGGTGGGATCGTTGCGGACGGTCAATCTTCTCCCGCCGACGCCCTCGCGGGTCGGGCTTGCACGGATGTGCGCGAAGTGCCAGGAATCGTCGCTCGCCGGGCCCGGTGAGCGACGATTCCTGGCACCTCACGCGACGGGGAGGGTCAGGCGTGCGAGAGCAGAGCGGCCAGGCGCGGCAGCTGCGTGGGGTCCTCGAGAGCCGAGCCGACCGCGGCGACGCGCACCCCGGCATCCAGGAAGTCCGACACGTTGCCCGCGTCGAGGCCGCCGGTCGCGACGAACCGCACGTCGGGGAACGGGCCGCGGATCACGCGGAACCACGCCGGCCCGAGCCACGTCGCCGGGAACGCCTTGAGCCAGCGCAACCCGAGTGAGACGGCGAGCTGCACCTCGCTCGGCGTCGCCACGCCGGGGAGGATCGGGATGCCGTGCGAGCGGGCCGCGGCGACCACGGCGGGATCGAGTCCGGGCGAGACGAGATAGCGCGCACCGGCCGCCACGGCGATCGGCACCTGGGCGGGGTCGACGATCGTTCCGGCGCAGACGATCCGGTCGCGCTCGGCCCCCGCGGCGCACACCGCGCGGAGGGCTTCCTCGTCGGTCGGGGTCTGCAGGGGAACCTCGACGTTGTCGATGCCGAGGTCCCACGCCGTCGCGGCGAGCGCGAGCGAGCGCTCCCGCCCCATGCCGCGCAGGATCGCCATGAGCGGAGCGGAGGCGAGAGTGTCGTCGAACCACGCGGCGGTGGCATCGGGAGGCGTCATGCGGAGGTCCTGTCGAGGTGCGGGGTCGGGAGTGCGGCCGTGTCGTGGATCGAGTCGCCGTAGGTGCGGAGGGTGAGGGCGGCGCGTTCGTGTCCGGCCGCGAGTCGGGCGGAGGCGTCGAGTCCGCGGGCGCGCGCGGCGAGGTAGCCCCCGGCGAAGGCGTCACCGGCCCCGACCGCATCGAGCACCTCGACGCGCAGCGCGGGTACGAAGGTGCGCCGCTCCGACTCGAAGACAGTGGCCCCGACGTCACCGTCTTTGACGACAAGTTCGGCCACCGCGGGCAGGAGGGCGCGCACGTCGCCGTCGGTCGGGGTCGCCCACAGCGTCTCGGCCTCATCGCGACCGACGAAGACGACGTCGGCGCGGGCCGCGAGGGCGGCGAGCACGGCACCCGCCTCCGCCGCGGGCCACAGCGCCGCCCGGTGGTTCACGTCGAAGCTCACCGCGACGCCGACCGCGCGGGCGCGCGTGATGGCCGCGTCGAGGAAGGCGCGCGCCGAGGCGGAGAGGGCGGCGGTGATGCCCGAGACGTGCAGCACGTCGACGTCGTCGAGCGCGAGGGAATCGGCATCCGTCGGGGCGAGATGCGAGGCGGCGGACCCGGCCCGGTAGTACCGCACCCCCCGTCCGGGGTCCTTGATGTAGAGCCCGGTCGGATGCCGCGCATCGCGCACCACGCCCGTGGTGTCGACCCCGCGCGCCGAGACCTGCCGCAGTACACGGTCGCCGAGGGCGTCGCGTCCGAGGCGGCTCGCCCATCGCGCCGTCATCCCGAGCGCCGCCGCGTGGGCGGCGACGTTGGACTCCGCGCCTCCCGCGTCGACGAGGAAGGTCGCGGCATCCACGACCCCTCCCCCGTCGGAGGGCGCGAGCATCGCCATCGTCTCGCCGACGGCGAGGAGCACGGGCGAGGGGGCGACCATCAGCGCAGGTCGGTGATGGGGGCGGCATCCATGTCGTCGAAGGACTGGTTCTCACCCGCCATGGCCCACACGAAGGAGTAGGCGGCCGTACCGACGCCCGAGTGCAGCGACCAGCTCGGCGAGATCACGGCCTGCTCGTCGCCCACGATGAGGTGCCGCGTCTCGTCGCGCTCGCCCATCAGGTGCACGACGCGCGCGTCGGCGGGGAGGTCGAAGTACAGGTAGCACTCGGTGCGACGGTCGTGGGTGTGCGCGGGCATGGTGTTCCACATCGACCCGGGATGCAGCTGCGTCACGCCCATGACGATCTGGCAGCTCTTCACACCGTTCTCGTGGATGTACTGGTTGAGGGTGCGGCGGTTGCTGCTGACCTGGTCGCCGAGCTCGCGCACCGTGCCCTCGCCGGGGGAGACGAGCGCCGACGGGTACGCCGTGTGCGCGGGGGCCGAGAACAGGTAGAACCGCGCCCCCTCGCCCGTCGCGGAGTCGGCGAAGACCACGTCGCGAACGCCTCGGCCGAGATACAGGCACGCGCCCGTGACGAGCTCGTACGCCTCGCCGTCGGCTGTGACCGTGCCGGGCGCACCGACGTTGACGATGCCGATCTCGCGGTGCTCGAGGAAGTACTCGCTGCGGATCTCGGGGTAGCCGGTGAGCGCGAGCTCCGAGCCCGCGGGCACGGCGCCGCCGAGAACGATGCGGTCGTGGTGCGTGTAGGTCAGCCGCACCTCTCCGGCGACGAACACGTCGTCGATGAGGAAACGCTCGCGCAGCTGCGCGGTGGTCATGCTCGGGATCTGCTCGGGGTGGGTGGCGTAGCGCTGGGGGATGGAGGCGGTCATGCGGTTCTCCTGGGGTCGAGCCCGGCGAGCCGGGCGGGTCGGGGGCCGGCCGGGCGTTGCCGGATGCGGCGGGGCGGGGCGCTCGGGTCGAGCGCGGGGGGGTGTCGCGCGGGGGAACGGCTGCTCAGGTCACCGCACGAGCCACCCGCCGTCGACGGGGATCACGGCCCCGGTGACGTAGGCGGCCGCGTCGGAGGCCAGGAACACGAACGCCCCCTGCAGGTCGGCGGGCGTGCCCCAGCGGCCGGCCGGGATGCGGCCGAGGATCGAGGCCTCGCGATCCGCGTCGGCGCGGATGGGGGCGGTGTTGTCGGTGGCCATGTAGCCCGGCGCGATCGCGTTGACGGTGACGCCGGAGGCCGCCCACTCGTTCGCGAGCGCCTTCGTGAGTCCCGCCACGGCGTGCTTGCTGGCGGCATAACCCGGAACGAGGATGCCGCCCTGGAACGACAGCATCGACGCCACGTTGACGATGCGGCCCCACCCTTGCGCGATCATGCGTCGTCCGGCGGCCTGCGAGAGGTGGAAGACCGCGTCGAGGTTGACCGCGAGCACGTCGTCCCAGTCCTGCGCGCCGTGCTCGGCGGCGGGGGCGCGACGGATCGTCCCGGCGTTGTTCACGAGGATGTCGATGCGCCCGAGCACCTCGGCGGCCTCGTCGATCGCGGCCGCGAGTTCGTCGCGCGAGGCGGAGACGAAGTCGCGGTGGATCGTGTGCACACGACGCCCGAGCCCGCGGACCAGCTCGGCGGTGTGCGCGGCGTCGCCCCGGTCGATGAGCACGAGGTCGGCGCCGGCCTCGGCGAGCGCGAGGGCGGCGCCCTGCCCGAGCCCGCGGCTCGAGCCGGTGACGACGGCGACGCGGCCGTCGAGGCGGAAGGTGTCGAGGATCATGCGGGCTCTCCCGGGGGTGCGATGAAACGGGTGGTGAGGTCGCCGAGGCCGCCCACGCGCACGGTCACCGCGTCGCCGGGGGCGAGGGGGCGGTGCGCCGCCTGCGCGGCGGGGAGCTTCTGCGGCGTGCCGGTGGAGATGACGTCACCCGGCTCGAGGGTCAGCACCTGGCTGAGGTGATGGACGACGAAGGCGACCGAGAAGATCGTCGTCGCCGTGGACTGCGAGACGGTGACCTCGCCGTCGCGCACGACCTCGACGAGCAGGTTCTGCGGGTCGACCTCGTCGGCCGTGACGATCCACGGCCCCAGCGGGGCGAAGCCGTCGAAGCATTTGCCCAGCGCCCACTGGCTCTGCTTGCGCTGCCACGACCGGTCGGAGACGTCGTTGAGCAGCGTGTACCCGGCGACGTACGACAGGGCGTCGTCGACGCTCACCGCGTGCGCGCGCCGACCGATCACGACGGCGATCTCGCCCTCGTAGTCGACGTCGTCGGCGACGGCGGGGATCACCACGGGGTCGTTGGGACCGCCGAAGGTGTTCGCCGTCTTGACGAAGACGTCGGGACTGGCCGGGTCGTCGGCGGTGGGGTCGACGCCGTCGGGCACGTGCCCGCGGTAGTTGTAGCCGAGGCAGAGCATCGTCCGCGGCGCCACCGGCGCCTGCAGCGTCGAGGGATCCAGCCGCGGCAGGGTCGCGGCATCCGTCCGCTGCACGAGGGAACGGATGCCGTCGAGCTCGGCGAACAGCTCGGGGACGGGGCGCGGGCCGAGGTCGAGCACGTGGTCGCCCGAAGGGCCCGGCACGATGGCCGCCGAGCGATCGCCGACGCGCGCGAGCCTCACCACACGGGCCGCCACTCGGGTCGGGCCGCGCGGGCGAGCGCCTCGAGGTAGAAGTAGTCGCCCCACAGGGTGCCCTCGTCGACGCCGACGTTCTTCGGCAGGTCGTACACGCTGTGCAGCAGCACCGTGTCGGCGTCCTCGGCCCGCTCCGGGGTGTACCGCGCGATGAGGGAGGCCAGGATCCTCTCTGCTGCGGCGCGCCAGCGCTCGGCACCCTCGGGATCGACCGCGGCGAGCTCGAACAGCCCGCACACGGCGATCGCGCCCGAGGAGCTGTCGCGCGGCGCATCGGCGTCGTCGCCGTAGACGAGGTCCCAGTAGGGCACGTCGTCGGCGGGGAGGTGGGCGAGGAAGTACTCGGCGCAGGTGCGCGAGGCGTCGAGGAGCGCGGCGTCGCCGGTCGCCCGGTGGTTCATCGCGAACCCGTAGATGCCCCACGCCTGTCCGCGCGCCCAGCACGAGTCGTCGAAGGCGCCCTGCTCGGTGGCGCCGCGCAGGGGCTCGCCGGTCTCGGCATCCCAGTAGAAGGTGTGGAAGGTCGAGCCGTCGGGACGCAGGATGCGCTGCCGCAGCTCGGCCGTGTGGCGGGCGACGACGTCGCTGTAGCGCGCGTCGCCGGTCTGCTCGGCCGCCCACGTCAGCAGCGGCATGTTCATGAGGCTGTCGATGATCGTGCGCCCCCGCTGCGCGGGATCGGCGAGGTCGCCCCACGCCTGGATGATCCCCGCCGACGGCAGGTAGCGGGTCATGAGGTGGTCGGCCGCGGCGAGAGCGCTCGCGCGGGCCTCGTCGTCGCCGAGCAGGCGCCAGGGCGCGACGCACGACAGCGTGTAGAGGAAGCCCAGGTCGTGCGTGTCGAGGTCGCGTTCCCCGCGCACGCGGCGTCCGAAGTCGGCGGCGTGCGCCAGGGCGGCGTCGCGGAACGCCTCGTCGCCGGTCAGCTCCCACGCGATCCACTGCATGCCGGGCCAGAAACTGGTCGTCCAGCCGCGGTTCTCCCCCTCGGCGAAGCCGGGGACGGCCGGACGCAGCGGATAGCGGTTGGCGCGGGTGGTGTCGTCGGGGTAACGGATGCCGAACGCCTCGATGTTCGCACGGACGGTGTCGAACACCTGCGCGAGGGCGCGGTCGACGGCGGCTCGAGGGGTGTCGACGCGCGCGGCGGCCGCAGCGGTCGGAGGGGAAGTGGTCATGCGGGGGAAAGTCCTTCGGTTCAGACGGCGGCGACCGAGGAGTCGGCCGGAAGCACGGGGCGGAGGCTGAAGCGGGCGTTCGCCCACACGAGGTAGAGGGCGGGCGCGGCGGTCAGGCCCAGCGCCAACGCGGGCGAGGTGGTGAACAGCACGGCCTGACCCGCCAGCACCAGCACGCTGACCAGGCTCAGGTACCAGCGACGGACGGCCAGCACGGCAGCCGTGGACAGCAGGACTCGCAGCGGCGTCCCCGGAGCCTCGACCAGCGCGGTGAGCGCGACCGGCGCGGTGGCCACGACCAGCAGCGCGACCGTGCCGCACAGCGGCACAACGATGACGGCCCAGGATGCCGCCGACACGGCGCGCACGTCGACGAGCACGATCGCGAGGACGGCCGACGCCAGCGCACCGACGACGAGCGCCTTGCGCAGCGTCCGCCGCCAGCCGGCGAAGAAGGCGCGGACGACCCGCCCCTCGCCCATCCCGTGCGCGCGGAAGGCGGTGAGGGCGCCGGCGAGCGCGGGGGCGCACAGCGGCAGGGCGATGAGCAGGAGCGGCCACGTCTGCGCGGGATCGGTGGTGAGCAGCAGGAGCACCAGCGGCGCGCAGGTGACGAGCAGGAGGACGTTCACCATGAGCCCGAGGTAGACCGTCGAGAACACGCTCGCGTAGGTGTCGTGGGAGATGCGGCGCATGATCAGCCCTTCATCCCGCTCGTCGCGATGCCCTCGACGAAGTACTTCTGTCCGAAGAGGAACACGATCGCGATCGGCACGACCGACATCGTCAGACCCGCGAACAGCAGGGCGTAGTTGGCGTCGTACAGCGTGCTGACGAAGCTCTGCAGCCCCAGCTGGATGGTCCAGAGGTCGGGGTTGCGCAGATAGATGAGGGGTCCGAGGTAGTCGTTCCAGGTGTTCACGAACGTCAGCAGCGTGAGGCTCGCGATCGCGGGGACCGACAGCGGCAGCATGATCCGCGCCCAGATCCCGTACTCGCTGAGCCCGTCGAGGCGGGCGGCTTCGGAGAGGTCTTCGGGGATCGTGTCGTAGTACTGCTTCATCAGGAACACCCCGAACGCGCCGAAGGCCTGGATGAGGATGATCGCCCAGAGGGTGTTCGACACCTTCAGGTTCGACAGCAGGATGAACTGCGGGATCATGTACGACTGCCACGGGACGGCGATGGTCCCGATGTAGACGAGGAACAGCACATCGCGGCCCGGGAAGCGCATCCGCGAGAACCCGTACGCGGCGAAGGAGCCGGTGAGCACCTGGAGGAAAGTGACCACCACGGCCAGGAGCAGCGTGTTGCGGATCCACGTGAGCATGCCGGACTGCGTCCAGATGTCGATGTAGTTGCTCCACACCCACGTCTCGGGGAACCACTTCACGGGGGCGCTGAAGACGTCGTTCGGCGTCTTGAGCGAGCTCATGATCATCCAGAAGAACGGCAGCAGGAGGGCCGCGGCCGCGACGATCATCACGGCGTAGCCGACGATGCGTCCCACGCGGCGGGCGGGGTGGGCACCGGCGACGGGTCGACGGCGCGGCGGCGTGGCCCCCGCGGTGACGAGCGTGCGGGTGGCGTCGGGAACGAGGAGATCGGTCATCAGGCGTCCCGCTTCTTGTTGATGAAGAACTGCACGAGCGTCACGACGATGCACAGGAGGAACAGCACGATGGATGCCGCCGAGGCGTAGCCGAACTGGTTCTCCTGGAAGCCCTTCTGGTAGATGAACTGCGACAGCACGAGCGTCGACTGCCCGGGGCCGCCCTGCGTCATGACGAGGATGAGGTCGAAGATCTTGAACGAGTTGATCGTGAGCATCACGGTCACGAAGAACGTCGTCGGACGCAGGCACGGCAGGGTGACGTTCACGAAGCGCTGCCAGACGTTGGCGCCGTCGACGCGGGCCGCCTCATGCAGCTCGCGGGGCACGGTCTGGAGCCCGGCGAGGAACAGGATCATGTAGTAGCCCATGTCGCGCCACGTGCTGATGATGACGACGGCGGGCATCGCCCATTCCGAGGAGGTGAGCCATCCCGGCGGGTTCTGCAGGCCGAAGAAGCGAAGGATCTCGTTGATGGGCCCGTACTCGGGGCTGAAGAGCAGGTTCCACACCACCGCGATCGCCACGATCGAGGTGATGTAGGGGAAGAAGGCCGCGGTGCGGAAGAACGCCACCCCGCGCAGCTTGTTGTTCAGCAGCAGGGCGAGGCCCAACGCGACGATCATCGTCAGCGGGATGTGCAGCGCCGCGTAGTAGAGCGTGTTCAGCAGAGCGATGCGGAAGCTGCCGTCGCCGATGAGCCGTTGGAAGTTGGCGATGCCGACGAACGCCGACGAACCGAAGACGTTCCAGTTCGTCATCGACATGTAGAACAGCACGACGACGGGGACGAGCGTCAGGGCCGCGAAGCCCAGGAAGTTGGGGAGGATGAAGCTCCACCCGATGAGGGTGCTGCGCAGCGTCAGACGCGAGCGGCGGCGGGGCCGGCTCGGCTCGGTCTTCGACGCCCGGGGGCGCGTGTCGGCGATGGTCGCCATGGTGTCTCCAGATCGTGAGGGGTGACCGGCCCGGAGGGATCCGGGCCGGTCACCGACCTGCGGGGTCAGCCGACGCCGACCTCGCTCTTGACGCGGTTCTCGGCGGTGGTGATGGCGTCGTCGATCGAGGTCGATCCCGACATCACGGCGGTGTGCAGGTCGAGCAGGATGTTCTGCACAGCGGCGGTCTTCGCCGAGGTGGGGTTCTCCGGCTTGGTCTCGTGCGTCGACCAGGCGAACTTCGACAGCTCGTCGGTGGGCGCCCCGGCGACGGCGAAGTACGTGTCGGCGACGCTCGAGCTCGTCAGCGCCGGCGTGATGCCCAGGCCCGCGAGCACCTGCGCGCCTTCCTCGCCGGCAGCGAAGGCGAGGAACTTCTTCGCGGCGGCGAGCTTCGTGGCATCCGCCGCCTTGTTGATCGCGAAGCCGGTGGGGTCGCCGAACGTGACGGGGGTCTCCGACTCGCCCGTGGTGGAGGAGTCGTACTGCGGGATGGGGGCGAAGCCCCACGAGAACGGGTCCGCCTCGCCCTTGGCCTGCTGAGCGATGAGGGTCGCGACGTACCAGGTGCCCATGGGCATCATCGCGGCCTGCTGCTTGCCGAACTCGGCCTGGTAGGTGAGCTTGTTGGCGGTGACGGTGTTGTACTCCACCTGCGCGCCGGTCGACTGCAGGCCGAGCGAACGCTCGTAGTACGGCTTCAGGTAGCCGTAGTCGCCCGAGAGGATGTCGACATCGGGCGACTGCGCGTTCGCGAAGCCCTGGACGGTCGACTGCCAGCTGTGCTGGTAGGTGCCGAGGGCGGCGGAGCCGGCGGCGCCGAGCTTCGAGGTCAGCTGCTCGGCGGCCTTCTCGTAGTCGTCCCACGTCCACGAGCCGTCGGGCTCGGCGACGCCCGCCTGGGTGAAGAGGTCCTTGTTGTAGAACAGCACCCACGAGTCCTGGCGGTAGGGCACGGCCCAGGTCGCGCCGTCGACCTCGAACGCCTGCGCCCCGCCGATGTCACCGGGCAGCTCGACGTCGGAGACGTCGGCGAGCTGTCCACCGGCCTGGTAGGTGATGAAGGTCTTGAGGTTCTTCTGGGTGACGATGTCGGGACCCGAACCGGCGGCGAGGTCGGCCGTCATCAGCGTGTCGTAGTTGGCGGAGTCGTACTCCTTGACCTCGACGGTGATGTCGGGGTTCTCTTCGTGGAACTTGTCGGCGAGGGCCTGGAACTCGGGCGTCGTGCTGAGGCTCCACCCCGACATCGACAGCGTGACGGGGCCGCTCTGGGCGGGGGCCTCCGACGATCCGCCGCTGCAGGCGGTCAACGACAGAGCGGCGACGATGCCCACCCCGGTCGCGACGACGATCTTGCGCTTCATGCGTGCTGCTCCTTTGCGATTGCGTGCCGGGCACCGCTTCGGGCCCGAGAGTGCCGGTGCGCCCCGCGCGGGGCTCCGGAGTCTGTGAGAGGGGTGCGCGTGCGCCGGCCGTCGGGCCAGGTCACGTCGACGACGGTGTCCTCGCCCGCGCCTTCGATCGCGAGCCGCGGCTCGGCCGCCTCGGCGGTCGTGTCGCCCCTCAGGGTCACGAGCGCCGCGAACGGCACCCCGACCGCGGCGTCCCAGGTCAGGACGGGGATGGCGGCCGTCTCCCCGAGCGGGCTGGCCCCACGACGGACCGTCACGCGCGAGGTGGCCTCGGGGGTGAGGGCCCGGATGCCGGACACCCGGCCGTCCGCGCGCGCCTCGGCCGCGCCCGTCGAGGTCGCGTGCGCGGGCTCGACACCCGCGAGCGCCCACCCGCCCATCCGCACGCGCAGCGCGTCGAGGTCGACGCCCGGAGCGACGTGATCGAGTCGCGCGATGCGCACCTCCCACGCGCCCCGCGCGAGCGAGGTCACCGTCATCCGCCCGAGGGACTGCGCCGCGCCCGCGAGGCCGGCACCGTGGCGGTGCGTCGTGGGGGTGACGTCGATGAGGTGCACGTCGGATGCCGACGCGGCGACGCCGACGCCCTCGTGCACCGTCGCGCCGAGCGGCTCGAGGGCGGTGCGATGCGTGGCGCGTCCCGCGGCGTCGACGAGGACGACGGCCTGCTCGAGCGGGTCGCTCCACGCGAGGTCGTCGAGCAGCGGGGCCGTTGCCGTGGAGTAGCCGATGCGCGCATAGAGCGGGGAGTCCGCCGTGCGCGTTCCGGGGCGTGCCTTGTCGGTGCCGTGGTTGATGACGCGCACGATGCCGTCGGCGCGCGTGGCCGACACGATCCAGCCCGCGGCGACGACGGCGCGGAGGTCGTCGGCCTCAGAGATCGGCAGGGGCTCGTCGGGAGCCGCCCAGACGTCGTGATCGGCGGGGAGCATGATGCCCATCAGTCCCTTGACCGCCCAGTAGGGCGATCCGGGACCGGAGTACGACTGAGCGAGAACCGGCCACTCGTGGTGCCATCCGAGCGTCAGCAGGTGGTCGCCGTCGGGTGCGCCACGGGCGACGAAGTGGTCGACGATCGCACCGGCCGCGTGACGCAGACGCCCCGCGCCGAGCGACGGGACGCCCGCGACGGCCCCCGCCCAGAACGGCGCTGCGGCGGCGAAGCGGTAGATGAGGCTGCGGCCCTGCAGCAGGGGCGATCCGTCGCTTCCGACGAGGTGCACCGCATCGAGGAGGAACCGGTCCAGCCGTGCGACGTCGAGCGCCCGACGCTCGCCGGCCAGGTCGGCCGCCCCCGTCATGCGGGGCCAGAGCACGGGGTAGACGTGCAACGCCCAGCCGACATAGTGGTCGAAGGCGCGCTCGTCGCCGTCGGAGAGCCATCCGTCCTCGCGGACGAAGGAATCGTGGCGGGCGAGATCCGCGACGATGTCGGCGGCCGACCAGGGCCCGCCGACCGAGCGGAGGAACGTCTGCACGACGATGCGGAACCACACCCAGTTCGTCTGCGGGTAGGTCTCGTCGCCCACGACCGGGGCCAGGTAGGCGATGACTCGATCTCTCGTGCGTGCGTCGAGGGTGTCCCAGATCCACTCCCGCGTCAGATCGAGGGCGAGGGCGAGCGACGCGGCTTCCACCTTGGCCTGCGCGTGCTCGTCCATCCGCACCCACCGGTCGGCCGCGTCGGGGTCGACCCCTGTCCGCACGCCCTCGGCGAAGAAGGCGATCAGCTCGTCGACGTCCTGCCCGCGCGCCCCGGCGATGCGGAACCCGGCGAGGAGGAAGACGCGGGCGAAGCCCTCGAGGCCGTCGACAGCCGCACCGTAGCCCCCCTCGGCGCCCGGGAACACGATGCGCCCGCGCCCGGGGCTCGCGTGCCGCAACGCCGCGTCGAGCAGGGCGTCGGCGACGGCGAGCCAGTCGCTGCGCCGCCCACCGGCGAGGCGGGGAAGAGCGGAAGTCGCCACGGGTTCTCCTTCGAAGGCCGTCCGTCCACCCGATTCATGGGGTGAACGAGTGCGAGCGTATCAATCAGAAAACAACACAGCAACATCTTTTCTGAATCCTAATGATCGTTTATGATCGTTTAAGCGATGCACCCCGCTTGAAGGAGACCGATGCCGTTCCCCACCGCCGCGTTCCGCGGCCCGCTCGCCGCGGTCGTCGAGAGCGCCGAACTGGTCACCCCCGATGACGCCCTCCCCGTCCCGCCGGCATACGTCCGCGCCGTCTGGGACCGCGAGCGCGGCACGGTCGACGGGGCCGCCGCGGACCGGATCCTGACCCGCGCCCACGCCGAGCGCGCCACGCCCTGGCCGCAGCCCCGCGCGAGCGACGCGGCGCGCGTCCACCGCGACGGCGACCGCACCGCATGGGAGGACGCCGCCTTCGCGCGCCAACGGCGCCTCAGCCGCGCCGCGGTGGCCGCGGCGGTCACCCTCGACGACGACGCGATCGACGAGGTCGTGGACGGCGTGGTGCTGCTGTGCGAGCAGAGCTCGTGGTGCTGGCCCGCCCACGACGACACCCGACGGGTGCACGGGTCGGTACTCGCGACCGTGACGGACCCGTTCGTCGACCTCGGCGCGGGCGAGGCCGTGGCTCAACTCGCGTGGATCGACCACCTCCTCGGAGCCGCCCTCGACGACCGTGCCCCCGGCATCCGCGCCCGGATCCGCCACGAGGCGCGCGTGCGCGTCTTCGAGCCGTTCCAGCGACGACGCGACTGGCACTGGATCGGCCTCGACGGCGACGTCCACAACTGGAACCCCTGGATCCACGGCAACGTCGTCGTCGCCGCCCTGCGCCTGCTCGACGCCCCCGCCGAGACCGAGGAGCGCGACCGGGTCGTCGGCCTCGCCGTCGAGGGACTCGACCGGTACGTCGCCGCCCTGCCCGCCGACGGCGCGATCGACGAGGGGTACGCGTACTGGTGGAACGGAGCGTGCCGCGCTCTCGAGGCACTCGACGTGCTCGCCCACGCGACGGCCGGCGCCGTCGACGCGACGGGCATCGCCTCGCTGCGCGAGACCGTGGCCTTCCCCCACCGCTCGCACCTCGGCGGCGACTGGTTCGTCAACCACGCCGACGGCCAGGCCCGGCCGCCCGCCGATCAGCCCTGGCACGCCCTGCAGCGGGCCGCCCGACGCTACGGCGATGACGACGCCGCCGCCCTGGCCGAAAGCCACCGGCATCCGGGATCACCCGCCGCGACGGAGCGCGAGGGCCTCGGCCGGCTGCTGCGCGGTCTCACCGATGCCGCCTGGGTGACGGCCTCCGCCGGCGCCCCTCCCCTTCCGCGCGACGTGTGGCTGCCCTCGACCGAAGTGGTGCTCGCGCGCGAGGCGGAAGGCTCCTCCGCCGGCCTCGCGCTGGTCGCGAAGGGCGGTCACAACGCCGAGCACCACAACCACAACGACGTCGGCTCGTTCCTCGTCGCCGTCGACGGCGTGCCGGTGATCGTCGACGCCGGTCGACCCACCTACACCGCCGCCACCTTCGGCCCCGACCGCTACGACATCTGGACCATGCAGAGCGGATGGCACAACGTGCCCGTCGTGCGCGGGCGCACGCAACCGGCGGGGAGGGATGCCGCTGCGCGCGGTGCCGCGGCCGAGATCGGCGACGCGCGGACGACGTTCTCGCTCGAGCTCGCGGACGCCTACCCCGAAGCCGGCCTCGCGTCGTGGCGGCGGCGCGCGACGCTCGATCGCACGCAGCATCGCGTCGAGATCGCCGACGCATGGGTCTTCGCCGACGGCGCTCCCACCGGCACCGACACGGTGCTCCACGTGCTCGTCGCGGGCGCTGTCCGGCTCGAATCGGGCGGTGCGCGCGTCACTCCGATCGGGGGAGCACGCCCGGTCCGTCTGCGATGGCCGAGTGACGTCGAGGCGACCGAGGAGGTGCGGGACCTCGACGATCCGATGCTCACCGAGGTGTGGGGCGAGCGACTCACGCGCCTCGCCCTTCCCCTGGCATCCCGCACACAGCTCCGGCTCACGGTAGAACTGGACACACCGATCGAGGACCTCCCATGACCGACACCACCGGGCATCAGCCCCTGGCCGCGGAACGCCGCGCCCACATCCTGAGCACGCTGCACAGCGACGGCGCCGTGCGCATCTCACAGCTCACCGAAGACCTGGGGGTCGCCACGGTGACGTTGCGCCGCGACCTCGCCCAGCTCGAGAAGGAGGGGGTGCTGCGTCGGGTGCACGGCGGGGCCGTGGCCGGAGAGAGCACACCGGCGCGCCCCGAGCCCTCCGCCGACGAGACGCAGGCCGGATCGATCGCCGTCCTCGTCCCCTCTCTCGCCTACTACTGGCCGGGGGTCGTGCGGGGGATGGAGACGGCGGCGCAACGCCTCGGCTACACGACGCTGCTGCGCGGAGCCTCGTACGAGCTGCAGGACGAACGTCCCGTGCTCGACCGCCTCGTCGCGAGCGGCGACGTCCGCGGGCTGATCGTCGCGCCGAACACCGACACCGCCCACGCCGGCGACGTCATGCGCTGGCTGGCCGACTGCCCCGTGCCGAGCGTCCTCGTCGAACGCGACGCGGTGCCCGGGGCGGGCGGCATCCCGATGGAGTCGGTGACGACCGACCACGCGCTCGGGGCCCTGCTCGCGGCCCGGCACCTCGCGACCCTCGGCCACCGCAAGGTGGGGCTGATCCTCTCGCGCCATTCCCCCACCTCCCGCAAGATCGCGGCGGGCTGGCAGACCGCGTGCGAGGAGCTCGCCCTCACCCCCGCCGACCACTTCGAGCAGACACTGCCCGACCGCACGAGCCCCGACTTCTCCGATGTGGTCAACGCGACCCTCGACTCGGCGCTCGCCACCGGCGTCACGGCCCTGCTCGTGCACTCCGACCCCGAAGCGATGGCCTTCGTCGATCTCGCGTTGACACGGGGGATCTCGGTGCCCGACGACCTGTCGATCATCGCGTACGACGACGAGGTCGCCCAGCTGTTCACCCCCGCCCTCACCGCCGTCAGTCCACCGCGCGCGAGCGTCGGCGAAGCCGCAGTGGAACTGCTCGCCCGGCGCATCGCCCAGCCCGACCGGCCGGTGCATCGCGTGCAGCTCAGCCCGCGCCTGAATGTGCGCGCCTCGACGGCCGCCCCGCGATCGTGAGCACGCCCTCGGCGCGCGACTTCTCGCCGTGGACGTTCGCGACCGAGGCCCCTCCCGAGGAGCGGGAGCGCGCTCGGGCGCACCTCGCCGCGCTGACGTCGGCGCATCCCGACTGGCTCATCGGCGACGACGTCTTCCTCTCGGAGCACGCCGGCCTCGATCCCGAGGCCTTCGCGATCGGCGACCGCTCCTACGTCGCCACCGGCGCGTACCTCACCGGCACGATCGCCATCGGGGCGGACTGCTCGATCAACCCGTACGCCGTCGTGCGCGGTGACGTACGTCTCGGCGACGCGGTCCGGGTCGGCGCCCACACCTCGATCATCGGCTTCAACCACTCGTTCGAACCGGGCACCGAGGTGTTCCGCCAGCCCCTGACCTCTCGGGGCGTGCGCATCGGGTCCGACGTGTGGATCGGCTCGCACGTCGTCGTTCTCGACGGCGTCACGGTCGGCGATCACGCGGTGCTGGCGGCGGGAGCCGTGGTGACGAAGGACGTCGCCGCCGGAGCG
Source organism: Microbacterium galbum (assembly GCF_032464915.1). NCBI lineage: Bacteria > Bacillati > Actinomycetota > Actinomycetes > Micrococcales > Microbacteriaceae > Microbacterium > Microbacterium galbum. The sequence continues at coordinate 1,873,550 of NZ_JAWDIS010000001.1, read as the reverse complement.
ATCGTGGGCGGCAACCCGGCCCGCCTCCTGCGCTGGCGCGTCGCGCCCGAGCGGGCCGGCGACTCGCGGCGCGACGACCTCACCGCCTTCGCCGATCGCGCGCGCGACGAACTTCCCGCGGTGCTGGGCCGCGTCGCGGTCGACGGGGGCTTCCGCGATCGCCCCGACGCCGCCCCGACCCTGCGCGCAGTGTGCGACGCCGTCGAGCTCTCCGCCCTGCTGCACGACGCGCCTCCCCCGGGCGACGACCGCGCCGGATGGATCGAGGTGATCGCCGCGCAGCAGCGCCCCGCGACCGGTCTCACGACCGACGCGGCCACGCTGTGGGATGACCCCGACGCGGCGTACGGCGTGCTCAGCGCCGGGTACGCCCTCGACCTCCTGGGCGGCCGGTTCGCCCACCCCCTCGCCGACGTCGTCGACGCGGACGCGGCGGGCCTGATCGCACGGCTCGACGCCCTGCCGTGGGACACCGACCCCTGGCGCGCGGGACACCACGTCGACGCGATCGGCACGGCCCTGCACTGGAGCGGCCGACGGCAGGATGCCATTCCCCCGGGGGTCGCCGAGGCGCTGTTCGGGTGGCTCGCCCTCCGCGCCGACCCGGGCACGGGCATGTGGGGCCGCCCCGGCGTCGACGGCGACCTCCGATTGCTCGTCAACGGCTTCTACCGTGCCGCCCGCGGCACGCTCGCCCAGGTCGGGCTCGACGTCCCGCACCCCGAGGCCGTGATCGACACGGTGCTGCGGCACGCGCGCGATGACAGGTGGATGCGCCGCGACCGTCGCGACGCCTGCACCGTGCTCGACATCGCGCACCCGCTGTGGCTCACCCGCTCGACCGGCTACCGCCGCGACGAAGTGCGCACCCTCGCCGACGATCTGCTGCGGCACGCCCTCACCGGATGGCACGCGGGTGCGGGCCTCTCCTTCCGGCTGGATGCCGGCGAACCCGGCCTGCAGGGCACCGAGATGTGGCTCGCAATCGTCTGGTACCTCGCCGATCTGCTCGAGTGCTCGGATGCGCTGCGCTATCGCCCGCGGGGCGTGCACCGCCCGGGGCCCGCTCCACGCTGACCGCGTCCCATCCCGAGGCCGGGTGACCAGCGTGGGAATGACGCGGCCGCGCCGCTCGCTCGAGGGCGAACGACGCGGCCGCGTGTTCTCGGGGTCAGCTCTCGGTGAAGCCGGCTCCGCGACGGCGGCGCCACAGCAGCACCCCGCCGAGCAGGAGCAGCAGCACCGCACCCGCACCCGTGACGGCGACGCCCTCGGCGTGCATGCCCGTGTTCGCGAGCCCGCTCGAGGAGCCACCCGCCGTCGAGCCGGAACCCGACGACGAGCCGGAGCCGGCGGGCGAACCGGAACCGCCACCGGCACCCGTTCCGGAACCGCCACCGGCACCCGTTCCGGGATCGGTACCGGCACCCGGGCCGGTCCCCGCGCCCGGGTCGGTACCCGTGCCCGGGTCGACCGGTGCCGCCTCCGGCACGATCGACGCCGAGCGCGCGGACGCGGCGGTGAAGCCCTGCGCGGAGGCCGTGACCTCCACGGAGATTTCGCGGCCCTCGTCGGCGGCGGTCAGTACGTACGCGTCGGCCGTGGCCCCGTCGATCACCGCACCGTCGCGCAGCCAGGCGAACGAGAACACTGCATCCGCCGGATCGGTCGCGGCCGTGGCCCGGACGGTCGAGCCGACGCGCGCCTCCCCGGTCACGACGGGGGTGCCGATGCCGACGGCGCGATTCACGGTCACCGTGTACGAGCGCGTGGTCCCGTCGGGTGCGGTCACCCGAACGGTGCCCACGCCATCGGCGTCACCGGGCGGGGTGATCTCGACCGATGCATCCTGGTCGACGGCCAGGGCGTGCAGGGTCGGCCACGCCGCTCCGGTGGACGAAACGGTGTAGGCGAGGGTGCCGGGCGCGAAGCCCTCCACCGGAGCGTCACCGACGGTGAGGCGTGCGAGATCGGCGACACCGGCGGGCGACGCCGAGACGGCGTTGATCTCGACCTCCGAGACGATCATGTGCGTCTGCGGGCGCGCGTTCAGGATGACGCGTACCTCGTCGGCCGCACCCGTGACGGGAACGTCGACCTTCGGGGCGCCAGTGGACGGGCTCGGAACGGCGACCTCGTCACCCTGCACCCACTCGCCTCCGCTCACGCGGTGGTCGACGCGCAGGGTCGTGGGCCAGCTGAGGGTCGTGCCGTCCTTGAAGAACTGCACCGACACCCGGCTGAGGGTCTCGCGCTGGGCGAGGACGTAGCTCAGGGTGTCCTGCGTGTTCTTCGAACCGCCGCGCCAGTTCGACCAGCCCTTGTCGGTCGTGATGCCGTTGATGGTGTTGGCGACGGGGTAGCCCGACTCGGTGTACGTCGCCGAGGGCGCGCTCTGCGGGGCGACGTTGCGCTCCGACGCGGCGGTGACGATCACCGTCAGCGTCGCCTCCAGACGCTCGCCCGCCGGGCCGGTCGCCACACCCGGCACCGTGACGGTGCCCGGCTGCGCGAGCGCGGAATCGGTCACGCCGTCCCAGTCCCACTCGACAGGGAGTGCGAAGCCGGAGCCCGAGGGATGCAGTTCCGCCTCGACCGTGGTGTCGGCCAGGCTCCGCACCGCCGAGACCGCGCTGCCCGCCGCCACGGTGACCGATGCCGGACGAGTGGCCGTGTAGGGACCGACCTCGACGGTGGCCGTCGCCTCGAACGCGCCGCCGAACAGGTCGATGCCGGTTCCCCGGACCGTCACGGTTCCGGGCTTCGACACGTCGACGTCGTCGAGCTGCCAGGTGACCGCGGCGGTGCGCTGGATGCCGCCGGCGTATCGGACCGTCACGGTCGCGGGAAGCGTCGGGGTCACGCCCACCGCCGTGGCCGCCGACACCGGGTCGGTGCCGACGACGGTGGTACCGGCGATCTTCCACTGCTGATTGCCGCCGCCGTTGCTCGTCCACAGACCCACGGTCGCCCCGGGGGTGGTGCTGGCCTGGTTGACGTCGAGCACGCGTTCGCTCGCGACGTTCAGCAGCGAGTAGTACTGGCCGTCGGTGGTCGAGGCCATCCACTGCGTCGAAGGATCGCCCGCGGCTGCGGCCGGGTCGGAGTCGACGAGGGCGGTGCCGCCGGTGCGGGAGGCGAGGAACTTCCCGGTTCCGTTCTGGAGGGTGAAGCGGTGGCGGTTCGCGCCCTCGCCGTCGATGGTGCGCACGGTCCAGGACTGCGCCCGCGCCGCTTCGGCCGTGGTCGCGGTGGCGCGGATCGCGAGACCCGAGGACGCGTCCAGGGCGAGGCCGCTCTGCAGGCCCGTGAGCTGCACCGTCTGGCCGTCGCGGAACGCCGCCGCATCGGCGGAGACGCCGGAGACGCCGTCGATGACGAAGGTCGTGACCGACTTCGCCGGCACCGTGACGGTCGCCGTGCGCGTGGTCGGGTCGACGGCCACCTTCGCGCCCTCCTTCAGCGCGTTGACGGTGGGCTGCGCCGCCGTCGACTGCGTCGTCACGACGGGGGTGACCGTGGCGCCGGGAGCGATCGTCGCGAAGTCGCTCAGGTCGATCTGCACGGTCTTCTCCGATGCGTCGGAGTTGACGTGCACGATCGTCGCCCCCTGCCCGTCGGCGTCGATCGCCGCGGTGGACTGCGCGTTGTCGGTCGACATCAGGCGATCGCCCGGGTGGATGTAGTGGGTGAAGTTGCGGACGGTGTTGTACTTCTCGTTGGTCAGGACCTTGCACGACGGGTCCGCCTCGCCGTCGGCGATGCGGCGGAGCGACTTGCCCTCGGCGTTGCAGTCGAAGTCGATGTAGACGCTCCCCCAGTTGAGGTTCTCGACCTTCTGCATGTTGTAGAGGTCTTCGACCGGCTGCCAGAACACCCACGCGCTCGGCTCGAGCTCGCGGAGGTCGCCGACGATGTGCTCGGCCATGCCGATGCCGTTGGTGATGTCGTTGGTCGTGAATCCCCCGGCGGTCCAGTTGCCCTCGACCTCGCTCATCCACAGGGGCTTGTCCGCGGCCTTGGCGATGTCACGCACCACCTGGCGCCCGCTCGTGCCGTAGGTGTGCACGTTGAGCTGGTCGACGAGGCTCTTCGACTGCGCCGACCAGGCGTTCCAGTTCGACGCGAAGATCCCGGGGTTGGTCTCGTCCATCGCCGAGATGACGGCATCCGTCGTCGTGCTCGGCTGAGCGAGCCGCGCGGAGAGCGCCTTCACCATGGCGTCCTGCGCCTGGGGGCCGATGTGCGCGCCCTCCTGGCGACCACCGGTGGGCCATTTCGCCCCGTTCGGGATCTGGGTCTGCCAGTAGTTCGTGTTGGGCTCGTTGAACGGGTCGATCGTGTCGAAGTGGATGCCGTGGGTCTTCTCGAGCTCGTCGACGACGTTGACGAGATAGCCGGCGAACTTGTCCATGTCGGCCGGAGCGAGCTGCTCGCTGGTGGCGTCGTTGATGCCGCCGGAGACGTAGCCGCTCTGCGTGAGGAAGTACGGCGGAGAGTTGCTGAAGGCCTCCCAGTGGGTGACCTTGTCCTTGAGCGCGTCGAGCCACCAGCGCTGCGCGGAGTCCGCGTCGAAGTCGTAGGCGTTCGGGTCGTCGGGGTTCCACGCGGCCTTGTACCGCGCGCGGTCGGCGTAGTCGGAGGTGATGGCCCCCTGGGCGTCGCTCGCCGTCAGGTCGGGGTTCCAGAACCCGGGCACGGCGCCTCCGGGGCGCAGGTACGCGGGCACGTCGGAGGCGTTGCCGCCCCCGATGTTGTACCGGGCGATGTTGAGGTTCAGGCCGTCCTCGCCGAACACCGCGTCGAAGAGCTTCTGGCGCACATCGGCCGGGTAGTTGCCGGTGGCGTTCGCGAACCACACCAGGCTCGTGCCCCAGCCCTCGAACGGCTCCGCCGCGGACGCGGGGTTGGGCGTGATCCGCACGGCGGAGGGGGGCGCGGCAGCGGCCGAGGCGGCGGGGGCCGCGGTGGTGGCCGCGATCCCGCCGGCAGCCAGGGCGACAGCGCAGGTCATCGACAACAGTCGAGCTGACTTCATCGTCATTTCCGATCCGGCCGCCACAGTGCGGCCTCGCAGGTGGTGATGTTGACGTCAACATGTTGACGTCAACATCTAACCTAGCCGACGACCCGGAGTGGCACAACGCCTCCGGCGTGCGCTCAGCGAGCGGGGCCGGACGAGGCGCGCCGCACCAACGACGTCGGCACGAGCGTGCGCGCGTGCTCGCCGCCGGTGCCCTCAATGTCGGCGATGAGCGCCGTCATCGCCTCCTCCCCCACGCGCTCGAAGCGCTGGCGGACGGTGGTGAGCGGAGGCCAGAAGTTCGCCGATTCGGGCATGTCGTCGAAGCCGACGACGCTGACGTCGCCGGGCACGGCGCGCCCGGTCTCGTGGAGAGCGCGGATGACGCCGAGCGCCATCTGGTCGTTCGCCGCGAACACGGCCGTCACCTCGGGCATCGTGGCCAGCGCGAGGCCGATGCGGTGCCCCGACTCGGCCGTCCAGTCGCCGATCTGCACGTCGGGCACGCGGCATCCGCGCTGCTCGAGGGCCTCGCGCCAGGCGTCGCGCCGGCGCTCGGCCGCGAAGGACTCCGGCGGCCCCGACACGTGCCACACCGTCTCGTGGCCGAGGTCGAGCAGGTGCTCGGTCGCGAGCTTCGCCCCCTGCGCCTGATCGTTGTCGACGACCGCGTACGGGTAGTCGGCGCTGGAGTCGACGACCACGACGGGCAGCCCCGACGGAATCGACAGCTCGTTCTCGCCCAGGCGGTGCGTCTCGATCAGGATGACGATGCCGTCGACGGCGTGCTCACGCAGACGGAGGAAGGCGCCCGACACGTCGGACTGCGACGCCGACTGCACGGTGATGAGGGTGATGGAGTACCCGGATGCCGCCGCCATCGAGGCGAGGGCGTCGAGGGTGCGGGTGTTGCCGTAGGAGCTCAGCGAGAACATGATCACGCCGATGCTGCGGAACCGCCCGGAGCGCAGGGCGCGCGCCGCGCTGTTGGGGCGGTACCCCAGGGCCGACATCGCGTCGAGCACGCGCTGACGCGTCTCGGGATCGACGTTCGCACGCTCGTTCGCCACGCGCGAGACCGTCTGGCCCGACACCCCCGCCGCCGCGGCAACGTCGGCCATCGACACCTCTCTCCGACGCTCGCGCGTCGGGATCGCGGTCGACGTCGTCGTCGTTTCGCTCATGCCTGCCCCCTCGGGATGTTGACGTTGACACCCTAGCGCGCGGGGGTTATGTTTACGTCAACATCTCGACGACCCGGCCGGGATGCGCACCAACGAAGAGGCACCGGACGATGACGACCACTGCGGCACCCCCGCCCGCCCTGCGTTCCCCGCGGCGCAAGCGACGCACCCGAATCGACGATCGAGGCTGGCTGTTCGTCGCCCCCTTCGCTCTCGTCTTCGCGCTCGTCTTCCTGGCGCCCCTGGCCTACAGCGTCTACCTCAGCCTGTTCCGCGACCAGCTGATCGGCGGCAACGCATTCGTCGGCTTCGAGAACTACATCACCGCCTTCGGCGACCCCAAATTCTGGGACGGCTTCGGGCGGGTGGCGGTGTTCCTCGTCGTGCAGGTGCCGGTCATGCTGCTGCTGGCTCTGGCCGCCGCGCTCGCGATCGACAGCGCCCGACTGCACGCGGCGGGCTTCTACCGCATCGTCATCTTCCTGCCCTACGCCGTGCCCGCGGTCGTCGCCGTGCTCATGTGGGGCTACATCTACGGCGACCAGTTCGGCCTGACCCGCAACCTCAACGACCTGTTGGGCGGACAGGTCGTCCAGCCCTTCCTCCCCGAGTGGATGCTGCTGTCGATCGGCAACATCGTCACCTGGCAGTTCGTGGGCTACAACATGCTCATCTTCTATTCCTCGCTGAAGACCATCCCCAGCGAGCTCTACGAAGCGGCGTCCATCGACGGCGCCGGCGCGTGGCGCACGATCTTCTCCATCAAGATCCCCGCGGTGCGCGGCGCCATCGTCATCGCCACGATCTTCTCGATCATCGGCAGCTTCCAGCTGTTCAACGAGCCCAACATCCTCAAGCCTCTGGCGCCGAACACGATCTCGACGTTCTTCACGCCGAACATGTACGCCTACAACCTCTCGTTCGCCGGCCAGCAGTACAACTACGCCGCCACGATCGCCATCATCATGGGCGTCATCACCGCGGTGATCGCCTACGTCGTGCAGCTGCGCGGCTCACGTCAGGAGACGCGATGACCACCGCGACCGCACCCCGCACCGACACCGTCGCCGTGACCACGCCCCGCAGCGGCCGGGCCGGCACGCGCTTCGCGCGCACCTCTCCCACGCACGGCAAGAAGTCGATCGTGCTGAGCATCGTCATGGGCCTGTACCTGCTGTACACGCTGGTCCCGCTGTTCTGGCTCGTCATCAACGCCACCAAGACGCAGCCCGACCTGTTCACGACCTTCGGACTCGGGCCCGGCAACACCTTCGCGCTGTTCGACAACATCGCGCAGACACTGACCTATCGCGACGGCATCTTCGTCCGCTGGCTCGGCAACACCCTGCTCTACGTCGTGGTCGGTGCGGGCGGCGCGACGCTGCTCGCCACTCTCGCCGGTTACGGTCTGGCGAAGTACAACTTCCGTGGCCGCAAGGCGGTCTTCGCCGTCGTCCTCGGCGCGATCGCGGTGCCGGGAACCGCCCTCGCCGTGCCGACGTTCCTGCTGTTCAGCCAGCTCGGGATCACCAACACCCCGTGGGCGATCATCATCCCCTCGCTCATCAGCCCCTTCGGTCTGTACCTCATCTGGGTGTACGCCACCGACGCCATCCCCACCGAGCTGCTCGAGGCCGCGCGCATGGACGGCGCGGGCGAGTTCCGCACGTTCTTCACCATCTCGATCCGCCTGCTCACACCGGGCATCGTGACCGTGCTGCTGTTCGCGGTCGTGGCGACCTGGAACAACTACTTCCTGCCGTTGATCATGCTCAGCGACCCCACCTGGTACCCGCTCACCGTCGGGCTCAACCAGTGGAATGCGCAGGCCATCGGCGTGGGCGCCCAGCCCATCTACAACCTCGTGATCACCGGGGCACTGCTGTCGATCCTCCCGATCGTCGCCGCGTTCCTCGTGCTGCAGCGTTTCTGGCAGTCGGGCCTGAGCGCGGGCAGCGTCAAGCAGTGATCCGCTGACCCCCCACCGCGCATCGCCCCTCCGCGGGACGTCGCACCTGCATCCGCAACACCATCCACAACAACGAAGTAGAGGAAACCGATGACATTCATGCGCAAGGGCTCCGCCATGCGGCGGACCGTCTTCGCCGTCGCCGCCACCGCCCTGTCGGTCGGCGCGCTCACCGCGTGCTCGGGCGGCAACGCCGGCGGCGCAGCCGCCGGTTCGGCCGACGACATCGAGAAGGCCCTCGAGGCCGGTGGCGAGCTCACGTACTGGTCGTGGACCCCGTCGGCCGAGGCGCAGGTCGCCGCCTTCGAGAAGAAGTACCCCAACGTCAAGGTGAACTACGTCAACGCGGGCACCAACACCGAGGAGTACACCAAGCTCCAGAATGCGATCAAGGCCGGCTCGGGCGCCCCCGACGTCGTGCAGATCGAGTACTACGCCTTCCCGCAGTTCGCGCTCTCGGACTCGCTGCTGGACCTGTCGTCGTACGGCTTCGCCGACCTCGAGGGCGACTACGCCACGGGCCCCTGGGGCTCGGTCGACTTCGACGGCAAGATCTACGGCCTCCCGCAGGACTCGGGCCCCATGGCCCTGTTCTACAACAAGAGCGTCTTCGACCAGTACGGCATCGCCGTGCCCACCACGTGGGACGAGTACTACGCCGCAGCCCAGAAGCTGCACGCGGCCGACCCCACCAAGTACATCACCGCCGACACCGGTGACTCCGGCTTCACCACCAGCATGATCTGGCAGGCCGGCGGCACCCCCTTCACGACCACCGGCGACGCGGGCACCGACGTCACCATCGACCTGCAGGACGCGGGCTCGAAGAAGTTCGCTCAGAACTGGAACCGCCTGATCGAGGGCGACCTGCTCTCGAGCACGCCCAGCTGGAGCGACGAGTGGTTCAAGGGCCTCGGAGACGGCTCGATCGCCTCGCTCGTCATCGGAGCCTGGATGCCCGGCGTCCTGGAGTCTTCGGTGAAGGACGGCGCCGGCAAGTGGGCCGTCGCCCCGATCCCGACTTACGACGGCAAGCCTGCGACGGCGGAGAACGGTGGCGGCGGCCAGGCCGTGACCAAGCAGAGCAAGAACCCCGCCCTGGCGGCCGGCTTCCTGAAGTGGCTGAACAACGACGAGGAGAGCCTGAAGATCTTCGCGGAGTCGGGCGGCTTCCCCTCCACCACCGCGCAGCTGAGCGACTCGTCGTTCGTCGACCAGAAGTCGGACTACTTCGGTGGCCAGCAGATCAACCAGGTGCTGACGCAGGCGTCGAGCGACGTGGTCAAGGGCTTCAGCTACCTGCCCTTCCAGGTCTACGCCAACAGCATCTACAGCGACACCGTCGGCCAGGCGTACGCCAACAAGAGCGATCTGAACGCCGGCCTCACGACGTGGCAGGACCAGCTCGTCCAGTACGGCAACGACCAGGGCTTCTCGGTCAACAAGTAAGAAGCAACTCCGGGGCGGGCCGCAGCGAAGGCATGCGGCCCGCCCCCTCCCTTTCCCTCCCGAGGAGAGCCATGAGCACCCCCACCCGCATCCGTGTCGACCGCGCCGCAGTCGGCTCCGAGGTCCCCCGCCGCCTGTTCGGCTCGTTCGTCGAGCACATGGGCCGCTGCGTGTACGACGGCATCCACTCCCCCGGCCACGACACCGCGGACGCCGCAGGCTTCCGTGCGGACGTGCTCGAGCTCGTCCGTGAGCTCGGTGCCACGGTCGTGCGCTACCCCGGCGGCAACTTCGTCTCGGGCTACCGCTGGGAAGACGGGGTGGGCCCGCGCGACGAGCGCCCCGTGCGCCTGGATGCCGCGTGGCACAGCACCGAGACCAATCAGGTGGGGCTCCACGAGTTCGCCGAGTGGGCGGGTGCCGCGGGCCTCGAGGTCATGGAGGCGGTCAACCTCGGCACGCGCGGTGTCGCCGAAGCCGCCGACCTGCTCGAATACACGAACCATCCCTCCGGCACGGCGCTCAGCGACAAGCGCCGCACGAACGGACGCGAGGAGCCGTTCGGCATCCGCCTGTGGTGCCTCGGCAACGAGATGGACGGGCCCTGGCAGATCGGTCACAAGACCGCCGACGAATACGGCCGCCTCGCCGCCGAGACCGCGCGCATGATGCGCTTCATCGATCCGACCGTCGAGCTCGTCGCCGCCGGCAGCTCGAACCACGAGATGCCCACGTTCGGGGAGTGGGAGCGCACGGTGCTCCGTCACACCGCCGGCCTCGTCGATCACATCTCGGTGCACGCGTACTACGAAGAAGACCCGGTCGACCCGGCGAGCTTCCTCGCGAGCGGCGCCGCCCTCGACCGCTACATCTCCGACGTCGTCGACATCATCGACGAGGTCGGCGCCACCACCCCCGACGGCGGGACGATCGGCATCAGCGTCGACGAGTGGAACGTGTGGAACCAGACCCGTTGGAACGAGGTCGACAAGCCCCGCGTCTTCACCGGTGACTGGCCCGTCGCCCCGCGCCTGATCGAAGACGACTACACCGTCACCGACGCCGTCGTCGTCGGCTCCCTGCTCATCACGCTCATCCGCCGCTCCGACCGGGTCTCGATGGCCAACCTCGCGCAGTTGGTGAACGTCATCGCCCCGATCCGCACCGAGCCCGGCGGGGGCGCGGCCTGGCGCCAGAGCACGTTCCACCCGTTCGCGCTGACCGCGCGGGCGGCCTCCGGTCGCGTCGTGCACCCCGTCGTCGAGGGCGCCACGATCGACACCGCGCGGCACGGGTCCGTCGACGCGGTCGATGCCGTCGCCACCGTCGACGGCGATGCCGTCTCGGTCTTCCTCGCCCACCGCGACCTCGACGCCCCCACCCCGGTCGAGCTCGACCTGGGGGCGGTGGCCGAGGTCGACGCGGTCGTGATCACGGTCCCCGAGGGCGGCGATCGCCACACCACCAACTCCGCCGCCGGCGAGCCCGTCGCCCCGCAGCCCCTGTCCGTCGACGTGGGGGCCGACGGCATCCTGCGCTTCACCCTCCCCGCCCTCGCCTGGGTGCGCCTGACGGCGCGCCTCACCGACTGACCCGAAAGACACCGTGACGACCTTCACCATCGGCGAGACCGACTTCCTGCTCGACGGGCGACCGCACCAGGTCATCTCGGGCACGCTGCACTACTTCCGCATCCACCCCGAGCACTGGGCCGACCGCATCCGCACAGCCAAGGCGATGGGGCTCAACACCATCGAGACATACGTCGCGTGGAACGCGCACGAGCCCGTGAAGGGCGAATGGGATGCCACCGGCTGGAACGACCTGGGCCGCTTCCTCGACCTCATCGCCGCCGAGGGGCTGCACGCGATCGTGCGTCCGGGACCGTACATCTGCGCCGAGTGGCACAACGGGGGGCTGCCGGTGTGGCTGACCTCGACGCCGGGGATCGGCATCCGGCGCTCCGAACCGCAGTTCGTGGAGGCCGTGACCGAGTACCTGCGTCGGGTGTACGAGATCCTCGCCCCGCGCCAGATCGATCGCGGCGGCAACGTCGTTCTCGTGCAGATCGAGAACGAGTACGGCGCGTACGGCTCCGACAAGGAGTACCTGCACGAGCTCGTGCGCGTGACGAAGGACGCCGGCATCACCGTGCCGCTGACCACCGTCGACCAGCCCATGCCGTGGATGCTCGAGGCGGGGAGCCTGCCCGAACTGCACCTCACGGGTTCGTTCGGTTCGCGCTCGGAGGAGCGCCTCGCGACCCTCCGCGAGCACCAGCCCACGGGACCGCTGATGTGCAGCGAGTTCTGGGACGGGTGGTTCGACTGGTGGGGCAGCATCCACCACACGACCGACCCCGCGGCATCCGCCCACGACCTCGACGTGCTGCTCGCGGCCGGGGCCTCGGTGAACATCTACATGGTGCACGGCGGCACCAACTTCGGCACCACGAACGGCGCCAACGACAAGGGCCGGTTCGACCCCATCGTGACCTCGTACGACTACGACGCACCCATCGACGAGTCGGGCCATCCGACGGCGAAGTTCCACGCGTTTCGCGAGGTCATCGCGAAGTACGCGCCCGTGTCGGCGGAGGTTCCCGCGCCGCGGCCCACGGCCCCGTCGTTCGAGGTGACGCTGTCGGGCGAAGGCGAGTGGATGCCGGCAGCCGCCGATACGGCCCCGATCGACTCCCCCGCCACCTTCGAGCAGCTCGGGCACCTCGGTCCTCTCGTGCGGTACGACGTCGAGCTGCCGTCGTTCACCGGTCGCGCGGCGCTCGTGTTGGACGAGGTGCGCGACCTCGCCTGGGTGCACGTGGACGGGATCGCGGTGGGACGGCTGTCGCGGTCGCTGCGCGAGCGCGCGCTGATGATCCCCGCGGGCGCGCGACTGACGGTGCTCGTCGAGGACCAGGGACGCGTGAACTACGCCGATCGTCTCGGCGAGCCGAAGGGGCTCCTCGGCGCGGTGACGCTGGACGGCGCCCCGCTCACCGGCTGGACCGCGACGCCGATCGACCTCGACACCGTCGAGGGCTCGGGCTCGGGCTCGGCGGGTCGGGCGTTCCTGCGCGGGACGTTCGAGCTCGACGCGCCCGTCGACCTGTTCCTCGACACCGGCTCGTGGGGCAAGGGCTTCGCCTTCGTCAACGGCTTCTTCCTCGGTCGGTACTGGAACAACGCGCCGCAGAACACGCTCTACGTGCCGGGACCGGCGACCCGCGCCGGCGCGAACGAGATCGTCGTGCTCGAGCTCGAGCACGCGGTGGATCCGGTCGCGCGCTTCGTCGCGGAGCCGTCGCTGGGGCAGCTCGAGGAGTAGGCCGGCCGTCCCTCCGGAACAGGCGATCCGTCGCGTGCCGGACCACCCGCGGGAGGGCGGTCCTGTTCGGCGGATCGCCTGTTTCCGCGTGTGCGCAGACGCGCGTCGCGCGCGGGAGGAGCAGGATGGGGTCATGACGATGGCCGCCTGGCTCCGCTCGCTCCCCTCGCTCACCGGGGTGGCCCCCGAGCCGGATGCCGCGCCCCTGCCCGATACGCCGGAGCCGCTGTTCGAGCGATGGATCCGCGGGGCGGTGGAGGCGGGTGTCGCCGAAGCGCACGGTGCCACCCTCTCGACGGTGGATGCCCGCGGCATCCCGGACGCCCGCGTGCTGATCCTCAAGGACCTCGGTCCGGGAGGCTGGGCCTTCGCGGGCCCACGCGACTCGGCGAAGGCGGAGCAGCTGGCCGCGCAGCCCGTCGCAGCCCTGACCTTCTGGTGGCCGTCCGTCGTGCGGTCCGTCCGCGCGCGCGGCCGGGTGGTCGAGGCATCGGCGGAGGAGTCCGCGGCCGATCTCGCTGCGCGATCCGCCGCCGCCCGCGACGGGATCGCGCCGGGTGGGTGGGTGCTGTGGCGGCTCGTTCCCGACCACGTCGAGTTCTGGCAGGGCTCCCCCGATCGCCGTCACCGGCGCACGATCTACCGTCGCGTCGGCGACGGCTGGCGGATATCCGCCCCCGAGGCGGAGAGCGAGCGACGGTGAGCGGCTACGAGATCACCGACATCGGCGCGATGGCCGCGTGGCGCGAGCACTTCGGCGGGTTCGTGCCGGAGCGCTCGCGCGACGGTCGACGCGTCGTCGACCACGAGCTGACCATGCAGTTCATCGGGATGACGGCGAACGCCCTCCTCCCCGGCGAGGACGCGGGGTACTGGCACACGCACAGCCGGGTCGAGGAGCTCTACGTCTTCCTCGAGGGGCGCGGACAGATGGGCTTGGGAGACGACGTCGTCGACGTCGGCGCGGGGAGCGTCGTCCGTGTCGGTCAGGGCGTGTGGCGCGTCTGGCGCGCTCTCCCCGACAGCCCGGGCGAGCTGCGCTGGCTGTGCATCCGCGCGGGCGGGGAGGCCCTGCCCCACATCCCGGACGACAGTTCGCGCGACGCCGATCGCCCGATGCCGTGGGCCGCCGCCGGCTGACCCCTCCGCGCTAGGCCGATCCGCGCCAGACGACCGGAGCGTCGAGCAGGATGCCGTCGGCATCCGCCACTCCGCCCGAGAGCTGCAGCAGCACCGCCTCGGCGGCCGCCGCCCCCAACCCTTCCGCGGGCTGATCGACCGTGCTGAGCGGGGGGTCGGTGCGCAGCGCCCAGGCGCTGTCGTCGAAGCCCACGACGCCCACGTCGTCGGGCACGCGTCGCCCCGCCGCGCGCAGAGCCTGCACGGCGCCGGCCGCCACGGCATCCGACGCTCCGAAGACGGCGTCGAGGTCGGGCGCGCGCTCGATCAGACGCCGCATGCCCGCCTCGCCGTCGGCGAAGGCGTACAGCGGGACGGGTTCGACGAGATCCTCGTCGAAGTCGGCGCCCAAGGCCTCGCGGAAGCCCGCCAGGCGGTCGCTGCCGGAGTCGCGGTCGAGAGCCGCGGCGATCATGCCGATGCGTCGACGACCGGTCGCGCGCAGCTTCTCGGTGATCGCGCGCGCCGCTCCGAGATTGTCGATGCCCACCCACGGGCGGGAGATGCCCGGGGGGTGGCCGACATAGGCGACGGGCAGCCCCAGGCGCTCCACGACGTCGGTGATGGGGTCGTGATGCCGGGCCGAGACGATCACCGCGCCGTCGACGAAGCCTCCGCTGAGGTAGCGCGCGACGCGGTCGGTGTCGCGCTCGGTGTCGACGACCACGCACACCATCTGGTAGTCGGCCTTCGACAGCGCCGTGTTGGCACCGAGCATGATGCCGCCGATGTTCGGGTCTTCCAGGAACAGCGAGTGCGGCTCGTGCACGATGAAGCCGACCGCCTGCGTGCGCTGGCGGACGAGGTTGCGGGCCGCTGTGTTGGGGACGTACCCGACCTCGCGGATCGCGGTCTGGATCGCCTCGCGCGCTTGATCGGAGACGTATCCGCCGTTGAGGACACGGCTCACCGTGCCCCGCGACACCCCCGCGGCCTTCGCCACGTCATGCACCGTGCTGCGCCGGCGCCCGGGCGGAGGAGGCGTCATGAGGGTCAGCCTATCGGGACGCGGGAGTTGACGACGGCGGTACGGCGTGCCAGTATGTGCACGTTCACACATCCTCGTTCGATGTTCTGCATCTCCGGTGTGTGCACGTTCACAGAACCCCGCAAAGGAGCGCCCACCGGATGCTTGCCGTCGATCATCTGGCCCCGCTCGATCGCGACAGCGACCGAGCGACCGACCCGACCCGCGCGGGCGCCGCGCTGGACGCCCTGACCCGCGAGGGCCTCGTGTTCGGATGCGACTACAACCCCGAGCAGTGGGACCGCGCGGTGTGGGACGACGACATGCGCCTCATGAGCGAAGCGGGCGTGGGGCTCGTGGCCGTGAACATCTTCGGCTGGTCCTGGATCAACCCCGACCACGGCATCTGGAACTTCGACGAGCTCGACGAGGTCATGGACCTCGCCCACGCGCACGGCATCCGGGTCAACCTCGGAACCGCGACCGCCTCGCCCGCCCCCTGGGTGACCACTCGGCATCCCAAGATCCTGCCCGTGGCCGAGGACGGGACACGGCGTTTCCCCGGCGGCCGCCAGGCGTACTGCCCGAGCTCCCCGGTCTTCCGCGGCTACGCGGCCGAGCTGAGCCGGCGCGTCGTGGAGCGCTACGCCGACCACCCCGCCCTGGCCATGTGGCACGTCTCGAATGAGCTCGGATGCCACAACGCCCTGTGCTACTGCGAGGCCAGCGCCGCGGCGTTCCGCGACTGGCTGCGCGCCCGGTACGGCACCGTCGCAGCCGTCAACACCGCCTGGGGCACCTCGTTCTGGAGCCAGCGCTACAGCGACTGGGGGCAGATCCTCCCGCCGATGGCCGCGCTGTCGCTGCGCAACCCCGGGCAGCTGCTCGACTTCCAGCGCTTCTCCTCCGACCAGCAGCTCGAGCTGTACCGCGCCGAAGCCGAGATCATCCGCGCGCGCAGCGCAGCCCCGGTCACCACCAACTTCATGGTCACCGCGCACATCCGGGCGCTCGACTACTTCTCCTGGGCCGGCGAGATGGACGTCATCGCCAACGACCACTACCTCGACCGGCGACTCGCCGACCCGATCGCGGAGCTCTCGTTCGCGGCCGATCTCACGCGCGGCATCGCCGCGGGCACCCCGTGGCTGCTGATGGAGACCTCGACCGGCGCGGTGAACTGGCAGCCGCACAACCTCGCCAAGGGCGAGGGCGAGCTGCTGCGCAACGTCGTCTCGCACGTTGCGCGCGGCGCCGACGGCATCTGCTTCTTCCAGTGGCGCGCGTCGGCCCAGGGCGCCGAGAAGTTCCACTCCGCCCTCCTCCCCCACGCCGGCACCGACACCGCGCAGTGGCGCAGCGTCCTCGAGGTCGGCCGTACCCTGCGTGCGCTGCAGCCCGTCGCCGGGACGCGCGTCGCGTCCGACGCGGCCGTGCTGTTCGACTGGGAGAGCTGGTGGGCGCTCGAGAACGAGGGCCGCCCGAGCGAAGACCTGCGCTACCTCGACCAGGTGCACGCCGCGCACGGGGCCCTCGCCGCCGCCGGGATCTCGACCGACGTCGTCTCGGCGGGCGCCGACCTCTCCGCCTACCGTCTCATCGTCGTCCCGGCCCTCCATCTCGTGCGGGATGCCGACGTCGATCGCCTGTCGCGATTCGTCGAGGCCGGCGGCACCGTCGTCATCACCTTCGCCAGCGGCATCGTCGACGAGCAGGACCGGGTGCGGCTCGGCGGGTACCCGGGCGCCTTCCGCGACCTGCTCGGGATCGTGTCGGAGGAGTTCGCCCCGCTGGGGCCCGCGCAGGTCGTCACGCTCGACGACGGCAGCACCGGCTCGGTGTGGTCGGAGCGTCTGCGCACGGTCGACGCCGAGATCGACGCGCGCTTCGTCGACGGTCCTGCGGCGGGGCTCCCCGCACGCACCCGCCGCGCGGTCGGCGACGGTTCGGCGTGGTACCTGGCGACGCTCCCGTCGGCCGACGCCTACCGCGACCTCCTCCTGCGCATCGCCGCGGCATCCGGCATCCGCACCCTCGACGCCGTCACCGGGGTCGAGGTCGTGCGCCGGGCGGGCGGGGACCGCGCCTTCACGTTCGTCATCAACCACACCACCGAGTCGGTCGAGATCGCGGCGCACGGACGCGACGCGCTCACCGGCGAGCGCGTCGACGGTCTCGTCACCGTCGCCGCCGGTGCCGTCCGCATCATCGAGGAGGCCTCGTGACCACCACCGCTCCCGCTCCCGCGCGGGCCGAACGCGCGAGCGCCCCGAGGCCGCGCCGACCGCGCGTGCCCTTCAAGAGCGCGATCGTCGTCCTGCTGGCGCCGTTCGCGGTGCTGTTCGTCCTCTTCTACGTCCTGCCGATCGTCTTCGCCATCGTGCAGTCCCTTCTGGTGGTGCGCCGCGAGGGCACGTTCGGCAAGGCCGAACTCGTCTTCGGCGGGCTCCAGCAGTACGCGCTCGTCTTCCAGAACGAAGCGTTCTGGGCGTCGATGCTGCGCATGCTCGCGTTCGGCGTCGTGCAGGTGCCCGTGATGCTCGGCCTCGCGCTGATCTTCGCGCTGCTGCTGGACTCGCCGCTGCTGAAGGGCAAGCGGTTCTTCCGTCTCGCCTTCTTCGTGCCGTACGCGGTCCCCGGTGTGATCGCGGCGATCATGTGGGGCTCGCTGTTCTCGCCCAACCTCTCGCCGTTCACCGCGTTGACCAGGAACGTCGACTTCCTCGGCGCCGACCTCGTGCTGTGGTCGATCGCGAACGTCGTCACGTGGGTCTACGTCGGCTACAACATGCTGATCATCTACTCGTCGCTGCTGTCGATCCCCAGTGAGATCTACGAGGCGGCCCGCCTCGACGGTGCGGGGCAGTTCCGCATCGCGTGGTCGATCAAGATCCCGCTCGTGCGGCCCGCGATCGTCATGACCGCGATCTTCTCGATCATCGGCACGCTGCAGCTGCTCGCCGAGCCGCAGGTCTTCCGCTCGTTCAGCTCCGCGGTCACCAGCACCTTCACTCCCAACATGACCGTCTACGCCACGGCATCCATCCCCAACGCCAATCTCGCGGCGGCGTTCTCGGTCGTGCTGGCCGTGACCACCTTCGTGCTGTCGTTCGGCTTCATGAAGTGGATGCAGAAGAAGGGCAACGCATGAGCGCCGTCACCACCTCCCGACGCCCCCTCGGCCCCCGCGCGGGCGGCCCCCGCTCCGGCGCGACCCGTTCGGGCGCGGTGCGCGAGCCCCTCGTCTCGCGCACCTCGGCGATGCTCGTCATGGCCGTCTTCACGGTCTACTTCCTGCTGCCGCTGTGGTGGCTGCTGGTGGCCTCGAGCAAGAGCACGGGCGACATCCTCACCACCAACCCCCTGTGGTTCGCCGACATGCGGCTGTTGTCGAACATCGGCGATCTGTTCGCCTACCGCGACGGCATCTTCCTGCGCTGGCTCGGCAACTCGCTGCTGTACGCCGGCCTCGGCGGAGCGGTCGCGACGCTCCTGGCCGCGATGGCCGGGTACGCGCTGGCGAAGTACCGCTTCCCGGGCCGCGAGCTCGTGTTCGACGTCGTGCTCGGCGGTGTCCTGGTGCCGGCCACCGCGCTCGCCCTGCCGCTGTTCCTCATCTTCAGCCAGGTGCAGCTCACGAACACCTTCTGGGCCGTGTTCCTGCCCTCGCTCGTCAGCCCGTTCGGGGTGTACCTCGCGCGCATCTTCGCGGCATCCTCTGTGCCCGACGAGCTGCTCGAGGCCAGCCGACTGGACGGCGCCGGAGAGATCCGCACGTTCTTCACCGTGAGCCTGCGGCTGATGAGTCCGGCACTGGTCACGATGTTCCTCTTCCAGTTCGTCGCGATCTGGAACAACTTCTTCCTGCCGCTGATCATGCTGCGCAGCGAGGAGCTGTTCCCCGTGGTGTTCGGGCTCTACGGCTGGAACAACCAGCTCAACCAGATCCCCGAACTGCGCGGGCTCGTCCTGATCGGCGCCCTGCTGTCGGTCATCCCCCTCATCGTCATCTTCCTGCTCCTCCAGCGCTTCTGGCGCAACGGTCTCGGGACCGGCGCGCTGAAGTGATCCGTTCGGCGGCTGCGGCCGCCCCCACCCCGGGCGCAAACGGCGCGTCCGGGCACCCAGAGAAAGAGGCATCCCCATGAAGCACAGAATCCTCGCGGCGACATCCGGCGTCGCCCTGTCGGCTCTGCTCCTCGCCGGTTGCGCCGGAAGCGGGAGCGGCGACGGCGCCGCGGCCGCCGACTGCGCCCCCGCCGACGGTCCCGTGACCCTCGAGTTCACCTCGTGGATCCCGGGCATCGAGAAGGCCGTCGACCTGTGGAACACCGAGAACCCCGATATCCAGGTCAAGGTGCAGACCGGCCCCAACGGCAACAACGGCACGTACCAGAACTTCTTCAACCAGATCGCCGCGGGCAACGCCCCCGACCTCGGCCAGATCGAGTACGACGCCCTCCCTAACTTCCTCGTGCAGGACGGCGTCGAGAACATCGCCGCCTGCTCCGACGTCGTCGCGGCGAAGGACCAGTTCGTGGGCTGGGCGTGGAACCAGGTCGCCCTCGGCGAGGACGGCGCCGTGTACGGCATCCCGCAGGACATCGGCCCGATGGCGCTGTTCTACCGCAAGGACCTCTTCGCGGCGAACGGCATCGCGATCCCCACCACGTGGGACGAGTACACCGAGGCCGCCAAGAAGATCCGCGCGCTCGGCGGGTACATCACCAACTTCTCGCAGTCCGACATCAACCAGTTCGCCGGCTTCGTCTGGCAGGCCGGTGGGCAGTGGTTCGGCAACGACGCGGACGGCTGGACCGTCTCGCTCACGGACCCGGCGTCGGAGAAGGTCGCCGATTACTGGCAGTCGCTCATCGACCAGGACCTCGTCTCGACCTACCCCGCGTGGACCGACGAGTGGAACAACGCCTACAACTCCAGCCAGGTCTGGACGTGGAACTCCGCCGTCTGGGGCGCGAACTCGATCTCGAGCGGCGCTCCCGACACCGCGGGTGGATGGGCCGTGGCCGACCTGCCGCAGTGGAACGCCGGTGACGCCGTGTCGGGCAACTGGGGCGGATCGTCGATCGCCGTCCTCAAGGGCAGCGAGCACCCCTACGAGGCGACGACGTTCGCTCTGTGGCTGAACACCTCCGAGGAGGCGCTGACGGTGCTCAACGAAGAGGCCAACATCTACCCCGCCACGACCGAGGGCCTGAAGCTCCCCTCGCTCACGCAGGGCGTCGAATTCTACGGCGGACAGAAGATCTACGACGTCTTCGCCAAGGCCGCGACCGAGGTGACGCCCGACTTCGTGTGGGGCCCGACCATGACGAAGACCTACGCCGACGTCTCCGACGGCTTCAAGGCCGCGGTCAGCGGCAGCGGCACGCTCGCCGACGCCCTCCAGAAGGGCCAGGATGCCACCATCGGCGCCCTGGAGTCGCAGTCCATCCCCGTGAAGAAGTAACGCTTCCTTCTTCCGGCGACGCCCGTGGATGCTCCGGCATCCGCGGGCGTCCTGCGTTTCCGGATCCCGCCGCGGTGGGGCGGGGTGAGGGGTGAGAGCGGAGCGGGGAGGAAAGCGGCGTGGGGGATCAGGACGCCGCCGCGGCCTCGGCTCGCCGCGCTGCCTCGACCAGGGCCGCGCGAAGGGCGTCCGGGCGGGCGTCGGCGATCGGCCGGTCGAACCGGAGGCATTCCGCGGCGAGGGCACCCCACGACCACGAGCCCAGCGACACGCGGGTGCGGCCGTCATCGGTGGCGAGGAGACTGCCGTCCCCCACGTAGGGCGCGAGATCGTCGCGTTCCGCGGCGACCACGATCTCGCCCCGGCAGGGCCAGCGTCCCGTCGCGTCGCCCCCGCGGAACCGCCCCTCGAGGTAGCGCACCGGATCTCCGCCGGGCAGCGCGCGTCGGGGGAACGGGCGGCCGCGATGGGTCTTCAGCGTCATCCGATCGACGCGGTAGATGCGCCAGTCGGCGCGCTCGGGGGTGAAGCCGATGAGGTACCACCGTCCCGAGGACCACACCAGGTGGTGCGGCTCGGTCACTCGCGCAGGCCCCTCCGAGCCGGAGTAGTCGAAGCGCACCTCCTCCGCTGCCTCGATGGCCGCCTCAATCGCGCCGAGCACGGAAGGGTCGACGCCGACCGCACCCGCCGGCGCGATCACCTCGACCGCGAAGCGCTGCGCACGACGCCCCAGCGGCGCCGGCAACAGGCGCGAGAGGACGCTCAGCGCCTCATCGGCGGCGTCGGCGAGGGGACCGCCCGCGGACGCCGCGACCCGCAGCGCGACCGCGACGGCGACGGCCTGATCCGCGTCGAAGGCCACGGGCGGCAGATGCGCCCCCGCGCGCAAGCGGTAGCCGCCCGCGGGCCCGCGCGTCGCATCGATGTCGTACCCGAGTTCGCGGAGGCGGTCGACGTCCCGGCGGATCGTGCGCTCGCTCACGTCGAGACGACCGGCGAGCGCGGCCGCCGACCAGTCGCGGCGGGACTGCAGAACGGTCAGCAGCGACAGCAGCCGCCGCGAGGTCGAGGGAGCGGAGGTCTCCGGCATGGCATCCATTCTGCGTCGCATTGCGGACCATCCCTGTCCGCAATGCGCGGGAGAGTCAGGGCATCCGGAACCTCCCGGCGTCAGACAGGAATCGACATGACCCTCACCACCACCCTCCACGTCAACTTCGACGGCCACGCGGCCGACGCCCTCGCCTTCTACGCGGAGGTGTTCGGCGGCACCGTCACGGCGGTCCCTTACGGCGACACGGCCGAAGTTCCCGAGCAGCGCAAGCAGATCGTGTGGGGCGAGATGGTCGCGCCCAGCGGCGTGCACGTGATGGCGTACGACATCCAGCGCTCGCTCGCCTACGACCGGGGCGCGAACCCCTTCTACCTCGCGCTGCGCGGGTACGACGCCGACGAGGTGCGCGCCGCATGGGAAGGACTGAGCCAGGATGCCGAGATCCTGGCCCCGTTCGGACCGTCGGCGTTCTCGCCGCTGTACGGCAAGCTCGTGGACCGCTTCGGCGTCGTGTGGATCATCGACGTGATCGCCCCCTGGAACGGCTGAGCCATCGCCGGCAGGGCTCGGCAGGACCAGCCCCGCGGCTCGGATGTCGCTGCGTCGGGCACTCTCCGACGCAGCGACACCTGAGCGGCGGCTCGACACCCCGAACGCGACGGATGACGGGTCGGCTCACTCCGCGATCGGCACCGGCACGACGGCATCCGCCGTCGCCCGCAGCGACGGACTCGCGAAGCGCGCCTTCGCGACCACCGCGGCGGCGGCGATCATGAGCGCCGCGCCCAGGACGTACGGTGCCGCGTGGGCGACGTGGGCGTAGAGCAGTCCCGCCATCAGCGGCGCGACCGTCCCGACCGCGGCATTGAGAGATTGCGCGGCACCCGCGATCCAGCCCTGCTCGTCGTCGCCGACGGCGTTGGAGAGCAATCCGTCCATGGTGGCCTGCGCCGCCCCCTGGCCCGCGGCGAGCGTCAGCGCGCCCACGACGAACAGCCACGGTTGCGCCAGGAGCGACGCGACCCCGGCGAGGGCGACGAGTCCGACCGCCTGCGCGACGATCCCGCTGACCACGACGCCGCGCTCGCCGATGCGCGGCAGCAGGAAGCCCAGCAGCACCCCTTGGATCGCGATGTCGATGATGCCGACGCACGCGGTGAGCAGACCGATCGCGGTGGGGCTCCAGGAGATCGCATCGAGGGCGAGCACGCTGAAGTTGTTGACGAAGAAGCCGAACGGAAGGCCCACGAGGATGAGGCCGACCATGAGCCCGCGGAGCTCGGGTCGACGGAAGACGCCGCGGAAGACCGCGAAGGGGTGCACCGCGCGCAGCTCGAGAGAGGCGATCCGCCGGTCGGGGGCGAGGCTCTCGGGCAGCAGGAAGATGCTCAGGATCGCCACCGTCAGCGCGAGACCCGCGGTGACGAACACCGGCAGGTCGACGTCGATCGCGGCGAGGGTGCCGCCGAGGGCGGGCCCGACCATCGTGCCGATGCCGGCCGTCGCCCCGAGGATGCCGAAGCGGCGAGCGCGCTTCTCGGGCGGGGTGATGTCGGCGAGGTAGGCGAAGAGAGCGGGGAGGTCGCCGGCGGTCACGCCCTGCACGATGCGTCCGAGCAGCAATACCCAGAGGGCGCCCCCGATACCGAAGAGCAGGAAGCCGAGGGCTGCTCCGAACCCGGCGACGATGATGACGGGGCGACGCCCGAAGCGGTCGGAGATGCGGCCGAGGAAAGGCGCGACGAGGAACGCGCAGAGCGCATTGACGGTCTCGAGGATGCCGACCCATACGGCGAGATCGGCGGGGTTCGACACGTACCGGAGGACGACGAAGGGCAGTACCGGCAGCACGACGGTCATGCCGGCGGTGGTGAGCGTCGTGATGACGACGAGCATCACCCAGGCGCGGCGGCCGGGGACGGGGGTGGAGGAAAGCGAAGTCACGCCGTAACTGTACTCGTACCAGTTTTATTGTCAATACAGTTATGGACCTATTCCGGTAGACTGCCCGCATGAGCACCGACGTCGGGCGCCGCGAGCGCAAGAAAGCCGCCACCCGCAAGGCCATCTCCGACGCCGCGACCGCGCTCTTCGTGGAGCGGGGGTTCGACGAGGTCAGCATCCGCGAGGTCGCCGACGCCGCAGACGTCTCCCCGACGACCGTGTTCGCGCACTTCCCGCAGAAGGAGGCGCTCGTCTTCGACGAGGACGACGCGCAGCGCGATCTACTCGTCGCCGCCGTGCGCGACCGCACCCCCGGCACCACCGTGTCCGAGGCGCTGCGCGACCTCTACCGCCGCGAGCTCATCGGCCTCGCCTTCGACCCGACCGGCGAGCACCGCCGCCAGTTCATGCAGCTCATCACCGGCACCCCCGCCCTGCGCGACTACGCCTCCCGCATGTGGCTGCGTCACGAGGACGCCCTCGCCGCGGCGATCGCCGCGACGACCGGGCAGAGCGAGCCGGATGCCGAGACCCGCGTCTACGCGAGGATGGTGCTGCAGCTGCAGATCCTCGCGTTCGAGCACGACGACGCCGCGGCGACGATCGAGGCGGGCTTCCACCTCCTGGAGCAGGGCTGGCGCGAGCCGCGCTGACGGTGCACACCCCGGGGAGCACACCCGGGGCCCCCGACCCCGGCGCGCGTCAGGCCTGGGCGGTGCTCCGGCGCACGACCACCGACGGGGGAACCGTCTCGGCGATCGGCTCCCCTCCCTCGATCGCACCGACGAGCGCTGTGACGGCGCGCCGACCGAGGGCGTCGAAGTCTTGGCGCACCGTGGTCAGGGGTGGACGGAACTCGGCGGCATCCGCGATGTCGTCGAAGCCGACGACGGAGACGTCTTCGGGAACGCGCCGCCCCGCATCGGCGAGGGCCCGCAGCGCGCCGAGCGCCATCTGATCGTTGGCGACGAAGATCGCCGTCGCCTCGAGCAGGTGCGACACCGCCCGATGACCGGATGCCGAGGTCCAATCGCCGCGGACCGGCTCGGGGGTGACGAGCCCGGCGTCGGCGAGCGCGAAGCGCCATCCTCGTTCGCGCTCGGCCGCGGCGAACGAACCGCGCGGCCCTCCGAGGTGGTGCACCGTGTCGTGGCCGAGCGCCAGCAGATGCGCGGTGGCGGCGCGGGCGCCGGCGGCGTGGTCGGTCTGCACGATCGAGAAACGCGCGTCGGGCGGCGAATCGACCACGACCACGTGGAGGTCGGCGGGCGGGTCGACGTCGCGGGCGAGCTCGGTCGCCTCGTTCAGTACCACCGCCCCGTCGACGCCCTGCGATCGCAGCCGCGCGAAGGCGTCGCGGATACCGCGCTCGCCCACCGTCACCACGGCCAGCGCATAGTCACGGGCGGCGGCGGCCTCGGAGATGGCCTGGAGCATGCGGGAGTTGCCGACGGATGCGAGGGTCGACACGACGAGACCGATAGTGGAGGTCTGACCCGTGCGCAACGCACGGGCGGCGCGGTGCATGCGGTACCCGAGGTCGGCCATCGCCTTCTCGACGCGGGCACGCGTGGCCGGGTCGACGCGGGGGCTGCCGTTGGCCACGCGCGACACGGTCTGCGCCGAGACTCCGGCCCTCTCGGCCACATCGGCCATGGATACGCGCATCACGCCCCCTCGATGTTGACGATATCACGGCCCGGATGTAGCGTGTTATCGTGAACACGGACAGCCTCACCGCGGAGCCCCTGGGCGCCGGCGTCGTCAAGCGGCCCACCCGCCTCGCCGACGGACGCGAGCTCATCTACTTCGACGACCCCGACACGACGCTCGGCGCCGAGCGCGCGGTCGACGCCCGCACCCTCGACCCGCGGCCGACGACGGCGACCATGCGGCAGGACGTGCTGACCGGTGACTGGATCACCGTGGCATCCAATCGGCAGAATCGGGCGTTCCTGCCCCCCGCCCACCTCGACCCGCTGTCTCCGCAGACGCCGACCAACCCGTCCGAGATCCCCTCGCTCTACGACGTCGCGGTCTTCGAGAACAAGTCGCCCTCGTTCGGCCCGGCGCTCGATGCCGCCATCGGAGACGCCCCCGCCGCCGTCGACCCGCCGCGCGGCGACGACGACCTCGAGCACCTCGGCCTCGGCCGCACGCGCACCTCGGTCGGCCGGTGCGAGGTCGTGTGCTTCAGCCCCGCGCACGAGGGGTCGTTCGGCTCGCTCTCGCGCACCCGCGCCCGCACCGTCATCGAGGCATGGGCGGACCGCACCGCGGCGCTGTCGTCTCTGCCCGGCATCCGTCAGGTGTTCCCGTTCGAGAACCGCGGAGAGCAGATCGGGGTCACGCTCCCCCACCCGCACGGGCAGATCTACGCCTACCCGTACGTGACCCCGCGCACGCACCGCCTGCTCGACACGATCTCGCGCACCTCGATCGACCTGTTCGCGCGCATCCTGGAGTTCGAGCAGGGCGGCGAGCGCGTCGTGCTGCGCGGAGAGCACTGGACCGCGTTCGTCCCCTTCGCCGCGCGCTGGCCCATCGAGGTGCACGTGCTCCCGCACCGCCACGTCGCCGACCTCGCCGAGACGACCGACGCCGAGCGCGACGAGCTCGCCCCGTTCTACCTGCGACTGCTGCGCGGCATCGACGCGCTCTACGACACCCCCACCCCCTACATCGCCGCCTGGCATCAGGCGCCGGTCGGACGGGGCCGGGATGCCGTGCGCCTCAACCTGCAGATCACCTCCCCCCGTCGCGCCGCCGACAAGCTGAAGTACCTCGCCGGATCCGAGGCCGCCATGGGCGCCTGGATCGGCGACGTGACCCCCGAATCGCAGGCCGAGCGCCTGCGCGCCGCCCTCGACACCGTTCCGGAGGTGACGGCATGACCGCCGTCGACGACGCCCGCACCCTTCTCACCACCCTCACCGACGCCCCGGAGGCCGGGGTGTGGTCGGCTCCCGGTCGCGCCAACCTCATCGGCGAGCACACCGACTACAACGAGGGCTTCGTCTTCCCCTTCGCGATCGCGCAGCGCACCGCCGCGGCCGTCGCGGTACGCTCCGACGACGTCATCCGCGTGACCTCGACCTTCGCCCCCGATCCGGTGGAGGTCTCGCTCGCCGACCTCGACGCCCGGATCGCCGCCGGCGGCCTCGACTGGGCAGGCTACCCGCTGGGCGTGGCGTGGGCGCTGCGTCGGGAGGCCCCGGATGCCGTGCCGCGCGGTGTCGACATCGCCCTCGCCTCCGACGTGCCCGTGGGTGCCGGCCTGTCGTCGTCGGCAGCGATCGAGGGGGCCGTGGCATCCGCCCTCAACGATGTGTGGAACGCGGGTCTCGACAAGGTCGCGCTCGCCCGGGTGGGACGCACCGCCGAGAACGACGCCGTCGGCGCCCCCACCGGGATCATGGACCAGATGGCCTCGATGCTCGGCGTCGCCGACGCGGCAACCTTCCTCGACTGCCGCACGCTCGAGACGCGTCCCGTCGCGCTCGGCTTCTCCGACGCGGGCCTGGCGATCCTCGTGGTCGACACGCTCGTCGAGCACGCGCACTCCACGGGGGGCTACCGCGAGCGTCGCGAGGCGTGCGAGCGCGGGGCGGCCGCGTTCGGAGTCGACTCCCTGCGCGATCTCACGGTCGACGACCTGCCCCGCGCGGCGGAGATCCTCGACGACGTCACCTTCCGCCGGGTCCGCCACGTCGTGACCGAGAACCAGCGCGTGCTCGACACCGTCGCCGCCCTCGACGCCGACGGTCCCGCCGCGATCGGCGACCTGCTCGTCGCCTCGCACGCCTCGATGCGGGACGACTTCGAGATCTCGGTGCCCGAGCTCGATCTCGCGGTCGAGACGACGCTCGCTTCGGGTGCGCTCGGCGCGCGGATGACCGGCGGCGGCTTCGGCGGCGCGGCGATCGCACTGATGCCCGTCGGCCTGATCCCGGTGGCGACGGATGCCGTGCGGGCCGCGTTCGCGGCATCCGGGTTCCGCGCCCCGAACGTGTTCACGGTGACCCCCTCGGAGGGTGCGCGCCGCGACGCGTGACGCGCGTCGCGCGGCGTGCTGTCTCGTGCGGTGCCTGGGCGCGGGGCTGCGTCGGCGTCGGTGGCCTCCGAAGTAGACGCTTCAGCGAGGGGGGAAACGCCGTGGCGCGGCGTTCCTCCCTCCGGCGCGCGTTTCCTCGGGGCGCCTGTGGCCGCGTGCCGCCGCCGGGCAGCCGGCCGCCCGGCGGCACCCCGCGCCGCACGGCACCCGTCGAGAAAGGGTCGTTTCCGGAGACCACGTGCCGACCGACGGCGTGCTCCGCGGGGAGGACACCGCGAGGCATCTCGTCGGCGAGCGGGCCGGGCGGCAGGATGGGGGGGGTGGATGCCGCTCCCCTCGTCGTGACGTCGAAAGGCCGTGTGCGCGGGTTCCGGCGAGGCGGCACCGCCGTGTTCCTCGGCATCCCGTTCGCGCAGGCTCCCGTGAAGGCGTTGCGCTTCGCCGCCCCCGTCGCCGTCGATCCCTGGGAGGGCGAACGCGACGCCACCGCCTACGGAGCGACCGCGCAGCGGGGCGACACGGGCATCACCCTCATCCCCGAGCCGAGCGTGCCGGGCGAGTCCACGCTGAACGTCAACGTCTTCGCCCCGTTCGAGGCGACCCCGGATACCGCCCTCCCGGTGCTCGTGTGGATCCACGGCGGCGGTTTCGTCTCGGGGTCGCCTGCGAGCCGGTGGTACGACGGCGACGCGTTCGCGCGCGACGGCGTCGTCACGGTGGTCGTGTCGTACCGGCTCGGTTTCGACGGATTCGGGCACATCGAGCGCGCGCCCGCGAATCGCGGGCTGCGCGATCAGATCGCCGCCCTCGAATGGGTGCGCGACGAGATCCGCGCGTTCGGCGGCGATCCCGCCCGCGTGACCGTCGCCGGGCAGTCGGCGGGCGGCGGTTCGGTGCTGGCCCTGCTCGCGAGCCCCGCGGCATCCGGTCTGTTCGCCGGAGCGATGGCCCTCTCCCCCGCCCTGGGCGCCGTGGCCGCGCCCGCTGCCCGCCGCTTCGCCGAGCGGCTCGCGACCCTCGCCGGGGTGCGGCCCGATCGGGAGGGCCTCGCCGCGCTGCCCGAGGAGCTGTTGCTCGACCTGCAGCGACAGGCGCAGAAGCCCGAACGGCGGTTCTCGCGGGCGGGGCTGACGGCGCTGCTCGACGACGGGCTGCCGCTCGGACCCGTCGTCGACGGCGACCTGCTGCCCCGTTCGCCGCTCGACGCCCTCGCGGGGGGAGCGTCGGCCGGGATCCCCCTCGTGGTCGGCGCCACCGACGACGAGTTCACCATGCTCACCGCCCGCGCCCGCGGCGTGCTCGCTCTCGCGCCGGTGCCGCTCGTCCTCGCCGCGGTCGGTCTCGGGCGCTCGCGTCGGCGCGCCTACCTCGCGCGCTCACGGCGGCGCGGGGGCGCCGCGCGCCTCGGCGGCTACCTCTCGGACCGCGTCATCCGTTCGGTGGTGCTGCGCGCCGCGCGCGCTCGCGCGGGTGGCCCGGATGGCGCGGCGACCTGGGTGTACCGCTTCGCGTGGCCCTCGCCCTCGATCGGCTTCTCCTGCCACTGCCTCGATGTGCCGTTCTGGTTCGACCACCTCGACGCCGAGGGCGTGTCCGCCATCGCGGGCGACGCCCCTCCTCGCGACCTGGCGGCGCAGCTGCACGGTGCGGCGGTCGCCTTCGTGCGGCACGGCGACCCCGGTTGGCCCGCCTGGGATGCCACCGCCCGTCGGGCACGGGTGTTCGGCGCCCCGGCATCCACCGCCACGGTCGACCCCGACGCCTACCTGGACGTGGCCCCGCTGGTCTGACCCGCCGTCCCCGCGTGAGTCGCCAGGATTCGTCGCCTCCCGGGCGGTCGAGGCGACGCATCTCGGCGACTCACGCCCTCTGCCGCCGGGTCAGAGGTGCGGGATCACCTCGCGCTCGAACAGCGAGATGCCGGAGGTGTCGTACGCGGCCTCGGGGAAGTAGTGGATCGCGTAGCCGAGGCCGTGGTCGGCGCGCTCGCGCAGGCGCTCAACGATCTGCTCCGGAGTGCCGAAACCGTCGGAGGAGCGGTAGTCGGCCTCGATGGCATCCGCCCGCTCGTCCCCCACGTGCGGGCGCAGACGCGCCACGACCGCGGCCAGGCGCTCGTCGGCCTCGGCCTCGGTCTCGGCGACGATCGTGTTGAAGTTCGTCGAGCGCGTGATCTCGCCCGCATCGCGACCGAGGGTCTCGCAGTGTCCGCTCAGCACCTCGGACTTGTGGTCGAACTCCTCGAGAGAGCCGCCGAAGTTCGTGTACGAGGCGTACTTCGCCGCGATCTTGAGGGTGACCTTCTCGCCGCCGCCGGCGATCCACAGCGGGATGCCGCCGGGCTGCAGCGGCTTCGGCTGCACGATCGCGCCGTCGACCTCGTAGTACTTCCCCGACAGGGTGGCTTCCCCGGTCGTCCACGCCTGATGCATGATCTCGACGCCCTCGCGGAGGCGCCCGAGACGCTCGGCGATCGGCGGGAAGCCGTAGCCGTACGCCTTCCACTCGTGCTCGTACCAGCCACCGCCGATACCCATCTCGGCGCGGCCTCCCGAGATCGCGTCGACGGTCGCCGCGACCTTCGCGAGGTAGGCCGGGTTGCGGTAGCCCATGCACGTGCACATCTGGCCGAGGCGCACGCGGTCGGTCGCCGCGGCGAAGGCGGCCATGAGCGTCCACGCCTCGTGCGTGGCCTCGGCGCTGGGGACGGGCGTGGTGTGGAAGTGGTCGTAGACCCACAGCGAGGCCCACGGGCCGTCGTCGGCGCTCTGGGCGAGGGCGTTCATGACGCGCCAGTGGTCGGAGGGATCGATGCCGACGAGGTCGAAACGCCAGCCCTGGGGGACGAAGATGCCGAATTCCATGCGCTCACCCTAGGCGCGGGCGGCGACGTCGGGGGCGGCCGAGCCGGAACCCGGCGTGGCGGGCCGCGATGCGCGGGACTGCCGGGGCGTGCGACGAGCGGAGGGCTTCGACGAGGCCGCGGCGCGTCAGCCCGAGGGTCCGGCGCGTCAGCCCGCGAACGGCTCCAGGCGCGTGTGCATGACGGACACGGCATCCGCGTTGTCGTCGATGAGCACGGCGTCACGACCGAGCGGAGCCGCGACCGCCCCGAGCGTGCCACTGCCGGCGAACATGTCGAGCACGCGGTCGCCGGGGCGGCTCGACGCCTGGACCATGCGCCGCAGCACGCCCTCGGGCTTCTGCGTGGGGTATCCCGTCTTCTCGCGGCCCGTGGTCGGCACAATCGTGTGCCACCAGACGTCGGTGGGCATCTTGCCGCGGGCGGCCTTCTCGGCGGTCACGAGGCCCGGGGCCATGTACGGCTCGCGGTCCACGGCATCCGAATCGAAGAAGTAGGTCGCGGGGTTCTTCACGTAGACGAGGATCGTCTCGTGCTTCGTGGGCCAGCGGCGCTTGGTCTTCGCGCCGTAGTCGTACGCCCAGATGAGCTCGTTGAGGAACTTGTCGCGCCCGAACAGCGCGTCGCACATCACCTTCGCGTAGTGCACCTCGCGGTAGTCGAGGTGCAGGTACAGCGTGCCGTCGTCGGCGAGCAGGCGCCACGCCTCGATGAGCCGCGGCTCGAGGAAGCCCCAGTAGTCGTCGAAGCGGTCGTCGTAGGTGCGCAGGTCACCGCGCAGGCGCGCGTACTCACGCCCGTGGAAGCCGCGCTGCACCACCGGCGGCGGGGGCGGTTCGTCTTCGGGGAACGTCAGCATGTTCGGATCGTCGACGGATGCCGCGGGCTCCGGCTCGGCGGCATCCTGAGGCTCTTCGACCGGCGCCGTCCAGGTCGCCGACTCGACCGCCTTCGAGCGGGTACGCCCCGTGTTGAAAGGAGGGTCGAGGTAGACGAGGGCGAACGAGCCGTCGGTGTAGGCCGGAGTGACGGTCAGGTTGTCGGCGTGGTGGATCTCGACGCGGCCGGGTTCGGGGGCGTCAGGCAGGGCGTCGATGCTCACGGGACGCGCTGCAGCCACGCGTCGGTGGCGAACTTCGTCTCGACCAGGGCCTCGGCCTCGGCGTACTCCTCGTCGGTGATGCGTCCCTCGGTCGCGCCGTAGAGCGTCGTGAAGGTCTGGATGAAGCGGTCGATGACCTGATCCCGCGGCAGGCCGGTCTGACTGCGCAGGGGGTCGACGCGCTTGGCCGCCGACACGGTGCCCTTGTCGCTGAGCTTCTCGCGGCCGATGCGCAGCACCTCGGTGAGCACCTGGCCGTCCATGTCGTAGCTGAGCGTCGCGTGGTGCAGCACGCCGCCGTTGGCGAGGCGCTTCTGCGCGGCGCCGCCGATCTTGCCGTGGGGACCGGCGATGTCGTTCAGCGGCTGGTACACCGCGTCGATGCCGAGCGAACGCAGCGCCTGCAGCACCCAGTCGTCGAGGAAGGCGTACGAGTCGGCGAAGGTCATGCCGGCCACGAGGGATGCCGGGACGTACAGCGAGTACGTCACGATCGAGTTCGCGGCCATGAGCATCGCTCCGCCGCCCGAGATGCGGCGCACGACGTCGAAGCCGTGCTTCTCGGCGCCCTCGGGGTCGACCTCGTTGCGCAGCGACTGGAACGAGCCGATCACGACGGCGTTCTCGTTCCACTCCCACAGGCGCAGCGTGGGCTTGCGGAGCCCCGCGCCCACGCGGGCGGTCAGCACCTCGTCGAGCGCGAGGTTCATGCGCGGCGACACCGGAGCGTCGTGCACGACCTCCCACTCGAAGTCGGCCCAGCCGGGAGCCGTCACGAGCGCGCGGCGGATGGCCGTGGCGACCGACTCGGGCGTGAAGCCGAGCAGCTGCGCACCCTCGGGCAGGGCGGCGCGGATGGCCGCCGCGATCGTGGGCACGTCGGACTCGACGGGCAGGCCGTTCACGGCCGCGTCGATGTCGTCCAGGGCGTCGTCGGGCTCGAGGAAGAAGTCGCCCGCAAGGTGGAAGCCGTGGATGCGGCCCTCGCGCTCCTCGAGGTCGACGACGACCAGCTTTCCCCCCGGGACCTTGTACTCGCCGTGCATGCGTCCAGCCTACGACCGCACCGGCTCACCCCGATCGTGCACGTGCTCGGCGCCGGGCCGGACGACGGGGACGGATGCCGTGTCGTCGGACGACGACCGCCGGGCCGACCGCCCGCCGGGCCACCAGTTCGCGCGACCGAGGAGGGTCATGAGAGCCGGAAGCAGCAGCCCGCGTACGAGTGTGACGTCGAGGATCGCGGCCACCACCATCCCGATGCCGATCTCCTTCATCGCCACGAGCCCGCCGAAGGCGAAGCCGAGGAACACGATGCAGATCGCCGCAGCAGCGAGGGTCACGACCGGCCCGGTGCGGCCGATGCCGTGGCGGACGGCCTCGGCGTTGGCGACGCGGGGGTCGGCGGCGCGATCCCGCGAGCGCCAGCGTTCGGTGATGCGCGCGAGCAGGAACACCTCGTAGTCCATGGTCAGACCGAACGCCAGCAGACCGATGAGCAGAGGGGTCGTGACATCGAGCGTGCCGGTGGGCGCGAAGCCGAGTACCGGTGCGCCCCAGCCCCAGCCGAAGACAGCGGTCAAGACCCCGAGGGTCGAGGCCACGGTGAGCGCGGCGAGCACGAGCGCCTTCACCGGGATCACCACCGACCGGGTGAGCGCGAACAGCAGCCCGAAGCTCGCCGCGGCGACGACGAGGGCGGCCCACGGCAGCCGATCGAGGAGGTGGTCGCGGGAGTCGATCAACGCCGCGGCGGGGCCGGTCACGGCGAGCGGCACCGCGGCATCGATCGCCCGCACGGCCTCGACGAGGCGCTGCGCGGCGGGTCCTGTCGCGGTGTCGCCGACGGGGGTGAATGCGACCGCCGTCACCTCCGCGGGCAGGCCCTGCACCAGGTCGGCGTCGGCGACCTCGGGCAAGGCGGCGATCTGGTCGAGGACACCCGTGACCTCGGCCTGCTGCACCGCCCCCTCGAGCACCACCGTGACGGGCTCGACGCCGATCCCGGTGAACCCGGTCGTGCTGGCCTCGTACGCGCGGCGCTCTTCGGCGGAGGCGGGGAGGGAGCGGATGTCGGAGTCGTCGAGGGAGAGGGATGCCACGGGCGCGGCGAGCGCGAGGAGGATCGCTGTCGCGGCCAGGGCGACGACCGTCGGGCGGCGTTGCGCCAGCGCGGTCGATCGTGCGAGCAGGCTCGCGCGCGGTGCGCGCGGTCGACGGGCCCACGGGCGTGCCCAGGTGCGCTGCCCCGCCGCGGGGAGCGCCCGGAGCGCGAGTGAAAGGCAGGCGGGGACGAGGGTGAGTCCCGCGAGGGTCGCGAACCCGACGACCACCGCGCCACCGAGGGCCATGCCGGAGAGCAGGGGGTCACCGAGCACGAGGATGCCGATGAGGGCGATGCCCACCGCGAGCCCCGAGACGAGCACGGCCCGTCCCGCGCCGGCGAGGGTGCGGCCGACGAGATCGTCGACCGCGGCATCCGGGTTTCCCGCGCGCTCATCGCGCAGACGGAGAACGATGAGGAGGCTGTAGTCCACCGCGAGCCCGAGCCCGAGGATCGTGACGACGTTGACCGCGAACTCGTTCACATCGGTGACGCGGGCGACACCGCCGAGGACCGCGAGGGTCGGCGCGATCGCGGCGAGAGCGGCGACCACGGGGACGAGGGCGATGCGGATCGAGCCGAGCGCGACCGTGAGCAGGACGATGAGGAGGATGACCGCGATGCCCTCGCCGAGGGCGGCGTCGGTGGTGGCGCGGTCGACGAACGCCTGCTCCGCCAGCAGCGGGCCTCCCACGAGCACCTCGGGTACGGCGATCGCATGCAGGAGAGCAGAGACCTCGGATGCCGTGGCGACCGCCGCCTCCCCGGTGAGAGCGCGATCGAGCTCGACCACGATCAGCGACGAGCGGCCGTCGTCGCCGATGGCGCCGCCCGCTGTGTAGGCGTCGGTCACGTCGACGACGCCGGGGACGGCGCGGATCGCTCCCACGACCGCGGTCGCGCTGTCGCGCACCGTCGGGGAGAAGAAGTCCTCTCCGCGCAGGACGGCGGTGACGAGTTCACCCTCGGGGTCGAGGGCGTCGAGACGCTCGCTCGCGCGGAGCGATTCGCTTCCCGCGGGGGCGTCGGCGACCGAGACGGTGCGGTCGAACACATCGCCGGCCAGCGTCGCGCCCATGACGACCAGAAGGGCCCACGCGGCGACGACGAGGAGGCGATGGCGGCTGACGCGGCGGCCGAGGCGGGAGAGCATCACTCTGCTTTCGGGAGAAGGGGGAGCGCCCTCGGTGGCGGACACGGAGTCCGCCACCGAGGGTGCCGGGGGGATCAGCCGCAGCTCTTGGCCGCGAAGGCGGCCGTCGCCGAGCCGATGCGACCGTCGCCGGTCGCGCTGACGGTCGTCTCTCCGGCGGGGACCGCGGCCAGACGCGTCGTGAAGGTGTGGAACACCGTCGCCCCGGGCTGCACGCCCGTCACGACCTTCTCGCCCCACGCCGTCTTCAGCGTCACGTCGACAGGCACCGTGTCGGTGTTCGTCGCGCGAGCGGTGACCGACGCCTTCTTGGCGACGCACTTGACCTCGGCCGACGCCGTCACCGCGAGGGGCGCCGGCTCGTCGATGTCCTTCACCCGGACGTTGCGGTAGGACACCGCTTCGCCCCCGCCGTGGTTCTGCAGGCCGACGAAGCCCTGCGACAGATCGCGAGCGGGATCCGTGCTGGTGAAGTCGTTCACGAGCGTGCCGTTGAGGAAGATCTGGATGTTCTTCCCCTTCACGACGATCTCGTACGCGTTCCACTGACCGACCGGCTTGAGCGAGGCCTCGACGGCCGCGGCATCCGCACCCTGGAAGGTGTAGATCGCGCCGGTGGTGCGGTCGGCGGCGTCGGTCGCGTCGATCTGGATCTCGTAGCCCTGGTTGACCGCGACCCACGGGTCGTTCTTCGGGTCGGGGAACCCGACGAAGACGCCGCCGTTGTGGTCGGCGATGAGCTTCCAGTCGAGCTTCAGGCTGTACTCCGTCAGCTTCTCGGCTGTGTACCAGAGCAGGCCCAGACCGCCCTGACCGCGGATGCTGCAGTCGTCCTGGCGCCCGAATCCGCCCGGGCCGGCCATGCGCCACCCGGCTTCGAGGCTGGCGAGGGTGCCGTCGAAGAGCGAGCGGTAGCCGTCCTCCACCTGTGCCGGAGCGCAGCGGTCGATGGTGCCGATCGAGAGCACGTCGACGTTGATGTTGCCCTTGTTGCCTGTGTCGAACCTCAGCGCGATGGTGTTCGCGCCGGCCACGAGGGGCATGTCGCGCGTGGCAGTCGCCCACGTCTTCCAGTCACCCGTCGAGGGGAAGTCCCATTTGCCGAGGTTCTGGCCGTTGACGTAGAGGTTCACGTCCTTCGTCCCCGGCGCCGGGTTCGGGCCGTTGGAGTAGCGGACGTTGACGGGAACGGTGCCCGCGGTCTCGGCGGAGACCGTGAACTCGAACGCGGAACCCGCCTGCCACATGCCGCCCGCGAAACCCGCCCCCGAGTAGCCGCTGTGCTCGTTGTCGAACTTGGCGCCGCCGATCAGACGCGCCTCCTCGGCTTCGTACCAGCCCTCATCGGCGGGAGAGACGTAGCCCGGCAGCGAGTTCACCGTGTACCAGGCCTCGGTGCTCCAGAGTTTCTGGCCGTCCTCGGCGGCGAAAGGCTGCGGCGAGCGCACGTGCACGACGCGTCCCTCCTTGAGCCCGTCGAACGAAAGCGTCACCGTCTTCCGGTCTTCGGATGCCCTGGCACCGGTGAGCGAGAGGATCTCCTCATCGATCTTGGGGCCGCCGTAGGTCGAAGTGGGCAGGTAGCGCCACTGCTCGGCCGTGTACGCGGAGGCGAGGTTCGCGACCGTCTCGTCGGAGAGGGGCTGGGTGTACTCGATCTCGAACCCGCCCTCGACGACCTTCATGGACGTCATGTCGAAGGTGCTGCGCTGTGCCTTCGGGACGAGCTTCTGCAGCCCGTAGGTGAGCTTGCCCGCCTCGCCCCAGTTGCCGCCCTCACCGGTTCCGCCGATGTACAGCGACTTGTCCGGGCCCTCGATGACGCGGTTGACGCCCACCTCGAAGCCCGCGGAGTGGCGGAACACCGCGCCTTGGAACTCTCCGTCGACCTTCTCGAGGAAGGCGCGCTGCAGACCACCGTAGGTCACATCGCCGAACATCATCTGACCCGCGAAGGGCCCGTCCTTCAGCATGATGGGCGTGCTGGGCGAGTTGCCGATCTCGTTCTGCGGGATCCACACCACGGGAGGGGTCACGGGGTTCTGATCGAAGGGGCCCGCGGGGTTCGTGTAGTGGTTGAAGAAGCGGTCCTGCTTGATGTTGACGAGCTTGTTCGCGGGGAGCCAGGCGCCCTGATTGTCCATTGCGAAGAGCTCACCCTCGGGACCGAAGGCCACGCCGTTCGGGGTGCGCAGACCGCCCGCGACATAGCTGATGGCGCCGGTGGCCCTATCGATCTTCACCGAGGTGCCGCGGTTCCTCGCCGGCTGCGGATCGGTCGTGGCGCCGCCGTTGTCGATCGCGACGGAGAGGTTGACGTAGAAGTTCTGCTCGTCGTGGATCAGGCCGAAGGCGAACTCGTGAAAGTTGTTGCCCGAGGGGTATTCGGCGACCTTCCGCTTCGTCTCGTAGGAGCCGTCGCCGTCGCCGTCGCTGAGTTCGGAGAGCTGGTAGCGCTCGGACACGTAGATCTTGTCGTCGATCACGTCGATGCCCATGGGGTTGAGCAGGCCGTCGGCCGCCTCGACGACCGTGACGTCCTCGGGACCGTCGGCTTGCTGCGCGCCCTTGAGCACGTAGACCTTGCCGGGGGTCGAGGTGTCCCAGCCCCCGGAGTTGACGGATCCGGTGGTCAGCACCGCGAGGTCGCCGTCACCGAGGAACGCCAGACCGGAGACCTTCGGGGTGAATCCCTCGGGCCGCAGGTCGACGAGCGTGTAATCGGGATTGACCGCGTCGAGGCGCAGGCCGTCGCCCGCGGAATCGCTGCTGCCTTCGCAATACTTGGTGCCGGGGGCCGTCACGCGCACGACGCCGGCTTCGGTGCTGAGCACGCTCTCGGGGACGACGGTGAAGGCCGTGTCTCCGGGCGTCTTCCACTCGAGCGTGAGCTGCTGACCGTTGGTCGCCTCGAACATCTCCACGAAGAGGTCGTGCACGCCCACGTCGAGTGTCGCGGTCGCCTCCACCGACTCGGCGCCGTGCAAGCCGTCGTTGTCGATGAGCAGGGTTCCGTCGAGCGTGAGGCGCGAGCCGTCGTCGCTCGTGAGGCGGAAGGTGTAGTCACCCGGCCGATCGACCGTGAGATTGGCCAACGCGTGGGTGATGAAGTTGTCCGCAGCGCCGAACTGCTCGTCGGTGAGCCAGTCGATCGACGACATCTTCTTGTCGACGTTGGGGGTCTGGCCCGACTTGAGCGTGCAGAGCTCGCCCAGCGGCGGGGTGATGTAGGTGCGCAGGGTGACACCCGGTTCTTGCAGAGGGAGGTCCGCCGGCGTGTTGACGGCGGGGGCGACGGCGGCACTGGCGGGCAGGATCGCTCCTGTTGCCACGAGTGCTCCGCCCAGGAGACCGGCCGCGAGGGTCCTCGCGACGCGGGTGCTGCGCCGGCGGGGGCCGGTCGATACAGCGGGTACGGGCATCATTGCTCCTTCGGATCGTCGTCGGAGGGCGACGACGACCGCTCAGATCGCACGGGTCATCCTCGACGGTGGTCATCGTAGGAGCCTTATGCCGGCACGTCTACAAAACTTGACAGATTGGTGTTCTGAAATGCTGACAGGTTTCCCGACAGCGCAACCCGGGGCGTATTGATCAGGACGCATCGGAGGATAATCTCGCGAGAATCCGCGCCTTCGCAGTCCTCCTGAGATTGTTCTCTCGCTCGGCACCTTTTGCTTGACGCTGACAGAAGAGCGCACTACTGTCGCATCGACCCCGCCGAACCGAGTCGTGACAGCGTCGCCACGAGACTCTCCTGGGCTTCCCGCGACGTGCTCGATCGCGCACCTCACCCGCCGGCGACCGCCGACGATCCACCGCTGCGCGGTGTCAGAACGGAGTACTCATGACCTCTCTCTCGCGTGGCGGGCTCTCGGCCCGCATCGGCGTCGCCGCGCTCGGCATCGGCATCCTCGCCGTCGCCGGGGGCGGCACCGCTTTCGCCGCCGGAGAAGACACCGTCGACGTCCAGGTCGACATCGCCCCCGACGCGGAGCCCGGGGTGCTCGCCCTCACCGTCGCGAACGGCAGCACCTCGCTCACGGAGGGCCCGTCGTCGGGAACGCACCGTACCTTCGCCGGCACCCTCCCCACCGTGACGGTCACCGACACCCGCGAGCCCGAAGACGTCGACCCCGACTCCTACTGGTACGTCATGGGAGCCATCACCGACTTCACCGGCGACGCGGACCAGCCCGACATCGTCGCGGCCGACGCGTTCGGGTGGTTCCCCAAGATCCTCTCCGGCAACCCCGACGGCGGCACGCAGCTCGTCGCCGAAGGCGACCCCGTCGCCCCCGGTACGGGCGGCTTCGTCGACGCCGAGCTGCTCTCGATCGCCGACCGCTCACAGGCCGCCGCAGGCGGCTCGTACTCCGCCAGTGCAGACCTGCTGTTGAAGACACCGTCGACCGTCGCCCCGGGCGCGTACGCGGCCACCATCACCCTGACGCTGCTCGAGGAGTGAGGCCATCCATGAGCGCCGCGGCCGTGCGAGGGGTGTCCACCTTGTTGGGGGGACTCCTCGTCGCTGCCGCGGCGGTCGTGTCGAGCAGCCCCGCGACCGCCGCCACGACCGATGCCGCCACGACCGCGCCCGATGCCCCCGTCACCTGGTCGGTGACGCCGTCGGCGGCCGACGGCCCCGACGGACGACGGGTGGTCGAGGTCGAACTCGATCCTGGGCAACGCGTCACCCAACACCTCGCGGTGAAGAATTTCAGCGAGCGCGAAGCCACCTTCGCCCTCGCCGCCGCCGACGGGTACTACACCGAGACCGGCCGTTTCACGATACTGCCCGCCGATCGCGCGTCCGCGGACGCGGGCACGTGGATCGCCGTCCAGCCCACCGTCACCCTCGCCCCGAACGAGACCCGCATCGTTACGTTCGACATCGTCGTGCCGGAGAACGCCACCCCCGGCGATCACGCGGCCGGGGTGGCGGCATCCGTCCGCTCCTCCTCGCCCGGCGCCGACGGAACCCGCGTGGGCGTCGACAGCCGGGTCGGCTTCCGGGTCTCCACCCGCGTCACGGGCGATCTCGCACCCGCGCTCACGGTCGACGGCCTGCGCGCGGACTACACCCCCTCGTGGAACCTCTTCGCTCCCGGGACGATGACCTACGACTACACGGTGCGCAACAGCGGGAACACCGCACTCGCCCTCACCGACACGGTCGACGCCATCGCCTCCGACCGCGGCACGCTGCTCCCCGGCGAATCCCGCGCGGTGCGCAGCGAAGCGCGACCGGCGTGGCCGCTCGGCCTGCTGTTCGTCGAGGTCGCGGTGAGCGCGGGCGTACCCGATTCGTCTCTCGTCGTCGCGCCCGCGACCCAGACTCTCGTGGTGTGGGCCGTGCCGTGGTTGCACCTGCTCGCGATCCTGGGTCTGGTCTTGATCGGGCTCGCCGCATCGACCGGCCGCCGGCGGTCGCGGCGCCGGGTCGACGACCTCATCGCCCGCGCCCGGGAAGAGGGCCGCCGCGAGACGGTCGAGGCGTCATGAGCGCGCTCGCGCCGCCGTCGACGTGGTCCGCGGAGCTCTCAGGCGGCGAGGGCGAGATGCTCCTCACCGTCGAGATCACGCACGCCCCCGACGCGGCGTGCGTCACGGGGTGCGCGATCCCGGCCGGCCCGGTCGACGATCTCGCCCTCACGGGCGGCGACGTCGCCTCGATCGGGCTGGCGATCGTTCTCGTGGTCGTGGGAGTCAGCGCGACCGCGAGGTCGTGGGTGCGCCCCTCGGCGGCACCGCGCTCCTGACCGGTCGCGGGGCCTCGGCGACCAGGGCGCGGCGGTGTCGGCGCTCGATCGCCTGCCCCGCGTACGAGGCTCCGATGATGAGCGCGGCCCCCACGCACCCGGGCAGGCCCACGGCCTCTCCGCCGAGGATGACGCCGACGGCCAGCGCCCACACGGGCTCGGTGCCCATGAGGATGCTGGCTCGCGTCGCCGACGTGCGCCGCACGGCCCACAACTGCACGACGAAAGCGAACACCGAGCACACGAGACCCAGGAACAGGACGTCGACCC
The DNA here is from genome assembly GCF_032464915.1 of Microbacterium galbum. Lineage (NCBI taxonomy): Bacteria > Bacillati > Actinomycetota > Actinomycetes > Micrococcales > Microbacteriaceae > Microbacterium > Microbacterium galbum. Next base: position 1,832,673 of record NZ_JAWDIS010000001.1, on the reverse strand, counting down.
ATCCGGATGCCGAGAGCCCGCCGATCGCACGCGGGAGGTCGGCCCCGGCGATCGCCGACGACAGCGCGGCGCACACGGCGAGCTGCACGCAGACCACTGCCGTGGTGCTGTCGCCTCGACCGCGGGTGAGCCGGGCGCTGGCGGTGACGTGCACGGCCCGGACGACGGCGGCGCAGATGACGAGCAGGTCGCCCCAGGAGGGTGAGCGCAGCCCCCCACCCGAGACGAGAAGGGCGACCCCCGCCACGGCGGCGACCGCGGCGACGAAGTACGACCGGGGCAGCCACGAGCGCGCGGCGACACTTTCGAGCACGGGAGTGAAGACGAGGGCGAGACTGATCAGCAGTCCCGCGTTGGTGGCCGAGGTGAGGTGCACACCCCAGGTCTCGAGGCCGATCACCGCGGCCTGGGTGCAGCCGAGAAGAGAGGCGACCGCGAGGCCTCGGCCGCGCGGCATCCGCTCGCGCCGCACGAGGCAGACGACCGCCAACGCGAGTGCGGCGACCAGGAAGCGGAGGGCGACGGCGGAGGCGACCCCCGCCTGATCGGTCAGGTCCTTCGCCGCGAGGAAGCTCGCCCCCCATGCGGCCGCGACGGCGAGAAGGAGGAGATCGACGAGGAGTTCGGGAGCACGGCGGGCCACCCGCCCAGCTTCGTGAAAGCGAAGTTGAAGAACAACGGGATCTTTTTTCATCGTCGAATAAGTTGAGGCTTATGGATGTCGTCCACCTCCGTGTTCTCCGTGAACTGCGCGACCGCGGCAGCGTCGTCGCGGTCGCCGCCGCACTGCACGTGTCGGCGTCGGCGGTGTCGCAACAGCTCGCCACCCTTCAGTCGCACGTCCCGGTTCCCCTCACCGTGCGGCGCGGACGGGTGCTCGTACTGACGCCCGCGGGCGAGGCCCTGGCCGCGGCCGGCGCTCGGGTCGATGAGGCGCTCACCGATGCGCGCGAGGCCGTGGGGGCGTTCCTCGACAGCGAGCGGCGCCCCGTGCGCATCTCTGCGTTCCATAGCGCAGGTCTGGCGCTGTTCGGTCCGCTCCTGCGGGAGGTCGGCAGCACACCTCCCCTGCGGCTCGCCGACGCAGACGTCGCGCACCGCGACTTCCCGGGCCTCACCGCCGACCACGACATCGTGATCGCCCATCGCCTACCGCATGACGCGCCCTGGCCGACCGACCGGGTCGTGGCGACCCCGCTGCTCACGGAGCCACTCGACATCGCCCTCCCCGCGGGACACCCCCTGGCGAGCCGGGAGCAGCTGCGGGCGGCCGACGTGGCCGGTGAGACCTGGGTATCGGTGCAGGAGGGCTTCCCCCTCGCCGGCATCCTCGAGCACCTCGCGGCCCACGCGGGCCGCCCCGTGCAGGTCGCCCACCGCATCAACGAGTTCTCGGTCACAGCCGAGGTGGTCAGATCCGGCGCGGCCATCGCGATCCTGCCTCGCACGACGTCGGCCTCTCTCGCCGTCGACGGCCTCGCGCTGCGACCACTGTCCGACCTCGAGCTCGTGCGGCACATCGACGCCCTCGCCCGCCCCGATGCGCTGGCCTACGCCGCGGTGCGCACGGTCCTGGGTGCGCTTCGACGGGTGTCAGCCGGAGCGGGCACCGCTCGCACTCACTCCCCTGGCGAGGGAGGCGTCGCGGGAACGCGCTGACCCGTGGCGGCGGGGACCGGAGCCTCGGTCCCACCGGCGTGATCCGTAGCGGACGACGGCGGAGCCGAGCTCGCGGCGGGCACGTCGGGCTCTGCGAACAGGGCCTCTCGCACGATGCGACGAGGATCGTAACGACGCGGGTCGAGACGCTGCCAGTCGACGTCGCTCACCTCGGGCCCGAGCTCATCCCGCACGTGTTCCTGCGCGGAACGTGCGAGACGGCGCGCCTGCGTGAGGAAGGCGCGCAGAGACTCGGCCGCCGCGGGAAGCCGCTCGGGGCCGATGATCACCGCGGCTATCACGCCGATGAGCAGGAGCTTCTCGATCGTGAGACCGAAGGTCATGGGAAGTGGTCCCCTCGGCGGGCGCGCATGGATGCTCAGCTGCGAGCGGGCGGCTCGAGCAGCGTCTCCCGGGGGAGGCGCTCGTCGCGCACCGCGGCCGCCGGCGGCTCAGAAGGCGCGGCACCCTCGTCCTTCATCGCCTTGATCTCTCCGCGGAAGACGCGAGCGGACTGGCCCACACTCTTGGCGAGAGCGGGCAGTCTGGCCGCGCCGAACAGCAGAACCACCACCGCGAGCACGATCAGAAGATGCCATCCGGTCAGTCCGTGCAACATGGGGCCTCCTCGGCCGTGCCGGCGTCGTCGTCGGCGAGTGGGATCGTTCGGCGATGTTAGCCCTCATCGGCGGCACATCACAAGACCCAGGACCGTCGTCCTTTTGTTGGTCGTTACGTACGCAACTTTTGATTGACCTATGGACAAACATCGGTCAAGATGACGACCAGAGCAATCGCCCACCCCCTGGGGCGCTCATCCCCCCGAGGCTCGCCCAACCACCGCCGCACCGAGCGGTGCTCGGCGTCCCATCCGAACTCGACGAAGAGCGGAGGAGCAGATCGCGCGTGGCCGACCGCCACCGCTGAAGAGCCCGGGCCGCCACAGACGTCGTTGCAGCGACGCGTGGCGACCCGGTGAAAACAACTCGAACGCATTCACAGGAGCTGTTTCACGATGAACTCTACTTCTCGGCATCCGGCTGTCCGGTCCCGGTTGACGGCGGCCCTCGCGGCCACCGCACTGGGACTGGGCGTCTTCGCCGCTGTGCCCGCCCCCGCCTTCGCGCATGAGGGGGAAGACCACGGAACCACCGACCCGGGCGGCGATCACGGCGATCCCACCGATCCCGGAACGCCCGACCCCGGCGACACGGGCGAGGGCGAAGGCGCCCTCGACTGGAGCAATTACGAGCGCGTGCTGCTGACGAAGGACGTCGGCGAGCCGATCGACCTCGCCGTCCTCCCCGACAAGCGCGTGCTCCACACCGCGCGAAACGGCGACGTGCGCCTGACGGACCCCGCCACGGGCGTCACGCGGGTCACCAACACGCTCGACGTCTACGCGAACTCGGAAGACGGCCTGCAGACGGTGGCCCTCGACCCGGACTTCGCCGAGAACAACTGGGTCTACCTCGTGTACTCGCCCCGCGACGCGGACGGCGACGGCGTGGCCGACACCCCGGCGGGAAACTCCCCCAACACGCTGCCCGCGGGCGCCGACGAGTCGTACTGGGACCAGTGGGTCGGTGTGAACCGTCTCGCCCGCTTCCAGTGGGACGGCGACCAGCTCGATCTGTCCACCGAGCAGACCATCCTCGACATCGAAGTCCAGCGCGGACAGTGCTGCCACGTCGGCGCCGACATCGGCTTCGACGGCGAGGGCAACCTCTACCTGAGCACTGGCGACAACACCCCGGCATCCACCCCGGGAGCCAACGGTTTCGCGCCCAACAACGACGCCCCCGGCTACAACCCCGGCTTCGACTCGCGGCGCGGTGCCGGCAACACCAACGACCTTCGCGGCAAGATCCTGCGCATCCACGTCGAGGACGACGGCTCGTACACGATCCCCGAGGGCAACCTCTTCGCCCCCGGGACCGAGCTGACCCGCCCGGAGATCTTCGTCATGGGCGTGCGCAACCCGTTCCGCATCGAGGTCGACGTCGAGACCAACTCGCTGTCGTGGGGCGACTACGGCCCCGACGCGACGAAGGCCGTCGCCGAAACCGCGGGGCGCGGACCCATGGGTCTGGTGGAGTGGAACGCCATCAGCCTCGACGAGCCGCAGAACGCCGGCTGGCCCTACGTGCACGCCGACAACCAGGCGTACAACGACTGGGACTTCGCCACGGCGACGCCGGGTGCGTTCTTCGACCCGACCGACCTCAAGAACGAGTCGCGCTGGAACACCGGCCTCACCGACCTGCCCCCCGCGCAGCCCGCGACCCTCTGGTACGGCGACAACCCCGGTGACCAGCCGTGGGACGAACTGGTGGACTTCGGCGCCGGCAACGGCCAGGGCCCCATGGGCGGACCCGTCTACCACTACGACGAGAACAACCCCTCGCCCACGAAGCTCCCCCCGCACTGGGATCGCAAGGCGTTCATGGGTGAGTTCTCGCAGGACTACATCGCCGCGTTCACACTGGACTGGGACACCTTCGAGGTCAGCGGGATCGAGGACTTCCTGCCCAACGCCGCCCTGAGCACCCTCGGTCAGCCGCCGCACGACAACCCCATGGACATGGAGATCGGGCCCGACGGCTCGATGTACGTGCTCGACTACGGCGACGGCTTCTTCCGCGCCAACCCCGATGCCGGTCTGTACCGCATCGACTACGTCGCCGGGAACAAGTCGCCCCAGGCGCGTTTCACCGCGACGCCCACCTCGTCGTCGCAAGCCCCCCTGACCGTCGAGTTCGACGCGTCGCCCTCGACCGACCCCGACGGAGACACCCTCACCTACGAGTGGGACTTCGACGGTGACGGCACCTACGACGCGACCGGCGCGACCGCCTCGTACACGTACACCGAACTGGGCACGTACAGTGCCCGCCTGCGCGTGTCCGACCCGGGTGGACGCTTCGGCCTGACCTCGCGCACCATCTCGGTGGGCAACCAGGCGCCCGAGGTGACCGTGGCCTTCCCCGGCGACGGCGCGTTCTTCGACTGGGGTCAAGCGATCCCGTTCCAGGTCACGACGACGGATGCCGAAGACGGCGACGCCACGGAATGCTCGCGCGTGAGCTGGACCTATGGTCTCGGTCACGACGAGCACGCCCACCCTGAGGTCTCGGGCACGGGCTGCACGGGTGTCTTCCGCACCGACCCGAACTCGCCCGAGCACGGCCCCGGTGCCCTGCTCTACGGCGCGGTCGTGGTCACCTACACGGATGCGGGCGCCAACGGTCTGCCCGCGGCCACGGGCGAGGCGACCGTTCGCCTGAATCCGAAGCAGCAGCAGGCCGAGCACGCGATCCGTCGTGAGGGCGTCACCACGTACGCCGACGCCGACGCCTCGGGTGGCAACGCCGTGAGCGGACTCGGAGCAGGCGACTACCTCGCCTACGACCCGGTGAACTTCGCCGGAATCGACGGTGCCGTGGTCCGCGCCACCGGCGCGGGGGAGGTCCAGCTGCGCTGGGGCGCCGCCGACGCCGAGCCCTTCGCGACCGCCACCATCCCCGCGGGCGCCGGCTGGCAGGACGTCGAAATCGCCTTCGAGGCCCCCGAGGGCACCGGAGCGCTCTACGTCACCTCGGCCGACGAGTTGGCCGTCGATGCGCTGACGATGGTCGGCGACGGCGTCGGAGACGTCACACCGCCGACGGTCGCGCACACGCTGGACCCCGCCACCCCGACAGGTGCGGGCGGCGTGTTCAACGAGCCCGTGCGCTTCTCGGTGCAGGCCGCCGACAACGGCACGCTCGCGAGCGTCCAGTACTCGCGCGACAACGGCGCGACCTGGGAGAACCTGGCGGCGAACCAGCAGTACGGGGTGACGTTCGATCAGGACGGCGCCTACGACATCCGCTACCGGGCCACCGACACCGGCGGCAACGTGTCGGAGCTCGGTTCGGTGTCGTTCACGATCGACCTCGATGCTCCCGACGAGCCGACAGTCGACACCCGCACGCTCGTCTCGCTCGGCTCCCCGCGCGTCACCTATGGCGCCCCGGGCGACGTGACGGTGTCGGTGCGCGGAGAGGGCGGCGCCCCCACGGGCGAGGTCGCGCTCACGGTCGGCGACACCGAGCTCGGTCGCGCGACTCTGGACGCCGAGGGCAACGCCGTCGTCGCCCTCCCGGCGGACCTGCCGGTCGGCACGCACACCCTGCGGGCCACCTACGGGGCCGACGAGACCTTCAAGGGATCGGCCGGCATCGGTCGTCTCACGGTGTCGCAGGCGAAGTCGGCGACCTCGGTCGCCGTCTCGCCGACGCCGGTCAAGCCCGCCGTGGCGGCCACCGCCACGGTCCAGGTGGCCTCGTCGACGGGCATCGTCCCGACCGGCGACGCCACGGTGACCATCCGTCGCAACAACACGGTCGTCGCCACCCTCACCGGCACGCTCGGCGCCGATGGCACCGCCCAGGTGACCCTGCCCAAGCTCAGCGCGGAGGGCGCCTACCAGGTGCAGGCGTCGTACACCGGTTCGACCGGGATCGCGAAGAGCAGCGGCAGCGCGAACCTGACCGTCAAGAAGTAACACCCGGGTGGGGGTCGCGCACCGCGGCCCCCACCACCCTCACGGTCGTCCCCGGCCCGGGGCGGACCCACCTCGAAGGAGAGTCATGAGTCACCACCACGACCACGCGCACCCCACGGTGCCGGATCGGCCCATGAGCCGGCGCACCCTGCTCAAGGCCCTGGCGGCGTCGTCCGTCGCCGTCGGCATCGGCGCCGCCGCCATGCCCGCGGCAGCCTCGGCATCCACCGCCTTCGGCGCCCGCGCCGCGGCGGCCGCTCCCCCGGTCAGCGCCGGGAAGCGTCTCGTCCCCGTCAACCGCATCGGCATCCAGCTCTACACCGTCCGCGACAAGGTCAGCTCGCTGGGCTTCCGCGCGGTATTCGAGGAGCTCGCCCGCATCGGCTACTCGGAGATCGAGTTCGCGGGCTACACCCAGGGCAACCTCGGCGCCATCACGCCGCAGGAGATCCGACAGCTGCTCGACGACAACGGCCTGCGGGCGACCGGCGCGCACGTCAACCTCACCCCGGCCAACATCGACCAGCAGCTCGAGATCGCGCACGTGCTGGGCATGCCGCACCTCGGCCAGGGCGGACCGATCGCCGGCGGGTACGGCGGACCTCTCGCAAAAGATCCCTGGATGCAGGCCATCGGCACGTGGAACCAGATGGGCGAGAAGGGGCGGGCGGCCGGCATCAAGCTCTATCTGCACAACCACGCTCAGGAGTGGGGCTTCACCACCGACACGAACGAGCGCGTCTACGACCTCTACTGGGCGAATCTCGACCCCGAGACGGTGTTCTTCGAGATGGACGTCTACTGGGCGCACGTCGGAAAGCACCTGTACCCCGGGTTCGAGCCGATCGACTACATCAAACGTGATCCCCGGCGGTTCCCGATCCTCCATCTGAAGGACGGCAAGCTCAACCCGAACAGCGCCAACGGCTACGACATCGTCGAGTTCGGCGCCGGGAACATCGACTACACGGCGTTCCTGTCGCAGTTGCGCGACCGCGGCCAGCGCTTCGGCATGTTCGAGCAGGACAACGCCTCCACGGTGCCGGTCAATCCCGGCGACTCCCTGGCGAACGCCGACCGCAGCTACGACAACATCGCAGCCCTGCGCGGCTGAGCGACGAGGAAGAACAGATGAACAGAATCACGAAACTCACCACCGTCGGGCTCCTCGTCATCGGGGGCAGCGTCGTGGCCGTCCCCGCTTACGCCGCCGATCTGACGTGCGCGGAGGATCTCGGCAGCCAGACCATCTCGGGGAACCTCGTCGTTCCCGGGGGCGCTGACTGCGTGCTCGGCGGCGCGACCGTCGAGGGCGACGTCATCGTCGAAGCCGGCGGGTGGTTGGATGCGACCTCGGTCACCGTGACCGGCGACGTCGTCGCCACCGACGCGTACGGCGTCTCGCTCGACGGCACGACCGTCGCAGGAGACGTCAGCGCCTACTCCGTCGACACGACCGTGGGCTTCCTCTACGTCAACGACCTGCGGGTCGGCGGCTCGGTCGAAGCCGGCGGGATCGACGTCGAGGTCGTCGACAGCTCGATCACCGGTTCGCTGAGCACCCGGCAGGCGAATTACGTCGACATCGTGCGCACCTCCGTCGGCGCCGATGTGAGCGTCGACGGCTCGGCCTGGGGCGTCTCGGTCTCGGGCGCGATCGTGAAGGGCGACGTCACCGTTGCGGGCAGCGGCCGCGATGTGCTCATCGGCGCGACCGCCGACGGCGGCGTGGACGCGTTCGCCAACACCATCGGAGGCGGCCTGTCGCTCACCGGCAACAACGCGAACCTCCGTGTCGCCGCCACCACCGTGTACGGGGCACTCGCTCTCGACGGCAACAGCCCGGCTGCGGCGTTCGGCGAAGGCGTACGGGCGGGCACGACGTCCGGCGACTACACCGGGACCGCCCCGGCCGAGCCGCCGGCGGGCGACCAGTCGATCGCCGTCACCGTGCCGGAGCAGGGCTCGGGTGAGCTGACGTGGTCGATCGAGGGCACCTCCGCCCTCGTCGACCTGGGCGTGGCGAGCGAGGCGCTCGACCACTACGCCGCGAGCGGCGCCATCGTGCCGATCCGTATCCAGGACACCCGCGCCGGCAACCCGGGATGGTCGCTGACCGCACAGGTGTCGAACTTCACCGCCGGCGGCCAGGAGGTGTCGAGCAAGTACCTCGGCTGGACGCCCGAGATTGTGGAGACGCAGGGAGGTGCCGTCGCGGGCGCCCCCGTGGCATCCGGTTTCGACGAAGGTCGCGGCCTGTCCGTCGCGCGCACCCTCGCACAGGCGAACGACGGCCACGAGCGCGGTTCCTCGCTCGTGGGCGCCGACCTGGATCTCAAGCTCCCGCTCGAGACCCCCCGCGGCACCTATACCGCGACCGTGACGCTGACCGCCCTCAGCTGATCCCCACCCGTCGGGGTCGCGGCCGTCTGACCGCCGCGACCCCGACGGTCCCTCCCTTCTCACAGGAAGCCCCGCCCATGTCCCAGGCGATGTCCCCCCGTCCGTTCCGTCTCCTCCTGTCGCTCATCACGGGCCTCGCGCTCGCGCTGGGCACGCCCGTCGCCGCGTCGGCCGCGGCCGCGCCCGACACCACCGTGACGTGGAGCGTGAAACCCGCCGACACCGCGCAAGGGCGCGACCGGCCCAACTACGCCTACGACCTGGCCCCCGGGGGCACGGTCGGGGATGCGCTGTACGTCGCCAACCGCAGCGCGGAGCCGATCACGCTCCAGGTATACGCCGCCGACGGCTTCCTCACCGAGGACGGCGCGCTCGACATCCTCGCGGGAGGCTCCGCGTCGACCGACCTGGGCAGTTGGGTCTCGATCGAGACCACGGAGCTGACACTCGACAGCGGCGCGGACGCCGAGGTGCCGTTCACCGTCGCTGTGCCCTCGGACACCCCACCCGGCGACTACGCCGCGGGGATCGTGGCATCCATGTCGGTTACCTCCGACACCGGGACCGTCACCGAGCGCCGTCTCGGCTCGCGCATGCACCTGCGTGTGCTCGGCGATCTCGCCCCCGCGCTCACCGTCGACGGCGTCTCGGTCGACTATCACGGCACCGCCAACCCGCTCGAGGCGGGTTCCGCGACCGTTCGCTACACGTTGACCAACGCCGGAAACGCGCGCCTCGACCCCGACGTCGACGTCGCCCTGAGCGGCCCGCTCGGCTGGGCCCGCGTCACCGCCGCCGACGACGCACCCGAACTCCTTCCCGGCAGCTCGCTCGAACGCACGGTCGAGGTCGCGGGCGTCGCTCCTCTGGGTCTGCTGGCGGCCGAGGTGACCGCCACCTCGCAGGTCGTCACGCGGACGCTCGCCGGTACGGAGCCGTCGACCTTCGATCCCCTCGTGTCGCAGGCGACCGCCGCGACCGCCGCGATGCCGTGGACGGCGATGGCGATCCTCGCCGTCCTCGCCCTGATCGTGGTCTGGCGCATCGTCGCCGCCCGCCGCCGCAAGGCGGCCCACGCCCGAGAGATCGCATCCGCCGTGGCCGCGGCGACGGCCCAGGCGGGCGGGACCAGCGCGCTCGTCGCGGCCGGCGCAGTGGAGTCTCCCTCCGCGCCCGGGCTCGACGACCCGTCGACGCGGTCCGCGCGCCGCGCCCCGTGAGACCGCCCGCGGCGCGGGGAGGGACACCCTGCGCCGCGGGTGATGATCACGAACGCCCGCCATCGAGATGGCGGGCGTTCTGCGCGATGGCGTAGGGGTCTGCGCGAGTCGACGCTCGCACGCGCAGCCCACCGATCCGACGCGTGCTCCGGAGGGGAAAGGATGCGCTACGGATACGACCCCAAGAGAGCGGCAGGGGTGTTCGCCGGCCCGTCACCGAAGGCCGGGCCAGCCGCTCGGACGGACCCCGCGAGCCCTCTCAGCGCGACAGCGGGAGGATCTTCTCCCCGGTCCCCGAGCACTCGGGGCGGCGGAGCGCGTATGGCTTCAGACGCGCAGGAATGCCGCGTTGAGCGACTCGGGCGCGAGCGCGTGCTCGACGGCGAGCATGCTCGCGCCGAGCACGGCGGCCTTCTCCGCCGCCATGGACTGCACGATCGACAGATACTCGGTCGCCAGCGGCGTCGACCGCGTGTAGACGACCTCGCGTACTCCGGCGATGAGATGCTCGCCGACGCGCGCCATCGACCCGCCGATCGCGATGACCGAGGGGTTCATGAGGCTCACGCAGGTGGTGAGCACCTCGCCGATGTCGCGTCCGGCCTGACGCACGGCCTGGATCGCGTCGATGTTGCCGCGCTTGACGAGGTCGACGACGTCGGAACCGGTGTGGGCGTCGATGCCCTGCGCCCGGAGGGCGCGGGCGATTGCCGGACCGGATGCCAGAGCCTCGAGGCACCCGCGGTTGCCGCACTGGCAGGGGATGTCCGCGCCCCGGGCGACTTGGACGTGACCGATGTCGCCGGCGATGCCCTGAGCGCCCCGCTGGAGGCGACCGTCGGAGATGATGCCGGTGCCGATACCGGTGGCCACCTTGACGAACATGAAGTGGTCGACGCTGGGCCACGCGACGCTGCGCTCGCCCAGGGCCATGATGTTCACGTCGTTGTCGACGAGGACGGGCACGGGCATGTGCTCGTAGATCCAGCCGGGGATGTCGAAGCGGTCCCAGCCCGGCATGATCGGGGGGTTCACCGGTTGGCCGGTGGAGTGCTCGACGGGACCGGGGACGCCGATTCCCATCGCCGCCACGTCGGAGACCGAGCGGCCCGATTCCGTCAGCAGTGCGGAGGCGGTCTCGACCAGCCAGGTCAGCACGGGCTCGGGGCCCTGCGCGATGTCGATGTCGCCGGTCCGCTCGGAAAGGACCTTGCCGGTGAGGTCGGCGATGGCGACCGTTCCGTGCGAGGCGCCGAGGTCGACGGCCACGACGACCTTGGCCGCCGGATTGATCGCGAACTGCGAGGGCGGGCGACCGCCCGTCGACACGGCATCCGCCACGGGGGTGATGAGACCCATGCGCATCAGCTCGTCCACGCGCATCGCGACCGTGGATCGAGCCAGGCCGGTCGACTTCGCCAGCTCCGCGCGGGTGCGCGGAACGCCGTCTCGCAGCAGCTGGAACAACTGGCTCACGCCGTTGACCGACTGCATCGAATCTGTCGTCATCCTCTTCACGCCCTCAGTACACCACTAGTTGTCTTCTGTTCCATCCACGTGGCGACGGCGGCTACGCGGATCACGCAGCCGCCGTCGGCAGGGGAAGTCGTCAGCCCCGCCCGGGTGGGCGGGAGAAGCGCTGCTGGAGAAGCACCGCGACCACGATGATGACACCTTTCGCCACGGCTTGAACCGAAGACGACAGATTGTTCTGAATGAACACGTTCGTCAGCGTCGCAAAGATGAGCACTCCGAAGACGGTGCCGGCGATCGTGCCGCGGCCGCCGACGAGCAGGGTCCCCCCGACCACGACGGCCGCGATGACATCGAGTTCGAGGAGCTGGCCGTTCGTGGAGCTTCCAGCCGTGGTGCGACCCAGGAACATCACGCCGGCGATACCGGAGGCCAGACCGGCGAGAACGTAGAGCCACATGACATGGCGCTTGACGTTGATGCCCGCCAGCCGCGCCGCCTCGCGGTTGCCGCCGATCGCGACCGTGCGACGACCGAACGTGGTGCGGTTCAGCAGCACCCATCCGAGCACCGCGACGATCAGGAAGATCCAGATGAGCATGTTCACGCCCAGGATGTCGGCGTTCATGAAGGTGATGAAGCTGCGGTCCTCGACCACGAGCGTGCGACGCTCGGCCAGGATCTCCGCGAGACCGCGCGCACCCACGAGCATCGCGAGGGTCGCCATGAACGCCACGACGTTGCCGTACGCGATCACGATGCCGTTGACGAGGCCCGCGGCCGCACCGACGGCGAGGGCGAAGACGACGAACACGATCCAGTGCATGGAATCGGCGAGGTCCTGCACGACGGCGAGGGTGCCGACGACGGAGGCGAGGCCCACGACCGATCCGACCGAGAGGTCGATTCCACCGGCGATGATGACGAGCGTCATGGCGATGGCCACGACCCCCGTGATCGATGCCTGTCGGAGGATCACGAAGATGTTGTCGACCGTGAGGAATGTCCCCGGAGCGGTGATGGCGCCGACGATGAGCATCACCACGAGGGCGACGACGAGGCCGACGTTGCGCCCGGCGGAGCCGGAGAAGAAGGCCTTCACGGGCGACGCCGCGGTGGAGGTGACCGGGGCCGTGCCGGCCTCGGTCGGAACCGTGCGCGCACGGGTCGGGGTGGTCGGCTCGCTCACGCGGCGGATCCTTTCATGACGAGGTCGAGCACACCGTGCTCGTCGATCTGGTGGGAGGGGAGCGTACGGAGGATCTGGCCGTCGGACACGACGAGCACGACGTCCGCCAGGCCCAGCACTTCTTCGATCTCACTGGAGACCACGACGACCGCGTTCCCGGCGGCGGCCAGGTCGCGGATGAGGGTGTAGATCTCCGCGCGGGCGCCGACGTCGACGCCGCGGGTGGGTTCGTCGAGCAACAGCACCTCGGTGCCGTGGATGAGCCATCGGGCGAGGAGGATCTTCTGCTGATTGCCGCCGGAGAGCGTCCGGGCCGCACGGTCGGGGTCGGCGGGCCGCAGTTCGAGAGCCTCGATCTGCTCCTGCGCCACCCGGCGCGCAGAGCGATCGTCGAGGAAGCCGCCTCTGGCGAAGCGTGACATCGACGCCATCGTCGCGTTGACGAAGATCGGCTCGTCCAGCACGAGACCCTGGCTCTTGCGCTCCTCCGGCGAGAGTCCGACGCCGGCGCGGACGGCGGCGAACACCGACCCGCGGGGAAGCGCCACACCTCTGACGCTGACGCTGCCGCCCGACGAGCGACGAGCGCCGTAGACGGTCTCGAGGATCTCCGACCGGCCGGAGCCGACGAGCCCGGCGAGGCCGACCACCTCTCCTGCACGCACGGAGAACGACACATCCGAGAAGACACCGGTGAGGGAGAGGTCCGTCACCTCGAGGACGACCGGGGCGTCGGGCGCGACCGGGACGCGCTCGGGGAAGACGTTGGTGATCTCGCGTCCGGTCATGAGCCGGATCAGCTCCGGCGTGGGGGTCTCGGCGGCCGGCAGACCCACCGCGGTGGTACGACCGTCCTTGAGCACCGTGATGCGGTCGCCAATCTGCCGGATCTCCTCGAGGCGGTGCGTGATGTAGACGACCGCGATGCCTTCGGCGGTGAGTTCCCGGACGACGGCGAACAGGTTCTTGACCTCCTCGCTGTCGAGCACGGCGCTGGGCTCGTCCATGATGATGAGCTTGATGTCGTGCGAGAGCGCGCGCGCCATGCTGACGATCTGCTTGTTGGCGGCGCTGAGCGTGCCGACCTCGGCGTGCGGGGAGAGGCCCGCGTGACCGAGGCGGCGGAGCAGCTCCGTGGTCTGTCGCGCCGCCGCGGACCTCTTCGTGAAGCCGCCACGGGCGAGCTCGTGCCCGAGGAAGATGTTCTCCGCGATGGTCAGCCCGTCCACGACATCGAGCTCCTGGTACATCGTGGCGATGCCGAGGTCGATGGCGGCCTGGGGACCGGCGATCTCCACGGTCTCCCCCTGCCAGCTGATCTCACCCCCGTCGGGGCGGTGGACCCCGGCGAGCGTCTTGATCAGGGTGGATTTGCCCGCCCCGTTCTGGCCGAGCACGCAGTGGACCTCGCCGGCCCGCACCTCGAGGTCGACGCCGCGAAGGGCCTGCACGCCGGCGAAGGACTTGGTCACTCCGCGGACGTCGAGTAATGACGACGCATGGTCAACTTTGATCACGTGGCGAACATAACACGCCGCCCGCTTGGCGCGCGACACTCGATAATGCGGAGATCGCGCAAAACCCCCGCCCCGACACGTGCCCTGCTGGACCGGCTATCGGGCGCTTCGGAGAGGCGTCGCTCACTTTTATCGGTCTGTTATCAAAAGTTGACTACCGCACTGCCACTTCTGCTAGCGTGAGCGGCGTCAGAGCGGACCCTTCCTTCGGGATGACCCGGGGCTGCCATGACCCCAGCTGCATCACATTCAAGGAGGAAGTACATGCGCTCACAGATGAAGACGCGCTCCCGTTTGGTTCTCACGGGGGTCGCCGTCCTCGCGTCGGTCGGCCTGCTCGCCGGCTGCACCGGTTCGAACGACGACGCCCAGAATGTCGTCGATCAGGGCACCAGCGCCGAAGAGAACGCCGCCACCGGCGACACCGTCACCATCGGCTTCTCCGGTCCCGCCGCCGACCACGGGTGGCTCGGCGCCATCAACTCCGGCGCCCTGGCCGCGGCCGAGAGCTTCCCCGACGTCGATCTGCAGGTCGCCGAGGGAACCAACGACGTCAGCGCGCAGATCGCCGCCGTCGAGACCTTCATCAACAACAAGGTCGACGCCATCGTGCTGCTGCCCAGCGACGGCGCGGCCCTCACAGAGGTCGCGATCAAGGCGATGAACGCCGGCATCCCGGTCATCAACGTCGACCGCGAGTTCTCCAGCCCCTTCGCCGCACGCTCGACCGTTCTCGGCGACAACTACGGGATGGGCGTCAGCGCCGGAACCTACGTCTGCGACCAGCTCGAGGGCAACAGCAGCGCTGTCGTCGCCGAGATCGCCGGCATCGACTCCCTCCCGCTCACGCAGGATCGTTCGGCGGGCTTCGCCGACGCGCTGTCGGACTGCGGCCTCGAGGTCGGTCCCCGCGTGGCCGCGGACTTCACCGTCCAGGGCGGGGAGTCGGCGACATCGCAGCTGCTCTCGGCCAACCCGAAGATCGACGCCATCTGGAACCACGACGACGACCAGGGCATCGGCGTGCTCGCCGCCATCACGGCCTCGGGCCGTGACGAGTTCTTCATGGTCGGCGGCGCCGGGAGCCGCAACGCCATGGAGGCGATCGAGGCCGGCGACACTCCCCTGCAGGCGACCGTCATCTACCCGTCGACGCAGGCGGCCGACGGCATCGCGCTCGCGCGCCTGATCGCGCAGGGCAAGACCGCGGGTGACCTCATCACCCCCAGCGTGCCCAACCGCATCGTGCTCGACGCCCCGGTCGTGACGAAGGACAACGTGGCGTCCTTCATCGATCTGTCGTTCGAGTCCTGATCGGTTCGGGGCGTCCACGGTCGCCGTGGGCGCCCCGTCCTCCATCTCCCACAGAAAGACCCTCATCGTGACCCAGCACCTCCGCATCGCCATGATCGGCGCGGGATTCATGGGCGCCGCGCACTCCCAGGGATGGCGCGTCGCACCCCGCTTCTTCGATCTCCCCCTCGCCCCCGAGATGAGCGTCCTCGTCGGACGCGACGCCGCCCGCACCCGGGCCGCGGCCGACACCTGGGGGTGGGCCGAGAGCTCGACCGACTGGCGCGAGGTGCTCGAACGCGACGACATCGACGTCGTCGACATCGTCACCCCCGGCGACTCCCACGCCGAGATCGCCATCGCCGCGCTTGCGGCGGGAAAGCACGTCCTGTGCGAGAAGCCCCTCGCCAACACCGTCGACGAAGCCCGCCGCATGGCCGAGGCCGCGGCATCCGCTCAGCGATACGGCATCCGCTCGATGGTCGGCTTCACCTACCGACGCCTGCCTGCGACCACCTTCGCCCGCGATCTCATCGCCACCGGCCGCCTCGGCGACATCCGTCAGGTGCGCGCCGAGTACCTGCAAGACTGGCTCAGCGACGCCGACGCGCCGCTGACGTGGCGCCTGCAGAAGGATCGCGCCGGCTCCGGGTCGCTCGGCGACATCGGCGCCCATGCCGTCGACATCACCGAGTTCATGACCGGCTTGCGGGTGACGCGGGTGGCGGGTCTGCTCGAGACGATCGTGTCGGAGCGCCCCGTGCTGGGCTCCGCCTCCGGCCTCTCCGGCTCGGCCGGCGCCGGGCGCGGCGCCGTCACGGTCGACGACCTCGCCCTCTTCACGGGTCGGCTGGAGAACGGCGCCCTCGCCTCGTTCGAGGCCTCGCGATTCCGTCTCGGCCGCAAGAACGCCCTGCGCGTCGAGATCTCCGGCTCCCTCGGCTCGCTGTCGTTCGACCTCGAGAGTCCCAACGAGCTGCAGTTCTACGACGCCACGCTGCCCGCGACGGAGCAGGGGTTCCGCCGCATCCTCGTCACCGAACCCGAGCACCCCTACGTCGGCGCCTGGTGGCCCACCGGTCACATGCTCGGCTACGAGCACGGCTTCTCGCACCAGGCGAAGGACTTCGTCGAGGCGGTCGCCGCCGACGAGGATCCGCGCCCGTCCTTCGCGGACGGTCTCCACGTGCAGGAGGTCCTGGATGCCGTGGCCCGCAGCTCCGACGCGGACGGGGTCTGGACGGGCGTCGAACCCTCCCTCGCACCGTCGACCCTTTCCGACCGCGCGTACGCGGCATCCTGAAACATTCCCCGTTCCCTTCCGATGAGAGGTTCCCCGCGATGACGCGACCGATCACCCTGTTCACGGGCCAATGGGCCGACCTGCCGTTCGAGGAGGTGGCCCGACTCGCCGGCGAGTGGGGCTACGACGGCCTCGAGATCGCCTGCTGGGGCGATCACCTCGACCCCTGGCGCTGGGACGACGAGCAGTACGTCCAGGGCAAGCTCGACGTGCTTCAGCGCCACGGCCTGAAGGTGTGGACGATCTCCAACCACCTCAAGGGCCAGGTCGTCTGCGACGACCCCATCGACCAGCGCCATCGCGACATCGTGTCCGACCGGGTGTGGGGCGACGGCGACCCCGAGGGCGTCCGCCGGCGCGCCGCCGAGGAGCTGAAGAACACCGCCCGCCTGGCTTCCGCGCTGGGGGTGAAGACGGTCACCGGCTTCACCGGGTCGAGCATCTGGAAGTACGTCGCGATGTTCCCGCCCGCCACCGAGGAGATGGTGGATGCCGGGTACCAGGACTTCGCGGACCGGTGGAACCCGATCCTCGACGTCTTCGACGAGGTCGGCGTGCGCTTCGCCCACGAGGTGCATCCCTCGGAGATCGCCTACGACTACTGGACGACGAAGCGGGCGCTCGAGGCCATCGGGCACCGCGAGGCGTTCGGGCTGAACTGGGACCCCTCGCACATGGTGTGGCAGGACATTGATCCGGTCGCGTTCCTGTGGGACTTCCAGGACAAGATCTTCCACGTGCACTGCAAGGACACGAAGAAGCGTCTGTCGAACGGCCGCAACGGCCGCCTGTCGTCGCACCTGCCGTGGGCGGACCCCCGTCGCGGCTGGGACTTCATCTCCACCGGCCACGGCGACGTCCCGTGGGAGGACGCCTTCCGCATGCTGAACGCGATCGGCTACGACGGTCCACTGTCGGTCGAGTGGGAGGACGCCGGCATGGACCGCCTGGTCGGAGCGCCCGAGGCGCTCGGCTTCGTGCGGAAGCTGTCGTCGTACGAACCGTCGGGGGCGGCGTTCGACGCGGCGTTCAGCCGGCGCTGATCGGGGCGAGCAGCCGGAAGCGAAGAGGAGGGCCGGGCGCGTGAGGCGTCCGGCCCTCCGTGCGTCCGCGGCCGCCGCGGAGGAGGGATGCCATCGGGTGGGGTCGTCTCCGCTGCGAACAGCCCGCCCCGCGGCATGCCTGTTCTGGACGCGTGCCCCGCGTCAGACGCGCAGGCCGCGGAGCACCAGATCACGGACACCCGCGGCGGGCAGCGACTCGACATCGGGAAGCAGCGCGGGATCGCTGCTGATGATCATCGGGGCGTCCGCGCGCGAGGAGGGCAGGCGCCCGTGGGTCCCGCGCACGCACGTGGGATCGAGTGGTACGGTGCTCATCGCATAGCGCAAGCCGAGCTTCTTCTTCACGAGGTTCGCTCCCGCCTTGGCCTTCGCGAGGCGGTCGGCGGGGTCGAAGAACAGCTCGGCGGGGTCGTAGCCGGGCTTGCGATGGATATCGACGCCCCGGGCGTACTCGGGCGCGCGAGCGTCGTCGAGCCAGAAATAGTAGGTGAACCACGCCCCCGGCTCGGCCACCACGACGAGCTCGCCGGCGCGCTCGTGATCGAGGCCGTAGCGGGCCTGCGCCTCACGGTCCAGCACGTCGTCGACCCCGTCGAGCCCCTGTAGCAGTGAGCGGACGCACGGAAGGTCGCCGGCATCCGGAACGTAGACGTGCGCGACCTGGTGGTCGGCGACGGCGAACGCACGTGAGGTCCAGGGGTCCAGTTGCTCCCGCCCGTCCTGCACATACACCTCGAGCAAACCCTCACGGCGCAGCGCACGGTTGATGTCGACCGGTCGCGAGGCCTCCTCGATGCCGTACTCCGACACGGCCAGCACCGAGTAGCCGCGGTCGACGGCGTCGGTCAGCAGCGGCGCGATGGCGTCGTCCAGCTCCCGCGCGGCGCGGTCGGCCTCCGGCGCGTTCGGGCCGAAGCGTTGGAGGTCGTAGTCGAGGTGCGGGAGGTAGGCCATGGCGAGATCGGGGGACGGCCCCCAGCGCCCGGTGACGAGGCCGCGCGTCGCCTCGGCCAGCCACGCGCTGCTGCGGATCGTGGCGGTGGGCCCCCAGTACTGGAACAGCGGGAACTCCCCCAGCGCCCCCACGAGCTGGTCGTGCAGGACCGCGGGGCGGACGTACGCGTCGGGGCTCTTCCGCCCGTCGGCGTGGTAGATCGGCCGTGGGGTGACGGTGACGTCGGTCGTCGCCCCCATCGCGAACCACCAACCGAGGTTGGCGACGGTGAGCCCGGGTCGCGCGCGGCGCGCGGTGTCCCACACTTTCTCACCCGCGACCAGCTTGTTGTGCTGGCGCCAGAGCAGGGGGTCGCCGAGACCGCGGAAGTACCAGCCGTTGCCGACGATTCCGTGTTCGCGCGGCGCCAGCCCGGTGAGCATGGTCGACTGAACGCTGCATGTGACCGCCGGGAGGATGGTGTCGAGCCCCATCTGCCCGCCGACGCGTCCGATCGCGCTCAAGCGGGGCATCGAGGCGAGTGCGCGCGGAGTGAGGCCCACGATGTCGAGGAGGAGGACTTTGCTCATGCGCGGGTTCCATCCGCGGCTGTGGCGGCCGCGGCCCCGGCGAGTGCGCGCGGGAGGTTCTCGAGCGCCCAACGCAGTTCGGCGGCGATGCCCTCCACGAGGGTGCCGGGTCGCATCTGGTCGGGGAGCACCGACCACGTGTACGTCTCGACGTCGAGGTGCGCCCGGTCGCCGTCGGGGGTGGACAGCACCGCCTCGACGGCAGCTTCCAGGACCTCAGTGGTCGCGCGCAGGGGCGGCGCGGGACGGGCGTGCAGGGGGATGTGGACGTGCACCCGCCACGCGCGATCCCTCGGCCACGCCTCGGCGGCGTCGAGGACCTCGGGCAGGTCGTCGGCTGCGCGGGTGCCCCCGGCCTCGCGCACCTGATGCACGTAGCGTTCCTCGGCGAAGGGACGGAGAGCGGCTTCCGTGCGGGGATCCGAGGGGTCGGGCACCTCGAGGGCCACGGAGGCCTGCACCTTGACCACCCTGATGCCGGCCGCCACCGCGGCGGCGACGGCCTCGGCGGGAGGGGCGAACGAAACGGCCAGGTGGCACGTGTCGAGGCACAGGCCGATCCGGCCGTCGGCGATGAGGCGCGGACGCGCGCTCAGCCAGGCGACGATGTCGGCGACGTCGTCGAGGATGCAGCCGGGCTCGGGCTCGATGGCCACGCGCACCGTGCGCCCCGTCTCGCGCTCGAGCGCGGCGAGTCCGTCGACGAGTCGGACGAGCGAGGCCTCGGCGGCGTCGTCGTCGGCGGAGCCCCACCCATCCCGCCATCCCAGCGGGAGCGTGGAGATACTGCCGTCCGCGCCGTCGGGCAGGAGCGCGGCGAGCACGTGTGCGCAGTCGAGCGTGTAGTCCAGGCGTTCTCTCGTGGTCCAGTCGGGGCGGTAGACCGCGAGCTTGACGACGTCGTCGTGGAACCCGCGGTAGGGGAAGGCGTTGATCGTGCGCAGCTCGAGGCCGTTGCGCTCGAGTGCGGCGGCGAGCGTCGCCCGGGCCTCGCCGTCGCGCGCGAGGAGCGACGCCGTGCCGACGGGTAGCCACAATCCCACGCCGAGACGGTCGAGACCCGCCTCTCGCCGCACCGGGCCGGCATTCTCGTCGAGCTGGCGGACGATGCCGGGCAGGTCTTCCGCCGGGTGGACATTGGTGCAGTACGAGAGATGCATCACGCCCCCTGACGCGTGGCCGTGCCGCGCAGAACCGAGTTGCCCTCGAACACGTCGGGGCCCTGGTTCGCCGGGGCGAACCCCTCGATCGGGTCGGTGTTCACCCGACCGCTCTGCGCGTAGAAGTCGCGCGGGTTACGCCACAGGATGCGGTCGACGTCGTCGTCGCTGAAGCCGGCGTCGAGCATCGCGAGGCCCGTCTTGGCCGTCTTGAGCGGGTCGGATCGGCCCCAGTCGGCCGCGGAGTTGACGATCACGCGGTCGAGGCCGATGCGCTGCATGATCGCGACCACACGCCGCTCGTCCATCTTCGTGTCGGGGTAGATCGAGAAGCCCATCCACGCCCCGCTGTCGGCGACGGCATCGACGCAGGTCTCGTTGAGGTGATCGACGAGGACGCGCTCGATCGGGATGCCGGACTCGGCGACGACGTCGAGGGTACGCTGCGTGCCCACCGCCTTGTCACGGTGTGGGGTGTGCACGAGGACCGGCAGGTCGAACTCCATGCCGAGGGCGAGATGTCCGCGCAGGATCTCGTCCTCCTCGGGGGTCATCGAGTCGTATCCGGTCTCGCCGACGGCGACCACGCCGTCTTTGGCGAGGTAGGTCGGCAGCTCGGCCATGACCTCGCGGCACCGTGGATCGTTCGCTTCTTTGGGGTTCAGCGCGATCGTGCAGTGGTGGCGGATACCGAACTGCGCGGCGCGGAATCTCTCCCAGCCGATCAGGGCGTCGAAGTAGTCGAGGAAGGACCCCACGCTGGTTCGGGGCTGACCGAGCCAGAACGCCGGTTCGACGAGGGCGCGGACGCCCGCGTCGTACATCGCCTCGTAATCGTCGGTGGTGCGGGCGGACATGTGGATGTGGGGGTCGAAGATGCGCATGTCAGGCCCTTTCGGCGAGGAGGTGATCGGTGGAGCGTGAGAGGAGAGCGAGGTCGGCCGGCACGGAGCGGCCCGCCGCCCGGCGTTCCTCGGCGAAGCGCGCACCCATGGCGGCGAGCTCGTCGTCGGCGCGTTCGGCGAGGCCGGCGACGACGACGAGCGGGATGCCGAGGAACACGCACTTGAGCACGCCGTGGCGCCACGCGTGGTCGTCGAGGTGCGCGGCGGCGAACCGGCCCAGGGCGGCGGCGACGAGACGGGTGTCGTTGGCGCGGAGGGCGTCGACGACGAGTTCGAGGCCCGCTTCGCGCCAGCCCGGGGACGGCGCGGCGAGCGCGTCGAGACCGCGCAGCACTCCGCGGCGCTCCGCATCGTCACCCCGGCGGTACAGAGCGCGGACCACATCGGGGTCGGCTCCGGAGTCGGCGAGTGCCGCGACGATCGCGGCCCGCGACACGTCGTCGGCGGTGGGGGCGAACGGCTCCGGTGACAGCGGCTCTCGCCCCACCTCGCGTCCGGCCGAGGCGAACAGGCGTGCCGCGCGGGCGGCATCCGTCTGCACCGCCTCGACGGCGCGGGTGGTCCAGGGGTGGGGCACGGGCGTCGGAAGAGCGGAGGGTCGCCCCGGAGCGACGGCTCCTCCCGCGTTCGGACCTGCGGCGACCGTGGGACGCGGTGTCTCGGACGCCGCGAGCAGCGCCGCCATGCTCGCACGGGCGAGCTCGGGGGCCGCGTGGGCGTGACGAGGCAGTTCGACGGCCACCACACCGCGGTAACCGATCTCGCGGAGGACGGCGAGGGCCGCGGGCAGGTCGAGCTCGCCGTCGCCGAAAGGGAGGTGCTCGTGGGCACTGGGGAGCATGTCGTCGGCCTGGACGTTGCACAGCAGCGATCCTGCGGCGCGGAGGGCGCCGACGACGCCGTCGGGTTCGACGACGACGCAGTGACCGAGGTCGACGGTCACGCCGAGGGCCGCGGGATGACCGAGGCGAGCGCGCACGGCCAGGGCATCGGCGACGGTCTCGACGAGCATCCCGGGTTCGGGCTCCAGCGCGAGGGTCACCCCCGCTGCCGCGGCATCCGCGGTCAAAGCGAGGAGGCGCTCGTCGAGCAGGACGCGCGCCGCCTCGGTCGAGACGTCGCCGGGCACCACGCCGCTCCACAGCGACACGCAGTCGGCGTCGAGGATCGCCGCGATCTCGATCGCCCGACGGAGGAAGTCCATGCGCGGCCCCGCCTCGCGGTCGACGAGGGTCGGACGGTGCTTGCGGAACGCGTCGAGCAGATAGCGCGTCCCGGTCTCGACGACGACGCGCAGCCCCCGGCGGCGCAGATCGACCGCGAGGGCCTCGGTCTGCTCACGCCAGTCGGCGGCGAAGGGGTCGAGATGGGGATGCCCGAGCGTGAGGGCGACGGCACGATAGCCGTGGTGCTGGAGCACATCGAGCGCCGAGGGAAGCGGGTGGTCGGTGAAACCGTTCGTGCCGTAGCCCCAGGTCCAGTCCACGCTCATGTGATGTCTTCTCCGGATCGGCGGCGTCCGAGGAGGCGGCCCGCCCCCTCGACGCCGAGAAGCGCTGCCGTGGCGAGGGGCGCACTCGCGCGAGCCGCGAGGGCCGACTGCAGGGGCACGACGGAACGGATGCCGGCCCTGGTCGCATCACGGGCCTCGGCCGCGCCGGGTCGGCGGGCGACGGCGATCTGCCCGGGGAGCACCGCGGCGAGGTAGCGGGTCGCCCCCAGCAGCGCGGCGGGGCGATTCGAGCGACCGACGAGAGTGGACACCGCGACGGCGACGCTGGCCCCGACCGCGGCGACGCCGGTGCCACGCGTGGAACCCGAGACCTCGCCCCGCGAGACGGCGGTGACCGCCACCGTGTGCACGGCCACCGCTCCCGCGGGAAGCAGCGCCGCACGCCAGCCGGGCCCCGCGGCGCCCAGGACCACGTCGAGTCCGCGGCACACGGCCATGGCCACCGGCCCCGCGGCCGTGGGCTTGAGCACCACGTCGTAGGCCCAGAGCGTGGCCGCGAGGGCGAGCGACACCATGCCCGACGCGCGGCCCGCCGCGAACGCTGCCCCCACCCCGGTCACCGTCAGCCCCGCCCCGACGGCGAGCGCGCGCCGACGACTGAGACGCCCCGAGGGGATGGGGCGCTCCGGCCGCTCGAGCGCATCGAGGTCGGCATCCGCCCAGTCGTTCACGGCCATGCCCGCGCTGTACAGGCAGACCGACGAGGCCGCGAGCGCCGCCCCGCGCGCCGCTCCGCCGGCGCCCGGACCGCGCGCGGCGAGCGCCCCGATGAGCGCGTCGCCCAGCACGGTGAGCGACGCGGGGGCGCGGACCAGGTCGAGGTAGTCCGCGACGCGCGTCACGGCGCGGCGACCCGGGCCGCCGCGACGGCGGCGGCGGTCTCGTGCACCCAGGCGACGAACTGCGCGGTCTGGTCACCGAAACCATGCACGTCGCTGCCCCACGGGTCTTTGAAGAAGCAGCCCAGGGCGGGCACGACCCCCGCGTGGCCGGCGCGGGTGGCGAGCGAGAGCGAACGGACCAGGTCGATCACGAGCGGGGCGGCGAGGGCGGAGTCGTATGCGCTCCAGGTCGTCTGCAAGGTCACGCGACTGCCGAGGAAGCCGGTGGCGTTGACGTGGTCCCACGCGGTCTTGACGTCGCCGAGGTCGGGGACGTTGTCGATGTGCAGAGGGGCCACGACGTCGTCGCCGACGAGGGCGTGCAGTCCGCGGTTCTTCGACACGAGCTTGGAACGCACCGCCTCGGGGTCGGCCAGAGTGGCCCCGTCACCTCCGCCGAGGAGGTTGGTACCGGCCCAGGACTGCACACGGAACCCGCGCGCCGCGAACATCGGAGCGAGCACCGTGCGCAGCAGCGTCTCGCCGGTCTTCCCGTCCTGACCCGCGTAGGCGATGCCGGCGCGGTCGGCGCGCTCGCGCAGCACGGCGAGCGTGAGCGACGCGGAGGGGGTGAAGGCGGCATAGGCGGCGCCGGCCGCGATCGCGGCCAGGGCCGCGCGCGAGCTCGGCGGCAGAACCCGCACGCCGGGCGTGGTGAGGGCGGTCTGCAGCAGGTCGTCGTCGTCGAAGCAGGGGTGGTACGGCGGCAGCGGCTCGGTCGACGAGACGTCGATGACGACGACTTCGCGCAGGTCGTGCCGGTCGCGGAAGTCGATGATGTCGGCCGCGAGCAGATCGATCTCCTCCTGCTGCGTAGTGGTGAGGGTCGGCACGGGGCGCAGGTTCTCCTCCGTCTCGCGCAGGCGGCCACGCGTCGCTTCGACGAGGGCGGCGGGGAACATTCCGCCCGCGGCGAGTTGGGCCGCCCGCTCATCGAGCGGGGTCGTCGAGATGTCGTGGCCGCCGACGACGATCCCGCCGATCGCGGGGAACTCCTCGACCCGCACGGCGTCGGTCTCGGTGGTGAGCCCCACCGGCGCCGCCGCACCGAGGGCGAGAGCGTGGATGCCGAGGGTCGCGGTGGTGGCGAGGGAGCCGCGCGCGCCGATGAACCAGGCGCCGACCTCCGGGGCGTGGGGGGTATCCGAAGTGTTCACTCGTGTGGTCCGTTCTTCGTTGAGGGACGTGATGGCCGGGCGCGCACGACGGCACGGCCCCGGGGTGAGGGGCCGTTCGAGCGGGGCGCTCCGAGGGGGATGGAGGGCGACCCGGGGTGGTGAGGGGGTACTCGTCGTCGAGGTGTCCTGGCTCTTCCGACAGTATCCGGGCTTTTGCGGAATGGCAACCAAAAGATGCTTCGTGCGTATGCAGAAACCGCTCAGCGAACAGCAGGTGCGCCGCGTCGCCCGGAACGCCCGTCGTCCGAGCCGGTGAGCGCTCAGCCGCGGCGGGCGAGCTCCCTCAGCACCGCCGTGTCGACGGCACGCGACGACTCGACCCCCGCCGAACGGCCCTCGCCGTTCATCCGTCGTCCGTGAGGGGGCGCGGTTCAGCCCCGCGCCGGCAGCCGCCGGTCGAGCCACGCGAGGAGGTCGGCGCGGACGGCATCCTGCTCCCGCTCCGCGAAGATCTCGTGCCGCGCGCCCGGATAGACCAGCGTCGTGACGTCGGTGAGACCCGACCGGTCGCGGTAGGCGTCCGCCAGCCGGTGGACGCTGCGCGGACCGCCCACGGTGTCGTCGCGACCGACCATGAGCAGTATCGGCACGTCGTGGCCGAGATCGCGCCGCGGCCGACCGAAGAGCTTGGCCGCCTCGAGGGGTCCGAAGAGCTTCATCAGCGGCTCCGAGGTCGTCAGGGGGTCGGCGACGAAGTCGCGGCCCACCTGCTCGTCGCTCGAGAGCCACTCCATCCCCGACCCGCGCACGTGCTTCCACGGGGCGTTGAGGTCGCCGGCGTTCAGCGCCCCCGGCCAGCGGAGGGCGGACCCGCTCAGCACGACGGCGTCGTAGGCGTCCGGATGCCGGTCCAGCAGCATCTGCGCGAGGAACGACCCCCACGAGTGGCCGAGGAGGACCAGCGGCAGGTCGGGATGCGCCTCGCGGATGAGCTGCGTGAGGGTCCACACCGCGTCGCGCGCGGCACCGAGACCGCCGGGGCCGAGCCGTCCGAGCCGCCGGTGGTCGCCGCCCCACTGGCGGAGCCCGGTGCGCCCGTGTCCTCGATGGTCGTCGGCGTAGACCGTGTAGCCGTCGGCGACGAGGGCGTCGATGAGAGCGCCGTAGCGACCCGCGTGTTCACCGACGCCGTGCAGCAGCTGCACCACGGCCCGCGGCTCGGCGGCCTCGTGGACGTCATAGACGATCGGGATGCCGTAGGCGTCGACGAACTCGGGCATGCGCCGAGTTTAGGGGCGACGCGTGCCCGCTGTGCGGCCGGAACGCGCGGCCGCGCGGCCGCGAAGCGCGGCATCCATTCCGTTAGCAAGACTAATGAGCTACCCTCGAAGGCAGGAACATGAATGATCGCGTCGACGAATCCCCCCTTCCCGACCTGAGTCATGACTTCAGCGCCGCGGCCTCCGAGCTGCGCATGGCCACGTTCCGTCTGGCCCGCCGCCTCCGGGCGCAGCGGGCCGTCGACACCATGAGCGACGGGCAGTTCGCCGTCCTCGCCGCCCTCACGGTGCACGGTGCGCACACGCTCGGCCAGCTGGCCGATCGTGAGCGCGTCACCGCCCCGTCGATGAACCGGACGGTGTCGTTGCTCGAGGAGGCGGGCTACATCAGCCGCATCCCCGACGAGGTCGATCGTCGCCGCGTGACGATCGACCTCACCGACTTCGGGCGCACGATCGTCGACGAGACCGTCCGACGCCGTGACGCCTTCGTGGAGGAGGCCCTCGCCGAGCTCTCCCCCGAGGAACGCGACACGTTGGCCCGCGCCGCGGTGATCATGAGGAAGGTGGCCGACAGATGAGCTCGTCGATGTTCCGGTCGCTGTCGATCTTCAACTACCGCGTCTGGTTCATCGGCGCCCTCGTCTCCAACGTCGGGGCCTGGATGCAGGCGACGGCTCAGAACTGGGTCGTGCTCACCCAGCTGACCGACAACGACGCGGCCGCCATGGGCGTGACCATGGCGCTGCAGTTCGCGCCACCGCTCCTGCTCGTGAGCGTGACGGGGTGGGTGGCCGATCGCTTCGACCGCCGCAAGCTCATCATGTGCACGCAGTCGGCGCTGCTGCTGCTGGCCGTGACCCTCGGCATCCTGTTGCTGACCGGGGTGATGACCCTGCCCATGATGTTCGGCTTCGCCCTCGCGCTCGGCGTCGTGACCGCGTTCGACAACCCCGCCCGGCAGGCGTTCGTGTCCGACGTCGTCGCCCAGGAGAACGCCTCGAACGCCGTCGCCCTGAACGCGGCGTCGTTCAACACCGCACGCCTGATCGGTCCGGCGGTCGCGGGCGTCATGATCGTCGCGATCGGCACCGGGTGGGTGTTCCTCGTCAACGCGTTCACGTTCCTGGCCATGATCACCGCTCTGCTGATCATGCGACCCCACGAGCTCGTGGTGCACCACCGCCGGGGCGGGCCCGCGCGGCTCGCCGACGGCTTCCGCTACGTCGCCCACCGGGCCGACCTCGTCGTGATCTTCATCATGGTGTTCCTGCTCGGCGCGTTCGGCATGAACTTCCCGATCTTCGCCTCCACGATGGCCCTCGCCTTCGGGCGCGGCGCCGACGGCTTCGGCCTGCTGAGCTCGTTCGTCGCGATCGGCTCCCTGACCGGCGCCCTCCTGGCAGCGCGCCGTGAACGCGCCCGTATGCGCGTGGTGATCCTGGGCGCGGGCGGGTTCGCCGTGGCATCCGCCCTCTCGGTCTTCGCCCCCTCGTACGAGACGTACGCGGCGACCCTCGTGCTGACCGGCTTCTGCGTGGTGACCACCCTGACGACGGCCAACGGCTACGTGCAGACGACGACCGACCCCGCCCTGCGCGGGCGGGTGCTCGCGCTGTACATGGCGATCCTCCTCGGCGGCACCCCCGTCGGCGCCCCCATCGTCGGCGCCGTCGCCGCCGAGTTCGGCCCGCGTGCCGCCATCGCGCTCGCGGCCGGCGTCGCCCTCGTCGCGTGCGGCATCGGTGTCACGTGGACCCTCGCCTCGGGGCGCGTGCACCGGCACGACACGAAGCGCTTCCGCCTCACCGTCGACGAGACACGGCCCATCGCCGTCGTGAACCCCGAGCCCGAGGACTTCAGCGACGAGATCGCCGGGACCACGCCCATCCCGCTCCCGCCGGGCGAACGATCGGCCCTCCGCCCTCGCCACGGCGCCTGATCCGCCGAGCCGCGCGCTCCCCTGCCCCCGCTCGCCGAAGGGATCCTGTCCGCCCCGGTCGGCTGCACCCGACGGCGCGGACAGGGACAGGGGATCCACCGACCCGTGAGGGACACGCGCCGGCGAGGCTCGAACGGATCGACGCAAGCCCTTTCCCTCGATAATCTAGCTAGATAATCTAGCTACATGAACGGACACCCGGACGGGCGCCGCTGGGCGGGCCTCGTCTTCATCAGCATCGCCGTCTCGCTGATCATCGTCGACTCGACGATCGTCAACGTCGCCGTGCCCTCGATCGTGGAGGAACTGAAGATCTCCTCGACCGAGGTGCAGTGGGTCCAAGAGGCCTACACCCTCGTCTTCGCCTCGCTGCTGCTGGTCTTCGGCAGCCTCGCCGACCGGTTCGGTCGACGACGGCTCATGCTCCTGGGCGTCGTCGTCTTCGCCGTCGCGTCGATCGCCGCCGCCCTCGCGCCGACCGGCGGTCTGCTCATCCTCGCCCGCCTCATCCAGGGCGTGGGCGGGTCGATGATCCTCCCGACGACGCTGTCGATCATCAACGCCACCTTCCGCGGGCGCGAGCGCGGCATCGCCTTCGCCGTGTGGGGTTCCACGATCGGCGGCATGGCGGCCGTCGGCCCGCTGCTGGGCGGCTGGCTCACCACCGCGTTCTCGTGGCGGTGGGCGTTCGGCATCAACATCCCGCTCGGACTGCTCATCGTCATCGGCGTGCTGTTCACCGTCGCCGAGTCGCGCAGCGATCGCGTCGAGCGCATCGACGGTGTGGGTGCGCTGCTGTCTGTGCTGACGATGGCCCCGCTCGTCTTCGGGCTCATCGAGGGGCGCACCTACGGATGGTGGACGCTCGATTCCGCACCGACGATCGGCGACTGGACCTGGCCGCTCGCCCTGTCACCGGTTCCCCTGGCCTTCGGACTGGCCCTCGTCGCCCTCGCGGCGTTCATCGCGTGGGGCCTGCGGCGACAGCGCCGCGGAGAGCCGACCCTGCTGGCCTTCGGGCTGTTCCGCATCGCCTCGTTCCGCAACGGCAACATCGCCGCAGCCGTCGTGTCGCTCGGCGAGTTCGGCATCATCCTCGCCCTCCCGCTCTGGCTGCAGTTCGTCGTGGGCTTCGACGCGCTGCAGACGGGCCTGCTGCTGCTCTCCCTCGCGATCGGCTCGTTCGTCGCGAGCGGCATCGCCGGGGCGTTGAGCGGGCGCGTCGCCCCGGTCTGGATCGTGCGCGGGGGCCTGCTGGCGGAGATCATCAGCGTCGCCGGGGTGGCGTTCACGATCGGCCCGGATGCCACCTGGGGCCCGCTCATCCCCTTCCTCTTCGTGTACGGGGTCGGTGTCGGCCTCGCCACCGCGCAGTTGACCGGTGTCGTGCTCGCGGAGGTGCCCCCGTCGGCCAGCGGGCAGGCGTCGGGCACCCAATCGACCTCGAGGCAGCTCGGGGCGGCCCTCGGCGTCGCCGTGCTCGGGACCGTGCTCTTCTCGACCACGGCGGGGGTGCTGGCATCCACCCTCGACGATCGCGGCATCCCCGCCGCCCAACGCGACCAGGTCGTGTCGCAGGTGGTCGACAGCGCCGGCGCGGCAATCGCGGGCCTGGCCGCGTCGCCCGAGACGCAGGACCTCGCGATCAATGCCCGCGCCGCGTTCAGCGACGGCACCCGCGCGGCCGCCTTCACGGCGGCGGGCTTCCTCGTGCTCGGGCTCGCCTCGACGGCGACGCTCGGGGCGGGCGCGCGGCGTCGCGAGGGCGCGGAGGAGAGGATCGACGAGAGGGCGTGAGCGCGTGGCGAGCTCGCCCGGCGACCGCGGATCAGGCGTCGACGCCGGCGATCTCACGGAGGACGGCGAGGTGACTCCGCCACGCCGTGCGACCCTCCGCGGTCATGGTCAGGGAGGTGCGCGGCATCTTGCCCGCGAACGACTTCCCGACCGAGAGGTATCCCCCCGCCTCGAGCGCCGACACCTGCTTGCTCAGCGCGGAATCGGTGATCTCCACGGCATCGCGCACTTCCTTGAAGCTCAGGGTCGTCGCGCGGTCCAGGGCGGCCATGATCGAGAAGCGCACGGAGTTCTGGAGCAGGTCGTCGAGACGGTGCCGTGGATGCCGGGCAGCCGTGGTCATGAGCGAGCCTCGCGCGCCGCGCAGACGAGGGAGACGAGCAGGACGACTCCGGATGCCACGCCCGCGAGCAGCACGGACCCGTGCGCCCAGATGACGACGGCCAGGGCGATCGCGTAGGAGGCGAACCACGCGGCGATGTACGCGGTCCACCGACGACTGCGGGCGAACGCGGCACGCCCCTGGATGCTGATGACGAAGAAGAGCAGCAGTGCGAACGTCACGGCCAGGGTGCCGACGTAGGCGAGACCGAACGCATCGCCCGTCGCGAGGGCCATGGCGAAGGTCCCCATGGACGTCGCCACGCCCAGCGCCACGATGAAGGTGATGTAGGGCCAGCGAGTCGCGTCGTGAGCGGACCTGCTGAGGCGCTCCGCGCGGGCGAGGAGGGTTCGGGCTTCGGAAGCGGTGACCGCGGGGTGGGCGTCCATGAGAGTCCTTTCGACTCCTTCAGTCTTGCAAGTACTTTCCTTTAAGGCAAGTACTTTCTCCCGATTCGTCGGCGATGCGGGGGAGGAGGCGAATTCCGCCCCCGCATCGCTCTCGGCTCCGACGTCGCGCGGTCGGTCAGACGCGCGCGTCGACCGCCTGGTCGCCGACCGGGACCAGGCGCGTGAGCTGCGTCACGTGGCGCGGCTCGAGCTCCTCGAGCGACGAGACTCCGAGCAACGTCATGGTGCGCTCGATCTCGCTCCGCAGGATCGCGATGGTGCGGTCGACGCCCTGACGTCCACCGGCCATCAGTCCGTAGAGGTACGCGCGCCCGATGAGGGTGAACTTGGCCCCCAGGGCGATGGATGCCACGATGTCGGCGCCGTTCATGATGCCCGTGTCGACCATGACCGTGGCATCCTTCCCGACCTCGCGCACGACCTGCGGCAGCAGGTGGAACGGGATCGGCGCGCGGTCGAGCTGACGCCCGCCGTGGTTGGAGAGCACGATGCCGTCGACACCGAGGTCGACCAGGCGCGCGGCATCCTGAACGTTCTGCACGCCCTTGACGACGATCTTGCCCGGCCACATGCCACGGATGACGTCGAGGTCGTCGTAGCTGATCGTCGGGTCCATGGCGGCGTTCAGCAACTCGCCGACGGTGCCACCGGTGGTGCTGAGCGAGGCGAATTCGAGCTTGGGCGTCGTGAGGAAGTCGATCCACCACCACGGGCGCGGGATGGCGTTGACGATCGTGCCGACGGTGAGCTGCGGCGGGATCGAGAAGCCGTTGCGCTTGTCACGCAGGCGGGCGCCGGCGATGGGGGTGTCGACGGTGAACTGCAGGGTGTCGAAGCCGGCCTTGGCGGCGCGCTCGACGAGGCCGTACGAGATGTCGCGCTGCTTCATGACGTACAGCTGGAACCAGTTGCGCCCGACGGGGTTGGCCGCCTTGACGCCCTCGATCGAGGTGGTGCCGAGCGTCGACAGGGTGAACGGGATGCCGGCGGCCGCCGCAGCCGACGCCCCCGCCGTCTCACCCTCGGTCTGCATCAGGCGCGTGAAGCCGGTGGGCGCGATGCCGAAGGGCAGCGCCGAGGGGCCGCCGAGGATTTCGCACGAGGTGTCGACGTCCGCCGCGGGACGCAGGATGTCGGGGTGGAACTCGACGTCCTCGAACGCGCGGCGCGCCCGGTCGAGCGAGAGCTCGCCTTCGGCGGCGCCGTCGGTGTAATCGAAGGCCGCCTTCGGGGTGCGACGCTTCGCGATCGTGCGGAGGTCGGCGATCGTCAGCGCCGCGTCGAGGCGGCGCTTGCGCGCGTCGAGCTCGGGCTTCTTGAACTGCATGAGCTCGAGGAGCTCGCCGACTTTGGGGAGCTGTCGCTGCACCATGGAGATCTCTCTTTCGTGTGGTCTGACCACATAGTACGCCCCACCCTCGCGGGCGGGAAGGGGGCTCAGGGGCGGGGAGCGAACCGCCGCGGAGGGAAGGCGTCGGCGACGCGCTGACGCAGGTCGTCGAGCGAGGCGTCGCCGCCGAAGCAGCCCAGGGCGCGCGCCTGCACGAGCACGTTGCCCAGTGCGGTCGCCTCGACGGGACCGGCCAGAACCGGAAGGCCGCTGCGGTCGGCCGTCGCCTGGCAGAGAAGCGCGTTGAGCGCACCCCCGCCGACGAGGTGGATGACGTCGACCTCGCGTCCGGCCAGATCGCCCGCGGTGCGCACGGCGCGGGCGAAGGCGTCGGCGATGCTCTCGACGATGACCCGCGCGAACGCCGCGCGTGCCTCGGCGCGGGGCTCCGGCATCCCGAGCAGGGCCGCGATGCGCGCCGGCATGTCACCCGGGGCGGCGAGCGAGGGGTCGTCGGCGTCGAACAAGCGCGCGGGCGTCGAGACGGTCGCCGCCTCGGCGAGCAGGTCCGGCAGGTCGACCGGGACGCCGTCGTGCTCCGACCAGGCCCGCACCGTCTCGCTCAGGAGCCACAGCCCCGTGACGTTGTGGAGGAACCGCACGCGAGAGTCGACCCCGCCCTCGTTCGTGAAGTTCGCCGCGCGGGCGGCATCCGTCACGATCGGCGCGGAGAGCTCCAGACCGACGAGCCCCCAGGTGCCGCACGAGATGTAGGCGGCGTGCGGCGTCGACAGCGGCACGGCGACGATCGCCGAAGCCGTGTCGTGCGATCCGACGGCGACCACGGGCAGGCCCGGCGCTCCCGAGCCGGCGACCCCGATGGTCTCACCCGGGTCCACGAGCGGAGGTAGAACGGACGACGGGATGCCGAGCGCCTCGGCGAGCGCGAGATCCCACTCCCCCGTGCGCACGTCGAGCAGTCCGGTCGTCGAGGCGTTCGTGCGCTCCGCGACGCGTCGGCCGGTGAGCCGCGCGGCGAGGAGATCGGGGATGAGCAGGCTCGCCTCGGCGTCGACGACGCGGGGGTCGGCGGCGTACTGGTAGAGCGTGTTGAACGGCAGGAACTGCAGACCGTTGCGTCGATAGAGCTCCTCGAACGGAACGACCGCGTGCACGGCATCCACCCCGCGTGCGGTGCGCTCGTCGCGGTAGTGGAAGGGCTCCGCGAGCAATCCGTCCGGGCCGAGCAGGCCGTAGTCCACCGCCCAGGAGTCGATGCCGACGCTCTCGATCGACGGCTCTCGGCGCCGCGCTTCGGCGAGCCCCTCGCGCACGTGACCCCACAGGGCCTCGACGTCCCAGTGCCAGCCGTCGGCGCGCTGCACCGGACCGTTCGGGAAGCGCGCGACCTGCTCGAGCTCGAGCACGCCGTCGCCGACCCGGCCGATCATCACGCGACCGCTCGTCGCGCCGAGATCGACGGCCGCGACGGCGCAGATGCCGCCGCGCGCCGGGGAGCCCGCGGTCTCCCCGCTCATCGCAGGAAGGCCGCGGCGACGCCCGAGTCGACGGGCACGTGCAGGCCGGTCGTGCGCGAGAGCTCGGGTCCGGTGAGCACGAACACCGCGTCGGCGACGTTCTCGGGGACGACCTCGCGCTTGAGGATCGTGCGGTTGGCGTAGAACTGACCGAGGTCCTTCTCGTCGACGCCGTAGGTGGCGGCGCGGTTGGCGCCCCAGCCGGCGGCGAAGATGCCCGAGCCGCGCACGACGCCGTCGGGGTTGATGCCGTTCACGCGCACGCCGTGCTCGCCGAGTTCGACCGCGAGGAGTCGCACCTGGTGCGCCTGGTCGGCCTTCGTCGCGGAGTAGGCGATGTTATTCGGGCCGGCGAAGACGCTGTTCTTCGACGAGATGTAGATGACGTCTCCGCCCATCTTCTGCTCGATGAGGGCCTTGGCCGCCGCCTTCGACACGAGGAACGACCCCTTGGCCATGACGTCGTGCTGCAGGTCCCAGTCCTTCTCGGTGGTCTCCAGCAGCGGCTTCGACAGCGAGAGCCCCGCGTTGTTCACGACGAGGTCGATACCACCGAAGGCGAGGACCGTGGCGTCGATCGCGGCCTGCACGCCCTCGGCATCCGCCACGTTCGCGGCGACCCCGATGGCGACGTCGGTCGAGCCGAGCTCCGCGGCCACGGCCCGGGCCTTCTCGAGGTCGAGGTCGGCGACGACGACGCACGCGCCCTCGGCGGCGAGGCGGGTCGCGATGGCCTTGCCGATTCCGGATGCCGCTCCCGTGACGAAGGCGATGCGCCCCTGGTGCGTCTTCGGCTTCGGCATGCGCTGGAGCTTGGCCTCTTCCAGCGCCCAGTACTCGATGCGGAACTTCTCGGCATCCGAGATCGGAGCGTAGGTCGACAGCGCTTCCGCGCCGCGCATGACGTTGATCGCGTTGACGTAGAACTCGCCCGCCACGCGCGCGGTCTGCTT
Organism: Microbacterium galbum; assembly: GCF_032464915.1. NCBI lineage: Bacteria > Bacillati > Actinomycetota > Actinomycetes > Micrococcales > Microbacteriaceae > Microbacterium > Microbacterium galbum. Next base: position 1,798,270 of record NZ_JAWDIS010000001.1, on the reverse strand, counting down.
GTTCGCGCCGTACGAGAACATGCCCACGCCCGGCACGAGCACGATGAGCGGGTCCGCACCGCGGATCGCGGGGCTGTCGGCATCCGCGTGCGCGTCGTAGTACGCCTGGTAGTCCTCGCGGTACGCGACGTGCAGCTCCTCCAGGCGCGCGATCGAATCCTCGACCGAGGCGTCGGCCGGCAGATCGAGGATCAGCGGCTTGACCTTGGTGCGCAGGAAGTGATCCGGGCAGCTCGTGCCGAGCGCGGCGAGGGCGGGAGCCTTCTCGGATGCCAGGAAGTCGAGCACGACGTCGGAGTCGGTGACGTGACCGACCATCGGCTTGTCGGTCGAGGCGAGACCGCGGATGGTGGGGGCCAGGGCCGCGGCCTTCGCGCGGCGCTCGGCCTCGGGCAGGGCGGCGAAGCCCGCGCGCACCCCGCCGAACGGCTCGGCCGCACCGTGCTCGTCGATGTAGGCCTGCGCGGTGTCGATGATCCACAGGCTGTTGCGCTCGGCCTCCTCGGAGGTGTCGCCCCACGCCGTGATGCCGTGACCGCCCAGGACCGTGCCGATCGCCTGCGGGTTCTTCTCCTTGATCGCGGCGATGTCGAGACCCAGCTGGAAGCCCGGGCGACGCCACGGCACCCACACGACCTTGTCGCCGAAGATGGTCGTCGTCAGTCCTTCGCCGTCGGCCGCGGTCGCGATCGCGATGCCCGCGTCGGGGTGCAGGTGGTCGACGTGGGCGGCATCCACGAGTCCATGCATCGCGGTGTCGATCGAGGGGGCGGCGCCCCCCTTGCCGTGCAGGCAGTAGTCGAAGGCCGCGACCATCTCGTCTTCGCGCTCGATGCCGGGGTAGACGTCGACGAGCGCGCGCATGCGGTCGAGCCGCAGCACCGCGAGGCCCTTCTCGGTGAGCGTGCCGAGGTCTCCCCCGGAACCCTTGACCCACAGCAGCTCGACCGGCTCCCCGGTGACGGGGTCGATGTCGGTGCCCTTGGCGGAGGTGTTTCCGCCGGCGTAGTTGGTGACCTTCGGGTCGGAGCCGAGGCGGTTGCTGCGCGCGACGAGGTCGGCGGCGGTGGAGCTGGTCATGACGTTCCTCACGGGTGAGAGCGACGGGAAGGAGAACCGGGGCGGCGGTGATTCAGGGCCCACCGCCCCGGTGGTCGAAGGACCGTCGGCGGGCCGACGGTGGGAGGAGGGTCGAGACGGTGGTGAGGCCGCCTCGAGGCCCGGGGCAGCGGGTGACGCGCCGCCCCGGGAGTCGATCAGGCGCCCCAGCCGGCCTGGGTGCCGCCGACGCGCTCCTCGGCGATGCGGGGCAGGTAGCCGGATGCCGCGAACGCGGCCATCGGGTCGGCGGGAAGCCCGCGCGACTCACGCCACTCGGCGAGGGCCGGGCGCACGTCGGTGTAGAAGGCGTTCATGAGCACCGCGTTGGCGCCGAGCACGTCGTTCGCCTGCTGCGCGGCATCCAGAGCGGCACGGTCGATGAGGAGCGCGCGCGCCGTCATCTCCTGCACGTTCAGCACCGAGCGGATCTGCCCGGGGATCTTGTCCTCGATGTTGTGGCACTGGTCGAGCATGAAGGCCACGTCGGGGTTGTTCAGGCCCCCGCCGCGCACGACCTCGGTCAGGATGCGGAACAGCTGGAACGGGTCGGCCGCGCCCACGATGAGGTCGTCGTCGGCGTAGAAGCGCGAGTTGAAGTCGAACGAACCGAGCTTTCCGAGGCGCAGGAGCTGCATGACGATGAACTCGATGTTCGTGCCCGGCGCGTGGTGACCGGTGTCGAGGCACACCATCGCCTTGTCGCCGAGCGAGGCGACCTGGGCGTAGGAGGTCCCCCAGTCGGGAACATCGGTGTGGTAGAACGACGGCTCGAAGAACTTGTACTCCAGCACGAGACGCTGGTCGTCGCCGAGGCGCGCGTAGATCTGCTGCAGCGAGTCCTGCAGGCGGTCCTGGCGGCCGCGCATGTCGTTCTGGCCGGGGTAGTTCGAGCCCTCGGCGAGCCAGATCTTCAGGTCGCGCGAGCCCGTGGCATCCATCACGTCGATGCAGGCGAGGTGGTGGTCGATGGCTTTGCGGCGGATGCGCTCGTCGTGGTGGGTGAGGGCGCCGAACTTGTAGTCCTCGTCCTGGAAGGTGTTCGAGTTCACCGTGCCGAGCTTCACGCCGAGGTCCTCGGCGTGGCGGCGGAGGGCCGAGAAGTCGTCGACGAGATCCCACGGGATGTGCAGGGCCACCGAGGGGGCGAGCGCCGTCAGGCGGTTGACCTCTGCGGCATCCGCGATCTTCTCGAACGGATCGCGGGGCGTCCCGGCGGTGGGGAACACGCGGAAGCGCGTGCCGGAGTTGCCGAACGCCCACGAGGGCAGCTCGATGGCCTGGCCTTCGAGGGTGGAGAGGATCTCGGGAGACAGCGTCGTCATGGGCGGGTGCTTTCGGTCGGGGCGGATGCCGAGGACTCGGCGTTGACGGAGGGAACGGATGCCGCGGGCGCGGCCGCGGCAAGCTGGTCGGCGAGGTGGAACACCTCGGTGAGCGTGGTCGCCGCCTGGTCGGGGCGCCCGTCGAGGCCGAGGAAGAAGGGGGCCATCTCGGCCTCCCATGCGGCTGCGACCGGGGACGCGGCGAGATAGGCCTGCGCGGCCGCGTCGTCGTCGGTCTCGTAGTAGCCGATGAGGCGTCCGCCCGCACCGAGGAAGAGGGAGTAGTTGCGACGACCGGCTGCGGCGATCTCGGCGAGCATGTCGGCGCGGACCGGGGTGTGCCGGGCGACGTACTCGTCGACCCGCTCCGGGTGGACACGGAGTTCGAAGCAGACGCGCGTGGTCTGTGCGGACATGGGGTAGGTCTTCTCTCCCTCGAGAATGAATCGTTTCATCGCACGATACCACAGCGCGTCGGACGGTGCGATATCGTCAACGGATCATGGCGGTGAAGATCAAGGACGTCGCGGCGCACGCGGGTGTCTCGGTGGGGACCGTCTCGAACGTGCTGAACGGTCGCGCGACCGTCTCGCCCGCCGCCGTCGAGCGCGTCCGCGCCGCGATCGACGCCCTCGGCTACGTCCGCAACGACGCCGCCCGGCAGTTGCGGGCGGGACGCAGCCGATCGCTCGCGCTCATCGTGCTCGACGTCGGCAACCCCTTCTTCGCCGCGGTGGCGCGCGGGGCCGAGGCCCGCGCCGCGGCCGACGGGTACATCGTGCTGCTCGGCTCGAGCGGTGCGGACGGCGACCACGAGCGCCTCTACCTCGACCAGTTCCGCGAGCAGCGCGTCGCGGGCGTGCTGCTCACCCCGGCCGACGCCGACGGCGACGTCGTGGAGCACCTGGCGTCGGCCGGCGTCCCGGTCGTACTCGTCGACGAACAGGCCGCCGCGGGCGAGGTGTGCACCGTCTCGGTCGACGACGTCGAGGGCGGCCACCTCGCCGTCGCCCACCTGCTCGCGCAGGGGCGGCGACGCATCGCCTTCGTCGCCGGCCCCCTCGCCACCCGCCAGGTCGCCGACCGCCTCACCGGCGCGCGCCGCGCGGTCGCGGAGGTCGAGGGCGCCACGCTGGAGATCATCGAGACGGCCGCCATGACGGTCCTCGCCGGCCGCGCGGCCGGTGAGGGGCTGCGCGAGCGCTCCGACCGCCCCGACGCCGTCTTCGCCGCCAACGACCTGCTCGCCGTCGGGGTGCTACAGGCGCTCACGATGCTCGGCGACATCCGCGTGCCCGACGACATCGCCCTCGTCGGATACGACGACATCGACTTCGCCGCCGCCACCGTCGTGCCGCTCACCTCGGTGCGTCAGCCCGCCGAGGAGATCGGCTCGACCGCCGTCGATCTGCTGCTGCGCCAGCTCGACGGCGAGCTCGACCCCGCCGAGCGCCAGGTGCGCTTCCGACCCGAGCTCGTCGTGCGGGCATCGAGCCGCTAGCGCCGTCGCGCGGGCCGGGTGCGTTCCCACGAGCCGGTCCGTCCGTCCCGTCGCGCGGCCAGGTGCGCTCCCGCGAGCCGGTCGGCCCGCCCCGTCAGGCACCTCCGCTCCCACCGTTGAGTGTCCAGAACACGCCGTGCACCGCCCCGCGGACGCGGCGTGTTCTGGACGCTCAACGGGAAGCCCCCCCCCCCCGGTCGAGTGTCTGAGACACCCGGAGACCGCCTCCACGGCATCCGGGATTCGTGGACGCTCGCGGGGCCGGCCGCCGCGGGGCGGGGAAGCCGCGGAACCGCCGAGGCCCGGGGCCGACCGCGGACCCGGAACGCCGACGTCCCGGAACACCGACACCCCGGAACACCGACGCCCCCGGAACGCCGAAGCCCCCGGAACGCCGAAGCCCCCGGAACGCCGAAGCCCCGACCGCCACGAGGGCGGCCGGGGCCGATGCGGGGCGTCGACTCAGAAGTCGAAGTCCGCGATGTTCGAGGAGTCGAACACGTAGGGGTCACCGAGGAGGACCGTGGCGTCGGCGCCGACGGTGAACTCGCCGAGCTTGCCCGCCTCGAAGGAGTCGCCCTCCTTACCCGTGATGGTGCCGTCGATCAGCGCCTTGGTCGCGTACGCCGACAGGTAGCCGAGGTCGGCGGGGTTCCACAGGGCGAACGCGGTGATGGTGCCGTCCTGCACGTACTCGCGGAGCTGGTTGGGCGTGCCGAGACCGGTCAGCGCGACCTTGCCCTTGTACTCCGAGGTCGAGAGGTAGCGACCGGCGGCGGCGATGCCGACGGTGGTCGGCGAGACGATGCCCTTGAGGTTCGGGTACGTCTGCAGCAGGGCCGCGGTGCGGTCGAACGAGGTCTGGTCGTCATCGTCGCCGTAGACGACGTCGACGAGCTCGATGTTCGGGTGGTTGGCGGCGAAGTCCGCCTTCATGAGCTCGATCCAGGCGTTCTGGTTCGTCGCGTTGGCCGCGGCCGACAGGATCGCCACCTGACCGGCGTCGCCGATCTGCTTCGCGACGAGGTCGACCTGCACCTTGGCGATGCCCTCGGCGGTCGCCTGGTTGATGAAGAGGTCGCGGCACTTCGCGTCGGTGTCGGAGTCGAACGTGACGACCTTGACGCCGGCGCTGCGTGCCTCGTCGAGCGCGTCGCAGATGGCCGAGGGGTCGTTCGCCGAGATGACGAGGCCGCCCACGCCCTGCTGAGCCGCGGTCTGGATGTACTGCACCTGCGACGTGGGCGTCGCCTCGCTCGGACCGACCTGCTCGAAGGTGCCGCCGAACTCGCCGATGGCCTCCTCGCCGCCCTTGTTCGAGGTCTCGAAGTACGGGTTGCCGAGGTTCTTCGGCAGGAAGGTGATCGCGAGATTGCCCCCGTCGCCCCCAGAACCGGAGCCTCCGCCGGAGCCGCCGGAGCAGCCGGTGGCGACGAGGGTGACCGCCAGGGCGAGAGCGGCGGCAGCGGTGCCGACGCGGGTCTTGCGCGTGAATGCGAACATCGTTGTTTCCTTTCGTGATGCGGGTGTGGTGAGCAGGTCAGACGGTGGCGGCGGGGGCGGAGGCACGCGCGTTCCTGCGCTTGCCGAGGGCGGCCGCTCGGCGGGATTGCACCCAGGCGAGCAGGCTGGCCGACACGACGGAGAGCACGAGGAGCACGCCGGTGATGACGTTGATGATGTCGCTCGTCACCCCCGCGAGCCGCAGCGCGCTGCCGAGGGTGCCGATGAGCAGCACGCCGGCGATCACGCCGTGGAGGGCGCCGCGACCGCCGAAGATCGACACGCCGCCCAGCAGCACTGCGGCGATGATCTGCAGCTCCATGCCCATGGCGTTCTCGCCGCGGGCGTTGCTGTAGAGCAGGGTGAAGTAGACCCCCGCGAAGCCCGAGACCGTGCCGCTGAGCACGAACAGGACGAACTTCGTGCGGGCCACGTCGATGCCGGAGAACTGCGCGGCCTCCTTGTTGAGGCCGATCGCGTACAGCGACCGCCCGAACGGGGTGAGGTGCAGCAGCACGGCGAACACGATCGCGAGCACCGCGAACGGGATCATGATCAGCGGCAGGGGCGTTCCGGGGATGTTCGCCTTGGCGAGGTCGGTCCAGGTTTCGGGGAACTCCGTGACCGCCTCGGTGCCGAGGAGGCCCACGGCGATGCCGCGGAAGAGCGCGAGCGTCCCGATCGTGACGGCGAGCGAGGGCAGTCCCACGACCGTCACGAGGAAGCCGTTGATCGCCCCGGCCACCAGGCCCACGACGATCGCCGCGAGGGCGGCGACCTCGAACGGCCAGCCCGCCTGCGTGAGGACGCCGACGGTGACGCTGGAGAGACCGACGATGCTCGCGACCGAGAGGTCGATCTCCTCGGTGATGATGATGAGCGTCATCGGCAGCGCGATCAACAGGATCGGTGCGATGTCGCGCAGCAGGTACGTCACGGTGAGCGGGCTGTCGAAGTTGCGCACGGTCGCCAGCGAGACGACGATCACGAGCAGCAGGATGCCGATGATGGCGGCCTCGCGCGTGAGCAGGGCGCGACGCCAGAACGGGCGTCCGTGCGCGCGGTAGGTGCGGGCGCGTTCGTCGACGGTGGTGGAGGTCATCGACCCGTCTCCCTCTCTGCGGTGAGCTTGCGGGACTGCCGGACGGCCAGCACGCGGTCGAGCACGATGGCGCCGAGGATGAGCGCTCCGACCACGGCGCGCTGCCAGAAGTCGTCGATGCCGAGGATCGGCAGCGCGCGGTTGATCGTGAGGAGCAGGTAGGCGCCGATGGCCGCACCCCAGACGGTGCCGACGCCGCCCGAGATCGCGACGCCGCCGATGACGGCCGCCCCGATCGCCTGCAGCTCCCAGCCGAAACCGGCGTTGGAGGCGACGGTGCCGTACCGGGCGGCGTAGAGCACGCCCGCGAGACCGGCGAGGGCGCCGCTGGTGACGAACGCGCCGATGATGCGGCGGTTCACCTTGAGGCCGTACAGGTGGGCGGCGGCCGGGTCGGACCCGATCGCGTACAGCTCGCGCCCGCTGCGGAGGTTGCGCAGGTACCAGGCCGCGACGATCAGCACCACGACGGCGAGGATCGTCAGGATCGGGATGCCGAGGATCTGGCCCGTCCCGAGCCCGCGGAAGTCGGCGGGCAGGTCGGAGGCGTTGACGCGGTTGCTCCCCGCCCACGCGACGTTGATCCCGCGGTAGATGTACATCGTGCCGAGGGTGATGACCAGCGCGGGCACCTTCGCGTAGGCGACGAGCGCGCCGTTGACGAAGCCCAGGATGCCGCCGACCACGATGCCCGCGAGGAAGACGACCACCAGCGGCAGCCCGGGCACGTCGATGAAGAGGCGTCCGGTGAGATAGGCGGTCAGCCCCACGACCGAGCCGACCGACAGGTCGACGTTGCGCGTGATGATGACGATCGCCTGCCCGACGGCGACGAGCAGCAGCAGCGACGGCGTGAGCAGCAGGTCGCGGAAGCCGTCGGGCGAGAAGAGGAACGTCGGGTTGTTCAGCGTCGCCACGACGATGATCAGCACGAGCGCGAGGACGATGCCGCTCTCGCGCGCCGTGGCGACGTGCGAGACGAGCTTCGCCGCGGGGCTGGTGCCCGGACGGACGGGGGTGGCGGTGCTCATCGGAGGCTCTCCGCTTCAAGGGTGGTCGGGACGGGGAGGAAGGATGCCGCGCTCACAGCGATGCCCCCGCCTCGGCGGTCGCGGCGAACATGACGGCCTCGGGGGTGGCATCCGCTCGTGCGAACTCCCCCGTCAGTCGTCCTTCGCGCATGACGAGGACGCGGTCGGCCATGCCGAGGACCTCGGGCAGTTCGCTCGAGATCATGAGGATCGCGAGGCCCTGCTGCGCGAGCTCGGAGAGGAGGCGATGCACCTCGCTCTTGGTTCCGACGTCGATGCCGCGGGTGGGCTCGTCGACGATCAGCACCTTGGGCTGCGTCGCGAGCCACTTGCCGATGACGACCTTCTGCTGGTTGCCGCCGCTGAGCGTTCCCGTCGTGGCATCCAGGGCCGCCGTCTTGACCTCGAGGCGGCTCGCCCATTCGCGCGCCGCGCGGTTCTCATCGGAGCTGCGCAGGAGTCCCCAGCGCGAGAGCTTCTGTCGGATCGCGAGGGTGATGTTGCGCGAGACGCCCTCGTCGAGGACGAGCCCCTGCTTGCGGCGGTCTTCGGGCACGAGCGCGAGGCCGCGTGCCGTCGCCTGACGCACGGCGTTCTTCGGCAGCATGCTGCCCGCGAGGCGCACGGTGCCCGATTCGTAGGGGTCGACGCCGAAGATCGCGCGGGCGACCTCGCTGCGCCCGGCGCCGACGAGTCCGGCGAGACCGACGATCTCGCCGGCGCGCAGCGTGAACGAGATGTCGCGGAAGACGCCCTTGCGGGTGAGCCCCTCGACCTCGAGCACGACCTCGCCGGGGGTGGACGGCAGCTTCGGGAAGAGCTCGGTCACGTCGCGGCCGACCATCTGCCGCACGAGGTCGTCGACCGTCGTGTCGGCCAGGGGCGTCGTGTGGACGTATGCCCCGTCGCGCATGACGGTCACGGTGTCGCACAGGGCGAAGACCTCGTCGAAGCGGTGCGAGATGAACAGCAGGGCGCGGCCCTCGTCGCGCAGGCTCCGCGCCACCGCGAACAACCGCTCGACCTCGACGCCGCTGAGCGCCGCGGTGGGCTCGTCCATGATCAGCACCCGAGCGTCGAGCGAGATGGCCTTGGCGATCTCGATGATCTGCTGGTCGGCGATCGAGAGCCCCTCGGTCACCCGATCGGGATCGAGGGCGACGCCCAGGCGGGCGAAGATCTGCGTCGCCTCCTCGCGCATCGCGGCGCGGTCGATGCGTCCGAGACGGCCGGTGGGCTGGCGGCCCATGAAGATGTTCTCGGTGACCGACAGGTCGGGGAACAGCGTCGGCTCCTGGTAGATGACCGCGATCCCCGCGGCCTTCGACTGGGCGGTGCTGACGAAATCGACGCTCTCGCCGTCGAGCAGGAAGTCGCCGTCGTCGCGACGGTAGAGGCCCGCGATGATCTTCACGAGCGTCGACTTGCCCGCGCCGTTCTCGCCGATCAGCGCGTGGATCGAACCACGGTCGAGCACGAGGCTCCCCGACCGCAGGGCCACCACGGGGCCGAAGGACTTCATCACGCGGCGCAGCTCGAGGGCGTGGTCGGACGGGGCGTGGGTCGCGTCCATCGCGTCAGCCATGCGGCCTCCTCATTGAGGGTCGGTCCGGTTTCCCGGGTCGAATCTGAAACGTTTCAGATCGGATGCCAGTCACTGTAGGGTGAGCCCGACGACGTGGTCAAGTCGGGATCGCGTCGAGACCGGATCGTGACGTGAGGAGGCGCCGTGTCGGTGAGCATCCGCGATGTCGCGACCCTGGCGGGCGTGTCGGTCGGGACCGTCTCGAACGTGCTCAACCGCCCCGACGCCGTCTCCGCCTCGTCGGTCGAACGCGTCAACAGTGCGATCGAGCAGCTCGGCTACGTGCGCAACGACGCGGCGCGCCAACTGCGCGCGGGAGTGAGCACGACCGTCGGCTTCGTGGCACTCGACGGCCGCAACCCCTTCTTCGCCGACGTCGTGGGCGGCGCCGAACACGAGGCCACCGCGCGCGGTCTCGCCGTCCTGCACGGCAACAGCGACGAGGACGCCGCCCGGGAGACGCTGTACATCGACCTGTTCGAGCAGCAGATGGTGCGGGGCCTGCTCATCGCGCCGTTCGGCGACGTCACCGCGCGACTCACGCGGCTTCGCGCCCGCGGCATCCCGTCGGTGCTGATCGACCGCTTCTCCGGCGACGGACGCTTCTCGTCGGTCTCGGTCGACAGCGTGGCCGGTGGACGACTGGCGGCCGAGCACCTGCTCTCGCGCGGTCGTCGCCGGATCGCCTTCGTCGGCGGCTCCTTCGACATCCGTCAGGTCACGGACCGTCTCGCCGGAGCCCGCAGCGCGGTCGAGAACAGCGCCCACCCCGCCACGCTCGAGGTCGTCCCCACCCACGCGCTCACGGTCGACGAAGGAGTGGCCGCCGGGCGGCGGCTCCTGGCCCGCGACCGCGCCGATCGCCCCAACGCGGTCTTCGCCGCCAACGACCTCCTCGCCCTCGGACTCCTCCAGGGCCTGGTCGTCGACGGCCGCATGCTCGTGCCGGACGAGATCGCCGTCGTCGGCTTCGACGACATCCCCTTCGCCGCCGCGGCGGCCGTGCCGCTCACCTCCGTCCGCCAGCCGAGCGCGCTCATCGGGGGGACGGCGATGCGCATCCTGCTCGACGAGGCCGACGATCCCGGGCGCCCGACGCGGCAGACGGTGTTCGCGCCGGAGCTCGTCGCCCGAGCGTCCACGGGGGCGCCGTAGCCCGACGCCCCCGCGCCGGCGTCAGTGCGCCGGCATCCCCTCCACGGCCTCGGCCTGCTTCGGCGTCCGCACGAACGCCGCGAGCACGACCACCGCGATCGACAGGCACGCCGCGACGAAGAAGGCGGTGTGGATGCCGGAGGCCGTCGCATCCACGGCACCCGCTCCCCCGCCGGCCGCCGACGCGGCGCCGACGGTCATGAGGGTCACGAACACCGCGGTGCCCGCCGCTCCCGCGAGTTGCTGCACGGTGGACACGATCGCGGAGCCGTGCGGGTAGAGCGCACGCGGCAGCGAGCCGAGCGCCGAGGTCATGAGCGGGGTGAACATGAACGCCAGGCCCAGGCTGAGGACGCAGTGCACGGCGATGACGAAGCCGATCGGCGTCGTGGCCGAGAGCGTCGCGAAGCCCCACAGCGCGACGCTCGCGACGACCGCGCCCGGGAGCACCAGCGGGCGCGCGCCGAAGCGGTCGAAGAGGTTGCCGACGATCGGCGCCATGAGACCCATGAGCAGTCCGCCCGGCAGCAGCATGAGGCCGGTGAGGAGGGTTCCCAGGCCCAGGACGTTCTGCAGGTACAGCGGCAGCAGGATGAGCACGCCGAAGAGGGTGGTCATGGCGACGACGACCAGGATCACGGCCACGGTGAAGGTCGAGTGGCGGAAGACGGCGAGGTTCAGCAGGACGCGTTCGGTCGCGCCGAGCCGCACCTGCCGGACGACGAAGGCGGCGAGCGCGACCGCACCGACCACGAGCGGGATCCACACGGGCACGAGGGCGTGTCCGCCGGCGGCCTCGCCGATGCTGGAGAGTCCGAAGATGATGCCGCCGAAGGCGAGGGCCGACAGCACCACCGAGAGCACGTCGAGGGCGACGCGCCGGGTCTCGGTGAGGTTCTGCACCCAGCGGGCGCCGAGCGCGATCGCGACGAGGGCGATCGGCACCATGACGACGAACATCGCACGCCAGGGGAAGACCGACAGGATGAGTCCCGACACGGTCGGCCCCACGGCCGGGGCCACCGAGATGACGATCGAGATCAGGCCCATCATGCGCCCGCGCCGGTGGGCGGGGACGACGTTGAGCACCGTCGTGAACAGCAGCGGGATCATGATCGCCGTGCCCGACGCCTGGACGATGCGCCCGAGCAGCAGCACACCGAAGCCCGGCGCGACGGCGGCGACGACCGTGCCGAGGGTGAACAGCCCCATCGCGGTGAAGAAGAGCGTGCGGAGCGGGAAGCGTTGGATGAGGAAGCCGGTGGTGGGGATGACCACGGCCATCGTGAGCAGGAAGGCCGTGGTGAGCCACTGCGCGGTGGCGGCGGCGATGTCGAGCTCGCGCATCAGCTCGGGCAGGGCGACGCCCATGATCGTCTCGTTCAGGATGACGACGAAGGCGGCGACCACGAGGAGGGCGATGACCGCACCGGGGCGGACGCCGCTCCTGCCGGGCGGCGTGGCGGTGGTGGGGACGGTTCCGGTGGAGACCATGGGCGACCAATCTGAGCAGGTTCCGACAAGTTGGCAGTTACTGCCAATAAGACATGGACTACTGTATCGGACATGAGCACTCCCGCGGCCCCCGTCGAGGGCCTGCGCGACCGCCGCCGCCGCGAGACCGCCGTCGAGATCTGCGCCGCCGCTCTCGACCTCTTCGAGCAGAAGGGGGTGCAGGGCACGACGGTCGACGAGATCGCCGCGCGCGCGGGCGTGTCCGCACGCACGTTCTTCCGCCTCGCCGGCACGAAGGAAGACGCGGTCTTCATCGACGACGGCCGCTTCGCCGACGCCCTCGCGGGGGTCGGCGACGCCGGCGACGGCATCCGCGCCCTCCTCTCGGCTCTGCGCGACGTCTTCGCCCGTGAACTCCAGCTCCTGGATGCCGACGCCCAGGCGCGCGAACGGTACCTACGCGTGCGGCGACTCATCGCCCACGAGCCCGCCCTGCTCGGCGCCGCCGTGCGCCGGGAGGTCACCTCGGCCGACCGCTTCGTCCCCGAGATCGCCGAACGGGTCGGGCTCGCCGAGCTCGACGTGCGCACGGCCCTCGGAGTGGCCGGCCTCGAGATGCGGACGACCCTCGACGAGTGGGCGCGCCGCTACGACCGCGGCGAGGCGAGCACGCTCGAAGGTCTGCACCGCGAGGTGCGGGCCCGGCTGACGGACGCCGTCTGACTCGCCGACACGACCGCGGCGGTCACGTCTCGCGCGTGATCGTCACCTTCACCTTGAGGTTGCTTTTGCCGGGGCCGGCGTAGACGCCGCGCAGCGGAGGGACGTCGTTGTAGTCGCGGCCGCGACCGACGAGCACGTGACGGTCGCCGATCTCGATGTTGTTCGTGGGGTCGAAGCCCTGCCAGTCGCCCGCGAACCACTCGACCCACGCGTGCGACTCGCCCGTGACCGCCTCGCCGACCTCCGCGGACGGCTTCGGGTGCAGGTAGCCCGAGACGTACCGGGCCGGGATGCCGACCTCGCGCAGCGCTCCGATGGCGACGTGCGCGATGTCCTGGCACACGCCCTTACGGGCCTCCCACGCGTCGATCGCCGTGGAGGTCACGCCCGTGACGCCCTGCATGTACTCGATCGCGTTCCCGATCGCCTCGGCGATGGCGTGCGCGGCCGGGCCGGGACGGTCGTGTTGGGCGGCGATGGACCGCGCCAGTTCGGCCACCTCGGCGTGCGGGGTGGTGCGGCGGGTCTGCGACAACTGCTCCACCGTCGAGATCGATCGGTCCGCCTCGGCGGCGAGCTGCTCCCACGTGATGTCGGCGTGCTCGATCGGTCGAGGGCGCACCTCGACCAAGGAGCGCGCCGTGATCGTGAGCGCGGCATGCGGCGAGAGGACGTCGAACGCCGCGACCCGCGTGCCGAAGTAGTCGACGTACTGGTTGACCGAGGTGGAGGGCTCGATGTCGAGCGACGAGCTCAGCACGAACTGGCTGTCGGTGGAGTGCGGGAGCATGCGCGCCTCGTTGTACGAGGCGACGACGTCGCCCGGGTACACGAAGCCGGTCTGGTGCTCGATGCGCAGGCGCTTCATCGCAGACCCCCCGGGGTCGTCGCGATCGCCGCGGTCATGGCATCCATCATGAGATCTCCCCGATCCAGCTCGGCTCGGCCTGCGTCGGGAAGAACCGCGAGCGGATCGCCTCCGACGCCTCGCGCGTGACCGTCTGCACGCGCTGCATGTGCTCCGGCAGGTCGGTGAGCACGTCGCTGACCGGCCGGTACTCGAGGTCGTTGCGGATCTGACCGAGGGCCCGCAGCACGGTGTTGGAGTGCCCGACACGGTCGGCGCGCGGGTCGATCGCGCTCATGCAGTCCTCGGCCCGCTGGATCGAGTAGATGATCGAGCGCGGGAACAGGCGGTCGAGCAGCAGGAACTCCGCCGCGTTGCGGGCGCTCGGCATGCCTCGATAGGTGCGCAGGTAGGCCTCGTAGGCGCCGCACGACCGAAGGATCGTGGTCCACGACGGCCCCGACACCTCGGTGAGCGACCGGGTCGCGAGCAGGCGGGCCGTCATGTCGGTGCGCTCGATGCTGCGGCCGAGGGTGAAGAACTGCCACGCCTCGTCGCGGTTGGTGGACGAGTCGACGATGCCGATCGCCAGGGCGGCGCGTTCGCGCACCCACTGGAAGAACTCGTGCACCTTGTCGGTCTGCAGCCGCCGCGGCATCCGCGAATTCGTGGTGTTGAGGATCTCCCACAGCTCGGTCGAGACGATCTCGCGCGCGCGGCGGGCGTTCTCGCGGGCCGCGGTGAGCGAGTAGGCGATGCTCGACGGGTTCATGCGGTCGACCGCGAGGCGGGCCAGCACGTCGTCGCGGCGCACCGAGTCGACGTTCTCGGGCCAGGCCGAGCCCATCACGCTCAACAGCGACCGGCACGCGGTGTCCTCGTCGATCCAGGGATCCTCGAGCAGCAGCTGCAGGTGCACGTCGAGGATGCGCGCGGTGCCGTCGCTGCGCTCGATGTAGCGCCCGATCCAGAACAGGCTCTCCGCGATGCGGCTCAGCATGATCCCCGCTCCCCTCCGTCACCAGCGGGCGCGGCCGAGCGCACAGAGGACCCTGGGCGCACCGAGCACCCTGAGCTTGTCGAAGGGTCCGGTACCCCCTCGCGCGCCTGCTGCTGCTGCTCCGCCTGCGGGCCGTGCTGCACCCCGGCATCCTGCTGCTGCTGTTCCTGCTGCTCCTTGCCGGAGCCCGGGCGCGGGTCGCGCGGGGAGGTGGTGGGCGCGGGCTGACCGTCGTAGATGATCGGGATCGCCTCGGTCACCGCCGCCTGGTCGGCGACGAGACCCGAGACGCCGTTGCCCTGGCCGTACTCGACGTGAGACGGCGCGGATCCGCCGACCACCCATGTGTCCTTCGAGCCACCGCCCTGGCTCGAGTTGACCACGAGCTGACCCTCGGGGAGGGCCACGCGGGTCAGGCCGCCGGGCAGCACCCAGATGTCGTCGCCGTCGTTGACGGCGAAGGGACGCAGGTCGGCGTGCCGCGGTCGCATCCCGTCCTCCACCAGCGTCGGGATGGTCGAGAGCATGACGACCGGCTGCGCGATCCAGCCGCGGGGATCGGCGAGCAGGCGTTTGCGCAGCGCGTCGAGCTCGGCCGGCGAGGCGTCGGGGCCCACGACGAGTCCCTTGCCGCCGGAGCCGTCGACCGGCTTGACGACGAGCTCGGGCAGGCGATCGAGCACCTCTTCGAGCGCGCCCGGGTCTTCGAGCCGCCAGGTGTCGACGTTCTTGAGGATCGGCTCCTCCGCGAGGTAGTAGCGGATGAGATCCGGCACGTACGTGTAGAGCAGCTTGTCGTCGGCGACGCCGTTGCCCACGGCATTGGCGATGGTGACATTGCCCAGGCGCGCCGCGAGCATGAGGCCGGGGGCGCCGAGCATCGAGTCGGCGCGGAACTGCAGCGGGTCGAGGAAGTCGTCGTCGACGCGGCGGTAGATGACGTCGACGCGCTGCGGTCCGCGCGTGGTGCGCATGAAGACCTTGCCGCCGATGCACAGCAGGTCGCGTCCCTCGACGAGCTCGACGCCCATCAGACGCGCGAGCAGCGTGTGCTCGAAGTACGCCGAGTTGTAGACACCCGGGGTGAGCACGACGATGTTCGGGTCGTCGATCCCGGGCGGGGCCGACGCCTTGAGCGCGGCGAGGAGCTTGTTGGGGTAGTCGCCGACGGGGCGGACGCGCATCGACACGAACAGCTCGGGCAGCGTCTGCGCCATGACCCGGCGGTTCGAGATGACGTACGAGACACCCGAGGGCACGCGCACGTTGTCTTCGAGCACGCGCATCTCGCCGTGCTCGTCGCGGATGAGGTCGATGCCCGACACCTGGATGCGCACGCCGTTGGCACTGCGGATGCCGGCGGCCTGGCGGTAGAAGTACTGCGACGACGAGATGAGACCCGCGGGCAGGATGCCGTCGCGCACGCAGTGCTGGTTGCCGTAGGCGTCGTCGAGGAAGGCCTCGAGGGCGCGCACCCGCTGCTTCACGCCCGCCTCGATGCGCGACCACTCGTCGTAGGCGATGACCCGGGGCACGGCATCCAGGGGGAAGGGCCGCTCCTCGCCCGCGAAGTCGAACGTGACGCCCTGCGCCAGGTACGAGCTCGCCAGTGACTCGGTGCGGCCGCGCAGCTCCTCCTGCGTCATCTGCGCGAGCGTCTGGTACAGCTCCCGGTACGCCTCGCGAGAGGGGGCGGCGTCTCCGGGCGAGGCCGGGACGCCGAACATCTCGTCGTACGCCGGGATGCCGGATGCGGTCTTGCGCGGCGCCAGCGCGGAGCCGTAACCGTCGAACAGGTCACCCATGCTGAGACTCTACTCAGCACCGTGTTGCGGGAACGTTTCCCCCACACCTCTCCCACGTCCGCACAGCCGATGGATAGAGTGACGCCCACCGTCCGCCGCAACGACCAGGGGTGCCTCCATGCGCGTGCTCGTCACCAGTTCCCGTAACACCTTCGCCCTCGACCTGATCCGCAAGCTCGGCAGCGTCGGGCACACGGTGTTCGCGAGCGACACCTACGACGGCGCCGTGGGCAACCACTCGCGCTTCCTCTCCGGACACCTCGCCACCCCGTCGCCGCGGTTCGAGACCGACGCCTTCATCGCCGCGGTGAGCGACTACGTCGAGAAGCACGACATCGACGTGATCATCCCCACGTTCGAGGAGGTCTTCTACCTCGCCGCCCGCGTGGCCGACCTTCCCCCGCGCGTGCGCCTGTACGCCGGCAGTTTCGCCGATCTGGCGCGCCTGCACGACAAGGCGAGCTTCCAGCGCCTGGCTCAGGATGCCGGGGTGCCCATCCCCGAGACGGTGGTCGTCATCTCGCCCGAGGAGCTGCGCGAGGCGATCGCCTCGTTCCCGCGCTACTTCGCCCGCGCGGCGTTCTCGCGCGGCGGCGTCGGCCTGCTGACCAACACCGGTCCGCTCGCGGGCAAGATCCCGGTCGACGAGTGCGTCCCCACGCCCGAGCAGCCGTGGCTCGTGCAGCCCTTCGTCGATGGACCGATGGTGTGCACCTACAGCGTCGTCGTCGACGGCAAGGTCCAGGCGCA
The DNA here is from genome assembly GCF_032464915.1 of Microbacterium galbum. Taxonomy (NCBI): domain Bacteria; kingdom Bacillati; phylum Actinomycetota; class Actinomycetes; order Micrococcales; family Microbacteriaceae; genus Microbacterium; species Microbacterium galbum. The sequence continues at coordinate 1,781,390 of NZ_JAWDIS010000001.1, read as the reverse complement.
CACCACGTACAAGGCCGCCGAGCAGTGGGCGCATTCCACCGCGATCGCGTTCATCGCCGTCGACAGCACCGACACGCTCCGCTACACGCAGCAGCTCGTCGACACCCTCGACCCGGGCTTCACCGGACAGATCTCGTTCGACTTCGTCGACCACGGCAGCGCCACGGCCCCCGACTACAAGATCATCGAGTGCAACCCGCGGCCGACGAACGGCGTCATCCTGCTCGAGGCCGACGACGTGTCGAAGGCCATCCAGGGCGAGCTCGCCGAGCCGGTCGTGGCCGTGCCCGGCACGGAGCGGCAGATCACCCTCGCCGTGCTCGCCGACGCATTCACGGAGCCGCTGAAGCACCTGCCGAAGACGCTGCACGACCTGCTGCACGTCCGTGACGTGGGCGCGGGGTGGTGGGACGACGCCGCGATGCTGTGGAGTCCCGCGACCATCGTGCACGGCGCCAAGATCTCGCACGGCGATCGCAAGGAGATCCTCGCGGCCCTCGGCGACGACATCGTGTGGAACGGCGAGCCGATCGAGGGGATGACCCCGGCGGACGCCGAGGCGCTCGAGGCGGTGCACGCCGGTCGGGTCTGACCCTCCGGCATCCGCGATACGTACACGCGAGTCGCCAGGAATCGTCGCTTCCGGTGCGTTCAGGGCGACAGATCCTGGCGACTCGCGCGCCCGGGATCAGGGGCGGAGCACCACCTTGATGCAGCCGTCCTCCTTCTTCTGGAACGTCTCGTAGAGACCGGGGGCGTCCTCCAGCGGGGCGTGGTGGGTGACCAGATCCATCACGCCGAGCGGGTCGGCGGAGTCCTCGACGAGCGGCAGCAGGTCATCGATCCAGCGCTTGACGTTGCACTGGCCCATGCGCAGGTTCAGCTGCTTGTCGAACATCGTCTTCATGGGCAGGATGTCGGCCTCGCCGGCGTACACCCCGCTCAGCGACACCGTGCCGCCGCGGCGCACCAGGTCGATCGAGGCGTAGACCGCGGCGAGGCGGTCGAGGCCGGCCTTGTCCATGAGCTTCTGCGCGAGGGCGTCGGGGAGCAGCCCGACGGCGTTCTGCGCGAGCTTGATCCCGCCGTTGCCGTGGGCCTCCATGCCGACGGCATCCACCACGCCGTCCGCCCCGCGTCCCTCGGTGAGGTCGATGAGCTCGTCGACGACGGTGTCGGTCAGGTCGTAGGTCAGGATGCCGTGGCGCTCGGCCATCGCGCGGCGCTCCGGCTCGGGCTCGATCGCGAGCACCCGGTAGCCCAGATGCACGCCGATGCGTGCGGCGAACTGCCCCACCGGGCCGAGACCCATCACCGCGAGCGTGCCGCCCTCGGGGACGTTCGCGTACTTCACGCCCTGCCAGGCGGTGGGCACGATGTCGCTGAGGAACAGGTAGCGGTCGTCGGGCAGGTCGTCGCCGACGCGGATGTGGTTGTAGTCGGCCAGCGGCACGCGCAGGTACTCGGCCTGACCGCCGGGGACCTGCCCGTAGAGCTTGGTGTAGCCGAAGAGCGCCGCGCCGCTGCCGTACTCGCGCACCTGCGTGGTCTCGCACTGCGACTGCAGACCGCGGCGGCACATGAAGCAGTGCCCGCACGAGATGTTGAAGGGGACGACGATGCGGTCGCCGACCGCGAGGTTCGTCACGGCCGAGCCGACCTCGACGACGACGCCCATGGGCTCGTGGCCGAGCACGTCACCCTTGTCGATGAAGGGGCCGAAGAGCTCGTAGAGGTGCAGGTCGGAGCCGCAGATCGCCGTGGAGGTGATCTTCACGATCGCGTCGGTCGGCTCGAGGATCTCGGGGTCGGGGACCTCCTCGACGCTCACGTTGCGGGTGCCCTGCCAGGTCAGTGCCTTCATGGTGATGCCTCTCGTTCCGGGGGACGGCTAGTCTGCAGCGAGACCGGAAGACCGCCGAGGTGGTTGACGAACCCCCGCCTCGTGGGTCAGGCGCCGGTCTCGGCCAGTGGTGGGGAGTCCACCCACGCGTGCACGCGGCGCAGGAACGCGGCGTATCCCGCCGGGGTGCGTCCCGTGAACCGCCCCGACGTCTCGACCTCGTGGGTGTCGCTCGCGCGCACCGTCGCCCCGATGGCCCGCACCGCGCGGACCAGGGCGACGTCCTCGTGCTCGGCCAGATCGGGGATCCCGCCGGCCCGCGCATAGACGCTCGCGCGCACGCCGAGGTTGGCGCCGTGCACGTTGCCGGCGGGTTCACCGCGCCGGTGCGTCGCACGCCAGTACGCCGCATGCCGCGCGCTGAGATCGGCGAAGTCGGGACGCACCGTGCCCAGGATGAGATCGACACCGGCATCCATCAGCTCGAGCTGGTGCGTGATCCAGTCGCGGGGCACCGTGGTGTCGGCATCCGTCATCGCGATCCAGGTGTGCGCCGGGTCGCTCCCGAGAAGGCTCAGGGCCCGCTCGACGCCGAGGCGGCGGGCGGTGCCCACGCGCCGCGCCGTGAGCTCGACCGCCTCGATCCCGCGGCGCCGCACCTGCGCCGCCGTGGTGTCGGTGCAGGCGTCCAGGGCGACCACGACCACCGCCGACAGCCCGGGGTCCCGCTCGCGCGCGTGCGCCACCGCCCGCTCGACCGAGGCCAGGCACCGACCGATCAGCGCCTCCTCGTCGTGGGCCGGGATGACCACCGCCAGCGCCGTCACGCGAGCAGGCCCGCCTCGGCCGCGACCGATCGGGCACCCGCTCGCCCGAACACCTCGAGCAGGAAGTCCTCTTCCTCGTGCCGCACGAGGCGCACGAGGTCGGGTCGGGCGCCGATCGCGGCGTGCACCTCGTCGCCGCTCCGCGGGTATTCGGCGACCGGATGCCGCCAGTGGCAGGCGACGAGGTGCCCGTCGGCGCTCAGCGTCGACACGGCCGCCGCGAGCCCCCGCTCGAGGTCGTCGCCCGCCCAGTAGTACGCCACCTCCGACAGCACGATGAGCTCGAACGCCCCCTCCGGCCAGTCGGCGGGCAGCGTCGCTCTCCGCAGCTCGACGTTCCGACGGTCGGCGAGCCGCGCGCGGGCGCGCTCGAGCGCGGCGGAGGCGAGGTCGACGGCGATGACGCGGTCCGCGCGATCGGCGAGCTCGGCGGTGAGCGCGCCCGTCGCGCAGCCGGCCTCGAACACCGCCCGGTAGCGCCGGCGCGGAAGCGCCGCGAGTAGCGCTGCGCGTTTGCGGTGCTCGTACCAGCGCGAATCGAACCCCCACGGATCGTCGTGGCGCGCGTACATGTCGTCGAAGTAGTCCTGCCCGACGGAGGGCGCGGCGGGCATCGCCATCGCGTCCCGCGCGGTCGGTTCTGCGACGGGCTCCGGGGCGAAGAACACCTCGCCGTCGCGCTCGAAGTGCGCGCGCATGCCCGCGTGCACCATCGGCTCGTCGCCGGGCGCGGGCGACAACGCCTGGAGCTGACTCGCGTGCGTGTCGAGGGCGCGGGTCTTGGCATCCCGAGCCGCCGCGTCGAGGGCGAGGCGCTCCGCGCGCTCCCACGGCACGTCGTCGACGCCGCCCCAGTGCCAGAGCCAGATCGGGAAGGAGCGCGAACGCACCCCGCGCGCCGCGCACACGTCCTCCACGATCTCGCCGACCACCCGGTGGTCGCGGTGTCCGTCCCCGCGCCACGGCGAGAGCACGAGCACCCGGTCGGAGGGCTCACGGTCGACCGCGCGCAGCACCGCCGCGGCGATCGCGTCGCGGTGGTCGTCGGTGCCGCCGTCGGGGAGTCCGAGGAACACCGGCTCGCTCTCGATCCCCACGATCGACGCGGCCTCCCGCAGTTCGCGGCGGCGGGCCAGGGCGAGGGTCGCGGGGCTGTGCGTGGGCGAGTCGGGGTGCGACCCCTCGCCGTCGGTCACGACGAGGATGTCGACCGGGATGCCGCGGGCGGCGGCCGTCGCGATCACGCCGGCGGCGCCGAGGGTCTCGTCGTCGGGATGCGCGGCCACGACGATGACCCGGTCCACGTCGAGGGCGAGCGCCGGGAGCTCGCGCCGCAGGGCGGGGCTCCACACGCTCTCGGCGGTCCCCGGATCGCGGTGGTCGAAGCTCACCACCCTCCGTCCCCCGCGGCGACGTCGGACCCGATGCGGGCGAGGTCCCGCTCGGCGTGATGCTGACGCACGTACACCTGGAGGTCGGCCACCCGCCGGGCGTGCGCCTCGTCGGCGACGAGCGGCGCCGGTCCGAGGGCGTGCGCGGCCGCGGCGATCGTCTGCTCGACGGCGTCGACGACGACCGTGCGCGCGCGGGTGGCGCGCAGACCCGGGGATGCCGACCCGCCGCCGTCGAACACCGTCGCCGTCTCCACCAGGACGGCGCGCGCCGCCCACAGGGCCGCATCGGCGCGTCCCAGGTGCACGCGCGAGAGCTGATCGGCCCGCTCCCCCGCGGCGGCCGCGGCGAGCGCGTCGCGCAGGGGCATCGCCCCGCCCCACCAGCACGCCGCGACACCGACCCCGCCGTGCGCGAATCCGGGTCGGCGCAGGTACCAGCCCGGATCGCCGACGGGGACGGCGATCGCGCCGTCGACGTCGATCGGGGCGCTCACGACCCGGTCGAGGCCCCGGGCGTGCCACGGTCCCGAGCGCGCCGACACGGCCGGGCCGCGCAGGTCGAGCGCGAAGAGCTGCCGGTGGTCGTCGTCGACCCAGGCCGTGACGAGCGCGTGGTCGAGGTCGGCGGCAAGGGAGCACCAGGGCTTCGTCCCGTGCAGGGTCCAGGTGCCGGCATCCCGTCGCGCCTCGAGGCGCGCGCCCGGCCCCTCGGCCGCGAAGACCCCCCACGAACCGTCCGTTTCGGTGTCGAGCACGATCCCGTCGGCGGCCGCCTCGTCGAGGATGGCGAGGGCATCGAGATGCGGCTCGAGCATGCGGGCCGCGGCGACGTCGCGGGCGGCGACCCCGGCGAGCAGCTCCCAGGTCGCCGCGAGCGACCGCGGCCGGGGGACCCCGGTCGCCCAGGCGAGCGTGGCGGCGAGATCGGTGCCGAGGGTCTGCACGGCATCCGCCCGCTCGAGAGCCTCACGGACGCCGTCGAGATCGACCGCGCCGGGCGCGAGGAGCAGGGGGAAGCGGGGATGGTCGCCGTCTGTCACTGACCCACCCTCGGCGCGGGGAACGTTTCACGACAGAGCCTTGACACCGACCCGCCGACGGACAGCGGATGCCGCTCGTCGGCGCCGCGGCTCAGCGGCGGCGGAGCACGCGGCGGCGGACCAGGGCGTCCAGCCGCGCGATCTGCACGAGAAGCGACGGGAACGACGCCGACACACCGGTGCGCGGCAGCCGGTCGAGCGCCGGCTCATCGCCGGGGAGAGCCGCCTGCTGCCCACGCACGAGCCGCCGGATGGCGTTCAGGAGTGCCATCGGATGGGTGTCGAGGGCGCTGTGACCGTTGTGGAGGCGCACGAGGGTGGCATCCGGAGCCGACGCGACCACCCGCTCGGCGATCGCGGCCGGTGTGCGCAGGTCGCGATCGCCTGAGAGCACCACGAGCGGCCAGTCGAACCCGCGCACGGCCTCGAGCAGGTCGTACGGCTCTCCCGCGAAGGCGGGGTAGCGCGAGGCGAGGGGCAGGTAGGTGCGCACCGGGTCCAGCGGATGCCCGTCGAGGGTGCCCCCGTAGCCCAACTCGCGGAAGGCGATCGTGCCCACGAGGTCGAACTCGTAGATGCGCGGGATGTCGGCGATCTCCGCGTCGCGCGTGGCGTAGGCGGTCAGCGCCCGCCACGCGAGACCGGGCTCGTGACGCACGAGCGGGTGGACGAGGTCGGTCCCGCCGAGCTCGTACGCGGCGCGGACGACGTCGAGCACGATGCGCTCCGAGACCCCCGCCGTCACGAGACGCCGCACCCCGCGGGCCATGTCGTCGTCGGCATCCCAGAACAATCCTCGAACGGCAGCGCGCTCGATGTCGATGTCGTGGGCCGACTGCAGAGCGGAGTCGAGCAGCATCGACGCGACCCGTTCCGGATGCCGCGCCCCGAACGCCATCGCGAGGTAGCTGCCGTAGGAGGAGCCGACGATCACCGCCCGATCGACGCCCTCCGCGTCGAGCACCGCCGCGACGTCGTCGAGCACGGCGGTGATGCGCATCGCCGCGGGAGGGAGCGGGCGGGCGTCGAGGTCGCGGCGGGAGCGCCCGATGCCGCGGTGCTCGATCATGATCACATCGAGCCCGCCGCCGGCCGCCCGTCGCCGCAGGCCGCGGTACGGCAGGACCGACGCCAGTCCCGGGCCCCCGGGGATGATCACGACAGGGGTCGCGCCGCGCGGTCCCGTCCGTACGTACGCCAGGTCGAAGGCGGGCGTGCCCTCGGCCGCCGGGCGCCGGACGTGCCGCAGGCTCTCACGCATGGGGGAACGCTACCGCTGCGGAGCGTGGGTGGGCCCGGATGCGCGCGGACGGTTCCGGTTGGCTGTGAGTTCCGCCCCCGGCGGCACCGGCGCGCTCGGCGCTCCCTAGGCTCCGAAGGTGACCCCCGCTCCCTCCCGCCTGCGCGATCTCCCGGCCGTCGTCGCGGGGATCGCCGCGACCGTGCTCGGGGCGGGTCTCGGCGAACTCGCCGCGGCGCTCGTCGCCCCTTCTGCGAGTCCCTTCGCGGTCATCGGGGGCGCGATGATCGATCTCGCCCCCGCGTGGGCGAAGGACCTGGCCATCGACCTGTTCGGCACGGGCGACAAGGCCGCGCTGCTGGTCGGCATCGCCGTCCTGCTGCTGGTGGTCGCCGGGGTGGCCGGCGCGCTCGAGAACCGTCGTCCGCCGTGGGGCCGGGTGGTGCTCGCGGGTCTCGGCGCGCTCGGCGCCGTCGTGTCGCTGACGCGCGCCGATGCGGGACTGCTGTCTCCGGTGCCGTCGCTCATCGCGGGAGCGGGGGCGGCGCTCGTGGGCGCCCTGCTGGTCGGCCGCCTCCGTCGTCCGCCCCGGCGGCCCGTCGCCGATCCGCGCGCGGACGAGGGGGTCACCCGTCGCGGCGTGCTCGCCCTCTCGGGCGTCGCCGTCATGGCCGGCGCCCTCGCCGCCTTCGGTTCGGTGGCGCTGAGCGGCGGCGCGCGGGCGATCAGCGCCGTGCGTTCCGCCCTGCGCCTGCCGCAGCCCGCGACCACGACCACGGTTCCGGATGCCGCCGACCTCGGCATCGACGGCCTCTCCCCCGTCATCACGCCGTCGGCGGACTTCTACCGCATCGACACCGCCCTCGTCGTGCCCCAGGTCGATCCCGCGACCTGGACGCTGCGCGTGCACGGCCTCGTCGAGCAGGAGGTGGTACTGCGCTGGGACGACCTCGTCGCCCTCCCCCAGAAGGAGACCGTGGCCACCCTGGTCTGCGTCTCCAACGAGGTCGGCGGCTCGCTCATCGGCACCGCGCGGTGGCTCGGCGTGCCGATCCGCGACATCCTCGCGCGGGCGAAGCCGACCGCCGAGGCCGACATGGTGCTCTCGCGTTCCGTCGACGGGTTCACGGCATCCAGTCCCCTGGAGGCGCTCACCGACGACCGCGACGCGCTGCTCGCGATCGGCATGAACGGCGAACCGCTGCCGATCGAGCACGGCTTCCCGGTGCGCATGGTCGTGCCAGGACTCTACGGCTACGTCTCCGCGACGAAATGGGTGAGCGAGCTCGAGGTCACGCGCTTCGACCGCGCCGAGGGGTACTGGACCCCGCGCGGATGGTCGGAGCGCGGACCGGTGAAGCTGCAGTCGCGCATCGACGTCCCCCGCGCGGGTGCACGCGTGGAGCCCGGCTCGACCGTCATCGCCGGGGTCGCCTGGCACAACCACGTCGGCGTCGCCGGTGTCGAGGTGCAGGTCGACGACGGCCCGTGGCAGCCGGCGACGCTGGCGACGGCCATCTCCGCCGACACGTGGGTGCAGTGGAGCCTGCCGTGGGAGGCGACGAGCGGCCTGCACACCGCGCGCTGCCGCGCGATCTCGGCCGACGGCAGCACGCAGACGTCCGACCAGGCCCCTCCCGCCCCCGACGGCGCGACCGGCTGGGACGAGGCGACGATCTCGGTCGCGTGACGCTCACGCGCGAGATGCCAGGATTCGTCGCCGGAGCGGACTCCGAAGAGACGAAATCCGGCACCTCACGCGAGAGCGAGTGCGGTCAGGCCGCCAGCACGTGCTTGAGCTGCTCGACGGCCCAGTCGAGCTCGGTCGCGCGGATCGTGAGCGGCGGCGCGATGCGGATCGTCTGGCCGTGCGTGTCCTTCACCAGGACGCCGCGGGCCAGCAGCTTCTCCGCGATCTCGCGACCGGTGCCCACGGCGGGGTCGATGTCGACACCGGCCCACAGCCCCGCGATGCGCACGGCCGTGACGCCCTGGCCCACGAGCGTCCGCAGGTTCTGCTCGAGGTGCGCGCCCAGCGCCTTCGCGCGGGTCTGGAACTCCCCGGATGCCAGCATCTCGACCACGCGCAAGCCGACGGCCGCGGCCAGCGGATTTCCGCCGAACGTTGAGCCGTGTTCGCCGGGACGGATGACGCCGAGGACGTCCTCGTTCGCGACGACCGCCGACACCGGCAGGATGCCGCCGCCCAGCGCCTTTCCGAGGAGGTACACGTCGGGCACGACGCCCTCTCGGTCGCACGCGAACGTCTCTCCGACGCGGCCGAGACCCGACTGGATCTCGTCGGCGATGAAGAGCACGTCGTTCTCCGTGCAGATCTCGCGCACGCGACGGAGGAAGCCTTCCGGCGGGACGACGACGCCGGCCTCGCCCTGGATGGGCTCGAGGAGCACCGCGGCGGTGTTCTCGTCGATCGCGGCGGCGATGGCATCCGCGTCTCCGTAGGGCACGTGCACGAAACCGGGCGCGTACGGGCCGAAGTCGTCGTGCGCGGTGGGGTCGTCGCTGAAACCGACGATCGTCGTGGTGCGACCGTGGAAGTTGCCGGTGGCGACGATGATGGTCGCGGCGTCCGCGGCGATGCCCTTCGTGCGGTAGCCCCAGGCGCGCGCGACCTTGATGCCGGTCTCGACGGCCTCGGCTCCGGTGTTCATCGGCAGGACCAGGTCTTTGCCGCACAACTGCGCGAGCGCCGTGGCGAAGGGGCCGAGCTTGTCGTTGTGGAACGCGCGGCTCGTGAGCGTCAGCCGGTCGAGCTGTTCGCGGGCGGCGGCGAGGATCGCCGGGTGCCCGTGGCCGAAGTTCAGCGCGGAGTACGCCGACAGCAGGTCGAGGTAGCGCTTGCCCTCGACGTCCGTGACCCAGACGCCCTCGGCGCGCGCGGCGACGACCGGCAGCGGGTGGTAGTTGTGCGCGAGGTGCGCCCCCTCGGCGGCGATGAGCTGCGCGCCGAGGTCGTCGACGGCGGTGCTCATCGGGTGCCCCCGCGCAGTTCGAGCGTGCAGCACTTGATCCCGCCGCCGCCGAGCAGCAGCTCGGACAGATCCACGAGCACGGGCGTGTACCCGCGCTCGCGCAGCTGCGCCTCGAAGCCCTTCGCGCGCGGCGAGATGATGACGTTCTTCCCGTCGCTGGCGGAGTTGAGACCGAACACCGAGCCGTCGGCATCCGAGACCCGGATGGCGTCGGGGAAGCGCTCGCGCAGGATCGCCTGGCTGTGCTCGTCGAAGGCGTTCGGAAGGTACGCGATGTTCGCCTTGTCGACGCCGCCGGGGCCCTCGACCGGGTCGAGCACGGCGAGCGCGGTGTCGAGGTGGTAGAACCGCGGGTCGGTGAGTGTCAGCGACACGACCTCGCGCGAGAACACCTCGCCGACCTCGCAGTGGCTGTCGCCCGTCGAACGGAAGCCGGTGCCCGCGAGGATCGTGTCGCCGACGAGCAGGAAGTCGCCCTCGCCCTCGTTGACCTCGACGGGCTCGGCGACCTCGAAGCCGTTGGCGGCGAACCAATCGATGAACGCGGGCGCCTCGGCGGCCCGCTCGCGGAAGCGGAACTTGGGACCGTACGCGACCCCGTCGATGACGAACCCGCCGTTGGCCGTGTAGACCATGTCGGGCAGCCCCTCGAGCGGGTCGATCAGGTCGATCTCGTGACCGAGCTCGATGTAGGTGTCGTAGAGCGCCTGCCACTGCTGCACGGCGAGATCCGTGTCGGTGGGACGCGAGGGCTCCATCCACGGGTTGATGCTGTAGCTCACCGTGAAGTGCGAGGGCTTGCACATAAGGTACCGGCGGTGCTGCTGGACGCGCTCGGTCGTCACCTCGGTGGCGGTGGCGGGGGTAGCGGACATCTCTGCTCCTCGGAGGAAAGGTGCGGCGGACGCTGTCCTGGGGCTCGGTGGCCCTTCGAACCCGTGCGGCGCTCATCAAGTTCATGGGACGCCGTGCGGGGAAAGGTCGGTCCGAGCACGCCGTGGTCATTGTCTCATGAGGCCGGCGCGCAGCCCCGGCGACTTCGCCGATGCGCGGCCGACACGCGGCATCCCTCCCCTCGGATCGAGGTTGCGCCCGGCTGACGCGCACTCGAGGGACGACACCGGATGCCGACTCACACGGCCCCGCGGACGCCCTCCGCCCGCAGCCGGGCGACGTCGGCCGCCGAGTGGATCCCCGCATCGGAGCCCAGGCCGGTGGCGACGAGGCTCCCGCAGGCGAGACCGCGCTGCGCGGCTTCCCCGACGCCCGCGCCGTCCAGGAGACCCCAGATGAATCCCGCGCTGAACGCGTCGCCGCACCCGGTCGTGTCGACGACGTCGACGGCATATGCCGGAAAGCGCATATCGCGTTCCTCACGCGTGCTGATGCTCACCCCCGCGGCGCCACGGGTGACGACGAGCGTCTGCACGCCCGCGTCCAGATAGAACGCGACGGCCTCGTCGAGCGCCTGCGTCCCGGCGAACGACAGGGCGTCCTCCTCGCTCGGGAACAGATAGTCGACGAACGGCAGGCACGGGAGTACCGCGTCGCGATCGCCCGCACCCCCGGTCGGGATGAAATCCATCGTCGTCACGATCCCGGCCTCGCGTGCACGGCGCAGCAGGTCGACGCTCGGCGGTCCGTCGATCCCCGGGAGCAGGCAGGAGCCGCCCAGGTGGAGGACGGCGACGCCGTCGAGAGCGAGGGAGGCGAGGTCCTCAGGTCGGATCGCGGCGTTCGAGCCGATGACGTGCAGCGCAGGGCGGCTTCCGTCGCGTCGGATCGGCAGCATCGTCGCCGAGGTGGGACGCTCGGGCCGGACGGCGAGCCCGGTGACGTCGACGCCCTCCGCGGCCATCGTCGACCGCAGGAACACGCCCAGCGCATCGTCGCCGACGGCGCCGACGGTCGCGACGGAGACACCCAGGCGCGCGAGATCGACGGCGGTGGCCGCCGCAGTCCCGGCGACGGTGAGGCGGATCTCGTCGAGCAGAGCGAGCCCCTGTCCGGGCGGGATGGCCTCGACGTAGCGGCCGAGGACGTCGGCGACGTGGAGTCCGACGGTGACGACGCGAGCGGCAGGCTGGGGCATGGGTCTCCTCGGGTGGGCGAACGGGCGAAGCCTACTGAGGGGCACATCGGTGACGGCTTCATTTCACCGTGTGACGCCCGAGTCGAACGCCGTGATGACCCCTCCCTACGATTCGAGAGACCGCTGCCCGGCGGTCCCCACACAGCATCCGCGGCGACGCGCGCACCGACGCGAGCGCCCACCGGCCCCACAGGAGCCCACCGTGAGAAAGTCCCTCTTCGCCCTCCCGGCGCTCGTCGTCGCGGCGGGCCTCGCCCTCGCCGGGTGCACCACCGTCTCCTCGGGAGGCGACGCCGCCCCGAACGGCGACGGCGTCGATCCGAACCAGCCGCTGGCGGGGAAGACGATCGGCATCGCCGTCGTCGGCACGCAGCACTTCTGGGACCGCGAGGCCTTCCAAGGCGCGGTGGACGAGGTCACCAAGCTCGGCGGCACGCCGCTGACCACCGACGGCAACCGCGACAACACCCTGCACGCGCAGAACCACGACATCTTCCTCGCGCAGAACGTCGACGCCGTCATCACGATCCTCGGCGACGCGTCGGTCGACCCCAAGCTCCAGCAGCTGCACGACGCCGGAATCCCGGTCTTCGGGGTGGACCACGCCTCGGAGTACGCGGTGAACAACGCCCAGTCCGACAACCAGGTCGGCGGCACGGCCCTGGGCAAGATCACCGGTGAGGCCCTCGGCGGAGAGGGCAACATCGCCGTCTTCAACGCCTTCGGCTCGAGCCTGTCGTTCTGCGGAGAGCGCTACGACGCGTGGAAGAACGAGCTGTCGACGAACTATCCGAACATCACGCTGATCGAGCCCGAGCTCGCGGAGCAGTTCGCCAACGCCCCGGACGACGCGCGTCAGCAGACGCTCGCGCTGCTGGAGAAGTACCCGGTCGGCACGATCCAGGACATCCACGTCGCGTGCTGGGACCAGCCCGCGATCGGTGTCGTGCAGGCGATCGAGGACTCGGGCCGCACCGACGTCAAGGTCACGGCCTTCGACGCCGGCCCCGACACCCTCGAGATCATGAGCGAGCCCAACAGCCCGTTCGTGGGCAACATCGCGCAGCTGCCGCGCAAGATCGCGACGATCTCGGCCGACAACGTCGGCAAGTACTTCCTCGGCGAGGAGGTCGAGAAGGTCAGCTACGTCGACACCATCCCGGTCGCCGGCCCCGACGAGGCGAAGAAGGTCTCGAAGGAGCTGGGCTACACCCAGTGACCATCAGCTCCTCCCCCCTCGTGACGCCGGTCCTGCAGATGACCGGCGTCACGAAGGCGTTCGCGGGCGTCCCGGCTCTCCGGGGCGCCTCGATCGACGTGCGTCCGGGCGAGGTGCACGGCCTGGTCGGCGAGAACGGCGCGGGCAAGTCCACACTCATCAAGATCCTCGCCGGGATCTACGAGCGCGACGGCGGCGCGGTGGCGATCGACGGTGCGGATGCCGGGCGTCTCACGTCCGCCGACGCGCACGCCGCCGGCATCCGCTTCGTGCATCAGGAGCTCCAGCTCGTCCCCGACATGACGGTGGCCGAGAACATCTGGCTCGGCAACGAGCAGAGCGCGCGCGGGCTGCTGCGGGCTCGAGCGATGAAGGCCCGCGTCGCCGAGGTGCTCCACGAGGTGCTGGGCATCCGCCTCTCGCCCGCTCGACTCGTGCGCGACCTCGGCCCCGCCGAGCGCAAACTGGTGCAGGTCGCTCGCGCGCTCGTGGACGACGACGCGCGCCTCATCGTCTTCGACGAGCCCACCGCCCCTCTCGCCAGCGCGGAGGCGGAGCAGCTGCTCGGGATCATCGGGCGCCTGCGCGACCGCGGCATCTCGAGCCTGTACATCTCGCACTACCTCGGCGAGGTCACCCGCATCTGCGACCGCGTGACGGTGCTCCGCGGCGGGCTCGACGTCGGACGCATCGACGCGATGGGCCCCGACAGCGGCCGCGAGATGATCCGCCTGATGATCGGGCGCGAGATCGACGACCTCTATCCCACCCGTCGCCCCGCCGTCACCGCCGAGCCGGTCCTTCGCGCCCGTGGCCTGCGCGTCGGGTCTGCCGTGCACGGCGTCGACCTCGATGTGCGCCCCGGAGAGATCCTCGGGGTCACGGGACTGCTCGGCTCGGGGGCGTCGGAACTGGCCGAGGCCCTGGTCGGCCTCCACCGTCACACCGGCGACCTCTCGCTCGACGCGCGCCGGTTCCGGCCGTCGAGCCCCGCCGCAGCTCTCGAGGCGGGCGTGGTGCTCGTTCCGCGCGATCGCCGCCACGACGGTGTCGTGCTCGACTTCTCGACGCAGCGCAACCTCACGCTCTCGACCCTCGCCGAGGCGACCCGGGCGGGGCTGCTCGATGACGCCGCGTCCCGGTCTCGCGCCGCCGAGCTGGCCGATCGTCTCGATATCCGGCCGCGTGACACCAGCGTGCAGACGCGCCTGCTGAGCGGGGGTAACCAGCAGAAGGTCGTGCTGGGCCGCAGCCTCGCCGCGGGTGCCCGCGTGATCGTGCTCGACGAGCCCACCGTGGGCGTCGACATCGGCGCGAAGCAGGAGATCTACCGCCTGCTGTCCGAGCTCACGGAATCCGGGACCGCGGTGGTGGTCGTCTCGACCGACCCGGCCGAGGTCCTCGGCCTGAGCGACCGCGTCGTCGTCCTCGAGCGCGGGCGCGTGGCCCACGAGGTGACGACGGAGAATCTCACCCTCGCGCATCTCAGTGCCCTCGTCACCGGAAGCACGAACGAGCGAGCGGAGGGGGATGCCGCGTGAACGCCCTCATCACCGGAAGCGGTGCCCGACCGAGCGAAGGACGTGCCGCGTGAGCGCAGCGATCATCGAGCGCCCCGCCCTCGTCCCGCGCGTGCGCAGCCTGCTGGCCCGCCGCGGCCCGCTGCTGGTCGTGCTCGCGATGACCGTGTACCTCGCCGTCACGGCGAAGGGCTTCCTCGGCGTCGCCAACGTAACGGCGAGCCTCACGCAGGCGGCCCCCGTGGCCCTCGTGGCGATGGGTCTCGCCATCGTCGTGATCGGGGGCGGCGACGACGTCGTGGTCGGCGGCATCGACCTGTCGATCCCCGCGACCGCGGCGCTCGCCACCGCGATCGTGAGCGATCAGCTGACCACCTTCGGCACCCCGTTCGCTGTCGCCTTCGCCCTCGGCATCCTGGTCACCACGGCGTTCGGCCTGCTCAACGCCGTGCTCGTCGGGTGGGTGGGGCTGTCGTCGATCCTCGCGACGCTCGCCGTCTACGTCGCCGTCGTCGGCATCACGCGCGTGGTCAGCGGCAATCGCCGCATCGATGTGGCCGATCCCCTCGTCGTGGCGGTGCGCGACACGCGCGTCGCGGGCATCCCCCTGGCCGCGGTGCTCATGCTCCTCGTCGCCGCCGTGCTCGTCTTCGTCATGGCGCGCACGCCGTACGGCCTCCGTCTGCAGGCCGTCGGCGGGAATCGGGATGCCGCGACCTTCGCCGGCATCCCGACCCAGCGTTACATCATGTCGACGTTCGTCATCGCGGGCGCGGTCGCCGGCCTCAGCTCCCTGCTGCTCATCGCGCGGGGCTCCGGCAGCAGCCCCGGGATCGACGAGCGGCTCATGGTCGACATGGTGCTGGCGACGTTCCTGGGCGCCGCCTTCACGCGGCGCGGCACGGTCACCGTCTTCGGCTCCGTGCTGGGCGCGCTGTTCGTCGCCCTTCTGTCGAACGGCCTGATCCTGTCGCGCGTCGCGAACGCGTGGGTCGACGGCTTCAAGGGCGTGCTGATCCTGCTCGTGGTGGCCGCCGCCGCCGCCCGGAAGAACGAGGAGGCCCGCGCGTGAGCATCCCCGCGCCCCGCCCGCGGTGGTCCGGCGTCGCCGGCTCCGCAGCGGCGACCGTCACCCGTTACGGCTTCGTCGCCGCCTTCGCGCTGCTGATCGTGTTCTTCTCGGTCGCGAGCGACGCGTTCCTTCGTCCCAGCAATCTGCTCAACGTGCTCGACGGCGTCGCCATCCTGGTGCTCGTGGCCCTCGCCCTCACCGTGGTGGTGTCCTCCGGCGGCATCGACCTGTCGGCCGCCGTGGCCGTCGACTTCGGCGCGTGGTTCGCGATCGTGTCGATGATGTCGTTCGGGATGCCGTGGCCGGTGGCCGTCCTGCTCGGTCTGCTCGGCGGGGCGCTCATCGGCGCGCTGAACGCGTTCCTCATCGTGGGACTCGGCGTCACGCCCTTCCTCGCGACCCTCGGCACGTTCTTCATCGGCCGCAGCGCCCAGCAGATCGGCACGAACGGCGGCGCCAGCGTCAGCTTCCGCGCCGCGCCCGAGGGTTTCACCTTCCTCGGCTCGGGGGATGTGCTGGGGATCGGCGTGCCGGTGATGATCGCCGCGATCGCCGCGGTGGGGATCGGCATCCTGCTCCACCGCACGCCGGCGGGCGTGCGCATCCAGGCGATGGGTCTGCAGGATCGCGCGGCCGTCGTCGCGGGGCTGCGCACCCGACGGATCCGCGTGCTGGTGTACGTCGGCGCCGGCGTGCTGTGCGCGGCGGGCGGCATCCTGCTCAGCGCGTCCTTGCGGCTGTACACCCCGCTCGCGGGGTTCAGCTACCTGCTCGACGCCATCGCCGCGGTGTTCATCGGCGCGTCGATGCACCCGCGCTCTCGCCCGAACGTGCCCGGCACGGTCGTGGGGGTGCTGTTCCTCGGCGTGCTGGCCAACGGGCTCGACCTGCTCGGTCTCGACTTCAACGTCAAGGCGGCGGTGCAGGGCGTGGTGCTGCTGGTCGCGCTCGTGCTGGCCTACACCGTCGCGCAGCGCGCGCGGGCGGCCGCCGAGCGCAGGCCCGCGGCGAAGCGCCCGCACGGCGCCCCCGCACAAGACGTCGCGCCGGCCGGAGCCGCGACGGCGACGCGTCCGAAGCTCGGCGACACCACTCCGGGAGGCGGGGCATGACCCCCGCCGTGCTCGGCATCGACGCCGGCACCACGGCGGTCAAGGCCGTGCTGTACTCGCTCGAGGGGGAGACCCTCGCCGCCGGGCACCGCTCGGTCGCCGTCGTGCGCACCGCCGACGGCGGGGCCGAGAGCGACATCGACCTGGTGTGGGAGGCCGTGGTCGGCGCCGTCCGGCAGGCTCTCTCACAGGCCCGCAGCGCGGGTCCCGATGTCGTCGCCGTCGGCGTGACCGGCCAGGGCGACGGCGCGTGGCTCGTCGATGCCGAGGGTCGTCCCGTGCGTCCGGCAGCGCTGTGGCTCGACGGTCGAGGTGCCGACCGGGTCACGGCGTGGCAGCACGACGGACGGGATGCCGCGGTCGTCTCCGCGACCGGATCGGCGAGCTTCCCCGGCACCCTTCCGGTGCTGCTCGACGTCTTCGCCGATACCGAGCCGGACGTGCTCGCCCGTGCCGCGCACCACCTCAACTGCAAAGACGCCGTGCGTCAGCGCCTCACCGGCGAGATCGCGACAGACCCCTCCGAGGCGTCGCGCACCTACCTCGACCCCGCCACCCTGGCCTACTCCGACGACATGATCGACGCGCTCGGCCACCGCCGCTTCGCGCATCTGCTCGCTCCCGTCCGCGCCCCGCACGAGCGCGGCGGCGCCCTCACCGCGTCCGCCGCCGACGAACTCGGGCTGCGCGCCGGCGTCCCCGTCGCGGTCGGGCTCGTCGACTCCGCCGCGTGCCCCGTGGGGCTCGGCGCCCTCTCCGATCAGGACGGCTGGGTCGTGCTCGGCACGACCGCCACGGTGGCCGTCAACCGCGTCGACCGGGCGGCTGCCGACAGCGGCATCGGCATCCTCATCCCCACCGGGCGCGGCACCCAGGTGCTCGAGGCCCTGTCGTCGATGGTCGGCACGCCCAATCTCGACTGGGCGCGCGACACGCTGGGCCTGTCCGACCGCGGGTGGAGTGAGCTCGAGCGTCTCGCGCGCACCGCGCCCGACGGCAGCGGCGGCGTCGTGTATCTCCCGTACGGCTCGCCGAGCGGCGAGCGCGCACCGTTCGTGGATGCCGCGGCTTCGGCATCCTGGGTCGGGACCACTGTCGCGACCACCCCCGCACAGCTGCTGCGGAGCGTCTTCGAGGGACTCGCCTTCTCGGTCGCCGAGTGCCTCGATCTCCTCGACGCGGGAGATCGCGTCCCGGTGTGCGGCGGCGGCGCGCGCAGCGACCTGATGTGCCAGCTGCTGGCCGACGTGTCGCAGCGGACGATCGTCCGCACCGCCGACCCCGAGGTCGGGGCGCGCGGAGCGGCGACGCTCGCGGTGGTCGCGGCGGGCCTGGCCCCCGACCTCGAGGCGGCGGTGCGGGTGTTCCCCGTCGGCAGCGTCGAATTCGCACCTCGCGCGTCGCCCGCCCTCTCGGCGGCGCGCGATGTGTTCGCACGGGTACGCGCGGCACTGCGCCCGGAGTGGCCGGCCCTGCGGGCGCTCGCGCGAACGGCCGCGAACGCCGACGGAGTCGGAGCGCCGACGCCCGATGAGTCCCTCATCGCCGCGGAGCGCGTCGACGCCGCAGCCCCCGCTGCCCACCTCGACGCCACCGTCGTCGACGTCCCCGCCCCCGAGAGGACCCCCGCGTGACCCGCATCGTCATCACCGCCCCCTTCGATCCGCGTATCGCCGCCGACCTGCCGGGCGACGTCGCCACGGCATCCGAGGCCGAGACGGGGCAGTCGCTCGGAGCGCGCGCGGCCGCCGACCCCGTCTTCGCCGAGATCCTCGCCGAGGCCGACGTCGTCATCGCCGAGCTCGACCGCATCGACGAGGCGGCGCTGGCTGCGGCCCCGCGTCTGTCGCTGGTCGTCGCCTGCCGCGCCAATCCCGCCAACGTCGACCTGGCCGCCTGCGCCGCCCGCGGGGTCGAGGTACGCACCACTCCGGGTCGCAACGCCGATGTCACCGCCGATTTCACCCTCGCCCTGCTGCTCGCGACCGTGCGTCACGTGCCCGCCGCCTCGGCGTGGCTGCGCGAAGGCGACTGGAGCGCGGACGACGTGTTCGAGCCCTACGCGCGGTTCCGCGGCATCGGCCTGTCGGGGCGGCAGCTGGGCGTCGTAGGCGGCGGTGCGGTCGGTCGACGCGTGGTGCGCCGCGCGCAGGGCTTCGGCATGCGCATCGCCGTCTACGACCCCTTCCTCGCCCCGGGCGCCCTCGGTGACGACGTGGCGCACCTCGACCTCGACGACCTGCTCTCCTCGAGCGACATCGTCACGCTGCATGTGCCGCTCACCCCGGAGACGACCGGGCTGATCGGCGCGCGCGAGCTCGCCGTCCTCCGCCCCGACGCGTACCTCGTCAACGCCGGGCGCGCGGCCCTCGTCGACCGCGACGCGCTGCTCGAGGTGCTTCGCGAGCGGCGCATCGCCGGTGCCGGCTTCGACGTGTTCCACGACGAGCCGCTGGCCGGCGACGACGAGCTGCTGCGCCTGCCGAACGTCACGCTGACGCCGCACATCGCCGGAGCCTCCGACGACGTGGTCGTCGAGCACTCCCGCCTCGCCGCGGCCGCCGTGGCATCCTTCCTCTCCCCCGCCCCCGAAAGAGAGAACTCCCAGTGACCATCTCCGCCACCGCCGACGTCGTCGTGCTCGACATCGAGGGCACCACCTCGGCCGCCGGCTTCATCCTCGGCGACCTCTACGACTACGCCCGCCCGCGCCTCGACGAGGTGCTCGGCCGCGATGACGACACCGTGCGCGACGCCCGCGCCGACGCGATCTCCGAGACGGGCCTGGATGCCGATGCCTCCGACGCCGAGATCGCGGAGGCGCTGCGCGGCCTCATGGCGCAGGACGTCAAGTCGACCCCGCTCAAGACCCTGCAGGGCATCATCTGGGCCGAGGGATTCGCCGCGGGCGAGATCCACTCCCAGTTCTTCGACGACGTGCCCCCGCGTCTTCACGCGTGGCACGAGGCCGGGATCCGCCTCGCCGTGTACTCCTCCGGCTCCGTCGCCTCGCAGGTGCCGTGGTTCCGCCACGCGCCGCAGGGAGATCTGACCCCGCTCGTCGAGGACTTCTTCGACACCGTCAAGGCCGGCCCGAAGAAGGAGAGCGCGTCGTTCGACATCATCGCCGCCGCCCTCGGCGTCGCCCCCGAACGCGCCCTCTTCCTCACCGACCACCCCGACGAGGTCTCGGCCGCCCTCGCGGCCGGCTGGCAGGTGATCGCCCTCGACCGCGCGGGCGAGCCGTGGGCGGGGGCCGACTTCGCCGCGCCCGCCGTGGCATCCTTCGACGAGATCGAGGTGACCCGATGACCGCGCTCCCCTCCCTCGACCGCGTCCGCGAGGCCGGTGCCGCCCTCGCCGCCGAAGCCTCCCGCTTCTCGGGATACGGCTGGATGCGCGGCACCTCGGGCAACCTCTCCGTGGTCGTCGAGCGCGAGCCGCTCGTGCTGGCCGTCACCGCCTCGGGCCTCGACAAGTCGCTGCTCACCGACGCCGACGTCGTGCTCATCGACGCCGACGGCCGGGCGATCGACCCCGACGACCATCGTCCCCCGTCGGCCGAATCCGGGCTGCACGCCCATATCGCCGCGCGCACCGGAGCGAACGCGGTGTTCCACGTGCACGCGTTCGACGCGGTCGTCGCCGGGCACCGCTGGCCGGGCGGCGTGGAGATCCGCGACATGGAGATGCTCAAGGGCATCGGCCACCTCGCCGACGACGAGACCGTGACGATCCCCGTCATCCGCAACCACCAGGACATGAGCGTCGAAGCCGGCTGGTTCGACGAGGTGTACCGCCCCGCCACCCCCGAGGTGCCCGAGGTGCCCGCGCTCATCGTGGCGAATCACGGCATGTACGCCTGGGGCAGCGATGTGGCCGCGGCGCGTCGCCACCTCGAGATCACCGAGTGGCTGCTGCGCTTCGCCGTCGCGACGCGCTGAGCCCGGCATCCACCCCACCGAGAACACCCCACGAAAGGAGCGGCCATGACCCTGCTGACCGTCTGGAAAGAGACCGACCCGAGCACACCCGTCCTCGAGACCACCGACGAGGCCGAGATCCGCGACGCCCTCGCCGGACTCGGCGCCCGCTTCTCGCGCTGGGAGGTCAAGGACGTCGGCCCCGGCGCCTCGCAGGACGAGGTGCTCGCCCTGTACGCCGACGAGATCGGAGAGGTCAAGGAGCGCGAGGGGTACACCCTCGTCGACGTCGTCGCCCTCGACCCCGCGCAGGCCGACTACGACGACCTCAAGACGCCGTTCCGTGAGAAGTTCCTTTCGGAGCACGCGCACGACGACGACGAGGACCGCTACTTCGCCAAGGGGGCGGGCGTGTTCTACCTGCACGCGAACGAGAAGGTGCACGCGGTGTACTGCGAGGCGGGCGACCTCATCTCGGTGCCGGCGAACACCACGCACTGGTTCGACATGGGCACCTCCCCCCACTACGTCAGCGTGCGCTTCTTCCACGACGACGACGGTTGGGTCGGCCACTTCACCGGCAGCCCGATCGCCGAGTCGTTCGCGACGTTCGATCAGCTCGCGGAGCGCCGCGCGCAGCTGGCCTGACGCCGCCGGAACGCCCGTCCTCGCCGGCATCCGGGATGCCGCGGGGCGGGCGTTCCGCGTGTCACCGCGGTGAGCGACGCGCCAGGCCCGTCCGCCGCGTGCACCGCGGTGATGCGCACACCCTCAGCCGCTTCCCTCTCGAGACGGCTGAGTTCGTGCGGATCGCTGAGATCGTGAGCGTGGGCCTGTGCCGGTCACCCCCGCCGCAGCGCCACCGCGGCCCACGCGATGGGCGGGAGCGTGACGTGCAGGATGCCGTCCGTCAGGCGCGTCTCGAGCGTCCGGGGCTGTACGCGCTCGGGGTCGTCGAGGGTGTTGCTCGCGTACGGGTCGTCGTCGTGCAGCACGTGCGCCTCGACGATCTCGACGTCTCCGAGACCTGCCACGTCGATCCGGAGCTCGACCGCGTCGCCGCGCCCGCGGTGGACGAGGAAGAGGGCGCTCTCCCCGGTCTCCGAGTCGTGGGTGGCCACGGCATCCACCGCGGGCACGGTGCCGTACCTCGCGGTGTCGATCGTCGACGCCTCGACCTGCGGGCGGAGCACCTCTCCCCGCGCGAGCCGCGACGTGATCGCGAAGGGGAAGAACGTCGTCTGCCGCCAGGACGCGCCGCCGGGCTCCGTCATGATCGGCGCGATGACGTTGACGAGCTGGGCCAGGGAGGCGGATGCCACGCGGTCGGCGTGCGCGAGCAACGAGATCATGAGACTGCCGAAGACCACCGCATCCAGGGCCGAGTAGACGTCCTCGAGCAGGCGCGGGGCGACGGGCCAGTCGTCGATCGCGGTCGGCTTCACGGACTCGACGCGGTCCATGTACCAGATGTTCCATTCGTCGAAGGAGATGTCGATCTTCTTCGCGCTGCCCCGCACGGCGCCGACGTGGTCGGCGGTGGCGACGACGGCGTCGATGAAGCGGTCCATGTCGACCGCCGAGGCGAGGAAGGAGTCGATGTCGCCGTCGTGCTCCTGGTAGTACGCGTGGCACGAGATCATGTCGACGTCGTCGTAGGTGTGGGTCAGCACCTCGCGTTCCCAGTCTCCGAACGTCGGCATCTGGGCGCCCGACGATCCGCACACGACGAGTTCGATCGACGGGTCGAGCTGTCGCATGCCCTTCGCGGTCCGGGCTGCGATCTTGCCGTAGTCGTCGGCGGAGCGGTGGCCGAGCTGCCACGGGCCGTCCATCTCGTTGCCCAGGCACCACACGCGCACGTCGAACGGGGACTCGCGGCCGTTGTCGATGCGCTGCTGCGACAGAGCCGTGCCGCCGGGGAGGTTGGCGTACTCGAGCAGGTCGATCGCCTCGAGCGTGCCCCGCGTGCCGAGGTTGACGGCGAGCATGAGCTCGCTGCCGGCCTTGTCGAGCCAGTCGGCGAACTCGTGCAAGCCGACCTCGTTCGTCTCGGTCGAATGCCACGCGAGGTCGAGGCGGCGTGGGCGCCGGTCTCGCGGTCCGACGCTGTCCTCCCAGCGGAAGCCCGAGACGAAGTTGCCGCCGGGGTAGCGGATCATCGTCACCCCGAGCTCGCGCACGAGCTCCAGGACGTCCCGACGGAAGCCCTGCTCGTCGGCCTCGGGGTGGCCGGGCTCGTGGATGCCGTCGTAGACGTGGCGGCCGAGGTGCTCGACGAACCCCCCGAACAGCCGGCGGCGCACGGGGCCGATTGGGAGACGGGGGTCGACGGTGAGTCGGGCAGCGGTCATCGGTGCTCCTCGCGTTCGGCCTCCGACGCTACCCGCCCGCGTCGCGGCCGCCCAGGGTTTTCGAAACCACCCCACGGCCGGCGACGCGGCGGGCGCACGCCCCGGTCGCGCCCTCGCGCCCCGCACCGGCGCGAGACCACGCGACCTGGGCGAACACGCGCGCCACGACCCGTGACCTCGGCGAGATCCCGTGACCTCGACCACCGGGCAGGGGCCGCCCAGGGCGCAGCGAGAGCGCGCCTCAGATCACCTCGGCGCTCCAGGGGTCGACGCGGCCGAAGCGGAACGCGCCGATCGACACGGCCTGCTCGCGCAGGAACGGCAGCAGTTCCAGGCGACCCGCCGTCGTCACCTCGTCGGCGTAGAGGGTGAGCGACACGTCGGCGCCGACCGTCTCGGCGACCGCCGCGCGCACCGCCTCGACCGTCGCCGCGGGACCCACCAGGCGCACACGCCCCGGCCGCGGAGCGACGATCGGCGTCTCGGCGCCGGTCTCGGCATCCGGGATGCCACCCGCCAGGCGCTGCAGCCACTCCTGGTCGCTCTCGACCGACACCGCGATCTCGCTCTCGCCGAGCAGGTGCCGCACGGCCGCGGGGAGCCCCACCGGCGTGCTGAGCGAGAACGTCGAGCCCGATCGCACCGCCGCCACGAGCACGCGCAGCACCGCCTGCCACGACGCGTCGGCCGTCGCCCGCACGGCCACGTCGGCCGGACGGTAGCGGCGGAGATTGCGTTCGACGCCGAGCCGCGAGACATCGCGCACGCGGCCGTACTCGCGATCCCACGCCACGGCGTCCGACAGCGCTCCGCGGCGGAGCCAGTCGAACGCCTCGTACGACAGGGTCGGCTGCGCGGCCTCGATGAGCGCGGTGATGCGACTGTCGAGTCCGCGCAGGTGCAGCGTCGACGACGACGCCCCGCCGGTCGAGGGCCGCCACGAGCCGAGCGTCACGAGCCGGTTCGGCCCGCCCGACATCGCACCGTCGCCGACCGCGGCCTCGCCCCACCCGCCGATCGGCTCGCGCTGCACCACCGCGCCCGTCGAGGCGCGGTTCACCCGCAGCACGGCGGCTTCCACGGTGTCGAGCCAGAGGTCGAGGTCGGCCGCGTCGCGCGTGTGCAGCCCCGCGACGAAACCCGAGCCGATCGCGTTCTGCAGCTCGATCGCCCGCGTCACGGTGGGGGCGTGCAGGATGCCGAGCACCGGAGCCGCCACCGCAGCCCGGGTCAGGTGCGACCCGGCGGTGACCCCCGTGCGCACGCCCGGCGACCAGAACCGCCCGGCCGTCTCGGGACCGAGGTCGAGTTCCCGCGGCTCGACGAGCCACCGTTCGCCGTCGCCGAGCACGGTCAGGGCACGCCGCACCTCGCCTGTCGGCTCCTCGACCAGGGGCCCGACATCGGACAGCGGGTCGTCGGCCGGTCCCACGCGCAGCGAGGACACGGCATCCTTCAGCTGGTCCGTGAACCGCGCGGAGCGCGCGGCCGCACCGACGAGGATGACGAGCGACACCGCGGTGGCCGCCTGCCCCGCCCGCGCGAAGGCGCCGGTCACGATGTCGGCCACGGCCTCGTCGAGGTCGGCGGAGGGCGCGACGATCACGGCGTTGCGACCGGCGGTGAGCGCCTGCATCGCCAGCGCGGGACGCCAGGCGGCGAAGCGCTCGGCCGTGGTCCGGGCACCGGAGAGCAGCACGCGGTCGACACCCGGGTGGGCGATCAGCGCCCGGCCCGAGGCGTCTTCGTTCAGGTCGACGTAGGCGAGCACGTCGCGCGGCACCCCCGCCGCCCACAGCGCGTCGGCGACGACCGCCCCCGCGCGGCGCGCCCGCGGCGAGGGCGTGAGCAGGACGCCCGACCCCGCGGCCAGGGCGGCGAGCGTCTCGCCCGCGCACAGTCCCACCGAGGCGTTCCACCGGGGCGCGACGACGGTGAGGCGATCGGGGACGAACACGGCCCCCGGCACCCGGTCGAGCTCCTTCGCCGTCGAGGCGTAGTACGCGGCGGCGTCGACCGCCTGACTCACCTCGGCGTCGGCTTCGGCGAGAAGCGCGCCACCCTCCGACGCGAGCACCTCGATCAGCTCGGCGCGGCGAGCGGCGAGCGTCCGCGACGCCGCCTGCAGGACGGCCGAGCGATCGGCGGCGGCCAACGCGCCCCACGCGTGGCCACCGGTGCGCACGCGCGTCACGGCCTCGTCGAGGCCGCTCTCGTCGTCGATGCGCCCCGCGGCGGCCGTCGCATCTCCCGCGGTCGAGCCGCCGACGCGGTCGAGCACGGCGAGGGCCCAGGAGCGGTCAGCGGCGACCGTCGGGTCGGTGTCGGCGCTGTTGCGGAAGCCTGCGGCTCCCCCGGCGAGCTCCGCGCTCTCTCGTGCCGAGAACACCGCGGTGTCGACGAACGCCTGCCCGCCGAACAGCATCTGCTGCACGTCGGGGCCCAGGGCGGAGGTGTCCTCGGATGCCGCGGCCTCGCGCGCGATGCCGAGCACGGCCTGCGTGAGACCCGGCTCGTCGGCGTCGGCATCGGCGGGGTCGCGCAGGATCGCCGGCTCCGGCGCGACGTCGCGCAGCGGCAGGCGGCCCGCGGGCGGCGGTGCGTCGGCTCCGGCGAGCGCGCGGCGCGCGCGGGCGGCGACCGCGGCGGTCTCCGGTGTCGCGGCGTCGGGCTCGTCCTCGTCGCCCGACGCCTCGCCGGAGGCGCTGGTCGGCCCAGCCGGCGGGAGCCCCGCAGTGGTCGCGACCATCGCGGCGGCGGCAGCGGCGAGCGGTGCGGCGACCGCGTCGAGGTCGTCGGGGTGCACGACCGCCACCGCCCGGACGCAGGCGGCGTCGGGGATCCACGGCGTGGCCCGCGGCAGCACGAGTGCGACCTCGGCACCGGCGTCATCGCCGAGCGCGAGGGCGATGGCGGCGCGCTCCGGGTCGGCCGTGGCGACCTCGACCCGCAGGCCGTCGCGGGCGCGCGTGCTCAGCGCTTCGCGGAGGACGCGCACCAGGGCGGCGTCGACGTCGTCGCGCGCGGTGACCGCGGGCGCCTGCCATCCGTGGCGGGCGGAGGTCGCGGCATCCGGGGTCTCGATCGGGGCGTCGTCGAGACGCACCGTGAGGCGCTCGCCGGCATCGTGCGTGCGCTGCCGTGCCCACGCCGCGAGCTCCCGCGCGGCCTCGACCGTCTCGGAGACGGCCACGGGGAGGGCGATGCCCGCGCGCATGCCGGTCAGACGCGGTTCCTCGAGCACGCGGGTGAGCACGGCGACGGTCACGTCGAGCTCGGCGCGGTCGCGGACGACGAGGGTGAGGTGCGTGCCGGCGGCGAGCGCGTCGAGGAACAGGGGCAGGACGCGCTCGGCCGCGTGCTCGACCTCGGCGTCGAAAGCCCATGCCGACCGGCCCGCCACCACGTCGGCGAGCGGGAGCGAGACGCGTTCGACGTCGTCGCGGGAGACGAGCGACCGGATGCCGTCGAGCCGACGTCGCGCGGCGGTGTCACCGAGGACGGCGGGTCCGACCAGGCGGAGATCGGGGGTCTCCCCCTCAGTGGCGAGCGCGGCGAGGTCGGCGGCGAGACGCTCGGGACGCGCGTCCACGACGAGGGAGCCGACGAGATCGCGCAGGGCGCGCTTGGCGAGGGGCACGGCGGGCGTGGGCATCACCGGGGCGACCGCGCCGCCGAGCTGGAGCGCCCCGCGCACGAACCACGGGAGCGAGGAGGGCACGACCTCGGCCAGGCGGTGCAGGGCCGCGGCCGACGCGGTGAGACTCTCGGGCCGGAGCACGCCGTCGACGGCTGCGGCGGTGAAGTCCGCGGCCTCCGCGTCGGTGGCGAGGTCGCCGCCACGGGCGGGGGCGACGGGCCGCGGCGAGAACGCGGCGATCCGCGCTGCGGCACGCTCGGCGACGTCGGAGGAGAGCGCAGGACCGGTGGCGCGAGGGTCGTTCGTGCTCATGAGCGCCAGCCTAGGCATCGCGCGCTTGGCATCCCGGCGGCCCGCCGCGCAAGCGGCGGATCCGACGCGCACCACTCGGATGACGACCCGCGCACGACCGGCCGCAATGCGATGACACCGTGACGGGCACCGGATCGTCTCCTTCGCTACTGTCGGTGCAGCCCCCACATCGACGGAGATCCGCATGGCCCAGACTTTCACCGACCTTCCCCTCGAGCTGCTCCGCGAGTACCGTCCCGCGCTCACCGCGCCCGACGACCTCGACGCGTTCTGGGACGAGACGCTCGCCGAGGCCCGGGCGGCCGCTCGCCCCCTCCGGCTGGCCGAGGTCGCGTCGCCCGTCCGGGCCCTCCGCGTGCAGGACCTCACCTTCACCGGCTTCGGCGGAGACGAGATCCGCGGCTGGGTCGTGCGCCCGCACGGCGACGAGGAGCTGCCCGCGGTCGTCGAGTTCATCGGCTACGGCGGCGGACGCGGCCTCCCCGGCGAGAAGACCGCCTGGGCGACGGCGGGTTACGTCCACGTCATCATGGACACCCGGGGCCAGGGGTCGACGTGGAGCGTCGGCGACACCCCCGACCCGCACGGATCGGCCGCCGCCTTCCCGGGCGTGATGACCCGCGGCATCCTCGACCCCCGCGATTACTACTACCGCCGGCTGTACACCGACGCCGTGCGGCTGGTCGACGAGGTCTCACGGATGGAGGGCGTCGACGCCTCGCGCATCGCCGTGACCGGCGGGAGCCAGGGCGGCGGACTCTCGATCGCCGCCGCGGCGCTGTCGGGAGGGGCGGTGGCCGCGCTCCTGCCCGACGTGCCGTTCCTCGCGGACTTCCCGTCGGCGATCGTGCGCACCCCCCTCGCGCCCTTCACCGAGATCACGCGGTTCCTGTCCGTCCACCGGGATGCCGAGGACGCGGTGCTGCGCACCCTCTCCTACGTCGACGGAGCGATCCTCGCCCGCCGCATCACCGCTCCCGCGCTGTTCTCGGTCGCGCTGATGGACGACGTCGTGCTGCCCTCGGGCGTTTTCGCGTCGTTCCACGCGCTGGCATCCACGGATACCGCGATCGAGGTCTACCGCTACAACGGGCACGAGGGCGGCGGCTATCGCCACTTCATGAAGCAGGTGGCCTGGCTCGACGCGCGCTTCGGCCGCTGAGCCGCTCGGCGGCGGCTGCGGGGTCGGCGCTCAGCTCCAGACGCTCGGCGCCGGGCGCTTCGTCGACGGCAGCGACGAACCCGCGGCCCAGTCGTGCACCCACGACTCGATGTCGGGCAGCCCCTCCGGCCGACCGACGGCGGCGAAGAGCTCGTCGTGCGGGACGGTCCCGCCGGTGCGGCGCAGGATGCGTGCCCGGATGACCGCGCGGGCGTAGATCTCGCCCTTCACCAGCGCGCGGTGCTCGAGGTACACGGCGCGGTCGTCGTGCCCGATCAGGCGCGTCTCGAGCTCAAAGCGCTGCCAGAGCTCCAGCGATCGGCGGAAGGTGATGGTCTCAGCCGCCACCACGGCGTACCAGCCCTGCGTCGTCATCGCCGACATCAGTCCGGCGCGGGTCAGCAGGTCCCAGCGCCCGAGGTCGAACAGCGACAGATACCGCCCGTTGTTCAGGTGGCGCAGCAGATCGATGTCGGTCGGCAGCACGCGGATGCGCAGGCGCGCCACCGTGTTCGGGTCGATAGGCCCCTCGCGGCGCAGAAGACGGCGGGCACGGACGAGCACGAGAAGCGTGCGCCAGAGGACGTTCACGAGGGGCGAGCGTAGCGAGTCGACGACGGATCGGCGATTGCGTTGTCACATATCCACAGGATGACCGGTCGATCCCTGCGGCGTCGGCTCCTCGGCATCCGGCCTGCGCGGCGGATAGACCCACGTGACGAGCACCACCGAGACGATCATGAGCAGGAACCACGACGACAGCTTCGACGCGTCGACCGGATGCCACCCGCCCACCTGCGAGGGGTAGAGCCAGGCTCCCGCGTAGGTGGCGATGTTCTCGGCGAGCCAGATGAACAGCGCCACGCCCGCGAACGCCAAGAGCAGCGGCATGCGGAACGTCCCCCGGAAGAAGCGGAAGTGCATGGTCGTGCGGCCCCACAGCACGACGACGGCCAGGACGAGCCCCCAGCGCAGGTCGACGATCCAGTGGTGCGAGAAGAAGTTGACGTAGACGAGCGCCGCGACCACGGCGGTGAGCCACCGTCGCGGGTACCGCGAGAAGCGCAGGTCGAACAGCCGGTACACGCGGACCATGTAGCTGCCCACCGCGGCGTACATGAACCCGCTGTACAGGGGCACCCCGCCGAGGCGCAGCACGCCATCGGCGGCGTACATCCACGAGCCGACGTCGGTCTTGAACAGCTCCATCACGGTACCGACGACGTGGAAGAGCACGACGACCCGCAGCTCGCGCAGGGTCTCGAGGCGACCGGCGACCATGGCGACCTGGATCAGCACCGCGGCGATCGTGAGGGCGTCGTTGCGGGCGAGCGCGGCGCCGTCGGGGTACCAGAGCTTCGCCGCGAGGACGACCACCAGGAAGGCCGCCCCGAACACGCAGGCCCACGCCTGCTTGAGCACGAAGACGGCGAACTCCACGGCCCGCGCCCGCGCCCCCGAGGTGGGCGCGCCGGCGAGCAGACGGTTCGCGACCGCGTCGATGCGGGCCTCGACGGGGGTGAACGAGCGACGATCCGGCACCCGCGCATCGTGGCACACCGCGCCGGACAGACGCCTCTCTTACCCCATCGCCTCGCGCGCCCACCCCGATTTCACCTCCGCCGTGCCCGCGCGTAGAGTCGCGCCATGACTGCGGAAACCCGAACCGACATCGTCGTCCGTCCGGTGCGCGATGTGGATGCCGAGGCCCTGGGCCGCGTGCACGCCACCTGCTGGCACGAGACCTACGACCACCTCATCAGCAAGGCGGCCCTCGAGGCCGTCTCCCCGCGTCGCATGGCCGAGCTCTGGACCCACTGGGCCGCCCAGGGCGACGGATACCGCATGCACGCCGCCCTCGTGAACGGCGAGATCGTCGGCTTCGTCGGCTCGGGTCCGGCGCGCGATGACGACGCCCCGCGCGAGCGCGAGCTGTACTTCATCTACCTGCTCGACGCCTACCACGGCACGGGCATCGGCCAGCAGCTCTTCGACGCCGCCGTCGAGGAGGGCGAGGGCCTGTACCTCTGGGTCGCCGAGGACAACCCCCGCGCGCACCGCTTCTACACGCGCAACGGCTTCGCTCTCGACGGCGCCTCGCACACCGAGCCCTTCCTCGGCGAGGAGCTCACCGAGGTGCGCTTCGTCCGCTGATCGTGCTGCAGATCTGGGCCCTCGACGGCATCCGTGAGATCACCCCCGGCGACGACCTCGTCGGGGTGATCCTGGATGCCGTCGACGGACCCTTGCGCGACGGCGACATCGTCGTCGTCACGAGCAAGATCGTGTCGAAGGCGGAGGGGCGCATCATCGAGGCCGCCGACCGCGAAGACGCGATCACGCGCGAGACCGTGCGCCTCGTGGCCTCCCGCACCTCCCCCACCGGACACGTGACGCGCATCGTCGAGAACCCCCTCGGCATCGTCTCGGCCGCCGCCGGCGTCGACGCGAGCAACACCCCCGAGGGCACCGTGCTGCTGCTGCCCGTCGACCCCGACGCCTCGGCGCGGGCCCTCGCCACCGGGCTGCGCACGGCGACGGGCGCGCACGTGGGCGTGATCATCACCGACACGCTCGGCCGCGCCTGGCGCGAGGGCCAGACCGATCACGCGATCGGGGCCGGTGGCATCCACGTCTTCGAAGACCTCCGCGGAACGGTGGATGCCGAAGGCCGCCCCCTCGTGGTGACCCTGCCGTGCGTGGCCGACGAGATCGCCGCCGCCACCGATCTGGTCAAGGGAAAGGCCGCGCGCCGGCCCGTCGCGATCGTGCGCGGGCGCGCCGACCTCGTCGGAGACCTCGACCTTCCCGGTGCGCGCTCGATCGTGCGCGACCCGGTGCGCGACATGTTCCGCCAGGGCGCCGACGAGGCCTACGCCGAGGGCTTCGCGGCGGGCCGCGCGGCGGGGGCGTAGCGGGGCGCCGAGTCGCTCGAACCACGCCGTCGGCGATGGTGAGGCGACGTCAGCGCACCCCGCGGGCGGCGAGCGCCTCGCCGAGCTGGTCGGCGTGCCGGAGCGACAGCACGACGAAGGGGAGGATGCCCGCGCGCAGCGACGGCCGGATGCCGCGGGCGCGCTGGGCCTCGCGCACCTCGGCGGCCAGCCGCGCGAGGACCGGGACCGTCGTGATCGTGACCGCGAGCAGGAGCGCCGCGCGGTCGGCATCCATCCCGATCCTGCGGAGCGGGCGGAGGCCGCGCTCGAGGGCGTCGAGCATGTCGTCCACGCGGGTGGTCAGCGGCAGCAGGGCCGCGATGAGCAGCGCCGCCGCGACGCGCGCCGTGTTCGCCAACGCGGGTTCGGGGCCGAGGAAGACGAGCTGGCCGGTCGCGGTGATCGCCAGGATCCAGCGCAGGCCTCGGAGCTGCCGCCCCAGCTCGAGCACTCCGAGGCCGGACACGGCATAGGCGAGGACCACGGCTCCGCCGCAGACGGCGGCGGTCCACGCCGCGCTCGGCAGCGACGCCAGCCCGAGCGCGACGATCGCGAGCAGGAGCATCGTGGGGCCCGCGGGCAACCGGTGCAGGATGCCGCCGCCGGGCCGGTAGAGGCTCAGCACCTCAGCGCCCGTTCGTAGGCGTCCACCACGTCGAATGCCGCGCCCGCGGCGCTCACGGACCCCTCCGCGAACAGCACGGCGGCATCGCACCGTCGCGCGAGGGCCAGGTCATGGGTCGCGAGGATCAGGGCGTGCCCGGTGTCGGCCAGGAGGTGGCCGGCGACGCGGCGCGCGTTGCGGGCGTCGAGGAACGCCGTGGGCTCGTCGGCGACGACGAGGTCGGGCTCGCGGATGAACGCGCCGCACAGCGCCAGCAGCTGCTTCTGCCCGCCGGACAGGTCGTGCGCGGGCCGATCGGCGACGTCGGCGAGCGCGAATCGCGCCAGGGCGCGGGCCACCCGCTCCGCGCGCTCCGCCTTCGACAGGCGTTCGGTGCGCAGCGAGAACCCGACGTCGTCCGCGACGACCGGCATCACGATCTGGGCGTCGGGGTTGCTGAGGACCAGGGCGACGCGGCGGCGCAACTCGGCGGCATCCCGATCGGGATCGAGGCCCCGCACGGTCAGCTCTCCCGCCGAGCGCGGGAGGAGGCCCGCCACGAGCCGCGCGAACGTGGACTTGCCCGAACCGTTGTCGCCGACGACGGCGATGGTGCGGGCGGTGAGGTCGAGCGTGACGTCGCGCAGCACCTCGCGACCGCCGAGGCGGGCCGACAGCCCGTCGCAGCGGATCGTGCTCACGCCGTGGTTCCGACCGCGACCGGCGCAGGGGCCGCCTCGCGCCAGTCCCGACGGAAGCCGCGGGGGTAGGCGCGTACGAGGGCGGTCACCACCACCGTCGCCAGCGCCGCCTTGAGCAGATCCCCGGGCACGAAGACGAGGCTGGAGAGGGCGGTCTCTCCGAGCGGAAGTCGGGTGACGAGGCTCTGGACGGGGATGCCGAGGGCGTAGATCGCTCCGACGCCGCCGGCGAGCATCGCCAGGGCGGTGCGCCAGACGACCGGGCGGCGACCTCCCGCGTGGACGAGGAGGCCGATGACGATCGCGCCGAGGATCCACCCGAGCGCGTATCCGGCGGTGGGGCCGAAGAAGACGCCGATCCCGCCTCGCCCCCCGGCGAGCAGCGGGAGACCGACCGCGACCAGGGCGAGCAGCACCGTCACCGACAGCGCGCCGAGCCAGGGGCCGAGCACGGCACCGGCGAGCATGACGCCGAGCGTCTGAGCGGTGATCGGCACGCCGCCGAAGACCGGAAAGCTCCCGGGGAGCCCGAGCGCGGCGATGAGGGCGGCGAAGACGGCGACGCGGGCGAGGTCGGTGGCGTCGAGGGTGCGAGTCATGGGGAGCCTTCCTGAACAGTGTTCACCTGAACGGCGTTCACTATACTCATCCCCATGGCACCTCGAGGACACTCCGCCGACGACGTCGCCCGCACAGCCCTGCGCATCCTCGACGACCACGGCCTTCCCGACCTGACGATGCGTCGCCTCGCGACGGCGCTCGAGGTGCAGCCGAGCGCCCTGTACTGGCACTTCCCCAACAAGCAGTCACTCCTCGCAGAGCTCTCGGATCGGATCGTCGGGCGGATGGCATCCGGCCCGGCCGTCGATCTCGTCCGCGAGGCGCACGCCCTTCGCGACGCCCTGCTCGCCTATCGCGACGGCGCCGAGGTGGTCTCGAGCACGCTCGCCATGGGCTTGGGGTCGTCCGTCGCGGTCGAGCGCCTGTCGTCGGCCGTCGTCGACGCCGGATTCGACGCCGGCACCGCTCGTCGGGTCGCGACGACCGTGCTGCACTACGTGCTCGGATTCGTCTGGCACGAACAGCAGCGCCTGCAGTACGACAGCGCGGGCGCGCGTCCCGATCTCGCCGCGGCATCCGGTCTCGCTGACGCGGGTCTCGATCGCACCGCCGCGCGTTCCGGCAGCGCCGCCGCGGATTCCGGCATCGCCGCTGCGGGCTCCGCCGGCGCACCGGCGGGCCTGGCCGGCGATGACTTCGCGTTCGGCCTGGAGCTCATCGTCGCCGGCCTCCGCGCGCGCGTCTGAGGGCACGCCGGGCCGGGGCCCGGGGCCTCCTCACGGGTCGCGGGCTGCCGCCGAGACCGCGTGGTCGCGCCAAGACCGCATGCGTTCGTTGCCGATCCCGTGCGGTCTCGGCGACCGGGTGCTGTCTCGGCGACCGGGTGCGGTCTCGGCGACAGGGGCGCGGGGGGCGCGGCGTCAGCGCTGCTTCACCTCGCCGAACAGGCGGGCGATCGGCACGAGCACCGCGGGGCGCGCGGCGATCCACGCCGCCGCCATCACGACGAGGGATGCCGCGAAGATCAGCAGTCCGGTCGGGTCGCCGGTGAACGCCTCGGGGTCCACCGACCCGCGGGCGGCGTACATGTGGTTCAGGTTGCGCAGGGCGCCGGTCGCGAGCACGAGGGCGACGTGCACCACGATGAAGGCCACGAAGAAGAGCATCGTCGGGAAGTGGACCTTCCGCGCCCACTCGGCCGGGTACAGCCGGTCGAGCTTGTCGGCATCCTTCGGCCAGACGCCCGACAGGCGCACGCCGCTGACGATCGCGAGGGGCGCGGCGACGAAGGTGACGGCGAAGTACGACAGCTGCTGGAGGCTGTTGTAGTTCACCCATCCGTTCTCGGTGGGCCAGTCGAGCGAGGCGTACTGGAGCGCGGCCGAGAGGGCGTTCGGGAACACC
Organism: Microbacterium galbum; assembly: GCF_032464915.1. NCBI lineage: Bacteria > Bacillati > Actinomycetota > Actinomycetes > Micrococcales > Microbacteriaceae > Microbacterium > Microbacterium galbum. The sequence continues at coordinate 1,747,441 of NZ_JAWDIS010000001.1, read as the reverse complement.
TCCCACGAGGTCGGCACGATCCGCATCCACTGCCCGGTGACGAACAGCAGCACGACGAACACCACGCCGTTCGCGATCCACAGGATGTCGAGCGCCTGATGGAACCAGAGGGCGAGGCTGATGCGCCGCTTCCGGTTGTTCCGCGGGGACCAGAAGGCGGAGGGTCTCTTCTCGCGACGCACCTGCCAGCCGGTGCGGATGATCAGCAGCAGGAAGAAGCTGTTGAGGAAATGCGACCAGTTGAGCCACGCGGGCAGACCGACGGGCGCGGATGCGGGGAGGGGGTACTCGCCGGGGAACGCCGCGAGGAACTCCCGCCCGGGCCCGAGCGCGAGCACGAAACGCGCGAGCAGCACCACGATGCCGACGAGGGCGAGGGCGAAGACGCCGAGCACGGCGGCCGAGCCGAGGAGCTGCACGGGCGAGTAGTCGCGGAGAGCGGCCGGGGACGACCACGCCGAGGCCGGCCGGGCCGCGCCACCGGCGGGGACGGATGCCGCGCGGACGGCCGTTCCGGGAACGGCGTCGCGTCCCGCGGCCGCTCGGCGCGCGGCGGCTCCGGGCCAGACGGTGCGGCGAACGGTGAGCGGAGGGCGCGGGGCCGCGGGCGCGGAGGGCGCGGAGGCCATGAGGGGTGCGGGAGTCGCGCGCGCCCCGGGCTCGGCCGTCTCCGCGGACACGACGCCGGGCTCGGACGACTGCCGCGACGTCGGCCCCGCGGACGCCCCCGATCCGATCCCGTCGCTCCGGCCCGATTCCGGCGTCGGCTGCGTGCCCACCGCGACGGATGCCGGCGGCCAGGGCTCGCCGCCCGGCGTGCGCGGGAGCCCACGGCGCACGCCTCCGGTCGCGGCATCCGTCACCGGAGGCGTGACGGCCGGGCCGGAGTCGCTGGTACCGCCCGAGGGCTCGACGGCATCGGAGGCGAGCACCGGATCCGCGGGGGAGGGCGTCTCCGCTGCGATCCCGCTGCGCCGAGCGGATCCCGTGGAGGGCGTTCCCGGCGAGGCGGATGCCGGCGGCCACGGCCCGCCGCGCGGCTCGCGGGGGAGACCGCGGCGCACCGTCGGCACCGCAGCGCCCCCCACCTCGAGCGAGCCGGGCTCGGGGCGCGCATCCTCCGTCCGCGCCTGTGACGTCGTTGCACCGCCCGCATCTCGCGGCCCGGGGTCTGCGAGCTCCGCACCGCTTCGCAGGGTCGCGGCAGAGCCCGCGTCTTGCTCCGCAGCCACCGCGGCATCCGCGCCGTCTCGCACGGACGCGCCGGAACCCGCGGGCGGCCAGGGCTCCCCACCGGGGACGCGCGGCAGCCCGCGTCGCGGAGTGCGGGGTGTGGACGCCATCTACTTCTTGTGGGCCTCTAGCGCGCTGATGAGTTGCGGGACGACGGTGAACAGGTCTCCGACGATACCGAAGTCGGCGATGTCGAAGATGGGAGCGTCGGGGTTCTTGTCGACCGCTACGATCACGCCGGCCGTCTGCATCCCCGCCCGGTGCTGGATCGCCCCCGAGATGCCCAGGGCCACGTACAGCCGCGGCGAGACCGACACCCCAGTCTGTCCCACTTGCGTGCTCGCGGGGGCGTACCCCGCGTCGACGGCCGCGCGCGAGGCACCGACGGCCGCGCCGAGCACGTCGGCGAGGTGCTCGACGAGCGCGAAGTCCTCCTTCGAGCCCAGCCCTCGGCCACCGGCGACGACCGCGCCCGCTCCGCGCAGCTCGGGCCGCGTCGAGGGGGCCACGGTCTCCGAGAAGTCCTCGACCCGGGCGGACGGAGCCCCGGATGCCGTCACCTGCAGGCCGCGCACGGCGAGCGGCTGCGCCTCGAGGCGCGCGTCCACCGCCCCGGGGCGCAGGGTCGCGACGAGGGGACCGAAGGTCGGCGCCCCGTCGACCGTGAACGCACCGCCGAAGGCCGCGTGGTGGGCGACGACGCCGAGGTCGTCGCCCCCGACCCCGACGACGTCGGTCGCGAGCGGCAGGCGCAATCGCACCGCGAGGCGGGCCGCGGCATCGCGCGACTCGATCGCGTTCGAGGCGAGCACGAGGTCGGGGCTCTCGGCGGCCACCGCCGCGGCGAGCGCATCGACGACGGGGCCGGTGAGCACCGCGGGATCGACCTCGGCGGTGAGGACGCGCACCGCGCCGAACCCCGCGGCCTGCTCCGCCGCGCGATCGAGCACGTCGGCGGGAGCCGCGAGGACGGCGACCGGCTCCCCCGCTTCCACGGCGGCGGCCAGCAGCCCGGCCGACGAGGCGGCGAGTGCGCCCGAGGGCAGCACCTCGAGCAGGACCAGCGCGACGCTCATCACGCCACCCCCTCGGCCACGAGGAAGGCGGCGAGCTTCTCGCCCGCATCGCCCTCGTCGACGATCTTCGTACCGGCGGCGCGCGGGGGCCTCTCGGTGACCGACAGCATGATGTAGCGCGCCTGTGCGGGGTCGTCGGCCTCGACGCCGAGCTCGGCGAGATCCCACGTCTCGAAGGGCTTCTTCTTGGCGGCCATGATGCCCTTGAAGGTCGTGAAGCGCCCCTCCGGAAGCGCCTCGGTGATCGACACCACGGCGGGGAGGGATGCCGACACCCGCATCGTCCCGGCATCGCTCACGCGGTCGCCCGACACGGAGTCGTCGGCGACCTCGAGGCTCGACAACGCCGTGAGCTGCGGCACGCCGAGCATCTCGGCGACCATGGCGGGGACGACTCCTCCCCCGCCGTCGGTGGAGAGATTGCCCGCGATCACGAGGTCGAAGCCCGTGCGGCGGGTCGCCGCGGCGAGCACGTCGGCGGTCAGCAGCAGATCGGCGCCGCGCAGAGCGTCGTCGACGACGTGAACGGCTGAGGTCGCCCCCATCGCCAGGGCCTTGCGCACGGTCGCCGTGGCCGAGGCGGGGGCCATCGTGACGACGATGACCTCGGTGCCGGGGTGCGCGTCGGCGTGCGCGAGCGCCGCCTCGACCGCGCGCTCGTCGATCTCGTCGAGCACCGGGGCCGACGAGGAACGGTCGGTCAGACCCGTCTCCAGGTCGAGACGACGGTCGCCCCACGTGTCGGGGACTTCTTTGATGAGCACCACGATCTTCATCGACGCGGCTCCTTCGTTCGGGGGACGGATGCCGCGACGTCGCGGCGACGGGATGACTGCTTCACGGACGGGCCCGGGAGTCGCCGACCCGCCGACCGGACCGAGCCCGCGGAGGGTTCGACGGGCTCAGCCACCGCCTTTCCGCGGCCGAGCAGCGAAGCGGCCCCTCCCCGGCGAGGCGGAGGTCCCTGAGCCCGCCGAAGGGACCGGGTCGCGCAGAGGCGTCGACCGGGCTCGGAAGGCTCAGCCACCGCCGTCCCCGCGGAGAGCGGGCCGCCGCGCCGCCCGAGCGGTACCGTGACAGGCGAGGAGGATCCATGACGCGACGACTGCCGGTCGACCCGATCGCCGAGGCCAAGCGCCAGTGGCTCGCGCACGGGTGGGACGACGCGGCCGACGGCATGACGGTCGTGACCTCGGTGATCCGGGCGCACCAGTTGCTCATGGCATCCATCGACCGGGCGTTGAAGCCCTTCGATCTGTCGTTCTCGCGCTTCGAGATGCTGCGGCTGCTCGCCTTCACCCGCGAGGGACGGATGCCGATGGCGAGCGCGATCGCCCGCCTGCAGGTGCATCCGACGAGCGTGACCAACACCGTCGAGCGCTTGGCCCGCGACGGGTACGTCACGCGTGAGCCGCACCCCACCGACGGGCGCGCCGCACTGCTCGCGCTGACCGACGCCGGGCGACGACGGGTCGATGAGGCGACGACCGCGCTCAACGACGTGTTCGCCGACCTCGGCCTCGACGACGACGATGCGACGGCTCTCGTGCGCATCATCGCGCGCTTCCGCAAGGGAGCCGGTGACTTCGCCGACCCCGCCCCGGTGCCCGACCCGCTCTGAGCACCGACGGGTGACGCGTCGCACGCCCCCGGCCGCCGGTCGCGCGCGGGCGCGCCGATACGCGAGGCGACGTAATCGCCTGCGTGGGCCGGGCTGACGGGGCTCATCTGTGCGTGAACGACGGCGACCGCTTCTCGCGGAACGCCGCCATCCCCTCCTTCTGGTCGGCGGTGTCGAAGAGCGCGGCGAACGCCTGCCGCTCGAAGCGCACGCCCTCGGCGAGCGTGGACTCCAGAGCGACATCGAGCGCCGCCTTGGCGGCGTAGAGCGCCGGCAGGGGCTTCTCGGCGATGGTGCGGGCGGTGCTCTCGGCGTCGTCGAGCAGCTCGGCGGCCGGCACCACACGGGACACGAGGCCCGCGCGCTCCGCCTCGGCGGCGTCGATCATGCGCCCCGTGAGCACCAGCTCGGCGGCCTTGTAGTACCCGAGCGCGCGGACCAGCCGCTGCGTCCCGCCCATTCCGGGGATGACACCCAACTGCACCTCGGGCTGGCCGAACTTCGCGCGATCGGATGCCAGGATCACGTCGCACATGAGGGCGAGCTCGCATCCGCCGCCCAGCGCGTAGCCCGACACCGCGGCGATGACCGGCGTGCGCACCGCGGCGAACCGCGTCCAGGCCCCGAAGTGGTCGGTGAGCATCATGTCGAGTCCCGACTTCTGCTCCATCTCCTTGATGTCGGCTCCGGCCGCGAACGCCTTCTCGCTGCCCGTGACGACGATCGCGCCCACGCCCTCGTCGGCGTCGAACGCCTCCGCCGCCGCGACGACGTCTCGCATGGTCTGCGTGTTCAAGGCGTTGAGAGCCTCGGGTCGGTCGAGGGTGATCCACCCGACGCGGCCCCGCTGCTCGACGCGGATCGTCTCGTACTCGGCATCCTGGTCCGTCATGTCACTCCCGTCGTGTCACCGCGGTCGGCCCCGCTCCTGGCATGCTCGCACGCGCCCCCGACATCCGCCGAGGGGGTTCCGCCGCCGGCCCGTCGACGTCGTGCCGGGGCCGCGAGGCTGTCGAGTCCGGCGCGCGTTTCGCGCTGCGGGGCGTGGCACGTACGCTCCGACGCGCGGATTCCGCCCCGAATCGGGCCGGCCCCGTCAGCGCCCGCGCCACGCCCACCGAATCGCCCCGCACGAGCCCCAGCCTCTCAGGCGGTGTCACGCCGCGAGGACGCTGCGACCGACGATGAGGCGCATGATCTCGTTCGTCCCCTCGAGGATCTGGTGCACGCGCAGGTCGCGCACCACCTTCTCGATGCCGTAGTCCTGCAGGTAGCCGTAGCCGCCGTGCAGCTGCAGGGCCTCGTTGGCGACACGGAAGCCCACATCGGTCGCGAAACGCTTGGCCATCGCGCAGCGGGTCGCGGCGTCGGGCGCCTTGGCATCCAGGGCCCGGGCGGCGTCGCGCACGAGCAGACGCGCGGCGTCGAGCTCGGTCGCCATGTCGGCCACGGCGAAGATCACGGACTGCTTCTCGCTGAGGGCCTCGCCGAAGGTGAACCGCTCGTGCACATAGGCGACCGCCCGGTCCAGCGCCCACCGCGCACCCCCGAGGGAGCACGTGGCGATGTTGAGCCGCCCGCCGTTGAGCGCGTTCATCGCGATCGAGAACCCGCGCCCCTCGCCGCCGAGCAGGTTCTCCGCCGGTACGCGCACCTCGTCGAGGATCACCGGGCGGGTGGGTTGGGCGTTCCAGCCCATCTTCTTCTCGTTCGGCCCGAACGACAGGCCCGCGGCGTCGGCGGGGACGAGGAACGCGCTGATGCCGCGGGCCCCCGGCTCGCCGGTGCGCGCCATGACGACGTAGACGGATGCCTCTCCGGCGCCCGAGATGAACTGCTTCACGCCCGTCAGCACGTACGTGTCACCGTGGCGGATCGCGGAGGTGGCGATCGCCGCGGCATCCGATCCCGCGCCCGGTTCGGTGAGGCAGTAGGCGCCGAGGTCGTCCATGGCCACGAGCGAGGGCAACCACCGCTCGCGCTGGGCCGCGGTGCCGTAGGTGTCGATCATCCACGCGACCATGTTGTGGATCGTGATGTACGCCGTCACCGTGGGGTCGCCGTAGGCGAGCTCCTCGAAGATCGCCACCGCATCCGCTCGTGACAGCCCGGCGCCGCCGACGTCGTCGTTGACGTAGACGCCGCCGAGACCCAGCTCCCCCGCGCGGCGGAGCACGTCGCGGGGGAAATGCTTCTCGGCATCCCACTCGAGGGTGTGGGGGGCGAACTCGGTCGCGGCGAAATCGCGCACGGCATCGAGGATCGCGGCGCGCTCATCCGCCGACAGGGTGCTGACCGGTGAGGCGTCGAGCACGGGAGCAGGGGTGGTGTCCATGCGGCTCTCCTTCGTGAGGCGACGGCGTCGTCGCCTGCTCACATTACCTGGACGTCCTAGTAAATGGTAGAGGGGTCGATTACCCTGTGGACACCCCGAACAGCGCGCCGACGGCGTACGTCGCCGCGAGCGCGAGCGCCCCGCCGATGACGGTGCGCAGCACCGCCCGCCCCCGCCGGGCCCCGCCGATGTACGCCGCGATGTAGCCGGTGATCGCGAGCGCGATGAGCACCGCGACGAAGGTCAGCGGCACCCGGATCTCGACGGGCGCGAACAGGATCGTCGCCAGCGGCAGCAGCGCGCCGATCGTGAACGCCACCGCCGAGGCGAGAGCCGCCGCCCACGGACTCACGACGTCGTCGGCGTCGATGTTGAGCTCGACCGCCAGATGCGCCTTGAGAGCATCGGATGCCGTGAGCTCGGTCGCCACGCGCGTCGCCGTGTCGCGCGAGAGGCCCTGCGCCTCGTACATGCCCACCAGTTCGGCGAGCTCGGCCTCGGGGTCGTCGGCCAGTTCGCGCTTCTCCTTCTGGATGAGCGCGTGCTCGCTGTCGCGCTGGCTCGACACCGAGACATACTCGCCCAGCGCCATGGAGATCGCGCCACCGACGAGGGCCGCGAGACCGGCGATCAGCACGGGACCGGTGTCGCTCGTCGCTCCCGCGACGCCGACGACGACCGCGGCGGTCGAGACGATGCCGTCGTTGGCGCCGAGGACTCCGGCCCTCAGCCAGTTGAGGCGCTGCGAGAGTCCCTGACGGTGCGGTTCATCGGCGTGCGCGCCGTTCGCGGTGGTCATGGGCGAGAGGATATCCCCGCCGTCGACACCCGGACGCCCTTGCGTCGACGTCGACGAGCCGTGCGGGTCCGCCGTTCTCCCGTCGTTCACTCGGGCGACACCGCCCGCGGGCAGACTCGCCGCCATCGCCGCCCCGCGGCGTCCTCGCGCCGTTCTCGACGCGCGAGCTCCCCCCTGCATCCGAGGACACAGCCATGCCTTCGCCCCTCCTCCGCCGCGCGGTCGCGTTCAGCGCGACCACCGCCGCGGTCTGCGCTCTCGCTCTGTCGAGCGCCACCGCGGCATCCGCCGCTCTCGTCTCCGATCCCGTGCGTGACGTCGCCGCCGACGGCGCGGTGTCGCTGCGTCCGCTCGGCACGTACGAGACCGGGGTGTTCGACCAGTCGGCCGCCGAGATCGTGCACGCGTACAAGAACCGCCTCTTCGTCGTGAACGCCCAGGCCGGGGCCGTCGATGTGCTCGACAACGGAAACCCCGCCGCACCGACGAAGCTGTACTCGATCGCCGGCACCGGGATCGCGAACTCCCTCGCCGTCCGCGCCGACGGCCTGGGCGTCATCGCCCTGGAAAGCACCGACAAGACCGCGCCCGGACGTCTGGTCTTCTTCGACGCGGATGCCGCCGCGCCCACGATCCTCGGAGAGGTGACGGTCGGCGCTCTGCCCGACATGGTCGCGATCAGCGACGACGGCTCCTTCGCGGTCGTCGCGAACGAGGGCGAGCCGGCCGATGACTTCACGACCGACCCCGAGGGTTCCGTCGGCGTCGTCGCGCTGCCGAGCACCAAGACCGCCCCGACCCAGGATGCCGTGCGCACGGCCGGGTTCGGAGCCTTCGAGCAGGGCGGCTCGAAGTCCCTCGACCCCGCCGTCCGGGTCTTCGGCCCCGATGTCGCCGCCCCCGACCAGGGCTCCACGCCGCTCGCCGCCAACCGCGTGAGCCGCAACCTCGAGCCCGAGTACGTCGCGATCGCCGGCTCCACGGCGTACGTCGCGCTGCAGGAGGCCAACGCCGTCGCGGTCGTCGACCTGGCGACGGCGGAGGTCACCGGCATCCGGTCCCTGGGCTTCAAGGACTACGGCGTCGAGACGCTCGACGCGAGCGACCGCGACCCGAAGGATGCCCCGACCTTCAACGAGAAGAGCTACCCCGGCCTGTTCGGCATGTACATGCCCGACGGCATCCAGGCCTACCAGTCCGGCGGCGAGACCTACCTCGTCACCGCCAACGAGGGTGACGGTCGCGAGTGGGGCGACTTCACCGACACCGCCCGCGTGAAGGATCTCGGCTCCGACGGTCTCGCGCCCGTGTGCGCCGACAGCCCGCTCGCGGGCTCGCTCGGCGACGCCGCCCTCGGTCGCCTCAACGTCGCGACCGACATGGGCCTGAACGCCGAGGGCACCTGCTACTCCGCGCTCTACACCTTCGGCGGGCGCGGGTTCTCGGTGTGGAACACCGCGGGCGAGCAGGTCTTCGACTCGGGCTCCGACTTCGAGCGCATCACGCACGATGCGAATCCCGATTTCTTCAACTCGAACCACTCGGAGTCGAACCTGGAGGGTCGCAGCGACGACAAGGGCCCCGAGCCCGAGAACCTCGCGATCGGCGAGGTCGACGGGCGCACCTACGCCTTCATCGGCCTCGAGCGTGTCGGTGGCGTGATGACCTACGACATCACCGACCCGAAGAACGCCACCTACGCCGGGTACGTCAACAACCGCGACTTCTCGGTCTCGGTCGAAGACCGGCTGACCGGCGATGAGACCGCCGACCGCGAGCTGCTGGCGAAGGCCGGCGACCTCGGTCCCGAGGGCGTGGAGTTCATCTCCGCCGCCGACTCTCCGACGGGCCGCCCGCTCGTGGCCGTGGGCAACGAGGTCTCGGGCACCACCACCGTGTTCGCGGTGGAGAACCCGAACGTGAAGGACATCGACATCCTCACGATCAACGACTTCCACGGCCGCCTCGAGGCAGGCTCGCAGGGCGAGGCCGGCGCCGCCGTCATCGCCGGCGCCGTGAAGGCGAAGGAGGCCGCCAACCCGAACACGCTGTTCGTCTCGGCGGGCGACAACATCGGCGCCTCCACCTTCACCTCGCTCATCCAGGACGACTCCCCCACGATCGACACGCTGAAGGCCTCGGGGCTGGACGTCTCGGCCGTGGGCAACCACGAGTTCGACCGCGGCTTCGCCGACCTGACCGACCGCGTGCTCCCCGAGTACGGCGGCGGGGAGTTCGGCCTGGGCGCGAACGTCTACAAGAAGGGCACGAAAGAGCCCGTACTCGACGAGTACGCCGTCAAGGACGTCGACGGCGTGCGCGTCGCCTTCATCGGCACCGTGACCCCCGACACCGCGACCATGGTCGACCCGGCCGGCATCGCCGACCTGGACTTCGGCGACCAGCTCGAGGCGGCGAACCGCGTGGCCGACGAGATCACGGCGGGCGACCTCGCTGACGTCATCGTGCTGCTGACGCACTCGGGGGCTGCGACGTCGAACGACTGCGCCGCCATCGCCGCCGACCAGGCCGGTTTCGGCGCCCTCGCGGTCAACGCCTCTCCGGAGATCGACGCCGTCGTCTCCGCGCACACGCACCAGACCTACGCGTGCGACCTGCCGGTGGCCGGCACCGACCGGACACGCCCCGTCATCCAGGCCTCGGAGTACGGCAAGGCCATGGGGCAGCTGTCGCTGAGCTGGGACACGCGCACCGACTCCCTGGCATCCATCTCGGGGACGATCTTCCCGCTCGCGGGCGCGGCGGCTCCGGATGCCGACATCGCGGCCAAGGTCGCCGCGTACGTTGCGCAGGCCGACGTCATCGGCGCGAAGCCGGTCGGCGAGATCAGCGGTGACATCCTGCGCGGCGGAACCCCCTCGGGAGCGGACCGCGGCGTCGAGTCGTCGATGGGCAACTGGGTGGCCGACGTGTACCTCTGGGCGACGTCGAAGAACCCCGCGTATGCCGGCGCGAAGGCCCAGATCGCGCTGATGAACCCGGGCGGCCTCCGCGCCGACCTGCTCAAGGGCGACGACGGGGTGGTGACCTACAAGGAGGCCGCCCTCGTGCAGCCCTTCGCCAACACGCTCGTGACGGTGACGCTGACGGGTGAGCAGCTCCGCGGCATCCTGAACGAGCAGTGGAAGGCCACGGGAGACCGGCCGAAACTGCACCTGGGCGTGTCCGACGGGTTCACGTACACATACACGCAGGACCCGTCGAACCCGCGGGTGGGCGCGGTCGTCTCGATGGCCTACCAGGGCCGCGCGATCGCCGACACCGACACCTTCACGGTCGTGACGAACTCGTTCCTCGCCAACGGTGGCGACGGCTTCCCGACCTTCGCCGCGGGCACCGACCGCACCGACACCGGGCAGATCGACCTCGACGCGACGCTGTCGTACTTCGAGGCGATCCCCGTGGTCGATCCGGCGCCGCTCGGGCGTGCGGTCCTCGCGACGGATGCCACTCCGCAGCCGGGTCAGCCCGGCACCGAGCCGACGCCGGTTCCCGCCCCGGACCAGCCCGGCCGGCCCGCGGGAGAGCGCCCCGGCAGCGGCCTCGCCAACACGGGTGTCGAGGCGCCGTGGGGCCTCGCCCTGGCGGGCGGGTTCCTCGTGGTCGCGGGCGGGCTCGCGTTCGCCCTGCGCAAGCGCCGCACGGTCTGACGCCGGACGCCGGAACGGCCCTCACCCTCGCGGGTGGGGGCCGTTCCCGTTCGCGTGGGGGGCCGGAAGCCGTCGCCGGGAAGCACGTCGGGCGATACTTCCTGCCCCCCCACGCGCGCGTGGCGCCTCAGGCGCGGAGCACCTGGACGTGCACCCCGGATGCCGTGGACTCGACGCGCCAGACCTGACCGCTGCCGCGCACGGCCGGGGCCGCCTGCGCCGAGATCACCAGGGCCGTGTTCTCGTCGATGGCCACACCGTCGGTGACGAGACCGGCGTCGACCGCGGCGACGAGACGCGAGAGGGTGCCCCACTGGGCGGCGTGGACGTCGACGGCGAAGTCGAGGAGCCCGAGGCCCGGGCGCACCTCGACGGCGCCCAGCTCTTCGCCCGCGTCCTCCGACACGACCTCGACCCCGCCGACCCGGTACCCGCCGACGAGCGCCGGACCCGCGGCGATGGACGCTCCCGCGGAGTACCCGGCGTACGGCATGCCGCTCGCGACCCGTTCGCGGATCGCCTCCCCTATGCCGCGGACCGCGTCGTGATACGCCGGAGTCAGACCCCCGCCGACGAAGACACCGTCGGCGTCCGTCATGGCATCCGCGAAGGTCTCTCCCTCGACGACCGCGTGCACCCGGATGTCGTCGGGTGCCGCTCCGGCGGCCTCGAGCACGCCGCGGAACCGGTCGACCGACGCGTCGTCGTGGGCTTCGAGCACGAGCAGGAGCGCGATCACGGGCGCGCGACCGGCGGCGTGCTCCCGCGCCTCGCTCACGAAGGCCTGCAGCAACGATGCGCAGACGGCGAGATCGCGGCCGCCGCCGAGAAGGAACACACTCATGGGCCCAGTATCCCGGGTGCCCACCTTCGCGAGAGTCGCCAGCTTTCGTCGCTCCGGGACGCCCCTGGGCGACGCATCCTGGCGACTCGCGCGGGCGGGGTCAGTACCGCCGCAGCAACGCCGCGAGGGCCTGGCCGCCGCCGATGCACATCGTCACGACGGCGTACTCGAGGTCGCGGCGCTGCAGATCGAGGGCCGCGCGCACGGTCAGGATCGCGCCGGTCGCGCCGACGGGGTGGCCGAGCGCGATCGCCCCGCCGTACGGATTGACCCTCTCGGGGTCGAGGCCCGCGTCGCGGATGACCGCGACCGCCTGAGCGGCGAAGGCCTCGTTCACCTCGATCACGTCGACGTCGGCGGGGGTGAGCCCGGTCCGCTCCCACAGCCTCTGCAGCGCGATGACCGGCGCGTAGCCCATGATCTCGGGGTCGACGCCGGCCGTGGTCACGGCCTCCAGCGTCGCGAGCCCGGTCAGCCCGCGCTCGCGCACGTCGTCCTCGCGCATCAGCACGGTGGCCGCCGCGCCGTCGTTGATGCCCGAGGAATTGCCGGCCGTGACCGACCCGTCCTTCTCAAAGGCGGGACGCAGCCCCGCCAGGGCCTGCATCGTGGTCCCGGGGCGGGGGTGCTCGTCGATCGACACCTCGACCGGCTTCCGCCCCCCGGTGGTCACGGGCACGATCTCCTCCGCGAAGGCCGCGCGAGCGGCATCCGTCGCCGCTCTCCGCTGACTCTCGACGGCGAAGGCGTCCTGCTGCTCGCGCGAGACGGAGTAGCGGGATGCCACGACCTCGGCCGTCGTGCCCATATGCCGACCGCTGAAGGGGTCGGTGAGGATCGCGAGGGTGCCGTCCAGGAGCGTCCGGTCGCCGAGACGGGCGTTGCCGCGGGCGCCGTACTCGAGGAACGGCGTGCGCGACATGCTCTCGTCACCGCCCGCGACGGCGACGTCGATGCCGCCCCAGCGCAGTTCCTGCGCGGCCGACCAGATCGCCTGCAGGCCCGAGCCGCACAGGCGGTTGACGGTGAAGGCGGGCACACGGGTGGGCAACCCCGCGGCGAGTGCGACGCGGCGGGCGTTGTAGGCGTCGGGGCCGTTCTGGGCGATGCAGCCCATGACGACCTCGTCGACGTCGGCCCCGTCGACCCCGGCGCGGCGCAACGCCTCGGTGACCGCGACGGCCCCGAGCTCGTGGGCATCGACGCCCGACAGCGCACCGCCGAACGAGCCGATGGGCGTGCGGGCGCCCGAGACGATGACGATCCGCGGCTCGGACATCAGCCCGCCGCCTCCTCGGGGCGCTCCTGGGCATCGACGTCGGCGGCATCCGGGACGTATCCCTCGACGTGGCGCTCGTCGGGGCCGACGTAGGCCGACAGGGGGCGGATGAGGGCGTTCGCCGCCTGCTGCTCGCGGATGTGCGCCGTCCAGCCGGTCACCCGCGCGGCGACGAACAGGGGCGTGAAGGTGAGCGCGTCGAAGCCCATGAGGTCGTAGGCCGGGCCGGAGGGGTAGTCGAGGTTGGGGTAGATGCCCTTACGCTCGACGAACTGCGACTCCAGGGCGTCGTACAGAGCGGCGACGTCGGGGCGGTCGTAGTGCGCGACGAGGGTGTCGAGGGCCGCCTTCATCGTGGGGACGCGCGAGTCGCCGCGCTTGTACACGCGGTGACCGAAGCCCATGATCTTGCGCTTCTCGGCGAGCGCGGCGTCGAGCCAGGGCCCGACGTTCTCGGCCGAACCGATCTCGGTGAACACGTGCAGCACGGCCTCGTTCGCCCCGCCGTGCAGGGGCCCCTTGAGCGCGCCGACGGCGCCGACGACCGCGGAGTAGAGGTCGCTGAGCGTCGAGGCGATGACCCGGGCGGTGAAGGTGGAGGCGTTGAAGGAGTGCTCGGCGTACAGGATCATCGAGCGGGTGAACGCGTCGACGACGACAGCGTGCGCTTCCTCGCCGAACGTCATCCACAGGAAGTTCGCCGCGTAGTCGAGGTCGTCGCGGGGCTCGATGAGCTCCTCGCCCCGTCGGCGGCGCTGGCCGTACGCGACCACGGCGGGAAGCTGCGCCCACAGGCGGATGCTGCGCTCGAGGTTCTCCTCGGGGGTGCCGACGGCATCCATCACGTTCGAGATGCCCGCGGTCTCGCGCGCGCCGATGACGCTCACGGCCGTGCGCACCTCGTCCATCGGGTGGGCGCTCGTGGGCAGCAGGTCGATCGCGGCCCGGACGTCGTCGGTCAGCGCCCGATGCGCGCGCTCCGTCTCGCGCAGGGCGGCGAGCTGCGCCGCATCCGGGAGCTCGCCGTTCCACAGCAGGTACGCCACCGCCTCGAAGGGCTGGGTCGCCGCGAGCTCCTGCACCGGATACCCGCGGTACAGCAGGCTGTTGGTGTCGGGGTTCACCTTGCTGATGGCGGTCTCGTCGACCGTGACGCCGGCGAGGCCCTTCTTGATGTCGGTCATCGTCTCTCCTTCGAGTCGTGCACGTGCGGGTGGGGCCTCAGCGTTCGACGGTGAAGTCGAACACGTCGGCGTCGAAGCGGGTGTAGCCCTCGTAGTCGATGAGGTCGTACAGGTCGGCGCGGTGCTGCATCTCGCCGAGCTGCTCGCGCAGGTGGCCCTCGGATGCCAGGGCGTCCAGGCCCCGGCCGGCCGCGCCCATCGCGAGCCGCAGCAGCGACACCGGCCAGATGACGAGGTTCACGCCGGCATCCTGCAGCTGCCTGGTCGAGAAGAGCTCGGATTTCCCGAACTCGGTCATGTTCGCGAGGATCGGCACATCCAGCGCCGTGCGCATCGCCTCGAACTCACCGAGGTCGCGCATGGCCTCGGGGAAGATCGCGTCGGCACCCGCGTCGACCAGCGCCTTCGCGCGGTCGATCGCGGCATCCAGGCCCTCCACCGCCCGCACGTCGGTGCGCGCCATGAGGAGGAAGTCGGGGTCGCGCCGGGCGTCGACGGCCGCGCGGATGCGCTTGATCGCGGTGTCGGCATCCACGACGCTCTTGCCGTCGAGGTGGCCGCAGCGCTTCGGGTTGACCTGGTCCTCGATGTGCGTGCCGGCGAGGCCTGCGTCCTCGAGCGTCTGGATCGTGCGGGCGACGTTCATCGGCTCACCGAATCCCGTGTCGGCGTCGATGATCGCCGGCAGCTCCGTCATCCGTGCGATCTGCTGCCCGCGGCCGGCGACCTCGGTGAGGGTCGTCAGGCCGATGTCGGGCAGGCCGAGGTCTGCCGAGATGACCGCGCCGGAGATGTAGACGCCGTCGAAGCCCTTGCGCTCGATCAGCCGGGCCGAGAGCGGGTTGAAGGCTCCCGGCATCCGCACGAGCTCTCCGGATGCCAGCTTCTCGCGCAGGGCGCGACGCTTCTGCTGGGGGGTGCTCTGGGCGTAGAGCATCAGAACAGCCCCTTCGGCGCGGGGGCCAGCGCCAGCACGCCGGGCTTCGCGACGATCGTGAGCTGCATGACCTCGGCCGGGCTCAGCTCGGGCAGCCGCTGCACGAGCTCGAGGAAGCGCTCGATCTCCTCGGGCAGCAGCACGGGCTCGGCCAGGATGCGGAACTTGCGGACGTAGTCCTCGCGCGCGAACGGCCGGGCGCCGAGCGGGTGGGCGTCGGCGACGGCGATCTCGTCCTCGACGACCGAACCGTCGGTGAGGGTGATGACCACGCGGCCGCCGAAGGCCTTCTCGTTCGGATCCTCGGAGTGGTAGCGGCGCGTCCACTCGGCATCCTCCGCCGTCGTCACCTTGTGCCAGAGGGCGACGGTGTCGGCGCGGCCGGCGCGCGCGGGGGCGTAGGAGTCGACGTGGTGCCACGCGCCGTCCTGCAGGGCGACGGCGAAGATGTACGGGATCGAATGGTCGAGCGTCTCGCGCGAGGCGGTCGGGTCGTACTTCTGCGGGTCGTTCGCTCCCGACCCGATCACGTAGTGCGTGTGGTGGCTGGTGTGCAGGACGATGGATGCCACGTTGGCGGGGTCGCGCAGATCGGGCCGGTGCGTGCCGAGGCGGCGGGCGAGGTCGATCCACGCCTGCGCCTGGTATTCGGCGGAGTGCTCCTTCGTGTACGAGTCGAGGATGCCGCGCTTGCTCTCGCCCTCGCCGGGCAGCGGGACGTCGTAGGAGGCGTCGGGGCCGTCGAGCATCCACGCGATGACGCCGTCTTCGCCTTCGTAGATCGGCGAGGGGCTGGTCTCCCCGCGCATCGCGCGGTCCACCGCCTCGATCGCCATCTTCCCGGCGAAGGCGGGGGCGTGCGCCTTCCACGTCGAGATCTCGCCCTTGCGCGACTGGCGCGTGGCGGTGGTGGTATGCAGCGCCTGGCCGATGGCCTGGTAGATCGTCTCCTGGTCGAGGTCGAGCAGGGTGCCGATGCCGGCGGCCGCCGCGGGTCCCAGGTGGGCGACGTGGTCGATCTTGTGCTTGTGCAGCGAGATCGCACGGACGAGGTCGATCTGGATCTCGTAGGCCGTGGCGAGGGCGCGCACGAGGGCGGCGCCGTCGCGGCCGGTGTGCTGGGCGACCGCGAGCACGGGCGGGATGTTGTCGCCGGGGTGCGAGTAGTCGGCGGCGAGGAAGGTGTCGTGATAGTCGAGCTCGCGCACGGCGACGCCGTTCGCCCACGCGGCCCACTCGGGGCTGGTGCGCCGCTCGAGCAGGCAGCCGAAGACGGTCGCGCCGGGTCCGCCGATCGACACCGCGTGATCGAGCGCCTGCTGGCGCGCGGCGCTGACCGGCTGACGGGTGAGGGATGCCGCGGCGACGGCGGCGTTGTCGATCAGGCGGTTGACGATCATGTCGACCACGTCGTCGTCGACCGCGACCGGGTCGACCGCGACGCGTGCGAGCGCCCAGGCGAGCTGGCCCTCGCGGGCGAGGTTCTCGTCGCTGCGGTGCACGCGCACGTGATGGGTGATCGTCATGAGGGGTCCTCCGTGAGGGCTTCGAGGATGGTCGTGAAGGCGTTGTGCAGGTGCACGTGGGTGGCGTGGGCGGCGAGTTCGGGGTCGCCGCCGCCGATCGCGCGGGCGATCAGTTCATGCTCTCGCGCCGAGGCGGAAAGCCGCAGGGGGTTGTCGCGGGCCATGCGTCGGACCCGCACGAGGTGCGTGCGGACGCTGCGCAGGGCCGCGGAGAGGTAGGGGTTGTCGACGGCGGCGTCGATCGCCGCGTCGAACCGAGCGATCAGCGCGTAGTAGTCGTCGGCGTCGGCGGTGTCGACGCGCTCGAACTCGGCGGCCAGCGCGTGGAAGACCCGTCGGTCGCCGCGCTGCGCGGCCAGCCGTGCGGCCTCCGTCTCGAGAGCGCGACGCAGGTCGAACAGGGCGCGGATGTCGTCGGCGTCGATGCCCGCGACCACGGTCACCCGCGGCGAGGCCTGGGCGACGAGCCCGTCGGATGCCAGGCGGCGCAGCGCCTCACGCAGCGGGGTGCGACTCACTCCGAGACGCGTGGACTGCTCCACCTCGCCGAGGACCGTGCCGGGAGAAAGGGCGCCGGTCTGGATCTCGTCGAGGAGGGTCGCGTACGCGCGTTCGCTCGCTCGCATGCCGCACCTCCTTCGCCGCCTTCCCAGTGTATGCACTGCGGCGCCCAAGGGATAGTTTTCACCCCCGAGAGCGCTACGAACGTATACAAAGAGATGCCGAGATCATCCCCGGACCGCACCCGAGGAGACGATTCTCGGCGACTCGCGCGATCAGGCGCGCCCCCACGACTCCAGGGTCGTCGGGATGGATGCGAGGGTGCCGAGCGCCGCGTCGCGGTCGGCGCGGGCGAGGGTGAGGCCGGCCACCACGAGCGAGGCGCAGACCGCGGCGAGGGCGCCAACGGCATCCGGGGTCAGGTCGGGGCGCCGGTCGGCGACCGCGGCGCGGATGGCCGCACGCATCTCGGCCGCGTAAGCCGACACGAGGGCGCGCACGTCCGCATCGTCGCTCGCGAGGGGCGACGACCCGGCGTTGAGCAGCAGGCAGCCCAGGCGGGCGCGCGGGGCGTCGGCGTCGATGGCGGCGCGCATGTCGTCGACGTACGCCTCGAGCGCGCCGGGATCTCCCCCGCCCAGCGGACGCAGGCGCGTGCGCACGACGTCGTCGAGGTAGGCGGAGAGCACGGCGTCGAACAACCCGCGCTTGCTGCCGAAGGCGTTGTAGATGCTGGAGCGCGTGAGCCCGGTGGCCTCCTCGAGCTCGGCGATGCCGGTCTCGGCGTAGCCGCGGCGCCAGAAGACGTCGCGCGCGGCGTCGACGACGGCGGAGCGCTCGAAGCTCGGCATCCTGCCCATGTTCCCTGTTCTCTCCCTGTGCCTCGCGATGGCGTCCGGCGGAGGTGGCCGAGCCCGTCGAAGCAACCGGACGCGGACGCCTTCCGGTTGCATTCGCAGCGTCGAGGTCTATATTAGACCGGTCGTTACAAAATAACCACCGGAGGCATTCCATGCGCGCAGTGATCCACCACGAGTTCGGCGAGCCCGCCGACGTCCTCGGCGTCGAAGAGGTCGAGACCCCGACCCCCGGCCCCGGCGAGGTGCGCCTGCGCGTACTGCTGTCGCCCATCCACAATCACGACCTCTGGACCATCCGCGGCACCTACGGCTTCAAGCCCGAGCTGCCCGCGCGCGCCGGTACCGAGGCCGTGGGCGTGGTGGAGGAGCTCGGCGAGGGCGTCGAGGGCCTCACCGTCGGCCAGCGCGTCGCCACGGGCGGCACCTTCGGCGTCTGGGCAGAGCAGGTCGTCGCGAAGGCCGCCGGCCTCATCCCGGTCGCCGACGGACTGAGCGACGAGGTCGCTTCCCAGCTGGTCTCGATGCCGTTCAGCGCCATCAGCCTGCTGCACTCGCTCGACCTGAAGGCGGGCGACTGGATCGTGCAGAACACCGCCAACGGCGCCGTCGGCCGCATGGTCGCGCAGATCGCGAAGGCCCGCGGCATCCACGTGATCGGCCTCGTGCGTCGCCGGAGCGCGGTCGCCGAGCTGGCGGAGCAGGGCATCGACAACGTCGTGTCGACCGACGCCGAGGGGTGGCGCGACGCGGCGCTCGCCCTCGCCGACGGCGCGCGCATCGTCGCCGGCGTCGACTCGGTCGGCGGCTCAGCCAGCAACGACGTGCTGTCGTTGCTCAGCGAGAACGGCACCCTGGTCATCTTCGGCTCGATGGGCGCCGGCAAACTCGAGCTCTCGGCCGGCGACATCATCTTCCGCCAGGCCACCGTGAAGGGCTTCTGGGGCAGCGTCGTCAGCAAGACGATGGATGCCGAGACCCGCGGCGCCCTGTTCGGCGAGCTGTCGCGCTACCTCGCCGACGGCACGCTGACCCTCCCGGTCGCGGCGACCTTCGCGCTCGAGGACGCCCGCGATGCCGCCCGCGCGAGCGACTCCCCCCGCGTCGGCAAGGTGCTGCTGCGCCCCTGAGCGCATCGCCCCGCGAGGCTCGACCCTCGTTGAGTGTCCAGGACACGCCGCGCCCCGCCAGGCGGAGCGGCGTGTTCTGGACACTCGACAGCGGGTGCAGCGGCGCCTCGACCAGCCGCGCGGGGGGCCGGGCCCGGGAGCGGGAGAGGCGCGTCACGCGCCGGCGAGCTCCTGCAGCGCCCTCTCGAGCGCGTCGATCGCGGGGCGCTGGCCCTTCACGAGCGCGTCGCGCGCGGCATCCAGGCCCATCCACTCGGCGCGGTCGACCTCGGGGAACGACGCCGTGCGACCGGAGCGCGGTGGCCACTCCATCTCGAACTCCCCGAAGACGAAGTCGTCTCCGCATGCCGTGAACCCGGCGCCGTCGCCGCAGAAGACGACGACCTTCTTACCGCTGCTGTAGGCGAAGGTGCCGAGCTCCGCCCACTCCGTCTCGGGCGGCTCGATGCCGAGCTCCTCGCGGAACTCCCGGTGGGCGGCATCCAACGCCCCCTCAGTGGCGGGGTCGAACTCGCCCTTCGGGAGCGACCACGCGCCCGCCTCCTTCTTCGCCCAGAACGGGCCGCCCATGTGGGCGATGAGCACCTGGGGCGCGGGGCTCAGGCGGTACAGCAGCAGCCCCGCGCTCCAGGCGACCATCAGGCCGTGACCGCCGGAACGCGGTGGGCCTCGTCGGCGATGATGTCGGCGCGCTTGCGGAAGGTGCGAGCCGACACCCGGTCGAGGGCGATCTGCCCGCGCATCTTCTCCGCCTTCTCGTACAGCGAGGGGCCGCCGAAACCGGTCAGCACCTTCACGAGTACGGGCAGCAGCTCGATCATGAAGAACAGCGCGGCGATGAGGTAGTGCGCCCAGCGCAGCACCGGCTCGCGGTCGGACAGGCGCTCGAGCGCCGTGATCTGACTCAGCAGGCCCACGGCGCCGGCGTTGCCGTCGGCGACGGACGACGCCCGGGCGTTGTACGCGGCGAGCGCCGACTCGTACTGCGCGCGAGCGGCGGGCAGCTGGTCTTCGGCCTGCTGCTTGTTCGCCTCGGCGGAGGATGCCGCAGCCGCAGCGCCCGCGGTGTTGGCGGCGGCCAGCGTCGACTGCGCCTGCTGCAGCTGGGTCGACAGCGCGTCGTACGCCGTCTGCGCCTGCTGCAGCTGCGCCTGGGCGGCGTCGGAGCTCGCCCCGTCGCCGGCGACACCGGTGCAGCCCGGGACCGTTCCGGCGCCCTGCCCGGTCAGCTCGCACTGGTACACCGCGCGCGCCTGGTCGATCACGCTCTGCTGCGCCGCGAGTTGCTGCGTGAGCTGGTCGACGGTCTGCTGGGCGGCGGACGACTCGGCCGAGGTCGACGAGGTGCCGGTGACGATGCCGGTCGCGGCCTGGTTCTCGAGCGCCGAGACCTGGGCCGTGGCCGCGTCGAGGGCCTGCTTCTCGGGGCCGTTGGTCACGGCATCCTGATCGCCCAGGGCCTGCGTGATGTTGGTCGCGTTGACCTCGCGGTTGATGTCGTTCTGGAAGATCTGCAGCACGAGCGGCTCGGCGACCACGACGCCGATGAGCGCAGCCATGATCACGCGGGGCATCGCGAGCCCGAGCAGGCGGAAGACGTTCTTCGTCGAGCGCATCGTCGAGGTCAGGAAGCGATCGAGGTTGAAGATGATCAGGCCCCACACGATCGCGAGGGGGATCGCGAGCAGGATGCTGACCCGCACGCCCGTGAGGAGCGCGAACATCATCGACAGCGCGGACACGAGCGCGGTGCCGGCGAGCACGAGGAACATCTGCACGAAGCGCGGCACCTCTTCGGGCACCTCGTCGAGCACGTCGTTGTCGGCACCGCCGAGCACGGCCATGCGCCGGATCAGCGACAGACGCGGTCGACGGGGGTCGTGGCGCCGCAAGCGCGGCTGGCGGGGCTCGGAGGTCACCGGGATGGATGCCACGGCGGGAGCCGCGAGGACCGCCTCGGGGGCGACCTCGGTCTCGGCGTCGGCGTCGGCGTCGGCGTCGGCGTGCGCACGGTCGATGACGAGGGTGTCGTGCGCCTCGGTCGGATCGTCGTCGTGCGGGTCACGGTGGGGGTCGGTGCCACGGACTCCGCCCTCAACGTCGTCGAGGAAGGGATCGCGCGGCTCGTCGTCGGCGGGCGGCGCGCCCCACGGCTCGGAGGCGTGCTCCTGCGCGTCGGCGGGGCGCGCGGCCGCGTTCTGTGCGGCGAGGATGTCGTCGAGGTACTGCACGCGTTCCTCGTCCGTCGTGAACTCGATGCGACCGTCAGAGCCGAAACGGCCGGGTCGGTGAGCGGAAAAGGACATTCGCAGAGGGTACGACGTCGACCCTGCCCTCTCCTGTGCGAGGGCTGAGGCACGGCCGCCGTCGCCAGCCGCGGTCGCATCGCGCGCCGCCCGGGGCGGGCTCCGGACGGCGAGACCGCATCCGCTTTTCGAGACCGCATCCGACGGTTCGCACGCGCATGTGGTCTGGACAACGGGATGCGGTTTCGTCTGCGACGCCGCGCGCCGGGGGGCGGCGGGGGCGGGGGCGTCGGGCGGGGGCCCGGGGCTCCGACGAGCTCATCGACCTCCGCCGCACGGGCGGGGACGCGAAAGCGGGCCGAGCGCGAACGCCCGACCCGCCTTTCGTCCAGGTCAGACCAGGCGCTGCTTCGGCGACACCTCGTAGGTGTTCTCGGGGTCGGCGAACACCGCGTCGCCCAGCGCCGCGTCGATGGCGGCGAGGGCATCGGCATCCAGGGTCACGCCCGACGCCTTGACGGTGTCCTGCAGCTGCTCCGGACGCGACGCGCCGACCAGGGCGGCGGCGATGTTGGGGTTCTGCAGCACCCACGCGATCGCGAGCTGGGGCATCGTGAGCCCGGCCTCGTCGGCGATGGGCTTCAGGCGCTGCACGGCCTCGAGGGTGTCGTCGTTCAAGAACCTCTTGATGAAGTTCGCGCCGCTCTTCTCGTCCGTCGCGCGCGAGCCCTCGGGCACGGGCTGACCGGGAAGGTACTTGCCGCTGAGCACGCCCTGCGCCATGGGCGACCAGACGATCTGCGAGATGCCGAGCTCCTCGCTCGTGGGCACCACCTTGCCCTCGATGACGCGCCACAGCATCGAGTACTGCGGCTGGTTGGAGATGAGCTGAATGCCGAGCTGCTTCGCGAGCGCATGACCCTCGCGCAGCTGCTCCGCGGTCCACTCCGAGACGCCGATGTACAGCGCCTTGCCCTGGCGGACGACGTCGGCGAAAGCCTGGAAGGTCTCTTCGAGCGGCGTCTCGTAGTCGAATCGGTGCGCCTGGTAGAGGTCGACGTAGTCGGTGCCGAGGCGCTTCAGCGACCCGTTGATGGAGTCCATGATGTGCTTGCGGCTCAGGCCGGTGTCGTTGGGGCCACCGGGACCGGTGGGGAAGTAGACCTTCGTGAAGATCTCGAGCGACTCGCGCCGCTGCCCCTCGAGCGCCTTCCCGAGCACGGATTCCGCCGCGGTGTTGGCGTACGTGTCAGCGGTGTCGAACGTCGTGATCCCCGCGTCGAGCGCGGCGTGCACGGTCTTGATGGCGGCGTCGTCTCCGACCTGCGAACCGTGGGTCACCCAGTTGCCGAGGGTGATCTCCGAGATCTTGAATCCACTGTTACCGAGATAGCGATAAGCGACCATCCCTCCACGCTAGCCCCGGCCACCGACACCGGGGCCGTGGCGTCCCCTCCCCGCGTGGGAAATCGAGACGTGTCGCCGCGCGGCGCGAATCCTCGACCCCTCCCGCGAAGAACTCGCGGCCCGACCGCCCGCCGCCTACGCGTCCTTGCGGATCCACCGGAAGGTCACCCGCACCACGGCGAGACCGACCACCAGCCACAGCGCCGTCACCAGCAGGATCAGCGGGTGGTCCCACGATCCCGACGGCTCGGCGGCGGCGAAGCCCTCGGGAAGGAACACCGACCGGAAACCCTGCGCGAGCCACTTCAGCGGGAACACGCTCGCGACGTTCTGCAGCCACTCCGGCAGGGCGGCGAAGTTGATGTACACACCCGAGATGAACTGCAGCAGCAGCACGATCGGGATGACGACGCCGGTCGCGCTGCGGCCGGTGCGCGGCAGCGCCGACAGGCCGATGCCGAGGATCGCGCAGGTCGTCACGCCCAGTAGGAACACCCACGCGAACGTCAGCCAGCGCTCGGGCTCGGTCGGCACGGGAACGCCGAAGAACACCGCCGCCACGACGATGAGCAGCACCGACTGCAGGAACCCCGTGACGAGCACCTGGCCGAGCTTGCCGATGAAGTACGACACCGGGCTCAGCGGCGTTCCGCCGAGGCGCTTGAGCGTGCCGTCGCTGCGCTCCATCGCGATGTCGATCGACATGTTCTGCAGACCCGACAGCAGCACGCCGGCGGCGAGCATCGCGGGGAGGTAGAACTGCGCGGCATCCACCTCATCGCCCGGAGGACCGAAGGTCTGCGCGTCGAACGCGACGGCGAAGATCAGCAGGATCATCACGGGGAACAGGAACGTGAAGAACACCGAGTCGCCCTGGCGGAAGTACGAGCGCACCTCGAACGCGATGCGGGAGGCGCCCAGACGCAGGATGCGGCTCATGCCGCGCCCCCGGCCGCGGTCGTGCGGCGCGCCTCGTCGCCGAGGAACGACAGGTAGACGTCTTCGAGGCTCGGGCGCACGATCTCGAGGCGTTCGGGCTCGCCTCCGCGCGCGACCAGCGCGGCGACCACCGCCCCGGGTTCATGGGTGCGCTCCTCGCGCACCTCGCCGCCCTCGCGCCACCGCACGATCGGCACGCGCGCCCCGGCACCGCCGAGGTCGTCGATCCGGCCGACGGATGCCACCTCACCGGCGACGATGATCGCCGCTCGTTCCGCGAGCTCGGCGGCCTCGTCGAGGTAGTGGGTGGTCAGCAGGATCGAAGTGCCCTCGCCCTGCAGACGGCGGATGAGGTCCCAGAACTGCCGCCGCACCTCGGGGTCGAAGCCCGTCGTCGGCTCGTCGAGGAACAGCAGCTCGGGGCGACCGATGATGCCGAGTGCCACGTCGACGCGACGACGCTGCCCGCCCGAGAGCTTCCGCACACTCACCGTGGTCTTCTCGGTCAGCCCCACCGACGCGATGACCTCGTCGACGTCGCGGGGCCGCGGGTAGAACGAGGCGAAGTGGGCGAGCATCTCCCGCACGGTGGCGGCGGGCGCCTCGCCGGTGTTCTGCAGCACGATGCCGAGCCGCGCCTTCCAATCGAGTCCGCCGCGGTGCGGATCGACGCCGAGCACGCGCACCTCGCCGCTCGTGCGGTCGCGGTAGCCCTCGAGGATCTCGATGACGGTGCTCTTCCCGGCGCCGTTCGGCCCGAGCACCGCGAACGTCTCGCCGCGGCGGATGTCGAAGGAGACCCCGCGCAGCGCCTCGACGCCGCCGCGGTAGGTCTTCCGCAGGTTCTCGACGCGCACGACGTGATCGCTCATGTGCCCAGTCTGGCGGTCGCGACGCCCCCGACGCCCCGTCGTCCCCCGTGGGCAGGGCAGGGAAACACCGCAGAGCAGGCTGGGAGAACCCTGACTCCTCCAAACCATCCCCCCTTCCCGCCTCGGATGACCACTCGTGCGGGGAGATTCGCCCCCGGTCGCCGCACGTCCCCTTACCGCCCTCGAACCGTCCACGTGGACGCTGGAGGTTGACTTTTGCCGTTCCCGCACGCATCCCTGATCGCCGCCGCACCCGATCCCACTCCCGAACCGCTCCTCACCCCCGTCGCGCCGGCCCCCGGCCAGGGATCCGCGGGAACCACGGATGTCCCCCTCCCCGCCCAGCCCGGGACCACCGTGTCGGGCGGATTCCTGCCCGACTGGTCAGTGGGCGAGTGGCTCGGCTACAGCGGGATCATCGTCCTGGCGCTCGCCCTGACGATCGTCGCCACGACGACGTTGTGGTGGATGCTGCACGCGTGGCGTTCCGCCGACGACCTGCGGGCCACGCAGTTCAGCTCCACACCCCGCCCCGCGCGGCACCGGTTCACCCTCCTGGTCCCGGGTCGCCACGAGGAGGAGGTGATGGGACAGACGCTCGACCGGCTCGCCCAGCAGGACCACCCCGACTTCGAGATCATCGCGATCGTCGGTCATGACGACCCCGGCACGGAACTGGTCGTGCGCCAGGCCGCCGCTCGGCATCCCGCGCTCATCAAGGTCGTCGTCGACGACAGCGTGCCCAAGAACAAACCGAAAGCGCTCAATCGTGCCCTGCAGATCGCCACGGGTGACGTCGTGGGCGTGTTCGACGCCGAGGACGAGGTGCACCCCGGGCTCCTGACTGTCGTCGACTCGAAGTTCCAGGAGACCGGCGCCGATGTCGTGCAGGGCGGCGTGCAGCTGATGAACTTCGAGACCAGCTGGTGGTCGCTGCGCAATGTCCTGGAGTACTACTTCTGGTTCCGCTCGCGCCTGCACTTCCATGCGCGCTCGAAATTCATCCCCCTCGGCGGGAACACCGTGTTCGTCACTCGCGACCGGCTCGAATGGTCGCACGGCTGGGACGACCAGTGCTTGGCCGAGGACTGCGAACTGGGCGTGCGCCTGTCGAGCGACGGCGCCAAGGTCGTCGTCGCCTACAACCCGGAGTACGTCACCCGCGAGGAGACCCCGCCGACGCTGAAGTCGCTGTACAAGCAGCGCACCCGGTGGAACCAGGGCTTCCTGCAGGTGCTCGGCAAGGGCGAGTGGAAGGCGCTGCCGACGCTCCGGCAGCGCCTGTACGCCCGGTATCTGCTCAACATGCCGTTCCTGCAGGCCGCGACGGGGCTTCTCATCCCCATCTCCCTCGCGTTCATCCTGTTGGTGAAGGTTCCCACCCCGGTGGCGCTCATCACCTTCCTTCCTCTGGTGCCCACCGTCATCACCCTCGTGGCGGAAGCGGCGGGACTCACCGAGTTCGGCCGCGTGTACGGCAAGAAGGTGCGCGTGCGCGATTACGTGCGCCTCGTCCTCGGGCTCGTGCCCTACCAGGTGTTCCTCGCCGCGGCCGCCGTGCGTTCCGTCGTGCGGCAGCTGCGCGGTGACGGCAGCTGGGAGAAGACCGAGCACACCGGCGCCCACCGCGAGGGCGCCCCCACCCCCGGATCCGGCGAGCGCGTGCTCGTCGCAGCCGCGACGGAGGCGACGCGATGACCTCGACACTCGACCGTTCTGCGCAGGCCCCCCTGCGCACCGACCGGGCCGTCCCGCATGCGCGTCGACGCGTTCCGGCCTGGCGATCGCGCCTCGGCGACGCCCTCTGGCTGTTGCCGCCCCTGCTCCTGGGACTCCTCGTCAACGGCGCGAACCTCGGCGGCTCGCCCCAGCGCATCGACGACGAGGGGACCTACGCCGCGCAGGCGTGGAGCATCGGCAATCTGGGCGAGCTCACGCACTACACCTACTGGTACGACCATCCCCCGCTCGGCTGGATCCAGATCGCCGCGTGGGCCGGTCTCACCGACGCATGGAACCGATACGACGTGGCCGTGATCGCCGCTCGCGAGGCGATGCTCGTCGCCAGCGCGATCGCGGCGGTGCTGCTGTGGTTCCTCGTGCGGCGCATCGGCTTCGCACGCCTCACGGCCTCGGTGGCGGTCGCCCTCTTCCTGCTGTCGCCGCTCGCTGTGCAGTTCCACCGCCAGGTGTACCTCGACAACATCGCGACGGCGTGGCTGCTCGCCGCCCTGCTGCTCGCCATGAGCCGACGCGCCCAGCTCGCCGGCTACATCGGCGCGGCCGCGGCCTTCGGCGTCGCCGTGCTGACCAAGGAGACCTACCTTCTTGCCCTGCCGCTCGTCGCGTGGTTCATGTGGCGTGGAGCGGACCGCACGACGCGGCGGTACACGCTGTCGGTCGCTGCCGCCGTCCTGGGGTTGATCGGACTGACCTACGTCGCCCTCGCCGCGGTCAAGGGCGAGGTCATGCCCGCAGCGGGTCGCGTGAGCCTGTGGGACGGCCTCGCCTTCCAGCTCGCGTCGCGCGAGGGGAGCGGCTCGCTGTTCGATCCCGAGAGCCTCATGGCACGCACCGTGGGGCTGTGGTGGCAGCTCGACGCCGTGCTCATCGTGACCGCCCTCGCCGCCGCGGTCGCCGCCCTGCTCGTCCGGCGCCTGCGCCCGTGGGCCGTCACCCTGCTCGCGCTGACGGCGTTCATGTTCCGCGGCGGGTACCTCCCCGTCCCCTACGTGATCATGCTGCTGCCGTTCGCCACGATCGTCGTGGCGGGAATGGGACAGCTCGCGGTGGAGGCGCTCCGCGCGCACGGCGTCCTCCGCCGCCTCGGGGGTGTCGCCGTGGCATCCGGGCTGGTCGTCGCCGTCATCGCCGCGGGTCCCCTATGGGCGGCGCAGTTGCGCGGGTTCCTGCTCGCCGACCTCGACCGGCCGCTCCGGGACGCGGAGTCCTGGATGACCCAGAACGCCCCCGCCGACTCGCGCATGCTCGTCGACGACGCGATGTGGGTCGACCTCGTGCGCGCCGGCTTCGAGCGCGAGAACGTCGTCTGGTACTACAAGGCCGACACCGACTCCGACGTGCAGGAGCTCGCCCCGGACGGGTGGCGCGACTACGACTACGTCATCACCACCGACTCGATGCGCACCTTCCCCACCGAATTCCCGACCGTGCGCCAGGCGATCGAGAACAGCGCGGTCGTCGCCTCGTTCGGCGAGGGTGCCCAGAAGGTCGAGGTGCGCCTGGTCGACTCCGACCAGGCCGCCCTGGCCCAGGCCGCCGACGACGGTCTGTACGCCGCACGGTCGGTCGCCGGCCAGCAGGTGCTGAGGAATCCCGACGTCGGCGTCCCCGCGGAGCAGCAGGACCTGCTCACCTCGGGTGTGGTCGACGGTCGCATCCTGCTCACCCTCGGCCAGCTCTCGGCCTCGGGGCGCGTCGATGTGGCCGACATCACGCAGCTCGAGGGCGACCCCTCCGGCGTGCATCGGCAACTCATCGTCAGTTCCTACGCCGGACAGGACGCTCGGGCGGATGCCGCCGGAGCCGACGCCCTGCTGCGCTTCTACGAATCTCTCACCGGCCCCCTCCGGCCGGTGTCGGTCGAACGCGGCGACGCGGGCGTCGTCATCACCTTCTCGCCCGACGAGCCCGTCGACCTCCTCCCCCGCCCCGCCGACTGATCCCCTTCTCCCCCCACGAAAGGACCATCATGTTCCGCTTCGCCTCACCGACCTCGCCCCGCCGCCGCGTCACGCGGATCGCCGCGGGAGCCACGGCCGCCCTCGTCGCCGCCGGTCTCGCCGCAGCCGTCGCCCCCGCAGCCCACGCGGCCGACTCCGCCCCGGGAGGATGGGCTCGCGTGGCCCACCTCTCGCCCGACACGAAGTCCGTCGACGTCCAGCTGACCGCGCTCGCCGGTGGCGCCGTCGTGTACGAACTCGACGACGTCGCCTACGGCGCGGTCAGTCCCTACATCCCCCTCGCCGACGGCACCTACGTCGTGTCGATGGTCCCCTCCGACGCGGCCGACGGCACCCAGCCCGTCGTGCAGCAGTCGATCGACATCGCCGAGGGCGAGCCCCTCACCGTAGCCGCCTACGGCCGCAACGCCGATCTGAAGACCACCGTCTTCGACGACGACCTCTCCGCGCCCGCGGAGGGCCAGGCACGCGTCCGCGTGGTGCAGGCCTCCACGGTCGAATCCAGCGTCGACGTCGACACCGCCGAAGGACGCGTCATCGCGCGCGACGTGCCGGCCGGCGCCGCGACCGATTACGCCGCCGTCCCCGCGGGTTCGTGGGACCTCGCCCTCACCGGTGCCGACGAGGCCGCCACCTCGGCCGTGGACCTGCCCGCGGGTTCCGTGTCGACGGTGTTCGTGCTCGACGACGCCACGGGGTCGCTGACGGCGCAGGCCATCACCGACTCGGCGACGCTCGCCGACATGCCCGTCGGTGGCATCCACACCGGCGGTGGCGGCACCGCGCCCTCCTCGGCCACGCCCCTCGGTGCGGTGGCGGGCGTCGCCGGCGTGCTCAGTCTGGTCGCCGTGGCCGGCCTCCTGGCCCGTCGCCGGGTGCGGGCGGGCGCGTGAGCATCGCGCGCCGCGCCCTGGCCGGGGCTGCCCTCGCGGCCGCCGTCGTCGTGACGGTGACCGCGTGCGGCGTTCCCGCCGAACCCGACACCTCCGCGGAGGATGCGACCGTCGCCTCGGCGACGGCGTTCCTCGACGCCTATGTCGAGGACGGGCGGGTCGTCCGCACCGACCAGGGCCGTGACACGGTGAGCGAGGGACAGGCCTACGGCATGCTCCTGGCGGTGGCCGCGGGTGATCCGGCGCGCTTCGACCGCATCTGGGACTGGACCACCGCGAACCTCCGACGCGACGACCTCCTCCTCTCGTGGCAATGGAAGGACGGCGGCGTCGTCGACGAGCAACCCGCCTCGGATGCCGATCTGGACGCCGCGCGGGCCCTCGTCCTCGCCGGCGACGCCTTCGGCCGCGACGACCTGCGCGAGCAGGGCGTGGCGCTGGGCGCGGCGGTGCTCGACGAGATGACGGCCGAGACCTCGCTCGGGCGCATCCTGCTCCCGGGTCCGTGGGCCACGGCCTCCCCGCACGCCTACAACCCGTCGTACGCGTCGCCGGCCGCATACGCGGTCCTCGAACAGGCGTCGGGCGATCCCCGGTGGGCGGAGCTGGCCGAGGGCAGTCGCGCCGCGACCGCCGCGCTACTGGACGCCAACGCCCTGCCCACCGACTGGGCCACCGTCGCCGCGGACGGATCCGTGGCGATCGCCGGCTCCGCCGGAGGCGGCGGCGAACCGGGGTACGGCTACGACGCGGCGCGCACGGCGATCCGTTTCGCCGAGTCCTGCGACCCTGCCGATCGCGCCCTGGCCGCACGCGTCTCCTCCGCCCTGCCGGAGGACGAGGCCCTCCCCGCCGAGCTCGACTCCGGCGCGGGGCCGCGCACCACCGATCAGCACCCCGTCGCCTACGCCGCCCGGGCCGCCGCGGCGGCGGCGGACGGACGGTCGGATGACGCTCGCGCCGACCTGGAGCGTATGACCGACACCGCGGCATCCACCCCCACCTACTACGGGTCCGCGTGGAACGCCCTGACCACGGCCATGCTCTCGGGTGACGTGCTGGGCGGCTGCCCGGCACTCACCGACGACGCCGGCGGTGCGGCCGCGCAGAGCACGACCGCGCCGGGAGTCGGTGCCGCGGCGGGGTTCCAGGACCCCGTCGCTCCCTCGTCGGCCAACACAGCGCCGCCGGTGCACATCTCCATCCCCTCCATCGGGGTCAGCAGCGACCTCGTCGGCCTCGACCGCGGCGAGGACGGGTGGATCCAAGCGCCCGCGGACTACGACGCGGTCGGCTGGTACGAGAAGGGCGTGCTGCCGGGCGAGGTGGGCCCGGCGGTGATCGCGGGCCACGTCGACTCCCCCACCGGGCCGGCAGTGTTCATCGACCTCCCCCGACTCGCCCCGGGGGACACCGTGGCGGTCGAGCGCGCGGACGGTTCGACGGCGAATTTCGTCGTCACCGGCCTGCAGACCGTGGAGAAGGACAGCTTCCCGACCGAGTCCATCTACGCCCCCACACCGACGCCGCAGTTGCGGCTCGTCACGTGCGCCGGGGCGTGGGATCCGGCCAGCGGGCACTATGTCGACAATCTCGTCGTGACGGCCGTCGCCGCCTGACGAGCGCTCCCCGCACCGCGGCTCAGCCGACCGGCATCGCCTCGGCGACGGCTTCGTCTTCTTCGGTCGCGACGAGCTGACCGCACGCCCCGTCGATCTCCTTGCCGCGGGTGTCGCGCAGGGTCGTCGGGATGCCGGCGTCGTTCAGACGACGCACGAACTCGTTCTGCACGGGCACCTCGGATGCCGTCCAGATCGACCCCGGAGTCGGGTTCAGCGGGATCGGGTTGACGTGCACCCATCCCCGACCGCGAGCGTTGAGCTTGTCGGCCAGAAGGTCGGCGCGCCAGGCGTGATCGTTCATGTCTTTGATCAGGGCGTACTCGATCGACACGCGGCGCCCGGTCTTGTCGAAGTAGGCGCGGGCGGCATCCAGGGCCTCGTCGACCTTCCAGCGCGAGTTCACCGGGATGAGCTCGTCGCGCAGGCCGTCGTCGGGCGCGTGCAGCGAGAGGGCGAAGGTGACCGGGATGTCCTCGTCGGCGAGCTTCTTGATCGCCGGGACCAGGCCCACGGTCGACACCGTGATGCCGCGCGCGCTCATGCCGAGCCCGTGCTCCTTGTCGACCATCACGCGCACGGCCTGCATGACCCGCGCGTAGTTCGCGAGCGGCTCACCCATGCCCATGAACACGATGTTCGAGACGCGGTCGAGCGAGTGGTCGGAGCTCTTCTTGCCGCCCAGGCCGCCGGCGGCGATGAGCGCGTTGGCGCGCACGATCTGCTCGATGATCTCGGCGGCCGACATGTTACGGGTCAGCCCCGCCTGACCGGTGGCGCAGAACGGGCAGTTCATGCCGCAGCCGGCCTGGCTCGACACGCACAGCGTGATGCGACCGGGGTAGCGCATGAGGACGGATTCCACGAGGGCGCCGTCGTGCAGCTTCCACAGGAACTTGATGGTGTCGCCGCGGTCCGTCTCGAGCCGGCGCACCTCGGTGAGCAGCGGAGGCAGCATGCCCGCCACGAGTTCCTCGCGACCGGATGCCGGCAGGTCGGTCATCGCGGCCGGGTCGGACGTGTAGTGCGTGAAGTAGTGCTTCTCGAGCTGCTTCGCCCGGAAGCCGGGCAGGCCGAGCTCTTTCACCTTGGCGACGCGCTCGTCGGCGGTCAGGTCGGCGAGGTGCACCGGCGGCTTGCCGCGCTTGGGGCTCGCGAATTGCAGGAGCGGCCGG
Source organism: Microbacterium galbum (assembly GCF_032464915.1). NCBI lineage: Bacteria > Bacillati > Actinomycetota > Actinomycetes > Micrococcales > Microbacteriaceae > Microbacterium > Microbacterium galbum. The sequence goes on along the minus strand of NZ_JAWDIS010000001.1, from coordinate 1,715,593 downwards.
CCGGTGTCGTCCTTCGCCTGCTGCCATCCTTCGGTCGCGGGGCGCACCTGGCGTCCGGTCTTCGGACGGGTCTCGCGGATGCCGGTGTCGGCCGGCGCCCCCGCGGGGCGCACCGGCGGCGTGGTCGTGCGCACGGGGGGCTGATCGGTCATGGTTTCCAGGGTACCGGGGCGCGGCTGCGACGCGGCTGGGCGCGGAGCCGGACACCGGCGCGAACACCGGTTCCCTGCCACGCGACGGATGCCGGGCGCCGACCCCGGTCAGCCCCGGGGGCGACCCCGGTGGACGTACGTCTGCGTCGCTCGAGCGGCGGACGGAAAAGAAGAGCGCGAGGGGCCGATCACCGGAGTCGGGGGGAGACTCCCGACCGACCCCTCGCGCCGTCAGGGTCAGGCGGCGTCGAGATCCCGCTCGAGCAGCGCCCGGAGTTCGTCGGCGACGCGATCGGCCTCGGGCCCGTCGACCTCGAGGGCGACCTCGTCGCCCGTCTTCACACCCAGCTGCAGCAGCGCGAGGATGCTGCGGGCGTCGACGGAGGTGTCGCCGGCGGCGAGGGTCACCGTGTGCTTCGATGCCGCGGCCGCACGGGCGAAGGTGGCGGCCGGGCGGGAATGCAGGCCGGACGGGGAGCCGAAGACGGCGGTGCGCTGTGCCATGGGGAGGGACCTTTCGGGTGTTCAGCTCGACTGTGCGCGAGCGATGTGGAGGGCGAGATAGCCGACCTCCTCGTCGGAGATCGCGACCTGATGCTCGCGGAGCACGAACGCGCGGACGCGCTCGGCCGTGGCGACCGCGCGCGGGTGCTTGGCCGTCATGGTCGCGAACAGCAGGTCGTCGTCCTGCGCCGCGAGCCGGTCGGAGAACAGGCGCTCGGCGAAGAACTGCAGGTGCGTGAGGAATCGGCGCGTGTGCAGGTCGTCGGCATCCAGGGCCACTCCCCCGGAGTGCGTGACGATCGTGGTGATGTCGGAGATGAGGCCGACCACCCGCATCGAATCGACGGCCGGACGACCCACCTCGGAGTTGACGAGGTGGAACGCGATGTTGGCCGCCTCCTCGTCGGGGAGGGCCGCCCCCGTGCGCTCGCGCAGCAGCGCGAGGGCACGCAGGCCGACCTCGTACTCCGCGGGATAGACCGTGCGCACCTCCCACGCGAGCCGGTTCGTGACACGCAGCCCCCGACGCAGCCGTTCCACCGCGAAGTGCAGGTGATCGGTGAGCGTCAGATAGATGTGCGGATCGAGCTGGATGCCACCGTCCTCGGCATCCATCACGATCGAACGGGTCAGTTCGACGAACTCCCCCGGGATCTGGGCCAGCAGCTCGACGAGGTTGCGCTGGTCGGTGTCGTCGAGCGCGACGAACACGCGGTCGGTGTCCTCGGGCGCGACCGTGGCGCCCGGCTTGGCACCGAAGCCGATGCCCTTGCCGAGCAGCACGCGCTCCACGCCGCGCTCGTCCTCGACGAGCACGACGCTGGAGTTCAGCACCTTCTTGATGATCTGCATGGGTGTCTCCGTCGACCCCGGCGGATGCGCCGCGGTGGCGATCACGCCAGGTCGGCCCCGTTCGAGGCGATGACCTTGCGGTACCAGAAGAACGAGTCCTTGCGACGTCGTTCGCCGGTGCCGTTTCCGAGGTCGTCCTGGTCGACGTGGATGAAACCGTACCTCTTGGATATCTGCGACGACGATGCGCTGATGATGTCGATCGGCGCCCAGCTCGCGTACCCCCGCAGGTCGACGCCCTCGTCCACGGCGCGGATCATCTCGGCGAAGTGGGAGCGGAAGTAGTCGATGCGGTACGGATCGTGGATCCGGCCGTCGTCGGTGAGCTCGTCGCGCATGCCCAGGCCGTTCTCGACGATGAACAGCGGCTTGCCGTAGCGGTCGTAGAGGTCGATGAGCGAGATGCGCAGCCCGACCGGGTCGATCTGCCAGCCCCACTCGCTGGACTCCAGGAACGGGTTCTTCACACCGAGCACGGTGTTGCCCGGGGTGCGCTCGGCATCCGGTCGCACCGACTCGGTGAGGGTCATGTAGTAGGAGAAGGAGATGTAGTCGACGGGGTGCGCGCGCAGCAGCTCGACATCGCCCTCTTCGAACGGGATGACGATGCCCTTCGCCTCCAGGGCCTTCAGCGCCAGGCGCGGGTAGGCGCCGCCGGCCTGCACGTCGGTGCACAGGTAGAGCAGGCGCTCCTTGGCCTGGGTGGCGGCGACATCGTCGGGGTGGCAGGTGTTCGGGTAGGTGGTGAGCATGGTGAGCATGCAGCCCATCTCCGACTCCGGCCACAGCTCGTGGAGGATCCTCGTCACCGATGCCGACGCCACGAACTGGTGGTGCAGCGCGGTGTAGCAGGCCTGCTCCAGCGAGCCCTCGACGGTCTCGTCGATGATGCCGCCCGAGGTGAAGGGGTGGCGGATGATCCCGTCGATCTCGTTGAACGACAGCCACAGGTCGACGAGGTGGCCGAACCGCTCGAAGCAGGTGCGCGAGAACCGCTCGAACAGCGCGATCGTGCCGCGGTCCACCCAGGCGTTGTTCTTCAGCGCGAGGGCGAGGGGCGGGTCGTAGTGCGACAGCGTCACCAGCGGTCGGATGCCGAGACGGCGCATCTCCGTGAAGAGATCGAGGTAGAAGGCGATGCCCTCCTCGTTCGGCTCCTGCTCCTCACCGGTGGGGTACAACCGCGACCACGCGATCGAGACGCGCAGCACCGAGAACCCCATCTCGGCGAACAACGCCAGATCCTCGCGGTAGCGGTGGTAGAAGTCGATACCGCGTCGCTTCGGATAGAGCGAGATGTCGTCGTCCGCCATGGCCGCGGCGATGCTGGCGAGGGTGTGCTGGTGGTGCACGGCGTACTCGCGCGGGTCGACGTTCGGGCGGTACTTCGCCACGTCCGACACGGCGGGGCCGCGGCCCCCTTCGTTCCAGCCCCCTTCGGCCTGGTTGGCGGCGAGGGCGCCGCCCCAGAGGAATCCGTCAGGCAATCCCATTCGCGGTCTCCTTCGCGTCGATGGCCAGCAGCGCGTCGCCCGCGGCGACCCGTCCGGTGGCGAGGGGGGCGACGTCGTACGCGTCGCCGTTGAGCACGACGACGGGCGTCGTGATGTCGAGTCCGGCCGCTTCGATCGCGGCGAGGTCGGCGGTGAGCACGCGCTGGCCCGCCTCGACCCGGTCGCCCTGCTCGACGTGGGCGATGAAGGGCGCACCCTCGAGTCGCACGGTGTCCAGGCCCACGTGCACGAGCACCTCGAGGCCGTCGTCGCCGAGGATGCCGAGGGCGTGGCGCGAGGGAAGGAGGCTCGACACGACGCCGCTGATGGGGGCGCGCACCTCGCCGTCCGCGGGACGGATGGCGATCCCGGGTCCGAGGATGCCGCCCGAGAACACCGGGTCGTCGACGGCACCGAGCGCGACGATCTCGCCGGTCATCGGTGCGACCACCCCGCCTGCGGCGTCGGGGGCGGGAACGGACGCGCCGGACTGCTGCTCGAGCAGGCGCACGGTGGCGGAATCGGAGTCCTTCCAGATCACCAGCGAGACGATGAAGGAGGTCACCATCGCGACGAGGGCGCCGATGACGGCGTGCAGCAGGTTCCACGGGTTGGCCATGTCGATGAACATCGAGATGGACGCGGCTCCCGGGCTGACCAGCGCGAAGGCCGAGATCGCGGCGATGCCGAGGTACGCGCCGCCGACGAACGCGCCGATGACGACCGAGACGATCGCGCGACGGTTCTGCAGGGTGACGCCGTACAGGGCAGGCTCCGTGATACCGAAGAAGGCCGAGATCCCCGAGGAGATCGCGGTTCCCCGCAGCGTCTTGTTCTTCGTGCGCACGGCGATCGCGAGGCTCGATCCGGCCTCGGCGAGGTTGTGCGCGAGGGAGGCGACGAGGTAGAAGCTCTCCCGACCCGCGGATGCCATGGTGGCCACCGTCGGCGGGATGAAGGCCTTGTGCATGCCCACCGAGACGATGAACGGCAGGGCTGCGGCCATCAGGGCCACGGCGATCCAGCCGAGCGTGCCGTAGAGCCAGAGCATCGCACCCGTCAGCAGCGTTCCGAGGAAGAAGCCGAGCGGGCCGAGCAGGAAGATCGTGGCGGGGGCGACGACGATGAAGCAGATCAGCGGGACGAGGAACGTGCTGATGACGCTCGGGCTGATGCGGCGCGCGAGACGCTCGACCACCGCCAGCAGCAGCACGGCGAGGATCGGCGGGAAGACCTGAGCGTTGTAGGCGATGGCGGGGACGGTCAGTCCGAAGAGGGCCACACCGCCCTCCTGCGTCAGCAGGCCGGCGAACGTCGGGAAGACGAGCAGACCCACGATGCCCAGGGCGAGCGGGATGTTCGTGTCGAGTTTCTTCGCCGCGGTATAGGTGACGAGCAGCGGCAGGAAGAAGAAGACCGCGTCGGGGATCGCGGTGAGCACCTGATAGGTCTGATCAGTCGTCTGCAGCCAGCCGAGGGCCACCGCGAGGATGAGGAACGACTTGAAGATGCCCGCACCCGCGACGGCGGGGATGATCGGGGTGAACACGCCGACGACGAAGTCCATCGTCACCGCCCCGGCGCGCTTGAGCGTCGGTTTCGGCTTCGCGGCCTCGACCCGCGCACCCGCCCGGGTGCCGGTGCCGCCGCTGCGGAGCTTCTCGATCTCGCGGAAGTAGTCCGCGACGCCCGAGCCCACGATGACCTGGGTCTGCGTGCCGGTGACGACGCCGATGACGCCGGGAGTGGCTTTGAGCGCGGCCTCGTCGGCGCGGCTCTCGTCGGCGAGGGTGAACCGCAGACGGGTCGAGCAGTGGTGGAGCGCCGCGACGTTGGCCGCTCCCCCGACGTGCTCGAGGATCGCGCGGGAGCTGTCCTGGGTGGTCATCGAAGTCCTTCCTTGGTTCGAAGGACACGCGTCGCGGCATCGACTCCGATGCCGCCCGGGCAACAAAAAAGGACCCGAAGGCGGTGCTCTCGCACTGCGTTCGGATCCTGCCTGCATGACCAGTCACATGTCCACCGGCGACTGTACACGATGAGCGATGGATGCCGGACCACCCGGCGCTCCCCCGGGACGGATCGCGATACGGTGACCACGGCAGCGCCCCGCGGTGGCGCACCCCCACGCACCCCTTCCCCCGACCGGATCGGCCCGAGCCGCACGGCCCGCAGTCGATCCTCCCTGGAGCGCACATGACCCGCATCGCCTTCCTCGACGTCGACGGCACGATCCTCGAGCACGGCTCCGTGATCGCCCCCTCGACCGCGACGGCGATCCGCCGCGCGCGCGAGAACGGCCACCTCGTGTGGCTCTCGACCGGGCGGTCGGCGGGCGACATCCATCCCGACGTGCTCGCGATCGGCTTCGACGGAGCCATCACGAACGGGGGCGCCTACGCGATGCGCGACGATGAGCTCATCGTGGAACGCCCGATGCCGCGGAACGACGTCGAGGCCCTCGAACGCTACTTCGAGGCCCACGGCATCCACTACTTCCTCCAGACCCACGGCGGCGTGTATGCCAGCGACGGCATGGGGCCGGTCATGACGGAATACCGACGCGAGCGTCACGCGCAGCGCGCCGCCGAGCTCGAGGCCCAGGGCCTGCCGGCCGAGCAGCCGCTGTGGCGCGAACCGCGCCCCGTGTCGGACGTCGACCGTGACGCGGTCGCGAAGGCCGTGTTCGTCAGCCCCTCGACCGACACCGTCGCCCACGCTGCTGCGGCGCTCGGCGACGGGTTCCACGTCATCCCGGGGTCGATTCCCCTGCCCGGCGGGTCGAACGGCGAGATCGGGCAGGCCGGGGTGACCAAGGGCTCCGCGATCACGTCCGTCCTCGCCCAGCTGGGCCTGTCGGCCGCGGATGCCATCGGAATCGGCGACAGCTGGAACGACGTCGAGATGTTCGAGGTCGTCGGCACGCCGGTCGCGATGGGCAACGCGGTGCCGGAGCTGCAGCGCCTCGCGGGTCGCATCACCACCGCCGTGCTCGACGACGGGGTCCATAACGCGTTCGCCGAGCTCGGCCTGATCTGAGGCCCGCGCGGGTCCCCGAGCCCGTCGAAGGGACCGGCTCCGCAGCCCCGGTCCCCGAGCCCGTCGGAGGGACCAGACTCCGCGTCAGTCCAAGAAGATGTCCGGGTACATCGCCTCATCCGGCGTCCCGGGCACCGCGGCGTAGCCGGAGAAGTCGGTGACCCCGGCGGCGAGAAGCACGTCCTCGACGATGAGCGTCTGCCCGCTCCGCTCGCGCGCCGGCGCGGTCAACACCTCGTACGCGGCATCCGCGTAGATCTCGGGTGTCCTCGACACGCGCATGAGACGGTCCCCGCCGATGACGTTCTGCACGGCGGCGGTCGCGATCGTCGTGCGCGGCCAGAGGGTGTTCGCGGCGATCCCGTCGCCGGCGAACTCGGAGGCGAGGCCCAGCGTCGCCATCGTCATGCCGAACTTCGCGAGGCTGTACCCCGTGTGCGCGCCCAGCCACTTCGCCGAGACGTTCAGGGGCGGCGACAGCGAGAGGATATGCGGGTTCTCGGCCTGCTTCAGCTGCGGGATCGCCGCGCGCGAAAGCAGGAAGGTGCCGCGCACGTTGACGTCCTGCATGAGGTCGTACTTCTTCGTCGCGAGCTCGAGCGAGCCCGAGAGGTCGATCACGCTGGCGTTGTTGACGACGATGTCGATGCCGCCGAACTCCCCCACCGTGCGTATCACGGCTTCGGTGATGGATGCCTCGTCCCGCACGTCGCCGACGATGGGCAGCGCGCGACCGCCCGCCGCGCGGATCGCCTCGGCGGCGGTGTGCACGGTCCCCTCGAGCTTCGGGTGCGGGGTGTCGGTCTTGGCGAGCATCGCGATGTTCGCTCCGTCGCGGGCCGCGCGCAGCGCGATCGCGAGGCCGATGCCGCGGCTGCCGCCCGACATGAGGATGGTCTTTCCGGAGAGCGTCACGAGCGTCCTTTCGCGGAGGCGGCGGCGAACGCGGCGACCCGCGCCCGCGCCTCGGGGGTGTCGAAGGCCGCGCCGATCGTGGCGGCTTCGTCGTCGAGGTTCTCGGCGAACGTCCGCGCCGCGCCCACTCGCACGAGACGCGTCGCCTGCCCGAAGGCGGCGGTCGCGCCGTCGAGCCAGGAGCGGGCGATCTGCTCGACCCGCGACGCGAGGTCGGCGGATGCCACGACCTCGGCGACGAGGCCCCAGTCCTGGGCCTCCGCGGCATCCAGCATCCGGTCCTGCAGCAGCAGCTGCAGCGCGCGGCGCTGCCCGATCGCCGCGGGCAGAAGCGTGGAGACGCCGAGGTCGGGGGTGAGGCCGATGTTGGCGTAGCGGCTGACGAAGCGCGCGTTCTCGCTCGCGACGACGTAATCGGCCGTGAGCATGAGGCCGAGGCCGCCGCCCGCGACGGCGCCCTGCACGGCCGCGACCATCGGCAGCGGCGCCTCGGCGAAGGTGCGGATGCCGTCGTGGATGGCCCGGGCGGTCTCGGTCACCTCGGCGCCGGAGGATCCGCTCGTCGACATCGCGACCACGTCGCCGCCGGCGCAGAACGCGGGGCCGCTGGCATCCAGGATCACCGCCCCGACCGACGCGTCGGAGGTGACCTCGTGCGCGACCTCGCGCCAGCGGCGGGCCATGGGGAAGTCCATCGCGTTCAGCGAGGCGGGGCGGTCGAAGGTGACCCGGGCGAGCCCGCCCTCGACGTGGAGCAGGATGCCGTCGGTCATTTCGGAGCCATCCGGATCGCGCCGTCGAGGCGGATCGTCTCGCCGTTGAGGTAGCCGTTGTCGACGATCGCGAGGACGAGTCGCGCGTACTCGTCGGGGGCGCCGAGGCGCGAGGGGTAGGGCACCTGCTGACCGAGCGAATCCTGCGCGGCCTGCGGCAGCCCCTTCAACATCGGGGTCTCCATGATGCCCGGCGCGATGGTGCACACCCGGATGCCGTGGCGCGCGAGCTCCCGGGCGATCGGCAACGTCATCGCGTGCACGCCGCCCTTGCTCGCCGAGTACGCCGGCTGGCCGATCTGGCCGTCGAACGCGGCGACGCTCGCGGTGCTGACGATGACGCCCCGGTCACCCCCCTCGGTCGGATCGGTCTTCGCCATGACGGCGGAGGCCTGCGCGATGACGTTGTAGGTGCCGAGGAGGTTGACGCGGATGACGCGCTCGAAGTCGGCGAGCGACGAGGGCGCTCCGTCGCGGTCGAGCACCTTCGCGGGAGGGGCGATCCCGGCGCAGTTCACGACCACGCGGAGCGGGCCGGCCTCGGCCGCCCGGGCTGCGGCCGCGGCGATCTGTTCCGGGTCGGTGACATCGGCCGCGGCGAAGGCGCCTTCCAGCTCGTCCGCGATCTCGGCGCCGGACGACGAGGGCAGGTCGACGATGGTGACGTGCGCGCCGGCACCTGCGAGGCGTCGCGCGGTGGCGAGACCCAAGCCCGAGGCACCGCCGGTGACGAGGGCGGAGGCTCCTGAGACATCCATGCGTTCTCCTTCGAAAGCTGAAACCGGGTCCCACCCTAGCCGAGACTCAGGATCGCCTGAGCCCCCACCACCGCCGGCGCTGGACGGTGCCGGTCTGCGTCCGGATCGCCGCGGTCGAGGTGCCGTCGACGAGCAGGATCACGTCTTCGGCCTTCCAGCCGTAGTCGCTCTTCAGGCAGGTGCTGACCGTCGACAGCGGGTCGGGGATCGTCAGCTCCACGCCGCGCGGAACCTCGAGCGCTCGAGGGTCGAGGCCGCGAGCCGCCTGTCGGAGTTGACCGACGAGTTCGTGCACGCGATCCGCGCCGTACGCCGCGACGGCCAGCTCCCAGTCTCCGACGACGACGAGCGAGCCGTTGGGGCACTCGACCTCCTTCTCGTGTGCGTGTGCACCGAAACGCAGGCGGATGACGGCCGCCCCGCACAGAACCACCGCCGCGGCGCCCAGCACCGTCGCCGGGGCGTAGGAGAAGCCCACGAGGTAGACGAGCGAGTCCCATCCCGCGACAGCTCCGACGACGACCCGGACGACGCAGTAGACGGCGAACACCGCCGTCGTCACGGCGATGAGTCGCACCGGCGCGAGCGGGTCGATGTCGGCACGGAACGCGGCGATGGCGCAGGCCCCGCACGCGAGTGCGAGCGCGAGGGCCTTGACGGCGAGCGATCCGGGCAGCGGCACGATCGCGGTGATGATCGCCACGAGCAGCGCCAGGGCGACGACGGCCGCCGAGGTGCGCCGGGCGCTGCGGCCGTCGAGGACGCTCACCGCGACGAGCAGGAGCGACGGCGCGAGCACCATCGCCACGTCCCCCAGGACGAGGCTCAGGATGCCACCGCCCGCCGTGTAGATGAAGTACATCGCGCTCGATCCGACGGCGCACACTCCGGCGACGGCGGCGAAGCGCAGGAAGAGCGTGGTGCGGCCCGGGGTTCCGATGCGCGGCATCGCGACGAAGAACACGACCGTCGCGACGGCCGCGCTCACCGCCACCAATCCCAGCGCGAGCTCCACGTTGCGCACCTCCCCCCTCCTCATTCTGCCTCGCCGCATCGACGGCGTCCGCGACGCGCCGTGCGGGTGCGGCGGCCCGCCATCGGGTCGCCTCGCGGCCACGGCGCGTCCATCCGCGACGAGCGCGAAGCTAGGCTCGACGAGTGAACGCCCCCGCCTTCCACCTCGAGTCCGTCGACGTCGACGACCCTCGTGCCGTGTACCTGCGTGGCATCCTCGACGACGATCTCGACGAGCGGTACCGCGAGGCCGACGCCGACGACACCCCCGAGTTCGCCGCGAAGCGGACCGCCGCGCTGGCCGTGCATCGCGAGCAGATCGTTGCGACACTGCTCGCGATCGACGCCGACGACAGCCCGATCGGCCACGTGATGCTGCGGCGCCTCGGCGACGAGTGGGAACTCAAGCGCCTGATCGTGCGCGACACCGCCCGTCGGCGCGGCGTCGGGAGAGCACTGACCGCCCAGGTCGTCGACCTCGCCCGCCGCGGCGGCGCGTCCCGCGTGATCCTGCAGAGCGGCAGGATGCAACCCGAGTCGCTGCGCATGTACGCCGCGTCGGGCTTCACCCCCATCCCGGTGTACGAGCCCTACGTCGAGACGATGCCGCGCTCGCTGTGCTTCGAGTACGTGTTCTGACCCGCAGACCGTCCGCCCCGCGCGCGTCGAGTGTCCACCACACGCCGCCTCGACTCCGCGGGGCACGGCGTTTCCTGGACACTCGACGGGGCAGGGTCGTTACGTCCCCACCACACGGAACGCCCCCGTCGCCACCGCCACCCCGAGCGCCGCAGCGACGAGCAGCGCCGCTGAACCGACGGCGACGGCATCCCGAGCCGAGAGGGCCGAGGGCCGCGCCCACGTGCGCTCGACGTCGGCGCCGAATCCCCGGGCCTCCATCGCCGTGGCGAGCTTCGTTCCGCGGCGCACCGCGAACACCAGCAGCACGAAGGCCATCGAGAAGAACCGCCGCAGCGCGCCGCGATCGCCCACGCCGCGCGCGCGACGGGCGAGGGCCATCGTTCGCCAGTCGTCGACGAACAGCCCCACCGTGCGCGCTCCCGCGAGCACGCCGAGCACGAAGCGACTCGGCAGTTTCGCCACCTGCGCGAGCGCATCGGCGAGTTCCGTGGGGTCGGTGCGGGCGAAGAGCAGGATCATCGGCAGCGCCAGCACGATCACGCGCAGCAGCACCGCGACGCTGAGGGCGATCGACCCGTCACTCACCGTGGCGAAGAGGAAGGTGGCGTAGACGGTCCCCTCGGGGCGGGCGTAGAGGAGCATGCTGATCGCCGCGACGGGGGCGAACACCAGCACGGGCACGAGCCGCCGGAGCACCAGCGCGTACGACAGTCCGGTCAGCGGTACGCACAGCAGTTCGAGCACGAGGGCGGTACTCGCGCTCACCGCGTCGAGGGTGACCAGCAACGGCACGGCCAGCACCAGCGCGACGAGCACCTTGGCGACCGGGTTCACCCCGTCGAGCCACGCGGACCGCTCCCGCACCGGCACCGTCTCCGCGGCGCGGCTCATGCGGCATCCCCCAGGACGATCCGATGCTGACCGAGGTGGCGCACCACGTCGGCGTCGTGGGTGACGGCGACGACCGTGCGTCCCCGCGAGATCTCCCGCTGCAGCAGCGCGACGAGCTCGGTCCACCCCCGGCGGTCCTGGCCGAACGTCGGCTCGTCGAGCACGATGACCTCGGGAGACGCCGCGAGCACGGTCGCCACCGACAGGCGCCGCTTCTGTCCGCCTGACAGCGTGAAGGGGTTCGCCAGGGCGAGGGATGCCAGATCCAACCGCTCGAGCAGTTCGTCGACGATCGCATCGACCTCGGCCGCCGACCGCTTGAGAGCCCGCGAGGCGACGGCGAGCTCGTCGCGCAGGGTCGAGGCGAGGAACTGGTGCTCCGGTTCCTGGAAGACCGTGCCGATGCGCGTCAGCAGCTCGGTGGACCGCCACCGGGACGGCCGGGAGATCCCGCGCACGGAGAGCGAGGGCGCCGCGATCACTTCCCCGGCGAGTTCCGGCAGCAGTCCCGCGAGGGTGAGGGCGAGCGTCGATTTCCCGACGCCGTTCGGTCCCGTGACCACGGTGCCCGCGCCGGCGGGGATCCCGACCTCGAGCCCGGATGCCACGACGGCGCGCCTCTCGCGCCCGATCGACAGTCCGCGGGCCGAGAGCACGGCATCCCTCCGATCGACCGGCGGCAGGACGGGGAGGTCGACCGGGCGCCCCGGTACCCACACCCCCGCGGCGGCGAGGGCATCGCCGTGCTCGGCGAAGACGCGGTCGGGCGGGCCGTCGGCCAGCACGCCGCCGCCCGGGGCGAGCACCACCACGCGCGTCATGAGGTCCGCCCACACGGCGGTGCGGTGCTCGATGAGCACGAGGGTCGTCCCCTCGCTCTCGACCACCCGCTCGACGGCGGTGCGCACCTCGGCGACGCCCACCGGATCGAGGTTGGCCGTGGGCTCGTCGAGCAGCAGCAGCCCCGGGCGCATCGCGAGCACGCCGGCCAGGGCGAGACGCTGCTTCTGCCCGCCCGAGAGCGCCTTGGTCGGGCGGTCGAGGGGAACGGCGAGCCCGACGGATGCCACGGCCTCGGCGACCCGCGCCCGGATCTCGGCCGCGGGCACACCCAGGTTCTCGCAGCCGAAGGCGACGTCGTCACCGACCTTCGACAGGACGATGCCCGACTCGGGGTCCTGCAGGACGAGGCCGATGCGGCCGCGCTGGGCCTCGGGCGCCTGTCCGTCGACGACGATGCGACCGGTCGCCTCACCCTCGTCGCTGCCGCCGAGGAGCCCCGCGAGGCCGGCGAGGAGAGTCGACTTGCCGGCGCCCGAGGCACCAAGCAGCAGCACCCGCTCCCCCGGTTCGATGCGCAGGTCGACCCCGCGCGTCGCGGGCAGCCGGCGACCGGCGTAGCGCCAGCCCCACCCCTCGACGTCGACGCGTGCGGGATGCGCCATCAGACGTCGCGGCGTGCTTCCCGCCCCGCGGCGAATCGGCTCAGGGCGCCCGTGGCGGCGAGCGCGCGCACGAGGAACCAGCCCACCACGCCCGCCAGCACGGCGCCCGAAACCACGAGCGTGCCGAGGTAGATGAGGTTGAACTCGAGCGACTTGACGATGTTCGGCGTCAGGAACAGCTCCAGCACCCACGCGCCGATCCCCGCGCCGGCGCCGGCGAGCATCGCGACCGGGAGCGTGAAGCGCAGGTAGAGGAAGGCGAGGAAGATCAGCTCCGCGCCGAGGCCCTGCGCGAGACCCGAGAAGATCGTGGTGATGCCCCAGACGTTGCCGATGAGGGCCGAGACGATCGCCGCGATCAGCTCGACGAGCAGCGCGGCACCGGGCTTGCGGATGATGAGGCCACCGACCACGCCGCCGAGGAGCCAGATGCCCACGGCGATCCCGCCGAGGCCGGGGGTCACGGCATCCATGGCTCCGAACCAGATCCCGCCGACGGTGTTCCACCCCCAGAAGACGAGGCCGATCGCGACGCCCAGGACGGCGGCGACGACGATGTCGACGACGCGCCAGCGGAAGCGGTTCCCGGCGAACGCGGCTGAAGCGGGGGCCGTGCGGGCAGACGTGGACGTGTGCATGTGATCTCCTCCCTGCGCCGGCATGATCCGGATCAGGTTCGACGGTCGAAGCGTGGATTCGCTTCCTCTCAGCCCGGCTCACCGGACTCCCGTGGTTGTGCTGAAGAGTATAGACAGGCGGCCGGGGTAGCGTGGGCGGGTGCACGAGCAGACCCCGGCCGCGAGGCGCGCGCAGCGCGACCCGGCCGAGTCGTCGCTCGAGAGCCCGACGGATGCCGAGAGCCCGGCGGGCGCCGACGTCACGGACGCTCCGGCGAGCGGTGACGCCGCGACCACCTCGGTACCCGCACCGGCGCCGTCCGTTCCGGGAGCCGACCCGGCGCCGTCAGTCCCGGGAGTCGCCCTGGCGCCGGACGCGCCGGCGACCATGCCCGCCCCTGCGCCGACGGCTGCTGCTCCGACGTCCGCTGACGCCCCCGTCCTGCTCGGAGCCCTGTCGTGGGTCGATCCGGGCGAGGCGTCGGCGCCGCGTCCGTCGCCGACCTTCATCGTGTCGGGCGCGACGAGTCGACAGGCCGACCTGCTCTCCGGCGCGCGTCGCCGACGACTCCGGCCCGCCACGGTCGTGCCCCCGGTGCTGCTCGTGCTCATGCTCGCCGCGTACGTCGCCACAACCCTGCTGTGGCCGCTGAACGCCGTGCAGCCCACGACCCGCGCGGTCGCGGTCGAGCCCGCGGCGGCGCCCGCGGCGCAGCCGGCGTGGCCCGCCGACGGAGAGGCGGCGATCGCGATCGACGGCGTGCCCGGCACCCTGTCATCGGCGGCGAGCGCGCCCGAGTCGATCGCGAGCATCACGAAGGTGGTCACCGCGCTCGTGGTGCTCGACCGCCTGCCCCTGGCACCCGGCGAGCAGGGCAAGACGTACGCCTTCACCCAGGCCGACAGCGCCGACTACTGGCAGTACCGCGCCCGCGGCGAATCCTCCCTCGACGTGCCCGTCGACGGAAGCCTCACGCAGCTGCAGATGCTGCAGGGCATGCTGATCGCCTCGGCGAACAACTACGCCCAGCGCCTGGCATCCGATCTCTTCGGTACGGATGCCGCGTTCTCGGCCGCCGCGAACACCTACCTCACCGAGCGGGGCATCGACGGCATCACGATCGTCAACCCCACGGGCATCGAAGCGGGGAACGCCGCGACGCCCGCGGCCCTCATCGCGCTCGCCGAACGGGCCCTGGCCAACCCCGTGATCGCGGAGATCGTGCGCACTCCGGAGTTGACCCTCCCGGGTGCGGGCACCTTCAAGAACGGCAATGCGCTCCTGGGCGATCCCGGCGTGGTGGGGGTCAAGACCGGCACCCTCGATGCGTGGAACCTCCTGACCGCGAAAGACATCACGGTCGCCGGGACGACGGTCCGGGCTTACGCGGCGGTGCTCGGCCAGCCCGGACCCGACACGCGCAACCAGGCCACTCGCGACCTCTTCACGCGCCTCGAGGAGGAGCTGCAGCCGAGCCCGTCCGTGACCGCGGGAACCGTCGTCGGCAAGGTCGAGACGCTCTGGAGCGACGACATCGATCTGGTCACCGCCGACGACGCGACCGTGGTGCTGTGGAACGGCGCCAGCGCGCAGACCTCCACGCGCTTCGATCTCGGCGAAGCACGCGACGAGGGCGAGACGGTCGGGGCCTTCACGGCGACCGGGCCGGTCGACGCGTCCACCGTCGACGTGCGACTCGCGGCGGAGATCGAGCCGCCGAGCCCGTGGTGGCGTCTGACCCACCCGCTCGACCTGTTCGGGGTGAACGACTGACCCATGCAGTTCTCCGTGGATGCCGAATCGCCCACCCCGCCGTACGAGCAGGTGCGGGCGCAGGTGATCGCCGCGATCGATGACGGTTCCCTCGTCGCGGGGACGCGCCTGCCGCCGGTCCGCACCCTCGCCGCCGAGCTGGGCCTCGCCGCCAACACCGTCGCCCGGGCGTACCGCGAGCTCGAGGAGGCCGGGTACGTCGAGACCCGCGGTCGCGCCGGCACGATCGTCCGCGGCGGCGACGCGGCGGCGACGCGCGCCGCTCAGGCGGCGAAGACGTACGCCGATACGGTCCGGAGTCTGGGCGTCTCGCCGACGGACGCGGTGGCTCTGGTGCGCGCGGCCCTCGGCGCGGGGTGAGGGAGCGGGGTTTCGGCGCGGCGATGGGGTGGTCGGCGGTTGCGCATCCGGGCGGCGCTCGGTGGGCGACGGAGCCGTCGCCGGTCGCGTGAGGAGCGGCGATGCCACGGTCGGGAGCCCGGTGGGCGGTCCGTCCGGGCTGCGATGCGGTAGACGGCCGAGGAAGCCGGGCAGCGAGCCCTCCTCCCCAACCCAGCGCTCGAGCGATCTATCCACAGAAGAGCCTCTTGACCTGGGGTAATGTCGGAGGTCCCCGGTAGCATGCACACATGCACGATGAGACCTCCCTCTCGACCTCGGACGGGCCGGCGCGGCCCCTGTCCGCGGTGCTCGACGAGGTCGTGCGAGCAGGAAAGAGCCTGGCGGCCGCCGAAGTCGCCCGCACCCGCGCCCTCGCCGAAGCCGGGCACCTCGCCCTCGACGTGATGGCCGGCCAGCGCGCCTCGTCGCGTGCGGCCGAGTTGGCGCTGCGCGAGATCGCGTCGGAACTCGCCGCGGCCGAGAGCCTCTCCGATCGGTCGCTCCAGCGTCAGATCATCCGCGCGATGACCCTGGTCGACGACTATCCCGCGACCCTCGCCGCATGGGAGGCGGGCCTTCTCCGTCGCACCCACGCGCACGTCATCGCCGACATCGGCGGCGAGATCCCGCCCGACACGCGCAACAAGCTCGACAGGCTCGCCGTCGCGCTTGCACCCGGGCTCAGCCCCGGCCGACTCCGCTCCCGCCTGGCCGTGCTGGCGGAGCAGCTTCACTCCACAACCCTCACCGAACGTCACGCGCGCGGGCGAGAGACCCGCGGCGTACGCGTCGTCACGGGGGCCGACGGCATGTCCGATCTCATCGCCACCCTTCCCACGGTCCTCGCCGTCGGCATCCACGACCGACTGACTCAGCAGGCCCGCACCGTCATCGATCATCGCGATGCGGGTACCGCCCCCGTGCCGACCGCTCTCGCCGACGAGCGCACCACCGCGCAGCTGCGCGCCGACATCCTCGCCGATCTCCTCCTCACGGCGGCCCCCGAGGCCGACCCCACCCGCGGGGATGACGGCCCGGGAACCCTCGGCGCCATTCGCGCGCGCGTGCAGGTGGTGGTGCCCGCACTCAGCATCCTCGACCCCGGCACCGAGAACGCCGATCCTGCTCACTTGGTCGGGCACGGACCCGTCGACGCGCACACCGCCCGCACGCTCGCGGAGTCCACAGCCACCCCGTGGGACCGCGTCCTCACCCACCCCGTCACCGGCGCCGTGCTCCACACGGACACATATCACCGCACGTCTGCGATCGACCGCAACCTCCGGGCGCGTGACCGGCACTGCCGGTGGCCCGGCTGCATCGTGCCCGCCGTCCGCTGCGAGGTCGACCACACCGTCGACCATGCTCTGGGCGGCCCCACCGCCGTCGCCAATCTCGCCCATCTGTGCCAGCGCCATCACACGCAGAAACAGTTCACGCGCTGGAAAGTTCGACAACTCCCCGGCGGAGTCCTCGAGTGGACCTCGCCGACCGGCCGTACGTACACCGACGAACCGTTGCCCTATTCCCCCGCGGTCCGTTTCCTTCCCGACGACCTCGCGCCACCCGATCCGGATGAGGCTCCCGCGCCGTTCTGATCTTTGCGAGACCGTCCACCAACCCCTCACGAACCCTCGGGGAAGTGAGCGCGCCCGGGACAGCCGGACTCGCGCTCGCCCTCGCACACGCATCACGCGTCCGCCTTGGCCCCCATGCGCACACGCGACGCCGCGCTCCCCGGGACTTCCGGCGACGGATGCCCGCGAGCATCCCCTCACCCTGCCGCTCGCCCCGGGGATCGGCACCCCCTGTGCTAGCGTCGCCCGCAGTGACACGGGGTGCCCGCCAGGGCTGAGAACACACCCGTCGAACCTGATCTAGTTCGTACTAGCGAAGGGATGTCGCGAATGGTCGTTCGCACGTCGTCGTCTCCGTCCACCCCCGCGGGGCCCGCCCCCGCCGAAAGCCTCGAGGCCCTCCGTCGGGCCGCTCCGCTGACGCAGTGCATCACGAACGCGGTGGTGACGAACTTCACCGCCAATGCACTGCTCGCCCTCGGCGCCGCCCCCGCCATGTGCGACATCCCCGGCGAGGCGGGTCTGTTCGCGGGCGTCGCGGGCGGAGTGCTGGTGAACCTCGGCACCCCGACCGCCGAGCAGCGGGATGCCGCCCGCGAGGCCGTGGGCGCCGGCACCCCGTGGGTGCTCGACCCCGTCGCCGTCGGCGCCCTGCCGGTCCGCACCGCCCTCGCCCGTGAGCTGCTCGCCGCACGGCCGGCGATCATCCGCGGCAACGCCTCCGAGATCCTCGCCCTCGCCGGATCGGGAGCGGGCGGCCGCGGCGTCGACGCGACCGACTCGCCCGACGACGCCCTCGAAGCCGCCCGAGCCCTGGCGCGGGAGACGGGAGCGACCGTCGCCGTGTCGGGAGAGGTCGACCTCATCGTGGATGCCGAGCGCACAGTGCGCGTGATCGGCGGCAGTGTCCTGCTCACCCGGGTCACCGGCGGCGGCTGCGCCCTCGGCGCGGCGATGGCGGCCCTCTCGGCGGTGACCGCACCGTTCGATGCGGCGATCGCCGCGAGCGCGGTCTGGGCGATCGCGTCGGAGCGGGCGGCATCCGTCTCCCGCGGTCCGGGGTCGTTCGCCGTCGCCTTCCTCGACGAGCTGGCCGCGCTCGAGCCGTCCGACCTGCGATCGGTCGGCATCGAGACGGAACGAGCCGACACCGTCGAGACAGGGGTCCGACGATGACCCGCGACCTCTCGCTGCACCTCGTCACCGATCATCGCGTGCCCTTCGCCCGACTGCGCGACATCGTCGATGCTGCGGTCACCGCGGGGGTGACCGTCGTGCAGCTGCGCGACAAGATCGCCACGGGCGGCGAGCTGTTCGCGCGCGCCCTCGACCTGGCCGATGTCGTCGCCGGGCGGTGCGCGTTCGTGGTCGACGACCGCCTCGACGTCGTGCTCGCCGCCCGCGACCGCGGGGCGCGGGTCGACGGCATCCATCTGGGGCAGAGCGACCTGCCGGTCGACGCCGCCCGCGCGCTGCTCGGCCCCGACGCCCTCATCGGGTGGACCGCGAACACGCCCGCCCATCTCGCGGCCGCCGCCGCGCTCCCCGCCGACACCGTGGACTACCTCGGCGTCGGGGTCATCCGCGCCACCGCCACCAAACCCGACCACCCGCGCCCGCTCGGCGTCGACGGGTTCGCCGCGCTCGCGGCATCCACTCCCCTGCCCTGCGTGGCGATCGGCGGGATCGGCGTCGACGACGTCGCCGCTCTGCGGGGCGCGGGGGCGGCCGGCGTGGCCGTCGTGTCGGCGGTAAGCGGCGCCGACGATCCCGGCGCGGTCGTCCGCGACCTCCGCGATGAGTGGGAGGCGGGAGCGTGAGCCCGCGCGTCCTGAGCATCGCCGGCACCGACCCGACGGGCGGCGCCGGCGTGCAGGCCGACCTCAAGTCGATCGCCGCCTTCGGCGGCTACGGCATGGCCGCGGTCACGGCGCTCGTGGCGCAGAACACCCGAGGCGTGCGCGAGGTGCACGTGCCGCCCACCGCGTTCCTCGACGCGCAGCTGCGCGCGGTCAGCGACGACGTCGAGATCGACGCGGTCAAGATCGGCATGCTCGGCTCCGTCGAGGTCGCGGCGACCGTCGAGGGCTGGCTCGCCGAGGTGCAGCCGCCGATCGTCGTGCTCGACCCGGTCATGGTCGCCACCAGCGGCGACCGCCTGCTCGACCCCGACGCCGAAGAAGCCGTGCGCGCCCTCTGCCACCGAGCGCACCTCGTCACCCCCAACCTCCCCGAGCTCGCCGTGCTCGTGGGGGAGCCGCGCGCCGCGTCCTGGGACGCCGCCGTCGCTCAGGCGCAGCTTCTCGCCGAGCGCTCCCGCACGACCGTCCTGCTCAAGGGCGGCCACCTCGACGGAGAGCAGAGCCCGGATGCCATCATCGACGGCTCGGGCGTGCATCCGGTCGCCGGACCCCGCGTCGACACCCGGCACACCCACGGCACCGGCTGCTCGCTGTCGTCGGCCATGGCCACCCTCGCCGCCCACGGCCTGTCGTGGCCGGACGCCCTGACCCGCGCGAAGCGCTGGCTGACCGGCGCGCTCGAGCACGCCGAGGCGCTGCACGTCGGCCACGGCAACGGCCCGATCGACCACCTGCACGAGCTGCGCCCGCACATCGACCTCGGCCGGTCGTGGAGCGCCGAGCGGTGGGATGCCACGGCCCGAATCCGCGCCGACGTCGACGCCTGCGCCTTCGTACGGGGCCTGGCATCCGGCACCCTCGATCGCGCGGCGTTCGCCTGATACCTCGGCCAGGATCTGCTCTACCTCCGCGAGTACGCGCGCGTCCTCGCCCGCGCCGCGGCCCTCGCGCCCACGGTCGACGAGCAGCGCTTCTGGGCCGCGGCGTCGGTGTCGTGCCTGGCCGAGGAGGCGGAGCTGCACCGCTCGCACGTCGACCCCGCGGGTCTCGAGCCCGCGGCATCCACCCTCGACTACACCGACCACCTGCACGCCGCGTCGAGCACGGGCTCGTACGCGGTGCTCGTGGCGGCGGTCCTCCCCTGCTTCGTGCTGTACACCGACATCGGTGCGCGCTGGCGCGGAACATTCGGCCCCGACCACGCCTACGCCGATTGGCTCACCGCCTACGGCGACGAGGTGTTCGCGGCGTCGTCGGCCGAGGCGGCGGGGATCGTGGATGCCGCCGCGCGAGCGGCATCCCCCGCCGTCCGTTCCGCGATGGCCGCGGCCTACGACCGCTCGATGGCCCTCGAGCGGGCGTTCTTCGAGGCGCCCCTGCGCTGACCCCGCTCGCGCGAGTCGCCACGTTCTGTCGCTTCGGACGGCCCGGTGGCGACGATTCCCGGCGACTCGCGCGGCGGCGGAGGGTCAGCCGCTCTTGCGACGGAACTCGCGCTTCGTGACGGCCGCGTGCGTGCCCTGGACGGCGGAATGACCGTCGAGGTGCGCCTGGCCCGACCGCTGCTGACCGTTCTTCTTCGCGAGCGCCTCTTGGAACTTGCGCTTCATCTCGGCGGATGCCGTGGCATCCGAGGTCTCATCGGTACTCATGCCCCCACCCTAGGCACGCTCCGCGACACGGACCACCGGTCAGACGTGGCGGACCCGCTGCTGCAGACGCGTGCGGATGTCGAACAGCTCGGTGCCGCCCACCTCGCGCGCGCCCGTGATGCCGCGACGCAGCAGCGTCGTCAGCGCGCTGCGCGTGACCAGCGCGACGGGGGTTCCCCGCACCTTGCCGAGCTCGGTGATCGCGTCGAACACGTCGTCGTCGGGCAGGACGACGATCGCCCCGCTGAAGCGCACCCCCGCGGAACGCGCGATGACGCGGGCGCGGGAGACGAGCTCCGTGACCGGCGCCCCGATGACGTTCGGACCGGTGATCTCGCCCCGGCGTACCCCGACCGGGCCGCCGAAGTCTTCGCTGAGCAGGGCGTACAGGCCGCTCGGGCCGAGCACGAGGTGGTCGATCTTCTGCTCCGGATCCACCCCGTCGCGGTCGGCGAAGACGTCGTGCCACACGGTGTACCCCATGCCGAGCTCCGACACCAGGCGCGCGGTCTCCTCTTCGGCGAGCGCATCCGCGAGGATGTGGCGGATCTCCGGCGGCGCCGAGCGCACGAGCGCCGGGTCGTAGGGGTCGGCGATGTCGACGCCGCGCCCGACCCACTCGCGGATCAGGTCGAGGTAGCGCTCACGCCGCCAGCCGCCCGGCTGGCCGTGCGACCGCGCGCGCGGGCGGGTGTCCGCGGGACGGGAGGGCGTGGATGCCGTCGGCGCGCCACCCCAGTCCCCGGTCGTCGCCGCTCCTTGGCCCCGGTCGTAGGCGCTGCGCGCCTCGGGCGTGCCGACGAGCTCCCATGCCCGCTGCACCTGCACGAACAGGGCGGCGTCGCCGCCGGTGTCGGGGTGCGTCTCGCGCAGGCGCACCCGGTAGGCGCGGCGCAGGCCCTCGTCGTCGACATCGGCCGCGACGCGGAGCACCTCGTATGCCGAGGACGACATAGGACTGTCGAACACGTGCGTCATCCGTTCCGCCGCGGGGCGCGGCGCTTCTCAGGCTAACGCGCCGCGCCTGTGCGGGATCCGTGCGCCCGGGGGCGGCTCCGGCGCGGGCGCCGCGCGTACGCCGCCGCGTCGCGACTCGACAGGGCCAGCAGCACGAGGATGTCGAGGCTCAGCGTCAGCAGCGTGGTGCGCACGGTGATCTCGAGCCCCAGCTCCCACCAGCCCACGAAACTCGCGCTGATCGAACCGACCGAGATGAGCATGACGAGCACGCGCGACAGGTTGCCCCCGAACAGGATCCGGATGCCGAGCACCACCTGCACCACGAAGAGGGCGCCCATGACGCTCAGGAAGACCGCGGTGCCGATACCGAGGTCGGCGAACGCGGCGAGCTCCGGGTCGGTCGACGCGCTCGCATCGCCGCTGGCGGCGCCGGCGATCTGCTGCAGCCACGGCGGGAGCGAGAACGCCACGCTCACCGCCCAGAGGGCCCCCGCGATGGCGCGGAGGAGGACGAGCACCGCTCCCGCGACGGTCGCGGTGGGGCGGTGCATCGCGGCATCCCCCGCCGTGGGATCCAGAGGCGGCTCGAAGGCCACGCGTTTGCGCGGATGCCGCTGCTCGTTCACGGTGTCCGCTCCCCACCGACCGCCGAGACGGCTCGCACGTCGATGATGGGCAGGTCGCCGTCGGTGGTGATGCTGTCTCCGCCGCCGTTTCGCGAGTGGTATCCGGTCGAGAAGTCCCGGATGACGTCGACCTCCACCCCGCGGACCCCGGCGACGCTGCCCACGATGTGGTCCCTCTCGATGTCGGTGTCGGCATCGATCCGGTGGGTCACCTGCAGCGTGAACAGCGAGAGGCCGACCGCGCGATCGAAGGTGCCGGCGGCCAGCCAGTCGACGCGGCGTCCACCCGGGAGGAGCCATCCGTCGGGGCATCGCCACAGGCGCACGTGGTGCCGCTGCGCGGGGGATCCGGCGACCTCCTGCTGATACGCGAGATCCTGCACGTGCCCGAAGAGGAACAGCGGGCTGACCGGCGCACGGGGATAACTGCGCCGTCGCAGGGTCGAGCTGATGATCTGCCACGAGGAGCGCAGGGTGACCGGATCGGCGGCGATCCAGCCGGCGTCCGCCAGCACGTCCTCGATCTGCTCCCGTTCGCCCAGGAAAGCCAGGTTGACGGGGTCGCCCAACAGCCCGTCGGACGTGCGCGTACGCCCCATGAAGTAGTCGGGGACGTAGATGGCGGTGAGGATGCGATGCAGCCGCGGCAGCACGAGATAGGCGAGCAGCACCCAGAAGGCGATCGCCATCGCGATGCCGGCCCATCCGAGCGAGAACGACTCGGTGAAGCTGAGATACGCGAGCCAGAACGCGGCGAGACCGGCGAAGACGAAGAAGAACCCGTCGAGGGCTCGACCGAACGACCAGCGGCGCCGCGGAGGGGTCATCGCCGGCGCGATCCCGGCCGCCGGCGCGTCACCACAGCGCCGGCTCCGGCTCATAGGCGAAGGCCTCCGCCACGCGACCACTCGGCAGCTCCTCGAGCCGCGCGGGCGTCCATCGCGGCGTGCGGTCCTTGTCGACGACCTGCGCGCGGATCCCTTCGACGAGGTCGGGTTGCGTGAACGCGAACCACAGCACGAGGCCGTACTCCTGCGCGAGGGCGGCGCGCAGGGACGGCAGCTCGCGCGCGCGACGCACGGCCTCGAGCGTCACCGCCACCGCCGTCGGGGCGGACGCGGCGAGGAGGTCGGCGGTCTCGCGCGCCTCGGGCTCGGGCCGTGCCCGCAGGCGGTAGATGATCGCCGGCACGTCGGCGGCGGCGAAGGCGTCGTCGATCCACTCCCGCGCCGCGATTAGGCGCGACGGCTCCGGACTCTCGTCGAACAGCAGCACGAGCTCCGTCGGACTCGAGGGGTCGGCCCGGTTCTCCAGCGCCTCGTAGAGCGCCTCGAGGTGGGCGGTGGGCACCATGTGTTCGGCGAATCCCGCGTACAGCGCGTCGGCGGCATCCATCGTTCCGCCGGTCAGGGCCAGGTACTCGCCGAGGCGGCCGGGGGCACGGGCGAGCAGCCACGAGCCGCCCACGTCGGGAGTGAAGCCGATGCGCGTCTCGGGCATGGCCAGGCGCGAGCGCTCGGTGACGATGCGGATGGCGGCGTGACCGGCCAGTCCGATGCCGCCGCCCATGCAGACGCCGTCGGCGATCGCGATCACGGGCTTGCGCGACGTGGCGATGCGGTGGTCGAGGGCGTACTCCTCGCGGAAGAAGGCGTGCACCTCGTCGACGCGTCCGGCGGTGACCATCTCGTGCAGCGCGCGCACGTCACCACCCGCGCAGAAGCCCCGGTCGCCGGCGCCGTCGAGCAGGATGACGTCGACGTCGGTGTCGCGCTCCCAGCGGTCGAGCGTGACGTTCAGCGCACGGATCATCTCCAGGTCGAGGGCGTTGATCGCGCGGGGCTTGTTGAGGGTGAGGTGGCCGAGGCCGCGACGACCCCCCACGAGGACGCTGTCGTCTGCGGATCGTTGTGCGTGCACGGTGCCACGTTACACACGCCGCCGGATGGGTTTTCGGCCCCGGATCGGGGAAGATGGACGGAACGCTCACCGAACGAGAGGTGCCGAATGCCCGACGGACAGGTGCTGGAGCTCACCGGCCTCACCAAACGCTTCGGAGCGGTCTCGGCGGTCGACGATCTCTCCGCCCGGATCGAGCCGGGTCAGGTCACCGGGTTCCTCGGGCCGAACGGCGCCGGCAAGACCACCTCGCTGCGCATGCTGCTCGGGCTCGTGCGCCCGACGTCGGGGACCGCGACGATCGGCGGCAAGGCGTTCGCCGACCTCGATTCCCCCCTGCAGACGGTGGGCGCGGCCCTCGAGGCGTCGAGCTTCCACCCCGGCCGATCGGCCGCGAACCACCTCAAGGTCTACGCCCGCGCCGCGAACCTGCCCACCACCCGCATCGACGACGTGCTGGGACTCGTCGGTCTCGCCGACGTGGCCGGGCGCCGCGTCGGCGGCTTCTCACTCGGGATGCGCCAGCGTCTGGGGCTGGCGACGGCACTGCTGGGCGACCCCGGCGTGCTGGTGCTCGACGAGCCGTCGAACGGTCTCGACCCCGAGGGCATCCGCTGGATGCGCTCCCTGCTGCGCCATCTCGCCGAAGAGGGACGCACGGTGCTCATCTCCTCGCACCTGCTCGCCGAGGTGCAGCAGACCGTCGACGCGCTGCTGATCATCTCGCGCGGCCGCCTCGTGTTCCAGGGCGGTATCGAAGACCTCGCCGACCCCGACGAGTACGCCACGGTGGTCGACTCGCCCGATCGCGCCGCGCTGTCGCGGCTGCTCGACGAGCGGGGAATCGACTATCAGCTGCTGCGCAACGGCTTCACGATCCGCCATCACGAACCGGTGGAGATCGGCGGCCTGGCCGCCGCTGCGGGCATCGCGCTGTCGAACCTGCAGAGCAAGGGCGCGAGCCTGGAGGACATCTTCCTCGAACTCGTGAGCGGCGCGCGCGTGCACGCGAGCGCCGGGGGAACGTCGATCCCGACGACGGATGCCACCTCCGCGACCGTCCCGACACCGGCGGGCGCCCCCACGACCGCGCCGGCGCCCGAGCACGCGGTGCCCGTGCACGCGGCGCCCTCCGCCGAGGACCGCGTCGCCGACGAGCCTCGCCCGTCGACGGCGCTTGTCGCGGTCATCGCCCCCGTCGCGGCCGCTCCCGCCCGCACCGAGGCTGACGACGTCCCCCGCCCCTCGTACGCCGTCGCCTCCACCGGGGTGATCGACATCGTCCCGGTGGGAGTCGCGCACGGCGGCGAGACGCCCGACGACGACCACCTCGTCCGTCACGAGCAGGAGGTGTCGCGATGACGCTCCTCGCCGCCACGCGCTCCGAGTACACCAAGCAGTTCACCACCGCCGGCTGGTGGGTGCTGGGCATCGTGCTCATGGTCTACGTCGCCTTCACCGCGGGCCTGCTCGCCTTCGTCTTCGGCGGCGTGGCCTCGGGGCGCCTCTCCGGCGGCACGGGTCCCGCGATGTCGGCCGACGGCGTCCCCGCGCTCGTCTACAGCACGGCCTCCGCGGTCGGATACGTCTTCCCCCTGCTCATCGGCACCCTCATGGTGACCACCGAGTTCCGCCACAAGACGCTGACCCCCACGTTCCTCTCGACGCCGCGCCGCGGCGTCGTGCTCGGCGGCAAGTTCGTCGTCGGCATCCTGGTCGGCCTGCTCTACGGCGTCCTGGGCTCCCTCGCCGCGATCGCGGCGGGCGCGGGCGTGCTGAGCATCTTCGGGATCGACGCGGAACTGGCCTCCTCCGACACGTGGGTGCTCGTCGGCCGCATGCTGCTGGCGTTCGCACTGTGGGCCGTGGTCGGCATCGGCGTCGGCACGGTCGTGCGCAACCAGGTCGCCGCGATCGTGATCGTGCTCGCGGTGACACTGTTCGTCGAACCGATCATCCGCACCCTGGGCGGAGTGGTCGACGGCTTCGGCGAGGTCGTGAAGTGGTTCCCCAGCGCCGCGAGCGACGCGCTCGTGGGGCAGACCATCTTCGGTGCGATGGGCACGGCGGGTGCAGACGCCCTCGAGTGGTGGATGGGCGGCCTCGTGCTGCTCGGCTACGCCGTGGTGCTGCTCGTGATCGGCCTGTTCACCACCTGGCGCCGCGACATCGACTGACCCGTTCCGAGCTGCGCTTTTTGTCGGTCCAGCCCGCAGCGGCGAGAATCAACCGTGCTCGATGGACCGGTGATCGCCGAGTGGCTCCCCGTCTCGGTGGCCGCTCTCGTCCTGCTGCTCGTGGCGGCGGGTGTCGCCGGGTGGGTCGACGCGGTGGTCGGCGGCGGCGGCCTCATCCAGCTTCCCGCTCTCGTCATCGGCGTGCCGAAGGACGTCGCGACACCCTTCATTTTGGGCACGAACAAGCTGTCGTCGTTCTTCGGGACGCTGTCGGCCAGCTGGGTGTACCTCCGCCGCATCCGGGTGCAGCTCGTGCTCCTCGCGCCGCTGGTGGCGGGGGCGTACGCCGGTTCGACGGTCGGTGCGGCGCTGTCGCGTTTCGTCCCGCGCGAGGTGCTCACACCGATCGTGCTCGTGGCCGTGGTGGCCGTCGCGCTGTACACGTTGTTCAAGCCGAAGATGGGTCTCGAGCACGCCCCGCGCCACGACTCCCGGGCGGCCGTCGCCTGGCGGGCGGGGGCGATCGGTCTGCTGGTCGGGTTCTACGACGGCATCCTGGGTCCGGGCACGGGCTCGTTCTTCGTCATCCTCATCGTGGGCGTGCTCGGCTACGGGTTCCTGCAGGCCAGCGTGAACGCCAAGATCGCGAACCTCACGACGAATCTCGCGGCCCTCGCGGTGTACGGCGTGCACGGCGAGATCATCCTCGCGCTGGGCCTCGCCATGGCCGTGATGAACATCACCGGGGGTTTCATCGGCGCGCACATGGCCACGCGTCGCGGCAGCGGCTTCGTGCGCATCGTGTTCCTGGTGACGTTGTCGATCCTGATCGTCAAGCTCGCGTGGGACACCGTGGCGCAGTTCGCCGGCTGATCCAGCGCTTCGCGCAGCACCGGTCGCACCGGCCGCACCGGCCGCACCGGCCGCACCGGCCGCACCGGCCGAGTGTCCAGGAAACCCGGACGGAACGAAATTTCGTCCGGGTGTTCTAGACACTCGGCGCGCATGTGCGCATGTGCGCGGGAGCGCGGCGAGAGCGGGGGATGCTCAGGCGACGATGTCGGCGACGTCCTCGGGCTCGGATGCCACGTCGAGGCGCAGCGCCTTCACCAGCGCCACCCCGTGCTTGGTGGTGAGCACCAGGCGCTCGAACTCGTCGTGACCGACGAGGTCGACGACCACACTGGGCTTGCGCCCCCGGATGATGACGAAGTCGTTGCCGCCGGCGGACTTCCACGTGCCGGCCCCGACGGCGACGGGGAGGTTGATCCCGGGGTTGGGCACCCCGCGGATCCAGGTCCATGCGTCGTCGGTCAGCTGCACCCGGTCGATGTGCTCCCGGGGGACGACGATGTTGGTCTTGCGGAACGACAGAGCCCGCTCGGTCGGCGAGAGCACGACCTCGAGCTGCGTCGAATCGAGCAGCAGGGTCACCATGCCATCCATCCTGCCAGCGTCGTGGTGCGTCGACCCGCCGGGCACCTCACAGGACGGCAACGATCGCCGGAACGGATGCCGGGACGCCACGCTCGCGACGGCCGCGGTCCCCCTCCCCCTCGGCCCCGATGTCGGAGCGGGGGGATAGCCTGGAGCGATGAGCACGGGCAGCGCTGCGCCGCGAGTCGCACCGGCCCGAGGCACCTCGATCGACGACCTGCTCGCGCGCGTGCGCACCGGTCACCGGCCCGACGTCGACGAGACGGAGACCCTCCTCGGGGCCGATCTGGACGTCCTTCTCCCGGTGGCCGCGGCCCTGCGCGACGAGGGTCTCGACCGGGCCGGCCGAGCGGGCGTCATCACGTATTCGCGCAAGGTGTTCGTGCCGCTCACGACGCTCTGTCGCGATCGGTGCCATTACTGCATCTTCGTCGACACCCCCGGCCAGCTCGCGCTGCTGCGCAAGCCCGCGTACATGACGCCCGAGCAGGTGCTCACGGTCGTGCGGCAAGGCCAGGCCCTCGGGTGCAAAGAGGCGCTGCTCACCCTGGGCGACCGCCCCGAGGAGCGCTGGCCCGAGGCCCGGGCGTGGCTCGACGAGCACGGCTTCGCCTCGACCATCGACTACGTCGTGCACATCGCCCGCCTCATCACCGCCGAGACCGGGATGCTCGTGCACGCCAACCCGGGAGTCATGCACCCCGACGAGCTTGCCGTGCTTCGACCGGTCTCCCCGTCGATGGGCATGATGCTCGAGACCACCTCCCGGCGCCTGTTCGAGGAGCCCGGGCAGGTGCACTTCGGCTCGCCCGACAAAGACCCGGACCTGCGCCTGAAGGTCATCGACGACGCCGGGGCCGCCGGCATCCCGTTCACCACCGGCATCCTCGTCGGCATCGGTGAGACCGTCCGCGATCGCGCGGAGTCGCTGGTCGCTCTCCGCGAGAGCGCCGACCGCCACGGCCACGTGCAGGAGGTGATCGTGCAGAACTTCCGCGCGAAGCCCCGCACCGCCATGCAGGGCGCCCCCGACGCCGACATGCGGGAGTACCTCGCGGCGGTCGCGGTCGCGCGGCTCGTGCTCGGGCCCGACATGCGCGTGCAGGTGCCGCCCAACCTCTCCGACCCGCGCGAGCTCGGGCTGCTCGTCGCCGCCGGCATCGACGACTGGGGCGGAGTGTCACCGCTCACCGCAGATCACGTGAACCCCGAACGGCCCTGGCCCCACATCGACGACCTGGCCGCCTCCACCGCGACCCACGGCTACACGCTGCGCGAGCGTCTGACAGCGCATCCGGAGTTCGTGCGAGAAGCCGAGACCTGGATCGACCCGGCCCTGCGTGCGCCCGTCCGGGCCCTGGCGGATGCCGCGGGCCTGGCCGCCGACGTGACTCCCACGGCCCCCACGGCCTCCTCCGCCCGCCCTGTGCCCACGCCCCGCACCGGCGCCGTCTCTCCCGACCCCGGCGTGCGCCGCCTCGCAGAGCGGGCGGCATCCGCCCCTCTCGCGCTCG
This sequence comes from Microbacterium galbum, assembly GCF_032464915.1. NCBI lineage: Bacteria > Bacillati > Actinomycetota > Actinomycetes > Micrococcales > Microbacteriaceae > Microbacterium > Microbacterium galbum. The sequence continues at coordinate 1,686,639 of NZ_JAWDIS010000001.1, read as the reverse complement.
ACGACGCCGACTGGACCCGCCTGCTGCACGCAACGGGCGGTGAGCTCGACGATCTGACCGCGGTCGCCGACGACGCCCGCCGCTACACCGTCGGCGAACCGATCACGCTCGTGCAGAACCGCAACCTCACCTCGTCCGGGCTGCGCCGCGGCGGTCGCGCGGCACCGGGCGAGTTCGGCCTCGACGACGCCGCGGCCATCGCGGTGGATGCCGTCGACCTCGGTGCGACCGAGATCTGCATCCAGGGCGCACTGCCCGGCGACGAAGACCCCGCCGGGTACCTCGACCTCGTGCGGGCCGTGAAGGGCGCCGCCCCCGGCATCCACGTGCACGCCTACCGCCCCCTCGATGTGCGCGACCTCGCCGACCGAGGCGGTCTCGGCCTCGGCGGTGCCCTCGCCGCGATGCACGCCGCGGGGGTCGACACCGTGCCGGGGACGGGCGTGAAGGTGCTCAGCGAGCGCGTGCGCGGGCTCGTCGCCCCGGGCGATCTCGAGATCGACGCGTGGATCGAGACCATCACCGCCGCGCACCTCAGCGGTTTCCGGTCGACCTCGGTGCTCTTCTACGGGCACGTCGAGACGGCTGAGGAGCGCATCGCCCACCTGCGGCGCCTGCGCGAGATCCAGGACCGCACGCGCGGCTTCGCGGAGTTCGTGCCGATCCCCCTGCCCGGCGGCGACGTGCCGCTGGTGGCGGGGCGGGCGCCGGTCGACGAGCACCGGGCGATGGTCGCGGTTTCGCGGCTGCTGCTCTCGGGCAGCATCGCGCACGTGCAGATCCCGTGGACCCGCGTCGGCCGCGACACCGCTGCCGTGCTGCTGCGTTCCGGCGGCGACGACCTCGGCGGCACGCTCTACGACGGGCGGGTGCTGCCTGACACCGGGATCGAGCAGGGCCTCGAACTGCCCGTCCCCGCCGCCGAGCGCCTGGCGCGGAGCCTCATGCGGCCGTTCCGGCTGCGCACGACCGACTACCGCGTGACCGATGCCTCGGCGCCGTACGTCGTGACCAGCGGCGGCACGCGCTTCCCCCTCGCCGCCGACGGGGCCCGGACGCCCGATGAGACCCCCGCACCCGACGGAGCCCCCGCGTGAGAGTCGTCGACGTCGCGATCGTCGGCGCGGGCTTCGCCGGCCTCGCCATGGCCGGCGCTCTGCGGCGGGCCGGTCGCGACGACATCGTGCTGCTCGAACGCGCGTCCGACGTGGGCGGCACCTGGCGCGACAACACCTACCCCGGTGTCGCGTGCGATGTACCGGCCCATCTCTACAGCCTCGCCGCGCACCCGAACCCGGGATGGACCCGCACGTTCGCGGCGGGCGGTGAGATCCAGCGGTACCTGCGCGAGGTCGCCGAGCGCGAGAACCTCGGCGATCGCCTGCGACTGCGCACCCCCCTCCTCGGGGCGCGGTGGGATGCCGCCGACGCGGTCTGGCGGATCGACACCGGGGCCGACCCCGTCGTCGCCCGCTCCCTGGTTCTCGCCTGCGGACGCCTGACCGAGCCGCACGTCCCCGCGATCGACGGACTCGAGTCGTTCGACGGTCCCCTGTTCCACTCGGCCCGGTGGGACCACGACGTCGCCCTCACCGGAAAACGCGTCGCCGTCGTCGGCACCGGCGCGAGCGCCGTGCAGCTCGTCCCCGAACTCGCCCGCCGCGCCGCCCACGTCACGCTCTTCCAGCGCACCCCGGCGTGGATCGTGCCGCGCGGCGGCGACGAGATCCCGCTCGCCGAGCGCGAGCGTCTCGCCGCGCACCCCGGTGACCTCGCGCGCCTGCGGGCGGAGCTCTACGCCGAGGGCGAGCGGCGCTTCGCCTCCCGCTCGGGCGACGCCGTGGCATCCGCCGCCGCTCGGGAGGTCGCTCTCGCGCACCTGCACGCGCAGGTCGCCGACCCCGCGCTGCGCGAGGCTCTCACGCCCGACTACGCCTTCGGATGCAAGCGCGTCCTGCTGTCCGACGCGTTCTACCCCGCCGTCGCCTCGGATGCCGTGACCCTCGAGCCCACGGCGCTGGTGTCGGTCGAGGGCTCGGCGCTGACCGCCGCGAGCGGGACGCGCCACGACGCCGACGTGCTCGTGCTGGCGACCGGCTTCGCCTCGGCCCAGCAGCCCTACGCCGATCTCGTGCACGGCGAGGAGGGCACGCTCGCGGCGCACTGGTCCGACGGCATGACCTCGTTCGGCTCCACGGTGGTCACGGGCTTCCCCAACCTGTTCGTCTTGAACGGCCCCAACGCGAGCCTCGGCCACAACTCCGCGGTGCTCATGGCCGAGGAGCAGGCCGCCTACGTGGTGCGCGCTCTGTGCGAGCGCGACCGTCGCACCGATCGCGTGCTGCGAGTGCGCCCGGATGCCGAGGCGGCGTACACCGCCGAGATCGCCGAGGCCGCGGCATCCACCCCCTGGCTCACCGGCGGATGCCGCAACTGGTACGTCGACCACCGATCGGGGCGCCTGACACTGCTGTGGCCGGGTACGGTGCAGGCGTTCCACGAGAGACTGGCCGGCACCGACGGTTCCGAGTTCGTCGCGCCCGTGCGGGCGACCCTTCCCAGCGTCGACATCTAGAGGAGACAGCCATGACCATCCCCCTGCGTTTCGGTTACAAGGCCTCGAGCGAGCAGTTCGGCCCCAACGAGCTGCTCGAGTTCGGGGTGCTCGCGGAGAAGATGGGCTTCGACTCCGTCTTCCTCTCCGATCATCTGCAGCCCTGGATGCACGACGGCGGACACGCTCCCAACGCGCTGCCGTGGCTCGGCGCCCTCGGCGCCCGCACCGAGCGGGTGATCATCGGAACGAGCGTGCTCACCCCGACGTTCCGCTACCACCCCGGCGTCATCGCCCAGGTGTTCGCCACCCTCGGGGTCATGTACCCGGGTCGCGTGGTCCTGGGGGTGGGCACCGGCGAGGCGCTGAACGAGGTCACCCTCGGGCTCGACTGGCCCGAGCCGCCCGAGCGCTTCCAGCGTCTGAAAGAAGCCATCACGATCATCAACGAGCTCTGGGCGGGCGAGCGGGTCACCTACGAGGGCACCTACTACTCGGTGAAGGATGCCACCATCTACGACCGCCCCGCGCAGAAGGTGCCCATCTACATCGGCGCCTCCGGACCCGCCGCCACGCGGCTCGCCGGCCGGATTGCCGAGGGGTACATCACCACCAGCGGCAAGGATCCCGAGCTCTACACTCAGAAGCTGCTCCCCGCGCTCGACGACGGCCTCGCCAAGGCCGGTCGCACCCGCGACGACGTCGACACGCTCATGGAGGTCAAGGTCTCGTACCACCCCGACCACGACACCGCGCTCGAGAAGACGCGCTTCTGGGCCCCGCTCGCCCTCACCGCCGACGAGAAGATGAGCGTGCACGACCCCCTCGAGATGCAGCGCCTCGCGAACGAGCTGCCGATCGAGCGCGTGGCATCCCGCTTCATCGTCTCCACCGACCCCGACGAGCACGTCGACCGCATCGCACGCTACGTCGACCTCGGCTTCCGCCACCTCGTGTTCCACGACCCCGGACACGACCAGGAGGATTTCCTGCGCATGTACGGCGAGGAGATCCTGCCCCGGCTGCGCAAGCGCTTCGGCTGAGGCCCGGGGCGCCGGTCGGGGCGACGGCAACGAGACCACCCGCGTTCGCCGACATCACACGCGATTCGCGCCCCACCCGCATCGTCTCGCGAGACGGGGGTCATCTCGGTGGCGTCGGGCCGCGACCGCGATCCGCAGCACGGATCGGCGGAGCCGCGCTACCCCCACCCGCGGATGTCCGGGGTTCGACGCACAATGGATGCGATGAGCACTCCTGAGATCCGTGACGGCTGGACGATCGTGGTGCCGGTCAAGCCGGCCGCGATCGGCAAATCGCGCCTGACGGGCGTCTCCGATCGCGAGGCGCTCGCCCGCGCCCTCGCCCTCGACACGATCGCGGCCGCCGCAGCGACCCCGCGCGTCTCGCGAGTGGTCGTCGTCACCGACGACGTCGAGCTCTCGGCCCTCGTCGCACAGTGGCCCGCCGTCGATGTCGTCGCCGAGGGAGACGTGCGCGGTCTCGATGCCGCGGTCGCGCTCGGCGCCGAGGAAGCCGGACGGGGCACTGCCCGCGCCGCCCTCCTCGGCGACGTGCCCGCGCTCACCCCGCACGACCTCGACGCCGCCCTCGAGCTCGCCGGCCGCGTGGAGCGGGGTCTGGTCCCGGATGCCGAGGGCACCGGCTCCACGCTCGTCACCGCCCGACCGAACGCGGTGTGGGTGTCGGCGTTCGGCGCCGACTCCGCCGCGCGCCACCGTCTGCTCGGCTGCGCCGACCTCGCGGTCCCCCGCGATTCGACGCTGCGCCGCGACGTCGACACGGCCGTACAACTCTCGCAGGCCGTCGCCCTCGGCGTGGGTCCGCGGACCGCGGCCGTACTGGCGTCCGCCGCGGCCTGAGTCGGGCGCGGCCCGACCCCGGCGCAGCCTCACCCGGGCGCACGGCCCGCCGCGGCCCGACCCGCCCCCGCAGGGCCCCCGCGGCCCTGCGCCTCGGCCGCCGCCACTCACCCGCGGATCCGCCGCGCAGCTCCTCTTCCGCGCTCACCACGGGGCGCGACCGGGCGGCTCAGGCCCCCAGCGCCGCCTCGGCGATCGCCGCCGACGCGTCGTCGTCGCTCATCCACAGCGGCCGCACGACCGCGTGGATCCCCGCCGCCTCGACCTGGGCCGCCGACGCTGCGTCCTCCTCGGCGAGCACCCACGCGTCCAGCACCCCATCCGCCGACCGCGCGCCGTAGTGCCGCGCGACGGCCGCGGCCGAGGTCTCGACGCCGATCGCCGTAAGGCACACGTCGGCCATCCCGCGCACGACGCGGCCGCCGATGATGGGCGAGATTCCGACGACCCGCGCCGAGGTGGCGCGCAGGGCCTCCCGGATGCCGGGGACGGCGAGGATCGGACCGATCGACACGACCGGGTTCGACGGCGCCAGCAGCACCACGTCGGCCGCCGCGATGGCATCGGTCACTCCCGGGGCGGGCACGGCATCCGTGATCCCGGGGTTCTCGAACGCACGGGGGGTCAGCTGGGCGCGATGGCGCGTCCACCACTCCTGGAAGTGCAGGCGACGCCCGTCTTCGAGCAGCACGTGCGTGTCGACCTCGCTGTCGGTCATGGGCAGCATCCGGATGCCGAGCGGCCAGCGCTGCGCCATCCGACCGAGCACCTGGGTCGGGGTGAGGCCCTCGCGCAGCCAGCCGGTGCGCGCGAGGTGGGTCCCGAGGTCGAGATCGCCGAGGGTGAACCAGGGCCAGCCGGCGCCCCACGCCTGCAGTTCCTCGTTGACGCGCTCGGTGTCGCCCGCGCGACCCCAGCCGCGCACGGTGTCGTTGACCCCGGCGAGGGCGTAGGTGATCGAGTCGACATCGGGTTGAAGTCGCACACCGGAGAGCCAGAGGTCGTCACCGGTGTTGACCACGACGGTGGCCTCGGGGGCGCCGATCCGGTGCAGGGCAGCGCGCACGCCGAGCGTGAACTTCGACCCCCCGACTCCACCGGCGAGCACGACGACACGGGGTTGGGGAGGACGCATCCATCCAGTCTTCCACTTCGCTGTCCCGCGCCGAGACCGCGTGCCGAGGGGTGGCGTCAGGCGGAGCCGCGCGTCACTCGCAGCGCATACTCGCGGTCACCGTCGCGGGATAGCGTGTCGCGTCGTCCGGGGACTCGACGATGCCGTCCTCGGGTTTCCACCCCTCCACGACCGCCGCCTCGCCGTCGCTGGAGGCCACCGACACGTTCTCACCGCCGACGGTGAGGTCGATGTCGTCGGATTCGAAGGAGACCAACACGCCGTCCGCGCCGACACCGACCGACCCGCGCGCCCCCTCGTCGACGTTCGTGCGGAACGAGAAGGTGCCCTGCGGCGTCACCTGCACCGCCGTCCCGCGCGCGCCGGTGTCGTCGCACTCGACCACATCGGGGGTCATCGTGACCGTCTCTTCGCCGTCGGGTCCGGTCCAGGTGACGGTGATGGTCGAGGGCGAGGCGGCCGGCGCGCAGCCGGCCAGAGCGAACCCCACCGCGACGACCGCGGCGGCGAGAAGACGACGCCGCATCACGCCCACGCTCCGGCTCGACGCCGATCGAAGTCGCCGAAGCGCCGAACGGCGCCGTGCGCCCGTTCCCCGGCCGTCGCGGCGGCGGCGCGCAGCACGCGGACGGATTCGTCCCATTCGCGCATCGCCGTGGCGAAGGCGTCGCGCGCGTCGCCGTCCCACGAGGCCTGCAAACGCGCCGCTTCGTTCTCGAGCGTCGTCAGGTGCTCGTCGATCCGGTCGATCGCCTCGCGGACGATCGCGATCGAGCCCACCGCCGAGTCTTCGTCAAGATGCATCATCACGCTCCCCGCCGCGCATCGCGGCGCGCACCGATTCTGTCACGGCGGGATCTCTCAAAGCCGAGGGTGGCGCGAAGGCGGGCATCTCGAGCAGCGACCGCGGTTCAGCGGATCCGTCGAGCACGGCGCGCAGCGCACGGGCGACCTCGCTGTCGGCATGCTCCTCGCGCAGGCGACGCTGCATCTCCGTGCGCAGCATGCCGAGAACGGGCGCCGTCCCCGGAACGGTCGCGAAATCGAGACCGCTGGAGGAAGCCGCCCGATCCGCTCGGAAGGCTTCGCTCACCTCGGCGAGGGTGGGCCGGCGCGCGTCGTCGCTCAATTCGTGACCTCCATGGCGGGGACGGGGAGCTCCGACGAGAAGTCCGAAAGGTCGGAGGAGAGGTTGCTGATGGACCCCAGGATGTTGCCGAGGTCGTTGAGGAACTGCAACTGGTCGTTGACTTCGGCCACGAGGCGGCCCGCGTTGAGCAGCGCCACTCCCGCGGCCCCCCATCCCAGGATTCCGCCCACGACCGTCTCGATCGTCGCCGTTCCCAATCCGGCGGCGACCGCGGCGATGAGGATCGAGTCCAGCAGACCGTAGAGCGCACTGCTGACGGCCTCCGCCGTCCCCTCGACCCCGTCGGCATACGACGCGAAGGCGTCGCCCGCATCCTGGAATTCCTGCACGGCGTTGCCGAGCACCGCGGAGAGCCGGTCGAAGTAGTCCTGCGCGCTACTGGCGGCGTAGCCCTGCCAGGCGACCTTGATGAAGGATGCCGCACTGCCCAAGTGCCCCCGCATGTCGTCGATGAGCTGGCTGAGCCCTGTCAACGTGTCGGCGAAGGCCCGCAGGTCACCCCAGCGCCCTCCGAACTCGCGCATCACCGTCTCGGGGAGCGGCGTGGCACCCAGCCAGCCGAGGATCGTGTCGATCCACTCGACGGGACTCAGGAGATCTCCGGGCACGAGGTTCAGCGTCAGGTCGTTGAGGTGGTCGTAGGCCGGTCCGAAGTCGCAGAACCGTGCCGCGCCGCCCGCGGGCGGCCCCCAGACGGGCATGAGGTCGGTGCTGCGCCCGCCCGCCGAGTCCGAGACGACTTCGCTCGCCGACGACGAGTTCCCGTTGTACACGGACGGATCCGACGCATCGATGCGGGCGGCTTCTTCCGCATCGATCGAGCGTCCTTCGTCCGCCACCGACCGCAACTCGACCGCCACGCCCGTGAGGACGCTCGCGAGATGGTCGAACCAGTCGATGAGCGACGAACGCAGCTCCCGCGCGCGCTCGGCGGCGAACCGATAGGCCGGGTGATCCCCCGTGTCATCGAAGGGATGCGCCGCGAGGTACTGCTTCGCGCTCTGCGCCTGCGCGGCGTAGTCGTCGAACGGTATGGCCTGATGCTCCAACGCGTCGGGCGCCAGCCAGAAACTCGATGCGGTCATCCCCCACCCCCCGTTCGACCGTATCAAGCGGTCCCGACGGTGTCAGCGCCGGCGTCGACTACTGCGCGAGCAGCGTCGGATCCAGCGCTTCCGCCGCGGCCTTCGCCGCGACCGGCAGCGCCTCGAGCACGCGCTCGAGGGCGACGTCGTCGTGGGCGGCGGTGAGGAACCACGCCTCGAACACGCTCGGGGGAAGCGAGACACCGGCATCCAGCATCGCGTGGAAGAACGGGGCGTAGCGGTAGGACTGCTGCGTGAGCGCGGTGGCGTAGTCGCGCGGCACCTCGGGCAGGAAGGCGACGCCGAACAACGAGCCCGCGCGCGGCACGGTGTGCACCACTCCCTCGGCGGTCAGGGCGGCGTCGAGCGCGTCGGCGATCCGCGCGGCCGCGGCGTCGACGGCCGCGTACACCTCGGGCGTCGCCAGACGCAGCGTCGCCAGGCCCGCGGCCACCGACAGCGGGTTCCCCGACAGGGTTCCGGCCTGATACACCGGGCCGAGGGGGGCGAGGTGGTCCATGACCTCGGCGCGGCCGGCGAGGGCGGCCAGCGGCATCCCGCCGCCGATGACCTTGCCGTAGGTGAGGATGTCGGGCAGGTAGCGCTCGCCCTGCGAGGCCTGCAGACCCCAGAAGCCGGCGGGGTGCACGCGGAATCCGGTGAGCACCTCGTCCATGATCAGCAGGGCGCCGTGGCTGTGCGCGATGTCGGCGAGCGCGGCGTTGAAGCCGGGCAGCGGTGGCACGACCCCCATGTTCGCCGAGGCCGCCTCGACGATGATCGCGGCGATGTTCTCGCCGTGCACCTCGAACACTTCGCGCACCGCGTCGAGGTCGTTGTAGGGCAGCACGAGAGTCTGCGCGGCGATCGGCGCGGGGACACCTGCCGATCCGGGGAGCGCGAGGGTGGCGACACCCGAGCCCGCCGCGGCGAGGAGCCCGTCGGAGTGCCCGTGGTAGTGCCCGGCGAACTTGATCAGCAGGTCGCGTCCGGTGACTCCGCGGGCGAGGCGGATCGCCGTCATCGTCGCCTCGGTGCCGGTCGAGACCAGGCGCACCTTCTCGATCGGCTTCAGATCGCCGACCTGGACGCGCTGGGCGACGAGGTCGGCCAGCTCCACCTCGGCACCCGTGGGCGCGCCGAATGACAGACCCCGGGATGCCGCGGACTGCACCGCGCCGACCACCTCGGGATGCGCGTGGCCGAGGAGCGCCGGACCCCACGACGCGACGAGGTCGACGTACTCGCGACCCGCGGCATCCGTGATCCGCGGTCCCGACGCCGACTGCACGAACCGCGGCGTCCCGCCGACGGAGCCGTATGCGCGCACGGGCGAGTTGACGCCGCCGGGGATGACGTCCTTGGCGCGGGCGAACCACTGGTCGTTGAGATCGGTCATACGTCAATTCTCCCGGGTAGACACGCGTGAGTCGCCGAGAATCGTCGCTTCCGCGTATCGCGAAGCGACAATTCTCGGCACGTCACGCGATGAAGATCAGAGCTCTTCGCGGAGCCAGCGGGCGGCCTCGACCGCCCAGTACGTCAGGATCGCGTCGGCGCCGGCGCGACGGATTCCGAGGAGGCTCTCGAGGATCGCGCCGCGGCGGTCGATCCAGCCGTGGGCGGCGGCGGCCTCGACCATCGCGTACTCGCCCGAGACCTGGTACGCCCACACCGGCACGTCGACCGACGCCTTCACGTCGGCGAGCACGTCGAGGTACGGCAGCGCGGGCTTGACCATCACGACGTCGGCACCCTCTTCGACGTCGAGCAGCGCCTCACGCACGCCCTCACGGCCGTTGCCGGGGTCGAGCTGGTACGAGCGACGGTCGCCCTTCAGCTGCGAGTCGACGGCCTCGCGGAACGGACCGTAGAACGCGCCGGCGTACTTCGCGGAGTACGCGAGGATCAGCGTGTCGGTGAAGCCCTCGGCATCCAGCGCTTCACGCACCGCCCCGACCTGGCCGTCCATCATCCCCGACAGTCCCAGCATCGCCGAGCCCGCACGGGCCTGCGCCAGACCCATCGCCGTGTAGCGGTCGAGGGTCGCGTCGTTGTCGACCGCGCCGTCGGAGCGGAGCACGCCGCAGTGACCGTGGTCCGTGAACTCGTCGAGGCAGAGATCGGTCTGCACGACCACCGCGTCGCCGACCTCGGCCACGACGGCCTCGGTCGCGCGGTTCAGGATGCCGTTCGGGTCGTCGGCCCCGGAACCCACGGCGTCGCGCACCTCGGGAACGCCGAAGAGCATCACTCCGCCGATGCGCTGCTCGGCGGCCTCGGCGACCGCGCGGCGGAGCGAGTCCATCGAGTGCTGCACGATCCCGGGCATCGACCCGATCGGACTCGGTTCGGTGATGCCCTCGCGCACGAACATCGGCAGCACGAGCTGCGACGGCACGAGATGCGTCTCGCGGGCGAGACGACGGACGGCGGGGGTGCGGCGCAGACGCCGCGGGCGGTGCTCGGGGAAGCTCATGACGTCGATTCGTCGGGGGTGAGGGGGAAGCGGGCGACCGCCTCGATGAGGGAGTCGACGGTCTGCCGCTCGGCCACGACGTCGACGCTGAGTCCGGCGCGCTTGGCGTCTTTGGCCGTGCGGGGTCCGATCGCCGCGATGACCGTGGATGCCGGGATCTCGGGGAACTGCTCGACCACCTGTTCCGCCACCGAACCACTGGTGACGAGGATGGCGTTGATGCGGCCCGACTGGACGTCGCCGGCGATCTTCTCGGTCACGGGAACGCCGACCGTGCGGTACGCCACGACGCTGCGCACGTCGTGCCCGGCCTCGATCAGCAGGCGCGTGAGGACCGGCTTGGCGATCTCGCTGCGCAGGGTCAGGACCTTGCGCGGCTCGGTCTCGATCTCGATCATCTGCTCGGCCATGCCCTGGGCCGAGTTGTCGCGCTCGGGCACGAGGTCGACGCGGTAGCCGACGGCCTGCATCGCCGCCGCGGTGGTCTCGCCGACCACGGCGACCTTCGTCTCGGCGGGGATGACGGCCTTGTAGGCGTAGAGGACGTCGACCGTGGTCGCGCTGGTGAGCGTGAGCCAGTCGAAGGCGCCCGCCGCGAGGTCGGCGAGCGCCTCGTCGAGGGTCGCCTGATCGTTGGTGGGCGCGAAGTTGATCAACGGCGCGATGACCGGAACGGCTCCGAGCTGGCGCAGGCTGGCGGCGACGCCGTCGCCCCACGGACCCCCGCGCGGCACGAGCACGCGACGACCGGACAGAGGTTTGGGCACGCCGCCCGTCGAGGGGTTCGGCGTGTTCCAGTGGCCTTCATTCATGTGGTCGACTCTCGTGGTACCAGGTCGGCCGCCCCACGTTCGAGCAACCGACGCGCGGCTTCTCGGCCCGCTCGCGCCGCTCGCGCGATCGGTCCCCCGTCGTCGGCAGCATCCGCTCCATTGCCACTGCCCGTTTCCCCACCATACCCCGGGGCGAGGCGCACGGTCCGGTCGATACCGATCCGTTGCGAGCCGTCGAGGGCGTAGACCACGGCGCGCAGCCGCAGGTCGCCCCCGGCCAGCGACGCGTGCGTGCCGACCGGCGCGCTGCACCCGGCGTCGAGGGCGTTCAGCACCACGCGTTCCGCCGTGATCGCGACGCGGGTGTCCTCGTCGTCGAGCTCGGCGAGGGCGGCGTGCACCTCCGGGTCGATGTCGCTGCGGGTCTCGATCGCGAGCGAGCCCTGGCCGGGCGCGGTGGGCCATTCCGCGAGGCCGAGCGCCTCGGCCTGCAGCCCGCCCAGGTCGCCGCCGAGACGCGAGATGCCCGCCGCGGCGAGGATCACGGCATCCAGCTCTCCGTCGCGCACGCGCGCGAGGCGGGAGTCGACGTTGCCGCGGATGTCGTGGATGTCGAGCCGCGGGTTGTGCCGCAACGCCTGCGCGATGCGGCGGGGCGAGCCCGTTCCGACCCGCGATCCCGGCGCGAGCGAGCCGAGGGGGGTGCCGTCGCGCGTCACGACGACGTCGCGGGCGTCCTCCCGCGGCGGCGTCGCGGCGATGACGAGGCCCTCGGGCTGCACGGTCGGCAGGTCTTTCAGCGAGTGGACGAGGAAGTCGCAGCGGTCGGCGGCGAGCGCCTCGCGCAGCCCGTTCGCGAACACGCCGCGCCCGCCGAGCTGCGACAGCGAGGCGCGGTTGACGTCGCCCTCCGACACGATCGGCACGAGTTCGACCGCCCGACCGGAGGCCGCGGCCACGGCGTCGGCGACCATCTGCGACTGCGCCATCGCGAGGGTGCTGCGACGCGTTCCGAGCCGCAGAGGCGCGCTCACTGGAGGATCTCGGGGATCTCGTCGAGCGTCACGAGACGACCGGTGTAGAACGGAACTTCCTCGCGCACGTGACGACGGGCCTCGGTGTAGCGGAGGTCGCGCATCATGTCGACGAGGTCGGTCAGCACGTCCGCCTCCATGGGCAGGAGCCACTCGTAGTCGCCGAGGGCGAAGGATGCCACGGTGTTGGCGATGACGCCCTTGTAGGCGCTGCCCTTCTTGCCGTGCTCGATGAGCATCTCGCGACGCTCCTGCTCGGGCAGCAGGTACCACTCGTAGCTGCGCACGAACGGGTACAGGCAGAGCCACTGCTGCGCCTCGATGCCGCGGAGGAATCCGGGGACGTGCGAGCGGTTGAACTCCGCGTCGCGGTGCACGCCCATCGCGTTCCAGGTGGGCAGCAGGTTCTTCAGCAGCTCGGTGCGACGAAGGCGCCGCAGGTCGCGCTGCAGCGCCTGCGGGTCTTCGCCGTGCAGCCAGACCATGAGGTCGGCGTCGGCGCGCAGACCGCTGACGTCGTAGAAGCCGCGGACGGTGACGCCGTCGGCCTCGATCAGCGAGACGAGGTCGGCGAGCTCGGTGGACTCGGCGGCGGTAACCGGATTCTCGGGGTCGCGGCGGAAGACCGCCCACAGCGTGTACACGGAGGAGGAGCTGTCGTGGGACATGGCTCCTAGTCTCGTCTCGCCCGGGCGGCGGGCCAAACCCGTTGACTCGCCGACGAAGCACCCCCGCCCGCCCGAGGCCGTTGGTATCGTTCGCTGACGGCGTCGGGGGACGCCCGTCGGAGGGGTGCCCGATGTGGCTCTACGACCTGCCCATGTCCGTGGGTCTGCCGTTGTTCATCGTGCTGGTGGTGGGCGGATCGTGCGTGATCCTGCTCATCCTGCGCAAATGGGTGTTCCGCGTCGCCCCGCAGGGCGAGGAATGGGACCGGGTCCTCAGCTACGCGGTCGGCGCCTACGGCGTCTTCTACGGCGTGACCCTCGCCCTCATCGCCGCGGCCGCCTACGGCAACTTCACCGAGGTCGACGGCGTCGTGCTGCAGGAGTCGTCGTCGCTGGCATCCCTCTACCGCACCGCGGCTCTGCTGCCCGATCCGCAGGGTGACGAACTGCAGAACCAGATCGTGCAGTACACCCGCAACGTGATCGACCTCGACTGGCCGATGCAGCGGCGACTGGAGATCCCCGCCGAGACGGATGCCAACATCTCGGCCATGCAGCAGGCGATCGGCCAGGTGCAGCCGACGACGGCAGCCGAGACCCTGTACGTGCAGCAGTCGCTGGATCAGTTCCAGCTGCTCGTGGAGAACCGCCGCGACCGCATCGCCCTGACCCACCTGGCCCTGCCGAGCGTCCTGTGGATCGTGCTGAGCGTGGGCGCCGTGCTGAACGCCATCCTCATCGCCCTCATCGAGGTGCGCAACCTCCGCGTGCACCTGCTGATGTCGAGCCTGCTGGCCCTCTTCGTGGCGCTGCTGCTGTACGCCATCGCCGGCTTCGACCACGCCTACGCGGGTCCGATCGCGGTGACGCCGGAGTACTTCGAAGACCTGCTGAGCGGCCTGTTCCTGAACGAGCCGTGAGCCTGTCCCCGGCGAAGCCCGGGCCCGCCGGAGGACCCTCAGCCCGTCAGCCCGCGACAGGACCCTGAGCCCGTCGAAGGGTCCGGACCCGCCCGGCCACCGGTGGTTTCGACGGGCTCGGCCAGCTCCGTCCGGTACACGCCGAAGCGGCCCGACCCCGGCGAGGGACGGACCGCTTCGGTGATGTTCAGCGCGTGTAGGCGCGCACGATGCCCCACACGGCGAAGCCGACGAGGGCGGCGACGCCCGCCACGGCCGCGGCGGCGGCACCGGGGTTGCGCTGAGCCTTCTCGCGGACGTCGTGGATCGTGCGGTCGACGGCGTCGCTCGCACGGCGCGGCACGTTGGCCTTGACCTCGATGGCGGCGAGCGCCGCCTTGAGCTCGGCGCGGGCCGATTCCACCGGGTCAGTGATGCCCAGCGGCACCGCGGTGCGGGGCACGGGGACGGGACGCTCAATACTCATCGCGGACCTCCTTGACGATGCGGACGTCTTCGGCGATGGCCTCGCCCGGGTTCTCGCGGTTCGAGAGCTTCTTGAACCGCAGGTAGCCGAGCAGCGCCAGGATCGCCGTGATCACGACCATCACGCCGAAGACGACGAGGGCCGACAGCCACACCGGCCACCACGACGACAGCCCGGCGATGACGAAGGCGAAGAACACCGGAATCGCCCAGAACAGCACGATGAGGGCGCCGACGAACCAGCCGGCCCCGATACCAGCATCCTTCGCCGTCCGCTGCGCCCACGCCTTCGCCCCGTTGATCTCGGCGACGACGAGGTTGCGCACCAGCTCGGGGATGTCGCCGAGCAGCTCGAACAGGCTGTCGTCGGAACGGTCGCGGAATCCGCGCGGAGTGGTCATGCGGTCAGCTCCCGGACGAGGTGGAGCCGCTCTTGGCCGCGCGAGCGCGCGTGGTCGCCGACTTCTCCGCCTGCTCGGCGTCGTCGACGGCGTCCTCGACGACATCGGCCACCTCGCTCGCGGAGCGCTTGGCGGCACGGCCCGCGCGCTCGGCGCGCTCCTGCACCGTGCCCGAACCGGACGCTGCGCTGGTGACGGACTTGGCGCCCTTCCACACCACACCGGGAACGGACTTGAGGGCGGAGACGCCGAGCGCCTTCACCTTCTCGACCTGTCCCTGAACGACGGGCTGGCTCCAGACCTTGTCGGCCTGCTCCTTGATCTGCTCGTACCGCTGGCGGCCGGCGCGTGCTCCGAGCACGTAGCCCGCCACGAGTCCGACGACGAGTGCTGCTTTGCCCCTCATGGGGTCTCCTCACGCTCGATCGAGTGCTGGTCGAGTCTCACAGTAGTCATGTATGCCGCGTCCGGCATCCGGCCTTGACAGGCGGCGCGGCATGGCCGACGGTGACGCGGGTCAGCTGCGCCAGAGCGCGACGCTGCGGACGCGATCGGCCTCGTCGCGCGCGTCGGGGATGACCTGCGCGAGTCCCGTCCCCGAGAGCCACGCGCCCGTCGCACCGAGCCCGGGGACGGCGCGGACCGCGCCGCGCGCCGCCTGCGTGACGGCTGCCCGGCCGATCGTGGCGGCCGGCTGCGATTGCACGTAGCGCACGCGGTGCGCGGCCCGGAGGCTGGATGCCGGCAGCTCGACGCCGAGCATCGCGGCGGCTTCCGAGAGCGCGAGGTGCGCCGCGCCGTCGTCGTCGAGGGCAGCGGTGGCGGGCTCCTCCCCCTGCGCGCCGAACGAGACGCGCACGACGTGGATACCGGGGTCGGCGGCATCCCGGACCCAGTCCCATTTGGCGCTCGAGTGGGTGAGGGCCTTGGCCACGTGACTGCCGGGCACGGTGAGCACGCCGGTCCCCCGCGGCGCGCTGTCGAGGACGGGGGCGTCGAGCACGAGGGTCACGACCTCGACCACGGGCGCGATCGGATCGCCCTCCTCGAGCCCCGGCACGACGGGCGCGAGCAGCTGTCGGGCCGACCCCTCGGGCAGCGCGACGATCACGGCCTGCGCGCGCAGCGGCTCGTCGTCGACCGACGTCGACACCGCCCAGCCGTCATCGACCTGGCTGAGCCCTCCGGCTCGCACGCCGGTGCGCACCTCGACGTCGGCGTCGCGCAGGCCCGCCGCGAGCGCGTCGACCAGGCGCGACATCCCCCCGACGATCCCCTGCACGGCTCCCCCCGGCGCCGGGGCCTTGGCGGCGCCGGCGGTGACCGGGACGTCGGATGCCGGGGCATCGGCCGGACGGGACGGAGGGCGGCGGGCGCGCAACTCGGCGACGGCGCCCGTGAGCGAGCCGGTGCGGGTGAGGGCGGCGTTGAGCCCGGGGGCGGCGAGGTCGACGTCGATGTCGTCGGGTCGCGCGGAGTACACCCCGCTCGTGACGGGGGCGACGAGGCGGTCGAGCACCCGCGCGCCCAGGCGCGAGCGCACGAGCTTTCCGAGGCTGAGGGCATGGCCGATCGTGAGGGGAGGCCGCACGCGATCGACGTAGGCCCGCCAGGCGCCCGACCAACCGATCACGCGCCGCACATCGGGGGCGAAGGGGTTGTCGGGGATGCCGAGCACGCCGCCCTTCGGCAGGGGCGCGGCGCCCACGCCGGGGACGCCCGCCACCCAGGCTCCCGCCGGATTCGGCGAGACCACGTCGGCGCCGAGGCCCAGTTCGTCGAGCAGGTCGCGGACCACGCCCCCGCGGGTGGCGAAGCTCTCGGCTCCCACGTCGAGCGTCATCCCGCCCACCTCGGCGGAACGCACCACGCCGCCGAGCGCGTCGGAGGCCTCGAGAACCGTGACCCGCAGGCCCACCTTCGCGCACTCGCGCGCGGCGACCAGGCCGGAGACGCCCCCGCCGATCACGATCACGCGCGTCTCGTGCGCGTGCTGCACGAGACGATCGAGGGGCTCGCTCACGCCCGCTCCCCGTCGGCCGGGGCCCCCTGCGCGGGAGCGGCGTCGACCGAGGCTCGGTGCGCGTGGGCGACGATGCGCGTCAGCACGTCGGGGTCGGTGTCGGGCGGCACGCCGTGGCCGAGGTTGAGGATGTGCGCGCGCGCCGCGCGTCCGCGGGCGAGCACGTCGTCGACGTGCGCCGCGAGGACGGGCCAGGGCGCTCCGAGAAGGGCCGGGTCGATGTTGCCCTGCAGGGTCACGTCGGGGCCGACGAGCGCGGCGGCCTCGTCGAGCGGCATCCGCCAGTCGACACCCACCGCGTCGGCGAGCCCGCCCAGACGCATGTCGTCGAGGAACGCCCCGGTTCCGACGCCGAAGTGGATGCGGGGAACCTCGATGCCCTGAAGGGCCTCGGTGGAGTGCGGGGCGATGAACTCCCGGAACGTCGCCGGTGACAGCGAGCCCGCCCACGAGTCGAACAGCTGCACGGCCTGCGCCCCGCCCTCGATCTGCGCGTCGAGGAAGGCGCGCGACACCTTCGCGAGCCAGCCGGCAAGACGGTGCCACGAGGCGGGGTCGGCGTGCATCATGCCGCGGGCGCGCAGGTGCTCCTTCGACGGTCCCCCCTCGACGAGGTAGGCGGCGAGCGTGAACGGCGCCCCGGCGAAGCCGATGAGGGGGACGCTGTCGCTGAGCTCGGCCGTCACGCGCCGGGCGGCCTCGCGCACGGGCTCCGCCGCCGCGGCCACGTCGGCCGGATCGATCGCCGTCACCCGCGCGACGTCGTCGGCGGTGCGCACGGGGTCGGCGAACACCGGCCCGCGGCCGGGCTCGATCACGACGTCGACGCCGGCCAGGCGCAGGGGCACCACGATGTCGCTGAAGAAGATGGCGGCATCCACGTCATGCCGACGGATCGGCTGCAGCGTGATCTCGGCCGCGAGATCGGGCGTCAGGCACGCGTCGAGCATGCGCGTACCGACGCGCAGCTCCCGGTACTCCGGCAGCGAGCGCCCCGCCTGCCGCATGAACCACACCGGCTGCCGCTCGGGACGGTCGCCTCGGAGGGCGCGGAGGAGCGGAGCGTCGGGGGATGCGGATGCCATGGCATCCATCCTCCCATTCCACCCCTGTGCGCGAGGGGGATGCCTTGACGTCGAGAGGCCGCTCGGAATACCCCGAGGCGCCCGGGCGTAGAATATGAGCGTGTTGCTGTGCGTCAGCGCGAGTCACAAGACCGCGTCCTTCGAGCTCCTCGAGCGCCTCAGCGTACCCCGCACCCCGGTCGCCCCCCTGATCGCCGAGCACGCCGAGCTCGTGCAGGGCGCGGTCGTCGTCGCTACGTGCAACCGCTTCGAGGCCTACGTCGACATGGACGAGCCCGTCACCGCGGCCGTCGCCCTCGGCGTCGACGCCACCCTGAGCGCCATCGAGGCCGCCACCGGCGTCCCCGCCAGCGAGCTCGAGGGCTCCTACACCGTGCTCGGCGGTGACGACGTCGCGGAGCACCTCTTCTCTGTCGCCTCCGGACTCGAGTCCGTCGTCGTCGGCGAAGGCGAGATCGCCGGCCAGGTGCGTCGCGCGCTCACCGAGTCGCGGCAGCTGGGCACCACCTCGGCCGAGCTCGAGCGACTGTTCCAGCGCGCGTCCGAGGCGCAGCGGGGCGTGAAGAACTCCACCGCCATCGGCCGCGCCGGTCGCTCTCTCGTGCGCCTGGGCCTCGAGCTCGCCGACAGCCGCATCGCCGACTGGTCGACGCAGCGCGTGCTGCTGGTCGGCACCGGCGCTTACGCCGCCGCCACGGTCGCCGCCCTGCGCGACCAGGGCGCCGAAGACATCTCGGTGCACTCGCCCTCGGGTCGCGCCGCGAAGTTCGCCGCCAAGCACGGCCTGCGCGCCGTCTCGGCCGAGACGTTCCCCTCCGCCGTCGCGCACGCCGACCTCGTCATCACGTGCACGACCAGCGAGCACCACGTCGTCAGCGCCGCCACCTTCGCCGCCGGCCGCACCGGCGCCGAGACCACCGCGGCCGCCGGGTGCCCGGTCGACCACGCGGGCCGCCGTCTCGTCATCGACCTCGGCCTCCCGCGCAACGTCGACCCCGACGTCGCGACCGTGCCGGGCGTCGACCTGCTCGACCTCGAGACCATCCGCCTGCACGCCCCGCTCGAGGAGCTGCAGGCGACCGACGCCGCGCGCGACCTCGTGCGCGACGCCGCCCGCCGCTTCGCCTCCGTCGGTGAGCGCAAGAACATCACCCCCGCGGTCGTCGCGCTGCGCGCGCACGTCTTCGGCGTGCTCGACGCCGAGGTCGCCCGCGTGCGCGCCCGCGGCGACGAGGGCGGCCAGACCGAGCAGGCCCTGCGGCACCTCGTGGGCGTGCTGCTGCACACCCCCACCACGCGTGCGCACGAGCTGGCCGAGACGGGCCGGGCCGACGAGTACATCGACGCCCTCTCGGCGCTCTTCGGCATCGAGGTCGAGGGCTCCCCGGAGTCCGCCGCCCCTCGTCGCGACATCGCCGACGCGGGCTGAGACCCCCTTCTCGCCTGCTGTCCTCGGGCAGGATGGATGCCGTGAGCACACCGGCATCCGAGGTCTACGTCGTCGCGGGCGAGGACCGCGCCCGCAACGGACTGCGGTGGGCGGCGACCGTGGTGCTCGGTCTGCTCGACGTGGGCGGGGGCGCGCCGGCGGTGAGCGAGGTCGTCATCCGGCGGGTGGACGGATCGCTCGTGAAGCGCCTCCCTCCCGGCGACGTCGATGACTTCCGCTCGCAGCTGAACGAGATCACGCTCGATCTCACCTCGATGGATGCCGTGCCCTTCGCGCGGAAGTGGATCGCCGCTCCGGAGTGAGGCGGGTCGTGCCGCGCCCGGCGGAACCGAGGATGGGAGCGTCCGCACCGCCGGCGCCGGTCGGTCGCGGGAGAATGGGCGTATGAGCCTGCGCATCACCGATGATCCCGCCGCCGACGAGCTGCTCTCGGCCAACCCCCTCGCGCTGCTGATCGGCATGCTGCTCGACCAGCAGGTGGCGATGGAGACGGCTTTCGCGGGACCGTTGAAGATCCGGGAGCGAACCGGGTCGATGGATGCCGCGAACATCGCACACGAAGACCCCGAGGCCTTCGCGGCGGCGTTCTCGCAGTCGCCGGCCGTGCACCGGTACCCGGGTTCGATGGCGAAGCGTGTGCAGGCCCTCTGCGCCGCGGTCGAACAGGAGTGGGACGGCGACGCCGCGAACATCTGGACCCGTGACGACCCCGACGGCGCGACGGTTCTGAAGCGCCTGAAGGCGCTGCCCGGGTTCGGCGAGCAGAAGGCGAAGATCTTCCTCGCCCTGCTCGGCAAGCAGCGCGGCTTCGACGGCGCGGGATGGCGCAAGGCCTCCACGCCCTACGGCGAGGACGGGTCGTTCCGCTCGGTCGCCGACATCGTCAACCCCGAGTCGCTGACGAAGGTGCGCGAGCACAAGCGCGCCGCGAAGGCGGCGGCGAAAGAGGCGCAGAAGGACTAGCCGCCGGGCAGCGTCGTCCCCTCGCGCCCGGGCCACCGGGGCCGGCGGGCGGGCGTCGACGCCGGGGCGTGGAGTGGGCGGCGAGGCACACGGCAGGCGAGAGCCGCGGACGACGGAAGGCGGGCGCCGTCCTCACGGCGAGGGGCCGACGGCGCGGCGCTCGGGTCGAGGCACGAGCTGCGCGGCGTTCTCCACCGGCTCTCACCGCAGGGCGCGCAACGCCAGGGCGACCGCCTTCACCTCCCGGATGCGACGCTCGTAGGTCGCGGCGACCACGATGAGCAGCGCACCCGCGATGCCCAGCCACAGCCACCACAGCCCCGAAGCGCTCTCGTACAGCGCGGTGATCCAGGGCCACAGCTGCGCGACGGCGTGCACGATCAGCACCACGCCACCGAGCACCACCGGAGCCTGGAGACGCCGGCGCACACCCCAGAGCAGGGCGACGAGGGCTGCCGCGCCGAGGCCGATGACGCGCCACAGCGCCGAGTCGCCGGAGAAGTCGAACAGCAGCGAGGGGACCAAGAGCACGCCGAGACCCGCACCGAGCGCGGGCCAGCTGCCGAGCTCGGGCGTCGAGCGCAGCGATCGGATGCCGTGTACGAGCAACGCCGCCGCGAGCGGAAGCGTCGCGGTCTCCACCGGATCGGCGGCACCGACGGCGACCGCCACGATCGCGAGGGCCAGGCCGAGTCCGAGAGCCGCCCACCGCACGAGAGCGGCACGCGGACCGCGCCACAGCACGCCGACGGCGAAGACGACCGCGAGCGTGACGACCACCCGCACGACGTCCTGACCGGGAACGGCGATCAGACGCACCGCCGACAGACCCGTCACCAGAGCGAGCGCGGAGACGGCAAGAGCGGGCGGCATCCACACGGGAACGCCCGTGCGTCGGCGCGCGAGCAGGACGGCCGCGCCCATCAGGACGACAACGAGCACGACGAGCCAGAGGTCGAACGACGCGGCGCGGACGTCATGCACGGCGCGCAGCGCCGTCGCGATGGCCAGGGCCGCGCCGGAGATCGCCACGGACGGCACGAGAAGCACCGTCCGTGGGCCGGACAACAGTCGCGGCGCGGTTCCCAGCACGATCGCGGCGGCCAGGGCGACGCCGATCGCGCGAGCGGGGGAGTCGCCGGCGAGGACCGCTGAGGGGAGCAGCCCCACAGCGAGGCCGACCGCCGCCGTGACGACGAAGGGCAGGGGCATCGGCAGCGACTCCGGGCGCGGGCGGGACCACCTCATCAGCGCCGTCGCCAGGGCGACGAGCGCGAGGGGAATGGTCGCCCACTCGATCGGGCGCACGCCCCCGGCCGTCGCGGCGGCCGCCACGAGCGCCGCGCCGCCGAGCGCCGCACCGCCGACCGACATCTCGGCGACGGTCGGATCGCCCGCGCCGAGGTGCCGGCGCAGCAGCACGACGCCCGCGGCGCCGAGCACCGCGATGGCCGTCACGACGCGGAGGACCGGACCGACCGCGGCCGCGACGAGCACCGCCTCGCCGAGGGCGAGGACAGCCACGGCGGCGATCGCGACACCGCGCGAGGCCGGGGCGGCCCACGTCGTCGCCCGACGCGAGAGGCCGACCGCCGCGACGGCGAACGCCAGCGCGGCGGTGGCGAGCGCGGCATCCGGTGCCGCGGATCCTGCCGCGCCGAGGTCGACCGCGCGGGTGACGCGCACCGCGACGCACAGCACCAGCGTCAACGCCCCCGCGGTGGCGACGCCGACGGGCAGCACGTCGGGCGTGCGCGCGGGGCGGACCCAGGCGCCCGCGAGGAGGGCGACGAGGGCGAGCCCCCCGGCGACGACCGCCCGGACGAGATCGTCGGGGTCGGCCAGTGCGGTGGGGAGGAGGGCGACCCCCGTGCCCGCCGCCGCGATCACCGCGGGCGTCACGGCCGAGCGCTCCGGACGGCGTCGACGTGCGCGCTCGGTACCGGCCGCGAGGGAGAGCAGCGCGACACCGACCGGGAGGGTGAAGAACTCGACGGTGTCGGTGCCCTGCCACAGGAGGCGGGACCAGAGGGCGGCAGCCCCGACGGCGAGCGCGAGCCAGACGAGGTGACGCCGCGCTCCGCTCGAGGAGAAGAGCCCCTCGGAATCGGTGGCCCACAGCAGCACCGCGACGGCGGCGAGGAGGAGCGGCACCCACCGCAGGCCCTCCGACGGGGCGGCGGCGACCGCCAGCACGAGGACCACCGCCGTACCCGCATCGGTCAGCGCCCGCACGGCGGGTTCCGATCGGAGGGCGCGCAGAGCGACCCCCGCCACGACCACCCCGAGGGCGGCGGCGGCGATCGTCCTCGCGGACGCGGTCGCGCCGGCGAGGCGAAGCACCGTGTCGGTGGTGGCGGCGGCGAACAACGGTGCCGTCAGCGCGGCCGCGGGTCGCGCGATCCGCCACGTGGCCAGGCTCGGCGCCCCCGCGAGGGCGATCGTGGCGACGACGGCGGCGAGGCCCGCCCCTGCGATCCAGGCGTCGGCGGCGGGCGGCGCCGTGAGCAGCGCCACCCCGATCGAGAGCCCCGCGCCGATGGTCGCCGTGAGCGCACCGGCCGCACGCTGGGTCACGTCGAGTCGCACCCGTCGGGCGAGCGGCGACACCAGGAACAGGAGGCAGCCGGCGGCCACGACACCGGCGGACGCCGCGGGGGCTCTCCCCGCGAGCGATACCTCGATGCCCGCGCGCAGAGCGGAGGGGAGGAGCAACGCGCTGGCCGAGACGAAGGCGACGACGCAGGCGGTGGAGGCCACCCGGACCGAGCGGTGGACACCCGCCGCCACGGCGATGACGCCCGTCGCGACGACCGTGCTGACACCCCACGCCAGCGGTGAGGCGAACGACAGGACCCACCCGCCGAGCAGCGCGATCGTCCCCGCGATGACGGCGAGCACGACGCCGCCGGCGACCACGGGGGCCGCCGAGGGGACCGCCGATTCGAGCGGCGTCGCCCCGGGATCCGCCGGAACCATCGGCTCCGCTCCTGGCGTCGGCGCAGCGGGAGCGGGGGCGATCGGAACGGGCCCGGGCGCAATGGCTGCCGTAGCGTCCGGATGACCGACCGCGCGCGGCGCGTCGGCGCGCGGCGGAGGAACCGCCGCCGTCCCGCCGGGGACGGGCGAGGACGCGGCCCCGACCGGGGTGGTCCCCTCGCGGGTCAGCACGCCGCGACGGCGGAGCAGCACCACGACCGCGGCGAGCGCGAGGGCGAGATACCACGCGACGACGAGCAGCAGGACCCGCAGCTGGGGTCCGGCGAGGAGCGCGATCGCGGCACCGGCCGCGAGGGCGGCGAGACGCCGGCTGCCCCACGCACCCGTGAGGCGCCAGGCGATGGCGGCGAGAGCCACGACGGCCGCGAGGGCGATCACGGCGGCGGTGGCCTCGGCATCCGGGTGGCGGACGTCGAAGGCGGACCGCCCGAAGACCGGGACGACGCCGCTGAGCTGGACGAACACCGCGCCCGTGGCGGCGCCGACCGGCGCGAGGGAGGCCAGCCCGGCGACCGCGAGGGCGGTGATCGCGCCGGCGGCGAACGTCGTGCGCGCAAGGCCGGGCGCCGCCCGACGCCCCGCGAGGTCGAGGGTGAGCGCCACTACCGCGGCGACCACGACGGGCACCGTCACGGTGAGCGTCGCATCGGCCGCCCGCACCACGGCGACCGCCACCCCGGCGCCCAGGGAGAGCACTGCGGCGATCGCGGCGACCGGTGCGAGTCGCGACTCGCCCCGGCGGGTCATCGTCCACGCGTGGGCCGCGAGGGCCAGGGCGAGCACCGCGGACGGCAGGACCGGCGCCCACGTGGACTCCGGGTCGAGGAACAGGGCGGCCGCGAGCGCCATGATCGCCGCCAGGCCGGCGACGGCACGCACCGCGGCGATCTCCGGCCGCAGCGGAGCACGCGGCGGGCGGCCGAGCAACGGAGCCACGGGGGCCGCGATCGCCAGCACCACCACGACGAGGCCCGAGACGTACCAGGCGAGCAGCGTGTCGGATCCGACCACCCCCGCGGCCAGGATGGCGGGGCCGACGGCCAGGGCGACCACCGCCGTCGACAGCGGCGCGCGCAACCGGGACAGCCGCGACCAGCCGACGAAGGCGGCCCCCGCGGCGGTGGTCGCCGCACCCCAGTACACGGCCGCATCGAGGGATGCCGCTCCCCCCAGGTCGTTGGCGCGCACGGCCCAGACATCCAGCGCCACCAGGGCGATGCCGAGCAGCGAGATGCCCTCGGCCGTGGCCTCGAGCCGGCGCCGACGGAGGAGCGAGGCCGTGGCGATCACGGCCGCGGTGACGAGGCCGATGATGACCGAGCGCAGGACGAGTCCGCCGCTGATCCACGCGACCGTGAGGAAGAACACCGCTGCCACGGCCAGCAGCACCACGCCGGTCGAGAGCAGGAAGACCTGCACGCTCGAACGCCGCGGTTTCGCCGGGTCGGCCGTGGTCGAGCCGACGGCAGGGGGTTCGTCGCCGGGCGGCACGTGCACATCGGCGGAGGCCGCGGCGGCCGGGGTCGCGGAGGTGCGGGGGACGCCCGAGGCCGCGGGCACCGGCAGGCGTGGGGACGGCGGTGCCGCGATGTCGGTCGCCGAACCGGGCGGGGGGAACACCGCTGCGGCGGGGGCTTCCGCCGGGGCCGCAGCGGGCACCAGCGCGGGCGCGGGCGCGGGCGCGGGACGCACGGGATGCCGTTCGGCCTCGGTCGCGCGGACCGGGCTCGATGCGGCACCCTCGCTCGCCCGGTGGATGAGGAGGAGGGCCTCGGCGCGTTCGTCGACGAGGGCGACGATGCGCTGCGACAGGTCGAGCACACGGGCCGTGCGTGCGTCGGTGAGGTCGAGACCGCACGCGGGACAGGGCGAGACCGTGATCGCGGTGAAGCACGAGGGGCACCGCCCGGTGTCGACGAGCGCCCCCGGCTGCGGGGGCCAGGAGATTCCCGAGCGTGCGCCCGTGTGTTCGACTTCCATCGTGCCCCCTCGGCGTCGGTCGTCGCCCCAGGCTAGCGAAGACCCCGCCGCCCCCTCGGCCACCGTCCACAGCGGGGGGCGCACGGATCCTCCCCCGTTCCGCACCGCGGACGCCGTCGCACCCCGCCCGAGACCCCGTCGCGCACGCCGGCCCGGCTGGGCGATCCGTGCTCCGGGTACGCCGACGCCGTCACCCGCGGCACCCTGCACCCTCGAAACGCGAAGACCGGATGCCACGGCCCCGAGGCCCCGGCATCCGGTCTCCCGTGACGCAGGTCAGGCGCCGCGCAGGCGCTCCGCCAGGTAGCCGTGCAGCGCGTCGAGGCCGATGCGCTCCTGGCCCATCGTGTCGCGGTCGCGCACGGTCACGGCGTTGTCGTCGAGCGAGTCGAAGTCGACCGTGACGCAGAACGGGGTGCCGATCTCGTCCTGGCGACGGTAGCGGCGACCGATCGCGCCGGCGTCGTCGAAGTCGATGTTCCAGCCCGCCGCGCGCAGCGCGTCGGCGGTCTCACGGGCCAGCGGCGACAGGCGCTCGTTGCGCGACAGAGGCAGCACCGCGACCTTGACGGGCGCGAGACGCGGGTCGAGCTTGAGCACCGTGCGGGTGTCGGTGCCGCCCTTGGCGTTGGGCACCTCTTCTTCGCGGTACGCGTCGACGAGGAACGCCATCATGGCGCGCGTGAGGCCGAACGAGGGCTCGATCACGTAGGGCGTGTACTTCTCGCCCGACGCCTGGTCGAAGAACGTGAGCGACTGGCCCGACGCCTCGGAGTGGCTCTTGAGGTCGTAATCGGTGCGGTTGGCGACGCCCATGAGCTCGCCCCACTCCTTGCCCGGGAAGCCGAAGCGGTACTCGACGTCGATCGTGCCGGCGGAGTAGTGCGCGCGGTCGTCTTCGGGGACGTCGAAGCGCTTCATGTTCTCGGGGTCGATGCCGAGCTCGATGAACCAGTTCCAGCACGCCTCGACCCAGTGCTCGAACCACTCGTTCGCCTCGGCCGGCGGGGTGAAGTACTCGATCTCCATCTGCTCGAACTCGCGCGTGCGGAAGATGAAGTTGCCGGGGGTGATCTCGTTGCGGAACGCCTTGCCCACCTGGCCGACGCCGAACGGCGGCTTGCGACGGGATGCCGTGAGCACGTTCGAGAAGTTCACGAAGATGCCCTGCGCGGTCTCGGGACGCAGGAAGTACAGGCCCGACTCGTCGTCGACGACGCCGAGGTAGGTCTTCACCAGGCCCGAGAACGACTTCGGCTCGGTGTACTGCCCCTTGGTGCCGCAGTTCGGGCACGGGATGTCGGCGAGACCGTTCTCGGCCTTGCGGTTCTTGCGGGCCTCGAAGTCCTCGATGAGGGTGTCGGCGCGGAAGCGCTTGTGGCAGCTCAGGCACTCCACGAGCGGGTCGGTGAAGGTCGCGACGTGACCCGAGGCCTCCCACACGCGCTTGGGGAGGATGATGCTCGAGTCCAGACCCACCATGTCGCCGCGGCCACGGACGAAGGTCTGCCACCACTGGCGACGGATGTTCTCCTTCAGCTCCGTGCCGAGGGGACCGTAGTCCCACGCGGAGCGCGAGCCGCCGTAGATCTCACCGGCCTGGAAGACGAACCCGCGGTGGCGGGCGAGGGCGATGACCTTGTCGAGGCGGGACTGTTCGGCCACGGTGGCTCCAATGGTCGGGCAAGCTGTGGGGATCGAGCGCGAGGGCGCGGCATCCAGTTTATCGAAGCGATCCCGCCTCTCCCGGCCCGCCGTCGCGGGCGTGCTCGCGCTCGCGCATCCAATTCTGCAGATACGGCATCGCGACGTTCTCGGCGTGGGCGGCCTCGGTGGCGCGCGCGGCGTCCGCGAGGGAGCCGGGGGCCGGCGCCGCGGGGTCGGCGACGTGCGCGATCGGATACGGGAAGCGGTTGCGGAACATGTCCATCCACAGCAGCACGAGGTCGTCCTCGTGCGCGAGCGTCGCGTGGCTGAACGAGCCGCGCTCGTGCCGCTCGATCTCCCACCCCTGCCGCGTGGGCCGGGCGGCGTAGTCGGGATCCCCGCCCCAGGACCACCCGCCCCGACCGCGGACGGGCACGCCGTAGCCGAAGCCGTTCAGCGCCGAAGCGAGCGCCTCGGGCGTCCACGGGGCCGGGAAGAACGTCGACAGGCTGACCCGCAGCGCCAGCGGCGACAGGTGCGTCGGCGCCTCGCGCGAGGTCCGCGGGAGCTCCGCTTCGAGCGCGGCGGCCAGCGCGATCGTCGCGGCCGTCGGCTCGCCCCGGTCGAGCAGCAGCAGGAACGTCTGAAGGGCACGGAGGTAGGTGCGGTGCTCCGCGGCATCCGCGAAGGGCGGGATCGGGATGCCGTCGACGGGCGCCCGCCCCCAGGGCACGTCGTCGCGGTCGGTCTCCGAGAGACCCGAGCCTGCGCTGCTCATCGCGTGATCCGCTCGCGGTGCACGGTGAACTCCTCGAGCGCCGCCGCGTCGATCTCGACGCCGAGGCCGGGTCCCGTCGGAACCCGCACGTGTCCGTCCTCGATCACCGCGGGCTCCGTGACGATGTCGCGGGTGTAGAAGCGGGCGGATGCCGAGATGTCGCCGGGCAGGGTGAACCCCGGCAGGGCCGCAAGGGCGGCGTTGGCCGCGCGCCCGATCCCCGTCTCGAGCATGCCCCCGCACCACACCGGGATCCCCGCGGCGAGCGCGCGATCGTGGATCGCGACGGCCTCGAGGTAGCCGCCGACCCGACCGGCTTTGATGTTGATGATCGCCGCGGAGCCGAGGGCGAGGGCGTCGGCGGCGGCCTTGTCCGAGACGATCGACTCGTCGAGGCACACCGGCGTGCGCAGGCGCTTCGCGAGGGTGGCGTGGTCGACGAGGTCGTCTTCCTGCAGGGGCTGCTCGATGAGCAGCAGGTCGAAGGCGTCGAGCCCCGCCAGCGTGTCCGCGTCGGCGAGGGTGTAGGCCGAGTTGGCATCCACCTGGAGAGGGATGCCGCCGAACGCCTCGCGCACCGCCGCGGTGTCGTCGATGTCGCGACCGGGTTTGATCTTGATCTTGATGCGCACGTAGCCCTCGTCGAGGTAGCCGCCGACCGCGTCGACGAGCGCTCCCGGGTCGCGCTGGATGCCCACCGAGACCCCCGAGGGCACCCGGTCGCGTTCGGCGCCGAGGTACGGCGCGAAGCTCCGCCCCTGGGCGCGGAGCGCGGCGTCGACCACCGCGAGCTCGAGGCCCGCCTTGGCCATGCGGTGTCCGACGACGGGGCTCAGGATGCCGGCGACCTCCTCGGGCGCGAACGAGCGGTGCGCGAGCAGCGCCGGGGCGAGGAAACGCGACAGGACGTCCCACGCCCCCTGCGTGTACTCGCTGGAGTACGACGGTTCGGACTGCGTGACCACCTCGCCCCACCCGCGGCCGTCGGCCGTCTCCGCGGTGACGATGATGACCTCGCGCACCGTCTCGGTGCCGAAGGAGGTGGTGAACGGCGACACGAGCGGCATGTGCAGCACG
Source organism: Microbacterium galbum (assembly GCF_032464915.1). Lineage (NCBI taxonomy): Bacteria > Bacillati > Actinomycetota > Actinomycetes > Micrococcales > Microbacteriaceae > Microbacterium > Microbacterium galbum. Next base: position 1,658,089 of record NZ_JAWDIS010000001.1, on the reverse strand, counting down.
CGGAGTTCCACGGCGTCGAGGGTCACGGGTGCGACGGGATGCGGGAGCGACATGGGGGCAGGGTATCGGGCGACCGGTCCGCGACCGTAACGCCCGCGCCCGAGCCTGGCAAGGCCGACTCCTGCACGGCTCCGCGCGCGTACGGTCGGGCCCATGAGCGACGACTTCACCCCCCGCCACGCGATCGTCACCGGCTCCGACTCGGGCATCGGCGCGGCCACCGCCCTCGCCCTCGCCGACGCCGGGATGGACGTCGCGGTCACGTACCACTCCGACCAGGACGGCGCCGAAGAGACCGCCGCGGCCGTCCGCGAGCGCGGCGTGCGCGCGATCGTCGCGCAGTTCGACGCGACCGACTTCGACGCGGTCCCGGATGCCGTGAACGCCATGGCCGACGAGCTCGGCGGCCTCGACGTGTTCGTCAACAACGCCGGCGGCGGGATCGGCGGCTCGTTCCTCGACCTCGACTTCGACACGTGGCGCACCGACATCTCGCTGAACCTCGACGGTGCCTTCCTCGCCCTGCACACCGCGGCGAAGCGGATGGTGACCTCCGGCAACGGCGGGCGCCTCATCGTGGTGTCGAGCGTGCACGAGCACCAGCCCCGCGTCGGCTCCGCCCCCTACGTCGCCGCGAAGCACGGCGTCGGCGGCCTCATCAAGACGATGGCCCTCGAGCTCGGTCAGTACGGCATCACGGCCAACGCCGTCGCTCCGGGAGAGATCGCCACCCCGATCAACGACATGTCGGCCGAGGATGCCGATCGCGTCCACCGCCCCGGCATCCCCCTCGGCCGCCCCGGCAAGCCCGAGGAGATCGCCGACGTGATCCGGTTCCTCGCCTCCCCGTCGGGCTCGTACGTGACGGGTGCGAGCTGGGTCGTCGACGGCGGGATGCTGCACATGGGCCCGCAGGCGGGCTCGCACATGGAGTCCGACGCCTGGCGCTCGGCCGGCGAGGAGTGAGCACAACACCATGAGCGACGAGAAGAGCTTCGAAGAGAACCGTCACGACCAGCTCACGAGCGCGCCGAAGGCCACCGAGGCGGACGCCGCGCCGCGCTTCGACGTGAGCGAGCACGACGGCGTCACGCGCATCGACGTGCGCGACGACGCCGCGGTGCGGCCGGGTCCCGGCCCGGGCGACCCCGCCGCCGAGAAGGACCAGCCGATCACCGAGCAGTGAGCCGCCGCGTCGCCGGGCGATCGGTCCTCGACCGGCCCGGCGACGCGGTCATTCCACGATCAGGTATCCGCGCCGGTCGAATCCGCCGATCCGGCGACCGGATGCCACGTGCCCGCGCAGCTCGTCGCGCACCCGCCGGCGCCACACGGCGGCGGACGCCGGGTCGCTGCGGCGCAGACCCGCGATGTCGTCGGGCACGGGGACGACCGCCGCGATCTCGGCATCCGTCGGGGTGGGCGCGGGCGGCTCGGCGAGCGCCCACGACACCAGGAGCCGATCGGACTCGTCGCCGCGGTTGACCTCGTCATCCATCTCGCCGTACTGGTTCACCAGGTAGTCGGTGACGCGTGTTCCGAGCACCGCGAGGTTGAAGTGGGCGTTGCGCGGGATGAGCGGGTCGAACGTCCACGTGATGTGCCCGACGCCGCGCTCGAGCGCCCAGTCGCGCTGGTGGGTCTTGAGCTGTCGCCCGAGGCCTCGCCCCTGGTAGCCGTCGACGATCCCGGTGATGTGCGAGTGCATCGTGCGCGCGGCGGGCGGCCCGAAGAACGCCGCCGACGCGCCGATCATGGCGTCGCCGTCGTACAGCCCGACGACGTAATCACCGGCGTGTTCCAGTGCTCGGAGGATGTTCGCCGGCATCGTCCCCCGGTCGCCCCACACGCGGTCCAGCACGCGGGAGGCCTCGTGCACGGCGTCGACGGTGTCGAGCGTGCGGATGTCGATGGAGCTCATGCCTCGATCCTCGCACCGCGGTGCGGGGGGCCTCGTGTCCCGCGTACGGCCGACCCCGGTCGTCGGCGTCAGCGCGTCAGCCGTACGCCGCGTCAGCGCGGGAGCACCCCGCCGACGTGGCGGATGGTGCGGCCGCGTTCCACCACGATCGCGATGCCCCCGATGAGCCACAGCGGCACCTGCGTGAGGAAGGCCACGCGGAACGCGTCGAGCGAGTAGCTCTCGGGGCTGCCCGCGCCCTGCACGTCCATCGCGATGCCGATGAAGAGGATGGCCAGGAGGGCGGCGAGGAAGCCGCCGCCGTTGACGATGCCCGTCGCGGTGCTGAGGCGATGACTGGGTGTGAAGGTGCGCGCGTGGTCGAAGGCGATCATCGACGCCGGTCCCCCGGTCGACAGGGCGAACATCAGCACGATCAGCAGCCACACGGGCGCGGGACCCGGCCATGCGATGACGACGATCCAGGCGACCGCCTGGAACACGACCGTGGGCAGCACGAGCCAGCGCGACCGGCGGGTGGGATGCCGGCTCGACAGCGCCCCGATCACGGGGCCGCTGAGGATGCTGAAGAGCACGAGCGAGGTCATCACGAGCGACGCCGTCGCCGGCTCGAGGCCCTCGCCCGCCGTGAGGAAGGGGAAGCCCCACAGCAGCATGAACGCCGTCCCCGCGAAGGGGGTGGCGAAGTGCGACCAGAAGCCGAGCCGCGTACCGGGGTGCGCCCAGGACTCGCGGAATCCCCGCCGCAGATCGGGCGCGGATCGAACGACGCGGATGGCCCCGGTCTGGGTGTCGACCGAGGTGTCCACGGGATCGGCGCGACGTTCGGGCGGGCGGTTGCGGATGATCAGGAAGGTCAACACCCCGAACAGCACGCCGAGCCCGGCGAGGCTGCCGAAGGCGACCGTCCAGCTCGTCGCGTGCAGGAGCGCGGCGAGCGGCAGCACCGCGACGATCTGGCCGAGCTGTCCGATGATGCCGGTCAGCTGCACCATCACGGGCGCCCGCTGCGCGGGGAACCACGTCGCGATCACGCGCAGGACGCTGGGGAAGACGGCGGCGTCGCCCGCCCCGATGAGCACGCGGGCCAGGATGCCGATCCCCACGGCATCCGCGAAGGCCATCACGAGCTGGCCCACCGCCATCAGCACCATGCCGATCGCGATCATCGGGCGCGCGCCGAAGCGGTCGAGGAGCAGCCCGACCGGGATCTGCATCGCGCCGTAGACGAAGAGCTGGATGACGGCGAACATCGACAGCGCCGACGCGTCGGCGCCGAAGCGCACGGCGGCATCCACTCCCACCGCCGAGAGCGAGGTGCGGTTGACGATCGACACCACGTAGGCCAGCACGCCGACGGCCCACAGCGTCCAGGTGCGCCAGCCCGGCCGGTCGAGGCGGAGGGTACTGGTCACGTCTTCCAGGCTAGACCCGCCCGTCGACACGGGCGGCGGGGTGGCGCTCGCCCGCGTGGCCTACCCGGGCAGGTCGGCGTCGAAGACGGCGGCCATCTCCGCCCGGACACGCTCGAGGTGGTCGACGAGGGAGGTGTTCGTGTCGTCGTCCGCCCACTGCTCGAGCGCCGTCTGCAGCAGCTCGACGGCGACCCCGGCGACGATCCGCGCGCGGCGTGCCTCGACACCCCGCGCGTGGAACCCCGCGGTCAGGACCGCGCGGAGGTCGGCCTGCTTCTGCAGGTCCCTCTCGCGGAGCGCGGGCTCGGCCGCGATGATGCGCCGGGCGGCGGCGATCTCGGCGCGGCGCGGCTCGAACCGCTCGCCGGCGAGGGACTGAAAACCCGTCCAGGCGACGCCGAAGGGCGACAGGTGGACGGGTGCGGCGGAGAGCATCGCGGCGGCGAGGCGGGGAATCTCGTCGCCGGAGAAGAACACCTCGCGTTTGTCGCCGAAGTGTCGGAAGAAGGTGCGCCGCGTCACCCCGGCGCGCTCGACGATGTCCGGCACCGTCGTGGCCTCGAACCCGCGCTCGCCGAAGAGCTCGAAAGCGGCCGCGCGCAGCCGCTCCCGCGTGTCGGGGGCCCATCTCGCCATGCGGTGATCCTACGTGATGACACTCCGTGTCATGCCGATCTATAGTGAAGGCACTCCGTGCCATCACGATGAAGGACCGCTCATGCCCATGCACGCTGCCGCGACGCTCGCCGCCCCCCGCGCCCCGCTGACCGTCACCGAGGTCGAGACGCCGGCTCCAGCCACCGACGAGGTCCTGGTGCGCGTTCGCGCCGCCGCGATCAACCCCGTCGACTGGGTCATCCAGGGCACCGGTCGCATCACCTACCGATGGCTGCGGACGCCCGCGGTCCTCGGCTCCGACATCGCGGGCGAGGTCATCGCCGTCGGCGCCGACGTCACGCGCTTCCGCGTCGGCCAACGCGTCTTCGGCCTCGCCACGGGCACCGATCGCGGGCGCGACCCCCTGCGCGAGGGAGCGTTCCAGCACTCCTCCATCCTGCTCGAGCGCCTCACCGCTCCGACGCCCGAGTCCCTCACCGACGCGGAGGCCGCCGTGTTCCCCCTCGGCCTCTCCACGGCCGCCTGCGCGCTCTTCCAACCGCAGCACCTGGGACTCCGGATGCCGGGGACCCCGGCATCCGCCGCCGCCCCGGAGGTCGTCGTGGTCTGGGGCGGCTCGACGAGCGTGGGGATGAACGCGATCCAACTCGCGCGCGCCGCGGGCTACACCGTGGTGAGCACGGCGTCCGCCAAGAACGCGGAGGCGGTCAGCGCCCTCGGCGCCGAGGCCGTCGTCGACCACGGATCGCCGTCGGCGGTGGCCGACATGGTCGCGGCCGTCGGCGGACGTCCCGTCGCGGGCGCCGTCGCTCTCGGGGCCGGCTCGACGGACGCCTGCCTCGACGTGCTGTCGCGTGCGGGGGGAACCCGCCTGGCGATGGCGAGCACACCGGTGTCGCTCGACTCCCTCGCCGGGGGCCGCCACCTGTTCCCCGCGATGCTGCCCGTCTTCACCCGCATCGGTCTCGCCACGGTGCGCTCGAGTCTGCGCGCCCGCCGCCTCGGCATCCATGCCGGGTTCGTCTGGGGCAGCAGCCTGCGGGACGACGAGATGGGCCCACGACTGTGGAGGGAGACGGTGCCCCGGATGCTGGCCGACGGCTCGCTGCGCCCCGCGCCGTCACCCCTGGTCGTCGGCGACGGTCTCGAGGCCGTCCAGGGCGCCCTCGATCGGCAGCGCGCCGGCGTCTCGGCGCAGAAGGTGGTCGTGCGCCTGTGAGCGCGACGGAGCAGCGCCTCGTCACACGCCGACCATGGTCAGCCGGCGCCGCCCGCGCACGGCAGAATGGTCCGATGGTCTCCGCGAGCCCCCACCTGCAGCCCGATCACGCGTGCCTCATCATGCACGGCAGCGACACCCCCGGCATCATCGCCGCGGTCTCGGCGCTCATCGCGCGTCAGGGCGGCAACATCGTCGCCTTCGACCAGTACTCCGACGACCCGCGCGGGGGCGCGTACTTCCAGCGCGTGGTCTTCCACCGCCCGAACCTGACCGTCGCGCTGCCCGAGATCGAGGCCGACATCGCCACCACCCTCGGCGAGGGCTTCGAGCTGGAGTGGACCCTCACCGACCTGTCCACGCCGAAGCGCATGGCCATCCTCGCCTCGAAGCAGGACCACTGCCTGCTCGACCTGCTCTGGCGTCACCGTCGCGGAGACCTGCCCGTGAGCATCCCGATGGTCGTGTCGAACCACACCACGGCCGCAGAAGACGTGCGCTCGTTCGGCGTGCCCTTCTTCCACGTCCCGTCGACGCCCGGGCCCGACAAGTCGGCATCCGAGGCGCGCATCCTCGAGCTGCTGGTCGGCAACGTCGACTTCGTCGTGCTCGCGCGCTACATGCAGATCCTCTCGCCCGACTTCCTCGAGAAGATCGGTGTGCCCGTCATCAACATCCACCACTCGTTCCTGCCGGCCTTCATCGGCGCCGAGCCGTACAAGAAGGCGAAGCAGCGCGGCGTCAAGCTCATCGGCGCGACCTCGCACTACGTCACGAGCGACCTCGACGAGGGCCCGATCATCGAGCAGGACACCGTGCGCGTCACGCACGCGGACTCCGCCGCGGAACTCGCGCGCCGGGGCGCCGACGTCGAGCGACAGGTGCTCTCGCGCGCCGTGCTGTGGCACGCGGAAGACCGCGTCATCCGGCACGGGAACCACACGATCGTCTTCTAGATCGCGGATGCCGAGCGCCCGGCCACCGCGCCCCGCTCGGCGCCCGTCCGCACGGCGGACCCGCGGCTCGACGCCCCCGCCGCGATGCGAGCAGCCCCCGGCCACGGCGAGACGGCATCCCGCTGACATCCCGGTTGCAGGGTGCACCGGCTCCGTCAGCCGGATGCCGTCTCGGTGGATGACAGATCAGCGGCCGGCCCCGGCCTCGTCGAACGCCGTCAGTCGGGATCGCTCGCGCGGCTGAGCGGGCCCGAACCGCCGCGCGGGGGCTGCTTGCGCTGACGCGCGAACTCGCCGCCCTGCCGTCCGCCGTACGGGCGACCGTGGTCGGCGAACTCGGCGCGGAAGTACGCCAGCCGCCAGTCGCCCAGCTCGATGCGCGCGCCGGTGCGCAGGATGCGCCCCCCGCCGTCGCGCCCGGGGCCCTGGTCGCGCGCCCCGCCTCCGCCGACGACGTCGAAGCCGTACAGCACGTACTCGTCATCGCCCTCGTGCCGGATCTCGGCGTGCACCGGAGCGAGCCCGGGCAGACGCAGGTCGGCCTCGTCGCCCGATCCGATGACGGTCTTGGTGGGCAGCAGGTCGAATTCGCGCGGCCGCGAGCCGTCCCACGACGAGTCACCCACCGCGAAGATGAGCCGCGGTCGCCCCGACCCCGGGGTGTAGTGGGTGGTGGTGACGCGGCGGCGCACGGTGCGGTTGACGGTGGGCACCAGCGGAAGCGGCGTCTCGGGGGGAACCGGGAACGTCAACGTCCGGTCCCCGTTGCGGCGGACGAGCAACGGCGCCACGGCCGCCACCGAGCCGAGCCGGATGTGCGTCGACCCGGTGATCACCCGCTGCAGCGCGCCGCTCTTGATGTCACCGAGCTGCAGGATGGGCCCGTCCGGCCCTTCGAGCTTCACGGAGATCCCCCGGGATGCCAGGGCGTCGGCGACCGTGGACAGCTCGGTGAGCGTCCGCCGGCCGTTTCCCGGCAGGCGCGAGGGGTCGTTCACGACGATGCGCACCTCGGTGCCGGAGGCCGTGACGGTTCCCTCGAACGGCGGGGAGTCGGCATCCCCCCTCTCCTGCTCGGAGAAGGCGAGGTCGATGTCGAGGCGCACCATGACGGCGCCGCCTCTCAGTTGCCGCGGTACGGGTCGGACCCGGCCGCGGTGTCGTCGCTCGTGGTGACGCGGAGGGTGCCGTTGAGCTTCCACGTCGCGCGGGGAGCGTCGGGGCCGATGTCACGCGGCACCTCGACGGTCATGTCGACGAAGGAGTAGTTCACGGCGGCGCCGCGGCCGGTGAGGTACGACCACATCTCGCGGCCGAGGTCGGTCCAATCGGTGATCGAGTGGCCCTCGGGGCCGGACGAGTCGGCGAACGGGTCGGTGGTGGCAGGAGTCTCGGACATGGCTTCGGTCCTTCCTTTCGTTTCGAGGCCACCAGCGTCCCAGCGGCTCGGACCGGTTGGGGAGGGATTGCGCGGACGCCGCGGTTGGGGCACCATTCCCCCGACCCCCAAAGACTCATTTGACGGTCGAGGCCGGCCGCGGCACGATGGCGGGATGTCGCGCCTCGAGGAACTCCGCGCCACCGCCCATCCGCTGCGGCTGCGCCTGCTGTCGCTGCTCACCGGAGCGGCGATGAGTGCGGCCGAAGCAGGGCGCGAACTGGGCGTGTCGCAAGCGTCGGCGAGCTACCATCTGCGCGTGCTGGAGCGGGCGCGCCTCGTCCGCGTGGTCGAGGTCGTGCGGCTGCGCGGCGGCGAGGCGAAGCGCTACCGCCACGAGTCGTCGTCACGGCGGTACGACCCCGATACGCCTCACGGCGAACGCTCCCCCGAGGGCGAGACGGAGTACCTCGAAGCGATCGTCGAGGAGCTGCGCCGCCGCGCCGCGCTGCGCGCGGACGGCCCCGCGATATCGACCGACGCCGAGCTGTGGGTGGACCCCGCCGTCTGGCGCCGGATCGTGCAGCACGTGGGCGAGGCGTCCGCGCTGCTGCACGCCGCCGCCCGTCCGCCGCGCACGCCGGGCACACGTCCGGTGTCGATGACCGCGGCGTTGTTCCCCGTGCGCGTCCCGACACCGCGCCCGGCGGCCGGTCACGGGAATCCCCGGTGAGCGGCCCCCTCGCCCTCGCGCCGTTCCGATGGCTGCTCGCCGCGCGCACCACGGCGATCGTGGGCAACGCCGTCGCGCCGCTCGCCCTGGCCTTCGCGGTGCTCGACCTCACCGGGTCGGCGGCGGATCTGGGGCTGGTGGTCGCCGCCCGCTCGATCGCCAACGTCGGGATGCTGCTGTTCGGCGGAGTGATCGCCGACCGTCTCCCCCGCGGCGCCGTTCTCGTGGGGTCGTCCGTCGCCGCTGCGCTGACCCAGGGGGCGATCGCCGCACTCGTGCTCACCGGGACCGCCGGCATCCCGCTGCTCGTCATCCTGAGCGTCGTCAACGGTGCCGTGGCCGCCGTGAGCCTCCCGGCCGCGGCGGCGCTCGTGCCCGACACGGTGCCCGCCCCGCTCCTGCGACCGGCCAACGCGCTGCTGCGGCTCGGGCTGAACGGCGGCAGCATCGTGGGCGCGTCGGTCGGCGCCGTGGTCGTCGCCGCCGTCGGACCGGGGTGGGGTCTCGCGATCGATGCGGCCGCCTTCGCCGTCGCCGCGATGCTCTTCTCACGCCTGCGACTGCCGTCGACGCCGGATGCCGCGCCCGGCGAGCCCGCCTCGGTCTGGAGCGACCTCCGCGAGGGCTGGCGCGAGTTCGCGGCGCGTCGATGGGTCTGGATCGTCGTGCTGCAGTTCGCCGTGCTGAACGCCGCCTTCGTCGGTGCGACCACGGTGCTCGGACCGCTCGTGGCCGACGAGAGCTTCGGGCGCGGCGCGTGGGGCCTGATCGTCGCCGCGCAGACGGCGGGGCTCGCGCTCGGTGCGGTCGTGGCGCTGCGCTGGCGGCCGCGACGCGCGCTCGGCATCGGCGTCGCGGCGATGGCCCTCGCGGCCCTGCCGGCCGCGGCCCTCGGGGCGGCGCCGGTCGTGCCGGTGCTCATCGCGGCCTTCGCGATCGGCGGGATCGCGATCGAGCTCTTCGCGATCGCGTGGGATCAGTCGCTGCAGACGCACATCCCCCGCGCGGCGCTGTCGCGCGTGTACTCCTACGACATGGTCGGATCGTTCGTCGCGGTCCCGGTCGGCGAGATCGTCGTCGGCCCCCTCGCCGAGCGGGTGGGGGCGGCCCCGGTGCTGCTGGGCTGCGCGGCGATCATCGTCGTGGCGACCTCGGCTGCGACGTGCTCGCGGAGCGTGTGGAGCATCCGCGCCGCCTGAGGCTCAGTACACGTACTCCATGAGCTCCACGCCCAGCACGCGGAAGGCGTCGTGGGCGCGCAGCCGGTGTGCGATCGACAGATCGTCGAAGTTCACGATCAGGGCGTACGAGACGCCCGCGCGCGGTCCGCCGAGCACTCCCGCCTCGGCGCGCACCCCGGGCGCGCGGCCGGTCTTGTTGACGAACAGCAGCCCGTGCTGATCGTTCTCGTGGGCGAAGGGATCGAGGCCGGTGGCGGATGCCACGAGCGAGAGATCGTGGTTGAGACTCAACCACTCCGCCACCTGGGCGCTGACCCCGGGCGAGACGATCGTCGAGTTCACCAGTCCCGCGAAGACCTGCGCCATCTCGCGGGCGGTCGACAGGGCCACGTGCGGAGCGTCGTCGGGACCCCGGTCGTCGCGGAACCGGTCGAGCAGCGCGGTGCGGCGAAGGCCCAGCTGCTCCAGGCGCGCGCGGACCGATTGAAGCCCCACCCGGTGCAGCAGGGCGTTCGCGGCGAGGGCGTCGCCCGTCGATGCCGCCAGCATCGCGAGATCGGTCAGGGGCAGTGCCGGAGCCTTGAGGTGCTGCCACGTGCCGCCGTTGACGGCGCCGGCGACCGCCGCGCGATCGACGATCTCGAGGGCGTCCAGGCGACCCGACTCGAACGACGCGGCCGTCTCGACGAGCAGAGGCACGACGCCGAGGCCGCCGACCGGCAGAGTGACGAAGTCGTCGCCCGAGAGCACGGCCGTTCCGCCGTCGAGATCGTCGATGCGCACCGACACCCTCGCCCCCGAGGCGGCGAGCTCGTCGAGCGCGCGCAGCGTCGCGGTGAAGGAGCGGCGGCCGGCCGCCGCCCGCCGGGGCAGTCGCTTCGGACCCTTGCGCCCCGCGCCGCGGAGGGCCGGGGCGTCGCGTCGCGACGACTCCACCGGCCCTCCGGCGGGCTCGGGCAGGGCGGGCTCGGGAAGCGGGGGCATGCCCACGAGCGTGGCTCCTTCCGGGTCAGCAGGACAACAAACGCCGTCTCACCAGATGGTGACGCGCTGGTCGGCGTCCAGCCAGAGAGCGTCGCCCTCGGTGACCTCGAACGCCTCGTAGAACGCGTCGATGTTACGCACGATCTGGTTGCAGCGGAACTCGTTCGGCGAGTGCGGATCGATCGTGAGAAGGCGGATGGTCTCGGCATCCCGACCCTTCTGCTGCCAGATCTGCGCCCAGCTCAGCAGCAGACGCTGGATGCCGGTGAACCCGTCGACGACGGGACCCTCGCCCTCCGCCTCACCCTGCTCCTCGAGGAACAGACGGTACGCGGCGATCGCGATGCCGAGCCCGCCCAGGTCGCCGATGTTCTCGCCGATGGTGAGGGCGCCGTTGACGTGGTGCTCCTCGCTCAGCCCCTGCGGCACGAGCGCCTCGTACTGGGCGATGAGGGCCTTCGTCCGCTCCTCGAACGCCGCACGGTCGGCATCCGTCCACCAGTCCCGCAGCGATCCGTCGCCGTCGAAGCGGCTGCCCTGGTCGTCGAAGCCGTGACCGATCTCGTGACCGATGACCGCGCCGATGCCGCCGTAGTTCGCCGCCGCATCGCGCTCGGCGTCGAAGAACGGGTACTGCAGGATCGCCGCGGGGAACACGATCTCGTTCATGAGCGGGTTGTAGTAGGCGTTGACCGTCTGCGGGGTCATGTACCACTCGTCGCGGTCGATCGGCTGGCCCACCTTGGCGAGCTGACGGTCGTGCTCCCACACGTGGGCGCGCCGCACGTTGCCGACCAGGTCGTCGGCGTCGATCTCGAGGTCGGAGTAGTCCTTCCAGCGAACCGGGTAGCCGATCTTGGGCGTGAAGGCGTCAAGCTTGGCCAGCGCCCGCTCGCGCGTCTCCTCGGTCATCCACTCGAGCGTGCGGATCGATCGGCGGTACGCCTCGATGAGGTGGGCGACGAGGCCGTCCATCGCCTCCTTCGCGGCGGGCGGGAAGTGCCGCTCGACGTAGACCTTGCCGATCGCCTCGCCCAGCGCCGCCTCGACGAGGCTCACGCCGCGCTTCCAGCGTTCGCGGTTCACGGGCACGCCCGTGAGCTGCGTGCCGTAGAACGCGAAGTTCTCGGCCACGAACTCGTCGGACAGGAACGCCGCCGCCGCGTGCACGATCTTGAAGCGCAGCCACGCCTTCCAGTCGTCGAGACGCTCGGCCACGAGCAGACCGCCGAGCGATTCGATGAAGCTCGGCTGGTACACGACGACCTCGGCGAGCGCGTCCTCGTGACCCGGGGCGACCCCCGCACGCCACGGCTCGAGGTCGACTCCGGCGAGGGCGAGCGTGTCGTCCCACGTCTTGAGGTTGTACGTCTTGACCGCGTCGCGGCTGTCTTCGCGCGACCAGTGATGCGCGGCCAGGTCGGCCTCGAGCGCGAACACGCGATCGGCGGATGCCGCGGCCTCGGCGACCCCGGCGAGCTCGAGCACGCGGGCGATGTGCGCCCGGTAGGCGGTGCGGGTCTCGTCGAAGTTGTCGAGCCGGTAATAGCTCTCGTCCGGCAGCGAGATGCCGCCCTGGTAGACCACCGGCACGTAGCGGGTGGGGTCGCCCGGATCGGGCTCGACGAACAGCGTCAGCAGGCCGCTGATGCCGTCGCGCTCGAGTTCGCCGATGAGCCGGAGCAGGGAGGGGATGTCGGTGACGGTGTCGACGGCCGCGAGCTGCGGGGCCAGCGGCTCGCCGCCGAGCGTGGTGATGCGCTCGGTGTCCATGAAGCTCGCGAAGAGGTCGCCGATCTTGCGGGCTTCGCTGCCCGGCTCGGCTTCCTGCGACTCCTGGACGATGGTGCGCACGTCCGCCTCGGCCTGCTCGGCGATGAGGTGGAACGAGCCCCAACGGGCCTTGTCGTCGGGGATCTCGGTGCGCTCCAGCCAGCGGCCGTTCACGTAGCGGAACAGGTCGTCCTGCGGGCGGATCTCGTCGCTGAGCTCGTCGAGCGCGAGACCGGAGCGGGGGGTGTCGGTCATGGAGACAGGATAAGTGCCCCGCATCCGTGCGGGCTCGGAATGCGGGGCGCGCCACGCGTGGACGCGGAACGCAAGCCGTCACCGTTCCGCGCATCGACCCGAGCGCCCCCGCGCCGGGCGGGCCCGCCCCGTCCCCCTCGCATCGCGCAACCTCCGCGATCGGCGCGACCTCAGCGCCCCCCCGGATCGGACGGAGGTTGCGCAGATCACTGACCCTGCGCCGCGCCCGGCTCGCGCCGCACGCGCGCAGGGCGCCGCGCGCCGAGCGACGTCGGAGGCCCGGCCTAGGCTCGGACCGTGACGACACCGCCGCCCGCGACGCTGAACCGCTCGATCCTGCGGCTCGCGGTGCCCGCGCTCGGCGCGTTGATCGCCGAGCCGCTCTTCTTGATCGTGGATGCCGCGATGGTGGGGCACCTCGGTGTCGCTCCCCTGGCGGGTCTCGGCATCGCGAGCGCCGTGCTGCAGACGATCGTCGGGCTCATGGTGTTCCTCGCCTATTCGACGACGCCCGCGGTCGCGCGGCGGTTCGGGGCGGGCGAGACGGGACGCGCGGTGTCCGTGGGCATCGACGGGATGTGGCTGGCTCTCGCGCTGGGCGGGGTGCTCGCCGCGGTCGGGTCGATCGTCACCCCGTCGGTCGTCGACCTCTTCGGCGCCGCCCCCGACGTGGCCGAGAACGCCCGCGTCTACCTCTCGATCTCGATGTGGGGCCTTCCGGCCATGCTGGTGGTGTTCGCGGCCACCGGGCTGCTGCGCGGGCTGCAAAACACGGTCACCCCGCTCTGGATCGCCGGGGTCGGCTTCGGGGCGAACGCCGCCCTCAACGCGGTGTTCATCTACGGCTTCGGATGGGGCATCGCGGGGTCAGCGATCGGCACGGTCGCCGCGCAGTGGGGCATGGTGGGCGCGTACGTCCTCGTCGTGCGCGCGCTCGCGCGTCGGCACGACGCCTCCGTCCGGCCGCAGCGCGAGGGATGGGGCGGGACCGCGCGATCCGGGGGGTGGCTGTTCCTGCGGACCCTCAGCCTGCGGGTGGCCTTCCTCGCCACCGTCGCGGTCGCCACCGGACTGGGGTCCGACGAACTGGCCGGGTGGCAGATCGCCTTCACCATCTTCTCGACGGCCGCCTTCGCCCTCGACGCGCTCGCGATCGCCGCGCAGGCCCTCATCGGCCACGCGCTGGGCGCCGACGAGACCGAGACGGTGCAGAGGGTCCTTCGACGCACGAGCGCCTGGGGCATCTGGTTCGGCGTCGGCGTGGGCGCCGTGCTCGCCGCGGCCTCGGGCGTGATCGGGCTCCTCTTCACCGGCGACGCCGAGATCGCCGCCCTCGTCCAACCCGCTCTGATCGTGCTGGCCGTGGCGCAGCCGCTCGCCGGCTTCGTCTTCGTGCTCGACGGCGTGCTGATCGGCGCGGGAGACGCCCGGTATCTGGCGCTCGCGGGCCTGCTCAACCTCGTCCCCTACGCGCCGGCTCTCGTCCTCGTCGCCCTGTTCGCCGGCGGGGGCCCCGCGGGACTCGCGTGGCTCGCCGCCGCGTTCTTCGGCGTCTACATGATCGCTCGCGCGCTCACCCTCGGCCTCCGCGTGCGCGGTCGGGCGTGGATGACCGCGGGCGGCTGACCCGCCACCGCGGGCGCCCCTTCCGAGCCGGGTGCCACAGGCCACCACGATGCGCCCTCCGCGGGCGTCACTCGTCGACGATCGCGGCGACCGCCTCGAGCTCGACGAGCTGATCGTCGTAGCCCAGCACGGTGACCCCCATCAGCGTGCTCGGCACATCGTGCGACCCGAACGCGTCGCGCACGACCTCCCACGCCGCCACGAGATCGTCCTGCCGAGCGGATGCCACGAGTACACGCGTGCTGATCACGTCGGTGAGCTGCGCCCCGGCGTCGGCGAGCGCGGTCTCGAGGTTCTCGACGCACCGGGCCGCCTGCGCGCGGACGTCGCCGACCCCGACCGTCGCGCCATCCGCGGCCAGGGGGCAGGAGCCGGCCAGGAAGATGAGACGAGCCTCGGCGGGAGCGGTCGCCGCGTAGGCGTATTCGGCGACGCCCGACAGCGACGCCGAACGGATGAGGGTGACGGCCTTCGGCATCCCCCCACCCTCGCACGCCCCTAGGCCCAGCGGCGGCACCACTCGTACATGATGACCGCGGCGGCGGAGGCCGCGTTGATCGACCGGGTCGAGCCGTACTGCGTGATCTCGACGACACCCGTCGCCGCTTCGATCGCCTCGGCCGAGAGCCCCGGCCCCTCCTGGCCGAACAGCAGCACGCACGCCTCCGGCAGGTCGGACCGATCGATCGGGACCGAACCGTCGACGTTGTCGACCGCGATCACCGGCAGGCCCGCCTCGCGCGCCCACGTGACGAACGCCGCGACGTCCTCGTGATGGCGCACGTGCTGGTACCGGTCGGTCACCATGGCGCCGCGGCGGTTCCATCGGCGCCTGCCGATGATGTGCACCTCGGCCGCGAGGAACGCGTTGGCGCTGCGCACGATGGTGCCGATGTTGAGGTCGTGCTGCCAGTTCTCGATCGCGACGTGGAAGGGATGCCGTTTGGCGTCCAGGTCCGCGACGATCGCGTCCATGCTCCAGTAGCGGTAGCCGTCGACGACGTTGCGGCGATCGCCGTCGGCGAGCAGCTCGGGGTCGTAGCGCGGATCGTCGGGCCACTCGTCGGGGCCGCCGGGCCACGGCCCGACCCCGTGCGTCGGAGTCTGTTCGCCCGGGGCGGGCGCCTCCGTGTCGTGCGTCGAGGTCGGCGCGTCCCGGGTCGGGACCCGCGGGTCGCGCGCCGGAGACGGCGCGTCCCCCTCCGGAAACCGGGGGTCGAGCGCCGGCGTCGGGTCGTCGGCATCCGTCACCGATCCAGGCTATCCGCGGTCGACGCCCCGCACGATTCGGCGGCCGAGAGCACACGAACGGTACGAGAGCACGCGCCGGCGCTGACGGTCGAACCGATGATCCCGCGCCGGTCGCGTGCTCCGGGGACGCGTCGAGGAGTTTTCGGGCGCCCGAAAAGTCAGTAAGGTTTCGGCATGCCGAAAACAGAGGATGCCGTGGTCCGCCGCCACGCTCCGGGGCGCGCCCTCTGGCTGCTCGGCCCGGCGATGGTCGCGGGAGTGGCGTACCTCGACCCCGGCAACGTCGCCAGCAACATGACCGCGGGCGCCGCCTTCGGCTACCTGCTCGTGTGGGTGGTGGTGCTCGGAAACGTCATGGCGTGGCTGATCCAGTACCTCTCCGCCAAGCTCGGCATCGTCACCGGCGAGAGCCTCCCGCAGATCCTCGGCCGCCGGATGCACCGCCCCTGGGGGCGGCGACTGTACTGGCTGCAGGCCGAGGCGGTGGCGATGGCCACCGACGTCGCCGAGGTCATCGGCGGGGCCGTGGCGCTGCACCTGCTGTTCGACATCCCCCTGGTGTGGGGAGGAGCGATCACCGGCGTGGTGTCGATGGGGCTGCTGCTCGTCCAGACGCGCCGCGGGGCGCGCGCCTTCGAGACCGTGCTCATCGGGATGCTCGTCATCATCGCCGTCGGCTTCTCGTTCGGCCTGCTGATCGCGCCTCCCGATGCGGCGGGGGTCGCCGCCGGTCTCGTGCCGCGCTTCGAGGGCACGAACTCGGTACTGCTGGCCGCCTCCATCCTCGGCGCCACGATCATGCCGCACGCCATCTACGCGCACTCGGCACTCGCCCGCGACCGCTTCGCCCCGGATGCCGCGACCTTCGCGCAGGTCGGGCACACGGCATCCGCGCTCTCGGCGGGAGCCGGCGCCGACGGCCCCCCGGCGACGGGGACGTCGGCCTCGCGCGCGGCGCTGGAGCACGCACGCGGCATCTCGACCCCGAGGCTGCTCCGGGCCACCCGGTGGGACGTCACGATCGCCCTCGCCGTCGCCGGCACGGTCAACCTCGCCATCCTGCTCCTGGCCGCCGCCAACCTGGCGGGCGTCGACGGCACCGACAGCCTCGAGGGCGCCTACGCGGCGCTCCGCGACGGGCTCGGCCCCCTGGTCGCGACGCTGTTCGCCGTCGGGCTGCTCGCGAGCGGCCTCGCCTCGACCTCGGTCGGCGCCTACGCCGGCGCCGAGATCATGCACGGACTGCTGCGGGCGCGCATCCCACTCGTCGTCCGGCGTCTCGTCACCCTCGTCCCCGCGCTGGCGATCCTCGCACTCGGCGTCGATCCCACCCTCGCCCTCGTGCTCAGCCAGGTGGTGCTGTCGTTCGGCATCCCGTTCGCCCTGGTGCCGCTGGTCGCCCTGACCGCGCGCTCCGACGTCCTGGGCCGGTACCGCAATCGCCGCGCGACCACGGTCGCCGGGGTGCTGGCATCCGGGTTCCTCATCACGCTCAACGTCGTCCTCCTGTGGCTCGTCTTCACCGGCGGATAGGCTGACGGCGTGGAATCGCCCGTGGCAGACGACTATCTCAAGGCGATCTACCACCACACCGAGTGGCAGGACTCCCCGATCACGCCCTCGCAGCTCGCCGGTGTGCTGAGCCTCGCCCCCTCGAGCGTCACCGAGATGGTGAAGAAGCTCGCCGCCCAGGGACTGGTCACCCACCGCCCGTACGGACCCGTGTCGCTCACCGCGGCCGGGCAGCGCCGCGCCGCCGGCGTGATCCGCCGCCACCGCCTCATCGAGACGTGGCTCGTGCGCGAGTTCGCCTACGCGTGGGATGAGGTGCACGACGAGGCCGAGGTGCTCGAGCACGCTCTCAGCGACCGGCTGCTCGAGGGCATCGACGAGCGCCTGGGGCGCCCCCGCTTCGACCCGCACGGAGACGCGATCCCGGATGCCGAGGGCGCGGTGCACCGCGAGCCCTTCATCCTGCTGGCGGAGGCGCCGGTGGGCCACGCGGGCCGGGTGCTGAGGGTGAGCGACCGGGATCCCGAGTTGCTGCGTGCGCTCGTCGATCGCGGGATCGACGTCGGTCACGAGCTCGAGGTCGTGTCCGAGGGCGTGGTGCGCGCGGACGGTGTGGAGATGTCGCTGCCGGCCGGAGCCGACGGGTCGGTCTGGCTCACTCGCTGACACCGCCGGTGGGGGAAGGCGCGGCCGCCGTCGGGGTGGCCCGGCTCACCTGCTGACGCGACCTGCCGCGGGCACTGACGCCGCGTCACCGCGGAACCATCGCCGGGCCCGCGCGGGCACCCACATACTGGCGATGACGGCCAGCGCGGCGACGAGGGCGACGACGAGGATCGGGTCGAGTTCGGTCAACGCCATCGCCGTCGCCTGCAGAGCGACCAGGACGCCGAGGTAGACCGTCAGCAGCGTGCGAGCAAGGGAACTGCCCCGCGAAAGCGCCGACCCACCGGCGATCGTGAGCAGTCCGAGCAGCACGGTCGCCGCGCCCACGAGCGAGACCGGCAGCACGAGATCGGGCGTCACGGCGTAGCGCGCCAACAGGACGACGATGCCCAGAGCGGTGTTGAGCAGTCCGCCGACGTAGACGAGCACGATGGCCGCCGTGACCACAGCG
Organism: Microbacterium galbum; assembly: GCF_032464915.1. Taxonomy (NCBI): domain Bacteria; kingdom Bacillati; phylum Actinomycetota; class Actinomycetes; order Micrococcales; family Microbacteriaceae; genus Microbacterium; species Microbacterium galbum. The sequence continues at coordinate 1,640,150 of NZ_JAWDIS010000001.1, read as the reverse complement.
GGTCGGCGGCGCACCTCGTCGGCGACCCCGCCCGCACCAGCGGACACGTCGGCCAGGGAGCGTCGCACGAACCGTCGGTGCGCGAACCGCACTGCTTCGATCGCTCCGAGCGCGAGCACGACCACGAGTGTCACCAGGGTCGCACCGTCGTCGCCCGGATCCTGCAGTTGGAAGAACTCCCCTAACGGCGGCACGGTGAAGATCGCGGTGAGCGCGATGAACATTGCGCCGATCACCACCACCTTCACGCGCGTGACCGGACGCGACAGCACCGTGAGCACCCAGATCGCGACGATCGCGAGGATGATCGTCGCGCCCGTGCGCAACGGCGCCGTCCCCAGACCGATCTGCATCGCCACGCGCGTGTAGACGGTGAGGGAGACGGCGATGACGAGACCCGCGGGGATCGCGAAGCTGAGCGAGCGGCGGAGGAACCCCGGCACGTACCGCTGCGCGTTCGGCAGCAGCGCCAGGAAGAACGCCGGGATGCCGATGGTCAGACCATCGGTGATCGACAACTGCCGCGGCAGGAACGGGAACTCCATCACGAGGACGCCGAACAGCACCGCGAGCCCCGTCGCGTAGACGGTCTTGGTCAGGAACAGCATCGAGACGCGCTCGATGTTGGCGATCACCTGGCGCCCCTCCGCAACCACCGACGGCAGGTGCGAGAAGCGCCCGTCGAGGAGCACGAGGCGCGCCACGGCCTTCGTCGCCGCCGCACCGGAGTTCATCGCGATACCGATGTCGGCCGTCTTGATGGCGAGGGCGTCGTTGACGCCGTCGCCGGTCATGGCCACGACGTGCCCGCGCGCCTGCAGCGCAGTGACCATGCGCTTCTTCTGGTCGGGCGTGACACGGCCGAAGACGGTGTGCTGCTCGAGCACGGCGCTCAGCTCGTCGTCGTCGGCGGGCAACCGACGTGCGTCGTACCCCTCGTCGACGTCGAGGCCGACCTCTCGTGCGATGGCCGCCACCGTGCGGGGGTTGTCGCCCGAGATGACGCGCACGCCGACGCCCTGATCGCGGAAGTACGCCAGGGCCTCGGCGGCATCCGGACGCACCGCCTCGACGAAGGTCAGCACCGCGACGGCCGCGACACCCGCCGGCAACCGCTCCGCATCGACGTCGGCGTCGGTGAGCGGCGTGCCCGCATGCCCCAGCACGAGGGTGCGTCGACCCGACGAAGCCAGCCGCGTGACCGCGGCGCCCAGTTCGCCGCTCGCATCGGTCGCGGCATCGCCGAACACCATCTCGGGCGCGCCGAGCACCCAGGTGCCGTCGGCGCCGCCGTCGAACGACACCGCACTCCACTTTCGCGCCGATGAGAACGGGATCCGCCGGGCCGCCGTGAGCACCGCACCCACGGGGAACGGCTCGCGCAGGCACGTCGCCGTCGCGTTCGCGTCGGGGGCGGCCCCGTACCAGGCCAGCACGTCGGTCCAGCCGGTCGCCTCCGACAGGGCGACCGCGTCGTCGAAGCGGATCTCGCCCGCGGTGAGAGTGCCGGTCTTGTCGAGGCAGATCACGTCGACCCGGGCGAGCCCCTCGACCGCGGGCAGTTCGTTGACGAGCACCTTCTGCCCGGCGAGCCGCGCCGCACCGACCGCGAAGGCGATCGAGGTCATGAGCACGAGCCCGAGCGGGATCATGGCGGTGAGGGCGGCGATGGTGTTCACGACCGCCTGCGACCACGTGCCCTGCTGCCAGGCCTGCACCCAGCCGCCGGCCACCATCATCTGCGCGTTCAGGACCAGCAGTCCGATCGGCCCGATCCCCCAACCGACCCATCGCAGGACGCGGTCGATCGAGGTGCGCAGCTCGCTCGAGACGAGCTGGAAGCGCTTCGCCTCCGCGGCGAAGGTGTTCGCATACGACTCGGCGCCCACGCGGACGACGCGTGCCGCGCCTTCGCCGGCCACCACGATCGACCCCGACAGCACCTCGTCGTCGACGCGTTTGTCGACGGCATCCGACTCGCCGGTGAGCATCGACTCGTCGATCTGCAGGCCGCGGGACGCCACCACCACCGCGTCGGCGGCGATCTGATCGCCCGCGCGCAGCACGAGGACGTCGCCGCGCACCACCTCCGGCGGCGCGATCTCGGCCTCCGCGCCGTCGCGCCGGACCCGGGCGCGGGGCGCGTTCAGCAGGGCGAGGCGGTCGAGCGCGGCCTTGGCGCGGAACTCCTGCACGCATCCGATCACGGCGTTTGAGAGCGCAGCGACCCCGAACAGCGCGTCTTGCCAGCGGCCCAACAGCAGCAGCACGACGAAGCACGCCCCGACGATCCCGTTGAAGAGCGTGAAGACGTTGGCGCGCACGATGTTCCACGCGCTCCGGCTGGTGTCGGCCGTGAAGGCGTTGGTCTGCCCCGACGCCACCCGTTCGGCGACGTCGGCCGCGCTCAGTCCGGCGACGCCGAGGTCTGCGCGGTCGTCGCTCGTCGCCTGCTCCATGCGCTCACTGTAGAGCCCCCCCGCCGACACCGCGGGGGCCGGTTCAGGATGCCGCTCGCCGAGCCCTCTCGAACGGCCATCTCACGTGCGTGGCGGTCTCGCAGGCGCGCCACAGCTTGGTGCCCAGGTCTCCTCGCCGCGTGCCCCGGGCGGGAGTCGCCCGCCGCGGCGCGCCGCGCGCGATGAGCGCCGGGCCGTACATCGAGCCGCCCTCGGCGTGGGGATCGACGAGAGCACGCACGAGCGCCCACGCGCCCTGCTCCTTGGACTGGGTGATGGGCGCCTGCAGGTTGTCGACGAATCGCGTGAGACGGCTCGGCTCGTTCACGCCCCGCACCCCGCGCGTACGACCGCTCGTGGAGTAGCCCGGGTGCGCGACGAGGCTCTCGACCGGCACGCCGTGGGCCCGCAGCATCTTGTCGGCCTCGAGGGCGAGGGCGGTCGTCGCGGCCTTCGACTGCACGTAGGCCTTCCAGGGCGTGTAGCCCTCGCGCAGCTCGGGGTCGGTGGGCAGGTGCCGCCAGAGGGAGGTCGACATGCTCCCCACCCAGACCATCCGCCCGCGGGCGGTCGCGAGCGGTTTGAGGAGCTCGCCGGCCAGGGCGAAGTGGCCGAGCACGTTGGTCGCGAACACGAGTTCGTGTCCACCGACGGTCTCGCGCTGCTTCGGCGGATGGACCACGCCGGCGTTCAGCAGCAGCCCGTCGAGGCGCCCGCGCGCCCGCGCCGTCGCCGCGGCGGCACGCACCGACCCCATGTTGCTGGTGTCGAGCAGGAGCGTCTCGATCGCGGCATCCGGGGTCGAACGCTTCACCGCCGCCTTGGCGGCGGAGAGGCTGTGGGGGTTGCGCCCGGTCAGCAGCACGTGGGCACCCGCCGCGGCGAGCTGCTCGCACGCGAAGAACCCGAGACCGCGGGTCGCGCCGGTGACGAGATAGGAGCGTCCAGAGAGATCGGGAAGGTTCTCGGGGTCCCAGTCACGACGCGTCACCCTTCGACCCTAACGAGATCGGGCGCCCACGTCACGGGTCCATTCCGTTCGGGGAATATCGGCATCCCGGAACTTTTTTCAGAATCGACGTGACGAATCGTCCGCGGGCACCGTCTCCCTCGTGAGCACCCCGCTCCGTCGCGACGAACACCCCGCCGCCGACGCCGTCACATCGAGAAGGAGTCAGATCATGGGTCTGGACGACAAGATCAAGAACGCCGCTCAGGACATCGTGGGCAAGGCGAAGGAAGCCATCGGCAACGCGACCGACAACGACAAGCTCGCCGCCGAGGGCAAGGCCGACCAGGTCAAGGCGGATGCCAAGAAGGCCGGCGAGAACGTGAAGGACACCTTCAAGTAAATCGCCGCCACCGCGGGCGGGTCGCGATCCTCATGATCGCGCCCGCCCTCGTGCGTTCTGGAGGGCGCGTACGGGGCCGGGTCTAGGCTGGGCCGCATGCGGACCCGTGGCGACATCGAGTGCTGGCTCACCGACATGGACGGCGTGCTCGTCCATGAGAACACCCCCATCGCGGGCGCCTCGGAACTGCTCGCCCAGTGGCGGTCCGAGGGCACACCGTTCCTCGTGCTCACGAACAATTCCATCTTCACGCCGCGCGATCTGAGTGCCCGGCTGCGCGCATCCGGCCTTGAGGTGCCGGAATCGTCGATCTGGACCTCGGCCCTGGCCACCGCCGACTTCCTCCGGTCGCAGATGCCGGGCGGCTCCGCCTTCGTCATCGGCGAAGCGGGCCTCACCACCGCGCTCCACGAGGCGGGGTTCATCATGACCGAGACGACCCCCGACTACGTCGTGGTCGGGGAGACCCGCAACTACTCCTTCGAGGCCATCACCAAGGCCATCCGCTTCATCCGCGGCGGTGCGCGCTTCATCGCGACCAACCCGGATGCCACCGGCCCCTCGACCGAGGGCGTGCTCCCGGCGACCGGAGCGATCGCAGCCCTCATCACCAAGGCCACCGGCAAGGAGCCCTACATCGTGGGCAAACCGAACCCGATGATGTTCCGCTCGGCGCTCAACCGCATCGGCGCCCACAGTGAGAACACGGGCATGATCGGCGACCGCATGGACACCGACATCGTCGCCGGCATCGAGGCCGGGCTGCACACGGTGCTCGTGATGACCGGCATCAGCGACCAGCGCGAGATCGAGCGCTATCCCTTCCGTCCCGACGAGATCCTCGGCTCGGTGGCAGAGCTCGTGCGCGACGAGCCCCTCGAGACCGAACTGGCCGACGGGGAAGACGGGCTCGAAGCCGGGCTCTGACCCCGCCACCGAGAGGACGACGCATGGACGATCGCACGCTGTGGTTGATCACGGCCTTCTTCATCACCGCCGGCACGCTCGTGGCGTTCATCGTGCAGTGGCGGCGGTCACGGCGCGGGGGCGGACGCCGCGATCCGTTCGACGGGCCGGGAGACGGCGCACCCTGAGCACGGCTGTCGCACCGTTCGACGTGGCGAGGCGAGGGGCGGCATCCACCCCCCGGCCGTCACGACAACAGGGCACGTCACCGCGACAGGACGATTCGCGCGGAATCGGCCTGTTCTCGCCGCACCCGCCTGTTCTGGTGACGCGTCGCGCTTACTGCGGCGCCAGCCCCAGGTCGTCGAGATCGATGGATGCCAGCCACTGCAGGCCCTCCGCCTCGATCGCGGCCTGCGCGCCGGTCTTGCGGTCGACGATCACGGCGACGGCGACGACGTCGGCGCCCTCGCGGCGCAGCGCCTCGACGGCCTTGAGCGCCGACTGACCGGTCGTCGAGGTGTCTTCGACCACGACGACGCGCTTGCCCTTCACGTCGGCGCCCTCGATCTGACGACCCCGGCCGTGGTCCTTCGGCTCCTTGCGCACGACGAACGCGTCGAGCGGAGTACCGGCGTGCACGGACTCGTGCATGACGGCGTTGGCGATCGGGTCGGCGCCCAGCGTCAGACCGCCCACGGCGACGACGCCGTCGAGGTCCTTCACGAGGTCGAGCACGAGGCGCCCGATCGCGGGAGCCGCGCGGTGGTCGAGCGTGAGCTTGCGCATGTCGACGTAGTACGTCGCCTTCTTGCCGCTCGAGAGGGTGAAGTCGCCGTGGAACACCGCCTCGGCGTTGATGAGGCCGATGAGGGCCTGGCGGTCGGCTTCGAGCTCGGGCGTAGAGGCGGCGGTCACGGCGTCGAGTCTATTGCTCCGGCCCACCCGGGCCCGCTCGAGCCCGCCTGAGCACAACGGCGGGCCGGCGGCGGAACACGCCGCGGAACCCGCGCCCCGGCCGGCTTGTCGCACCTCCCTCCCGCCGTCGTGCACACCGACGGGCGGCGCCGGGCGCCGCGGAACGCCCAGGGGCGCCGCCGCGGACGGCGATGTCCGCGCCCGAAAGTAGGCTGGATGCCATGCGCCTGGCCACCTGGAACGTCAACTCCATCCGCGCTCGTGTGACCCGCACCGTCGAGTTCTGCGTGCGCGAGCACATCGACGTGCTGGCGATGCAGGAGATCAAGTGCAAGACGGAGCAGTTCCCGTATGCGGCCTTCGAAGAGGCCGGGTACCACGTCGCCGCTCACGGCCTGAACCAGTGGAACGGCGTCGCGATCGCGAGCCGCGAGCCGCTCGACGACGTCGAGATCGGCTTCCCCGGCATGCCCGGATTCGAGAAGGGCAAAGAGGGGCCCGACCTGCCCCAGGAGGCCCGCGCGATCGGGGCGACCGTGAACGGCGTGCGCGTGTGGAGTCTGTACGTGCCCAACGGGCGCGGGCTCGACGACCCCCACTACGTCTACAAGCTCGACTGGCTCGACAAGCTGCGCCAGTACACGGCCGACACTCTCGAGAAGAGCCCCGACCTGCCGCTCGCCCTGACCGGCGACTTCAACATCGCCCCCACCGATGACGACAACGGCGACCCCACCGTCGTGGAGGGCGCGACCACCCACGTGTCCCCTCCCGAGCGCGCCGCCTTCGCCGCCTTCGAGACCGCGGGGCTGACCGACGTCGTGCGCCCGCTCATCCCCACCGGCTACACCTACTGGGACTACAAGCAGTTGCGTTTCCCCCGCAACGAGGGTCTGCGCATCGACTTCATCCTCGGCTCCCAGGCGTTCGCCGATGCCGTCCACGGCGCCGAGATCCACCGTGACGAACGCAAGGGCGAAGTACCCAGCGACCACGTCCCCGTCGTCGCCGACCTCGACCTGTCGGATGCCGACGACGACGACGATCTGCCGATGATCTTCGGCTGATCGCCGGCGCCGTCCGCGCGCTTCCCCGCGGTTCGGCGCGCCCCGCCGGAATCCGTGGTCTTCTCGTCCGCATCGGGCGGTGCGCCGGGTCGCCGGCGGATCGTCGTCGACGCGCACGTTCCTCGCCGCCTCCTCGACGGAGACTCCCGAGAAGAACGCGATCCTGCGAGCACGCGCACCGACCGCCGCCGCACGATCGCGGCATCCGGAAGATTTTTCCCTCACCCTGTCGATTCCGCTCGGTGCCGTTCGACGCGATAGTAGGGGCAGGCATTCGCTCCCCTCAGATCGCTCGAGAGAGCACCGACGAGAAGAGTCCACGATGAAGTACATGCTGATCATGCGCGGCACCGACGAGGCGTACGCGGCGTACAAGCGGATCCCGTTCGAGCAGGTCATCAACGACATGGGCGCCTACAACGAGGCGATGATGACCGCCGGCGTGCTGGTCGCCGGAGACGGTCTGGCCGAGGACATGAGTCAGAACTTCACCGTGGCCTTCGGCGGCGAGGAGCCCGTCGTCACCGACGGCCCCTACGGCGAGACGCACGAGCTGTTCAACGGCTTCTGGATCATCGAGGTGTCGTCGAAGGACGAGGCCGTCGAGTGGGCGCGGCGAGCGCCGCTCATCGCGGGCAACACGCTCGAGGTGCGTCGCGTGACCGACGAGACGGACTTCGCCGCGTTCGCCGACAACGCCTACATCCAGAAGGAGGAGGGCTGGCGCGAGGAGCAGTCCTCCCGGTGAGCCCCGACCCCGTCGCCGACGTCGCGCGGCGCGTCGCGGCGATCTGGCGCATCGAAGGCGCCCGCATCGTCGCGACGCTCGCGCGCGTGGTGGGAGACCTCCCGACCGCGGAGGATCTGGCTCAGGATGCCGTCGCCGAGGCGCTCGCGCGCTGGCCTCGCGACGGCGTTCCGACCAACCCCGGCGCCTGGCTGAGCGCGGTCGCGAAGCGACGGGCGATCGACGACTGGCGGCGGGCGCGGAACCTCAGCGAGAAGTACCGGCTGATCGGCGCGGAGACGGACGAGATGACGGATGCCGAATGGCATCCGATCGACGACGATGTGCTGCGTCTGGTGTTCGCGGCGTGTCATCCCGTGCTCGCTCCGGAGGCGCAGGTGGCGTTGACGTTGAAGGTCGTCGGCGGCCTCGGCTCAGAAGCGATCGCCCGGCTGTTCCTCGTTCCGATACCGACGATGCAGCAGCGGATCGTCCGCGCGAAGAAGGCGCTCAGCGCCGCGCGAGTGCCGTTCGAGGTGCCGGATCCGGCGGAGTGGCCGACCAGGCTCCGCGCCGTCCTGAGCGTGATCTACCTCATCTTCACCGAGGGCTACGCCGCCACCTCCGGCGACGCGGTCCTGCGGACGGAGCTCGCGCACGAGGCGATCCGTCTCGGGCGCGTCCTGGCGCGGCTGCTCCCCCGCGAGCCCGAGGTGCTGGGACTCGGCGCCCTCATGGAGCTGCAGGCGTCGCGCTTCGCGGCCCGCGTGGATGCGAACGGGGATGCCGTGCTCCTCGCCGATCAGGACCGGCGGCGCTGGGATCGCTCGGCGATCGCCCGCGGGTCGGCGCTGCTGGCCCGCGCCGATGCGATCGGGCGCGGGCGCGGGCCGTACCAGCTGCAGGCCGCGATCGCGCTCTGTCACGCGGAGGCGGCGAGCGTCGACGCGACGGAGTGGGATCGCATCGCCCTGCTGTACGAGGTGCTCGGCCGGGTGGCCCCGAGTCCCGTCGTCGAACTCAATCGCGCCGTGGCGGTGTCGATGGCATCCGGGCCTCTCGAAGGACTCGCGATCGCCGACGGTCTCGCCGCCGCCGGCGCGCTGAAGGGGTCGCACTTGATCCCGTCGGTGCGCGGCGAGCTGTTGGCACGGCTGGGACGCACGCGCGAAGCGCACGACGAGCTCCTGAACGCGGCGGACCTCGCCCGCAACGAGCGCGAGGCAGCGCTGCTCCGGCGGAAGGCCGAGGCGCTGGCACCCTGACTCGTGGCCTGCGACTCCCGGTCCCTTCGACAGGTTCAGCGACGTCGACGACCACACAGGTGGCTGAGCCTGTCGAAGCCACCGAGACGTGCGGCGGGGCCGGGGGAAACCCGACCCCGCCGTCACTGCGCGTCAGGCCGCGGGGACCTCGGCGGGCGCCGTGCGCGAGATGAGCGTCACGAGCGCCTCGATGATGGAGCGCAGGAACTCCGCCGTGCCCTCGTTCGTGACGGTGCCGTCCTCCTCGAACAGGCCGGGGGTCGACTGGATGTAGCCCTCGGGCTGGCCCAGGACGAGAGCGTTGTAGTGCAGGAGCACCGAGCGCAGGTGCTGCTGGCCAGCCGCGGTGGCGATGCCGCTCTGCGACGTGCCGATGACGGCGGTGGGCTTGTCGTTGAACGACGCCTCGCCGTAGGGGCGGGCGGACCAGTCCAGGGCGTTCTTGAGAACGCCGGGGATGGAGCGGCTGTACTCGGGGGTCACGATGAAGACGCCGTCGGCATCCTGGATCGCGTTCTTGAAGTCCGTCGCGACCTCGGGGAAGTTCCCGTCGTAGTCGGGAGAGTAGAACGGGAGGTCCTTGATCGGGATCTCTTTCAGCGTCACGCCCTCGGGCGCCACCTTCTCGAGCGCCTTGGCCAGGCGGCGGTTGATGGAGGTGCTGGAGATGCTGCCGACGATGTAGCCGATCGTGTAGTCGGTCACGATGATCCTCTCTGTGCTGACGGGGGCGCAGTGACTGTGCCCAGGTGCATTCACGTGCAAGCGTCACCCGCCAACCTGTATTCCGCCCCCGCTTGACTCCGCCCTGCGGGGGATGCAGGTGTGGGGGGTCCCCCTTAGCGTGGAGGGATGGCACGACTCACCCGTTCCCAGCGGCGCAACGATCTCGTGCTCGCGGCGGCCCTCCTGCTGGGCGGCCTCATGAGCGCCGTGCTGTCGTCGATCTCCGGCCTGTACGGCGACAAGCAGGGCTCACTCGCCATAGCCCTCGGTTACGTCGCCTTCCTCGCTGTGCCGATCGCGTTTCGTCGACGCTGGCCGTCGGTCGCGGCGGTGCTGGTGTCGCTCGCGTACTTTATGGCCGTGACGTTCCGCATCCCCGAGGTGTACGCGGGGAACATCGCGATGTTCATCGCGCTTTACACGGTCGGCGCGTGGGAGACGAACCGACGCCGAGCCACAATCGTGCGCGTCGCGATCGTCATCGGCATGTTCGCCTGGCTCTTCATCGTGATGTTCCAGGAGGCCACGCAGCCGATCGATCCGAGCGTCGAGGGGCCCTTCTCGCGCGCCGGCGCGTTCTCGCCGTTCGTGGCCTATCAGCTGCTGAGCCTCGCGCTGAACGCGCTGTATTTCGGCGGCGCCTACTACTTCGGCAACCGCTCGTATCAGCAGATGCGCGAGCGCGCCGAACTCGAACAGCGAACCGCCGAGCTGGAATCGGAGCGCGAGGTGACCGCGGCCCAAGCGGTGGCACTCGACCGCGTGCGCATCGCCCGCGAGCTGCACGACGTCGTCGCCCACCACGTGTCGCTCATGGGTGTGCAGGCCGGAGTCGCCCGCGCCGTTCTGGCGAAGGACTCCGAGAAGGCGCGCGAGGTGCTCGCGGGCATCGAGGACTCGGCCCGGACGTCGCTCCACGAGCTGCGCCAGCTGCTCGAGACCCTGCGGGCGCCCGGGAACGACAGCGATCCCGACACCGCTCCGACCACGCACGGCTTGACCTCGATCGCCGCTCTCGTCGACGAGGCTTCCGCCGCGGGACTCCCCGCCACCTTCACCGTCATCGGGGAACCGATGCAGGACCCGCCTCCTCTCGTGCAGGTGAACCTGTACCGCATCGCCCAGGAGGCGCTCACGAACGCGCGTCGCCACGCCGGCCCCCACGCCACCGCCGATGTGCGCCTCCGGTTCGACCCGGATGCCATCGAACTCGAGGTCGCGAACACCGGACGCTCCGGCTCCACGACACCGGGGCTCGGACAACTCGGCATGCGCGAGCGCGCGGCGGTGTCGGGCGGCACCATCGAGATCGGCCCACGCTCGCGAGGCGGGTACCTCGTGCGCGTCCGCGTGCCCGCGGCCGAGAGCGAGGTCGCCCATGTCTGAGGTGCGGGTGCTGCTGGTCGACGATCACGCGATGATGCGTGCGGGGTTCCGCACGATCCTCTCGCTCGAAGACGACCTCCGCGTCGTCGGCGAGGCCGCCACGGGGCGCGAGGCGATCGCCGCCGCGGCGGAGCTCCGCCCCGACGTGATCTGCATGGACGTGCAGATGCCCGACATGGACGGCCTGGAAGCGACGCGACTGCTGACGGCGGACCCCGACTCGGATGCCGCGATCCTCATCGTCACGACCTTCGACCGCGACGACTACCTGTTCGCCGCCCTGTCCGCCGGGGCGAGCGGGTTCCTGCTCAAGAACGCGGGGCCGGAGGAGCTCGTCTCCGCGGTGCGCATCGTCGGAGCCGGAGACGCCCTGCTCGCGCCGGAGGTCACCCGCCGGGTGATCGCGCGGTTCGCCCCGGGAGGGTCGCCGGAGCCCGCGGCATCCGTTCCTCCCCCGCTCGCTCTCGTGGAGCCGCTCACCGAGCGGGAGGCGGAGGTGTTGACGCTCGTCGCCGAGGCCCTGAGCAACGCCGAGATCGCCGCGCGGCTGTTCATCGGCGAGGCGACGGTGAAGACGCACGTGTCGAACGTGCTGCAGAAGCTCGGCGCGCGCGACCGCGTGCAGGCCGTGGTGCTCGCGCACCGGCACGGGTTGGCCTGAGGGCGCGGCGAGTTCCGCGGGAGAGCAGGCGAGGACGCACTCGTTCGCCGATGACGCACGCCTTCGCCGCGAAACGGGTGCGGTCTCGACACACGCGTACGCCCTCGCCGGTCCACCCCGCCCTGCGCGACCTCGCACCCGCCCGAGACGACCCGCCCCCTCGCACGCCCGCCCCTCCCCCGTGGGGCGGAGGCGATGACCCCACCCGCGGCGGAGGCGCCACGGCACCCGCCTCCCTAGCGTGGAAGACAACGAGAAGAAGGGATGCACCGTGCTCGAACTGGACGGCATCACCAAGAGCTACGGCGGTCGCCGCGTGCTCGACGACGTGGGCTTCACCGTGGCCGCGGGGCGGCTGACGGGCTTCGTCGGCGGCAACGGCGCTGGCAAGACCACCACCATGCGCATCGCCCTCGGCGTGCTCGGCAAGGACGCCGGTTCGGTGACCCTCACGGGCTCGCCGGTCACCGCCGCCGACCGTCGTCGCTTCGGCTACATGCCGGAGGAGCGGGGGCTCTACCCGAAGATGAAGGTCGCCGAGCAGATCGCCTACCTCGCCCGCCTGCACGGCTTCTCGAAGGCCGACGCCACGAAGAAGGCGACCGTGCTGCTCGAGCGCCTCGGACTCGGCGAGCGCCTCGGCGACCTCGTCGAGACCCTCTCCCTGGGCAATCAGCAGCGCGCGCAGATCGCGGCGTCCCTCGTGCACGAGCCCGAGGTGCTCATCCTCGACGAACCGTTCTCGGGCCTCGACCCCCTCGCGGTCGACGTGGTGGCGGGCGTCCTGCAGGAGAAGGCCGCGGCCGGTGCCGCCGTGCTGTTCTCCTCCCATCAGCTCGACGTCGTCGAGCGCCTGTGCGACGACCTCGTCATCATCGCCGGCGGCACGATCCGCGCCGCCGGGACCCGCGACGAACTGCGCGCGCAGCACGCCACGCATCGCTACGAACTGGTGTCGCGCAGCGACGCCGGGTGGCTGCGGGACGAGCCCGGAGTGACGGTGATCGACTTCGACGGCGGCTACGCCCTGTTCGACACCGCCGACGACACCACCGCGCAACGCGTGCTCCACGGTGCCGTCTCGCGCGGCGACGTCGCCAGCTTCGCCCCCCAGCGGCCGACCCTGGCCGAGATCTTCAAGGAGGTCATCCAGTGAGCACCACGACCCCCACCCGCCGCGCCCCCGGTGAGGCGCTGAGCATCTGGCTCGTCGCCGAGCGCGAGATCGGCTCCAAGCTGCGGAGCAAGCCCTTCGTCATCTCGACCGCGGTGCTCGTCCTCGCCGCCCTCGCCTCCGTGCTGTGGGGCGGGTTCACGGCCGGCAACGCCGCGTCCAGCGGCATCCCGGTCGCCGTCACGTCGCAGACGCAGAGCGCCGTCTCGGACCTCGACGGCCTGGAGGTGACGGTCGCCGACAGCGATGACGCCGCTCGCGCGCTCGTCGCCGACGGCACGGTGGATGCCGCCCTGGTCTCGGGGTCGTCGGAGGCGTCGTTCGACTTCACCGTCGTGGTCAAGGACAGCGTGCCCTCGACGCTGCTGCAGATGCTGAGCGAGACCCCGCCTGTCGACCGCATCGAGCCCGGGTCGAACGCGGCCGACATCCTGCGGTACTTCATCGCGCTCGCCTTCGGCATCGTGTTCCTCATCGCCGCGACGACCTTCGGCGGCACGATCGCGCAGAGCGTCGTCGAGGAGAAGCAGACGCGCGTCGTCGAGATCCTGATCTCGGCCATCCCCGTGCGGGCCCTGCTGGCGGGCAAGGTGCTGGGCAACACGATCCTCGCGATGGCGCAGATCGTGCTGCTCGCAGCGGTCGCGGTCATCGGGCTCGCGGTGACCGATCAGGCGGGGGTGCTCGACGCCCTCGGCGCGCCCATCGCGTGGTTCGCGATCTTCTTCCTCTTCGGCTTCGTGCTGCTGGCGGCGCTGTTCGCCGCGGCCGCGGCGATGGTGTCGCGGCAGGAGGACATCGGGGCCACCACGACGCCGATCACGATGCTGGTCATGGCGCCGTACTTCCTGGTGATCTTCTTCAACGACAACCCCGTCGTGCTCACCGTGATGTCGTACGTGCCGTTCTCCGCCCCCGTGGGCATGCCGCTGCGCATGTACCTCGGCGACGCCCAGTGGTGGGAGCCCGTGCTGTCGCTGCTGATCCTCCTCGCCTCGTGCGTCGCGGCCATCGGACTCGCGTCCCGCATCTACAGAAACTCCCTTCTGCGCATGGGGGGCCGCGTCAAGCTCGCGGAGGCGCTGAAGGGCTGACCGGTTCAGGTCCGGTCACGCCGGCGGGATGGATGCCGAGGGCTTCGGCATCCATCCCGCCCGTCGTCATTCCTCGAGGACGGCGAGGACATTGCCCGCCGGGTCGCGGAACCACGCGATGAGCGGACCGCCCTCGTGCATGATCCCGCGCGAGTCGGTGGGGATGTCGGCGTCGTCGTAGATCTTGGTCTCGACGCCCCGGGCCCGAAGGTCGTCGACGGCCGCCTCGACGTCGGCGACGGGGAAGTTCAACACGGTGAACGACGCCGGCTCGTGGTGGGGCTTGCCGTAGACGAGGATGCTGCCCCCGGATGCCAGGTGCAGGCGCAGGAAGCCCGATCCCTCGAGCACCTCCACCCGCAGGCCGAGGGTGTCGGCGTAGAAGCGATGAGCGGCGTCGAGGTCGTCGACCGCGAAACCGGAGAAGGCGCCATCGGGGCGGAACATGTGGGTTCTCCTTGCATCAGCGCGCCACGTACGCCGTGACGCTGTCGGACAGACGGATGGGGATGCCCTCGACGGCCGACGGGTCGGTGTCGCCGACCGCGACGGTCAGGGCGGTGTCGATTCCGAACGCGGCCGACGGACCGGCGCTTCCGGAGGCGCAGCCCACCGACCACGGGCGATTGTCGGATGACGTGAACGTCGCGATGCACACGCCGTCGCCGTCGTCGGGCTGGGCGAGGTAGACACGGAAGTCGCTGACCGTCGCGATGTAGCGGGTGCTGGAGGGATCGATCCCGCTGTCGCGCAGGATGTCGGCGGAGATCACGTCTTCCACCGTCTGCGGGAACGTCAGCTCCGGGTAGGTCGCCGCCGCGGGATCGGCCGAGGCGGCGGGCGGGGCGAGATTCGCGCCGATCGCGATGCCGAGCCCGACGAGCGCCACCGCACCGGCCGCGGCGACGGCCCATCGCAGCGCCCGACGAGCACGTCCGGCCGCGGGGCCGGCCTCCGTGTACGCCGGCTCCGGACCGACGGCGTCGGGCGCCGCGGCATCCGCGGCTCGGGGATCCCCGACGTCGGAGACGGAGAGCAGGGGTTCGGCGCGGCGCCGTTCTTCGAGCTCCGCGAGCCGGGCAATCATCTCGGGCGTCGCGCTCGCGCCGTCGACGCCGTAGACCCGCTCGCGCAGCCCCTCCAGCTCGACGTCCTCGTCCATGCGACGACTCTACGACCGCGCGGCGGGGCCGGGGCGGGCTCGCCGCGCGGCGACAGGCGGCGCGAGGCCCCGGAGGTCGCCGAGGGGACCGGAGGCCTCGACGGGCTCAGCCACTTCCCCGCCGGCCCGGGCGGCTCAGCGTGCGGCCGTGGCCTCCAGCGCGTCGGCGGCGAGGACCAAGGCGAGGTGCGACAACGCCTGCGGGGTGTTGCCCGCCTGCCGGCGATCGCGGGGGTCGTACTCCTCCGACAGCAGGCCGATGTCGTTCGCGACCGCCGTGAGGCGGCGCATGAGGGCGACGGCATCGTCGCGACGACCGCTGTGGGCGTACTGCCCGACGAGCCAGAACGAACACGCCAGGAACGGATGCTCGTCGCCCGCGAGACCGTCGACGCCGGTCGTGCGGTAGCGCAGCAGCCAGCCGTCGGGCATGAGCGTCTGCTCCATCCGCGCGACGGTGGCGAGCATGCGGGGATCGTCGTAGGCGCAGAACCCCACCTGCGGCAGGATCAGCAGCGACGCGTCGACCTCGTCGGTGTCGTAGTGCTGCGTGAACCACCCGCCCGCGTGCACGCCGTGCGCGTCGATGTCGGAACGGACCCGGTCGCGCAGCGTGCGCCACGTCTCGACGTCGCCGTCGAGACCGTTCTCTTCGACGGCCCGGATGCCGCGGTCGAACGCCGCCCACACCATCGCGCGCGAGTGGGTGAAGAAGTGCGGGTCGCCGCGCATCTCCCAGATGCCGTTGTCGGCACGATCGAACCACTGCACCGACTGCGTGAGGAGGGCGCGCTGAAGGCCCCACGAGAACGACGTCTCGGTGACGCCCGCGCGGCGCGCGGCGTCGAGGGCCACCATCACCTCGCCGATCACGTCGGCCTGGTACTGGTCGACCGCGCCGTTGCCGATGCGCACGGGGCTCGCGCCGTCGTAGCCGGGCAGGCTCGTCAGCTCGCGCTCGGGCAGATCGCGTTCGCCGGCGATGCCGTACATGATCTGCACGTCGGCGGGATCCCCGGCGATCGCGCGCAGCAGCCAGGTGCGCCACCGGTGCGCGGCCTCGAGGAAGCCGTGCTCGATGTACGCGGTGAGCGTGAGGGCGGCGTCGCGCAGCCAGACGTACCGGTAGTCCCAGTTGCGTCCCCCGCCGAAGGCCTCGGGCAGCGACGTCGTCGCGGCCGCCACGATGCCGCCGGTCTCGGCGTGGGTCAGCGCCCGCAGCACGAGCAGCGACCGGGTGACGAGCTCGGCGTGCTCCCCGGATGCCGCGACGCGCGCCGCCCACGCCGTCCACCACTCGCTCGTGCGCTTGAGGGTGGCATCGACGTCGATGGGCGCGGGGGGCTCCCGCCACGACGGCCCCCACGACAGCACCGAGTCCACGTTCTCTCCGGCGACGGTGGTCCACAGCGCCCGGTGGGCGGTGTCGACGGCGATCAGGCGCGGACCGCGCAGGACGACGGCATCCGGCCCCGCCACCGCCAGGACCGCGTGCTCGCCCCCGGCGCCGATCTGCCGGACCCACGGCACGGCGCGCGCATAGTCGAAGCGCAGGCGCACCTCGCTGACGAAGTCGACCTCGCCCGAGATCCCCACCACGCGCCGCACGAGCGCCTCGACGCCCTCGTCGACGGGCATGGCGTCGTGCACCTCGGCGACGCCCGTCGGCGTCTCCCACCGCGTCACCAGCACGAACGTGTCGCCGTCGTAGTGGCGCGTCGCGGTGGCATCCGGATCGCTCGGGCGCAGCGACCAGGCCCCGTGCGACTCGTCGCCCAGCAGGGCGCCGAACATCGACCCGCTGTCGTACCGGGGCAGGCAGAGCCAGTCGACGCTCCCCCCGCGGGACACCAGGGCGGCGGAGCGGCAGTTGCTGAGGACGGCGTAATCCTCGATCGGAGTCGTCACCCTCGTGATCATGTCAGGTGGCACCGGCACCGCGGCAGAGCATCTCGATAGTGGCATCCCTGTGCCGGCTGCAAGCACCCTGTCGGCGTCGGTGCGGGGCGCTACGGTGGCCGCATGGCGGCGGACACCACCCTGATCATCCTGGGCGCTTCGGGCGACCTCACCTCTCGACTGCTCCTGCCGGCCCTCGGCCAGCTGCTCACGCGCGAACCGGACCGCTCGGTCCGGCTGCACGGCGCCGGCATGGAGGACTGGACCGACGACCACTGGCGCGACACCGTGCGGGCCTCGTTCGCGACGATGGGCGGCGAGGGGGCCTTCGAGAAGGTGGCCGAGACGACCTACAGCCAGGTGGACATCACCCGAGCCGCGGACCTCCAGAAGCTCCTGGATGCCGCGGAGGGCCGACCCGCGCTGTACTTCGCCGTCCCCCCGGCGGTCGCCGAGAAGGCGTGCGTCGCCCTCGCCGACGTGACGATCCCCGAGGGGACCGTCCTGGCCCTCGAGAAGCCGTTCGGCACCGACGAGGCGAGTGCCCACGCGCTCAACCAGCAGGTCGCGAAGCTCGTTCCGGAGGACCAGGTCTTCCGCATCGACCACTTCCTGGGGCGGTCGACGGTGCTGAACCTGCTCGGCGTCCGCTTCGCCAACCGCCTCATCGAGAGCGTGTGGTCGGCCGACGACATCGCATCCGTCACGGTCGACTTCCCCGAGAAGCTCGGACTCGAGGGGCGCGCCGGCTACTACGACCGCGCGGGCGCGCTGGTCGACATGATTCAGAGCCACCTGCTGCAGGTGATGGCGTTCGTCACGATGGAACCGCCGTCCTCGCTCGACCAGCTCGACCTGCGGGATGCCACCTCGGCGGTGCTGCGCGCGACCCACGTGTGGGGCGACGACCCGGTGAAGAGTTCCCGCCGCGCCCGCTACACCGAGGGGACGATCGGCGACCGGCACTTCACCTCCTACGCCGACGAGCCCGGCGTCGACGCGTCCCGGCAGACCGAGACCCTCGCCGAGATGACCGTCGAGGTCCGCACGGCCCGCTGGGAGGGCGTCCCGATCGTGCTGCGCTCGGGCAAGGCCCTCGGACCGGATGCCGGCGACCCGGCCGTGACCGTCACGTTCAAGCCCGTGCGCCACCTCCCGCACGGCTTCATCGGCGAGAGCGAGCCGACGGTGATGACGTTCTCGCTCGGCCCCGACACCATGAGCCTCGGGCTGAACGTCAACGGCGCCGACGACCCGCTCGAGCTCGAGCGCGTGACCCTGGGAGCCGACCTCGGCGAGGGCGGCCTGAAGGCCTACGGCGAGGTGCTCTCCGGCATCCTGGACGGTGACGCGATGCTCGCCGTCCGCGGCGACGCCGCCGAGCAGTGCTGGCGCATCGTGCAGCCGGTCATCGACGCGTGGCGCGCGGACGAGGTGCCGCTCGACGAGTACCCGGCGGGCACCGCGGGTCCGGCCTCCTGGGGGCTGTGACTTTCTCCGTCACACGGGAACATCGGGGGGCTCGACGGCGTTCGATGGACTGGGTCAACGGAGCCCCGGCAACGTTCTCACCCTCAGGAGTCCCCATGTCCCACGTTCTCGACCGCACCGCCCAGACCGACGTCCCGATCCTCGACGTCCTCGCCGAGCGATGGAGCACCCGTGTCTTCGACGCGGAGGCCCCGATCGACGAAGACGCCCTGCGCGCCGCCCTCGAGGCTGCTCGCTGGTCGCCGTCGGCCAACAACTCGCAGCCGTGGCGCTTCCTGCTCGCCCGCCGCGGAACCGACGCGCATGCGCAGATCGTGGGCTCGCTCGTCGGTTTCAACCAGGGCTGGGCGCCGGCCGCTGGCGCGCTGCTCGTCATCCTCGCCGAGACGGCCGACGAGGAGGGCAACGCCCGCCCGTGGGCGACGTACGACGCCGGTCAGACGGCCGCCTTCTTCACGGTCGAGGCGCACGCCCGCGGCCTCGCCACCCACACGATGGGCGGCTTCTCCCCCGACGACCTGCGCACCGCGTTCGACATCGAGGAGCGCTTCACGCCGGTGACCGTGATCGCCGTCGGCGCCTTCGGCGACCTCGATGCCGCTGACGAGGCCGTCCGCTCGCGCGAATCCGCGCCCCGCGTGCGTCGTCCGCTCGCCGAGTCGCTGCTGCTCGACGCCTGAGGCCCCGCGGCGTCCGCCGCGCCCCGCCGGCCCGCGGCATCCGTCCGCCCCCGGCCCGTCATTCACGGGACGGGGGCGGACGGCGTTTCCGCGGCGGTCGCCGCGGGCCCGCGGATTCCACGGCCACGGCCCGCCTCACCCGCGGCCGAGCGCGCGGACGAGCGAGCCCGCGCGGGGGCCGGCCACCTACCCTCGCGGAGGTGACGACCTCCTCCTCCTCCGGCATCGGCACCGCGCGACCACGCCGACGCATCGTCGCCTGGCTGCTCCCGGGTCGACGCGGGCGTCGACTCGCCCTGGCCCTCGGGTCCACGATCCTCCTGATCGCGATCGCGGGACTCCCGGTGTTCGTCTTCCCCCCGCCCGGCGACCCGGGCGACGCGAGCCTCGTCTACGTCATCGGGCCGCCCCAGCAGGAGCGGCTCGACCTCGCCCGCACGCTGCGCGACGCAGATCGACCCGTTCCGCTGCTGATCTCCGTGTCCGACTCCGGCACGGGCCACGGCGAGGCCCGCTTCGATGCCGCGGCTCTGGACGTGTGCCGACGGCGCGGGGTCACCTGCGAGACGCCCGACCCGTTCACCACCGCCGGCGAGAGCCGGCTCCTCGACCGCTACGACGCGACGCACGAGTCGGGCAAGACCGTGGTCGTCACGTTCACGCCGCACGTGGCCCGAACCCGGTACATCTTCGCGAAGTGCTCCGCCGCCGATGTCACCGTGGTGGGCGTCGACACCGACCTGACGCTGTTCGACTGGGTGTTCCAGTACGCGTACCAGAGCGCGGCGTTCGTCAAAGCCTGGCTGACGCCCTGCCCCTGACCCCCGCATGAAGAGGGGGGATGCCGCGCGCTGAACGTGGCATCCCCCCTCTCGTGACCTTCCGTCTACTCCACGATCTCGGCCTCGATCACGTCGTCGTCGGTGTCGTCGGTGTCGTCGGCCGCGGGGCCGGCGCTCGCCAGCATGAGCGACTCGCCGTCGCTGGCCACGTCGACCCGGACGACGTCGCCGTCGCGCACGGTGCCGGCGAGGATCGCCATCGCGAGGCGGTTCTGGATCTCGGTCTGGATGAGCCGGCGCAGCGGCCGGGCGCCGTACACCGGGTCGTACCCGCGCTCGGCGAGCCACGACCGCGCGTCGGGGGTGACGGCGAGGGTGAGCCGGCGCTCGCGCAGCCGCTTGTGCAGCGCGTCGACCGCGAGTTCGACGATCTGGGCGAGGTCGTCCTGGCTCAGGGCCTGGAAGATCACGATGTCGTCGAGACGGTTCACGAACTCGGGCTTGAAGGCCTGGCGCACGAGCGCCTGCACCTGGTCGCGCTTGGCATCCATCGACAGCGTCGGGTCGATGAGGATCGGCGAGCCGAGATTGCTGGTGAGGATCAGGATGACATTGGTGAAATCGACCGTGCGGCCCTGACCGTCGGTCAGGCGACCGTCGTCCATGACCTGCAGCAGCACGTCGAACACCTCGGGGTGGGCCTTCTCGACCTCGTCCAGCAGCACCACGCTGTAGGGGCGACGGCGCACAGCCTCGGTGAGCTGGCCGCCGGCCTCGTACCCGACGTAGCCCGGAGGGGCTCCGACCAAGCGCGAGACGGAGTGCTTCTCGCCGTACTCCGACATGTCGATGCGCACCATGGCGTGCTCGTCGTCGAAGAGGAAGTCGGCCAGCGACTTCGCCAGCTCCGTCTTGCCGACGCCCGTGGGGCCGAGGAACAGGAAGGAGCCGACCGGGCGGTTCGGGTCGCTGATGCCGGCGCGCGAACGACGGACGGCGTCGGAGACGGCCTTCACGGCATCCTTCTGCCCGATCAGACGTCTGCCGAGCTCGCGCTCCAGGTGCAGCAGCTTCTCGGTCTCGCCCTGCAGCAGACGGCCGACCGGGATTCCGGTCCACGCGGCGATGACGGCCGCGATGTCTTCGTCGGTGACCTGCTCGTTCACCATTCGGTCGCCCGCGGGCTCGTCGCGCTCGGCCTTCATGAGTTCGCGCTCGAGCGCCGGGATCTCGGCGTACAGCAGCCGCGACGCGCGCTCGAGGTTTCCCTCGCGCTGGGCGCGCTCGGCATCCACGCGGGCGGCGTCGAGCCGGGTCTTGAGGTCTCCGACGCGGTTGAGCGAGGCGCGCTCGCGCTCCCACCGGGCCTGCAGCTCGTCGAGCTTGGCCTGTTCGGCGGCGAGGGTCTCGCGGAGCGTCGCGAGCCGCTCCTTCGAGGCGGCGTCCTTCTCCTTCTTCAGCGCGAGCTCCTCGAGCTTGAGCCGGTCGACATGCCGGCGCAGCTCGTCGATCTCCAGCGGGGCCGAGTCGATCTCCATGCGCAGGCGGGATGCCGCTTCGTCGATCAGGTCGATGGCCTTGTCGGGCAGCTGACGCGAGGGGATGTACCGGTTGGACAGGGATGCCGCGGCGACCAGCGCCGCGTCGGCGATGGCGACCTTGTGGTGCGCCTCGTAGCGCTCCTTGAGGCCGCGGAGGATCGCGACGGTGTCTTCGACCGTCGGCTCGCCGACGTAGACCTGCTGGAAGCGGCGCTCGAGGGCGGCATCCTTCTCGATGAACTCGCGGTACTCGTCCAGCGTGGTCGCGCCGATCAGGCGCAGTTCACCGCGGGCGAGCATGGGCTTGAGCATGTTGCTGGCCGCGACCGAGCCCTCGCCGCCTCCCGCACCCATGAGCACGTGCAGCTCGTCGATGAACGTGATGATGCGCCCGTCGGATTCGGTGATCTCCTTGAGGACGCTCTTCAGCCGCTCCTCGAACTGGCCGCGGTACATCGCCCCGGCGACGAGCGCCGAGATGTCGAGCGAGACGAGCTCTTTGTTCTTGAGGCTCTCGGCGACGTCGCCCGCGACGATGCGCTGAGCGAGCCCCTCGACGACGGCGGTCTTGCCGACGCCGGGTTCGCCGATGAGCACGGGGTTGTTCTTGGTGCGCCGGGTGAGCACCTGGCTGACGCGGCGGATCTCGCCGTCGCGCCCGATCACGGGGTCGAGCTTGCCCTGGCGGGCCCGGTCGGTGAGGTTGATGCCGAATTGCTCGAGGGCGCTGCGCGCGTCCTCCTGCCCCGGCTGTTGTGTGGCGTTCATGTGTTCTCCTGAAGTCTGTCGCAAAGTTGAGTTGCGTTGACTCAAGTTTAGCAGCGCGTCCTTCGAAGGGCAATGGATGCCACGACTCCCGCGCGCTACGGTCCCTCGCGCCGGCACGGCGAGGGCGGAGCTCCGGCTCTCCGAGGCCTCACCGCCCACCCCGCACGCCGGCGTCCCATTCCGGACACCGAGAGCGCGCCACGTGCACGAGATCACCCGCTTTCGCGTCGGCATTGCGTGATCTGGGCAGAGAGGGGCCATCTCGACGGACGTCGCACCGGCAGGCCTCGTGCCGGTGCGGGCGACCGTGGGGCGGCAGCAACGTCGCGGGGTGGCGGGGCGGGGGATATCGGTCAGGCCGGGATCGCCTCCGACTCCGGGACGGACGCCGAAACCTCGGCCCCTGTGCACGAGAAACGGGCGCGGTACGCCGTCGGCGTCAGACCCATCGTGCGGGCGAAGTTCTGCCGCAGCACCGCGGCCGACCCGAAGCCGCACTCGGCGGCGATGCGGTCGAGCCCGAGGTCGGTCTCCTCCAGCAGTCGCTGCGCATGCAGCAGGCGCTGGCGCGCGAGCCATGCCGCGGGGGTGGCACCGAGGTCGGCCTTGAACCGCCGGGCGAAGGTGCGGGGAGACATATGGGCGCGCGCCGCGAGCCGATCGACCGACAGCTCGGCATGCAGGTTCTGCAGCATCCATTCGGTGACCGGGGCGAGCGAGAGCGAGGCGTCGATCGGAATAGGAGAAGCGATGAACTGCGCCTGGCCGCCGTCGCGCTGGGGGGCGACGACCATGCGCCGCGCGATGCGGTTGGCGAGTTCGGAGCCCAGCTCCTGCCGGAGCAGGTGCAGACAGGCGTCGAGCCCCGCCGCCGTCCCGGCGCTCGTGATGATGTTGTCCGATTGCACGTACAGCACGTCGGGATCCACGTCGATCTGCGGATACATGCGCGCCATCGTGTCGGCATAGCGCCAGTGCGTGGTCGCGCGCCTGCCGTCGAGCACCCCGGATGCCGCGATGACGAACGATCCGCTGCACACGCTGAGAAGCCACGCGCCGCGGGCGTGCGCGGCGCGGACGACCTCGATGACCCGCTCATCCACGTGATCCCACTGCGAACGCGGGATCGGCGCGAGCACGAGGATGTCGACGTCCTCCGCGGCATCCAGGCCGTGCTCGACGTTGATCGAGAAGCCGATGTTGGACGACACGGCGCCCGGGTCGGGGGCCACGATGCGGAAGTCGAAGTTCGGGATGCCGTCGTCACTGCGGTCGAGACCGAAGGCCTCGCAGGCGAGGCCGAACTCGAACGGGGCGAACCCGGGTTGGACGACGACGGCGACCGAGCGCATGCGCACCTCCGAAGTGGCAGAAATCTTACGATGTGCGTCCATCATGCCACTCGTAGGCCTGATTCCTCTACCCGTAGCTTTCCTGCCATGGCTTACTTCATCGCTCTCGGCATCCTGTCGCTCGCCGGAATCATCGGCACCGTGTGGCTCATTCGCACCGACGGCTATGGCCGCATCCCCACCGACCCCTCGCGCCTCGCGTCGACAGAGCGAGCCCGCGCCGTGCCCACGACAAAGGTCGGTCAGCCACTGACGCCCGCGACGGCGGTCGGGCAGCCGGCGCCTGCGACGGAGGTCGCGCAATCGGCGAAGCCCATAACGGCGACGATCGCCGTCCCGCGGCCCGGCGGTCGCCTGGCCTGACCGCCGTTCGGTTCTTCCCCGCCCACTCCCGGGCGCCCGACGGAACAACGAAGACCGAACCCCCGACACGCCGGCCCCCGGATGCCACACGCCGGCGTGTCGCCCGAACCACCCGCCGCCGTGCACACCGCGCCCCGCCGCCGGTGCCCGATCCACGGCGCCGGCGCGGGCGGATGACCCACGGCGCGACGGCGCGGCGGAGAAGCCCGGCGCGGACCGTGGCGGCGAGATCCCGACGCCGGCCGCGGAGACGCGTCAGCGGCCCGCGGCCACGGTCCGTTCGTACACGGCGACCATCGCCGCGGTGCGGGACGACTGGCGGAAGCGCTCCGCGATCGACGGCTCGGGTCGCACGGGCGAACCCGCGGCGATATCGGCGGCGGCGCGGCGCAGAGACTCCGCGAGTGCCGGGACCGTGGCATCCGCGACGGTCCAGGTCCCCCCACCGAGCTCGGCGGCGATGTCGGGGTCGCTGACCACGGCGGGCGTCCCCAGCGAGGCGGCCTCGAAGACCGTCATGCCCTGGGTCTCGAAGCCGATGGAGGTCTGCACCACCGCATCGGCGTCGGCGAGACGGGCGAGGGTCTCGGCGTAGGGCAGTCGTCCCGCGAAGGTCACGTCGGCGGTGGGGTGTTCGCGCTCGACGAGACGCCGCGCGGCGTTCAGCTGTGCGCCGCCGCCGATGATCTCGACCTCGGCATCGATTCCGGATGCCACGACGGCCTCGAGGAAGGGGAGCAGGCGTTTCTCGGGGCTCATGCGCCCGAGCCACACGAAGCGCGGACGACCGGGGCGGCGCGCGGAGGGGCCGAAGGCCAGGGCGGCGTCGAGCACGTCGTCGTCGATGCCGTTCCAGATGACGTCGACCGAGGGGGCCACCCCATGCTGCTCCAGGCGGCGGGCGAAGTGCGCGGACGGTGCCGTGACCGCGCGCGACAGTCGCGCGAGGCGGTGCAGGAACGCCCATCCGTCGACGCGCGACGCCGGGCCGCCGGAGCCCGTGGAAGCGCGCGGGGCTCGCAGCCCCTCACCGGCGTCCGGCGAGGACCTTCCGCCTCTGCGCGTGGCGAGCGGTCGGGCGGCGAAGGGAGCGTCCGCGACCGGCAGCGCCCGGCGCGCCCAGGCATTGAGCACACGCAGCACCAGCCCCGGAAAAGGCGCCGTCGCCGCGATCCCCACGTCGACGCGATTGTGCATCGTGTGCACCACCGGCAGCCCGTGTCGCGCGGCGAAGCGGTGGCCGATGAAGGCGCCCCAGAAGTCGGCCTGCACGTGCACGACGTCGGCGGGCAGCCGCGCGCCCATCTCGGCATCCAGGAATCGGTCCGTGCGCGCACCGGGCCACGTGAGCGCGTACTCGCGGTCGGGGGTGATCGCGATCGACGGGAGGTCGAGGTACGCCGGATCGTCGGATGCCGGACGATGCAGGCGCGGAGCGACGACCGTCACGAGGTGACCGGCGCGTTCGAGGAACCGTTTCTGCAGTCGCATCGACACCTGCGCACCGCCCAGCGACTCGAGGTGCTGGTCGGCGAACATCACCACGTGCACGCGGTCACTCCGGCAGCGGGCGGCCGCGATACAGCGCTTCGAAGGTGTCGAGGGTGCGGGTGATGTCGTGCACGGCGACGGCGTCGAGGGACGCCTGCTGCATGCGCAGACGCTCCTCGGGCGACGCGGTGAGCACATCGGTCAGGCGCGCGGCGAGCTCGTCGGAATCGCCCGGCGTGAAGAGGTAGCCGTTCTCACCCTCGTGCACGAGGTGCGGGAGGGCGACGGCGTCGGCGGCCACGATCGGCAGACCGGATGCCATGGCCTCCATCGTGGCGATCGACTGCAGTTCCGCGATCGAGGCGATGGCGAAGACGCTGGCGCGCGAGTACAGGTTGCGGAGCTCGTCGTCGGACGCGTGCCCGTGGAACGTGACGCGCTCGGCCACACCGAGCTGATCGGCCAGCGCCTCGAGCTTGGCACGCTGGTCGCCGCCGCCAACGACGTCGAAGGTGACGTCGAGCGCGGGATCGAGCTTCGCCAGCGCCGCCAACACCACGTCGATGTGCTTCTCGGTGGTGAGTCGACCGACGAAGAGGATGCGATTCGCATCACGGGGGGTCAGGTCGGGGCGGTAGTTCGAGCGGTCGATTCCGCACGAGATCGGGATGACGCCGTCGATGTCGATCGTCGCCTCGAGGAAGTCGGCCGCCTTACGCGTGGGCGTGGTCACGGCGCGCGTCATCTTGAAGGTGCGCTCCGCGTCAGCCCACGCGAGCTTGACGAAGACGCGATCGAGCCAGTCGGGAAGCGTGGTGAAGTCGAGGATGTTCTCGGCCATCACGTGGTTCGTCGCCACGACGGGGATGCCGCGCTTGCGGGCCTCGCGGGCGAGACCCCGACCGATCACGATGTGCGACTGGATGTGCACGACGTCGGGCTTGACCTCGTCGAGCACGATGCGGGCGTAGTGCTTCGAGCGCCACGGCAGCACGTAGGTGATCCAGTCGTGCGGGAGGAAGCGGTAGGCCGGCAGCCGGTGCATCATCATCGGCTGACCCTCGATCGTCTCGATCGCGGTGCCCGCGTTGCTGTGGCCGACGCTCGGGGCGGCGACGTGCACGTCGTGGCCCCGCGCGACGAGACCCGCCGCGAGGCGCTCGGCGAACCGGGCGGCGCCGTTCACGTGGGGCAGGAAGGTGTCGGCGCCGATGAGGATCTTCAGCGGGCGGTCGGCGGACGCGGACGAGCCGGGTGACTCGGCGGCGGGCGAGGGGGTGTCGGCGGGCGTCGCAGGAGTGGTCACGTGTGGTGAGGCCTATCTGTGCGGCGGAAAGGTCGCTGGGATGGAGCGGTGCGCAACTGCGCGGTTCACAGCGGTGAACGTGTCATCCACTGTACCCGGGCGGGTTTCCGCCGCCGGGGAGCCGTTCACAGGCGGGCACCGGGTGAGTCGGATCGTCGACGGCCGGGAGCCCGCGCCCCTCGATGCCCGGGGTCGCGCGGCGCGGGCCCGCGCCCGCGACGCACGACGCGCCCCTGTCAGCGCCCTTCCGGCGACGGGGAACCGTTCGCCGGCCGCGGCGGCCCGTCGACACCCGCCGGGACCACCACCTCGGAGGCCGCGGCCGCCATCGCCGACACCACCTCGCTGTCGCCGGTGATCGGCGCGTGCCGCTGCTCGCCCGGGTGTTCCTGTTCCGTTCCCGCCGTGTCGAGGTCGGCCGCGGCCTGTTCGAACTGCGACCGGTAGAGCCGGTAATACGCGCCCTGCGCGGCGATCAGCTCGTCGTGCGTGCCCTTCTCGACGATGTCGCCGTGCTCCATCACGAGGATGAGGTCGGCGTCGCGGATCGTGGAGAGGCGGTGGGCGATGACGAACGAGGTGCGACCCTCGCGCAGCGCGGCCATCGCCTGCTGCAGCAGCAGCTCGGTGCGCGTATCGACGGACGAGGTCGCCTCGTCGAGGATCAGCACCGACGGCCGCGCCACGAACGCTCGCGCGATGGTGATGAGCTGCTTCTCACCGGCCGAGACATTGGCGGCATCCTCGTCGAGGACGGTGTCGTATCCCTCGGGGAGAGAGTGCACGAACTGGTCGACACGCGTCGCCACCGCCGCCTCGACGATCTCGTCGTCGGTCGCGCTCTCGCGGCCGTAGCGGATGTTGTCGCGGATCGATCCCGCGAACAGCCACGGGTCCTGCAGCACCATTCCGGTGCGGGAGCGCACATCGTCGCGACGCAGCTCGGCGATGTCCTGGCCGTCGAGCAGGATGCGCCCTCCGTCGAGCTCGTAGAAGCGCATGATGAGGTTGACCAAAGTGGTCTTGCCCGCCCCGGTGGGTCCGACGATCGCGACGGTCTGCCCGGGCTCGACACGGAACGACAGGTCGGTGATGAGGGGCCTCTCGGGCGTGTAAGAGAAACGCACGTTCTGGAACTCGATGACGCCGCGACCCTCGGGGGCTGCGGGCGCGTCGGCCGCGTCGGCCTCCTGCTCGTCGGCGTCGAGGAGGGCGAAGACGCGCTCCGCCGATGCGGTTCCGGACTGCACGACGGCCGCCATACCGCCCAGCTGGGACAGCGGCTGCGTGAACTGCTGCGAGTACTGGATGAAGGCCTGCACATCACCGAGTCGGATCTGCCCGCCCGCCACCATGAGGCCACCGAGCACGGCGATGCCGACGTACGTGAGGTTTCCGACGAACATCATGCCCGGCATGATCATGCCGGAGAGGAACTGCGCCTTGAAGCTCGCCTCGTAGAGCTCCTCGTTCTCGACCTCGAACTTCTCTCGGGCGTCTTTCTCCCGCCCGTAGACCTTGACCAGCGCGTGCCCCGAGAACGACTCCTCGACGCGGGCGTTCAGGCGGCCCACCTTCTTCCACTGCTCGCCGAACGCCTTCTGCGATTTCGGGCCGATCACGCCGAAGATGACCGCCATGAGCGGCAGCGATACCAGGGCCACGAGCGCGAGCTGCCAGGAGATCGTGAACATCATGATGAGCACACCCACGACCGTCAGCACCGAGGTCAGCGCGCTCGAGAGCGACTGCTGCATGGTCTGGGTGATGTTGTCGATGTCGTTCGTCACGCGCGAGATCAGCTCGCCGCGTTGGACCTTGTCGAAGTACGACAGCGGCAGACGGTTGATCTTCGCCTCGACGTCTTCGCGGAGACGCCACATCGTGCGCACCATGATGACGTTGATGACGTAGCCCTGGATCCACGACAGCAGCGACGACCCGACGTAGATCGCGAGGACGGTGACGATCACGACGCGCAGCGCGTCGAAGTCGACGCCCGCGCCGACCTGGAAGCTGTTCATCGCGGAGACGATGTTGGCGACGTCGGTCTGCCCCGATGCGCGCAGCGCCTCGACGACGGCCTCCTTGGACGTGCCGGCGGGGAAGGCGTCGCCCAGCCCGCGCGAGACGACGCCCTCGAAGATGATGTTGGTGGCGTCTCCCAGCACACGCGGGGCCAGGACGGCGAGCAGCACCCCGAGAGCTCCGAGTGCGGAGACGAGGGCGAACGCCCACGCGTAGGGACGCAGCAGACCGATCAGGCGTCGGAAGCTCGGCCCGAAGGCAGCGGCCTTGCCGGGCGCGACGCTGTTCCAGTCGCCGGAGTTCTGTCGCGCCTGCTCGGCGAGCTCGAGCTCGGCGCGGTCTTCGTCGGTGAGGGCGTCGGGCGCGCTCATGCTTCCACCCCCAGCTGCGATTCGACGATCTCTCGATATGTGGGACTCGTGCGCAACAGCTCGTCGTGCGTGCCGAGTCCGGCCATGCGCCCGTCTTCGAGGACGACGATGCGGTCGGCCCCGGTGATGGTGGACACGCGCTGCGCGACGACGATCTTCGTCACCTCGGGGAGCTCCTGCCAGAGTGCGGCCCGCAGGCGCGCGTCGGTGGTGAGGTCGAGCGCCGAGAACGAGTCGTCGAAGACCAGCACGCGGGGCCGATGCACGAT
Source organism: Microbacterium galbum (assembly GCF_032464915.1). Taxonomy (NCBI): domain Bacteria; kingdom Bacillati; phylum Actinomycetota; class Actinomycetes; order Micrococcales; family Microbacteriaceae; genus Microbacterium; species Microbacterium galbum. The sequence continues at coordinate 1,610,912 of NZ_JAWDIS010000001.1, read as the reverse complement.
CGCCCGCGCGATCGCGAGGCGCTGGCGCTGACCGCCCGAGACGTTGGTGCCGCCCTGGGCGATGCGCCCCTCGAGCTTTCCGTCCATCGCCTCGACGAAGTCGCGGCCCTGCGCGATCTCGAGGGCGTGCCACAACTCGTCGTCGGTGGCGTCTTCGCGCCCGAATCGCAGGTTGGACGCCACGGTGCCGCTGAAGAGGAAGGGTCTCTGCGGCACGAGGCCGATGCCCTTCCACAGCTCGTCGAGGTCGGCCTCGCGCACGTCGACCCCGCCGACGCGCACCGCACCGCCCGTGACGTCGAACAGGCGCGGGATCAAGGACACGAGGGTGGTCTTGCCCGCTCCCGTCGATCCGACGATGGCCACAGTCTCGCCGGGGGCCGCTCGGAAGGTCACACCCGCCACGACCGGCGCCTCGGCGCCCGGGTAGGCGAACGACACGTCGTCGAACTCCACCGCGCCGGCCTCGGCGAAGACGCTGACCGGGTTCTCGGGGCGCTGCAGGGTCGAACGGCTGTCGAGGACCTCGCCGATGCGCTCGGCCGAAACGGCGGCGCGAGGGATCATCACGGTCATGAAGCTCGCCATCAGCACGCCGCCGAGGATCTGCGCGACGTACTGGATGAACGCGAAGAGGGTGCCGATCTCGACTCCGCCGGCGTCGACCTGGATGCCGCCGAACCAGATGACCCCCACGACGGTCACGTTGAGCACGAGCATGGCCAGCGGGAACAGCAGCACGAAGAGGGAGCCCACCTTGCGGCCCACCACGAGGATGTCGGTGTTGGCCCGGCGGAAGCGCTCTTCTTCGATGCGCTCGCGCACGAAAGCGCGGACCACGCGCACCCCCGTCAGCTGCTCGCGCATGACCCGGTTCACGCCGTCGAGCTTGGACTGATAGCTGCGGAACAGGGGCACCATGCGAGCGATGATGAGCCCCGCCGCGATGAGCAGCACGGGCACCGCGACGGCGATCAGCCAGCTGAGCCCGACGTCTTGCTGGAGGGCCATGATGACCCCGCCGACCGCGAGGAGCGGGGCGCTGACGAGCATGGTGGCGCCCATCATCGCCAGCATCTGCACCTGCTGGACGTCATTGGTGTTGCGGGTGATCAGAGAGCCTGCGCCGAACTGCGACAGCTCGCGCTCGGAGAACCCGCTCACGCGCTCGAAGACGTCGCGCCGGATATCGCGGCCGGCGGCCATGGCGGCACGCGCGGCGAAGTATGTGGCGATGACGGATGCCACGATCTGACCGAGGGAGATGACGAGCATGAGGGCGCCGCGCGACCAGATGAACCCCGTGTCGCCCTGCGCGACACCGAGGTTGATGATGTCGGCGTTGAGGCGCGGCAGGTAGAGCGTCGCCAGGGCGGACGCAGCCTGGAAGACGAGGATCGCGACGAGCAGCCATCGATACCGCGACAGATAACGCATGAGGAGTTTGCCGAGCACGGGACCCTCCGGGTGTTCGAGTGCGATCGCGATGACCGCGGTCCCAGCCTGGCACTGACCTCCGACATCGGCGAGGCTTTCCCACGTGGGAGCGTTCTCTGCTCGCGAACGCCGGCACGCGGCATCCCTCTCCCAGGAGGCGGCTCGTAGGCTGTGGGGCATGTCCCGACTGCAGGCCGACGCCCCCGCCGACCTCTGGGTGCCGGTGACCGGCTCCCTCGGATTCCGCGGCCGCCGCCACCGCAAGGCGGCGATCGGCATGCTGCTGAGCCAGGCGAACCAGGGCACGGGCGCGACACCGCGTCCGGGCGGCGGCGCCTTCGCCTGGATCCTCAGCCAGGCGGCCCCGTTGCTGATGCACCGCGCCGCCGGTCGCGTGCTGGTGTGGGTGTGGAAGAGCGACCCGGAGCTGCTGGTGGTGATGGCGCAACTGCAGGAGGCGACGCCGCAGCTGCGCACCGCCCGCGCCATGATGCCCATGGAGTACGACGACACCGAGTCGTTCCGGAACCCTCACCTCGGCGTCGGCGAGAAGCTGGCGATGCCCCTGCCCGCCGACCCGAAGACCCCGCCGTTCGCGACGTACACGTGGGACACCGGCTCGCACTTCGTCACCGTCACCGCGGTCTGCGCGGACCGCCAGCGCTTCGGCACGGTCATCGGCGCGGTGGATGACGTCGCCCGCACGCTCCGCGTCGTCGACGACCTGCAGGTCGGGGAGTCGCCGACCGTGCTGCGCATCGATCCGGCCTGATCGGGCAGCGACCCACGGTGGGGGTCGGCACGTCCGCCGGAGCCACCGGGCATGCGCCGCGTTCCGGTCCCTTCGACAGGCTCAGGGGCCGCCGCTGCGCAGACCCTGAACGAGGTCCGGTCCCTTCGACAGGCTCGGGGACCTCCGCCGCGCAGGCGAGCGTCGCAATCTCAGTCGTCGAGATCGAACGGGCCCAACGGGCGCCAGAGCACGACGTCGGTCGCCCGGCGGACGCGCGCGCCGTGGCGCAACGTCACGACCGAGCCGGTCGCGCCCGCCGCGAAGACGCGCGCACCGGGGCGCGACTGCCGCTCGGCCGAGAGCTGTCGTTCGAGGTCGTTCACACGACGCGCCAGCTCGTGCACGCGCTCCTCGAGAGCGAGCAGGCGCGCGATGGCGGGCAGGCTCATGCCCTCACCGGAGAGCCGCGCGACCTCGCGCAGCTGCTGCACGTGACGGCTGGAGTACCGCCGCGATCCGCCCTGGGTGCGCGCGGGCACCACGAGACCGAGACGGTCGTACTGTCGCAACGTCTGCGGGTGCATGTTCGACAGCTCCGCCGCGGCGGCGATGGCGAAGATCGGGGCGTCTTCGTCGATCTCTCTCTCAGCCACGTCTCACCTTCTTCCGTCGTGGCGGGTGCGACACCGGGTTCTCGGCATCCTGACTCATCGGATGCCGAGAACCACGGCGACGCGCGTGCGTCTACCGCGCTTTGGCCATCAGGTCGGCGCGGGGGTTCTCTTTCGGTTCGAGCGCCTGGTAGCGCTCGAGGGCTTCGCGGGCCGCGTCGTCGAGGTGTGCGGGCACGGCCACCTGGACCTCGGCGAGCAGGTCGCCGGTGCCCTTGGCGGTCGCGATCCCGCGGCCTTTGACGCGCAGCACGCGACCCGAGGGGGTTCCCGGGGCCACGCGCAGGCGAACGGTCTCGCCGCCCAGCGCGGGCACCTCGATCGTGGCGCCGAGAGCGGCCTCGGTGAAGGTGACGGGGACCGTCACCCGCAGGTTGAGGCCGTCGCGCGTGAACACGGGGTGCGGGCGCACCGCCACCGTCACGACGATGTCGCCGCTCTCGCCGCCGTCGGGGGACTTGCGTCCCCGACCCCGGAGTCGGATCTTCTGCCCGTCCGAGACGCCGGCCGGGATCTTCACCTTGAACGGGACGTTGTCCTCGCCCTGCAGGGTGATGGTCTCGCCCTTCGCCGCGGTGACGAAGTCGATCGTCGTCCGCGCCGTCACATCGGACCCGCGCTGGGGGCCGCCGAAACCGCGGAACCCTCCCGTCGTCTGACCGAAGCGTCCGGAGCCGAAGCCCCCGCCGCCCTGCTGGTCGAACATCGAGAAGAAGTCGTCGAAGCCGCCCTGGGGCTGGCCGCGACCCTGACCGAACCGACTGAAGACGTCGTCGAAACCGCCGCCGCCGCTCGCCCCCGGAGCGGAGAAGCGCGCCCCCGAGCCCATGGCCCGGATCTGGTCGTACTCCTCGCGCTGCTCGGGGTCGTTGAGCACCGAATAGGCCTCGCTGATCTCCTTGAACTTCGCCTCGGCTTTCGCGTCACCCGGGTTCGAGTCGGGGTGGTACTGGCGCGCGAGCTTGCGATACGTCTTCTTCAGATCGGCAGCGCTGACGCTCTTGTCGACACCGAGGACCTTGTAGAAGTCCTTGTCGAACCAGTCCTGACTCGCCATGCGTCCTCCTCTTAGGCCGGCACGGCGACGACGACCTTGGCCGGTCGCAGCTCGACCGAACCGAGGCGGTAGCCGACCTCGACGACCTCGAGGATCGTCGTCTCGGTCACACCCGGGGTCGGCGCCTGGAAGATCGCCTCGTGCTGCTGGGGGTCGAACACGTCGCCGACGGCGCCGTACGACACCACGCCGAGGCGCTCGGCCACGGCCCGCACCTTGTCGCCGATCGCGGCGAGGGGGCTGCCCTCGACGAGGTCGCCGTGCTTGGCGGCGCGGTCGAGGTCGTCCATGACGGGCAGCAGGCCCTTCACGGCCTCGCCCTTGGCGCGCTCGATCTCGCGCTCCCGCTGCTCTTCGGTGCGCCGACGGTAATTGGCGTACTCGGCCTGCAGGCGCTTGAGGTCGATCAGCAGCGAGGCCTCCTTGTCGGAGGACGCACCTTCTGCGGCCGCCTCGGGCGTCTGCTCGGCGCCGAGGATGTCGTCGATGGTCAGGCCATCGGCATCCGTCCCCGAAGGCTCGGACTGGTCGCCCGACGGCGCGGGGCCGGAGGTGTTCTCCTCCGGCCCCGTCTCGTCAGGACCGGCGCCCGAGCCCGTGGGCTGTTCGTCGTCCTTGTGTGCCATGTTCTCTGCTTACTTCTTGTTCTCGTCGGGGTTCTCGTCGTCGACGACCTCGGCGTCGATGACGTCTTCCTCGGGGTTCGGCGTCTCGCCGTTGCCCGGCTGACCCACGTTGGGGTCGGCCTGCTCGCCCGCGGCCTGCGACGAGGCGTAGATGGCCTCACCGAGCTTGCCCTGGCTGGCGTTCAGCTTGTCGAACGCGGTCTTGACCGCGTCGTCGTCGTCGCCGGCGAGAGCCGTCTTGAGCGCGTCGACATCGCCCTGCACCTCGGTCTTGACCTCGGCGGGGAGCTTGTCGTCGTTCTCCTTGATCAGCTTCTCGATCGAGTACGACAGGGTCTCGGCCTGGTTGCGGGTCTCGGCGGACTCGCGGCGCTTCTTGTCGTCGGCCGCGTTCTCCTCGGCCTCGCGCACCATGCGCTCGATGTCCTCCTTCGGCAGCGACGAGCCGCCCGTGATGGTCATCGACTGCTCCTTGCCGGTGCCCTTGTCCTTCGCGGACACGTGCACGATGCCGTTGGCGTCGATGTCGAAGGTGACCTCGACCTGCGGGATGCCGCGGGGAGCCGGGGCGATGCCGGTGAGCTCGAAGGTGCCGAGCGGCTTGTTGTCGCGGGTGAACTCGCGCTCGCCCTGGAAGACCTGGATCGCGACCGACGGCTGGTTGTCGTCGGCGGTGGTGAAGGTCTCGCTGCGCTTGGTCGGGATGGCCGTGTTGCGCTCGATGAGCTTGGTCATGATGCCGCCCTTGGTCTCGATGCCGAGGCTCAGGGGGGTGACGTCGATGAGGAGGACGTCCTTGCGCTCCCCCTTGAGGACACCGGCCTGCAGGGCTGCACCCACGGCCACGACCTCGTCGGGGTTGACGCCCTTGTTGGCGTCCTTCCCGGTCTCCTTCTTCACCAGCTCGGCGACCGCGGGCATGCGGGTCGAGCCGCCGACGAGCACCACGTGCGCGATGTCGTCGACCTTCACGCCGGCTTCGCGGATGACGTCGGAGAAGGGCTTGCGGGTGCGGTCGAGGAGGTCCTTGGTGAGGTCCTCGAACTTCGCGCGGGAGAGGGTCTCGCTGAGGGAGACAGGGCCCGAGTCGGTGAGCGACAGGTAGGGCAGGTTGATGGAGGTCGAGGTCGAGCTCGACAGCTCCTTCTTCGCCTGCTCGGCCGCTTCCTTCAGACGCTGGAGGGCGATCTTGTCGCCCGAGACGTCGACACCGGTGGTGTCCTTGAACTGCTTGATGAGGTAGTCGACGACGCGCTGGTCCCAGTCGTCTCCACCGAGGCGGTTGTCACCGGAGGTGGCGCGCACCTGGATGGTCGAGAAGTCGTCGTCCTTGCCCACCTCGAGCAGCGAGACGTCGAACGTTCCGCCACCGAGGTCGAAGACCAGGATGAGCTCGTCTTCCTTGCCCTTGTCGAGGCCGTACGCGAGGGCCGCGGCGGTGGGCTCGTTGATGATGCGCAGCACGTTGAGGCCCGCGATCTCACCGGCCTCCTTGGTGGCCTGACGCTCGGCGTCGTTGAAGTACGCGGGGACGGTGATGACCGCATCGGTCACGCTGTCACCGAGGTACTCCTCGGCGTCGCGCTTCAGCTTCTGCAGGATGCGGGCCGAGATCTCCTGCGGCGTCCACTTCTTGCCGTCGACGTCGAAGCTCCAGGTGGTGCCCATGTGGCGCTTGACGCTCGAGATGGTGCGGTCGACGTTGGTGACGGCCTGGCGCTTGGCGGTCTCGCCGACGAGCACCTCGCCGTCCTTCGTGTAGGCGACGACCGAGGGGGTCGTACGGAAACCCTCGGCGTTCGCGATGACCTTGGGCTCGCCACCCTCGAGCACGCTCACGACGGAGTTGGTCGTACCGAGGTCGATTCCCACTGCACGGGGCATATGTGTCTCCTTGCTTGTGAGCACGGCCGATGCCGCACTCGGGGTTCTGGGTGAAAGTCTCTGCGCGGGTTGAGCCGCGATGACTCAAGGTTATCGAACCCCCGTCGGGAGGTCAAGGCGACTTGATATGAATTGGCTCAACTTCTGGATGCCGCGGTTTTCGAATCACTCCCCACCCCCACCCCCACCCCCACGTACCGTTTTGGGGCGCATTCCTCCGTCTGGGGCGCGAAATACCATGCCCCAAACGCAGAAACGCGCCCCAAATCTTCACCTTTCGCCCCGCGACCACAACGCCCCCGCGACCCGGAAGTCGGCGGGGGCGTCGAACGGATGCCGCGAGCCCGGCGCGGCGGCCGGGCGGAGGCTCAGTCGCGGTCGCGATCGCGGCGCTGCGGCCGGTCGCTGCGCTTGGCGGAGCGACCGCCCTGGTCGAGGCGCAGGTCGATGAGCTGGCCCGAGATGCGGGTGTCGGCGAGGCGGTCGATCGTGTCGCGCGAGAGGTCGGCGGGCAGCTCGACGAGCGAGAAGTCCTGGCGGATCTGGATCGCGCCGAAATCGTTGCGACGCAGGCCGCCCTCGTTCGCGAGGGCACCCACGATCTGGCGCGGCTCCACGCGCTGGCGACGGCCCACCGCGATGCGGTACGTCGCGAAGCGTCCGCCGCCGCTGCGGCGATCGCCGCGGTCTCCGCCCTCACGAGCAGGGCGGTCACGGTCGCGGTCCCGGTCGAAGCGCGGCTGCTGGATCGTCTCCTCCTCGAGCAGCAGCGGCGTGTCGCCCTGGGCGACCACGGCGAGAGCTGCGGCCACGTCGGCCTCGGGCACGTCGTGGTGCGCGACGTAGTGGGCGACGACGTCGCGGAAGGTCGCGATCGCGGCGGTGTCCTCGAGGGCGGTCGTGATCGCGTCGTCGAAACGGGTGAGACGCGTGGCGTTGACGTCGTCGACGCTCGGCAGCGACATCTCGGTCAGCGGCTGACGCGTGGCCTTCTCGATCGCGGTGAGCATGCGGCGCTCACGCGGCGTCACGAAGCTGATCGCGTCTCCCGTGCGGCCCGCGCGACCGGTGCGGCCGATGCGGTGCACGTACGACTCGGTGTCGATCGGCAGGTCGTAGTTGACGACGTGGCTGATGCGCTCGACGTCCAGACCGCGCGCGGCGACGTCGGTGGCGACGAGGATGTCGAGCTTGCCCGACTTCAGCTGGTTGACCGTCCGCTCGCGCTGCACCTGGGCGATGTCGCCGTTGATCGCGGCGGCCGTGTAGCCGCGGGCGCGGAGCTTCTCGGCGACCGTCTCGGTCTCGTTCTTCGTGCGGGTGAACACGATCATGCCCTCGAAGTTCTCGACCTCGAGGATGCGGGTCAGCGCATCGATCTTCTGCTGGTACGACACCACGAGGTAGCGCTGGGTGATGTTCGCCGAGGTCGTGGTCTTGGTCTTGACCGTGATCTCTTCGGGGTCGTTGAGGTACTGCGCCGAGATGCGGCGGATCTGCGCCGGCATGGTGGCCGAGAACAGCGCGACCTGCTTGGTCGAGGGGGTGTCGGCGAGGATCGTCTCGACGTCCTCCGCGAAGCCCATCTTGAGCATCTCGTCGGCCTCGTCGAGCACGAGGAACTTCAGCTCGCTGAGGTCGAGGGTGCCCTTGTCGAGGTGGTCCATGATGCGACCGGGGGTTCCGACGATCACGTCGACACCGCGACGCAGGGCCGACAGCTGCTGGCCGTACCCCTGTCCGCCGTAGACGGGGAGCACCGAGACGCCCTTGATGTGCGCGGCGTACTTCTCGAACGCTTCGCACACCTGCAGCGCGAGCTCACGGGTGGGGGCGAGCACGAGGGCCTGCGGGTTCTTGTGGCCGGTCTCCATCTGCGACAGCACCGGGAGCGCGAAGGCCGCGGTCTTGCCGGTTCCGGTCTGGGCGAGGCCGACGACGTCGCGGCCCTGCAGCAGCACGGGGATGGTGGCCGCCTGGATCGCGGAAGGGGTCTCGTAACCCACGTCCTTCAGGGCCTTGAGCACGGCGGCATCCAGTCCCAGGTCGGCGAAGGTGAGCTTTTCGGGGGTGGTCTCGGCCTCAGCGGAGTCGACGGGGGTTTCGGATGCCATGACTCCACGGTAGTCTCCTGCGCGCCCGAGCGCGGGCCGGGGTCTAGCCTGAACCCGCGCGACGTCGTCGTCGCCGCGTCGTGCCGGGGCACCCGGCGTTCACCGAAGGGCCCTACCGTGACCGACATGTCCGCGCCCGGCACCGCCTCCGCCCCTGCCACCGGCCGACGTCCCGTGCTGGCATGGGCCCTGTGGGACTGGGGCTCGGCGGCGTTCAACGCCGTCGTCACGACGTTCGTCTTCAGCACCTATCTCGCCAGCTCGCTCTTCGTCGACCCGGCCGTCGTCTCCGCCGCCGGGGGCGACGACACGAACCCTGCGCTCGTGCGCGCCCTCGCCGACAATGCCAGCCTCGTCGGCGTCGCCCTCATGATCGCGGGCATCGTCGTCGCCCTCGTGGCCCCCGTGCTCGGTCAGCGCTCCGACGGCTCCGGTCGCCGCAAGCTGTGGCTCGGCATCAACACCGGCGTCGTGGTGCTCGCCATGGCGGCGATGTTCTTCGTGGAAGGCACCCCCGCGTACCTGATCCTCGGCGCGACGCTGCTCGCCGTCGGCAACGTGTTCTTCGAGTTCGCGAGCGTCAACTACTACGCGATGCTCACGCAGGTCTCCACGCGCGAGACCATCGGCCGCGTCTCGGGCTTCGGCTGGGGCATGGGCTACGTCGGCGGAATCGTCCTCCTCCTGCTCCTGCTGGTGCTCTTCATCCAGAGCTTCGCGGATCCGGATGCCGGTGGCCTGCTCGCCGTGAGCAAGGACGGCGGTCTGAACATCCGGCTGGCGATCCTGGCATCCGCCGCCTGGTACGCGGTGTTCGCGATCCCGGTCCTCGTTCGAGTGCCCGAGATCCCGGCCCAGCGGCGCCGGGTGCGCGTCGGCTTCTTCCGCTCGTACGTCGTGTTGTGGGGGACGCTCCGCTCGCTCTGGCGCGACAGCCGCCAGGTGCTGCTGTTCCTCGTCGCGAGCGCCGTCTTCCGCGACGGCCTCACGGGGGTGTTCACGTTCGGCGCGATCATCGCGGCCCAGGTCTTCGGGTTCAGCTCGACCGAAGTGCTCTACTTCGCCGTCGCAGCCAACGTCGTGGCGGGCATCAGCACCTTCGTCGCCGGGCGCTTCGACGACCTGTTCGGCCCGAAGCGCGTGATCCTGGCATCCCTGGTCTGCTTGATCGCGCTCGGCACGACGATGCTCTTCATCGGAACGTCGCAGACCGGCTTCTGGATCGTCGGCCTGGGTCTGTGCGCCTTCGTGGGACCGGTGCAGTCGGCGAGCCGGTCGTTCCTCGCGCGCGTGGCGCCCGAGGGACGCGAGGGCGAGATCTTCGGGCTCTACGCCACGACCGGTCGCGCGGTGTCGTTCCTGGCCCCGGGCCTGTTCGCACTCTTCGTCGGCATCACGGGCGACACCCGCCTCGGCATCCTCGGCATCGTGCTGATCCTCGGGGCCGGGCTGCTGCTGATGCTGCCGGTGAAGACCACGGCGGCCGTGATCCGCTGACGCGGATGCGCCGGCTCAGTCGCTCGGCCAGGCGTCGGCGAACTTCGCCAACAGGCGGGCGAACTCCGCGCGCTCGGCGTCGCTGAAGGATTCGAGCGCGGAGCGCACGGCATCCCGCCGCCGACCGCGGAAGCCGGAGACGAGCCCCTCCCCCTCGGCGGTGAGGCGCACGCGCGTGCGGCGCGCGTCGTCGGGGTCGGGCTCGCGCGCGACCAGCCCCATCAGCTCGGCCTGCTGCACCAGGCGCGACGCCCGGGGCTGATCCACGCCGACCGCCTCGGCGATCTCGCTCACCGACAGCGGACCGGATGCCGCGACGAGAGCATCGAGCAGACGCAGTCGCGCGGGACCCCCGAAGCGTCCTCGCGCCGGATCGGCCCACGGCGGCGCGCCACGACCCCACGGACCTCCGCCGTGCCCACCGTGCGGGTGGTGGTGCGCATCGGGCGGGAAAGGCGGGCGCGGGCGCCGACCGCGCAAGCGCGCAAGCGCCGCAGCGATGTCGTCGGCGGGGTCGGATGCCATCCCTCGACTTTACATGTCGCTTGACAAGCATCGGGAATACATGTCACAGTACATCCGTTGTCATGTGACATGCAATGGCGGATCGACCGCCGACGAAAGGACTTCCCATGAACACCTCCACACCTCTGGACGCCCGCAGCCTCGCCCACCGCCTCACGACGGTCGGCCACGCGCTGCACCACCGCCTCTTCGCGCAGCTGCGCGACAGCGGCATCCATCCCAAGACCCTCTTCCTGCTCAGTGCCGTCGACGGTCGCGTCGACGCACCGTGGATCGCCGCGCGCCTCGCCCGCGGCGGGAAGCGCATCGACTCGCTCGTCGCCGAGGGCTGGATCGCCCGTGGCGACACGGGCTGGACGCTCACCGACGAGGGCCGCGCGGTTCTCGCCCGGGTGGATACCGCCCGCGCGGCGCTGCTCGCCGACGTTCCGGCCGAGGAGCTCGAGCACCTGACGACCGCCCTCGACGCGGTGTCGGCCGCCCTCGGCCTCGACGAGGCCGACGACGACAGCCGTCTCCCCGTCGGACCTGCGGTACCCGGCGCCGGTCGCGGCTTCGGCCCCTTCGGACGCGGCTTCGGGCCCGGGATGCGCGGCTTCGGCCCCCGCTTCGGTGCGGACCCGCAGCCGTTCGGGCCGCGAGAGCACGGCGAGCGCGACGGGCGCGGCTTCGCGCACGGCGACCGCGGCTTCGCGCACGGCGACCGCGGCTTCGCGTCCGGCGACGCCGGGCGGGGCGCGCACGGTCGTCACGGCTCCGCGCACGGCGAGACGGGTCACGAAGACGCCGGTCACGGGCACCTCGGCACCGCGGACCGCGGCGAGCACGATCGGGCCGGCGGCGGCCGCGGGTGCGACCCGCGCCGTGACGGCTCCGGACACGAGCACGGACACCACCGCGGGCACGGTCACCACGACCGTCGGTCGGCGCAGCGCGCCTACGAACGCGGGTTCGACGCCGGTTTCCGCCGCGGCCGCGAAGCGTCGGCATCCGGTGACGCGTCGGCGTCCGGTGACACGTCGCCGTCCGCGTGAGCTCGCATAAACGCTCTCCGTGGGTAAAAACGCGCTCACGACGCGTTTCCACCCGGAAACAGCGTTTATCACCGCACGCGCCATCCCCGCAAAGCGCGACAGAACGGCCCCATCGAGGTCTCCTCGACGGGGCCGTTCTCGCGCGGGTCAGCGGCCGGCCGACCCCGCGTCGGTCGTGCCGACGTCGGTGCGGTGGAAGTTGAGCGCCGAGCGCGACGCGGTCGGACCGCGCTGGCCCTGGTAGCGGTTGCCGTAGGGGCCGGAGCCGTAGGGGTTCTCGGCGGGCGACGTCAGGCGGAAGTAGCAGACCTGCCCGATCTTCATGCCCGGCCACAGCGTGATGGGCAGGGTCGCGACGTTCGAGAGCTCGAGGGTCACGTGACCCGAGAAGCCCGGGTCGATGAAGCCGGCGGTGGAGTGGGTGAGCAGGCCCAGGCGTCCGAGCGAGGACTTGCCCTCGAGCCGCGCAGCGACGTCGTCGGGGAGGGTGACGCGCTCGAACGTCGACCCGAGCGCGAATTCACCCGGGTGGAGGATGAACGGCTCGTCGGGTTCGACCTCGATGAGGCGCGTGAGCTCGGGCTGATCCTCGGCCGGATCGATGAAGGGGTACTTGTGGTTGTCGAACAACCGGAAGTACCGGTCGAGACGCACATCGACGCTGGAGGGCTGCACCATCGCGGGGTCGTAGGGGTCGAGGCCGAGGCGACCGTCGTCGAGGTGGGCCCGGATGTCGCGATCGGAGAGCAGCACGGGATCAGCCTAGGGCGTGTGGTCGGGCCGCGGCGGCTCCGCTCGCCCCGACCGCGCGCTCCCGCGCGCGACCGCCGAGACCGCACGCGGTCCGCGAGGACGCACGCGATCGTTCGCACATCGATGCGTTCTCGGCGATGCGATGCGGCCTCGACGGTGCCGATCGCGTCACTCTCGCGAGGTCGGACGATGCGGCCCCACGCACCGGTCACAGCGGGTCGGTCCGGTACGAGCACGCGATCCCGACGCGAGGACGGGCGGGCACGGAACGCGGATGCCGCCGGAGACGCTGTTATGCTGGCCGGGTCGCCGCGAGGCGCACGGGGCTGTAGTTCAATGGCAGAACTTCTGCTTCCCAAGCAGACAGCGCGGGTTCGATTCCCGTCAGCCCCTCCACGGGCCCGACTCACCGCCGCAGGCGGTGGGGCGGGCCTTTCGCGTGAGTGCCGTCCGAAGCGAGGTCGCGTGGGGCCCACGCCGCAGGAAGCCTCGTGCGCGGCGCCGGCGCCTCGCCCGAGACCACCCGCCCATGCGGCAGGGTGGGACCATGCTGAGCGACGCCGAGCGGGAGGAACGCACGCGCCTGTATGCGCGCGTCTACGCCAAGGGCGCGACCACGGACCAGGCGCTCGTGAACCGCCTCCGTGAGCTGGACGACCGCGCGCGGATGCAGCCCGAGACCGACCCCGCGCCGACCGAGGAGTACGCGCGGACGGACGACGACGACACCGATCCGGCCGAGGCGGGGCAGAGCACAGAGCCCGATCCGGCCTCATCGCGCCGTCGTCGCCTGGCCCTCGCCGTGGAACGTCGCACAGCCGTCATCCCGCTCCTCGCGGCGGTCGCCGGGCTGGTGGGCGGCGCGGTCATCGGCGCGACGTTCACCCCGCCGCGCGCCGGCGGCGACATCCCCGAACTGAGCTACGCCGCGACCTCCGAGGACAGGCTGCCGTTCCCCGAGACGGTGGGCCTGCTCGATCCCGCGTCCGTCCGCTTCGTCGCGAGCACCGAGAACGGACTCGTCTACGTCGGGCGTCAGCCCGACGTCCCCGGCGAGGTGTGCCTCGTGGTCGTGTTCTCGAGTGCGGGCGACGGCGCCGGCGCCCAGTGCGGTTCCGCCGACGTCACCGCCCAAGTGGATCCGGACACGTGGGTCGTCATCGGCGAACCTTCCACGGCGAAGATGAACGACATCCTCCTCAGCCGGTTCGACACGCGACGGCTGTCGGAGAGCGTCCGCCTCTACACGCTTCGCGACCGGTCCTGACGAGCGTCATCCACCCCGTCAGGCGGCGGCTTCGCTCACGACCCGCGCTCGCGCCCCACCCAACGCGGCGAGGAACGCCGCGTGCACGGCCTCGCCGGACACCTCGACTCCGCCGTAGGCGAGATCGGGGGCGGCGCAGGCGTCACCGACGACCGTGACGGCGTAACCGAGGTCGATGGCGGCGCGGACGGTGGCATCCACGCACATGCTCGTCATCATGCCGACCACGAGCAGCTCGCGCGCGCCGAGCTCGCGCAGGCGCTCGTGCAGGTCGGTGCCGACGAAGGAATTCGGCGCGTGCTTCACGATCACCGTCTCGCCCGGCTCCGGGGCGACGCGGGGGTCGATCTCGGCTCCATCGGTGTCCACCTCGAGGAAGCCGCCGCCGGCGGGGCTTTCGTGCCGCACGTGGATGACGGGCGCCCCGAGGTCACGCTGCCGGGTCAGCACGCGTGCGGCGGCCTCGGCCGCGGCATCCGGGTTCACCAGGGGGTGACGACCTCCGGGGAAGTAGTCGCGCTGGATGTCGATGATCACGAGGACGGGCTGCATGCCCTCCACCCTCTCACCGCCGCGGCGACCGGGCGCCGGTTCAACTGCGCAGGTGCGAGGCGCCGTTCAGGTCGAGGATGGCGCCCGACGCCCACTGCGAGCGCGGCGAGCTGAGGTAGACCACGGCATCCGCCACTTCTTCGGGAGTGGCGACACGGCCGAACGGACTCTGATCCCGGATGCCGTCTCCGGCGGGCCCGTCCAATTTCTGCTGCTGCCTGTCGGTGCCCACGAAGCCGGGGGCGACGCTGGTGACGGCGATGCCGTGCGGGGCGAGGGCGACCGCGAGCGATTGGCCCATGGCGTGCAGGCCCGCCTTGGCGGCGCCGTAGGCGGGGAACTCCGGCTCGCCGCGGAACGCTCCGCGCGAGCCGACGTTCACGACCGCACCGGGCAGACCACGGTCGATCAGCGACCGCGCGACCAAGTAAGTCATGTTGGCGGGAGCGCGCAGGTCGACCTCGACCATCCGCTCCCATGTCTGGTGCCAGGTCGCGTAGTCGACGGTGTCGATCGGATGCAAGGTCTCGGGGCTCGGGGCGATCGCCGCGTTGTTGACGAGAACGTCGATGCGTCCGAACGCCGCGAGCACCTCGTCGACCACGCGCTGTGCAATCGCGGGGTCGGAGAGATCGCCGCCCACGAGGAGATGCCCGTCGCCGTGCAGGAGGGCGAGCGTCTGCTCCGCGGCATCCCGATCGGACCCGTAGTGCACGGCGACGCGGTCGCCCCTCTCGCTGAGGGCCACCGCGATGGCCCGACCGATTCCGCGCGACGCGCCGCTGACGAGGGAGTGCTGCATACGTCCATCCTGCGGGACACCGAGCGTCCGGGCGGCACACGCGAAACGGCGGCGCCGCCCGGACTGTCCGGGGCTCGCACACCGGGCGATGACCGGTCGCTTCCGGTGTGGAGGGCCCACGCTACGTCTGCGGTCGGCGGCGGAGGTGGGGTTGACGAGCTCCCCCCGAGGGTGCGGGGGTCGCCTCTGCGCCGGGCGCCGAGGACCGACCGCGAGCGGCGGCGGTCAGGCGCGGATGAAGCCGTCGAGGTCGGGGTCCCAGAACGCGTCGGGATTGTCGGTGTCGATGGTCTGCTCGTGCGCGATGGCCGGCGCCTGGGGGAAGCGCTTGTGCTGACGCAGCTCCTCGGCGGCCCAGGAGAAGTCGGGCTCCTCGCCCGCCCAGTCGTGTGCCGGGGCGCTGAGCACGTCGTTCCCGACGCCGATGACGAGTTCGGCTTCCTCGGTGTCGCCCGCCTCGGTCACGATCGGGATGCTGACTGCCTCCGCCTGCCCGTCGGCGGCGATCGATGCGGTGAGCTGCACGAGCGCCTCCGCCACGTCGTCGGTCGTGGTCACGGTCTCGCCGGCGTACGTCACACATCGCATCCCCTCATGCTGGGGGCAGCATCGACGCCGCGGGGGTCGGTTGCCCCCGCAGCGCCCATCCGATAGGGGCGCGGTGTCGGAAGGTCGCGCTAGGGTCCGAAGCATCGCGGAAGGAGCCGAGACCATGACCGACGCACCCGAGCTGACCGTCGACGACGTCGCCGCCTGGCGCGCCTGGCTCGACGCTCACGAGAGCGAGAGCGACGGGGTGTGGCTCGTGCTCGCCAAGAAGGGCACGACCTCGCCCACCACCCTCACCTACGCCCAGGCCCTCGACGAGGCGCTGTGCAGCGGGTGGATCGACGGGCGCAAGCAGTCGAGGGATGCCGCGACCTTCCGCCAGCACTTCACCCCTCGGCGAGCGCGGTCGATGTGGTCGGCGCGCAACGTCGACATCGTGGCGCGCCTGAGCGAAGAGGGCCGGATGCGACCGCGCGGCGCCGACGAGATCGCCCGCGCCCAGGCGGACGGACGCTGGGATCGCGCCTACGCCGGATCCGCCACGATCGAGGTGCCCGCCGATCTGCAGGCGGCCTTGGATGCCGTGCCGGCGGCCGCTCGCGCGTTCGCCGCGCTCACCAAGGCGGAGCGCTACTCCGTGCTGCACCCGGTCGTCACGGCCACGACCGACGCCGCGCGCGCGGCCCGGATCGCTCGCCACGTCGCATCTCTCGCCGCGGAGCCGGCGGAGCGACCCACGCCCGGGGGACACTGACCCGTGCGCGTGCGACGGTCTCTCGGTGTCGGGCTCGCGGCATCCCTGTTCCTCGGCCTCGTCGCCTGCTCCGACCCGAGCCCGGGCCCGACCACGTCATCCGCCGCCGGCGCGGCCGACGGGCCGGTGGTGTCGTTCTACGGCGACTCGTACACGCGCGGTACCGGCGCGAGCTCGTCGGAGAAGCGCTGGTCGACGATCGTGTCGGCCGAACGGGGGTGGCAGGAGATCAACCGCAGCGAGAACGGCCTCGGCTTCGTGAACCGCCGCGACTCGATGCTCGGAGGACTCGACGACATCCCCGCGCTCGTGATCGCTGACGACCCCGACATCGTGTTCGTGACCATGGGCCTCAACGACAACTTCAGCTACGACACGCGCGCCGACGACATCCGCGCAACGATCGACAGCGACCTGACCCGTCTGCGCGAGGGACTGCCCGACGCACGCATCGTCGTCGTCGAGCCGTTCTGGTACACCGACGACAGGCCGGCCTCGGTCGACGTCATCGCCGGATGGGTCGAAGACGCTGCGGCACGCATCGGCGCCGATCACGTCAGCGGTGCGAGCCACTGGCTCGAGGGGCACGATGCCACCGCGCAGGTCAGCTGGATGGCGGGCGACGGTCTGCACCCGAACGACATCGGCTACGCCGTCATGGCGGAGCGGATGGATGCCGCGCTCCGCGCCCTCGATCCGCCGCTCTGATCACCGAGCTTCGGGGCGCGATCTTCCGTTCGGGGCGGGCGATTCACGCCCCGAACGCCGGAATGCGCCCCGAACCGGGGTCTCGGGCCGCCAAGCGCGGGGCCGCCCCTCGGGGAGCTCAGGCGGGCGCGGCCGTGCGGGCGCGGAACCAGACGGTCAGTTCGCGGACCGCGCGGATGCTCGCCTCGTCGTCGTCGGACTCCAGGTCGTCGAACGTGTCACGGAACCCCTCGGGCGCCGGCGTCGCGGGCGCGGTGATGGGTTCGTACCCCATCGTCCATTCCTCGAAGCGGCGCTCCTCGATCTCCTCGGTCAGCAGCACCCGAATCTCGTCGTGGCGCGGATCGCGACGAATCTTCGCCATCAGCTCGTCCACGGCGTCCTTCGGCCCCTCCAGCACCTGGAAGAACCGCCCGCGGCGGTAGAGCAGCATGCCCGACAGGTCGTGCTCGTGGTTCGAGCGGCGACTCTGGGCGAGGAGTTCGGCGAGACGGGCGTCATCGAAGGTGTCGACGGCCCGACTGACGTATGACACGGCGGCCAGCGGAGCGCTCATGCGGTGTCCTCCTCGACGGCGCGGGGCGCCGGGACGCGGACCTGCTGAAGGGTGATGACCTCGTCCTGCGGGGGTTGGCCGTTGGTCACCGCGGCCATCGCCGCCGTGAGGGTGCGGAATCGGCCGACGACGCGCGACGAGCCGTCGAAAGCGAGGTAGCCCCCGTCGGCCTGACGGTCGATGTAGCCGAGGAACATGCCCTTTCGGCTGCCGACATGGAAGCCCTCTTCGACGCGGGCCCAGATGACGCCGGCACCGGGGCGGTCGGGAGACACCATGCTCACCGCTCCTTCCGCCCGGGATGACGCGCCGGGCACCAGCGACCGTACCCGGGCCCTCCGACACCCGTCCGCCCTTGACAGATCGAGCCACGCGGCTCCGACCCTTCCGCCGGGGGCCCGGGCGAGCGGACGCCGATCATCGCTCCGGTCCTGGCTGGGAAGGGAAAACGCCGCGGATCGGGGGAAAACCCTTACGCCGTAAGCCCGCGACACCCGCTCGTCACGGCGCCCTCGGCGGCATCCCGGGACGGTCCGGGGTGTCAAACTGAACCCCCGGAGGTGGATGCGATGATCCAAGATGCGCGGAACGTGCCGCGTTCGAGCGTGCGCCGACTCAGCCGCGACCTCATCGTCACCACCGCTCTCGCGCAGATCGACGGTCGGGGCGCGACGGGCCTGTCGATGCGCACTTTGGCGCAGGAGCTCGACGTCGAGGCGATGTCGCTCTACCGCTACGTCAACGGCAAGGAAGACCTGCTCGAGGCGATCGTGCGCCTCCTGATGCGCGACCTCATGACGGCCCTCCAGGACGCCTCGACGCAGCAGTGGCAGGGCTTCCTGCAGATCACCGCGCACGAGGTGCGGCGCATCGCCGTCGAACACCCGCGGGCCTTCCCGCTCGTCGCCACGCGGCATCCGGCCGCCCCCTGGCTGCGGCCTCCGCTGCGCAGCGTCGAGGTCGTGGAGATCTTCCTCTCGACGCTCCTCGCTCAGGGTTTCACCGACGACCAGGCCGTGAGCGCCTACCGGGCGTTCAGCAGCTTCCTCCTCGGCCAGCTGCTTCTGGAGTCCGCCGTCCGCGGCGCGGAGACGGGGCCCGTGGAGGAGCCGCTCGACGAGGGGAACGCCGACATCCCGGCCCACGACGGCGACGCCACGCTCGCCGACGCCCCCACCGTCCGCCACCTGCGGGCTCTGCTCAGCGAAGATCGCGCCGAGGAGGAGTTCGAAGTCTCGCTCGAATCCCTGCTGGACCGCCTCGATCGAGAGCTGTCGCAGTAAGGACCCCTCCCCGGGCCGCGCTCAGGCGATCGCGGAGCGGATCTGCGCGGCGTCGTCGGTGCCGGTGGCCTCGACGATCAGTCCGTGCTGCACCCGGTACATCGCGAACGACGCGATGCTCACGCGCGTACGCGTCGGCGCGACGAACGCGTACGCACCGGTGTGACTTCCCCCGCCCCGCAGATGCACGGCCAGCCGGTCGTCCTCGACGAGGAGCTGAATGCGCTTCCACTGCCAGTCGGGAAAACCGTGCAGCAGGTTCGCGTAGTCGGCGATCCACGCGTCGGCCCCCGCGGGCAGGTGCGCACGTCGCACGCTCGGGTGCAGGAACTCACGGACCCGCTCGATGTCGTGGCGGTTCAGCGCCTCGAGGAAGTCGGCGAACCACTCCCGCATCTCCCACGGTTCCATCGGTCCATTATCGGTGGCGGCCACCTCTCACCGGCCCGCGACGGCCGCGACGTTGGGCGTGCAGAGGTGGAGGGCATCGCCGCGCGCGGCACGACTGACACACCGACCGGGCGCGCGCCGCCCCCTCCACGATCTCCCCGCCGGCATGGAACCGTGGGGACATGGCATCCCCCCTCGCCCTTCTCCGCGACGACTCGCTCTCGCTCCTCGTGCGCGGCTACGGTTTCGGCGCGCACCTCTGGCGGCGTGCCGACCGCGGCGCCCGTGCCGTCCCGTTCCGCCTGCTCGGGCGCGAGGCGCTCTTCGTGCGGGGCGAGGAGGGCGTGGCGCTCTTCTACGACGAGTCCCGCACCCGCCGGCACGGGGCGATGCCCGCGTTCATCCAGGAGTCGCTGTTCGGCCACGGCTCGGTGCACAGCCTCGACGGCGACGAGCACCGCCACCGCAAGGCGACATTCGTCGACGTGCTCTACGACGACGTCGAGGTCGCGCGCCTGCTCCCCGAACTCGAGCGGCAGTGGCAGGGCGAACTCGACGCCTGGGTCGGCGGCGGCGACCGGTCGGCGTACGACGCCGCCGTGGGAGCGCTGGGGCGCGCGATCATGCGGTGGGCCGGCATCCCGGGCACGGCGGCGGCGCAGACGCGGTGGGCGAAGCGTCAGGCGCAGATCGTCGACGGCTTCGGTGTGCCGTACTCACCCGAGTTCCTGCTGGCCCTGGCCAACCGCCGCTGGTCCGACCGCCATGCTGCGGAGCTCATCGACGCCGTGCGCGAGGGGACGCTCGACCCCGCCGAGGGCACCGCCCTCCACGCCTGGGCGTGGCACCGCGACCGCTCGGGCGACCTGCTGCCCGCGAAGCGCGCCGGCGTCGAGCTGCAGAACAGCTTCCGCCCGATGATCGCGGTCTCGCGCTTCGTCGCGTTCGCCGCGAAGGAGCTGCACGACCGCCCGGAGTGGCGCGAGCGCATCGCCGCCGAGACCGCGGAGCGCGGATCGCTCGTCGGCGGGGAGCTGGCGACGGCCTTCGCGCAGGAGATCCGCCGCACCGCGCCCTTCGTGCCGATGCTGCCGGCGTGGGCCGAGACCGATGTCGAGCTCGACGGGCAGCGCGTGG
Source organism: Microbacterium galbum (assembly GCF_032464915.1). Classification (NCBI taxonomy): domain Bacteria; kingdom Bacillati; phylum Actinomycetota; class Actinomycetes; order Micrococcales; family Microbacteriaceae; genus Microbacterium; species Microbacterium galbum. The sequence goes on along the minus strand of NZ_JAWDIS010000001.1, from coordinate 1,590,583 downwards.
CGAAGGGCGGTCGGGTCGTGCTCGACATCCTCGGCACCGACACCGACACCCGCGAGTGGGAGCGCCCCTCCGCCTTCGACCCGGAGCGCTTCGTCGGTGTCGACGATTACGAAGCCATCCGCGCTTTCGTCCCCCACGGCGGTGCCGACGTGCGCACCGGCCACCGCTGCCCGGGCGAGAAGCTCGCGATCGCCGGGCTCGCGGCATCCATCGCGGTGCTCAGCGACCCGCGCCTGCGCATCTCGGGCCGCGGTCTCGACGTGAACCGGCGGCGGATGCCGACGAAGCCGCGCTCCGGCGGTCGTGTGCGCCGCGCGGACGCGCCGTCGGGCTGCCCGTTCCACCGGGGCTGACTCGTCACGGGGACAGGCTGCACCGCGAGAACAGGGCGATCAGCGGCGAGACGGCCTGTCGCGGTGGCATCCCCTGTCCTCACGACACGGATGCCGCGGCTCAGCCCGCGGAACGCACCCGGCGATGCCGCTCGGGCTGAGGCGCGTACCCACGAGCCGAGGAGGGAGAGCGGCCGGCTCAGTCCTTCGTGTCGCGCGGCTGCGGGAACGGGCTCGGCACCACCGGCACCGTGCCCGTGTAGCCCTCGCGCTCGGCGGCGAGCTCGGCGATGCGCTTGCGGCACGCGAACCAGCCCGCGGTGATCAGCAGGCTCGCGACGACGGCCACGACGAGCGTCGCCGGCGAATCGATGAACACCAGCACGAGCACCACGGCCAGGAACACCAGGGTCAGGTATCCCGTGTACGGCGCCCAGAACAGTCGGAACGAGGGGCGTACGAGCTCGCCCCTGTCTGCGAGCTGCTTCAGACGCATCTGGCACACGATGATGGTCGCCCAGGTGACCAGGATGCCGACGGCGGCCACGTTCAGCACCGTCTCGAACGCGTCGCTCGGATTGACGTAGTTGATCACCACGCCGAAGAGGGCCACGAACGCGGTGATGGCGATGCCGCCGTAGGGCACGCCCGCCTTGTTCATGCGGGCGGCGAACTTCGGTGCCGACCCCGCGACCGCCATGGAGCGCAGGATGCGTCCGGTGGAGTAGAGACCGGCGTTCAGCGACGACAGCGCCGCCGTCAGCACGACGAGGTTCATGATGACGTCGACCCCGGGTACGCCGATCGAGGCGAAGAAGGTCACGAACGGGCTCTCGTCCTTCGAGTACGCGGTGAACGGCAGCAGCAGCGACAGCAGCAGCACCGAACCGACGTAGAACACCGCGACGCGGATGATCACCGAGTTGATCGCGCGCGGCATGACCTTCTCGGGGTTCTTCGTCTCGCCCGCGGCGGTGCCGATGAGCTCGATCGATGCGTACGCGAAGACGACGCCCTGCATGAGGATGATCGCGGGAAGGATGCCGTTGGGGAAGAATCCGCCGTTGTCGGAGATCAACGAGAAGCCGGTGGGCGCGCCCGTGGGGGTTCCGAAGACGACGAAGTAGATGCCGACGAGCAGGAACGCCACGAGGGCGGCGACCTTGATGAGCGCGAACCAGAACTCGAGCTCTCCGAACACCTTCACCGAGACGAGGTTGACGGCGAGTACGGTGACGAGCGCGGCCAGCGCCCAGACCCATTGCGGGACCGCGGCGATCCACGGCACGTACTTGCCGAAGAAGTTCATGTACAGCGCGGCCGCGGTGATGTCGACCATCGTGGTCGTGGCCCAGTTGATCCAGTAGAACCAGCCCGAGACGAATGCGGCCTTCTCTCCGAAGAACTCGCGCGCGTACGAGACGAACGAGCCCGAGGTCGGCCGGTGGAGCACGAGCTCCCCGAGCGCGCGCAGGATGAAGAACGCGAACAGACCGCAGACCGCGTACGACAGAACGATCGCGGGTCCCGCCTGGGCGAGACGTCCGCCGGCGCCGAGGAAGAGTCCCGTGCCGATGGCGCCGCCGATGGCGATCATCTGCACCTGACGAGAGGTCAGTCGCTTGTGGTAGCCGCTGTCCTCGAGCTGCACGGTCGAGGTGTGGATCGGCGCGGCCGCGTCGCCGGAGCCCGGGGTGGTGTCAGTCACCTACCCATCGTGCGATTCGCGCAGCGACTGTCCAGGAAGCGCGCCGCGAAGCGCGGCATCCGCAGCCGTCAGCGCCCGCCCCCGGATCAGAGCCAGTGCTTGCGCTTGAACGTCAGCCAGAGCCCGAAGGAGGTCGCCGCCATGAGGCCGAGCGCCATCGGGTAGCCGAAGGTCCAGTCGAGCTCCGGCATGTTCCGGAAGTTCATGCCGTAGATCGCGCCCACCAGGGACGGGCCGAAGAGGATCGCCGCCCACCCCGAGATCTTCTTCACCTGGTCGTTCTGCTCGAGCGAGGTCTCGGTCTGACGCTGCGTCACGAGCGTCGCGTTGACGGTGAGGGCGTTGTCGAGGATCGCGCGCAGCGCCGTGAGCTTCTCGCCCTGACGCAGCACGTGGTCGAGCACGTCGCGCAGCGAGCGCTGCAGTTCGATGTCGACGCCGTACTTGTCGGCGCCGCGCAGCAGAGCCTCGAGCATGTCGCGGAGCGGTTCGACCGCACGCTGGAAGTGGATGACCTCGCGCGCGAGCTGGTAGATGCGCTGGGTGAGGTCGGCGCCGCCCTCGCTGAACAGACCGTCCTCGATCTCGTCGACGTCGTTCTGGAGCCCCCGGGCGACCGGGTCGTACTGGTCGACGACCTCGTCGAGGATCGCGTACAGCACCGCCTCGGGGCCGCGCGCGAGCAGATCGGGGTTCTTCTCGAGGCGCCGGCGTACCCGCGCCAGGTCGGGGACCTCGGCGTGGCGCACGGTCACCACGAAGTCCGCGCCGATGAACACGTGCAGCTCGCCGAACTCGACGGTCTCGGTCTCGTCGATGTAGCGCGCGGGACGCAGCACCGTGAACAGGTTCTGCCCGTAGCGCTCGAGCTTCGCGCGCTGGTGACCGGTCAGCGCGTCCTCGACGGCGAGCGGATGCAGGGAGAACTCCGCGGCCACGCGCTCGAGTTCTTCGGGAGACGGGCGCAGCAGGCCGATCCAGGCCATCCCGCCGTGCGCCTCCATGTACTCGAAGGTCTGGTCGAGGCTCGAGGGGTTCTCGATGCGGTGACCGTCGACGTAGACCGCGCTGTCGATGATGGGCATGTCTACCGTTCTACCCCTCTCAGGTGGACGAGGGATGACGCTGCCCGCGGCGCCGGCGTCCTACCGCCGTGTGCGCCCCTTGGTGGCGAGTTGCAGCACACCCGCGATCACGAGGATGACGCCCAGAGCGGCCGACAGCACGTTGTTGCCGACGCTCGCGCCCGACGAGATGTCGACGACGGCCAGCACCAGATTGAACAGACCGATGACGACGAGAGCCCAGCCGAGCACGGGTGCGAGATTTCCACGGTTCACAGCTGCACCATAGCGTCGAAGCCCTCCCGCCTCTCCGACCCGCCGCGGGTCACTTCTTCGGGTCGTGGCCCCAGTTCATCAGCGAGTAGCGCCAGTCGGTGTCGGTCACGTCGCCCTTCGGCTTCTGCGCACTGTGCCGCTTGACGTAGCCGACGACTTTCCGCATGTGGGCGAGGTCGTCGTCGGCGAGGTCGGCCTTCTTCTTCTCGAGGATGCGCACGATGTGGCGGCCGCTCTCGTGACCGGTCGATTCGCCGCCGTCCTTCTTCTGCCCCACGGACTTCGACTCGTCGGTGTCGAGCCACTTCTTCAGCTCGCTCGCGGTCATGTTGACCGCGTCATCGAAGTCGCTGCGGGTCTGGTCGTCGTCGTCGCTCATGTCGTCATCCTGGCCAGCGCCCGGGCGCGCGACGGCCCCCTTGCGCCGATGGCGGGGCCATGGCATCCCCTTCGCCCGGTCAGCCGACGGGCTCGCTGAGCGGCTCCTCGGCGTCGGGCCCGGGATGCCGCGACCCCGCGCCGCGCCGCGCGGCGGCGAGCACCGCGCCGATGCTGGCCGCGATGACCAGGGCGATACCGGCCACCTCGAGCAGCGACAGCTTCTGCCCGAGCAGCGCGAAGCCGGCGATCGAGGCCGTCGCGGGGCCGAGGCTCATCATGATCGCGAACGCCGACGCCGGCAGGCGGCGCAGGGCGACCAATTCGAGCGCGTAGGGGATGGTCGACGACAGCAGCGCGACGGCGGCCCCGAGGGCGAGGATGTCCGCGCGCAGCAGCGCGGGCCCCGCCTGCCAGAGACCGAAGGGCAGCGCCAGGCACGCGCCGACCGCCATCGCGAGCGCGAGGCCGTCCAGACGCGGGAACTGTCGCCCCACGCGCGCCGACGACAGGATGTACAGGGCCCAGCTGACGGCCGCGCCGAGAGCGAAGACCACGCCGAGGGCGTCGAGGCGGTCCCATCCGCCGGCGCCGAGCGCGACCACTCCGGCCAGGGCGAGCCCCGCCCACAGCCAGCGGGCCGCCCCCGTCGCGGTGAGGATCGAGAGGGTGAGCGGCCCGAGCACCTCGATCGTCACGGTGACACCCAGCGGGAGCCTCTCGAGGGCGAGGTAGAACAGCCCGTTCATCGATGCCAGCACCACGCCGAACACCACCACCGACCGCCAGGCGACGCCCGTGTGCCCCCGCAGGCGCGGGCGCGCGATCGCGAGCAGCAGCAGCGCCGAGAAGACCAGGCGCAGCATGACGATGCCGAGCGGCCCGGTCTGGGGGAAGAGCATCACCGCGAACGACGCGCCCACCTCCTGGCAGGCCAGGCCGACGAACACGAGAGCGGCGGCCGAGCCCTGTCCGCCGCGCGCGCTCATCGTTCGGTCACGAGGCGGGAGGTGCGCAGATCGCGTTCTGGGCGATGCTGTCGCGCATCTGCTCGGCGGTCCACGGCAGGCCCGCCTCGGGCAACGTCTGTCCCTGCGCGGCGGGCGCCTTCGAGGCGATCGCCGCGAGTTCCCACGCCAGCCACGCGCTGGTGAGCTTGTTGCCACCCGAGTTGTTCAGCACCACCGCGACCGACATGCCGGTCTGGGGATCGGCGAAGGCGGCAGTCATGTAGCCCGGCGTCCACCCGAATTGCCCGATGAGCGAACCCGCCTGGAACGTGCCGCCGGCGGCGGTGAACCACGACGGCTGGTCGGGGCCCACGGGCACGGGGGCGGCGAAGCGGTCGCTGTCGGCGGGCAGGAGGGCCTTGGTGGCGAGCGCCTGGGCGTATCGACCGAGATCGCCGATGGAGGTGACGGCCCCGGCGGCCGCGCCACCGTAGCTCGACGACATCTCGGTGAACTCGGCCGGGTCGGTGCAGTTCCACGCGCCCTCGGCATTCGGCTGCGACCAGTACCCCGGCAGCGAGGACGGGCCGGGGGTCGCCGGGGCGGGCGCCGGCAGCGACGTCGACGAGAGGCCGAGCGGCTGCGTCACACGCTCCGCGATCAGGGTGGAGAGCGTCTCGTTCGTCGCCCGCTCGGCTGCGAGACCGGCGATGAGGTAGTTGGTCGCCGAGGTTCCGTAGGCGTCTCCGGGCGCGTTCAGGCGAGGGCGCGCGATGCCGTAGGCCAGGAGTTCGCGCGGGTTCCACACGCGGTCGGGGTTGGCGAGCACCGTCGCCTCGAGAGTGGCGGTGTACGAAGCGAGCCCCGACGTCCCGTCGCACAGCTCGCGCAGGGTGATGTCGTCGTAGCCGGGGAGATTGCTGACCCACTTGTTGATCGGGTCGCTCATCGCGACGGTCCCGTCGGCCGCGAGACCGTACAGGATGTCGCAGGTCATCGCGCCCGTCACTTCGGTGGCACGGAAGGAGAGATCGCTGGTGACCTCCGCGCCCCCGGGGCCCTGCGTTCCCACGCCCGAGACCCACGTGCCGCTCCACGGCGCCCACACCCCGACGATCGCTCCGGTCGAGCCCGTCGCGGTCATCGCCGAGGTGACGGCATCCTGCAGTTCTGCGACCGTGGCCTCGGGCAGAGGCGCGTCGACCTGCGACGGGACGTCGATCGACACCGACTGCTGCGCCGTGCAGCCACTCAGCGCGAGTGCCAGTGCTCCCGCGCTCGCGATCGCGATGGCCGCGGAACGACGCCATCTGGCCATGTGGATACCCCCAGCACTTCCGCACGCGGATACGCGTACGCTCCCTCGATTCAAACACACGGCACCTGAGCGCAATCGCCCCTTGCACCGCCCGCCCGTCACGTCTGCATCACGACTGCGTGGTCCGATCGGAACTCGGGACTCCTTAGGGGTTAGGTCAGCCTAAGTGAATGCGTATGATGGCCGCATGAACGCCGTGGTCCCGTTCTCCCTCGCCCTGCGCGAACGCTCCAGCAGCGCGCACTCCTCGAGCGAGTGCGACGGGTTCATGACCGACCTGCTCACCGGTGCCGGCACCCGCGACGACTACATCGCCCTCATCGCCCAGCACTGGTTCATCTACGCGGCCCTCGAAGACGCAGCCGTGCGCATGCGCCTCGACCCGGTGGCATCCGTCTTCCTCCGCGATCGCACCTCGCGACTGCCCGCGCTCGAGGCGGATCTGGCGTTCCTCATCGGACCGGAGTGGCGCGAGAGCATCCGCCCCCTGCCGACGACGCAGGCCTACGTGTCGCGCATCCGCCGCGTCGCCGCGACCTGGCCGGGCGGTTTCGTGGCGCATCACTACACGCGCCTGCTCGGCGACCTCTCGGGCGGACCATCGATCGGCCGTCTCATGCAGCGCCGCTTCGGCTTCGAGACCAACGGCATCGGATTCCTGCTCTTCGGCGACATCGCCGACCCGCGCGCCTTCAAGAGCGTCTACCGCGAACAGCTCGACACCGCCCCCTGGGACGACGAGGAGAAGGAGCGGGTGATCGCCGAGGTGCTGGTCGCCTATCGGTTCACGACGGAGCTCTTCGCCGACCTCACGCGCGCCAAGAGCGCGCACGTCGCCTGAGGCTCACGCCTTCGCCGCCTCCTGGCGCGACAACCACGCCTGCTTCATGAACCGACGGACGTCTTCGTCGACGCGGATGTCGCTCGGGCGCAGCGACCGCGACAGGTAGAGCCCGTCGAGCGAGGTGAGGCGGCTAAGGGCGACGTAGGTCTGCCCGGGGGCGAACGCGCCGGCGCCCAGATCGACGACGGCCCGGTCGTACGTCTTGCCCTGGGACTTGTGGATGGTCACGGCCCAGGCGAGACGCAGCGGGAACTGCGTGAACTCCGCGACGATCTCCCGCGAGAGGTTCTTGGTGCCCGGGTCGTACGCATAGCGGTACCTCTCCCAGACCGCGGGCTCGACGTCGTGCTCGACGCCGTCGACCTCGACGCGCACACTGTCGCCCGCGATGCGGGTCACGGTGCCGATCGTGCCGTTGACCCACCGGGGGGCCTCGCCGAACTGCGCACCGTCGTTGCGCAGGAACATCACCTGAGCGCCGACCTTGAGCGTGAGCTCCATCTCGGCGGGGTAGTTCGCCTCGCCACGGCCGAAGTCGCCCGAGATCTCGGCGTTCGCGGTCTGCGTGCGCCCGATGAGCTCGTCGAGGTGCTTGCGGTTGATGGTGTTGACGCGGTCGTTGCGGGTGGCGAGCGTGATGATCGGGTGCTCGCCGTCGGCCGGGTGCGGCGGCGTGCGGGCACCGGCGGTGTTCAGGATGCCGGCCATCTCGGCCGTCACGCGTCCGTAGCGCACCGCGTTGAGCAGCTGCTTGAACCCGGGGTCGGACTGCCGGTGGATCTCGACGAGCTCGTTGACGTGCAGGTCGGCACCGTGCCGGCCGATGTCGATCAGCCCGTCGGTGGCGGCCTCGCCGGACCAGACCTTGGCGTCGAAGAACCAGAACGAGCGGTAGTGGTCCTGGATGTAACGCGCCTCATCGCCCCGCGGCGGCACGGGCGCCAGCTGGTAGGGATCGCCGAACATGACGATCTGCGTGCCGCCGAACGCCTCCGATCGACGACCGCGAGCTTGCCGGAGCGAGCGGTCGATGGCATCCATCAGGTCGGCGTTGACCATCGAGATCTCATCGATGACGAGCGTGTCGATCGCGTTGAGGATCTTGCGGGTCGCGTCATTCTGGTCGATGTCGCCGTTCGCGATGAGACCGATCGGCAGGCGGAAGAGCGAGTGGATGGTCTGGCCCTCGACGTTCAGCGCCGCCACCCCGGTGGGCGCGCAGACCGCGATCTGCTTCTTGGTGTTCCACGCCAGGTGCTGCAGCAGCGTCGACTTGCCGGTGCCGGCGCGACCGGTGACGAAGACGTGCTCGCGGGTGTCCTCGATCAGCCGGAACAGCGCCTGCTGCTCGGCGGAGAGGGGCGGCGTGGTCACCGGTTCATGCTAGTTCGCGCCGCGCGCGGCGGCGGGCGCGGTGTGGAACGCGGCCGTCGCACCCCCGCGCGTCCGCCGCGTTCACGCCGGAGCGGATCCGGATGCCACGGCGACCGGGCCGCCCGCGGGCCCGGCGTCGCCGACAGGGCCGCCCGCGGGCTCGGTGCGGCCGACGGGCCCGCCCGTCGGCTCCGTTCGGCCGAGGAGCCAGCGCGCCTGTCCCGACAGCACGTCGCCGACGTGACTGCGGAACCGGGGGCACTGCGTGATGTCGTGCGAACGGCACCGCAGAGCGTGCTCGGTCATCGCGCGCGCCTGGGCGATGTCGGCGGCGCGACGGTCGAGCTCGGCGATGTGCTCCTCGAGCACCCGGTGCCGGTCGGGCGCTCCCTCGTCGAGCAGCACCCGGATCTGCTCGAGCGAGAGCCCCGCCGCCTTGTTGCGCAGGATCACGGCGATGCGCACGATGTCGTCCTCGTCGAAGCGGCGCCGTCCCGCTGCGTCGCGCGCGGGTTCGAGCAGGCGCTCGTCCTCCCAGTGGCGGAGCACGTGGGTGTCGAGCCCGAACCGCGCCGCCGTGTCGCCGATGGATTCGCCGCTTGACTTCATGTCGACATGAAGTCACACGATGGATCCGAACGCAAGCGGAAGGAGCTCATCGTGTACGACGCGATCATCATCGGCGGCGGCCCCGCGGGACTGCAGGCGGCCCTGACCCTGGGGCGCATGCACCGCCGCACCCTGCTGCTGGACTCGGGCGAGTATCGCAACGCCACCGTGCGCCACGCCCACAACCTGCTCACCAACGACGGCCGCGACCCGGCCGAGCTCCGGTGCCTCGCCCGCGCCGAGATCGCCGCCTACGACACGGTCGAGACGAGGGATGCCGTGGCCACCGACGTCGCCTCGGTCGAGGGCGCGCTGCGGGTCGTCGTCGACGGCGAAGAGCACCGGACGCACGCCGTCATCGTCGCGACGGGGGTCGCCGACGAGCTCCCCGCGATCCCGGGACTCGCGGAGCACTGGGGCGACACCGTCGCCAACTGCCCGTTCTGCCACGGCCACGAGTTCGCGGGGCGCCCGGTCGCCGTCGTGAACGGGTCCGACCACGCGTCGGCCCTCGCCCGCATGCTCGATCCCGTGGCATCCGAGGTCCACGTCGTCGACCCCGCCGCCGTGCGCGAGGTCGTCGGACGACCCGGGGGCCTGCGGCTCGACCTGGACGACGGCTCCGCGCTCGAGGTCGCGGGGGCGTTCGTCGCCCCGACCTGGCGGCCGCGCGGCGATCTCCTCGAGCGGATCGGCGTGCAGCGCCAGGACTCCGGCGCCGTCCGCACCGACCCGTTCGGCCGCACGAGCGTCGAGGGCGTGTATGCCGTGGGCGACATCGCGCAGCCCGACCATCTGCCCGGGCCCCTGTTCTCGCTGGCGGCGGCGATCGCCGGAGGGCAGCTCGCGGCGGTCGCCGTGGTGCAATCGCTGGTCGCACCGTAACGCGCGCGGCACCTGCCCAGGCGCGCTTCCTACACTGGAGGCGTGGACAACGCAGGCGGGGGCCCCGCGACGCCCAGGGGCGTCAGCGGCGCGCGCACGCGCCTGCGCCGTGAGATCCCCGCGATGATCCTGGTCGCCGTCCTCCTGATCGCCGCCCTCGGCGCGGGGGCCGCCTCGCTCTATCGGGAGTTCTACAGCCCACGCGCCTTCGTGCTGCACTACCTCGAGCTGCTGCAGGAGCACCGCACGGCCGAGGCGTTGGCGGTGCCGGGTGTCGCCGTGGATTCCGCCGAACTGGAGGCGCGCGGACTCCCGGCCACGGCATCCGAGGCGCTGCTGCGCCCCGAGGCTCTGACGACCGTGACGGATGCCACCGTCACCGACGAGACGGTCGACGGAGACCAGGCGCGGGTCACGGTGTCCTACACGACCGGCGGGTACTCCGGCACGACGACGTTCACGATCGAGCACGACCCCGGCGAAGGCGTGCTCCCCCGCTGGCGGTTCGCCCGCAGTCCCCTGTCGGTCATGGAACTGAACGTCGGGGGGTCGATGCGCTTCTCGGTGAACGGCTTCGAGGTCGACAAGCGGCAGGTCTCCATCGACGGGGCGGATGCCGACCCGTCCGCCGACGTGCCCCTGCTGGTGTTCTCACCCGGCCTCTACTCCGTCGCCGTCGACACCGCGATCTCGGCGACCCCGGGGGTCGCCGTGCTCGCCGACGCGCCGCTCGTCGGCATCCCGGTCGAGGTGCAGGCCGAGCCGACGGAGGAGTTCATCGGCGTCGTGCAGGACCGCGTCGAAGGATTCCTCACCGCCTGCGCCGAGCAGAAGGTGCTGCAGCCCACCGGGTGCCCCTTCGGTTTCACCGTGCGCAACCGCATCGACGGGGCGCCGACGTGGTCGATCGTGGAGCAGCCGGTCGTGACCGTGGTTCCCGACGGTGCCGGATGGCGGATCCCCTCGGCCAAGGCGGTCGCACACATCGACGTCGAAATCCGCTCGATCTTCGACGGCAGCGTCCGCCCGGTGGAGGAGGACGTGCCGTTCCGCGTCGACGGTCAGATCACCGTGCTCCCCGACGGCACCGCGTCGATCCTCGTCGGCGGCTCCGCCGACTGAGGCGGACCGATTACCCTCCGCGCGGAGCCGACCCCGCGGGTGCGGATCAGTTGCCGCCGCGCGCGGCGACCCGCGCGTCGCGCTCCGCGAGGCGGGCGAGCTCTTCGTTGTAGGCGTCGAGTTCCAGGTCACCCACGCGATCGACGTGACGGTCGCGACGCCGCTGCTGGCGCTCGTCGCTGCGACTCCACTGGATGGCCACCGCGATCGCGAGGATCAGCGTCGGGATCTCCCCGACCGACCAGGCGACGCCGCCCCCGACGTACTGGTCCTGCAACGGAGTCGCTCCCCACGTGCGTCCCATCGCGCCGAACCACTCCGCGACCATGAGGCCGGAGTTCATCATGATGGCGATGCCGAAGAAAGCGTGCATGGCCATGACGGCGATGAGCACGAGCAGACGCATCGGGTAGGGCAGCCGGTAGGGGACGGGGTCGATCCCGATGAGGCTGAGCACGAAGAGGTACCCGACCACCAGGAAGTGCGCGACCATCCAGATGTGCCCGACGTGGTCGTAGAGCGACCAGCGGAAGAGGTCGGTGTAGTAGAACGCCCACAGCGACCCGATGAACAGGCCTGCCGCCACGTAGGGGTTGGTCAGCACCGTCGCGACCGGGTTGTGCACGGCCCACAGGATCCACTCGCGGCCGCCGCGGGTGCCGTCGTCGCGCTTACGGATGGCGCGAGCCGCCAGCGAGACCGGCGCCCCGGCGACCAGCATGAGCGGGATCGCCATCGACAGCAGCATGTGCCCGATCATGTGCATGCTGAACAGGTAGTCCTGGTAGACGTTCACCGGTCCCGAGGTCACCCAGAACACCCCGAACATGCCCAGGCACCACAGCACCGTGCGGTAGATCGGCCACGAGTCGCCGCGCCGCAGGAGTCGCCAGACGCCGGCGAGGTAGAAGAACAACCCGCCCACCACGACGAGCGTCCACAGCAGGTCGACGTTGTACGCGGTGAACCAGCGCTCGAGGGTCAGGTCGGGCGGCAGCGGGCTGCCGGTCAGCACCTCGGCGGGCGAGGTGCCGACCAGCGACGCCTCCCCGGGAGGAGGGGTGCGGGCCAGGGCGGCGGCGACGCCGCTGGCGACGCCCATGAACACCAGCTCGAGAGAGACGACGCCCCAGAAGCGCCGCGAACCGGGCTCGTCGGCCATGCGCGCGATGAGGCGACGGCGGTACCACGCGCCGAGCACGCCCATCGCGATCAGGGCACCGACCTTCACCAGCACGAGGACGCCGTACGCCGACCACAGGTTCTGCAGGCCCTGGAGACCGATCGAGGCGCGGACGGTGCCCGACATCGCGACGACGATGAACGCGACGAGGGCGAGCGACGAATAGCGCAGCAGCGTCGTCTGCAGCTGCGGCCGCGTCATCGCGGGACGCAGCACGACGAGGAGCACGAGGCCGCCGAGCCAGACGGCGGCGGCGACGATGTGCAGCACGAGGGAGGTGACCGCCGCGTCGTGGCTCGTCTCGGCGCCGGTGTGGCCCTGCGTGCCCATGGGGATGAGCGACGCGAGCGCGGCGATCGCCACGAGCATCGTCGGGATCCAGGAACGCACGGCGAAGGTCAGCACCGTGAGCACCGCACCGGCGATGGTGGTGATGAGCCACGCCTGCCCCACGGGGCTCTCGACGAGGAAGCGCCCCAGCTGCTGGCCGAACACCGCATCGAGCGTGGGCTTGGCGTTCAGGACGTTGAGGAACGTCAGGTATCCGGTCGCGGCGGCCGCGACCGTGAACACCGCGGCGCCGATCGAGGCCGTGTCGAGGGCGATCTCGAAAGGACGCTCTCCGGCCTTGAGGGCGAACAGCGCGAGCACGAGCGAGCCGACCATGGTCGCGGCCGCGAGGTTGACGGCGACCGTGGCGATGGGGAGCCCCCACCGCACGACCGGACCGGGATCGGCGAGCTGGGGTGCCGCCGCTCCCCCGCCGTACGCGAGGCCGACGACGACGGCGATCAGCGAGACCACGATCAGGATGACGGGTCCCGCCACGCGCAGCAGTCGGGGATTCACCTTGCCAGCCTACGTCGCGCGGGGACGACGAAGGGGGGATGCCGCTGGCATCCCCCCTTCGATGGTTCGGTGTCGTCTTACTTGACGGCGGCCTTGAGCTTCGAGCCCGCGGTGACCTTGACGCGCTTGCCGGCGGGGATGGAGATCTCCTCGCCCGTCTGCGGGTTGCGGCCCGTGCGAGCCGACGTGGCGACCTGCTCGAAGGCGATCCAGCCGGGGATCGAGACCTTGCTGCCCTTGGCGACCGCCTCGGAGACGGTGGAGAAGAGGGAGTCGAGCACGCCCGACACGGCGGACTGGCTCTGCCCGGTCGCGCTGGCGATGCTCGCGACGAGCTCGGTCTTGGTGATGGACTTGTCGGCCATGTGGTTTGTCCTCCAGGCGACGACGGATGTCGCCTCTCGTTACGCGGACGAGGAGGAATCCTCCTCGGTGGTCGGGAGACCGCCTCGACAGTATCAACCGAACCGCGGAATTACGCGGATTCTGTCGGATTTCGCCCCGATCTGCGCGGCGTGTCGCCGTCGTTCGGCTCCCGACCGACGGCGGGAGGCCGGTCGACGACGTCGAGCGCAGCCGGTCGATGCCGCGGCCAGGCCGTCCCCGTCACGGACGAGGCGACCCCGCCGACCTTCTCGGGTGAACTGTAGTGCGAACCATCGGGCCCGCCCCGAGCTCTCACGAGTCACCCGGATTCGCTGTGGAACGTGCGAAGTACGATGTCAGCGACCCAATCTGCGGAAGCCACCGCGCGATCGGATGAAGATGTCGGGTGAGCTGAGCCCGGGGGTGTGGGGATGCCGAGCACGCAGACGTCCATCGACGCGCGCGCCGCACTGCGCGCCGCCGTGAACGCCACCGCGTTGCGCCTCGCACCGGGGCACGGTCTCCCCGATCCGCGCCACCTCTCCCTCCTGTCGGAGGTCGAAGCCCCGGCGTCTCCCCGCGTCTGGGCCGATTCGAGCGCTCGCGCGCTGTCGGCGATGTTCGCGGCCCGCGCCCGGCGCGACGCCCTCGGCGACGGCGCCGCCCTCGTCTGGCGCTTCTTCGACGGCACCCGGCTGATCCGACCGGCCTCGCTGTCGATGGAGGCGCGCGCGGTCCTCCTGGCCGGCGCCGGCGAGTACCTGTGCGCCGTCGGGCTGCCGCAGGTCGCGGTGCGCTTCGGCCGTGAGGCTCAGCTCTTCGCCGACAGCGACGCGACGCGCTTCTACGCCCTCACGGTGACGGCGCTGGGGTTCGCGCTCAATGGGGAGTACACCTCCGCCGACCCCGTCATGGATGCCGCCTCCGCGCTGTTCCGAACAGGCGGATGGGCCGAGGAGGAGTCGTCGTACCTTCTGCTGCTCGCCGACTCGCTGGTGGCGGCCGCCCGCATGGACCATCTGCGGTTGCGCGGGGTGGCACGAGAGCTCGAGCGCGTGCACCCGACGGACCCGTACTCGCGATACTCGGCCCGGGCGATCGACGCGATGGGCCGGCTCATCCACGGCGAGCACGCCGCCGGTCTCGCCGCCTGTCAGCAGCTGCTGCACGGGAGCGAACGCAGCATGAGCCACCGCTTCATCCGCGACTTCCTGCTCTGCATCCGCTCCGACATCATGCTCGCGCAGGGGCAGTACGCCGAGTCGCTCGCCTCGCTCTCCACCGCGGAGAGCCCGGAGGGGCACGGTATCTGCTTCGCCATGCAGCGCGGCGGCGCACTGCTGCTTCTCGGCCGAGAGCGGGAGATGCTCGCGGAGACCGAAGCGTGCGCGGCCTCCGACTCCGACCACTGCCTGCGGACGCTGACACCGCTGTTGCTGCGGAGGGCCATCGCGTTCCATCGCCTCGGTGACGACCGCCGCGCCGCCCAGAGCATGGAATCGGCTCTCCTGCTCATCGCGCACACGGGGAATTCGATGACCCCGTTCATCATGCTCCCCCCGGAGGAATGCGCCGCGCTCGTCGACGCCGCGGTCTGCACGCACCCCGAACTCGCCGAGACCGCCGCGTACATCCGCACGGCCCTGGCCTCGGTCGGCGCCCCGGTCGAGGCGCCCCGGTTGGCGGACCACCTGCACGGCTTCACTGCCACCGAACGCGCGCTCGCGGAGCTGCTGCTGACGCCTGCCGGCCTCGCCGACATCGCCCGCACGCGCGGGGTGTCGTTGAACACCGTGAAGAGCCAGGTGCGGTCGATCTACGTCAAGCTCGGCGTGGGCGCGCGCAGCGCCGCCGTCGTCGAACTGCGGCGCATCCTGGCATGAGAACGACGAAGGGCGGGGCTCCTCTCGGAACCCCGCCCTTCGTTCGTGTGTCTGGTGCTTACCAGGACGACTTGGTCACGCCGGGCAGCTCGCCACGGTGCGCCATGTCACGGAAGCGGACGCGCGAGACGCCGAACTTCGTGAGGACACCGCGGGGGCGGCCGTCGATGACGTCGCGGCTGCGCACGCGCGCGGGCGACGCGTTGCGGGGCAGCTTCTGCAGACCCACGCGGGCGGCCTCGCGGGCCTCGTCGGTCGCGTTGGGGTCGACCAGGGTCTTCTTCAGCTCGGCGCGCTTCGCGGCGTAGCGCTCGACGACGACCTTGCGCTGCTCGTTGCGCGCGATCTTGCTCTTCTTAGCCATGTGCTTAGCGCTCCTCTCGGAAGTCGACGTGCTTGCGGACCACGGGGTCGTACTTCTTGAGCACGATGCGGTCGGGGTTGTTGCGGCGGTTCTTGCGCGTCACGTAGGTGTACCCCGTGCCGGCGGTCGAACGCAGCTTGATGATCGGACGAACGTCCTGAGCCTTCTTCGCCATTACAGCTTCACGCCCTTCGCCTGCAGGTCACGGACGACGGACTCGATGCCGCGAGCGTCGATGACCTTGATGCCCTTCGCCGAAACGTTGAGCTTGATGTTGCGACCCAGCGACGGAACGAAGTAGGTCTTCTTCTGCACGTTCGGGTCGAAGCGGCGCTTCGTCCGGCGGTGCGAGTGCGAGATGTTGTGACCGAAGCCGGGAACCGCTCCAGTCACCTGGCACACTGCTGCCATGGTGATGTCTCCTTCTGTACCGTGACACCGGACGGTGCCACCCAAGATCCCTTGTCTGCACCCCGTCTGAACACGACGGAAGGCCGGGATCAGAAGGAGGGATGCGAACTGCGTGCTGGAGTGCGCGCAGACAAGGGGTCAGTCTAGCACGGCGTGTCGCCTTGACCTGATCCGGTCATCGAAGCGGGCCGTGGCTCGACAGGCTCAGCCACCTCACCGGGTCCCTGAGCCCGTCTCAGCGACCGGACCCATGCCCGCCCCACCCAGGTCCCTGAGCCCGCCGAAGGGACCCGACAGGGCGCCGGCTCTCTCAGCCCCCTCCGGCGGCGGCCTCGGCGGCTCCCCGTCCCCAGCGGAAGGCCGAGACGGTGGCATCCCCCTCGATCCAGAAGCGCCAGGGGAACGCGGCGGTACCGGCGATGCCGGCCACGCCCACGCGCGGTCCGGTCGCCACGGCCACCGGCGGCGTCTCGGGCAGGTACAGGCGCGCCCGCGCCCCGGCGCACTCCTGCCCCGTGACCGCGTCGATGCCGTCGTGGAGGGGATGCCGGAGCCCCACGGCGTCGCCGAGACGACCGGGACCCCGCGCGAGGTCGCGGGGCGTGCGCACCGCGCCCCGACGTTCGAGACGGCGCCGCTCGGCGATGTCCGCACCCTCGACGATCTCGCCTCCGCGCAGCAGCACTCCACCGGCCACACCGTCGGGCCCGCACACCACGTTGACGCAGGAATGGATGCCGTGACTGAGGTAGACGTAGAGATGACCGGGCTCCCCCCACATGGTGGCGTTGCGCGGCGTGGGCCCCATCCGCGCGTGGGACCCCGGATCGGGACGGTCGCCCGTTCCCCGTCCGTGATAAGCCTCGACCTCGGTGAGACGCACGACGACCCGCTCCCCCGCGACGACGGTCTCCAGCCGTGCGTCGAGCAGCCGCGGAGCGACCTCGGCCGGCAGGGCGGTGAGATCGGCGCGGGTCGCCGCACGCATCACTGCGGCGGGACCTGGCACCACGACAAGTCGAAGCCCTGCAGGGCCACGACCTCCTGGCCGGTGTCGACCTCGACGAGGTGCGTGAGAAGACGCTGCGGGAGCGGCAGCTGGTAGCGGTCGAAGGGGTTGTCGACCGCCCGGGGGGCGATGAGCACGGCGGCATAGCGCCCGCTCGGCGAGACGCAGGTCTGCAGCACGGTGTCGGTACCCGGCACGTCCAGCAGCTGCCGCACGGCGCCGTCGGTGTCGACGTGCGCCACGATGGTCGAGCGCGAGACGCCGTCGGAGCTGATGTCGGCGAAGGAGCGGATGGTCCCCGCGCCGGCACCCGGCACGGGGGTGGCCCGACCCGCGAGACCCGGCGGGTCGACGGGGTCGACGAGCCCCTGCTCGGAGCCGTCGGTGAGGTTGATCTCGCGGATGCCCTCGAGCCGCTCGACGACCGCCACCGACGATCCGCGCGCGATGCCGTCGATCGACACGGCGCTGCCGAGAGGGGCCGCGTTCCCACCCTGGGCGTCGGTGAGCAGGAGGCGCGAGTCGAAGGTGAGCACGAGCATGCTGTCGGTGTCGGGAACGAACCGGTAGTCGGCGATGCGCACGTCGCCGCCGTTCAGCCCCACCTCGGTGGGCGGGGAGTCCTCGGCGGCCGACGCCGTGAACAGGCGGCTCTCGCGTCCTCCCGCCGCACTCAAGTCGGCATCCGAGAAGGTGAAGCCGATGCGCTCGCCCCGGTCGGCCGACTGCAGGTTCGTGACGAAGCCCGGCCCCGGCAGGGCGATGTCGCGCTCGTTCTTCCCGTCGGGATCGGTCACGATCACCCGGGCGGTGTCACCGTCGCGCACCGAGATCACGAGATGGTTGGCGGTGGCGCGGAAGTCCTCGATGTGCGGGTGGACGAAGACGGGGAGCCCGGCCTCGCCCTCCAGGTCGGTGCGGAAGATCGTGTCGCCCTCGGGAGTGCCGCGCTGCATCAGGTAGGCCTGCAGCGGCGGCGTGCGGAAGGTCTCGGTGAGGGTCGAGGCGGGCCCGGCTCCCAGTCCGTTCACCCCGTTGACGGTGATGCGGTAATCGGTGTCGTCGCGCAACGGGAGCGTGAAGCGCACACCCACGCTGCGCCCCGAGGTGTCGACGGTGAAGGGCGTCGCCGGCTCGACCTCGACCTGCGAGGGGTCGACCGTCTCGAGCGACTGGGTCGTGGTGAGGATGACGCGCGACCCCGAGGCGGCCACCGCAGCGGCCGGGTCCACCTGCACGTCGGTGACGCGCGGCCCCTGCGCCACGGCGAAGATCCCGCCCACCCCGCCGACCACGACCAGGCCCACCAGCACCGCCGCGAAGGCGACCGCGAACCTGCGGCCCCGGCGCGTGCGGGCACGCGAACGTCGGGACTCCCCCGCCCGCCGGGCGTCAGTACTCATACGGGTCCGCCGGCTCGTCGATCGCAGCGACCTCGTCGGCGTGCACCTCGAGCGTGCCGTCGCCGCTCGAGCGGACGGTGCCCGTGACCGTGACCCACTGCCCGGTCGAGGGCGCGTCGACCGCCGCGGCGATCGGCAGGCGGGCGGTCTGCGCGTCGATCACGCAGTGCGTGATGACCAGGCGCGTGAGGTCGAAGGTGGCGCCGTCGCCGCCCGGGGTGATGAAGCCGGTGAGGGTGACCGGCTTTCCGTCGAAGGTCTCCGGGTTCGTCGCGTGTGCGAAGACCGCCGACCAGTCGCCGATGCCGAATTTCGACGTGTCCCCCGAGGCGGCGAGGGTCACGACGTCGGAACCGGCGAACAGCGGAGGGGCCCCCACGTCGCGCGAGACGGCGAGCTCGGCCGACAGAGACGCGGCCGGGGTCAGCAGCACGGCGATCACCGCGCCCGAGGCGAGGACGCCTCCCGTGAACGCGGCGATCCCGCTCGGGGTCAGGCGGGGGCGCGCGGCGAGGTGGTCGTGCGCGGCGTGGTCGTGATCGTCCAGGGCGTCGCTGTGCTCGTGGTCGGCGTGCGCGAAGGCCTCGCGGCGCGCGGAGGCGGCCGCCGGCGCGTGCCCGTGCTCGTGGTCGTGGCCGTGGTCGGCTTCGGCGCCGAGCGGCAGCGCGAACGAGGCGATCGCGCCGACGAGGGCCACGATCGACATCCCGACGGCGAACCAGGCCGAATCCGGATTGATGTACAGCGACATGCGGCCGGTGACCCAGAGCGTGATGGTGGTGACCGACAGGCACGCGGTCAGGCCCACGCCGAGCCAGCGGGTCGCGAGAGCGCCGGTTCTAGACAAGGAGGTTCACCACCGTTCCGAGCGCGAAGGCGAAGAGCACGACGACCACCGTCATCCCCGCCAGGACGCGGGTCGTGAAGGTCGTGCGCAGCAGCGCCATCATCTTCAGGTCGATGATCGGGCCGACCACGAGGAAGGCCACGATCGACCCCGGGGTGAACGTCGAGGCGAACGAGAGCGCGAAGAACGCGTCGACGTTCGAGCACAGCGACACGACGAGGGCGAGCACCATCATCGCGGCGATCGACAGGGCGGGGTCGGAGCCGATGGCCAGCAGCGCGCTCCGCGGCACGAGCACCTGCACCGCCCCGGCGAGGAGCGACCCGATGATAAGCGCCGGCATGACCGACCGCAGCTCGACGACGAACTGGGCGAGCGTGCGACGTCCGCGATCGCCGCGCTCCTGCACGACGATCTCGCACGTTTCGAGGAACCGCTCCGTGAGCAGCTTGTCGGGATCCGGATGCCGGCTGTACAGCCACCCGATGAGGTTGGCGACGAGGTATCCGCCGATGAGGCGCGCGACGAGGATGCCGTCGCTGAAGCCGAACGCGGCGTGCGTGGAGATGATCACGATCGGGTTCACGATCGGCGCCGCCACGAGGAAGGTGAGGGTGTCACTCACCCCGAAGCCGCGCATGAGCAGTCCGCGGGCGAAGGGCACGTTGCCGCACTCGCACACGGGGATGAACATGCCCAGCAGCGACAGCACCGCCCGGCGCGCCCACGGCGCGCGCGGCATCCATCTCTCGATCGCCCCCGGCGGCACCCAGACCTGGACGATGATCGAGAGCACCACGCCCAGGATGACGAACGGCAGCGACTCGATGAGCACGCTCAGCGCGAGGGTCAGGCCGTCCTGCGCGCGGGTGGGCAGGGGCTGCGAGAAGAAGGTGGGCGCGAGCGCGTCGACGAGGAACAGCGCGGTGACCACGACGACACCCAGGCCGAGCGCGACGAGGGTGCGGGAGCCGCCCGAGCGGGGGGCGGCGGAGCGCCGACGGGTCGACGGCGCGGTGCGACTACTCGTCGCCACGCTCACGAGCCCGGGCGCGGGCGCAGTCGGTGCAGATGCCGAAGATGTCGACGACGTGCTCGGCCTCGCTGAAGCCGTGCTGGGCGGCCGTGCGCTGGGCCCACTCCTCGACGTCGGTCGCCGCGATCTCGACGGCCTTGCCGCACGATCGGCAGATGAGGTGATGGTGGTGACCGCGGGTCTCGCACGCGCGGAACAGGTTCTCGCCGTCGGGACTCTGCAGCGAGTCCGCATCGCCCCGGGCGGCGAGGCCGGCGAGGGTGCGGTAGACGGTGGCCAGTCCGATGCCGGTGTTCTCGTCGCGCAGGGTCGCGTGCAGCGACTGCGCGCTGACGAAGCCGCCGGCTCCGGAGAGGGCTTCGCGCACGCGCTCGCGCTGCCACGTGTTGCGCTGGACCATGCCGGCGAGTCTAGCGAGGGGTTCGGTGAATCGGCTGGGTGCTACAGCGCACGGCTCGTGCGATCGCGGCGCGCGCCGATCACGCGGCACACGAGGTAGATCGCGAACGAGATCGTGGTGATGTACGGGCTCACCGGCAACGTGCCCGCGACCGCGAGCAGCACCCCGCCCACCGCCGAGACGAATCCGAACAGCGCCGCGAGCACCGGCACCGACAGGGGCCCGGATGCCACCCGCATGGCGGCCGCGGCGGGGGTGACCAGCAGCGCCATCACGAGCAGGGCGCCGATGATGTGCACCGCGACGGCGACGATCAACCCGAGCAGCAGCATGAATCCCAGCGACACGGCGGTCGTGGGGACGCCGCGGGCGGCGGCCGATTGCGGGTCGAGCGAGTCGAAGCGCAGCGGGCGCCAGATCAGCAGCAGCGCGACCAGCACCGCGACGCCGATGACGACCAGCCACCCGAGCTGTCCGCTCTGCACCGACACGATCTGGCCGGTCAGCAGGCTGAACCGCGTCGCGCTGCGCCCGTTGTAGAGCGACAGGCACAGGATGCCGACGCCCAGGCCGAACGGCATGAGCACGCCGATGATCGAGTTGCGGTCGCGCGCGCGGGCCCCGAGCAGGCCGATGAGCGCAGCAGCGATCAGGGAGCCGACGATCGACCCCGACACGACGTCGACGCCGATCAGCAGCGCCACCGCGGCGCCGGCGAAGGAGAGCTCGCTGATGCCGTGCACGGCGAAGGCCATGTCGCGCTGCATCACGAAGACGCCGATGAGTCCGCCCACGAGGCCCAGGACGGCACCGGCGTAGACGGAGTTCTGCACGAGCTCGAGGATCGCGCCGTACTGGCTCACCCCGCCGAACAGGGCGTCGCCGACGTCGGACCAGTTCATGCGTCGTCCTCGTCGTGGTGATGGTGGTGGGAGTCGTCGGCATCCGGAGCTCCGACGACGATGAGCTGGTCGCCCGCCCGCACCACGTAGACCGGGGCGCCGTAGAGCGCGCTCAGCGTCTCGGTCGTGAGCACCTCGTCGGGGGTGCCGAGCGTGAAGCGACCGTGGGCGATGTAGAGGATGCGGTCGACCCTCGACAGCACCGGATTGATGTCGTGGGTGACCAGGAGCACGGCGGCGTCGCGCTCGCGTCGGTGACGGTCGATGAGGCGGACGACGGCCTGCTGGTTGGCGAGGTCGAGACTCGTGAGCGGCTCATCGCACAGCAGCAGGGCGGGGTCGTCGGCGAGGGCCTGGCCCACGCGCAGCCGTTGCTGCTCGCCGCCGGAGAGCAGCCCGACCGGGCGGTCGGCGAACGCGGTCGCCCCGACGGCTTCGAGCAGCTCGTCGACACGGGCACGGTCCTTCTTGCGCGACAGCGGCAGGCCGAGCCGGTGTCCGTCGACGCCGAGACCCACGATGTCGCGCCCGCGCAGCGGCGTCTCGCGCGGGAGCGGCCGCTGCTGGGGGATGTAGCCGATGCGACGGTTGCCGGCGCGGCGCACCGGCGCGCCCAGCGCCTCGATCGAGCCGGCGCTCAGCCGCTCGAGTCCGAGGATCGCGCGCAGCAGGGTGGTCTTGCCCGAGCCGCTGGGCCCGAGGACGGCGACGAGCTCGCCGGGCTCGACCTCGAGATCGAGCCCGGCCCAGAGCTCGCGTCCGCCCCTCTCGAGGGCGGCGCCGTGGATGCGCAGCGGGGCCGCTGCGCTCACGCGCCCAGCGCGTCGCTCAGCGCCGTGATGTTGCTCTGCATCCACGAGATGTAAGTCTGACCCTCCGGGAGCGTTTCCGTGAATTCGATCACCGGGATGTTCTTCGCCTTCGCCTCGTCCTCGACCTGCGTCGTCTCGGCGCCTCCGGTCTGCGGGTTGACGATCATCACGCGGACCTCACCCGAATCGATCAGCTGCAGCGATTCCAGGAGCGTCGCCGGGGGGACGTCCTGGCCCTCCTCGACCGACTCGCTGAACTCGTTCGGGGTCGCGTTGTCGAGCCCCGCCGCCTCGATGAGGTAGACCGGCACCGGCTCGGTCACGAACACCTTCGCCCCGGCATCCTTCGCCTCGATCTGGGAGAGGGAGTCCTCGAGCCCGGCGATCTGCTGGGTGAACGCCTGGGCGTTGGCGGTGAAGTCGGCGACGTGGTCGGGCGCGAGCGTACCGAGCTCTTCCGCGATGGCCGCGGTGAGGTCTTCGATCGTGTGCGGGTCGTACCAGACGTGCTCGTTGAAGCCCTCGATGTGGTCGTGGCCGTCGCCCTCGTCGTGCGCGTGGTCGTCGGCGCTCTCGCTCGGCGCCGGGGTGGCGCTGTCGTCGTGCCCCTCGGCGCCGGGGTAGTCGTGGTTGTACTCGACCGCCGTGAGCACGGGAGCCGAGGTGCCGCTGGCCTCGATGAGCGACTCCATGAAGGCGTCGTAGCCCGCACCGTTCTCGATCACGAGCCCCGCGTTCTTCAGCGTGAGCTGGTCTTGCGCACTCGCCTCGTACTCGTGGGGGTCCTGCGACGACGAGGTGATGATCGACTGCACGTCGACGAAGTCGCCGCCGACGGCCTCGGCGATCGAGCCGTAGACGTCGGTGGATGCCACGACGGTGACCTTGCCGCCGGAGTCGGCGGTCGAGCCGGTCGAGGTCGAGGTGCCGGCGCAACCGGCGAGGGCGAGCACGGACGCCGCGCCGAGGACGACGGGGGCGAGAAGACGACGGGTCATGAAGACACCGTATCGCTGCTGATAATCGTTCTCAAACTCAGGGGCCAGGCCATAGCGGCTTTTCAGGAACCGCGTCGGCGAGACCACGGCGGCGGTGCTCGAAGAGGGCCCGCTCGGCTTCCACCGAAACCGCAGCCACGTCGCCTCACCCGCCGCGATCGGCGACGCGGCGCCCACCGCGGTCTCGGACCTGCGGGCCGAGGTGCAGACCGAAGCGCTGCGGGCCGAGGTGCTGCCGGCCGAGGCGGCGCGGGGCCGACGCGCACCGGGCCGGCCCGGGCGCCTCAGCGGCCGCGGGTCCTGCGCTCCCGCCAGGCCCGCCACGCCCCGGTCGACCACAGAGCCCAGATCACCAGCAGGGGCTGGAAGAGGAGTCGGATGCCGCGGGCCAGGTCGGTGTCGAGGCCGAAGGCATCGGTACCGCGGACGAACTGCTCGATGTTGCCCGGGAAGATCGCGACGAAGAAGGCTGCCACGATCCAGCCGACGGCGACGCGCCGACGGCGGAGGATCGCGAGGGCGAGTCCGAGCGCGATCTCGACGATCCCGGATGCCACGACCGTGACGTCGACCGGGAGCGGCAGCCAGGACGGCACCTGGGCGACGAACTCGTCGCGCGCGAACGTGAGGTGCGCGGTGCCGGCGAACACGAGTGCCGCACCGAGCAGCCAGCGGGCGAGGGTGCGGGTCAGGCTCATCTGTCGAGGGTAGGCGTGCCCGGGTTCGCCGTGCTCACCACCCGCCGCGGCCGCTCCCCCCTGTTGAGTGTCCGAGACATGCCGCGCACGGGGCGTACCACCGGCGTTTCCTGGACACTCGACAGGGTGAGGGCTGTCGGGGCTTCGCTGGCGCCCGCGTCAGCGCCGCAGGATGCGCTGGGCCAGGGTGTTGCCGAGCAGCTGGCCGGCCTGCACGATCACGACGATGATCGCCACGGTCACCCAGGTCGCCTGCTGGTTGAACTGCTGATAGCCGTAGATGATCGCGAAGTTGCCGAGGCCGCCGCCGCCGATGTACCCCGCCATGGCCGACATGTCGACGACCGCGATGAACATGAAGGTGTACCCGAGGATGAGCGGGGCGAGCGCCTCGGGGATGACGACCCCGAACAGGACGCCGATCCGGCGCGCACCCACGGCGCGCGCCGCCTCGACGGTTCCGGGATCGACCGCGACGAGGTTCTGCTCGACGACGCGGGCGATCACGACGGTCGCCATGATCGTGATCGGGACGATCGCGGCATCCGTCCCCAGGGTCGTGCCCGTCACCGCGCGCGTGACCGGAGCCACCGCGGTGAGGAAGATGATGAACGGGATCGGACGGATGAGGTTGATCACGAGGTTGGCGACGAAGAAGACGACGCGGTTCTCGAACAGGTTGCCCGGCCGCGTGGCGTACAGGAGCGCGCCGATGACGAGTCCCGCGACGCCCGCGATGAGCAGCGACACCGCGACCATGTAGACGGTCTCGCCGATCGACTGCAGCAGCACCGGGGTGAGGGTGTCCCACTTGTTCATGCGGATACCTCCGCCGCGGGAAGGACGACGTCGGTGTGCGCGCGCAGCTCGGCGACGACGGGTGCGAGATCCTCGGCGTGCACGCGATAGGTGAGGGTGCCGAGCTGCTTGCCGAGCACGTCGGTGACCCCGCCGTAGACGACGGAATGACGCGCGCCGTGGCGGTGGAACACGGCCGAGACGTCCTCGCTCGAGAACTCGTTGACCTCGACGCTCACGAGCGAGCCGCCTCCCGCGGCGAGCGCGGACAGGGCCTCTCCGCTCGGCACGCCCTGCGTCACCGCGGCGACGAAGCGCTTGGTCAGGTCGGCGCGGGGGTGCGCGAAAACGCGGTAGGTGTCGCCGCTGTCGACGACGCGGCCGCCGTCCATCACGATGACCTGGTCGCACAATTCGTGGACGATCGAGATCTGATGCGTGATGACGACGATCGTGATGCCCAGGCGCCGGTTGATCTCGCGCAACAGATCGAGCACCTCGGCCGTGGTCTGCGGGTCGAGGGCGCTCGTGGCCTCGTCGGCGAGCAGGATCTGCGGGTTCGTCGCGATCGCGCGCGCGATGCCCACGCGCTGCTTCTGCCCGCCCGACAGGCGTCGCGGGTACTGCTTCGCCTTGTCGCCGATGCCCACGAAGTCGAGCAGCTCGGCCACGCGCTCGTCGCGGTCGGCCTTCTTCCAGCCGGCGACCTTGAGCGGGTAGGCGACATTCGCCGCGACCGTGCGCGAGGTGAAGAGGTTGAACTGCTGGAAGATCATGCCCACACGGCGCCGCAGGTCGCGCAGCTTCGCCTCGGTGGCATCCCCGACGTTCACGCCCAGCACCTCGACGGTGCCCGAGGTGGGCTTCTCGAGACCGTTCAGCAGACGCACGAGCGTCGACTTGCCCGCGCCGGAGTATCCGATGACCCCGACGATCGACCCCTGCTCCACGCTCACCGTGACGTCGTCGACGGCGTTCGTGGAGGAGCGGCGATCGGTGCGGAAACTCTTCGTGACGCCCCGCAGCTCGATGACCGAGGTCATCCCTTCTGTGCCTTGAGGGCGTCTTCGAGGCTGGTGAGCTCGTCCTGCAGCTGCGCGCCCGTCCACTCGGTCTTGAACTGCAGGTTGCCCTGGTTCAGCTCGGTGACCGCCGCCTCGACCTCGGGCGAGTGGTACGCGGCGACGAGCTTCTCCCAGCGCGGGTCGCCCTTCTTGTCGTCGCGGGTGACGAAGGCGTTGATGTAGGGCGCGAGCTGCGGGTTGTTCAGGTCTTCCTTGAAGATGATGAGCTCGTCGCCGAGCCCGCCCTTCTGTGCCTGCGTGTTGTTGACGATTGCGGCCTGCGCGCTGCCGTCCTTGAGCGCGGTGACGGTCTGGTTCGTGTCGACGGGCAGCAGTTCGACCTTGGAGGTGACGATGTCGGCCGGAGTCGAGAGGGCCGTCCCGCCGTCCTTCAGCGTGAGCAGCCCCGCCGTCTGCAGGTTGAGCAGACCGCGAGCGAGGTTCGTCGGGTTGTTCGGGATCGCGACCTTGGCGCCCTCGGGCAGGTCTTTCACGTCGGTGTACTGCTCCGAGTACAGAGCGAGCGGGTACACCGCGGTGGCGCCGACCGGCACGAGCGAGCCGTTGTTCTCGACGTTGAACTGCGAGAGGTAGATGAGGTGCTGGAAGAGGTTCACGTCGAGCTCGCCGTCCTGCACGCCCTGGTTGAGCTGCACGCCGTCGTTGATCGTGCGCACCTCGAGGTCGATGCCTTCGCCTGCGAGCTTCTGCTTCAGCACCGTCCAGTGCGCCTCGTTGCCGTCGTCGGCGCCCAGCACGATGCGGGAGGAGTCATCGGAGGATGCCGCTCCCCCGGCGCACCCGGTGAGGGCGAGGAGGAAGGCTGCGGTGGAGGCGCCGAGGATCGTGGCCAGGCGCGGGGTGCGGTGCGAAGTCATGACACCACGTCAACATGCCCCCGCGCGAGGCTCAAACCGGACCGTTACGGCCCGTAACCGGTCGTCATACGGCGTCATCGATTCGACGGATCGCGCGCTCGGCGGCATCCCCTCGCCGTCGGGGCGTGGCAGGCCGACCGCCGTCACGGGCGGCCTGCCACGGTGATCACACCGCGACGGTCGGTGCGAACTCTGCGGAGAACCGGTGCACGCCGGCTCCGACTTCGGTGTCGACTTCACCGAGCCACACCTCGGCGACCACACCCTCGGGCACCGTCACCTCGAGATGCACGACGCCGCCCTCGCGGCGCCAGGCGACCGCGATCGTGCCGTGCCTGCTGTCGTACGACGTCGACGCGTCGTCGACGCCGTCGATCGGCTGCGGCGCGACGCGCACGCGGGAATATCCGGGCTCCAGCGGCGCGAGTCCCGCCAGCTCGCGATGCATCCAATCGGCCACCGCGCCCAGGGCGTAGTGGTTGAACGACGTCATCTCGCCAGGGTTGATCGTGCCGTCGGGCAGCATCGAGTCCCAGCGCTCCCACACGGTGGTCGCTCCCATGGTCACGGGGTAGAGCCACGACGGGCACTCGCGCTGCAGGAGCAGTCGCCCCGCGGTCTCGAGATGACCGGTGCTGCTCAACGCGTCGAGGATGTACGGCGTGCCGGCGAACCCTGTCGAGATGCGGTGGCCCGCCGCCTCGACGAGCTCCGCGAGGCGGTCGCCCGCCCATGAGAGCTCCTCGTCGTCGAGCAGTCCGAACACGATGGCGAGCGCGTACGACGTCTCGCAGTGATTTCGCAGCCGCTGCTCGTCGCGGGCGACGTACGCCTCGCGGAAGGCGCGCCGCGTCGCGTCGCGGAGGTGCTCGAGCTCGCAGCGCACGTCCCACCGGCCGAGAGCCTCCACGACGCGGACGGCGAGATCCGCGGACCGGTACAGGCACGCGGTGGCCACCAGCCCCCGGTCGGCCTTGGCCGCAGCGGGGTCCTCCGGGGGCGCGTCGGGGTCGAGCCAGTCGCCGAACTGGAACCCGCGGTCCCACAGACCGGTCTCCGACACGAGCGACGACACATGGCGGAGGTGCGCCAGCATCCCCTCGACGTTCTCGGAGAGCACGCGGACATCACCGGATGCCATCCACACGGCCCATGGCACCCAGACGATCGCGTCGCTCCACACCGCCGTCGAGTCGACGGGGGTGATGTCCTCCGGCACGCCCACGTACTTGAGCACATCGGGCACGACGTACGGCACGACCCCGCCCTGGTGCTGCTGCTCGACGGACACGTCGCGCAGCCAGTCGCGCAGGAAATCGCCGACGTCGAAGAGATAAGCGCTGGTGGGTGCGAAGACCGCGATGTCACCGGTCCACCCGAGCCGCTCGTCACGCTGCGGGCAATCGGTGGGCAGGTCGACGAAATTGCCCCGCGTGCTGTTGACGACGTTCTCGTGCAGCTGGTTCAGCAGGGGGTCGGAGCTCGAGAACGTGCCGGTGCGCCGCAGGCGCGAGCTGATGCGCACCGCTTCGAGTCCACCCCGGCGTACGGCATCCACCCCTCCGGGCCACCCGTCGACCTCCACGTAGCGGAAGCCGTGGAACGTGAAGCGGGGCTCGAAGACGTCGGTGCCCCCGGAGAGGATGAATCGATCCGTTGCGCGGGCCGAACGCAGGGGACGGATGCCGATCTCGTCCTTCTCGAGAACCTCGGCGTGCCGCAGCGTCACCACGCCGCCGGACTCGCCGGTGACCTCGGCGCGGACCCAGCCGACGAGGTTCTCACCGAAGTCGACGATCAGCCGACCCGTGGGCGAAAGCCACGCGTCGCGGACCGGGAGCGTCTCCACGGGGACGACGGGGGGTCCGACATAGGGTTCGAACCGCACGGAGGGGACGTCGATCACCTCGACCGGCACCTCGGGCGAGGCGGCTCCGCGACGACGGGCGTCGATGGTCTGCCCGTGGTACAGGTCGTCGGACACCGTGTCGGAAGCCCGGACCGACCACGAGTCGTCGGTCGCCCAGACCTGCGTGCGCCCGTCGGCGAAGACGAGCTCGATCTCGGCGATCGCGGCGAGGCGGTCGCCGTAGACACCGGTCGCTCCCATCCAGGTCAGGCTCCCGCGGTACCAGCCGTTGCCGAGGGTGAGCTCCAGCGTCGACTCGGCGGCGACGAGAGCGGTGACGTCGGTCTCCGCGACCCGCACGCGCCACTCGTAACTCGACCATCCGGGGGTCAGGAGCTCGTCGGAGACACGGATGCCGTTGATGGCCGCCTCGACGACACCGAGCGCCGAGTACCGCAGGGTGGCGCGCACCGGCTCACCGTGATCGAGGTCGAGGACGAAGCGGCCGATGAGAGTCGGAGCGCCGCCGCCCACGGGCGCTGCCGGGGAGATGAGGAGAGCAGTGGGGAACATGGTCAGCCCTTGATCGCCCCGCTGGTCATGCCCGCCACGATCTGGCGGTTGAAGAAGACGTACATGACGAGGGGCGGGATGGTGATGAGGAGGATGTCAGCGAACAGCAGGTTGAACTGCCCGGCACTGGTCGAGCTCGAGGCATAGGCGTAGAGGGTCAGCTGCACGGTCGCGTTGGCGTCTCCCGGGAGGAAGTACAGCGGGTTGGCGAAGTCGTTCAAGACAGCGACCGACTGCACGACGATGACCGTGACGATCACCGGTTTGAGCAGCGGCAGCACCACCTGGAAGAACAGTCGGATCGGCCCCGCGCCGTCGATGAGGGCGGCCTCGTCGAGCTCGCGGGGGATCGTGGAGACGAAGGCCCGGAACAGCAGGATGCAGAACGACAGGCCGAACGTCGCCTCGATGAGGATGAGACCGCCGAGGGTCTTGAACAGCCCGAGACCCTGAAGAACCCAGATGGTGGGCACGACCGCGGGAGGGACGATCAGCCCCGCGAGCACGAAGAAGTTGACCACGCCGTTCCAGCGCGACTTCTTGCGCTGCAGCACGTAGCCGACCATCGCCGCCAGCACGACCATGACCACCACGCTCGCCACCGTGAGCACGATGCTGTTGGCGAAGGCGCGGATCAGGATGCCGTTGCGATCGGCGAGGACCGCGGCGATGTTGTCCCACAGCTTCCACTCGGTGGGCCAGCTGAAGGCGAGCATCGACGCCTCGGGCGCGGTCTTGGCCGCGGTGACCAGGATGAAGGCGAAGGGCACGAGGAAGACGACGACCGACACGACGATGGCGATCGTGCCGACGGTCCACCGCCGCAGGGCGAGGCGGGTCATGCGTCCACGCTCCTTTTGTTGATGAACATCGAGATGGGGATCATGACCGCCGTCACGACGATGAAGAGGACGACGTTGCCCGCGGTCGACAAGCCGTAGAAGCCGGCTTGGTACTGCTTGTAGATCACGGACGCGATGACGTCCGAGCTGAAGCCCGGGCCGCCCTTCGTCATCGCCCAGATCAGATCGAACGAGCGCAGACCACCGATGAGCGACAGGATCACGACCGTCCCGGTCGCCGGCCACGACAGCGGGAAGGTGATGTTGCGGAACACCTTCCACGCACTCGCTCCATCGACACGGGCGGCCTCGAAGTACTCCTGCGGGATCGCGACGATCCCGGCGATGTAGATGAGCGTGGCGATCCCGAGCCCCTTCCACACGTCGACCAGCGCCACGCTGATCAACGCGAGATTCGGATCCGTCAGCCACCCCGGACCCTGGATGCCGAACACCGACAGGGCACCGTTGACGAGGCCGTCGAACGGATCCAGCAGCACCTTGAAGGTCAGGCCCACCCCGATGGTCGAGACGAGCACGGGGAAGAACGTGACGGCCCGCAGGTAACCACGGCCGATGATCTCCGAGGTCAGCAGCACGGCGAGCGCGAGTCCGAGGACCACCTTCAGGCCGCTCGTGACGACGGCGTAGATCAGCGTGTGCAGGAATGCCTGCGAGAGCTGCGGGTCGGAGAAGAACTGGACGAAGTTGTCGAGCCCGATGAACTGGACGTCGAAGAGCGACCATCGGGTGAGGCTGAAGTAGAACGATGCGAATGTCGGCACGGCGAACAGCACCACGTACAGGGCGGCCGCGGGGATGTAGAACCACGACGGGTACATGCTGCGCGCTTTACGACCCGCCCGTGTCGCGGGGGGCACGCCTCCGCGCCGGTTCCGCACCTGGGGCGGCACCACATTGGCGAACGTCTGGGCCATCGTCACTCCTTCGTGGGGGAAGAGCGGGGCCGGAGAGGGGGTCTCCGGCCCCGCGATGTGCGGCGGAAAAGGGGCACCGACCGCACGGGGGCGCTGGATTCAGCGCGTTCTCACCAGCCGGCGAGGCCGAGTTGCTGGGCCTGCTTCTTCACGTCGTCGTCGTAGGCGGCGGCGCCGTCCTGCGCGCTCGAGATGCCGGAGCCGACGCTGATGGCGATGTTCTCGAGGTTCGGCCCCTTGACGGGAGAGAGGAACTCGAGGGCGGGAGCGCTCTTGCCCTCGTCGACGTACTTCTGGATCTCCGCGACCAGGGGCGCGGCGTCCGACGGCACAGAGCAGGAGCTGATCGAGAACGGACCGCCCGCGACGAAGTTGGCGTTCTGGACGTCGCAGCCCTCCGACGAATTGACGAAGGAGACGAACTTCTTCGCGGCGTCGAGCTTGGCCCCGTCCGTCGACTTCGGGATGTAGACCGCGTTGGGCTCCCAGACGGTCAGCGTGGTGTTCGCTGCCTTGTCGGCCGGCATGGCGAAGAAGCCGATGTCGTCGACTGCGTCGGGGGTGGATTGCTCGATGTTGCTGAGAACAGCGCTCGAGAGCATCGGGTACATCGCGGCCTTGCCCGTGGCCAGGGCGGCCGAGCCCTCGGCGGCGGTCGCGGTGGCGAAGTCGGCGTTGAAGAGACCCTTGTCGAAAGCGTCCTGGAGGTGGGTGAAACCGGCCAGAGCGGGCTCCTGCGCGAACTTCGCTTGGTTGGCGGTGAAGTCCTCGGCCCACTTCCGGTCCTGCGTGAGGACGTTGCCGAAGTCGGCGAGGAGGAAGAGCTGCGAGGTCCAGGTGTCGCCGTAGGTCTGCTCGATCGGTGTGATCCCCGCGGCCTTGATCTTCTCGGCGGCGGCGACCAGCGATGACCAGTCGGTCGGCACGCTAATACCGAGGTCGGAGAAGACCTTCGTGTTGTAGGCGATGCCGCCCGCCATCGACGTTCCCAGGGGCGCGCCGTAGGTGCCGCTGTCGGTGGAGACGACGGTCTTGAAGTTGTCGGTGACCTCGGAGACCCACGACTCGTCCGCAAGGTCGACGAGCGTCTGGTCGGGGTTCAGCGCCTGGAAGAGCGACCCCGTGTTGTAGAAGAAGACGTCGTCCATCTCGCCGGTCGACAGCTGGGTCTTGACGAGGTTGTCTCCCTCGGTGCCGCCCGGGCGGGTGTTGAGGGTGACGGTGATGTCGGGGTTGGCCTTCTCGAACGCGGAGATGAGCGCGTTGCCGGTGGCGATGGAGTCGTCGCCGTTGGTGGTCAGGAAGGTGATCTCGACCTTCCCGTCGGCGGAGCCGCCGCCCGCTCCACCGGAGCAACCGGCGAGGGCCAGGGCGGTGAGGCCGACACCGGCGACGACGATCGTCGCCCGGCGCGGGGTGATGAATGAGGACACTGCTTACCTCCTTGTAAGGGGCCGGGTGCTGGGCACTCCGACCGGTGCGACGCCTCGGGACTCAGGTGCGAGATTGAGTGTAAACCGATCTACACCAGGCGGCGAAGCGAGAATAAACCGAGTAGCGGGATTTCGTCAACCGATCTACATTGAGAGCAACGACCGAAGGAGCTCGATGCCGGACAATGCATCACCCGCGGGGCCGCCGACCCGCGCCGCGACGATTGAAGACGTCGCACAGCACGCCGGCGTGTCCAAGGCCGCCGTGTCGAAGGTGATCCGCGACGCCTACGGCGTGAGCGATCGGATGCGCGAGCGGGTCACGGCCTCCATCGCCGCACTCGACTACCGCCCTCGCGTGGCGGCGCGAGCGATGCGCGGGTCGACGGCGACGATCGGCGTGCAGCTCCCGCAGGTCGACAACGAGTTCTTCACGCGCATCCTCACCGGTATCGTGCAGGAGCTCAACGCCTCGGCCTACCGATTGATCATCGCCCCGATGGCCGACCCGGTCAGCGGGACGGCCGCGCTCGAAAGCCTCTACGACCGGCAGGTCGACGGCATCATCGCCGTCGCTCCAGCCGTCCCCCAAGCCTGGCTCGAGGGCCTCGCGCGGCGCGTCCCGCTCGTTCAGGTCGGCCAGCACGACCATCCTCAGCACTACGACGTCGTGGTCGGCGACGACGATGCCGGTGCGCGCCTGGTGATGGAGCACCTCTTCGATGCGGGTCACACCCGGATCGTGCACGTGACGAACGACGAGCGGATCCTCGTCGAACCCCGCACCGACCCGCACCCGCGGCGCCTGCGCGTCTACGAGAGCATGATGCGCGCGCGCGGGCTCGAGCCCGACGTCATCCGTATCGACTCGTCCGATCACGACACACGGCACACGGTGATCGACCTCCTCGACCGCGCGACACCGCCGACGGCGCTGTTCGCGGGTCACGACTCGCTGGCGCTGGCGGCCCTCGAGGTCTCCGCCGAACGGGGAGTGGGCGCCGCGGAGTTCGCGGTCGTCGGCTACGACGACGTGCCGATCGCCAGCCACCCCCTGATCGGGCTCTCCACCGTCGACCAGCACGGTCAGGAGATGGGCGCCACCGCGGCGCAGCTTCTGCTGGAACGGATCGGGGGTCGTCACGACGCGCAGCGCCGCGTGTTCTCTCCGGCCCTGCGGGTGCGGGCGACCAGCGGATCCGGTCCCGCAGGGAGCGATCGGACGCTCTGAGGCCTCCCTCTCCCCCGCCGAGGCCCGGCGCTGTCTCCCGGGCGGCTAGCCTGGGTGGTGATGTCACGGGATGAGAACGCGCGAAGAAGACTCTCCCGGAACAGCCCGCAGGGGCTCGTCGTCCTGGTTCTGGCACTGGCGGGGCTGTGCTCCTCGTTCATGTTCACCCTGGTGGTGCCGATCCAGTCGCAGCTTCCGCAGCTGCTGAACGCCTCCCGAGACGACACCGCCTGGGTCGTGACCTCGACCCTGCTGGCGGCGGCCGTGATCACGCCCATCGCCGGCCGGCTCGGCGACATGTACGGCAAGCGGCGCATCGTGCTCGTGCTGCTGGTCGTCATGATCATCGGCTCGGTCGTTGCCGCCTTGTCGACCGGGATCAGCGGCATGATCATCGGTCGCGCTCTGCAGGGCGCCATCGTCGGCGTCGTCCCTCTGGGCATCTCGATCATGCGCGACGTGCTGCACGAGAACCGCGTCGACAGCGCCATCGCGCTGATGAGCGCGACCCTCGGGGTCGGCGGCGCACTGGGCCTGCCGATCAGCGCTCTGGTCGCCGAGAACACCGACTGGCACTGGCTGTTCTGGATCGCCGGAGCGCTCGGCGCGGTGGTCTTCGGGCTGATCCTCTGGATCGTCCCGGTCAGCGTGCTGCGCACCGCCGGACGCTTCGACTATCTCGGCGCGGTGGGCCTGGCGGTCGGCCTGATCGGCGTGCTGCTGGCCGTCTCCCGCGGGAACACGTGGGGCTGGACGTCACCGCTCACGCTGTCGCTCGCGATCGGTGGAGTCGTCGTGCTGCTGCTGTGGGGCTGGTTCGAGCTCCGCATCAAGAACCCACTGCTCGACCTGCGGGTCGCCGCGCGCCGCCCCGTGCTGCTCACGAACCTGGCATCCATCGCCATGGGCTTCGCGCTGTTCACCTCGAACGTCGCCTACCCGCAGATGCTCGAGCTGCCGGTGGCGACCGGAGTGGGACTCGGACTGTCGCTGCTGGCCGCGAGCCTGGTCGTCATGCCGTCGGGGCTGGTGATGATGGTGCTCTCGCCCATCTCGGGCACGCTCGCGCGCACGATCGGGCCGCGGGTGCTTCTCGTCGCCGGGTCGATCTCGCTCATCCTCGCGTACGGATTCAGTCTGATCTTCTCGACCGAGGTGTGGCACTTCGTCGTCGCCAACGTCCTGATCGGGTTCGGCATCGGCTTCGGGTACGCGGCCATGCCGATGCTCATCATGCGCGCCGTGCCGCCGACCGAGACGGGGGCGTCGAACGGCCTGAACGCCCTCGCGCGCTCCCTCGGAACCAGCACGGCCGCCGCGATCGTCGGCGTGGTGCTCGCGACGCTCTCGACCGGCGACGGCGAGACCCGTGTGCCGACGGCGCAGGCGTTCCAGGTGTCGTTCCTGCTGGGCATCGGGGCGGCTGCGGTCGCGCTCGTGCTGGCGCTGCTCATCCCGACGCGGCCGGCACCGCGCGCCGAGCGGTCATCGCTGCCCGATTAGTCGTCGCGGGACGCGCGCCGCCTGCGTCGCAGCCACGCCGACAGACGCGCGGTGTGGCGGTCGGTGAACTCGTTCGACAAGGCGAGGGCCTCGGCGCCGATGTCGGCACCCTCGTCGATCGCGCGCAGCGCACGCAGGGCCCGTTCCTCCGGGCTCTCGGCGTCAGGCTCCATGAAGTCCACGCTACGCGGCCCGCATCAGTCCAGCAGCAGCGCCGGCTCCTCCAGAACGGATGCCACGTCCGCGATGAACCGGGAGATCCCGTCCCCGTCGACCACGCGGTGATCGAACGAGCCCGACACCGTGGTCACCCAGCGCGGGCGCACCTCGCCGTCGACGACCCACGGCTTCTGCCGGATGGCGCCCAGGGCGATGATGCCGGCCTCACCGGGGTTGATGATCGGAGTTCCGGCATCCACTCCGAAGACGCCGATGTTGGTGATCGTGAACGTGCCGCCGGTCTGATCAGCGGGGCTCGTCTTGCCCTCGCGCGCGGTGAGCGTGAGGTTCTCGAGCGCCTTGGCGAGCTCTCGGGTCTTCATCGCCTGCGCGTCTTTGATGTTCGGAACGAGCAGGCCGCGGGGGGTCGCGGCGGCGATGCCGAGGTTGACGTAGTGGCGCACACGGATCTGCGCGCCGTCTTCGGTGTCGACCCAGGCGGCGTTGATCATCGGCGTGCGACGCAGCGCCCAGATCACCGCGCGAGCCATGATCAGCAGCGGCGAGATCTTGACGTCGGCGAAGTCGGGCGAGGCCTTGAGGCGCTTGACGAGCTCCATGGTGCGCGAGGCGTCGACGTCGACCCACACCGAGACGTGCGGGGCCGAGTAGGCGCTCGAGGTCATCGCGTTGGCGGTGGCCTTGCGCACGCCGCGGACGGGGATCGACTCTTCACGCGCGTCGGCCGCGGGAGCGGCGACGGATGCCGCGGGGGCGGCGACCGGGATCGTCTCCTCGCGCACCTCGCCCCACGCGGGCGTCTCGATGTTGCGGAACACGCTCGCCTGCTCGGCGTGCTTCACGACGTCGTCGCGGGTGACCTCGCCCGCGGGGCCGCTGGGGGTCACGGCCGAGAGGTCGACGCCGAGGTCGCGCGCGAGCTTGCGGATCGGGGGCTTCGCGACGACACCGACGGAGGCCTTCACGGGGCGCTCCGCGGGCTTGCGCCGACGCGACGACACCGCACCGCCCGTGCCGTAGCCGACGAGCACCGCTCCGCCGGGGTCGCTGGGCTCGGGAACCGTGGCGGGGGCCGCGGGCGCCGGAGTGCCGGCATCCGCAGCCCCGATCGTGATGATCGGCGCACCGACCTCGACGGTGGAACCCTCGGATGCCAGCAGCTCGCCGACCGTGCCGGAGTACGGCGACGGGAGCTCGACGAGCGACTTGGCCGTCTCGATCTCGACGATCACGTCATTGACGGCGACGGTGTCGCCCGGGGCGACGCGCCACTGCACGATCTCGGCCTCGGTGAGGCCTTCCCCGACGTCGGGAAGGACGAAGGTCTGCTCGGTCACGGTGTGTCCTTTGCTCGGGAGCCAGCTTGCCACCGGCGATGCCGCAACGGAATGTTCCGGCGGCGGGAGGGCCTGACGGCCGGAGGGAGGGTCAGTACGCGAGAGACCGGTCGACGGCCTCGAGGATGCGGTCGGCGTCGGGCAGGTAGGTGCCTTCGAGCTTCGCGGGAGGGAAGGGCACGTCGAAGCCCGACACGCGCAGCACGGGCGCCTCGAGCGCGAAGAACGCCTTCTCCATGACGGTCGCGGCGATCTCGGAGCCGAGGGACGTGAAGCCCGGCGCCTCCTGCGCGTAGACCAGGCGTCCGGTGCGGCGCACCGAGTCGAGCAGCGGGCCGTAGTCGACGGGTGAGAGCGAACGCAGGTCGATGACCTCGCAGCTCGTGCCCTCGCTCTCGGCGAGCGCGGCCGCCTGCAGCAGCGTCGTGACCATCGCGCCATGGCCGACGAGCGTGACGTCGGTGCCGCGGCGGACGATGCGGCTCGCGTGCAGCGGAAGCGCCGGGGCCTCGAGGTCGACCTCGCCCTTCTGCCAGTACTTGGCCTTCGGCTCGAGGAAAACGACGGGGTCGGGCGAATCGATTGCCTGCTGGATCATCCAGTACGCGTCGTTCGCGTTCGAGGGGCTGACGACCCGCAGACCCGCGGTGTGCGTGAAATACGCCTCGGGGCTCTCCTGGTGGTGCTCCACCGCGCCGATGTGCCCGCCGTAGGGGATGCGGATGACGACGGGCATGCGCACCGCGCCCTCGTGACGGTTCGTGATCTTCGCCAGCTGCGAGGTGATCTGGTCGAACGCGGGGAAGACGAAGCCGTCGAACTGGATCTCGAGCACCGGACGGAACCCGCCCATGGCGAGACCGATCGCGGTGCCGACGATGCCCGACTCCGCGAGCGGGGAGTCGATGACCCGGCGCGGGCCGAAGTCCTTCTGCAGCCCCTCGGTCACGCGGAAGACGCCGCCGAGCGGGCCGATGTCCTCGCCCATGAGCAGGACGCGGTCGTTCGTCTCGAGGGCGCGGCGGAGGCCCGCGTTCAGAGCCCGGCTGATGGGCAGGTTCTCGGTCACTGCGCTCCCCCTTCCATCGACGCCTCGTAGTCGTCGAGCCAGCGCTGCTCCTCCTGGATCAACGCGTGCGCCTCGGAGTACACGCTCTCGAACATGTGCACCCGCGGGATGGCGCCGAGCTCGTTCGTGCGCACGCGCACGTCGTCGGCGAGGGCGGCACCCTCGGCATCCGCGTCGTCGAAGAACTGCTGCGAGGCGCCGCGGCCCTCGAGGTACGCGCGCATGCGGGCGATCGGGTCGCGCCCGGCCCACGCCTTCTCCTCGTCGGAGGTGCGGTACTTCGTGGGGTCGTCGCTGGTCGTGTGCGCACCCATGCGGTAGGTCATGGCCTCGATCGCGCGCGGTCCGAAGCCTGCCCGCGCCTCATCGAGGGCGGTCTTCGACACGGCGTAGCTGGCGAGCACGTCGTTGCCGTCGACCTGCAGGCTCGGGATGCCGTATCCCTCGCCGCGCTTGTACAGCGGCGAGCGCGACTGCGTCGCGACGGGGACCGAGATCGCCCACTGGTTGTTCTGCAGGAAGAAGACCTCGGGGGTCTGGAAGCTCGCGGCGAAGACCATCGCCTCGTGCACGTCGCCCTGGCTGGAGGCACCGTCGCCGTAGTAGACGATGACGGCCTCGTCGCGCTCGGGGTCGCCCGTTCCGCTCTTGCCGTCGAACACCAGTCCCATGGCGAGGCCCGTGGCGTGCAGCGTCTGCGCGCCGAGCACGAGCGTGTAGATGTGCGTGTTGCCGTTCTTCGGGTCGGTCGGGTCCCACCCGCCGTGGGTGAGGCCGCGCATCAGCCGGATGATGTCGATCGGGTCGACCCCGCGGATACGGGTGACCACGTGCTCGCGGTACGAGGGGAAGATGTGGTCCTGCGCGCGCGCGGCACGGGCGGAGCCGACCTGGGCGGCCTCCTGCCCGAAGGACGGCGGCCAGAGGGCGAGCTGGCCCTGGCGCTGCAGGTTGGTGGCCTGCACGTCGAATGCGCGGATCGAGACCATGTCGCGGTAGAAGGTCTCGAGCTCGGCGTCGGTGAGGGCGTCGATGAGCGGCAGGTAGCGCTCGGCGGCCGGCGTGGGGGCCAGCGTGCCGTCGGCTGCCAGAACGCGCACGAGAGCGGGGTCGTCGAGCGGGGTCATGCACCCACGCTAACGCGCGGCCCATGCGCGAGACCGCATGAGGTGCACAACGGATGCCGCGATTCGGCGTGGACGTCGGACAAACGGACGCCGTGCCTTGCGCCCGAGCCGGCGCCGCGCGTCAGCGCGGTGCGGTGGCTGCGGCGACCTCGACGACGCGATCGAGGGACTCCTCTTCGCCGATGGACACGCGGATGCCGTCGCCGGGGAACGGGCGCACGATCAGCCCGGCCTCCTCGAACGCGGCCGCGACCTCGGCCGTGCGCTCTCCGGCCGCGAACCACACGAAATTTCCCTGAGCGTCGGGCACGTCCCACCCGGTCTCGCGCAGGCGCGCGACGAGACGGTCACGACGCTCGGCGATGACCCCGACGCGGTGCAGCAGCTCGCTCTCGGCATCGAGGCTCGCCAACGCGGCGGCTTCACCGGCAGCCGTGACCGACAGCGGGATCGCGGTGCTGCGGGCGGCGTCGAGCACGCCGGTGTGGCCGACGGCGTAGCCGACGCGAAGGCCCGCGAGGCCGTAGGCCTTGGAGAACGTGCGGAGGACGACGACGTTCGGGCGCGCCAGCACGGCACGCACGCGACCGCCTTCGACCGAGGAGGTGTCGGTGACGAACTCGGCGTAGGCCTCGTCGAGCACGACCAGCACGTCGCGCGGCACCCGGTCGACGAAGGCGACGAACTCGTCGTAACCGACCGTGGGGCCGGTGGGGTTGTTGGGGCTGCACACGATCACCAGACGCGTGCGCTCGGTGACCGCATCGGCCATCGCGGGTAGGTCGTGGCGGAAGTCGGCGGTCAGCGGAACCTGCACGCTCGTCGCGCCCGCGACGGCGACCAGCGAGGGGTACGCCTCGAACGAGCGCCAGGCGTAGACGACCTCGTCGCCCGGGCCCGAGGTGGCCAGCAGCAGCTGGGCGAGGATCGAGACGCTGCCGGCGGCGACGTGCACCTCGTCGGCCGAGACGCCGTACCGCGCGGCGAGGCGTTCGCGCAGCCGCGCGGCCGTGGCATCCGGATAGCGGTTGAAGGCACCGGCCGCGCGGACCGCGTCGAGGACGCCGGGAAGCGGCTCGAAGGGGTTCTCGTTGCTCGACAGCTTGAACGCGTCGGGGCTCGCCTGCTTGCCCTGTCGATACGCGGGCAGGGCGGCGATCTCGGGACGGATACGGGGCAGGACCGGGTCTTCGCTCACATCGCGAGCCTAACCGCGAGACGTCGCCGCGCGTCAGACCCCACTTCTCCCCCGGTGGAGGGATCCCTGCCGCGACACGACCCCGCGTGCCACGATGAGGGCATGCGCTTCGTCGTCCGCGTCGCCGTCAACGCCTTCGCCCTCTGGATCGTCACCCTGCTGCCCGCGCTGCAGGTGCGCCTCATCCCGTTCGCCCCCGGCGAGTGGCTGCAGGTGCTGCTGACCCTGCTCCTGGTGGGCCTCATCTTCGCGATCGTCAACAGCGTCGTCGGCACCATCGTGAAGATCATCGCGATCCCTCTGTACATCCTCACCCTCGGGTTGATCTCGCTGATCATCAACGGCTTCCTGCTGTGGCTGACGGGCGTCATCACCGAGAACTGGGACTGGGGCCTGCGCACGGGCGAGTTCTGGCTGACGGTCGTCGCCGCGCTGCTCATCGGCATCATCAACGCCGTGCTCGGCGGCATCCTGCGTCCGCGCCGCGACGATCGGGCGCGAAACTGAGGGCCGTCGCACGCAGCACACTGATGCGCGCGCGCCGCTTCCCCGCCATGATGGAGGGATGACCGCGAGTGCCGACGCGCCCTTCCGCGTCGTGTTCGTCTGCAGCGGCAACATCTGCCGGTCGCCGATGGCCGATGTGGTCTTCCGGCGCATCGCCGAGACGTCGGGGCTGAGCACCCGCGTGTCGTCGAGTTCGGCCGGCACGGGCGACTGGCACGTCGGCGAACGCGCCGACCACCGCACGCTGCACGCGCTCGAGCGCCTCGGCTAC
The DNA here is from genome assembly GCF_032464915.1 of Microbacterium galbum. Classification (NCBI taxonomy): domain Bacteria; kingdom Bacillati; phylum Actinomycetota; class Actinomycetes; order Micrococcales; family Microbacteriaceae; genus Microbacterium; species Microbacterium galbum. The sequence continues at coordinate 1,549,764 of NZ_JAWDIS010000001.1, read as the reverse complement.
GACGGATCCGCGCACCGCGCGCGGCAGTTCTCCTTCGCCGACTTCGACCGCAACGACCTCGTCGTCGCCCTCGACCGCAGCCACGAGCGCGTGCTGCGCGGGTGGGCGCGCAGTGACGACGACGCCGACAAGATCGCTCTGCTGCAGTCGTTCCTGTCCGATGCCGAGACCCTCGACGTGCCCGACCCGTACTACGCCGGACCGCCGATGTTCGACGAGGTGCTCGGTATGATCGAACGCGCCAGCCGCGCCCTGTTCCGGCAGCTCGAGCCCGCCATCCGTTCCGCGGGCTGACCCTTTCGCGCGACCCCCGGGAGACCCGTGTCCGCTCTGCCTCCGCAGCCCCTCAGCCCGCTCGACGGCCGCTACTTCGGCGCCGTGTCCGAACTCGGCGACTACCTGTCGGAGGCGGGCCTGAACCGCGCCCGCGTCGAGGTCGAGGTCGAGTGGCTCCTCGCCCTCACCGATCGCTCGCTCTTCGGCACCTCGCCCGTGTCCGACGCCGACCGCGCGAAGCTCCGCGCGCTCTACGAGGAGTTCGGCGCCGACGAGATCGCCTGGCTCGCCGACAAGGAGGCCGTGACGCGCCACGACGTCAAGGCCGTCGAGTACCTCGTGCGCGACCGCCTCGACACCCTCGGCCTCACCGCCCTCGCCGAGCTGACGCACTTCGCGTGCACCAGCGAGGACATCAACTCCACCGCCTACGCGCTCACCGTGCAGCGCGCGGTGGAGCGCGTGTGGCTGCCGAAGCTCCGCTCGGTCACCTCCGCGCTCGCCGAGCTCGCGGTGCGGCACCGCGACGCCGCGATGCTCTCGCGCACGCACGGCCAGCCCGCCACGCCCACCACGATGGGCAAGGAGATCGGCGTCTTCGCGTGGCGCCTCGAGCGCGTCATCCGTCAGCTGGATGCCGGGGAGTACCTCGCGAAGTTCTCCGGAGCCACCGGCACCTGGTCGGCGCACGTCGCGGCCGAGCCCGACGTCGACTGGCCGGAGATGACCCGCTCGTTCATCGAGTCGCTCGGCCTGGGCTTCAACCCGGTCACGACGCAGATCGAGTCGCACGACTGGCAGGTCGAGCTGTACGACCGTGCGCGCCACGCGGGCGGCATCCTGCACAACCTGGCGACGGACATCTGGACGTACATCTCGCTCGGCTACTTCACGCAGATCCCCGTCGCGGGCGCGACCGGGTCGTCGACGATGCCGCACAAGATCAACCCGATCCGCTTCGAGAACGCCGAGGCCAATCTCGAGATCGCCGGTGGACTGTTCGCCACCTTGGCATCCACGCTCGTCACGAGCCGCATGCAGCGCGACCTCACCGACTCCACCACCCAGCGCAACATCGGCGTCGCCTTCGGGCACTCGCTGCTCGCGCTCGACAACCTGCAGCGCGGCCTCACCGAGATCTCGCTCGCGGAGGACGTGCTGCTCGCCGACCTCGACACGAACTGGGAAGTGCTCGCCGAGGCGATCCAGACGGTCGTGCGCGCCGAGATCGCCGCGGGTCGCTCGCGGATCACCGACCCCTACGCGCTGCTCAAGGACCTCACGCGCGGACGCCGCGTCGGCGGTCCCGAGCTCGCGGAGTTCGTCCGCGGACTCGACATCGGCGACGCCGCGAAGGAGCGCCTGCTCGCGCTCACCCCCGCCGCCTACGCGGGTCTCGCGTCGCAGGTGGTCGACTCGCTGTAAGCACCGCGATCGCCCCGGGACCGTTCGACGGCTCCCGGGGCGATCGCCTGCCCGTCGTCGTCACGGGCCGCACCCGCGGTCGCTTGAGAAGATGGATGCCATGCGCGCGATGATCATGGACGCCCTGGCCGAACCCCTCGAGGTGCGCGAGGTGGCCGCGCCGTCGGCCCCCGCCGGGGGCGTGGTGGTCGAGGTGCACGCGACCGGTCTGTGCAAGAGCGACTGGCACGCCTGGGTGGGTCATGACGACGTCACCCTCCCCCACGTGCCGGGACACGAGCTGGCCGGCGTCATCGTGGAGGTGGGCGAGGGCGTTCAGCGCTGGAGCATCGGCGATCGCGTGACGGTGCCGTTCGTCATGGGCTGCGGCGCGTGCGAGTGGTGCCTCGGCGGGAACGCGCAGGTGTGCCCCGACCAGCAGCAGCCGGGCTTCACGCAGTGGGGCAGCTTCGCCGAGCGCGTGGTGCTGCGCGCCGCCGACACCAACGTGGTGCGCATTCCCGACGGCGTCTCGTTCGAGGCGGCGGCGGCCCTCGGATGCCGCTTCGCCACCGCCTATCGCGCCCTCACCGGCCGCGCCCGCGTGCAGGCGGGCGAGTGGGTCACGGTCGTCGGTGCCGGCGGGGTGGGGCTGAGCGCCGTGATGATCGGCGTCGCCCTGGGTGCGCGCGTGATCGTCGTCGACCGCACGCCCGCCGCGCTCGACGCCGCCCGCCGGCTCGGCGCGGAGCACACGCTCACCGCGGGAGACACCGACATCGCCGCGGCGGTGCACGAGATCACCGGCGGGGGCAGTCACGTGTCGGTCGACGCCGTGGGCAGCGCCCAGACCGCGCGCGACGCGGTGCTGAGCCTCCGACGCCGCGGCCGACACGTGCAGATCGGCCTGCTGCCCACCGACGACGGAATGACCGCCATGCCGATGGCCCGCGCGATCGCGTGGGAGCTCGACCTGCTCGGCAGCCACGGCATGGCCGCGGTCGACTACCCCGAGATGCTCTCGCTCATCGACAGCGGCGCCCTGCGTCCTCAGGAGCTCATCGAGCGCGTGATCGGCCTCGGCGAGGCGGCGACGCTGCTACCGGGGATGGATGCCGCCTCCCCGGCCGGCATGACGATGATCGACCCGCGGCGCGCCTGAGCGCGGCGAGACACCCCGGGACCTGACATCCATGTCCCACTTATGGCCGGTGGACGCCGCTCGAACCCACCACGAGTGGGACACGCACCGCCAGAAGTGGGACGAGGATGCGAGGGGGCAGCGACGTGCCCGCCGAGCGCAGCGGCGTCGCAGCGGCGTCGCAGCGCCCACGCGCTGAGACGGCCCCGGCGGCAGCGCGATGAGACGGCGCCGCGTCAGCGCGAATGCCCGGGGGCGCCGCGAGAGCGTCAGGCGCGCGGAGCGGCGCCGTCGTCGTCGGGACGCGGGGGAACCGCACCCTCCGACCGTGTGGCACTGCCGGGCGCGGCGCCCTCGGCCCGCGTGGCCGGACGCTCGGCGGAGGCGCCCGGGGTGGCATCAGGAGCGTCCTTGGGGAGGAGCAGCGGTCGGTCCACCGTCGCGGTGACCTTCGACGGGTCGACGGCGAGCAGCATGAGCGCGACGCTCACGAGCACGATGATGAAGGTCGCTCCGGCCGCCACGAGGGCCACGATGAGAGCCCGCTGGATCTGGTCGGCGGGGCGCGTCTGGAAGAACCCCATCGACATGAGCGTGACGAAGCCGGCGAAGAGGGCGGCGACGAAGGCCAGTCCGAGCAGCTGGACGGGCTTCATGAGGTCTTTGCGGGTGGTGGGCTTGTCGGTCATGACGCGGCCTCCTCGGAGGGTACGGCCGGAACGGGCTCGGTGCGGCGGGGCGAGAAGCCCGCGATCGCGAGGAACACGGCGACGACCGCCGCGTATCCACCGAAGAGGCCCACGGCGATGGTGATCCCGGTGAGGGTGAACGACCCCGCGCCGGTGATGCTGTAGTCGAGCGCGTACTGCATCGGGGTGAGCAGCAGGACGGCTCCCAGGACGATGCCCAGGATGCCGATGAGCATGCCGTCGCGCACGCCGGCGGTGCGGCCCGCCGACCGGTCGCGGAGCGCGCCGACGAGCTCGATGACGCCCGACACGATCGCCCACGTGATGACCACGCCGAAGAACATGCCGGTGGTGCGCCACACCCCGACGCTCGCGACGAGACCCGCGGCGAACGACACGGCCGCGAGCGTCACCGGGACGGCGCGCTGCCCGGCCGGGAAGACGAGCCACGCCGACAGCGCCAGCGTGAGTCCGGTCGCCAGCACGAAGCCGCTGAAGACGCTCAATCCGAGCACAGCGGAGTGGTCCGACGAGAACGTGATCATCGCGGCCGCGAGGGCGGCGAAGAGGGCGCGCGCGAGCTGCAGATGGCGCAGGTCGAAGGCGCGTTCAGCAGGAGGAGTGGTCACGGAGGGTTCCCGACGGGCGAAAGACGTTGGTATCCAGTCTATTCCTCGGGGGCTGAGCGGCCTCCGTGTGCGCCGACGTCGAGATATCGACCGCTCACCCCGCGTGCGACAGGGCGTCGTCCTTCTCGGCCAGCGAGCGTGCGACGGCCTCGGCGACACGGGCGTCCTCGGCCTCCTGGCGGCGCCGACGACGCGCGCGCAGCCAGCGCGGCGCGAAGACCGCCGCCAGCACGACCAGCGCCAGCAGGACGAGCAGAGGCCAGGGCACGGCCACGCCGACCGCGGAGGCCTCGACGGGATCGAGGGCGGTGATCGAGCCCGACGCGTCGGTGACCGTGGGCGTCGCCGTCACCGAGGCCCACAGCAGGCCCATGGCCGCCACGCCGGCCACGCGGACGTCGCGCGGCCACGTCTCCCCGGGCAGGATCACCGGGGCTGCGGCATCCGGTGCCGCCTCGATGCGTCCGAGGTCGAAGGGCCCCGCGACGGCGTCGCCGTCGTCGGCGGTGAGCGACACGTTGCCGGTGTTGTGCAAGCCGTAGTGCACCGTGGCGTCGCCGAACAGGAACGGGACGACGCCGCCGTCCCAGTCCACGCGCACGTCGTCGACCGAGAGCGCGGGCACGAGGTCGCCGCCCACCCGGATGCCGGCACGGATGCCGAGACGACGGTCGACGTTGACGTTCGCGGACTGGTCGGTCACGGTCAGCGAGGTCACGACGCCGCCGGCGTAGTCGCCCGGGGTCGCGTCGGCGGGCACGTCGACGGTGAAGGGCACCTCGACGGTCTGTCCGGCGGGCACGGTCACGTGCCGTTGGGGGACGACGATCCACTTGCCCACCCCGGTGGGCTGCTCCGCGGCGAGCCGGAGATCGACCGCTCCCGTCGACGTGGTGTAGCCGTCGGCGGCGTAGACGTCGAGCTCGACCGCTTCGGTGCCGCGATTGGCGACCACGAGACCGTCGTCGAGGTGCGCGCCGGGGTTGAGCGCGTACGAGAAGTTCGTGCGATCGGCGCCCAGGGTGTTCGAGGCGGTGCGCACGGTCCAGCTGACGTCGTCGGTCGCGGCCGAGGCGGGAGACGCCCCGAGCAGCGCGGACGCGGTCGTCAGCGCTGCGAGGGTCAGGGCGAGCAGACGGGGGGACAGGTTCATGAGGGTCCTTCGGGAGAGGCCGGCGGGGAGGAGTGCTCCCCGCCGGCCCGGATCGCTGGTCAGCCGGCCAGCGCGGTGAGGGTCAGGGTTGCGCGGTAGCTTCCCTTGTCGATGGTGTTCGGGATCTTCAGGTCGAGGTCGGCGCCCACGACGCCGGCGCCGCGGTCGTGACCCATCGGCGCGGAGCTGAGCACCTGCGAGGTCGACAGGCCGGCACCGCCGTCGTAGCCCGAGCCGACGGCCGCACCCGCGACCGCGCCCGCACCCGGGGTGACGACCTTCGGCGTCCATCCGAGGTACGTGCCCTGGAAGGTCTTGTCGCCGTCGACGAAGTCACCCACGGACGCCGAGACCGACCACGCGGCCCTGCTCGCGCGGGTGTCGGTGACGGAGATCGGATTGATCTGACCGGTCGCCTCGAAGTACTGGAGGTTCTTCTCCTCGGCGGTGCCGAGGTCGACCAGTCCGTTGTGCCCGTTGATCGTCCAGCCGAACTCGCCGGGGGCGCCCGAGGGCACGTCGACCTGGATGTCCTGACCGTCGCCGTGGTTGGGGTGGATGGTCACCTCGTCCTGGATCGACCCCACGGCCTCGGCCGGCTTGGTGCCGTTCTCAGGACCGCACCACAGCACCTTGTTCAGCTCCACGGCCGCGTTCGGGGCCGAGCAGTCGCCGGAGCGGATGTTCTGCACGACGAGCTGGTCCTTCTTGACCTGGACCTTGACGTAGGTGCGGACGTGCTCCTGGTTCTGCACGGAGTTGTACCAGTAGTTCGCCGGGTTCAGCGGGTCGGCGCCGTTCCCGGCTCCGCTCGTGCCGCTGCTGTCGGGAGCGGTGATGTCGTAGTACTTCGATCCGGATGCCGAGTTCGCGGTGACGTAGACGACACCGCCGGGGCCCTCGAAGACCTCGTCCTGACCGGGCTTCTCGTCGGCGTTCGCCTTCGCACCGTTCTTGATCTCGTACGAGCGCGAGTAGCTGTGGTCATGACCCTGGAGCACGAGGTCGACGCCGAGCTTGGAGAAGGTGGTCGGGAAGTCCACGCGGCGCACCTTGTTGTCGGCATCCTTCGCGTGATCGGCCGGCGAGTAGATCGCGTGGTGGTAGACGAGCACGGTGTACTTCGCCTCGGCGCCGTGCTTGTTCACGACGTCGGTGACGTACGCCACGTGCGCGTCGTCGCCGCCGCCGCCCTGGGAGGTGGCGTAGCTGTTGCTGTTGAGGTCGATGAACAGCGTGTCCTTGTAGATGAACCAGTAGTCGCCGCCCGACTCGGTGCCGATGCTCGCGGCTCCCTTGCGGTAGTACGCGCCGGTGCGGTCGGTGTTGGGCGTGTAGAGGTGCTGCTCGTAGGCCTTGCCGCCCACGTCGTGGTTTCCGATCGTCGCGACCCACGGGATCTGTCGCAGCTGGTCGGGTGCGAGGAACGCGCTCCACTGGTCCTCGCGGTTGGCGGCGTCGACCTGGTCGCCGCCCGAGACGAGCATCTCGGCCTTCGGGTTGGCGTTGACGGCGACGTTCATCGTGTCCTGCCAGCCCGCTTGGTCCTTCGCGATGTCGCCCGACGAGCCGATCTGCGGGTCGCCGAAGAACAGGAAGTCGTAGTCCCCGTCGAACGACTGCGTCGAGAAGGCGGCGGTCGGCGACCAGTTGCCGTCCGAGCCGACACGGTACGAATACGCGGTGTTCTCGGCGAGACCCGTGATCGTCGCGTGGCGGTTGTAGCCGCCGCTGCCGGCGATGTTGGCGGTACCGGATGCCGAGAAGGTCGTGGCCGACGCCGGGAACCGGCCGTTCACCAGCGACGAGGTCGGCGCGACCTGCACCGACTGCGCGGTGTCGGCCGAGGAGTACCAGGTGACGATGCGCTGCGCTTCGTCGGCCCCGACGCCCAGGATGACGCCGGAGAGCGTCGCCGTGGTGTCGGCGAGGGCGGCCGGTGCCGTCGTCGCGCCCGAGAGCACGAGCGAGACGCCGACGGCGGCCGTTGCGATCCACGCGGCGCGGCGACGCGTGCGCGTCCCGTGCGACGTCGATGCGGAAAGGAGCATGATGATCCGTTTCTCTCTGTGGGGACCCGCGATCGGGCGGGTGCTCCCACGCTCCGCCCGCTCGGTGACGAGCGCGTGAATGGCGGACGCAGCACAGCCATCGAGTCGAGCAACGCCCATCACTCGACGCCGAGGATGCGTTGGACGAACCACACGAGACCGGCGACGGTGACGACCACCGCGAGAAGGCCGCTCGCCCACATCCCGACGCGGGGGAACCGCCGGCGCAGCAGCACGAGCACCGGGAAGACGACGACGATGAGGCCGATCTGCACCGCCTCGATGCCGATGTTGAACACCAGCAGCGACCACAGCAGCGTCCACGACCACGGTTCGTCGATCCCGAGCGCCGACGCGAAGCCGAGTCCGTGCACGAGTCCGAACAGGAAGACCACGCCGACGCGCAGCCACCCCGCGCGATCGAGACGCAGGAAGCCGTGGGCGCGCGACAGATCCTGATCGACCTCACCCCGGCGCCAGAGGCGCCAGAGGTACCAGGCGCCGACCACCGCGATCGACAGGGCGATCGTGGGCTCCACGATCGCAGGAGGAGCGGCGACGACGCCCGTCGCCGCGAGGATGAACGTGACCGAGTGCGCCACGGTGAAGGTGGTCGCGGCGACGACCACCTCGCGCAGACGTCGTGACCCGACGATGAGCGCGAGCAGGAACAGGATGTGGTCGATCCCCGTCAGCAGATGCTCGGCGCCGAGGCGGAAGAACTCCCAGAAGCGCTCGAGCGGCGACTGCGCCGTCGAGAACGACGGATGCTCGGCATCCAGCACCGTGCTGCCCTCGTGCAGGTCGAGCGCGTAGGTGAGGATCGTCTTCGTGTCGGTGACGAAGCCCTCGTCGTCGGGGAAGAGCGACGAGACGACCTCGTGCCCGTTCTCGGACGGCGGGCAGGCGTAGTCGACCTCGAGCAGGGCGTAGGGCACGCCTTCCTGCTGCGTCATGGCGATGTCGTCGGCAATGGTCGGGGTGCACGCCGCCGCTCCGGCGACGCGGAACCTCCCGGCCACGTACGACGACACGTCATCGCGGTGCGCCTGGAGGGCCGCGACCTGCGCGTCGGCATCCCGGGCGTCGAAGGCGTCGGTCCCGGCCCGGAACAGGGCGTCGTCCTTCGCGGCATCGGCCGCGGACACGACGAGCAGGTCGTACTCGACCTGCAGCTGGGCGTGCACGACGCCCGGTCCGCCGCTCGACAGGTCGGCGTAGACCACCGACCGGATGCCGTGCGCCGATGCCGGAGCAGCGACGGCGAGGAGGGCGACGGCGGTCGCTGCGACGAACAGGGGGCGGAGCACGCGGCGGATCGTTTCTGACATGGGGTCCCTTCCGTCGCCGAGGGTGTCCCGCCGGCGTGAACGGTCGGACGCGGCGGGGCGAACGGAAAGGGAACGTGCGCCCGGTGTTCGCCCGCGGGTCACCCGCGTCGCGCAGGGTGTCACCGTGAAGCGAAGGATGACGGCCGCGGCGGCGCTCGTGCTGCTGGCGATGCTGACCGGCTGCAGCTCGGAGCCCGGGTGGAGCGAGATGCGAGCGGCACCCGCGCCGATCGGCACTCCCGCGGAGGGCTTCTTCCCCCTCACCCCTCCGGCGCCCGAATCGACGCTGAACCCCGAGCCCGGGTCGTGGGACGGCGTGCGCGCGCCCGCGGGGTACCGCGTCGTTCTGCTGACCGTCGGCGACGACGCCCCCACCGCCGTCCTGGTCGACGCGGTGAGGGAGTGGGCCGACGAGACCCGTGCCGACCTGGAGATCGTGCACGCCGACGACGACATGATCGACGGGGCGGTGGCGGCCATGCGGATGAACCCCGATCTCATCATCAGCGCGGGCGACGCCCTGGTCGACCCGCTGGCCACGGTGACGGCGAACCATCTCGACCGGCAGTTCCTCATCGTCGGCGCGGAGCTCGCCGAACCCACCGAGAACGTCACCGCGGCCGACTGGACCGGAGCCGCGTATCGCGGAGAAGGCCTGGGCACGGCGGCGGCCTACGATCCCGCGTCGTTCACCCCGGAGCGCGCGGCCGCGGCGGTGCGCGCCGGGGTGGCGTCGGTGCTCACGGGTCAGCGCGGCATCGTGCTCTGGATGCAGTGACGGCCCGGGCGCTCCCCCGCAGGAGACGCGGGTCGGGCGCGAGGCGCGGGCGCGGCTAGGGCGCGAGGCAGCAGCGCTAGGCGAGGGCGCGAGGCGGCGGCGCGACGCCCGGGGGCGAGGCCCCGGCGCGAGGCTCGGGCGGCGCGCAGCTCCCGCTCGACACCTCAGCGCGCGCGACGACGCGAACGGGAGATCAGGATGCCGGCGGCCAGCGCCCCGGAGCCGATGACGGCCGCGGCGGCGAGACCCGCGGCATCCCATCCGGTCGCGGGAAGGGACCCGTCGGGCGTCGCGGAAGGCGACGGGCGCCCGGGAGGAGGCGAGGTCGGCGCATCGGTCGGCCCGCCCGTCGGTGTCGCGCGGGCGGCGTCGGGGACCTCGACGACGATGATCTGGGATTCTCCCGGCGCACCGCCCTCGGGGGCCGGGGTGGGCGCGCCGGCGCCGGCGAGGGTCAGCGCGATCGCGAACGTGACGACCATGATGGTGTCCTTTCCGTCTGTCACGGTGGCGGGTCGACGTGGACGCCGGTCCCTTCCCGACCGACCGGCCGGAGAACGCCGGGCGAAAAGGGTTCCAGGCCGAAAGGTGGTCAGACCACAACCGGTCCCTTAGCGCAGCAGCAAGAAAGCGTCTTCTTTCGTTCATAACGGTCGCAAAGATGCGCGCGGACGCCCCTAGCGTCATCGCATGGTCCCCCCTTTCGACGCCACGGCCGCGCCCTCCGCCGCGATGACGCCACCCGCGACTTCACCCGGCGAGCGCGCCGAGCCCGGCCTCGTCGCCGGCACGCGCGCGGTGTTCTTCGTGTCGGACAGCACGGGTATCACCGCCGAGACGCTCGGCAGCGCCCTGCTCGCGAACTTCCCGGGGGCGCGCTTCGAGAGGCACACCATCCCCTTCCTCGGCAGCGTCACCGCCGTCGACGCGGTCGTCGCGCGGCTCGACCGTTCCGCGGCCCAGGGGACGGGCGATGCGCCGATCGTCTTCGCGACGGTGAAGGATGCCGGCATCCGGGGACGTCTCGCCGACGCGGGCGCCGTGGTCATCGACCTGCTGGCCGGACACCTCACCGAGCTCGAGGCGGAGCTCGGTGCGACCGCCGAGACCCGCGCGGGGCAGTATCACGGCCTGGGAGATCTGGAGCAGTACTTCCGCCGCATGCGGGCCGTGGAGTTCGCGATCGAGCACGACGACGGACAGAGCGGGCGCGACCTCGCGAGCGCCGACGTGATCATCGTCGCCCCCTCGCGGTGCGGGAAGACCCCCACCACGATGTACCTCGCCCTGCACTACGGGCTGCTCGTGGCGAACTACCCGCTCACCGACGACGACTTCCCGACCGACGGGCTGCCCCGCATCGTCGCGCCTCACGCCGAGCGCTGCTTCGGGCTGACCACGACCGCCCTGCGCCTCAGCCAGGTGCGGCACGAACGCCGCCCGCACTCGACCTACGCCAGCCTCGCCCAGTGCACCCTCGAGATCCGCCGGGCCGAAGACCTCTACCGCCGCACCCACATCCCGTTCCTCAGCTCCGCGACCCGGAGCGTCGAGGAGATGTCCGCCGTGATCCTGCAGTCCATGAACCTGCGGGACCGACCCCGAGAAAGGCCCACCCCATGACCAACATCCTGCGCTTCGACGAGATCGGCATGAGCGACCTCGCCCAGGTCGGCGGCAAGAACGCCTCGCTCGGCGAGATGGTGTCGCACCTGGCATCCGCCGGCATCCGTGTTCCCCCGGGGTTCGCGACCACCTCCGACGCCTTCGCACGGTTCCTCGCGGAGGGCGGGCTCGACGCCCGCATCCGCGCCGCCGTCGAGGGCATTGACGTCGACGATGTAGCAGCCCTCGCCCAACTCGGCGCCCGCGTGCGCGCGTGGATCGAGGAGCAGCCCTTCCCCGACGACCTCGACGCCGACATCCGCGCCGCCTACGCCGCCCTCGTCGCGAACGAGACCGACCCGGATGCCGTGACCTGGGCGGTCCGCTCCAGCGCCACCGCGGAGGATCTGCCCGACGCGTCGTTCGCGGGGCAGCAGGAGACCTTCCTCAACATCGGCGGGATCGAGAACATCCTCCAGGCGATCCGCCAGGTCTTCGCCTCGCTCTACAACGACCGCGCGATCGCGTACCGCGCACACCACGGCTTCGACCACCACGAGGTCGCCCTCTCGGCCGGGGTGCAGCGCATGGTGCGCTCCGATGTCGGCGCCTCGGGCGTGATGTTCACCCTCGACACCGAGTCGGGCTTCGACGACGCGGTCTTCGTGACCAGCTCCTACGGCCTCGGCGAAGCGGTCGTGCAGGGCGCGGTGAACCCCGACGAGTTCTACGTCTACAAGCCGGGCCTGGCCGCCGGTCGCCCCGCGATCCTCAAGCGCAGCGTGGGGGAGAAGGCGATCGCGATGCGGTACTCCGACGGACAGCACGTCGACGGCAGCACGGCCTTCGTCGAGGTGGATGCCGATGACCGCACGTGCTTCTCGATCACCGACGCGGAGGTCGAGGAGCTCGGCCGCATCGCCCTCGTCATCGAGGAGCACTACGGCCGCCCGATGGACATCGAGTGGGGCAAGGACGGAATCGACGGACAGGTGTACGTGCTGCAGGCCCGACCGGAGACTGTGGTGTCGCGGCGGTCGGCGAACGTCCTGAGCCGTTTCGTGCTGGCCGAGCGCAGCGCGGTGCTCGTCGAGGGTCGCGCGATCGGCCAGCGCATCGGCGCAGGCCGCGTGCGTGTGCTCAGCTCGATCGATCAGATGGCCGACTTCGCGCACGGCGACGTGCTCGTGGCCGACATGACCGACCCGGACTGGGAGCCGATCATGAAGCGCGCCTCGGCGATCGTCACCGACCGCGGCGGACGCACCTGCCACGCGGCGATCATCGCGCGTGAGCTCGGCATCCCCGCCGTCGTCGGCACGGGCGTCGCCACGCACGCACTGACGGACGGCCAGGAGGTCACCGTCTCGTGCGCCGAGGGCGACGACGGCCTCGTGTACGACGGCATCCTGGACTTCGCCGAGGAGCAGACCGAGCTCGACCGGATGCCGGCCGCCCCCGTGAAGATGATGATGAACGTCGGCACCCCCGACCAGGCCTTCGCGTTCTCGCGGCTGCCGCACGCGGGCGTCGGGCTCGCGCGGCTCGAGTTCATCATCAACCGTCAGATCGGCATCCACCCGCGGGCGCTGCTCGAGCTCGACCGCCTCGACGGGGCCCTCGCCGACGAGATCCGCGCGCGCATCGCTGCCTACCCCTCGCCCGAGGAGTACTTCATCCGGCGGGTCGCCGAGGGCGTCTCGATGATCGCCGCGGCCTTCGCTCCCGAGCCCGTGATCGTGCGTCTGTCGGACTTCAAGTCGAACGAGTACGCCAACCTGCTCGGCGGCACGCTGTACGAACCCGACGAGGAGAACCCCATGCTCGGCTACCGCGGGGCGGCGCGGTACGTCTCGCCGGAGTTCCGGGCGTGCTTCGACATGGAGTGCGAGGCGCTGCGAAGCGTGCGCGACGAGATGGGCCTGACCAACGTGCAGATCATGGTGCCCTTCGTCCGCACGGTCGGCGAAGCGAAGGCCGTCGTCGACCTCCTCGCGCAGAACGGTCTGCGCCGCGGCGAGAACGGCCTGAAGGTCGTCATGATGTGCGAGCTGCCGGCCAACGCGATCCTCGCGGAGCGCTTCCTCGAGCACTTCGACGGCTTCTCGATCGGCTCGAACGACATGACCCAGCTGACCCTGGGCCTCGACCGCGACTCGGCGCTCATGGCATCCGCCTTCGACGAGCGCGACCCGGCGGTGCTGCACCTGCTGGGACTGGCGATCGACGCGTGTCGGCGGCAGGGCAAGTACGTCGGCATCTGCGGGCAGGGACCGAGCGACCATCCCGACTTCGCGCAGTGGCTCGTGGCACGCGGCATCCAGTCGCTGTCGCTGAACCCCGACACGGTCGTTGAGACGTGGCTCGCCCTCGCGGCGAACGAGCGGCCCAAGGCCGAGATCCTGGCGCAGGCGCACCTGTCGCGGTTGTGAGGGAGGCGGGCCGGGGCGCGTGGGGCGTCCCGGCCCGGGGAATCGTCCGCTCGGACGACGGGGATACCTCCCCCGGCCGACGACGCGCGGGGCGCCGCTCGCTGTGATGGAGGTATGACTTCTTCTGCTGTGCTCACCGCCCACGGGCTCGTCAAGAGCTACGGAGACCTGCGTGCCCTCGACGACGTCTCGCTGACCATCCACGCCGGTGAGTCCGTCGCCGTGATGGGTCCGTCGGGATCGGGCAAGACGACGCTGTTGCACTGTCTCGCGGCGGTCATCGCCCCCGACTCCGGCTCGATCGTGCTGTCCACCCCCGGCGCGGCTTCGCGCGAGCTGGTCGGGCTGTCCGAGGGCGAGCGCGCCCGCGTGCGCCGCGAGGCCCTGGGCTTCGTGTTCCAGCAGCACCTGCTGCTGCCCGAACTGACCGCGGTCGAGAACGCGGCCCTGCCGCTGCTGCTGGCGGGCTCGAAACGACAGGATGCCGAACGACACGCCGCCGTGTGGCTGGCCGCGCTCGGACTGGCCGGGCTCGAGGAGCGCCGTATCGGCCAGCTGTCGGGCGGTCAGGCGCAGCGCGTCGCGATCGCCCGCGCCCAGGTGACGGGAGCGCCGGTCGTCTTCGCCGACGAACCGACCGGGGCTCTCGACTCGGCGACCTCGGCCGAGGTTCTCGACGCCCTGCTGCACGCCACGACGGGTCAGGGGCGCACGCTCGTCGTCGTCACGCACGACGCCGACGTCGCCCGCCGGTGCTCGCGCACGGTGCGGGTGAGCGACGGGCGCGTCGTCAGCGACACCGGCGCGGTCGCGTCGGCCGGGGGCGCGCGATGAGCGTCGTCCTGCCCCTGGCGCGGCAGCTCACGCGTCCCGCGCGGCAGGGTCGAGCCGCCGTCGCGCTGCCGATCGTCGCGTTCGCCGTCACGACCGCACTGCTGCTCGTGGTCGCCGGAGGAGCGCGGATGTTCCTCGTCGACCCGCGCACCGCGGACGGGAACGGCCTCTACGGCATCCTCGCGGTGCTCGCCCTGCTGCTGCTCGCCGTCCCGCTCGTCACGCTCGGCGCCGCGGCCGCCCGCCTCACGAGCCGGCGCCGCAACGATCGCCTCGCGACCCTGCGGCTGCTGGGCGCGAGCACGCGCGAGCTGTGGGCGCTCACCGTGCTCGAGGCGACGGCCGTGGCCGCCGTCGGCGCCGTCGCCGGGGTCGCGATCTATGCGGCGCTCCTTCCGCTCGTGGGGCTCCTGCCGTTCTTCGGCGCTCCCGTCGGCGTCGCCGCCGTGGCGATCGACCCACTGCTCGGCCTCGGTGTGCTTGGCGGTGTCATCGTGGTCGGCGCGGCGAGCGCTGCCGCGAGCCTGCGCCGGGTCGCCGTCACCCCGCTCGGGGTGCGGACCCGCAGCGCCGCTCCCCCGTCGCGCACGGCCGCCCTGGTGGTCGGTGGGGTGCTGATCGTCGCCGTCGTGCTGCTGGTGTCGAACTTCTCGGTCGTCGCGCAGCTGCTCGGCCCGGCCGTGGGGATCGCCCTGCTGCTGGGCGTCTTCGCGGGCGCGCTCGCCCTGCTCAATCTCATCGGCGCGCCGATCGTCGCCGCGCGGGGCCGATCGCTGGCGCGTCGCGCGCGCACCGCGTCCGAGCTCATCGCGGGGCGGGAGCTCGCCGCGCACACGGGCCCGGCCTGGCGGCGCGTGTCGGGGATGGCCATCGTCGCCTTCATCGCGGTCGTGGCCGGGTGCGGACTGTCGATCGTCGACGTCGCGGGCGACGCCGGACCGACGACGCTGATGACCGACATCCGCACGGGAGTGCTGGTCACGCTCGGCATCGCGTTCCTCCTGCTCGCCTGCGCCGTGGGGGTGACGCAGGCGGCGTCGGTGCTCGAGGAGCGCGAGCTGATCGTCGGGCTCGATCGTCTCGGCATCCCGGATGCCGAGCTGCGGCGCGCACGTCGACTCACGGTCATGGTGCCGTTGAGGTGGGCCGCGGGAGGCGGTGCCGCGCTCGGGCTGATGATGGCGTTCCCGATCGTGGGGATCAGCCTGATCGTCGCGCCCCTGTCGGTGCTGACCATCGTCGCGACCTTCGCCGGCGGCTTCGCGCTGGTGCGCGCGGCGCTGGCCTCGACCCGGCCGATCGTCGACGGCATCCGCCGCGAGACGGTCTGAGCCCGAAGACCCCCGCCCGCCGCACACGCGAGCGGGCGGGCGAGGCCGCGGACCGGGAGGGTATGTTGGGGGCTCCTCCCGGCCCGCGGGTCTCATCGAACGCCGACGCCCTTCCGGCGTTCGGCGCGGGTCACGGGTGCGGCGATCTTCTCGGGCGCGTCTGTGGTCTGCGCGGCCGCGGCTTCGGCGTCCGTCACCTTCGGCTTGCGGGGCCACCAGAACCGGTCGCCGGCGATGAACGCCATGGCCGGCACGATGACCGTGCGCACGAGCAGCGTGTCGATCAGCACGCCGATGCAGACGATGATGCCGATCTGCGTGAGAGTGATGAGCGGCAGCACGCCCAGCACCGCGAACACCGCGGCGAGCAGGATGCCGGCGCTCGTGATCACCGCGCCGGTCGCGGCGAGCGCGCGGATCATGCCCTGCGTGGTGCCGAGCGTGCGGCTCTCCTCCTGCGCGCGGGTGACGAGGAAGATGCTGTAGTCGACGCCGAGGGCGACCAGGAACAGGAAGCTGAACAGCAGCACGTTCGTGTCGATCGCGGGGAAGCCGAACAGCGGCGTCTGGAACAGCCACCACGCCGCCCCTACAGCCGAGAAGAAGCTCGCGACGACGGCGAGGAGCAGCAGGATCGGCGCCAGGAGGGCGCGCAGCAGGATCACCAGCACGATGAAGACAAGCACGAGGATCAGCGGGATGATCAGGTCTTGATCGCGCTGCTGGGCTCCGGCGACATCGAGGGCCTGGGCGTCGAGCCCGCCGACGAGCGCCTCGCCGGAGCCGACCGTGTCGAGGTCGGCGCGCAGTCGTTCGATGGTCGCGAAGGCCTCGGGGGTCTCGGCCGACGACGAGAGCGTGACGTCGACGCGGGCCCAGTCGCCGTTCTCCTCGGCGAGGCGGGCGGAGTCGACGCCCTCGATCCCGCTCGCCGCCGCCACGACCGCGTCGGCGTCGGCGACGGGCGCGACCACGGTCGCCGGGGAGGTGGCGCCGGCCGAGAACGCCTCCGCGAGCACCTCCTGACCCGTCACGGCGTCGGGCTTCTGCAGGAACCGGTCGTTCTGCGACAGACCCGTCTGTACGAAGAACAGGCCGCTCGCAAGCGCACCGAGCACGACCGCCCCGCTCAGCGCGACCACGACCGGGCGACGCGAGACCCCGCGACCGAGCTTCCCCCACGGGCTGCGCGAGATGGCATCCGGCGAGCCGAAGCGCGGGACGTAGGGCCAGAACAACCAGCGACCGAACAGCACGAGGGCGGCCGGCAGCACGAGCAGGGCGAACGCCATCGCCACGATGACGCCGACCGCGCACGCCAGTCCGAGCGCGCGGTTGCCCGACAGCTCGCCGAGCAGCAGCGTTGCGAGGGCCAGCGCCACGGTGGAACCGCTGGCGATGATCGCCGGGCCGGCGCCGCGGACGGCGCGACGCATGGCCTCGCGCCGGTCTTCGGCTGATCGCAGCTCGTCACGGTAGCGGGCGATGAGCAGAAGGGCGTAGTTGGTGCCCGCGCCGAACACGAGCACCGACAGGATGCCGGTGATCGACGCGTCGAGCTGCACCCCCACCGCGGCCGCGACGCGGCGCGCGACGATACCGGCCGACGCGTCGGCGGTGCCGATGACGATGAGCGGAACGAGCCAGAGCCACGGGCTGCGGTAGGTGATGAGCAGCAGCACGGCGACGACGATGACGGTGGTCAGCAGGAGGGTGAAGTCGGCGCCGTCGAACACGGCGGCGATGTCGACCTCGAAGCCCTCGGGGCCGGTGAGGTACGTGCGCACCCCGTCGAGGCCGTCGGCGGCGAGCGTGCGGATCTCAGCGGCGCGCTCGGCCTGGGCCTCGACGTCGGCCTCGGGAGCGAGGGGCACGACCAGCAGGGCGACGGTGCCGTCTTCCGACACCTGCGGCGGCGGGATGAAACCCTCGGGCGTCAGGTCGACGAGGTCTCCGAACGCCTTCTGCTGGATGGCGGCGACCGTCTCGGCGGGGAGAGCCTCGCCGTCGTCGGAGGCGAACACGACCAGCGCCGAGGTGGTGTCGGCGTCGGGGAAGGTGTCGAGCACCTTCTGCACCTGCACGGACTCGGCCGTGTCGGGCAGACCCGTGGCCGGAGCCGTGTCGCTCGTCGCGCCCGAGCCGAGGGCGAACAGCGCCGCGACGCCCGCGAACGCCACGACGAGCACGATCCACGACGTGCGGGCCGAGGTGAGGAAACGGAGGAAGCCGGTCATGGGAGGCCTTCGCTAGATTTTGGAGTATCTCGATTATCGAGATACGAGAAAGGTAGCCCAATCACGCGTAGAGTGCCAGTCATGGAAGAGCCGAACCCTTCCTCCCCACCCCCCGTCGTCGGCGGCGTCGCCGTGCCGCCCACGCGGCGCCCGACCGCGCTCGTGCGCGACCTCTTCACCGCCGGATCGCTCTTCGAGAAAGCGCTGCAGCGTGAACTCGCCGTCAATCCGACGGGCCTGGATGCCATGGGCCACCTCGTCATGTCGGGCCCCCTCTCTCCAGGGGAGCTCTCGCGACGCCTCGACCTCACGACGGCCGCCACCACCGCCGCGATCGACCGCCTCGTCGATCTCGGACACGTCACGCGCACCCCGCATCCCACCGACCGCCGGAGCGTCCTCGTGGTGCCCACCGACACCTCGATGGCCCGCGCGATGGGGCACCTGATGCCGATGATCGCGAGCGTCGACGCCGTGCTCGACGAGTTCAGCGACGAGGAGCAGGACGTCATCACCCGCTACCTCGAGCGCGTGATCGCCTCGTACGGCATCCCCGACGACGGAGCGATCCCGTCGATGGCGGTCCCGCGCTCGACGCACTGACCCGAGCCGCGCGCCTCCCGCCGCCGCGCGCCCGCGCGTTGGGGTCGCCGCCCGCCGCGCGTGCGTCGCCGCCCGCCGCGGGCGCTTCTGCCGCACCGGCAACGAGCCCCAACATCCCGCCGAGTGTCCACGACACCCGGACGGGATTCTCCGGCGTCCGGGTTTCGTGGACACTCGCTGCGCCCGCGCGGCCGCGGCCGCGCCGGTTCGACGCCCGGCCCCACCGAGGAACCCCCGGCGCGACTGCTACCGTGCGGGAGTGCTTCCGGATGCTTCCGCCCCACGCCGTATCCGCGTCTCGGCCGCGGTGATCACCGACGCCGACGGGCGCCTGCTCGTCGTGCGCAAGGCCGGCACGACCGCGTTCATGCAGCCCGGCGGCAAGCCCGAGCCGGGCGAGAACCCGGCCGAGACGCTCGCGCGCGAGCTCGCCGAGGAGATCGGCGTGCGCGTCGCCCCCGACGCCCTCGAGCCGCTCGGGGAGTTCAGCGCCTCCGCGGCCAACGAGCCCGGCTTCGAGGTGGTCGCCGACGTGTTCCGCGTCGACATCGGCTCCCAGCAGCCGACCCCGGATGCCGAGATCGCCGAGCTCCGCTGGGTCACCGCCGCGACGGCATCCGGGATCGAGATCGCCCCGCTCGCGCGGGAGTACTTCCTGCCGGCCTGACGCCCCGGGCGTACCGGTCCCGTCGACAGGCC
Organism: Microbacterium galbum; assembly: GCF_032464915.1. NCBI lineage: Bacteria > Bacillati > Actinomycetota > Actinomycetes > Micrococcales > Microbacteriaceae > Microbacterium > Microbacterium galbum. The sequence goes on along the minus strand of NZ_JAWDIS010000001.1, from coordinate 1,530,571 downwards.
CAGGGTCCTCACGCCGCGGCGATCGCCCGGCGACTCACCAGCTGCTCTTGCGGTAGTCCTTCAAGAAGATGCCGAACAGGTCTTCGCCGGCCTCGCCGCGCACGATCGGGTCGTACACGCGCGCCGCGCCGTCGACGAGGTCGAGCGGGGCGTGGAAGCCCTCCTCCGCCAGGCGCACCTTGGTGAAGTGCGGGCGCTCGTCGGTGATCCAGCCGGTGTCGACCGCGGTCATCAGGATGCGGTCGTTCTCGAACATCTCGCGGGCGCTCGTACGCGTGAGCATGTTCAACGCGGCCTTGGCCATGTTCGTGTGCGGGTGGCCGGGGCCCTTGTAGCCGCGACCGAACACGCCCTCCATCGCCGAGACGTTGACGATGTACTTCCGGTCGAACGTGGATGCCGCCATCGCGGGCCGCAGGCGACTGACCAGCAGGAACGGCGCGGTCATGTTCGCCAGCTGCACCTCGAGCATCTCGAGGGGCTCGACCTGGTCGACGTGCTGCGTCCAGCTGTTGATGCGGTCCTCGTCGGGGATGAGGCCGCCCGCGTCGATCGCCGTCCCGGTCATCAGCCGCTCGAGCGACGACGAGCCCGCCGCCATCGCCTCGGCGGTCAGCTCGTCGGCCGTGCGGGCGGCAGACGCGAGGATCGGGTGCGCCGACACCGACTGCGCGAGCGCGAGCGGGTGGGCGTCGTTCGTGTGGCCGAAGGTGACGAGCTCGGGCAGCGGTCCGTCGGGGAGCGGTGCCAGTTCGGCATCCACCAGGGGTTTGTAGGCTCCCGGCGAGCGCCGCACGGTTTGCGCTGCGTTGTTGATGAGGATGTCGAGCGGACCATCGGACGCCACCGACTCGGCGAGCCCGATCACCTGCGCCGGGTCGCGCAGGTCGATGCCGACCACCTTGAGGCGGTGCAGCCAGTCCGCGCTGTCGGGCAGCGACGAGAACCGGCGCACCGCATCACGCGGGAAGCGCGTGGTGATGGTCGTGTGCGCGCCGTCGCGCAGCAGGCGCAGGGCGATGTACATTCCGATCTTGGCGCGACCGCCGGTCAGCAGGGCCCGGCGCCCGGTGAGGTCGGTGCGGGCGTCGCGCTTCTCGTGGCTCATCGACGCGCAGTCGGGGCAGAGCTGGTGATAGAACGCGTCGACGAGGGTGTAGTCCTCTTTGCAGATGTAGCAGGCGCGCGCCTTGATCAGCTCGCCCGCGAACGGCATCTCGGTGCGGGCCTGCAGCGGGATGCCACGGGTCTCGTCGTCGATGCGATCGGGAGCGCCGGTGGCGGTGGCGGCCACGACCGCGCGGTCGGCGTCGGCGATGCGCTGGCGCTTCTCCTTGCGCGACTGCCGCTTGACGTCCTTGTAGAGCTTGCCGGTCTGACGGCGCAGGGCGATGTAGGCGGGGTCGTCGTGGTCGAGCGAGGAGGCGGCGTCGATGACGCGCAGCGCGATCTCGAGCTCGTACGGGTCGATGGCGGTCGACCGCGCGGCATCGCGGTCGGGGTTCAGCAGTGTTTCGGGCACGGGGCAGTGTATCGAGGCCTTGCTGAACGACAGGTGGGCCCGGGCGTGTCGCGGGCCGGGCGCTGCGGGCCCGCGCGCGACCCCGCGCCTCGCGAGAACAGGCGATCGTGCGAGGACAGAACGGTCCGGCCCCGTTCCACCGCGATCCCCTGTCCGGGCGTGTGCACGCAGACGCGCTACAGCTTCCCCCCGTCGACCCACCGCGTGTGCGCCTTCAGCGCGTGCAGCACGGCGAGGCGCACGACGAAATACAGGGCCGCCCCGATGACGACGAGGCCGACGCCCCACACGAGCAGAAGGATGAGGGCGTGGGCTCCGAACATCCGGCGAGCCTAGCGAACGGACCCGACTCCGGCCACGCGATTCCTCCGCGATCGGTCGTAGGTCAGCAGCCACCGCTGCGCGGGCACCTCGACCAGCTTGTGCATCACGAACGCCAGGGCGAGCGCGATCCCGAACGCGGCGAGCGCGAGCAGAACCGCACGGCGCCACGGCAGCTGCGGGTGCCCGTCGGGCCAAGCAGACGACACCGACGCGATCACCAGCAGATGCACGAGGTAGAAGGCGAACGACACGCGCCCGAGTTCCTGCCAGAGCGGACGCGCGAGGAACGTCGACGAGCGGTGCGCATCGGCCGAGGCCAGCGAGGCCACGAGCAGAGCGAAGGCCCCGACGGTCACCGCGAGACCGGGGTGCACGTCGGTGCCGGGCAGCGTCGGCGCCTCCGACAGGGCGTAGCCGACGACCGCGAGCGGCAGCACGAAGCGCACCCGAGGTGGCATCCACGCCCCGCGCTTCACGAGCAGCGCGAGGGTGACGCCGACGACGAACTCCGGCAGCCGCAGGAGGGGAGTGGATGCCGCCGACATCGGCACCGGCGAGAGCGCGGCGATCTGCGGGGCCAGCGCGACGAGCGCGAGTGCGATGCCGACGGTGATCGTCTGGGAACGGGCGGAGAGCCGCACGAGCGGGCGGATGAGGAACGGGAAGCTGAGGTAGAAGAACGCCTCGCACACGAGCGACCAGCTGGCGGGGTTGCCGGCCTGCCACCAGTCGGGCACCCACCCGTTGATCAGCAGCACATTCGCCGCGAGCGGGGCGGCGCCGTCGGTGCGGATCTCGGGCACGAGGGTCGCGGCGGCGACGAGCGCGAGACCGACGCCCACGAGGTGCAGCGGGTAGATGCGCGCGAAGCGGTGCCACCAGAACGAGCCCGCGCTCTGCTGCGGCTTGAAGCCCCAGGCCAGCACGAACCCCGAGAGGATGAAGAAGAGCGTGACGCCGGTCTTTCCGGCCTCGAAGACGAAGGCCCACACGTCGCCGGCTGTTCCGCCGAAGTACTCGACCGCCATGAGGTGGTGACCGAAGATGAGCATCGCGGTCGCCCAGCGAAGGCCCGTGAGCGAGGGAAGGTGGCGCGCCGCCGTCGGAGCAGCGGGTGCCGACGGCACGGCCTGGACGCGAGGGGTCGCCATCGTGGTCATGCCGTCGCCTCCCGTCTCGTCGTCGTTCGTCCGGCGCGCGATACGGGCGCTCGTCGACGACGTCGTTGGGTCGACCTGAGCACGTGGAGTCGCGCAGACCGGGTGAGACGGTACTGGACCGGGTTGTGGAGATCCCTGAGAGGGGTGGGGGCTTGACGGAAAGTCTCGCGGCGGGTTTCCGCGGAATCACGGGACGAAATGGCCACCCTCCCCGGCGGGCGGGGGCCGATCGTTCGCCCGCGAGGACCGGCGCGCGCCCCCTCCCCCGGCATCCGATGCGGGCCGGCACCGCCCTTCCCCGCCCCGCATCCGTCCCGGTAGCCTGGCACTTCCATGACGATCGGAAGACACGGATGACGACAGGCTCCCTGCGGAACCTCCCACCCGAGACGCGCGTGCGGCGCGCACGGATCTTCGCGTACGTGGTGGGCGTTCTGTTCGTGGTCGGCGGCGCCGGCTTCCTCGCGATCAGCGGCGGATCCCCGCTCTTCCTCGTCGCCGCGGCGACGATGTTCGCCCTGGCGATCCTGATGATCGTCGCCGTCCACCGCGCCTCCCCCGCGACGCGCGCGATCGCTCTCGCCGTGGCCGCGCTCGGCGTGGTCGTGGGCTTCGTCGTGGCGTTCGCGACGTCGTCGACCGACACCGGGTCACCGCTGGTGTCGATGATCGGTGTCGCGCCGGTCCTGCTGATCGGGGCGTTCCTCGTCCACCTGTTCTCGAGAGCGGTCGAGGTGCACCGGGGCTGACCCGGGTCAGTCCTCCTCGGGCAGCGCCCGCTGCGCCACCACGCGCCGCGCCTCGACCACCGCTTCGGCGAACTCGGTGTCGGGGTCGTCCATGACGATCGCCGTCGCCCGCGCGTGCGCGCTCACGACGTCGTAGGGCGAGGCCGCCGCGCGCTCGACGGCGGCTTCGGCGCGGTACCCGATGGCCGCGAACGCGCGGCTCAGGCTCCGCTGAGTGTCGTGGTCGCCGCGTCCGAACTGGGTCGCGAGCTCGTCGGCGAGCGACTCGTGGGCGTCGTCGGGAACGAGCCCGGATGCCGTGCGCCACGCCGCCCGCGCCACCTCGGGATGCCGATCGCGCAGCACCACCGGCGTGATCACGGCGAACGCAGCGGGGTCGCCGATCTTCGACAGCGTGTGCAGGGCCTGGCTCCGCGCCTGCGGGACCTCGGATGCCACCTCGGGCAGCAGCTCCGCGACGGTCCGGGTCGCGTCGTGACGCGTGAGCGCCCACGTGAGCATGTCGCGCACGAAGAAGTCGGGCTCCACCGCGCACCGGGCCACGAGCTCGGCGATGTAGCTGTCGTCGGGCCGCGTCCCCGCGGCGAGCGCCGCTTGCAGGCGCGCCGAGGCGTCGGAGTGCGCGAGCGCCGCGCGCAGGCGGTCGGCGGGGGTGGTGTCGGTCATCGTGGATCCAGGGTTTCACGCCCCGTGGCGGCGAGGGTCGTCATGACGGATGCCGTGACCGACCGAGATGCGCGCAACGGCGGCCTACCGGCATCCACTCGCTGCGTGCTCCGCGTGCCGCCCCGGTGATCTACTTCCGCCCCACCCGCCGCTCGACGAGCTTGCGCGCGACGTCCATGAAGCTCGGCGCGTACTTCGCCCACTCCTGGTCGAGCTTGCGCACGTCGATCTTGCCGGTGTGCAGCAGCTCGCAGATCTTGAGCCAGCTCTCGCCCGTCGCTGCCGTCAGCGCTGCCGCCACGGCCGCGTTCACGACGATCCCCGCGCCCGGGATGAGCTTGAGGAAGCTCGTCGCGAGCGCTCGCCCGGCCACCTGCACGCCGAACTGCGCGAGGGCCCCCGCCGAGAGCATCGTCTTGACCTCGAGGTCGTAGATGGCGGCGATGCGTCCCATCATCGTCAGCTGGATCGGCGCCAGCGTGACAGCATCCGACACAGGAAGCGGAACGGATGCCGCCCCCGCGGCCGCTGCGGACGCCGCGGCGATGATCGGCCGCGCCATCTCCCTCTTCCACGGGAGGTTGAGTCGCTGTGCGATGCGAAAGGCGTCCTTGTCGCGGTCGGGGGCGAGTTCGAGGGTCTCCGTGACAAGGTCACCGAGGCCGTGCCCCTTCCCCTTCCCGTGCCGGTCGCGGGTGGAGGTGAGGATGACCTGTCGGTACGGGATGCGGATGCGCTCGCCCGTTGACGGGTCGACGGGGTCGTTGAGCCAGTCGACGAACGCCTGCAGGTCTTTCGCGACGCCCTGGTGCCCGGTGATCGGGTTCTTGATCCAGTCGACCTTCGTCAACACGAGGATCACCGGCAGCCCCCGCGCGTCGAGCTCGCGGATCATGGCGATGTCGGCCGGAGTGAGACGGTCGTCGGCGGCCCGCACGCAGTACCAGACGACGGAGATCTGATGGTTGCCGGGGTGGGCGGCGATGGCATCCAGGTGGTTACGCAGTTGCTGATCCGGCGGAACGGGCGAGCCGATCTCGAACCCCTCGACGTCCCAGATGCCGAGCGAGTCGTCGCTGTAGAAGTGCACGCCCCGCGTGACGGGGAGCCCCCGCCCGACCTTCGCCCAGTCGCGCCCGAACACCGCGTTGACCAGCGACGACTTACCGACGCCCGACGCGCCGACGATCGCGAGGTTGAACCGGCCGTACCGCGACTTCGCCTCCGACGTCGCCTCGACGAAGGCTCTCTCGTCAAGCTGACGCGCGTCGGTGTTCTTCTTCGCCATGGTCTCGCCTCCCCGGGTGGTGACTCAGTTCGCGACCCGCGGATGCGGATGGGATCGAATCTACGGGGCGGGGCGGCGGGGGGAGCTTTCAGCGGGTGGCCCTTGTGCGGGCCCGGAGGCCGTGGAAGGAGCGGTCTGCACGTGCACCTCCTTCTCCTCGGCCCCGGCCGCATCGTGCAGCGCGGCACGCGCGAGGGCTTCGTCGGCTTCTCGGACGCGTTGCCATCGCCAGATGAGCACGATGTACACCGCCGCTCCCAGCGAGCACGCAAGAGCCGGTAGCCACAGGCCGCGAAAGGCGAACGCGGCCGGGAACACAAGAAGAATCGGCAGCGGAAACGCGAGCAGAACAATCCGCTTCAGCTCGAAGCCCGACATCCCCATGAGCACCAGACCATCTCAGCTCCCGCCTGGATGCCAGAGCTTGACACGGCGAACGATCTGCAGCTCGAGGCGCTCACGGCTGCCGTCGCACCGCGCTCCACTCCCCCGCGGCATCCCGCACGAACACGATCCGATCGTGCAACCGCGACGGACGCCCCTGCCAGAACTCGATCTCCCGCGGCTCCACCCGATACCCGCCCCAGTGCGGCGGACGCGGCACGGGCTGGTCGTCGCCGAAGCGGGCCGACACCTCCGCCATCTGCTCCTCGAGCGCGGCACGGGATGCCACGGGCTCCGACTGGTGGCTCGCCCAGGCCGACAGCTGCGACCCGCGCGGTCGCGACGCGAAATAGGCGTCGTCCCGCTCGGCGGGCAGCGGCGTGGCCGTGCCGAGCACGATCACCTGCCGCTGCAGCGCGTACCAGGGGAACAGGATCGACACCGCCGGGTTCCCCGCCAACGCCTGCCCCTTTCGCGAGTCCCGGTTGGTGAAGAACCACAGCGCACCGTCGTCGTCGACCCCGCGCAGCAGTACGGTCCGCGAGGTCGGCCGGTGCTCGGCATCCACTGTCGAGACGACCATCGCGTTCGGTTCGGGGAGGTCCGCGGCATCCGTGAGCCACCGCTGGAAGAGCGCGAGAGGGGATGCCGTCAGCGCGGCGTCGTCGAGCTCGTCGAGCGTGTAGTCGAGGCGGTGGGCGAGGGGGTTCTCGGTCATCGCGCGGTCCTCCGAAGCGTCACTGGGGGCACCATCGTATGCGCGCGGAGTCCGGCCGCGGACCGATCTCCGCGCGGGACGATTCGCGCTCGGATGCGTGCGCGAGTCGTTCCGCAAGAGACGGCTGGGCGAGGTCGTCGGAATCAGAGCCCGGCGATCCCCGCCGACCGCACGACGAAGTACACGAGCGTCGCCACCACGGCCGCCACGAGCACCACCGCTGTCCAGAACATCGCGATGCGCAGGCGGCGGGTCTGGGCGGATTCGCCCGGACGGTTCCAGGGCGCGCGCGCCATCACTGTCCTGCTCCGACTTGTGCGATCCCGGTCGACATCAGCATCCGTTCCCCCCGCGCTGCTCCATGGACGAAAGGCCACGCTAGCCAGCCCCACGTGTGGATGCCAGCACCTGGCGGCAGCCGACGTCAACCCGCCGCTGCACAGATGTGCATCCCGTGGAATAGGTCGTCGCCGCGCTCCGTTACGTTCGCGTGGCCCTGTGACCCCCACGAAAGGACTCCCGTGAGCCTGTTCAGCCCCACCACCGTCGGCAGCATCGGCGTGCGCAACCGCGTGTCGCTCGCCCCCATGACCCGCCTGCGCGCGAGCGCCGACGGCGTTCCCGGACCGATCGTCGCGAAGTACTACGAGCAGCGCGCCGGCATCGGACTCCTCGTCACCGAGGGTGTGTTCCCGAGCGCCGAGTCGAAGGCGTACCCCGGCCAGCCCGGAATCGTCACCGACGAGCAGGCCGCCGGCTGGGCGAGGGTCGCGGATGCCGTGCACGCCGAAGGCGGAGTGGTGTTCATGCAGCTCATGAACGGCGGACGCGTCACCCACACCAACATCACCGGCACTGACCGCATCGTCGCCCCCTCGGCGATCGCGATCGAGGGCGACACCCGCCTCGCCGACGGCTCGAAGGTCGCCTACCCCGTGCCCCACGCCCTCAAGACCGAGGAGCTCGCCACCGTCCGCGACGAGTTCGTGAAGGCCGCCCGTCGGGCCGTGGATGCCGGCATCGACGGCGTCGAGCTGCACTCCGCCAACGGCTACCTGCTGCACGAGTTCCTCTCCCCCGCCTCCAACCAGCGCACCGACGGCTACGGCGGATCGCCCGAGGCCCGCGCCCGCTTCGTCATCGAGGTCGCCCAGGCCGTCGTCGCCGAGGTCGGCGCCGACCGCGTCGGCATCCGCATCTCCCCCGCCCACAACATCCAGGACGTCTGGGAGAAGGACGACGCCGAGACCCGCGCCACCTACGAGGCCCTCATCGCCGGCCTCGCCCCGCTGGGCCTGGCGTACCTGAGCGTGCTGCACGCCGACCCCGCCAGCGACCTCATCCAGGACTTGCGCCGCGCCTTCGGCGGCACCTTCATCATCAACTCCGGCTTCTCGAAGATGACCACCCGCGACGAGGCCATCACCGCCGTCGACAAAGGCATCGCCGACCTGATCGCCGTCGGCCGCCCCGCCATCGCCAACCCCGACCTCGTCACCCGCTGGGAGCAGAACGCCGACGAGAACGAGGTCGATCAGGCCTCGGTCTACGGGCCGGATGAGCGCGGGTACACGGACTACCCGTTCCTTCAGGCGTAATACGTCGGTGTTGGGGCCTCGCGCGATTCGCTCGCGCGGGGCCCTTTCCTATAGGTCGGCCCGGTAGCGCTGCACGACAGCACCCGAGCGGAACTCCCGCCGCTCCACCAACTCGAGCTTGAGGTCGACGCCGTCGAGCAGCCGCGGCCCTCGCCCCGCGACCACGGGGTGCACGACGAATGTGTACTCGTCGATGAGCCCGTGCGGCGCGAGCGCCGCCGGCAGCTTCACGCCGCCGAGCGAGATTCCTCTCCCCGGCTGCTCCTTGAGCCGCCGGACCACGTCGACGACGTCGCCCCGTACGAGTTCGGCGTTCCAGTCCACTGCGTCGAGGGTTCCGGATGCCACGACCTTCCGCATCGGATCCATCACCTCCGCGAACGCGACCTCGCTGTCGTCCATCCAGTCGGGCCACTCCCCCGAGTACGGGCGGCGCCACGCGCCCTGCATCAGCTCATACGTGACGCGCCCGTAGAGGAGCGTGTCGGAGCGACGGAGCTCGTCAGTCCAGAACGCCATGGATTCTTCGTCGGGCGGGAGGCCCTCCTCGTGCGAGCAGCAGCCGTCGAGGGTGACGTTGATGGCGTAGCGGAGGGGCTGGGTCATTTCCTCAGCCTCCTCCGTGCTGCTCGTTCGCGCATATCGTACGGGGACTGCACTCGATGCCCGGCGCGGCGGTCATCGCGCGATCGCACCAGATCAAGACAGCTGGGAATCCGTCTGAAAGGCTACAAACCGCCGTCCCGTCATTCCAGCAATAGAGTTCGAAGATGTTGCGACGCGATTTCCCTCGGCGGGCGCCCCAGCTTTGGAAGTACCAATGGCGCTGACTTCTCCCTCCGAGCTCAGAGCGCGGCTACTCCGGGTGCTCTCCCTGCACGGGGGCTCTCTTCAAAGGCGCGAGGCGCTGGACGAGATGGATGAAAAGTGGCGCAATTCATGGACCGCGGACGATTTGTCTACGCCCCCCAGTCGACCTTTCGAACTCAAGTGGCGCAACCGAACGAGCTTCGAACGCCAGCGCATGGTCGAGGACGGACTCCTCGTCCACCGCAATGACGGCACCTGGGAGCTCACGCCAGCGGGCTGGGCGGAGCTTGATGAGACGCGCGCGCAGCGGCAGGCTGTAGTTGATCGCGAGCAGGAGCGGCGTGAACGACTCTGGTCCCAACTCGTGCGCGCTGGTGGTCCGGCCGAAATTCCAGCCGACCTTGTTCGAGCGACTGGCATGTATCGCGGCTACAGAGGCGTGTTCGCAGACCTCGAGGTGACGCGCTCGGAAGCCTTCCCCAGCGGCATTGCGCTGACGGTTCTCGACCTCGGCGGACGGTATGCGAATGAACGAGCAGCCGATGGCATCCTCTACCGTTTTCCGGCAACCGAGACGCCCGGCCGGGATAGAAGCGAGATAGCGTCGATCCGCGCCGCGTACGAAGCCGGGGTAACCGTCTTCGTGATGACAACGGGAGCCGGCGGTTCACGCACGGTCCATCGTTCATTCGTCGAAGACATGGATTACGCGAGCGGCCTTGCCCTGCTCACCTTCTCGGGCCGTAGCAGAACCGCCATTCCGCCCCCGCCCGATGCGCCCTTCTCCCTGGTTGAAGAGACGCCTGCAGAAGCGGTCTGGGCAAGGCGTCGAGCTCGCCCGAATCAAGCCCGTTTCGCATTCTCCGTGCTGAAGCGTTACGGGACGCGATGTGCTGTGTGCGATCTGAGCGTCGCGGTCGCAATCCAGGCTGCGCATTTGCGGTCCAAGGCTCGCGGCGGCCGCGACGATCCCCGCAATGGTTTGCCTCTATGCGCGAATCATCACGCGATGTTCGACAGAAACCTTTGGTCAATCACCCCCGTGGGCGGCATCGTCACGGGCGAAATACGTTCTCAGACACTCGGAATCACCCGTACCGACCTCTCGCACCTTCCCGCACAGCCGCACGAGGACGCCCTATCCGACACGTGGCAACAGTGGGCAAAGGCGCACCCAACGGGATCCGCCCAGTAGAGCTCGCGATGTCGCAATCGGCGCCACTATCGCGTAGCGCTCAGCCAGCACCGCGAACCCCTCCGCCAGCTTGGGTGGCCCGATGACCTCCATCGCCACCTCAAACCAGCCGCAGGAGGCCCCCAGCGCACCCCAGGACCACAAGGAAGGACGCCCGTGAAGGCTCCACGAAAGACACTCCACCTTGCTATCGCCAGCACCGCTCTGATCCTCGGCGTCGTCCTGGCGTGGTGGGGCGGCTCGTCCATCTACCGGGACGCGGTTGCTGCAGACCTCCAAGGCACACGAGGCGAACTGACGCCACTACCGCTCTTCGCTGCCGCGGCCGGCATCTGCGCGGTCGTGTGGGGCGTGTGTGCTTTGGCGTGGCGTGTGGCCAAGGCTTTGCACGGTGATCGCGGCTGGCTCGGTCAGCGACCGGGCCCGAAGGCTTAGTTCAGCGACGGAGCCGCCTCACCCGCGCCAACCTCCGCAAGCACCGCATCAATGACCTCGAGCCCCCGCCGCGCCTCAGCTTCCGTCACCACGCACGGCGGCACCACGTGGATGCGGTTGTCGGCGATGAAGGGCAGCAGGCCGCGGCTCAGCAGGGCGGCTTTGATGGCGCCCATCGTCGCGGGCGTGACGGGCGTGCGGGTCTCGCGGTCGGAGACCAGCTCGATCGCCCAGAACACGCCACTGCCACGCACCTCGCCGACGATCTCGTGGCGCTCGGCGAGCTCGGCGAGACGCGGGCCGATGACCTCGGCGCCGATGCGCTTGGCGTTGTCGACGATGCCTTCCTCGCGCATCGCGCCGAGGGCGGCGACGATGCTCGCCGCGGCGAGCGGGTGACCCGAGTACGTCAGGCCCCCGGGGAACACCGTGTCGTCGAAGTGGTGGGCGATGGCATCCGAGATGATCACGCCGCCCACCGGCACGTACCCGGAGTTGACGCCCTTGGCGAAGGTGATGAGGTCGGGCGTGACGTCGTGCGCGTGGAATGCGAACCACTCCCCCGTGCGGCCGAAGCCGGCCATGACCTCGTCGAGGATCATGACGATGCCGTACCGGTCGCAGATCTCGCGCACGCCGGCGAGGTAGCCCTTCGGCGGCGTCATGATGCCCGCCGTGCCGGGCACGGTCTCGAGCAGGATCGCCGCGATCGTCGAGGCACCCTCGGCCTGGATGACGCGCTCGAGGTGGTGCAGCGCGCGGGCGCACTCCTCCTCTTCGGTGGTCGCCCAGAACTCCGAGCGGTAGAGGTAGGGGCCGAACACGTGCACGTGGCCGCGCGCGTACTCGTTCGGGATGCGGCGCCAGTCGCCCGTCGCGACGATCGCCGCTCCGGTGTTGCCGTGGTACGAGCGGTAGCGCGAGATGACCTTGTCGCGACCGGTGACCAGGCGCGCCATGCGGATCGCGTTCTCGTTGGCATCCGCCCCGCCGTTGGTGAAGAAGACCTTCTCGAAGCCCTCGGGCGCGAGCTCGCAGATCATCTCCGCCGCGCGTGCGCGCGTCGCGTTGGCGTGCGCGGGGGCCACGGTGGTGAGCAGCTCGGCCTGCTCGCGGATCGCCGCGACGACCTTCGGATGCTGATGACCGATGTTGACGTTCACGAGCTGGCTCGAGAAGTCGAGGTACTCGTTGCCCTCGGCGTCCCACACGACCGACCCGGACCCCGAGACGATCGGCATCGGCGCGAGCGCCCCCTGCGCCGACCACGAGTGGAAGACGCGGCTGCGGTCGGCCTGCGAGATGTCGGCGTTGCTGCGAGCGGTGAGGGGGTCGGCGACGAACGTCATGGGTCCTCCGGTGATCGGATGCGGTTGCCTCCATCATCACGACGGGAGTGCGAACATGGGATGCCGGTATGTCGTTCGCAGGACCGCTTCTTCGACCATCCGGCATCCCGAACCGCATCCCGAGAGGAAGGCCTCGCGTGCCCGCCGACCTGCGTTCCCTCATGGCCGAGCCGTCGTTCCGGCTGACGCCCCTGGCCGCCGTCGATGACGACGCCCTCGACGCGCCCCTGCGGTGGGCGCACAACTCCGACCTGCCCGACCCCACCCCCTGGCTCGAACCCGGCGGCCTGCTGCTCACCGACGGCGCCCCGTTCCTCCCGCCGCACAATGCCCCGGTCGACGACTACGTCGAGCGCCTCGTCGCCCTCGGCGTGCGCGCCCTGGGCGTCTCGGTCGGCATCCTTCTCGAGCGGGTGCCGCCCGAGCTGGTCACCGCGTGCGATCGGCTCGGGATGCCGCTGATCGAGGTCTCGCGCCAGACGCCCTTCATGGGCCTGATCAAGGCCGTCTCCGACGCGACCGCGGCCGACGAGCGGGCACGCCTGGAACGCTCGCTGCTCGCGCAACGCCGGGTCGCGCGCGCCGCACTCCGACCGGATGGGCTCAGCGCCATCCTGCGCGAACTCGAACGCGCCCTGGAGACCTGGGTCGCCCTCTTCGACGCCTCCGGTGCCCTCGTGCTCGTCCCCGAGACCACGGGGATCCCCGCCGCGCTCGACGAGCCGGTGCGCGAAGCGGTCGCCGCCGCCCTCGCCGGACGACGCGCCGCCGCGGCCCGCGTGAGCCTCGGCGGGGTGGGCGAGGTCACCCTGCAGACCCTCGGGCAGCACGGCACCCTCCGCGGCGTGCTGGCCGTCGGCATCTCGAACGGCCCCTTCGACCGCGCCCGCCAAGACCTCGTCGACAGCGTCATCGCGCTCGCGAGCATCTCGCTCGAGCAGAGCAGCACCCTCGACAGTGCGCGTCGACGCCTGCGCAGCGGCATCCTGGAGCTCCTCGCCGCCGGCGACACCGACGTCGCCGGCGACACGGTCAAGCACCTCTGGGGTCGGCTCCCTCCGGCCCCGCTCCGCGTCGCCCGGCTCGACGTGCGCGATTCGGAGCAGACCCTCGACTCCCACCCGCTGATCCCCGCCCTCGAGGTGCTCGCCGAGAAGCGGCCCGGAGCGCTCTTCTTCGCGCAGCAGGGCGACCACGTCGTCGCGGTGTACACCGACGGCGACGACGCGGGACTGTTCACCGCCGCGGCCCCTCATCGCCCGACGGGAGGCGTGTCGTCGCGCGTGGGCTGGGACCAGATCGCCGCGGCGCTCGGCGAAGCACGGCGGGCGCAGGAGCGGGCGTCGGCCCGGCAGCCGATCGTCTTCTTCGACGAGCTCGCCGGATCGGGCATCCTCGGCCACCTCGAGCAGACGCGCGCCCACGACGTCGCGCGCCGCATGCTGCTCCCCCTCGATGACGACCCCGAACTGCGGCGCGTGCTGGAGGTCTGGCTCGAGCACAACGGCTCGTGGGGAACGGCGGCGGGGGCCCTCGGCATCCATCGCCACACCCTGCGGCACCGCGTCGACGGGGCGGCGCACCGCCTCGGCCTCGACCTCGACACCTTCGGGGGACGCTCCGAGCTCTGGAACGCCCTGCGCCTCACGGCGGAGTGACGGGTGCCGCGGCCGTTCACTCGGACACCCTCGCGCGTGAGGGGTCAAGATCTGTCGCTCTGGCGCGTCCCAGGCGACGAATTCTGACCCCTCACCCGGGAGGAGAGGGAGCTCAGCTGTTCTGCGGGAAGCCCAGGTTGATGCCGCCGTGGGTGGCGGGGTCGAGCCAGCGGCTCGTGACGGCCTTCTCGCGCGTGAAGAAGTCGAAGCCGTGCACGCCGTAGGCCTTCGCGTCGCCGAAGAGCGACTTCTTCCACCCGCCGAACGAGTGGTAGGCCACGGGGACGGGGATGGGCACGTTGATGCCAATCATGCCGACCTGCACTTCGTTCTGGAACCGCCGCGCGGCTCCCCCGTCGTTGGTGAAGATCGCGGTGCCGTTGCCGAATTCACCGCTGTTGATGAGGTCGAGACCCTCTTCGTACGACGAGACGCGCACGATCGAGAGGACGGGTCCGAAGATCTCCTCCGTGTAGGCGCGCGAGGTCGTGGGCATGCCGTCGATGAGGGTCGGTCCGAAGAAGAAGCCGTCCTCGTGCCCGTCGACGGTGAAGCCGCGGCCGTCGACGACGATCTTCGCCCCGTCGGCCTCGGCGATGTCGACGTACGACGACACCTTGTCGCGGTGCACGTCGGTGATGAGCGGACCCATGTCGGGCTCCGCGCCGTCGGTCCCGGCGCCGTTGCCGATGCGGAGCTTCGCGATGCGCTCGCTGATCTTCGCGACGAGGTCGTCGGCGACGGGCTCGACCGCGAGCACGACGCTGATGGCCATGCAGCGCTCGCCCGCCGCGCCGTATCCGGCGTTGACGGCCGAGTCGGCCACGAGGTCGAGGTCGGCATCCGGGAGCACGAGCATGTGGTTCTTCGCGCCACCCAGCGCCTGCACGCGCTTGCCGTGCTTCGAGGCGGTCTCGTAGATGTACTGCGCGATGGGCGTCGAGCCCACGAACGAGATGGACTGCACGACGGGGCTGGTCAGCAGACCGTCGACGGCGAGCTTGTCGCCCTGCAGCACGGTGAAGGCGCCGTCGGGGAGACCGGCTTCCTTCCACAGCTTCGCGATCCACAGCGCCGCGGACGGGTCCTTCTCGCTCGGCTTGAGCACGACCGCGTTGCCGGCGGCCAGCGCGATCGGCACGAACCACAGCGGCACCATCACGGGGAAGTTGAACGGCGAGATGACCCCGACCACGCCGAGCGGCTGCTTGAGGGAGTAGACGTCGACGCCGGTGGAGGCGTTCTCGCTGTACGCGCCCTTGATGAGGTGCGGGAACCCGGTCGCGAGCTCGACGACCTCCTGGCCGCGCAGGATCTCGCCCATCGCGTCGGAGACGACCTTGCCGTGCTCGCTGGTGACGAGGCGGGCGAGCTCGGGTTTGCGGGCGTTCAGCAGCTCACGGAACGCGAACAGCACCGACTGCCGCTTCGCGATCGAGTACTGCGACCACTCGCGGAAGCCGCGCTCCGCCGAGGCGATGGCCTCGTCGATCTCGGCCTGGTCGGCCAGAGCGACCTCCGCTTGGACGGCGCCGGTGGCGGGGTTGTACACGGGCGCGGTGCGTCCCGAGGTCGAGGGGCGCTCCGCGCCATCGATCCAGTGCGAAACCACCGCGACGTCGACGAGCGACTCACTGACCATGCTGTTCTCCTCCGTTCGGCGCCGGCGGGCGCAAGGGAGACAGTACGTCGGCGTCGTGTGCGGGTGGTCTGCCGAGAGGTCGATTCCTCGTGGTGCGGATCGACAGATCGGCAGGATCCGGCCGATTGGCCGCCCATTCGCGGAAGGCCGCAGCCACGCCAGAGGCGGATGCAGTTCTGACGCCCGCGCAGGTCGCCTCGGTGTTGGGGGTGAAAACGTTGCTCTGCAGGTGGCGCGGGGTCCTCCGAAGAGGGGACAGACCGCGCGGAGCCACAGCCGATAGCGTGACGCCCGGGGAGAGCCGAACGAGAGTCACACCAAGAAAGGGTTTGACACGTGAAGGCTCCACAAAGGGCACGCCGCCTTGCGATCGTCGGCGCGTTGGGCATCGCAACGATCATCCTGGCAACGGTTGCACCGCTACCTGCAGTAGCCGACGACAGAACGGATTCAGCGTTCGATCTCATCCGAGACGCGGCCCCCGATGTCGCCTCGGGCGCCCATGATGACGCCGTCCAGACTCCCGACGGCCTCGTTTATGACGTCGATTCTGGCGCCGTAACTACCCCTCTCGAGCCGTCCGAGCCCGTGAAGATGACCATTGACGGAGTGGACTACGCGGTTGCACTGCCGGTGAGCGCCGACGCGGTTCTGGCCTCAGATGACCCGCTGGCGCCGACCTTCGACAACAACAATGGGTCGTCGACCTCTGTGGTCGTCAAGGATGACCACCTCACGTTCGCATCCATCCTTGAGGACGTGAGTGCACCGAGCCACTACTCCTACGACTACTCGCAGATGGGGGAACTCCGACAGGACCTCGTAGACGGCGCAGTGTCGGTCTGGCGGGACGGCGTCATGATCAGTTCGCTCTACGACCCTTGGGCGGTCGACGCGACTGGAACCTCCGTTCCTACTCACTACGTGGTCGATGGCTCGACTCTCACGCAGGTCGTCGACCACACCGCGCGAGAGTACGTGTACCCCATCGTTGCGGACCCGACTCAGACCCTCCCGGGCAGCAACTCCTACTACTCGAAGATCGTCCTGAATATCAATTCAGGCGCGGGGACGACGACCGTGTCGGTCTACCCGAAATCGGGAGTCAACTGGCAGCGAGTGCCGCGATCCACAGGGATCCAGGCATACGACGACATCGTTCCCTCAACCTACGAGGCTCGGAAGTACCACGATCAGCTCGTCTGTCACTGGATGAACGCGGGAAACCAGAAGACCCCGTGGAACCTCGACTCTTGGCGTCCGGACGTCGGGTACGACGCAACAGTCGCCGCGAAATGCAACCCCTGAGGCGGGAGAGTCACGTGCTGAGCAAACCGATCTTCGCCGGCGTCGCTCTGATCGTCGGTGTCGTCCTGGTTTGGTGGGGCGGCTCGACCATCTACGCGGATGCGGTCGCAGCAGACCTCCAAGGCACACGAGGCGAACTGACGCCGCCACCGCTCCTCGCACTGGCGGTGGGTATCTGCGCTGTCGTGTGGGGCGTATGTGCTCTGGCGTGGCGTCTGGCCAAGGCACTGCACGGCGGCGATCCGTCGACCGAAGAAAGCGTGAACGCGCCCACGCGTCCTGACACTCGCTGACCCCAGGTGCTCCCGGCCTGCGATGAGGCCGGGAGCACCTCAATGCGCGAGAAAGAAGCGCGCGCGACCGACGACGCCCTCCTACGAGTCCGCGTTGCCTGCCTTGACTTCCTCGTCAATCGCTTGATCGGCGTACCAGGTGAACTTGTCAGCGCACCGGCAACAGGCAGATCTCATTCATCGAAGTGCCCTCCTGGGCACCGCGTGGACAATCCCCCGCGAAAGGGGCATTTCAGATGAATCCCTAGAGAGGCCGTGAGCCCCGAGTCACATCCCCGGCGCCATGTCGGCGAAGCGTGAGTAGTGACCCTGGAACGCCACCGTGATCGTGTCGGTCGGACCGTTACGGTGCTTCGCGACGATGAGGTCGGCCTCGCCGGCGCGCGGGGAGTCCTTCTCGTAGGCCGCCTCGCGGTGCAGCAGCACCACCATGTCGGCATCCTGCTCGATCGAGCCCGACTCACGCAGGTCGGACAGGGCCGGCTTCTTGTCGGCGCGCTGCTCGGCGCCACGGTTCAGCTGCGAGAGGGCGATGACGGGAACCTGCAACTCCTTCGCCATCAGCTTCAGGGCACGCGAGAACTCACTGACCTCCTGCTGGCGCGACTCGACGCGCTTACCGCTCGTGAGCAGCTGCAGGTAGTCGATGACGACCATCTTCAGACCCTCGCGCTGCTTGAGGCGACGGCACTTCGCGCGGATCTCGACCAGCGTCATGTTCGGGCTGTCGTCGATGTAGAGGGGAGCGTCGTTGATGCGACCACGGGTGGCGGCGACGGTCGTCCAGTCACGGGAGTCGAGGGTTCCCTTGCGCATGCTCTGCAGCGGGATGGCCCCCTCGGCGCTGAGCAGACGCATGGCGATCTCGCTGCGCCCCATCTCGAGCGAGAAGAAGATGCACGGGGCGTTCGACTTGATCGCGGCGGCGCGGGCGAAGTCGAGCGCGAGCGTCGACTTACCCATCGCGGGACGCGCGGCGAGCACGATCATCTGACCGGGGTGCAGGCCGTTGGTGAGCTGGTCGAGTCCGGCGAAGCCGGTGGGGATGCCGGTCATCGACCCGTCGCGGCCGCGAGCGGCCTCGATCTCGTCGACCGCGGCATCCACCGCCACCGTCAGGGGGATGTAGTCCTCGGCGCTGTCGTCGCCCGAGACGTTGTAGATCTCGGCCTGCGCGCTGTTCACGAGCTCGACCGGGTCGCCCTCGCCGGCGTAACCCATCTGCACGATGCGCGTGCCGGCCTCGACGAGGCGGCGCAGCATGGCGCGCTCCGAGACGATCGAGGCGTAGTAGCCGGCGTTGGCCGCCGTGGGCACGATCGAGGTGAGCGTGTGGAGGTAGTCCGCACCCCCGGCGCGCTGCAGCTCGCCGGTCTTGATGAGCTCGTCGGTCACGGCGACGACGTCGGTGGGCTCGCCGTGCGAGTAGAGGGTGAGGATGGCCTCGAAGATCAGCTCGTGCTTCGGCACGTAGAAGTCGGGGCCGCGGAGGGTCTCGATCACATCGGCGACGGCGTCTTTCGACAGCAGCATGCCGCCCAGTGCGCTCTGCTCGGCCAGCATGTCGTGCGGCGGCGTGCGCTCGGGACGCGGTGCTTTTCCGAGACGGTCTTCGGCGATGTCGGCGATGGCCACGTGCTCTCCTTCTGTGCTCGGACGCCCCGTCACCGCCCCACGCGCGCGCGTGAGGGGGATCGGAAACACTGCGGGTGGGACGACCTCGTCAGCATGGAATCAGGGAGTTCCGACATCGACGCGCGCGGCTGGTGAGCGGGATGCCCGACGGGCTGGACCCACGCTAGATACCACGGTCCCCACATGCAAACAGGCCTGTGGATAACTCTGTGGAGAGTTTGCGGGAAACGCCGCCACGTCTGTGCACAACTACTGTGGAGAACTCGGTGGATGGATGCCAATTTGGCGCTCAAAAACAGTTCTGATCTGGACAATCTCTGTCCACAGGTTTCCTGCGTAAAACCTGCGTGAACTTCGCCTTGAAGGTTCTGCGCTAGGGACTCCACATGTGTACAACTCGGGGGATAACTCGCCGGAGCACTACCGATCCGAGCCCCCCTCTGTCAAATCTTTTTTTCCATCCGGCGTGTCGCCCGTCACCGCGCGGCAACCCTCCGACTACTGGGATTTCACCCGGCCTCTTTCGGAGCCGCGACCGCAGGCGTACCGTGGCCCGCGCAGAATCGCCGACGATTCTCTGGGGGTGCATCGATGGATGCCATGGCGAAGCGAGGGGTGTCGCACACGCTGCGACTGCTCCTCCTCGGCGCCTGCGCGGCATTCGCCCTCGCGTTCCTCTCGCTCGTCCTGTCGGTGTCGTCGGCTTCCGCCGAGGACGGCAGCGGATCAGGACTCCTCGGAGGCATCACCTCGACGGTCGATGACGCGACCGACACGGTCGAGAAGGTCGCCCAGCCGATCACCGACGTCGTCGAACCGGTCACCGATCACGTCGCCGACACTGCGGCATCCGTCACCGACACCGTCTCAGAGGCTCTGCCCGAGCCCGTGGCGGCCCCGGTCGCCGAGATCACCGACACGGTGACCGACACCGTCACCGACACGGCCGGCTCCGTCGCCGACACCGTGGACGACGTGACCGGCGGGGCCCTCGACACGGTCGACACCGTCGTCGCCGACACGACGCAGGGCGTCTCCGACGTCATCGACTCCGGCGTCGTCGGCACGATCGTCGAGCCGATCGTCGACACCGTCGAATCGCTCCCGGTGGTCGGACCCGTCGTGGGCGACACGGGCCTCGGCGAGGTCGTCACCGACGTCGGAGACGCCGTCGACGGGACGGTCCCCGTCATCGTGGGCGAGCTGCCCTCGGTCGACCCCGTCGTCCCGGTCGTCCCCGCGCCGTCGTTCCCGGTCGAGCCGGTCGACCTCGGCGGAGACGTCGCTCCCCCGGCCGCGACTCCCGCCGCCGACACCGCGCCCCCGACGCCGGTGAGCGCGTCGGCAACGGCTTCCCCGGCCGCCCTCACCGGTGCGCTCACCGCGCAGGCGCGCGAGACCGCCGCGTTCTTCACCGCGGCCGCGCACTCCGCACCGTCGGCGCAGGCCGCCGCGGCCCCGGCATCCCCCGTGACTCCCGCCGACGCACCCGCGCCTCTCGGCGCAGACGTCGTCTCGGGTGTTCCGGCCTCGTCATCGGCATCCGGAAGCACTCCGACGGCCGCCACACCCTTCGCAACGCCCGCCGACGCCGTACTCGGCGCCGGGCTGCTGCTACTCGCTCTCCACCGCGGCGTCGACGACGACCTGCCGGGGAGCCCCGTCTTCGCCACCGACGTCTCTCCTGACTGAGGACGGTCGCGCCGTGCCCCGCACGGCAGACGACCCCGCGCGTTCGCGCACCCTCATTCACACACAGGAGAAACTCTCATGCGCAAGTTCTACTCGCGTGCCCTGCTGGGCGCGCTCGTCGGGGGCGGCTTGGCCGTCCTCGGATGCGGCATCGCCAATGCCGCGGAGACCTCGGGGGCAGACAGTCTGCTCTCGGGCGACCAGGCGGCGATCTCGGTCGACCTGCCCGTCACCGTCGGCGGCAACGCCGTCTCGCTCATCGGAGACAGCCACAGCGAGGATGCCGACACCTCGGCCCCCGCGCCGGATGCCGCCCCGGTGGCCACCACCGACGGCAGCGACGGAGTGGCCTCGGGAAACCAGGGCATCATCTCGATCGACGTGCCCGTCACCGTCGGCGGCAACGCCGTCTCGGTGATCGGCGACAGCCACAGCGAAGATGCCGACACCTCGACGCCCGCGCCCGAGGCGGCGCCGGAGCCCGCTCCGGAGGCCGCTCCCGAATTGCACACCATGCCGGTGTACGTCGAGGAGACGCCGGGGGCGACCACGGACGGCACCGACAGCGTCGCGGGCGGCAACCAGGTCGTCGCGCCGGTCGAGGTTCCGGTCACGATCGGCGGAAACGCCGTCTCCGTCATCGGCGACAGCCACACCGAAGACGCCACCACCGCCGGCGGCACCACCGGCGGCTCGGTCGGCGACGTCACTACCGACGGCAGCGACAGCCTCCTCGGCGGCAACCAGGCGATCATCCCGATCGAAGCGCCCCTCACCATCGGCGGCAACGCCGTCTCGGTCATCGGCGACAGCCACAGCGAGAACGCCACCACCACCGGCGGCACCACCGGCACCGGCTACACCGGCGACGTCATCACCGACGGCACCGACAGCCTGCTCGGCGGCAACCAGGCGATCATCCCGATCGCCTTGCCCGTCACGATCGGCGGAAACGCCGTCTCCGTGATCGGCGACAGCCACACCGAAGACGCCACCACCACCGGCGGCACCACCGGCGGCTCGGTCGGCGACGTCGAAACCGACGGCACCGACAGCGTCCTCGGCGGCAACCAAGCGATCATCCCGATCGCCCTGCCCGTCACGATCGGCGGCAACGCCGTCTCCGTGATCGGCGACAGCCACACCGAAGACGCCACCACCACCGGCGGCACCACCGGCGGTTCGGTGGGCAACGTCGAAACCGACGGCACCGACAGCGTCCTCGGCGGCAATCAGGCGATCATCCCCATCGCCCTGCCCGTCACGGTCGGCGGAAACGCCGTCTCGGTCATCGGTGACAGCACCTCGACGGGTGCGACGACCACCGGCGGTGCGAACGGTGAGGGTGTCGTTGGGGGCATCATCACCGACGGCACCGACAGCCTCGGCGGTGGTAACCAGCTGATCATCCCGATCCAGCTGCCCGTCACGATCGGCGGAAACGCCGTCTCGGTCATCGGTGACAGCACGACCGAGGGCTCGCACACCGGTGGCACGCCCGGAACCCCGGGGACCCCTGGTACTCCGGGCACCCCCGGAACCCCCGGAACCCCCGGCACCCCCGGAACGCCCGGCACCCCCGGAACGCCCGGCACCCCCGGAACGCCCGGCACCCCCGGCACCCCCGGCACGCCCGGCACCCCGGGAACGCCCGGCACGCCCGGAACGCCCGGCACGCCCGGCACCCCCGGTACCCCCGGCGGTCACGTGAGCACCGGCGGAACCCCCGTCGTCGGCTCGGTCGCCTCGGCGAGCGCGGTGACGCCGCTGTCGCCGAGCGCCGCGAAGACGCTCGCCGTCACCGGAACCGATGGCCCCGCGGCCCTCGGCCTCGGCCTCGCCGGTCTGCTCGCGCTGCTGATGGGAGGGGTGCTGCTGCGCCGCCGCTCCCGCGCATGACCCGCGGAGGGCTCTAACCCTCGGCGGAACGACACCGGATGCCGACGTGCTGTCGTGGCATCCGGTGTCGTCGCGCGCTCGGAACGGGGCTCGACCGGGCCCGGCCCCTGAGACAGGCTGAGGGCCCTCCGCCGCAGCGACGCCACGCTAGCGGGTCCGGACCCTTCGACATGCTCAGGGACCTCCACCGCGGGGTGCCGCGCTACAGGGCGCCGCCGCGGCGCTCGCGCTCGAGGAACGCGATCGTCTCGGGGCGCTGCGGGGCGTCGAAGATCTGCGCGGGCGTGCCCTGCTCGACGATGCGGCCGCCCTTCATGAACACGATGCGGTCGGCCACCTCGCGCGCGAACGACATCTCGTGCGTCGCCATGAGCATCGTCGAGCCGCGGTCGCGCAGCACACGCACGAGGTCGAGCACCTCGCCGACGAGCTGCGGGTCGAGCGCGGAGGTGATCTCATCCAGCAGCAGCAGCTCGGGGTTCGTCATCACGGCGCGCACGATCGCGACGCGCTGCTGCTGACCGCCCGAGAGGCGGTCGGGGAACTCCCGCGCCTTCGCCCCGAGCCCCAGCTGCTCCAGCAGCTCGGTGCCGCGGGCGTAGGCCTCGGCCTTCGGCATCCCGTGCACTTTGCGCGCGGCGAGCGTGACGTTGTCGATCACGCGCAGGTGAGGGAAGAGGTTGAAGTGCTGGAAGACGACGCCGATACGGGCGCGCGCAGCGTCGGGGTCGATCGTCGGATCGGTGAGGTCGTCGCCGTTGAGCAGGATCTGCCCGTCATCGACGCGCTCGATCAGGTTGATCGTGCGCAGCAGCGTCGACTTGCCCGACCCGGAGGCGCCGATGAGCACGACCACCTCGTGCTGGTCGATCGAGAGGTCGATGCCGTCGAGCACCACGTGGTCGCCGAAGGCCTTGCGGACGCTGCGGACGTCGAGCACGGTCATACGGTCCCGCCCATCTGCTCGCGCTTCGCCAACCGCGCCGAGACGTAATCGGTGAGGCGGATCATCGGCAGCGCCATCGCCACGAAGAGCAGCGCCGCCACGATGTACGGCGTGAAGTTGTAGGCCTGAGCCGAGGCGATCTGGGCCGCACGGACGGCATCCACCGCTCCGAGGACGGAGATGAGCCCGACGTCCTTCTGGAGCGACACGAAGTCGTTCATGAGCGCCGGCACGACCTTGCGCACACCCTGGGGGATCACGACGATCCGCAGCGTCTGCGCGTGGCTGAGGCCCAGCGAGCGGGCGGCGACGCGCTGAGAGGGGTGCACGGCCTCCATCCCCGCGCGCAGCACCTCGGCGATGTAGGCCGAGTAGGTCAGCACGATCGCGATCGTGCCCCACAGCACCACGGGCACGCGGCCGAAGACGCCGAGCGCGGGAAGGCCGAAGCCCACCAGGTACAGCACGATCAGCAGCGGGACGCCGCGGAACAGGTCGGTGTA
Source organism: Microbacterium galbum (assembly GCF_032464915.1). Taxonomy (NCBI): domain Bacteria; kingdom Bacillati; phylum Actinomycetota; class Actinomycetes; order Micrococcales; family Microbacteriaceae; genus Microbacterium; species Microbacterium galbum. Next base: position 1,506,797 of record NZ_JAWDIS010000001.1, on the reverse strand, counting down.
GATCGTCGCGAGGGCGCGCAGGGGGAAGAACACCGGCCCGCGCAGCGAGCGCAGCACGGCGAGCGTCGTGCCGAGGATCGCGACGGCGATCGCCGCGACGAACAGCACCTGGATGTTGACCCACAGCCCCGCGAGGATCGACGGGAAGCTCGCCAGCGCGATCTCGGGGTCGAAGAACGCGCGCCGCACGTCTTCCCACCCGGGGCTCGACAGGATCGCCCAGCCGACCACGACGACGAACACGACCGAGCTGACAAGCGCGATCAGCACCGACTTCGTCGATTGCCGACGCCGTGTGGCGCGCCGACCGAGCTCGAGCTCGCTCGGCCGCCACGCGGCGTCGGACGGGGTGGATGCCACGGGGTGTTACTTCAGGACGGGAGCGGCGTCGGTGCCCCCGAGCCAGGTCTGCTGCAACTCGTCGAGCGTGCCGTCGGCGCGCAGGGCGTCGACCGCGTCGGTGACGGGCGCCGTCAGAGGCGAGCCCTTGGGCAGCACGAACGCGAGCTCGTCGCCACCGGCCGAGGAGTCGGGCAGCTGACCGACGACCTTGCCGTCGTCGAGCACGGCCCCGGCGAGGTAGAACGCGGTGGGCAGGTCGACCACGATCGCATCGACCTGGCCGGACTGCAGGGCGGCGACGGCGTCGTCGTTGGAGTTGTAGACGCTGAGGTTGGCGGTGCCGAGCTGGTCGGCGGCGACCTGGTAGCTCGTGGTCGCACTCATGACGCCCACGGGCAGCTTCTTCAGCTCGGCCACGGTGGTGGCGGACGCGGCGGGCGAGGTGCCGGTCGTGACGACGGCCTGGGTGGTCGTGTAGTACGGCGACGAGAAGTCGACGGCCTGCTTGCGCTCTTCGGTGATCGAGAACTGCTGCAGGTTGAGGTCCCAGTCCTTGGCGCCGGGGGCGATCGCGCTGTCGAAGGTGCTGCGCACCCACACGACGTCGTCCTTCGAGAAGCCGAGCTGCGTCGCGACGGCGTCGGCGACCGCGGCCTCGAAGCCCTCGCCCGAGGCGGGGTCGTCGTTCTCGACCCACGGCGAGAACGCGGGCTCGCCCGTGGCGATCGTGAGCTTGCCGGCCGTGACGGTCTGCAGCGCTCCCTCGGTGGCGGGTGCGGCGCCGGCGTCGGAGCCGGTGGGGGCGAAGGCGCAGGCGGTCAGCGACACGACGGTGGCCGCGGCCACGGCGGTCAGGGCGGCGGCGCGGCGCAGGCGTGCGAGAGCGGTCACGATGTCTCCTCGTGGACGTATCGGGGTCATCCCCGGAGTGCTGTGATGGTCACAGCGTATCCGGGGCATGTTTCGGGGACGGTCACCCGTGAAATCTGGCGACACGGGGCGTCGCGGGGCCGGCAGGGCTGTTGCGGGTCGAGTGCGGGCTGCCGTGCAGGGCGACGGGGGTGCGGCGGGTCCGGACCCGGCCCCGGGTCACGGCATCCTGCCGACGCGCCCCTTACTCCGCCAGACGCCAATCCTCGAAGCTGAACCCCGGCGACACGAGGCAGCTCACGACGACCTCGGCGTCGCCGGCGGGCCGGGCCGCCTGCCACACGCCCGCGGGCACGGTGTGCTGCAGCACGTGTCCCGCAGCGAGGTCGGGGCCGAGGGTGACCGTCTCCGCCGCGCCCGGCTCGACCCCCGCTCCACCCAGCGAGAGCTCGAGCGCCCCGGGACCGTGCCACAGCCAGACCTCGTCGCTCGTTACGACGTGCCAGGCGCTGCGCTCGTCGGGCCGGAGCAGGTAGTGGATGCAGGTCGCCGCGGGCCGCGGGCCCGCGGGCGTGTCGACGGCGTACGACCCCGTCCACATGCGGCGGAACCACCCGCCCTCGGGGTGCGGCTCGAGGTCGAGCAGCCGTGCGGTCTGCGGACGGTCGTCCTCAGCCCGAGTGGTGTCGGCTCCATCGGTCATGCGGGCACTCCTGTCTCGCGGGTGAAGGTGTCGGTGACGAAGCGCGCCTCGCCGTCGATGAAGGTCGCCGCCGCCGTTCCCGCCCCGGCCACCACGAGGTGTTCGATCGTGGCATCCACCTCCGACACCGGGACGTCGAAGAACGCCAGATCCGCCACGGCGCCGACCGCGAGATACCCGGTGCGGGCGGGGCCGGTGTCGAGGCCCATCGCGTGCGCGCCGCCGAGGGTCGCCGCGCGCAGCAGCAGCTCGGGCAGGTCGCGGTTGACGTACCCCTGCGTTCGCGCGAGCCGGTGCAGTTCGGCGACGTCGGCGAGCAGATCGAGCGAGGGACTGGATGCCAGCGAGTCGGTGCCCACGGCCAGCGCGTTGCCCTCGGTGAGGTAGGCCGCGACCGGCGGCTCGTCGAGGCCGATGACCGCGTTCGAGCGCGGACACAGGGCGACGGTCGTCCCCCGGGCGCGCAGGATGGCCCGGTCGCGCGCCGTCATGTACACCCCGTGCGCGATGTGGCAGTCGGGTCCCAAGACGCCGAGCTCGTCGACGAACTCCGTCGCCCCGGTGCCGAACCCCTCGTCGCGCAGGGCACGGAAGCTCGCGGGACGCTGCTTCTGCCACGGCACCGCCTCGCCGTGCTCGCGCTCGAACGCGGCCTCGCCCAGGTGCAGGTGCAGGCGGCTGCCCCGCTCGCGCACGATGTCGGGGATCTCGAGCAGCGGCTCGACGTCGAGCGAGTACGGCGCGTGCGGAGACAGTCCGGTGCCGGGCGGGGAGGGCAGCGCGTCGAGCCGGGCCTCCACCTCGGCGCGGCCGCGCTCGGCCCAGGCGGCGTTGGTCCAGCTCATCACCTCCCAGTACGTGATGCCGTGCAGCCGCGCGTCGTGCAACGCCGAGGCGGCCTCGACGTCGGTGACGATGTCGGCGACGGCGGTCGTGCCGGCGGCGATCATCTGGAGCGCGCCGGACGCGGCATCCCGAGCCCAGTCGTGACCCGCGCGATACACCGGCGTGAACGCGTCGTCCCAGTCGTCGAAGCCCGCGTACGACCCCCGGCCCACCGCGGCCATGCCGGTGTACTGCAGGTGGGAGTGGGCGTTGACCAGGCCAGGGGTGAGGACCCCCGACCAGTGCACCTCGTCGAAGGAGACGCCGCGCGTGCGCAGTTCGTGGACCACCCACTCGCGGTCGCCCACGTGCCGGATGCGCCCACCCGCCACCGCGATAGCCCCGCCCGGGATCGGCGGTGCGGTGATCGGCAGGACGAGGGATGCCGAATACACCCTCATCGCCCACCCCCGGCGTAGCGCGGCGACCGCCACTCGTCGAGGCCCTCGGGGTCGAGGGGCCGTGGCACGTCGATCTGCGCGCCGCGCACGCGGAGCGCCTCGCGCGCGACGAGGTCGTCGACGTCGGGCCCGAGGGCGTGCACCCCCGACGACGGACGACGCCGCAGCAGCTCGCCGAGGGCCGCGAGCTGCACGCCGAACGAGAGGTCCATGATCTCGATGGGGTTGCCCTCGGCGGCGGTGATGTTGACGGCTCCTCCCCCGCCGAGCACGAGCGCATCGTTCTCGGCCCCCGGCGCGATCTCGCCCGGCACTCCCCCGGCCACGGCGATCACCCGCGCTTTCGCGGCGAGCTCCCCGGTCACCGTGCCGGGCACCCCGGTCGCCGAGACGACCAGTGCGCCGGCCGCCGACTCGCGCGCCGGTCCGGTGGAGAACCCATCGTGCCGCGCCTCGAGCGCCCTCACCGGGTCGGTCTCGGCCACGCGCACCTCGGCGCCCAACGCGCGCAGGTGCGCGGCGACGCCCCGCCCCACGGGGCCGTAGCCCAGCACGAGCGCCGGTTGGTCGGCGAGGCCGATCCCGCGCTCCTCGAGCAGATCGGCGATGGCGAACACGCACGACTGCCCGGTGCCGTAGCGGTTGTCGAACATCGTCTTCGTGCGGGCGTCGTTCACCGCCATGACCGCGGTGCGCAGGATTCCGGCATCCTGCATCCGCCGCAGGGGTGTGAGCCCGCTCGTCGTCTCTTCGCACGCGCCGCTCCACCCCGCGACGAGCGCGGGATCATCCTCGTGAGCGAGGCGGATGAGGTGCGCGCCGTCGTCGATCAGCACGTCGAGTCCCGCGCGGAGGAAGGTGCGGGCGGCGGCCAGCTCGGCGGGTCCGCTCAGCGTCGGGTCGGCCGTGACCGCGAGCCCCTCGGTGCGCAGCGCGTCGGCGACCGCGGGGTCGGTCTCGTCGGGATGCGCGTACACCGACACCTCGGCTCCGCGCTCGCGGAGCAGCAGCGACAGCACGGCGGTCTTCGGCTCGAGCACCATCGCCACCCCCACGCGCAGGCCGGTCAGGTCGAGGCGCTCCGCCATCGCGGCCGACACCGGCATGTGCGCCCGGGCGAAAGAGATCCGGCCGGCGGCATCTCCCCGCTCGGGCAGCGGCGCCCCGTCGAGGCTCACCGTGTCGGCATCCAGGTCGAACTCGACCCGCCCGGGGGCGGGATGCAGACTCGGGATGCCACCGAGCCGCACGAGCAGATCGTGCAGGTCCGCGGAACCGGCGCCCTGCACCACGAACGGGCGCCCGGCGAGCATGAGGTTGGACGCACGCGCGAAGCGCCGGACGATGCGCTCGGGTGCGCGAGGGTCGGTCACGGGGTTCAGCCTAGGGTCACGGGTGCAGGCGTCCGCGCGACGGGGAAGCGACCTCAGCTGCTCGGATAACACCCGGCGCTTCATCACCCGCCGCGGCGGGCGCTGCCTGGAGCGGTTTGGGGCGCATTCTTCCGGTTGGGGCGTGAAATTTCGCGCCCCAACCGGAAGATCGTGCCCCAAACCCCGTCCCCACAGCCCCACACCCCGCCCCCGGACGACGCGGAACGGCCCCGCCCTGCCGAAGCAGGAGCGGGGCCGTTCTCGAGAGTGCAGCGAATTACTTCGCGGCGACCACCTGGAGGGTGATCACGGCGGTGACGTCGTCACGCAGGCGAACGGTCGCCTCGTGCTCGCCGACCGACTTGATCGAGGAGGTGATCTGGATCTTGCGCTTGTCGAGCTCACCGAGACCGGCAGCCTTGACGGCGTCGGCGACGTCGGCGGGCTTGACCGAACCGAACAGGCGTCCCTCGTTGCCGGCCTTGACCGACAGCTTGACGGTGTTCGACTCGAGCGAGTTCTTCAGGGCCACGGCGTCTTCGTGCGCGTGGATCGCGCGGGACTCGCGAGCGGCGCGGATCGACGCGACCTGCTTCTCGCCACCGCGGCTCCAGGCCACGGCGAAGCCCTGCGGGATGAGGTAGTTGCGGGCGTACCCGTTCTTGACCTCGACAACATCACCGGCGCTACCGAGCCCGGTGACCTCATTCGTGAGAATCAGCTTTGCCATCGGGTGCTCCTTAGCGGCCGGCGCCGGCGTAGGGCAGGAGAGCCATCTCGCGCGCGTTCTTGATGGCGCGGGCGATCAGGCGCTGCTCCTGCACGGAGACACCGGTGATACGACGGGCGCGGATCTTGCCGCGCTCCGAGATGAACTTGCGGAGGGTTGCGACGTCCTTGTAATCGATGACGCCGACGCGGATCGCCTTCGCGGGGGCTGCGTTCTTCGCACCCTTCCGCGGCTTGCGGCGGTCGCCAGTGGCCTTGCCAGCCATGCTTCCTTCTTTCGTGTGGTTCGGATGCCGAGGCGGTCACGCGGACCGGGATGCGGCATCCGGAATTTCAGGGGGTCGTCGTGCTCGAGAGAGCGCGGCGAAGATCAGAACGGGGTGTCGTCGCCGTAGGAACCGGGAGTGCTCCACGCGTCAGCGCCGCTGTTGCCGCCGCCGTTGTTCGAACCGGGGGTCGACCACGGCTCGTCGTTCGACTGCTGCACCTGCGCGCGCTGGCCGCCTCCGCCACCCCCGCCGCCACCGGCGGCACGGGTGACCTGGGCGGTCGCGTAGCGGAGCGAGGGGCCGATCTCATCGACTTCGAGTTCGATGGAGGTGCGGTTGTTGCCCTCGCGGTCCTGGTAGGAACGCTGCTTCAGACGACCGGTCGCGATGACACGGCTGCCCTTCGTCAGCGACCCGGCGACGTGCTCGGCGAATTCGCGCCACACCGAGGCGCGCAGGAAGAGCGCCTCGCCGTCCTTCCACTCGTTCGCCTGACGGTCGAACGTGCGGGGGGTCGACGCGATGGTGAAGTTCGCGACCGGGAGCCCGTTCTGCGTGTAGCGCAGCTCGGGGTCGGCCGTGAGGTTACCCACGACGGTGATGACGGTTTCGCCGGCCATCGTCGTTACTTCGCAGCCTTCTCGGCGGACTCGACCTTGCGGGGAGCGGCGGCCTTGCGGGCGGCCTTCTCCTCGGAGCGCTTGGCCTCGGCGGCGACCTGGGCGATCGCTTCTTCGGCGCGCAGGACCTTGGTGCGCATGATCTGCTCGTTCAGCTTCAGCTGACGGTCGAGCTCGTTCGTGGCCTCGCTGGTCGCGACGAAGTTGACGACGGCGTAGATGCCCTCGTTCTTCTTGCGGATCTCGTAGGCGAGACGACGGCGGCCCCAGATGTCGATCTTGTCGATGGTTCCCCCATCGGCCGTGATGACCTTGAGGAATCCGTCGAGCTTCGGAGCGACCTGGCGCTCGTCGACCTCGGGATCGAAGATGACCATGAGTTCGTACTGGTGCGTCACTAACCCACCTCCTTCGGACTAGAACGGCTGACGGGCATTTCCCGGCAGCAGGAGGGTGTGTTGCACGTCACCGCGGGCTCACACGCGCATGGGCGTCGCCGGGCAACCTTCGTAGTCTAACGGATGCCGACTCACCCGGGGAATCGGAGACGGATAGCCTGGACCATCCGACGAGGGCAGGGGGCCGCATGACCGGAATCCGACCGTTCGACGCCCGCGCGCTGACGATGCCGGGCGACACGGCTGCGGCACGCGCCTTCACGGCCCGGCTGCGCACGGAAGGGCGTCTGCCCGCGGCCAACACCGCCGTGGCGATCATCGCGTACGTGTTCGCGTTCGCCCTCGTCGGTGGCGCCGGCCTCTTCCTCGTCGTCCTGCTGGCGATCTTCCGCGCCGCGATCGGCGACGGTGTCGTCGTCCTCGGCCTGGTCTTCGCCATCCCCCTCCTCCTCGGCCTGGGGGCGCTCGTGGCCGCACTGTTCGCCGTCCGCCACGGTCGACGCGCGCAAGAAGATCGACGGTGGCGCATCGCCGGCTTCGCACGCGACGTCGGTATGGAGTACGTGGCGGCGCTCCCCGAGCCCGCCCTCCCGGGCGCGATCTTCCAGATCGGCGGCGACCGCACCGCGTCCGACCTGGTCCGTTCGTCTCACCCGCGCTTCGTCGAGGTGGGCAATCACTCGTACACCGTGAGCAACGGCAAGAACACCACGACCTCGCGGTGGGGATACATCGCGATCCGTCTCGACGTCCCCCTGCCGCACATCGTCCTCGACGCGATGGGCAACGGCGTCCGGCTCGGGCTGTGGGAGCGCGGCCAGCACCTCAGCCTCGAGGGAGATTTCGACCGGTACTTCCGCTTGTACTGCCCGACCGGCTACGAGCGCGACGCGCTCTATCTCTTCACTCCCGACGTCATGGCGCGCTTCATCGACAACGCCGCCGTGCTCGAGGTCGAGATCGTGGACGACTGGCTGTTCCTGTACTCCCCCACCGAGCTCTCCACGCTCGATCCGGCGCGATGGGCGTGGGTGTTCTCGGTGGTGGCGGCCCTGCTCGACAAGTTGGAGCAGTGGGGCCGGTGGCGCGACGACCGCATGGCGGCCGGGGCCGCGGGCCCACCGCTCGCCGCGCGGACGCCTCCCGCATCCACGGTGTGGGGTGCTCCCGACCCCGCCCCCGCGCCACCGACCCTCCCCGCCCCGCCCGTCGGGGTCGCACCCGTGGGCCGCCGGCTACGGCGACGCAGCCCCTGGGTGATCGTGCTGTCGATCGTCGGCGGAACCTTCGCGCTGGGACTGCTCCTCCTGCTCATCCCGTTGGTGTTCTTCCTCGCTCGCTGACCGTGCGGCCGACCACCGCCTCAGATGAGACGGCGATGAGAAAAACGCAAACCCCTTCCTTCCGCCCGACGGCGCTGGGTAGCGTCGGCGGAATGAGTCCACGAATGTCGTTCGATCCGGCGCTCATCTCCGAGACCGCCTCGAACCTCCGCTCCGCCGCGGATGGCATCCAGGCCCACCTCGCGCAGCTCGAGAGTGAGGCGTCACGTCTGCAGTCCGCGTGGAGCGGTGAGGCCATGGAGGCCTACCGCACGGCGCAGCAGAAGTGGACGGCAGGCTTGCGAGCCCTGAACGGGATCGTCGCCGACGCCTCCCGCGCGGGTCAGGCGTCGTCCGATCGGTACGCCGCTGCGCAGTCGACGGTCGAAGGGATCTGGTCGTGAGCACCGACGCCGCGGCATCCCCGGACGCCCTCTCGCTCTTCCGGGCCCAGCAGGAGCGCATCGCGGAGCTGACGCCGAAGTTCGAAGCCGCCGAAGAACGCGTGCGCGAGCTTCTCAGCCCTCTCGCCCCGCCCGCAGACGCACACGCGACGATCCGGATCGATGAGCGTGGTCTCGTCACGGCCGTCACCCTCGAGCGCGCCGAGGGGGCCACACCCGAGTCCGTGACGGCGGCCTTCTCCGATGCCGCCGTCGCTGCTCGACTGAGCGGCCCCCCTCTCCCCCTCGAGGCCGCCGACGCTCTGCTCACCCTGGCCGCCCGCGGCGAGACCGGACCGGTCGTCACGGTCGCCGACGACCTGCACCAGTTCCGCGTCATGGCCCAGTACGGCGCGATCCTCGGCGTCGACGGAACGCCGGCCTGGCTCACGCAGACCCCTGTCGATGTGATCGCCGACGAGGTCCTGCGGATCGGCCGTAAGGCCGCTCTCGCCTCGGACTCGTTCGACCGCTTCTCGGAAAGCGAAGGAGAATCCCGTGGTTGATGTCGATCCCGATGCCCTGCAGTCCGACGCCAATGACCACTGGCAGAAGTGGAGCCTCGAGCTGGCCGCGTGGCGGACCGACCTCGACGGCATGACGTACTCCCCCAGCGACTTCTCGCTGGCCCCGGGCTCGACCGAAGTGCTGTCGAAGTTCCGCACCTCGGTGCAGCTGCTCTCGGACTATCTGCACACCGGGGAGGAGATCTTCGAGGGCTTCGCCCGCGCGCTGCTCACCACCTCGATCGAGTACATGAAGGCCGAGGGCGACGCGCAGTCGGAGATCGACGCCGTCCAGAAGGAATTGGAGGGGCTGTGAGCTACGTCGACCTCACCCGTCAGGTCATCGCCGGACAACTCGACGATGCCGAGGCGAAAGTCCGCGGCGCCATCAGCTCCGCCCCGGCGAGCATCCGTCGTGCGGTGCAGAAATGGGTGGACGAGCAGGCGCACGGCCTCGGCGTCCTCGTTCCCGACGGCCTCGTCGACCAGGTCGCCGACATCATCATCTCCGTCGCCCTCGACGCCCTCGAGCAGTGCCTCGACACGATCGCCGTGCTCCGCGTGTGCAACGCGTACCTCGGCAGCCCCGACCGGCTGCGCAATATGGCGTCGACGATCGGCGACATCTCGGGCTCCGCCGAGAACCTGCAGATCAAGAAGGACCAGCTCGACGGCCTCATGAGCTGGGACGACGGCAAGGCCAGCAAGGTCTACGAGTACGGCATCGACGACCAGGTACGGGCGCTGGGGGTGCTCCCGGGCAAGCTCGGCGGTGTCGCCGGCGTGCTGCGCACCCAGGCCGACGACATCGAGAGCTTCTACCTCAACCTCGCCGGGCTCGTCGGGGGCACCGTCCTGGCCATCGGCGGTGTGGTCACCGCGATCCTGTCGCTGATCGGCGGGGCGCTCTCCTCCCCCACCGGAGTCGGCGCCGTCGTCGGGCTCATCGGCGCCGCGCTGTCCGCGGTCCTGGCGCTGGCCGGTGTCGGCATGGCCGGCATCTCGGCTCTTCAGCTCTTCCTGTCGGCGATGCAGGGGACGTCGAACAAGCTCGACGACCTCCTCTCGTCGATGCCCGCGTGGGACCCGCCCCGCTTCGCCATCGTCCAGTAGCCGCCCCGGGCCCGCGCGGGGGTCGGATGCCGCCCGTTAGGGTCTGACACGGGGGTGCGACATGACAGACGCCACGACGTTCGATCCGACGCCGCTGACCGCGCCGGTCGATCGCAAGGCAGCGCAGGCCTTCACGGCGCAGCTGCGTCGCGAGGGCCGGCTGAGTGGCACCGTGGTGCCGATCATCGTGTTCGCGATCGTCGGTGCGGCATTCCTCTTCATCGCCATCCCGGTCTTCGCCGCCGTCGCATCATCCCTCTTCGACCGGGGCAGCTCCGGGCCGCTGCCGCTGCTGGTCGTCGTCTTCATTCTCATCGTTGCCTCGTTCATCGTCGGCGCGATCGTGCGCGGTTTCGGGGGTGCGGCCGAACGGCGCTACCGACTCGATCGCTTCGCCCGCGTGAACGGGATGACGTGGCATCCGGGGTTCGACGATCCCGAGCTGCCGGGCATGATCTTCGCCCTCGGTCACGACCGCGAATCCCGGGATCTGCTCCGATCCGGCAACCCTCGGTTCGTCGAGGTGGGCAACTACCGGTACGAGACGGGGTCGGGCAAGAGCAAGCAGACGCATCGGTGGGGTTACGTCGCGATACGCCTCGACACCCCGCTTCCCCACATCGTCCTGGATGCCGTGGGCAACAACGGGCTGTTCGGCGCGTCGAACCTGCCGGTCACCTTCGGCCGCGGCCAGAGGTTGAGCCTCGAGGGCGACTTCGACCGGCATTTCGCCCTCTACTGCCCCGAGGGGTACGAGCGCGACGCCCTGTATCTGTTCACGCCCGACGTCATGGCGCGGTTCATCGACAGCGCTGCCGCCCTCGACGTCGAGATCGTCGACGACTGGCTGTTCCTCTACTCCCGCCGCGACCTGTCGACCCTCGACCCCGCGACCTGGCGGTGGTTGCTGACCACGGTCGCGGCGATCGACGAGAAGTTCGCGCAGTGGGCGCGCTGGCGCGACGAACGCCTGGTCGCCGAAAAGCCGTCCACGTCGCACGCGGTCGGCGCCGCGGCATCCGGGGCCCCGGCGCAGGCGCTGCCCCTTCTCACGCCGCCCCCCACCGGGGTCGCGCGGCAGGGCCGACGCCTGCGCCGCGGGTTCTCCTGGGTCACCGGGGTGTTCGTCGTGATCGGCGTCGGCTGGTGGTTGCTGACGGTGTTCGCCGACGTGTTCATCCGGTGAGACGGGCGGCTGCGCGCCCCATCAGGCGCCGGTGAGGCTCGCTTCGTCGCGCCTCCGCACGGGTGTTCGGCGCCGCTGAGGCCCGCTTCGTCGCGCCTTCGCACGGGTGTACGGCGCCGCTGAGGCGCGCTTCGTCGCGCCTTCGCACGGGTGTACGGCGCCGCTGAGGCGCGCGGCGGAGCTCCCGGTCCCGCCGGAGCCCGCGCCCGACGCGCGGACGCGGAAGGACGCGCCTCAGGCCCCCCGCGTGGTGCGCCAGAGCTCGCGGCGCGCCTCCTGCTCGACCGGGTCGGGCACGGGCAGCGACGCCAACAGCCGCTTCGTGTAGTCGTCGCGCGGCTGCGTGAGCACCTGCACCGTCGTGCCCTGCTCGCGGATGACGCCCTGGCGCAGCACGATCACGCGATCGGCCACCTCGTCGACGACGGCGAGGTCGTGACTGATGAACAGGCACGCGAAGCCGAACTCGGCCTGCAGCTGCGCGAACAGCTCTAGCACGCGCGCCTGCACCGACACGTCGAGCGCGGAGGTCGGCTCGTCGGCGATGAGCAGCTTCGGATCCAGCGCGAGGGCGCGAGCCAGCGACGCGCGCTGACGCTGACCGCCCGACAGCTCGTGCGGGTAGCGGTCGCCGAACGCCCGTGGCAGCTGCACCGCGTCGAGCAACTCGTCCACGCGCTGTCGCGCGGCCCGGGCGCCGCCGGCGCGCTTGTGCACGACGAGCGGTTCGGCGATGCACTCCGCGATCGTGAGCAGCGGGTTGAAGCTCGTCGCCGGGTCCTGGAAGACGAACCCGATGTCGGGGCGCGTCTTGGCCAGGTGCCGGGGCTTGGCCCCTCGCATCTCGGTGCCGAGCACCTTGAGCGACCCGCCGACCACCGACGTCAGCCCCACCATCGCGCGACCGATCGTGGTCTTACCCGAACCGGACTCCCCCACGAGGCCCAGCACTTCGCCGGGGCCGATCCAGAAGTCCACGCCCTTCACGGCGACCACACCGGCGGAACCGAAGCGTCCGGGGTAACCGATCTCGACCTTCTCGGCCACGACGAGGCTGCCCTCCGGCGGCGCGGTGGGGGCGGGCGTCTCCAGCGACTGCCGGGAGCTCTTCCCCCGGCCCACGTGCGGCACCGCGGCGAGCAGATCGCGGGTGTATTCCTGCTGCGGGCCGGCGAACAGGTCGCGGACCGGAGCCTGCTCGACGATGTCGCCGCGGTACATCACGATCACGCGGTCCGCGAGGTCGGCGACCACGCCCATGTTGTGCGTGATGAGCACGATCGTCGCCCCGAACTCGTCGCGGCACGTGCGCAGCAGGTCGAGGATCTCTGCCTGAACGGTGACGTCGAGTGCGGTGGTGGGCTCGTCGGCGATGATCAGCCCGGCATCCAGGACCAGGGCCATCGCGATCACGACGCGCTGCTTCTGGCCGCCCGAGAACTGGTGCGGATAGTCGTCGACGCGCTTCTCGGGATCGGGGATGCCGACACGGCGGAGGATGTCGACCGCCTTGGCCTTCGCCTCGGCGTTCGACAGCTTCTCGTGCGCCCGCAGTCCCTCGGCGATCTGCCATCCGACGGTGTACACCGGGTTCAACGCGGTGGAGGGCTCCTGGAACACCATCGCCGCGTCGCGCCCGCGCATCTCGCGCAGCTGCGCCCCGGTGGCGTGGACGATGTCGGTCTCTCCGCCGTCGCGACCGCGCACGATTACGGCGCCCGACAGCGTCGCGGTCTCGGGAAGCAGACCGAGCAGCGTGTTCGCAGTCACGGTCTTGCCCGAGCCCGATTCGCCGACGATCGCGAGCACCTCGCCGGCGCGCGCCTCGAGCGAGATGCCGTTGATGGCGGCGACGGGGGCGCCGTCGGTGGCGAAGGTGACGCGCAGGTCGTCGATGCGGGCGATGGATGCCGCGGTGCCGGTCATGAGGGGCTCCCGTCGGTGGTCGAGGCCGGGGTTCCGGCGGGGGCGGTGGTCGACGCGTCGGCCGGAGCCGCGGACGGGTCGAGGGCCGTGACCGGTGCGGGTGCCCGCCCGGCGCGGCGACGCGTACGCAGGCGCGGGTCGCTGAGGTCGTTCAGGCTCTCGCCGACGAGAGTGATGCCGAGCACGGCGAGCACGATCGCGATGCCCGGCGGGATGGCCGTCCACCAGATGCCGCTCGTGACGTCGCTCACCGAGCGGTTGAGGTCGTAGCCCCACTCGGCGGCGGCGGTGGCCTCGATGCCGAAGCCGAGGAAGCCCAGTCCCGCGAGCGTCAGCAGCGCCTCCGAGGCGTTGAGTGTGACGACGACCGGCAGCGAGCGCGTCGAGTTGCGGAGCACGTGGCGCAGGAGGATGCGCGCGGTCGGCACCCCGATGACGCGGGCCGACTCGACGAACGGCTCCGCCTTGACCCGCACCACCTCGGCACGGATGACGCGGAAGTACTGCGGCACGAACACCACGGTGATCGAGATGGCGGTGGCGAGGATGCCACCCCACAGCGTCGACTGGCCCTTCGTGATCGCGATCGACATCACGATCGCGAGCAGCAGCGACGGGAAGGCGTAGATCGCGTCGCACAGCACCACGAGGATGCGGTCGAGCCAGCCGCCGAAGTAGCCGCCGACCAGGCCGAGGAAGATGCCGAGGAAGATCGAGAACGCGATCGCGCACACGATCACCAGCAGCGCCGTCTGCGCGCCCCAGATCACGCGCGAGAGCACGTCGTAGCCACCGACGGTCGTGCCGAGGAGGTTCATGGCATCCGGCGCCTGCTGCGTGCCGAACTTGACCCCGTCCGCCTCCTGCTGCGCGAAGCCGTAGGGGGCGAGGAGGGGGGCGAAGAGCGCGATGATCACGAACACCGTCGTGATGACCAGGCCCAGCACGAGCATCGTGCGCTGGAGCCCGACGCTGCGACGCAGATGCGAGATGACGGGCAGGCGGTCGCGCAGCGGGACCTTCCGCTCCGACAGGGCCGTGGAGGTCGTGGCATCCGTCATGTCAGTACCTCACTCGCGGGTCGATGATCGCCGCGATGACGTCGACGAGGAAGTTCGTGAAGGCCACCAGCACGGCGATCATGACGACGATGCCCTGCACGGCCACGAAGTCGCGGGCCTTGAGGTACTCGCTCAGCATGAAGCCCAGGCCCTTCCACTCGAAGGTCGTCTCGGTCAGGACGGCGCCCGAGAGCAGCAGGGCGATCTGCAGACCGATGACCGTGATGATCGGGATGAGCGCCGGACGGTACGCGTGCTTGGTGACGAGGCGGTACTCCCCCACGCCGCGGGAACGCGCCGACGTGACGTACTGCGATCCCAACGTGCCGATGACGTTGGTGCGCACCAGCCGCAGGAAGATGCCCGCGGTCAGGATGCCGAGGGCCACACCGGGAAGGATCGCGTGGGTCAGGACGTCGCCCACCGCCGCACCGTCGCCGAGACGGATCGCGTCCAGCAGATAGATGCCGCTCGGGGCATCCAGAGTCGACAGCTTCAATTCGGTGCGGGTGCTGGCACGGCCGGCGACCGGCAGCACGCTCAGCCACACCGCGAAGACGAGCTTGAGCAGAAGACCGACGAAGAAGATGGGGGTCGCGTAGCCGAGGATCGCGCCGATGCGCAGCGTGGCATCCTGCCAGCGGTCGCGGCGGTACGCGGCGATGAGCCCGAACGGGATGCCGATCAGCAGCGCCACGACGAGCGCGTAGATGGCCAGCTCGAGGGTGGCCGAGCCGTACTGCAGCAGGATGCCGATGACCGGACGGTTGTCGGTGATCGTGGTGCCGAAATCGCCCCGCAGCACGCCCCAGATGTACTCGAAGTACTGCTGGTAGAGGGGGCGGTCGTAGCCGGCGGCGGCAATGCGTTCCGCGAGCTGCTCGGGAGGGAGGCGCCCGCCGAGAGCGGCCGTGATCGGGTCGCCGGTGACCCGCATGAGCAGGAACACGACGGTCACGAGGATGAAGACCGTGGGGATGATCAGGACGAGTCGGACGAGGATGTAGCGCCAGAGTCCGCCGCCTTTGGGGGCGGCGGGCGCGGCGATGACGGGGGCGTCGACGGCGGTGGCCATGAGGACCTAACTGGGGGACGGAAAGCGGCGGGCACCCGGTCCGCCGAGGGACCGGGCACCCGCCGATCGATTACTTGTGCAGCGGGGCGTAGCGGAACTTGAAGGAACCGTCGAGGACGGCGCCCTCCACGCTGGAGCCCACGACCGCGACCTGCTTGCCCTGGAGCAGCGGCAGCGTCGAGAGGTCGGCGGCCACCTTGTCCTGGATCTCGCCGAGCTGCTGCTCGCGCGTGGTCTTGTCGGTCTGCGTCGCCTCCTCGACGAGGAGCTTCTGGACCTCGGCGTTGTCGTAGTGGTTGCCGAGGAAGTTGTCCGCCGAGAAGAACGGGGTCAGGTAGTTGTCGGCATCCGAGTAGTCCGGGAACCAGCCGAGCTGGTACGCGGGGTACACGTCGGCCGTGCGGTCCTTGGAGTACTGCACCCACTCGGTCTGCGCGAGGTTGACGGTGAACAGACCGTCCTCCTCGAGCTGCGCTTTCACCGCGGCGTACTCGTCGCCCGACGAGGGGCCGTAGTGGTCGCCGTTGTACTGCAGGTTCAGCGTGACGGGCGTCGAGACCCCGGCGGCCTCGAGCGTGGCCTTCGCCTTCGCCGCGTCGGGCATGCCGCTGCCGTCGCCGTACAGACCCTTCAGGGCCTCGTTGGCGCCCGCGACACCCTGCGGCACGTACGAGTACAGCGGCGAGTAGGTGTCCTTGTAGACGTCGGTCGCGATGGCCTGACGGTCGATGAGGTCGGCCGCCGCCTGACGCACGGCGAGGGACTTGGCCGCATCGGCCTCGGGCGTGGTGGCACCGAAGGGCATCGTGTCGAAGTTGAAGACGATGTAGCGGATCTCTCCACCGGGGCCGTCGACGATCTTGACCGCGTCGTTCGACGACAGGTCGGCGATGTCCGTCGCGCTCAGGCTGCGGAACGCGACGTCGATCGCTCCGGACTGCACGTCGAGCTTGAGGTTGGAGGCGTCGGCGTAGTACTTCGCCGAGATGCCGCCGTTCTCGGGCTTCGGCAGCGAGCCCTGGTAGTCGGCGTACGGCGCGTACGAGATGAGCTCGTTCTGCTTGTACGACTCGATCGTGTACTGCCCCGCGAAGGGCTTGGCCTCGACGATGGTGTCGTCGGGGGTGACCGCATCGGCCGAGAAGACCTCTTCGTCGACGATGGGCGCTGCCGGGCTCGACAGGATCTGCGGCCAGATCTGGTCGTTGCCGTTCTTCAGGGTGAAGACGACGGTGGTGTCGTCGGGCGTCTCGACGCTGTCGAGGTTGCCGAGCAACGAGGACGGGCCGTTGGGGTCGGCGATCGTCACCTGACGGTCGAACGAGAACTTCACGTCCGACGAGGTGAGGTCGTGGCCGTTCGCGAACTTCAGGCCCGACTTCAGCTTCACGGTGTACTCGGTCGGCGAGGTGAACTCCGCCGACTCGGCGATGTCGGGCGTGACGTCCGAGGTGCCGTACTGGCTGTTGAGCAGGAAGGGGTAGACCTGGTTCATCACGGCGAACGAGCCGTTGTCGTACGAGCCGGCCGGGTCGATCGAGCTGATCTTGTCGGTCGTGCCGACCACGAGCGGGTCGCCCGAGCCGCTGTCGGAGCCGTTGTCTCCCCCGCCGGCGGAGCAGCCGGCCAGGACGATTGCCGAGGCGCCGAGAGCGCCGAGGGCGAGACCGAGACGGCCTCGACCGCTGGTGTGCAGTGTCATTGCGTTACCTCTGCTGTGAAGTGTCGATCGCGACAAATGCCGCCATCCTTCGGACATCATTGTCCTCGGCGGGCTGGTCACCAATTGCTCCGAGGTTTTTTTACATTACCGAAACCCACGGGAGAATTCGGATTTCTTCTTGCGCGATCTCCCGGACCCCCGAATATCTCCGCGCGGGAGCGCTCCCGACACGGCCGCCGCCGCTCAGTGCGCCGACCAGCCCCCGTCCATCACGTAGCTCGTCCCGGTGACCATCGCGGCATCCGGTCCCGCGAGCCAGAGGGCGAGGGAGGCGACCTCGGCCGGCTCGACGAGCCGTTTGACCGCGGCGTCCTTCAGCAGCACCGTCTCGAGCACCTCGGACTCCGGGATGCCGTGCGACCGCGCCTGGTCTGCCAACTGCTTCTCCACGAGCGGCGAACGCACGTATCCGGGGTCGATGCACACGCTCGTCACGCCGCGGGCACCGCCCTCCAGTGCGGTCGTCTTGGACAGCCCCTCGAGGCCGTGCTTGGCGGCGACGTACGCCGATTTATATGCCGAAGCGCGTATACCGTGGACGCTCGACACGTTGAGCACTCGTCCGTATCCGCGCTCGTACATGGCGGGGAGCGCCGCGCGGATCAGCAGGAACGGCGCCTCCAGCATGAGTCGCAGCATGAAGGAGAACTTCTCCGGAGCGAAGTCCTCGATGGGACTGACGTGCTGGATGCCGGCATTGTTCACGAGGATGTCGACGTCGAGCTCCAGATCGGCCAACGCCGCCGTGTCCGACAGGTCGACCCCCCAGGCGCGGCCGCCGATCTCGTCGGCGAGGGCCTTCGCCCCCTCGACGTGGAGATCGGCGACCGTCACCTCGGCGCCTGCTTCGGCGAACGCCCGCGCGATCGCCGCCCCGATGCCGCCGGCACCACCGGTGACGAGGGCGCGGCGTCCGCTGAGGTCGATGGTCATGGTGCTCACTTCCCCCGCGCGGCGTCGGCGGCGTCGATGTCGCGCAGCGAGATGCCGCGCGTCTCCTTCAGCGACAGTACGGCGATTGAGGTCAGCACGCAGGCCGCGACGATGTACAGCGCGATGGGCAGCCACGAACCGAAGTCGCGCAGCCACTGCGTCGCGAGGATCGGCGCGAGCGAACCGGCCAGGATGGCCGTCACCTGGGCCCCGAGCGAGACACCCGAGTAGCGCATGCGCGTCGGGAACAGCTCGGCCATGACCGCCGGCTGCGGCGCGTACATGCCGGCGTGGAACACCAGGCCCAGCGCCACCGCCGCGACGATGACGACCGGGTTCAGCGTGTCGAACATCGGGAAGGCGAAGAACGCCCAGGTCGCACTGAGGATCGCGCCGGTGAGGTAGACGGGCTTGCGGCCGATGCGGTCGGCCAGACGCCCGATCGGGGGGATCACGGCGAAATGGATGATGTGGGCGATCAGCAGCGCGAGCAGCAGCTGGCTGGTGTCGTAGGAGTGCACGACCTTGAGGTAGACGATCGAGAAGCTGACGACGATGTAGTAGACGATGTTCTCCGCGAAGCGCACGCCCATGGCCTGGACGACGCCCTTCGGGTAACGACGCAGCACCTCGACGACACCGAACGAGGTCGCCTTCTCCTGCTCGACCTGCTTCTTCGCCTCGAGGAAGATCGGCGCCTCCTCGACGTGCGTGCGGATGTAGAAGCCGACGAGCACGATCACGGCGGAGAGCCAGAACGCGACGCGCCAGCCCCAGTCGAGGAAGGCGGCGGGGGAGAGGACGAACGACATCACCAGCAGCACGGTCGTGGCGAGCAGGTTGCCGACGGGGACGGCGGCCTGCGGCCAGCTGGCCCAGAACGCACGCGAGCGATTCGGGCTCTGCTCCGCGACCAGGAGGACGGCACCGCCCCATTCCCCGCCCACGGCGAAGCCCTGGATGAACCGCAGGGCCACGAGCATGGCGGGCGCCCAGTAGCCCACTGAGGCGAAGCCGGGCAGGCAGCCCATCAGGAAGGTCGCCGCGCCGACGATGATGATCGTCGCCTGAAGGGTGGGCTTGCGTCCGAAGCGGTCACCGATCTGTCCGAAGACGATGCCCCCCAAGGGGCGGGCGACGAACCCGACGGCGTAGGTGACGAAGGCGGCGATGATCCCGTCGAGCGGGGAGCCCGACGACGGGAAAAAGAACGTGCCGAACACCAGGCTCGCAGCCGTGGCGTAGAGGAAGAACTCGTACCACTCGACGACCGTGCCGGCCATCGACGCGGCGACGACCCTCTTGATCTTTCCGGTGGAGGTTTCGGAGGAGGCGCTGCGCTGCGCCGTGGCGGGGGGTTCCATGCTGGCTCCTTCGGTGTCGACGGTGACATCCGCCGTCGAGTCTGCGGCGACCCGTGCATTGCGGCAATGCCCAGTCCTGCGGAGTGTGTGTGCACAATTGCACACATGGATGCCACGACCGTCCGTGCCGACGACCTCCTTACGCTCCTCGCGGTCGCGCGTACCGGGCGCTACACGGCCGCGGCACAGCTTCGCGGCGTCGACCACACGACCGTCGCACGGCGGATCTCGGCGCTCGAAGACGCCCTCGGCGGCCGGGTCGTCTCGGCATCCGGCCGCGGGTGGGCGCTGACGCCCCTCGGTCATCACGCGGTCGAGACGGCGGGCCGCATCGAGGCGGCGATGTCGCACCTCACCGGCGGGGGAGTCGAACCCGACCCCGTGTCCGGCGTCGTGAGGATGTCGGCCACCGACGGCTTCAGCGCCTACATCGCGGCTCCCGCGGTCGCGGCTCTGCGGGAACGGCATCCCGAGCTCTCGGTCGAGATCGTCACGGCGCAGCGGCGGGCAGCGCTGCACCCCGGGCTCGACGTCGAAGTGGTGGTGGGGGAGCCGCAGTCGTCGCGGGGGCACGCCGTCGAGCTCGGGCGCTACACGCTCGGTCTGTACGCGTCCTCTGCTTACCTCGCCCGGGTCGGTCGACCCGCGCGCATGGAAGACCTCGAGCAGCATCGGCTCGTGTACTTCGTCGACGCGATGCTGCAGGTCGAAGCCCTTGATCTGCCGCGCCGCGTCGTGCCGCACATGCGCGACGGCCTGAGCTCGACCAACGTGCTCGTGCAGGTCGAGGCGACGCGCGCGGGTGCCGGGATCGGGCTGCTGCCGTGCTTCACGGCCGACCGGCACGACGATCTCGAGCGGTTGCTCCCCGAGGAGGTGAGCGAGAGCCTGCCGTACTGGATGATCGTGCGCGCCGACTCCCTGCGGATCCCCGCCGTCGTGGCCCTGGCCGACGCGCTGCGCGAGCAGACGGCGCGGGCGGCCGCGATGCTCGCCGGCCGAGGGTGACGCCCGGTCAGGACGAGATGGACGGCGTTCCCACCTCGCGGAGCTCCGCAGCGGCCTCCGCTCCCGTCCGCAGTCCCAGCTGCGGCGCGACCTCCGTCGCGAGCAACTCGATCGAGCGGAGGGTGATCGCGGGCGCCGGGTCGACGGAGTGCACTTGGAACGCCACATCGGTCGCGAACGCAAGGGTCCGGTCCGCGGAGAGAGAGGTCACGACCTGATCGACCGTCCCCAGGTGCGTATCGGTCAGGCGTGCGAGGTCACGGAGGTCTCCCTTCGCATTCCTCTTGAGGAATGTACGCGTCAAGCGCCGAACACCGTGCTCGGCCGCGCTCCACGCCTCATCGAGGTGGTCCGCATCCACCACCACCGCTGTTCGCGAGGCGAGGATGCGCGGCGGCACACCGTCGGGCAGAGCGGCGAGATACGCCTCGACGATCGGGACCTGCACCTCGGAAAGCGTCTGCCGGTCGTCACGCGGTTGCGTGCGGGACAGCAGCAGACCGTCGCCCGCGAGTCCGGCACGGCGGCCTCCCTCGACGGAGAACGTCGCCTGCCAGAGCCGCCCGCCGAGATGCGGTGCGGCGGGGTTCAGGAGCAGCTCCGTCCCGCGGATGCCGCGCCCGGCGAACGCATCCCGCAGCACCGCCACGTGAGCGGCCTGGATTTCGCGACGGTCGTCGGAGAAACGCTCGAACGCGGCGAATGATGACGGGGTTCCGCCCGTACCGATGCCGAGCTGGACGCGACCCCCGCTCAGGGCATCGACGACGGCGGCGTCCTCCGCCACCCGCACCGGATCGTCGAGGGGCAGGGTGACGATACCGGTGCCGAGGGCGATGCGCTCGGTCTGCACCGCAGCCGCCGCGAGGAAGGGGAACGGGGACGGCAGCCCGCCCTCATCCCGGTCGAAGTGGTGCTGCGCGACCCACGCGGAGGCGAACCCGTGCTCTTCGGCGGCGCGCACCTGCGCGAGCCCGGTGCGATACCGCTCGCCGTCGGTACCGGCATCCAGCAGCCGCGTGAAGAAACCGAGCCGTGCACTCGTCATTCCGTCGTCCTCTCCCACTCATTCCCGGTGCGGAATGTCGTCGACGTCCAGGCTAGGACGAGTGCCGGGGGAGCAGGCGGGTGGGCGACGACTCCCACGCCCTTCTCAGCGCGCGGCGACCTCGATCGGGTCGCCGGTGCGGGCGAGATCTGCCTCGAGCTCCCGCACGATCGGGATGACCGTCTCACCGAAGCGCTCGAGCTCTTCCTGGAAGTGCAAGAAGCCGAGGAGGAACAGGTCGACTCCGCGCTTCTTGTAGGCGATGATGCGCTCCGCGATCTGTTCGGCGTCGCCGAAGAGCTGCGTACGGAAGCCGTCGTTGTACTGCACCAGATCTTCGAACGACGAGTCCGCCCACATGCCCTTCTTGTCCGTCGTCGCGTTCCCCGCCTCCTGGACGCTGCGGCGGAAGCCCTCGACGGCCCCTCCATCGGCGTGCGCGATGATCTCGCGCAGCTGCGCCTCGGCCTCGGCCCGGCTGTCGCGCTGGATGACGAAGCCGTTCAGCCCGAACCGCGTGCGACGACCGTGCTCCGCGGCGACACGGGTGACGTCGTCGTACTGCTCGGTGAAGCCGTCGAAGTCCTTGCCGTTCGAGAAGTACCAGTCCGAGAACGCCCCGCCGTTGAAGCGGGCAGCTGTCGAGTTGCCGCCCTGGAAGATCTCGGGATGCGGACGCCCCGGCACCTCGTACGGGAACGGACGCAGCGTGAAGTCGGTGATGTCGTAGTACTTCCCGTGGAACGAGAAGGTCTCCTGCGTCCACAGCCCCCGCAGCACCTGGATGAACTCGGCCGCGCGCTCGTACCGCTCGTCGTGCTCGAGCCACTCGAGCCCCAGATCGGTGTATTCGTCTTTGGACCAGCCGCTGACGACGTTGACCGCCGCGCGTCCGTGCGAGAACTGATCGGCCGTGTTGATGAACTTCGCCAACACCGCCGGATGCCAGATCCCGGGGTGTATCGCCGAGATCACCTTCAGCTTCTCGGTGGCCAGCAGCAGGGCGAGGCTGATCGAGGTGGACTCGTGCTGCTGTGCCGCCCCGTAGCTCGAGGCGTAGCGCACCTGGCTCAGGGCGTACTCGAAGCCGACGCGCTCCGCCGTCTGCGCCAGTTCGACGTTGTAGTCGTAGCCCCAGTCGGTGCGCTGCTCGACCGAGCTGATGACCAGCCCGCCGCTGACGTTGGGCACCCAGTAGGCGAACTTCAGCGGCTCGTGGGTGGGAGTGGGATCGGTCACGGGGTCCTCCTCGCGGATCGGAACCCGGCTACCGTCGCACCGCCGTCGATATCGGGCAACGGTGTGTGACGGACCGTTTCCTCGCGTGACGACACACGACGTCGACCGGGTCAGGATGGATGCCATGACCTCCCCCCAGCGCGTGCGTTTCGGCTACTGGACCCCGATCTTCGGCGGGTGGTTGCGCAACGTCGACGACGAACAGACGCCCGTCTCCTTCGCTCACATCGCCGACATCGCCCGCGCCGCCGAGGAGGGCGGTTTCGATCTGACCCTCATCCCCGAGCTCAACCTGAACGACATCAAGGGCGTCGAGGCGCCGTCGCTCGATGCGTGGGCGGTGACGGCGGGACTCGCCGCGGTGACGTCGACCCTCGAGCTGATGACCGCCGTGCGCCCCGGTTTCCACAACCCGTTTCACACCGCGAAGCAGGCTGCGACGATCGACGAGATCAGCGGCGGCCGATTGGCGTTGAACGTCGTCTCGGCGTGGTGGGCCGAGGAGGCCAAGCAGTACGACGGTCTGTTCAGCGCGCACGACGATCGCTACGCGCGGACCATCGAGTGGGTCGAAGTGCTGCGCGGCCTGTGGTCGCAGACGCCGTTCGCGTACGAGGGCGAGTACTACCGCACCGAGGGCACGTACACCGAGCCGAAGCCGCGGGTCGTGCCGCGGTTGTACGCGGGCGGTGAGAGCGAGGCGGGCCGTACGGCGATCACGCGCTTCGCCGACGCGTATTTGACGCACGGCGGCACGCTCGACGAGCTCGAGGTCAAGGTCGCCGACATGCGCCGCCGCCGCGCGGAGGCGGGGGCCACGCCGTTCGAGGCGTTCGGGATGGCCGCCTATGCGGTCGTGCGCGCAACGGAGGACGAGGCGCAGGCCGAGATCGACCGCATCACCGACGTGCGCGGGGGAGCGGCATACGGGTCGTACCAGGACTTCGTGAGCAAGTCGAAGCTCGACACCCAGGTCGACCTCAAGGAGTACTCGGTGTCGAACCGCGGCCTCCGCCCCAACCTCGTCGGAACGCCCGACCAGGTCGCCGAGCGCATCGTGCAGTTCGCGAACGTGGGTGTCTCGACGCTGCTGCTGCAGTTCTCGCCGCACCTGCCCGAGTTGCGGCGCTTCGCGGAAGAGGTCATCCCGCGCGTGCGGCGCTTGGAGGCGCAGCGCGACGCGTGACCTCAGTGCGCTGCGCGCAGCGCGTGCTCGAGATCGGCGATGAGATCGTCGGCGTCCTCGAGGCCGATCGACAGGCGGATGAGGCCGTCACCGATGCCGAGGCGGTCGCGCGTCTCCTGGGTGAAGCCGAGGTGCGTGGTGGTCGCGGGATGCAGCGCCATGGAACGCGTGTCGCCGATGTTCGTCATGCGGCTGAACAGGCGGAGAGCGTCGAAGAAGCGCTCCGCGGCGGCGCGGCCGCCTGCCACGGTGAAGGAGAAGACCGAGCCCGACAGGCCGTCGTAGTCCCGCTGTGCGAGCGCGTGCTGCGGATGCGAGGGGAGACCGGCGTAGTCGACGCTCTCCACCGCTTCGTGCTGATCGAGCCATTCGGCGATGGTGCGGGCGCTCGCGAGGTGCTGACGCATGCGAACCGACAGGGTCTCCATGCCCTGTTGCAGGAGGAAGCCGTTCAGCGGCGACAGCGCCGGTCCGATGTCGTTGCCGATTCCGAATCGCAGCGACAGTTCGAAGGCGCGCGCACCGAAGGCCTCGACGAACGACGGATGCGTGGCCACGGGCGTCTCGGTGAGCGCCGGGTAGGAGCGATCGGATGCCGCCCAGTCGAACGTTCCGCCATCGACGACAGCGCCGGCGAGATTGGCACCGTGCCCCGAGAGGAACTTCGTCGCGGAGTGCACGACGACGTCGGCGCCGTGCTCGATCGGCCGGATGAGGAACGGCGTCGCGATGGTGTTGTCGACCACGAGAGGGATGCCGTGGCGGCGCGCCACCCGCGCGACGGCGTCGACATCGACCACGTCGTTCTTCGGGTTCGGGAGGGTCTCGGTGAAGATCGCCTTCGTCTCGGGTCGGATGAGGGCGTCCCACTCCGCGTCGTCACCGGGGTTCCAGACGTACTCGACAGTGACGCCGAGACGCGCGAACGTGCGGTCGAAGAGCACGCGCGTGCCGCTGTAGATGCTCGCCGTGGACACGATGTGCTCGCCGCTGCCCGCGAGACCGAGGAGCGCCATCGAGATGGCCGCCTGTCCGGATCCCACGACGAGCGCCCCGGACCCGCCCTCGAGCGAGGCGAGACGCCGTTCGGCCACCTGGTTGGTGGGGTTGGCGTTGCGGGAGTACAGGTGGCCGAGGTCGACCGCTCCGAACCGGTCGGTGGCCTCCTGGAACGACCGGAACCGGTACGCCGCCGACAGGTGCACGGGGGTGATCCGCGATCCGTGCGTCAGGTCTTCTTCTTCGCCGGCGTGGACTTGGCGGGTCGCGAACCCGAATCCCGTCCAGTCGGTGTGAGGAGCAGCCGGTTCAGCCACGCAGACCGACCGCTTCCTTCGGGAGCAGAGAGCCGAGCCAACGGGCGATCTCACGGGGGCCCGAGCGGGGAGCGGTGGCCTCGACGTCGGGGTTGTAGTTCGTGTTGGTGTTGACGTCGTAGGTCACGGTGCGACCATCGCGGGTCTCGATGAACTCGATGCCGGCGATACCCACTCCCTCGGCTGCGAGGAAGGCGAGGTAGCGGTCGATGAGCACGGGGTCGACATCGTCGCGACGGCGGAAAAGGGGTTCCGGCTCCACTCCGTCTGCGCCGGGGACGGCGCACGCCTCGGCGGGGCACAGCTCGAAGCTGCCGGCGCTGGTGTCGACGCGAACGGCGTAGACGAACTCACCCGCCACGAACTCTGCCCGGGTGATGAATGGCGACGCGGCGACCAGGAGCTCCTGCAGGAGCGTGATCCCGTCGGGGGAGGGCTCGAAGTCGGGGCTGCCGACCCACTCCGCGAACTCGTCGACCGTCTCCCACCGCCGCACGCCGAGACCCTTGCCGCCCTGGTTGTGCTTGCTGATGAACGGGGCGCCGAACTGCTCGGCCTGGCTGACGAGGTCGTCGATGCCGAAGACCGCCACCGTACGCGGGACATCGATGCCCGCGTGTCTCAGCGCCGCGTGCTGCGCGACCTTGCTGACCTCGAGTTCGAGCACATCTGCGCCGTTGATCACCGTTCGTCCCCACGACGAGAGCCACCGCACGACGGCGCGCCCGAACTCCTTGCTGTGGGCGTGGTCGCGCGTGTGCGCGGAGGCGCTCAGGCGCGACCAGAAAATGCCCTCTGGCGGCTCGACGGCCAGGTCGATCGACCCGTCGGTGAGCATCCACTCCTCGAACGGAACGCCCTCGGCTTCGAACGCCGCAGCGAACGGCGGGATCCACTGAGGATTTTCGTGGATGACATAGACCTTGCCCGACATGCGGCCAGGCTAACGCGAGGCTCCGACATCGCGCTCTCCCGCCGTCACGAGGCGACACCGTCGGCGCTTGTCCCTAGGCTCGAATTCCGCCGAAGGGATGCCATGACTTCTGACTTCATCGACGCCAACCGCGCCAACTGGGATGAGCGCGCCACTCTGCATGCCGCCCGAGACGGTTCGGGCTACGGCGTCCAGCGATA
This sequence comes from Microbacterium galbum, assembly GCF_032464915.1. Taxonomy (NCBI): domain Bacteria; kingdom Bacillati; phylum Actinomycetota; class Actinomycetes; order Micrococcales; family Microbacteriaceae; genus Microbacterium; species Microbacterium galbum. The sequence goes on along the minus strand of NZ_JAWDIS010000001.1, from coordinate 1,480,624 downwards.
CGTGGACGATGCCGAGGCCCTGTCCGACGTCGTCCGCTTCGACGCACCCCTACTGGGAGACATCGCCGGCAAGCGCACGGTGCACCTGCAGTGCCACATCGGCACCGACACCCTGTCACTCGCCAGGCTGGGCGCCCGGGTGACCGGTCTCGATTTCTCCGAGAACGCGGTGACCGAGGCCCGCAGGCTGGCCGATGAAGCCGGCGCCGACGTCGAGTTCGTCCAGTCGGATGTGCGGAAGGCGGCCGAGGTGCTCCCGCACGGCGCGTTCGATCTCGTCTACACCGGGATCGGAGCACTGTGCTGGCTACCGTCCATCGATGAGTGGGCGGGCGTCGTGGCGGATCTTCTGACGCCGGGCGGAACCCTGCACATCCGCGAGGGGCACCCCGTGCTGTGGTCGATGAACGAGACCCTGCCGGGCCTGACCCTGGCGTTCCCGTACTTCGAGCAACCCGTTCCGCTCGAGTGGGACGACGACAGCACCTACGTCGAGGTCTCGGCGCCGCTCACGTCGACGCGCACGTACGAGTGGAATCGCGGGCTCGGTGAGATCGTCACCGCCCTGCTCTCGCACGGCCTGCGCATCGACGCCCTGATCGAGCACGACAGTGTGCCCTGGGAAGCGCTGCCCGGTCGGATGACCCTGCGCGCCGACGGCGAATACGCGTTGTCGGAACAGCCTTCCGTGATGCCGCTGAGCTACACGATCAGGGCGACGAAGGTGAGGTGACTCGCGACGACCTTGACCACCGGAACAGTCGCCTCGTGAGTGGTCTCGATCTCGGATTCACCCGTTATCCCTGAGGGGCTTGAAGATCAGCCAGTCGACCCGGCACACACCTGGACTGAGCTCGAAAGAAGACGACGTTTGGACTGATGGATATCTGCGTCAGCCCTCCATCGGCGCGGACGCCGGTCATCTTCGGGGGGTCTGAAACGAGGTAGCTGGACTCGGAAGGTGTCGCATCGGGGCCCGCCTCCGGATCCAGCCCTAGGTCCGACCACCGCTCCGAAATCTCTTGGCCGTAGACGTGCGGCTCCTCTGGCAAATCGACGAAGACCTGCGCTGCCAGGGACCACTGCACAAGGCCGTCTCCACCATTCAATGCACACGGCCCCCAGAACGTCCGCGGCTTCCAGTCTCCCGTCGCGATCACGGCCTTCGCGCTCGAATAGAGCGCGACGACCTCCGTCTTCGCTTCCTCTGTTGTCATCCCATCTCCTCTCTCCGCATCTGAAGACACGCACGCGGTCAGTGCGATGCTGATAACCGCCATAAGCGCCAGCCACGCGCCTTTCCTCATCCGTAACGCTCCCTGTCTGCCTGATCGAGTGTGTATGCGTCGCGCTGGCCGGGGTTGCCCCATTCCGGAATCTCGTCGCCCCGCCCCATGGCGATCATGGCCACGTACTGTTGCGCCGCGCTGTTGGGGTCAAGGTAGCTCGGAGCAGAAGGCCCCTCACCGAAAGGGCCATGGCGCGCGACGGCTGCGTAGTCTTCACCGCCGATATCCGCTCGCTCCGAGCTGAAAACATGGGCTCCGAAGCCCTCTGACGTTGGATCGGTCCTACCGGAGAAGAATTGCCCGATCGGAGCCCATCCGTCATGAGTCGACTGCGTGGCGAATACCTGCGCCCGCGGCACGAGCAGCTGGCTCGCCTCAGAAACGTCGTTCGCAATGCCCGCGGAACCAAGAAATGCGACGTGGTCTACGAGGGCTGATGTCAACGCAAGCGATACGACGTCCGTGCCATACGAATGACCGATTGCGGTCACGTCGACACCGAATTGATCGGCGGCATGGCTTGTCCTCAACGCGACCAGATCACTCGACAAGGCTTTCGCCCCTACCCGCGCCCTATCGTCATTGAATACCTCAAGGGGCGAGTCATTCATCGGCGGATGGTAGCCGAGCCATGCGAGGACCGCGATGGTGTCCGTTGATTTCCCGCTGACGGAGGCTTGACTGAGTCGGATGTTCTCGGCAGCCGCCACATACGCCTGAATGTCACTCTCGACCGACGTATTCATCCCCGGAACCACCACACTCACATAAGACGCCCGATCAAGGCTCCCCACAGCCACCTGCGCCAGAGGGGGTCGATCCAAGACGAGCGAGGCAAGTGTGCGCCCTCGACTCGCTACCTCCAGCGCCTCCAACGCGCGCACCTGATCCGACCCATCCGGCGCGATGTGTCGCGCCACCTCCAGCGCCTGCGCGAGCACGATGCGGTTCGCGCGGTCACGCGCGGCGTATGCCACACCTCCGAGATTTCCGATGACACCGGACGCCTCGGCGATCAGCACGTTCTGTTGCTCGGCGGTCAACCGCCGCCACCACGGCGCGACCTCTTCCGGCGGCGTCTGCTTCAAGCGGGCGATCAGGTCGGGGCGCACTCGCAGCAATGCCGTCAACGCCCGCGCATCGAGGGACTGGAGCACGTCGAGAACGCGTTCCGTCGTGACAATCGCGACCCCCAGGCCGACCCCCACGGAGGCCCAGACATCTCCTCGTGCCCGCACTCTCCCGATCGCCGCGCGAACAGCCTGAGCGGCGACCTCGCCGGCTGCCGCCACGTCGGCGCGTGCGTCGGCGAGCATCGCCTCGGCTCGCCGATGCCCCTCCGTCCGCGTCACCGGTGCCGGACCCTGATGCCGCGAGTCGGTGATCAGCACCGGCCACCCGCGTGCGAGTGAGGTGAACGACTGCGCCGCCGGTGCGGCATCCTCCGGCAAGGTCGATGCGAAGCTCCACGCTTCGATCGCGGCTGCGGCCAGCCCCTGCGCCCGTCGGAGCGCGAGAGCGTACGTCCGCATCGGTTCGACGATCGTCGCCACACCCTGACCGATCTCGACCCACCGCTGCGCGACGGCGCTCATGCGCGCCGCGTAGGAGTCGGCTCCTTCGCCCGTCCAGCCGTCGATCGAGATGTGCCGACGGAGGTCGGTTCCCGCCTCATCGGCGACCTTCTCACGTCGCTGGGCGACGTGGGAGACCTCATAGGCGGCCTCCACGGACCCCGGGACGAGCTGTTCGGGGAAGGACGCCGAACCGAGCCCGCTCACGACGGCCGTCCCAACGCTTTGATGCTCGCTTGGGCGCCTTCTTCCGACCGCTCGTAGAGACCGGCGGATTCGCGCAGCCCGTCTGCGACATCGTCGGTCTGCGCGACGGCCTCCGTCCACCCACCCGTCATCGCCTGCATGAGATCGGCCACCGCGGTGCCGAGCGCGCCGTGACCGAGGTCACGCGCATCGGCGACGGCCGTCTCGGCCTCGGCGCGGTGGACCGTCGCGTCGACGCCTGCTGCCGCGCGACGGAGGTTGTCGGGGGTGACCGTGAAGCTCCGCACCCCCGCAAGGTACTCAGAACGCCGCGACGAGCGCGGCGGTTGTCCACAGCCTCACCCGGACCGTGGCCCACCTTCGCCCGAGGCGACGACGATGCGCGATCCGCGGCCGACCCCACCCATGACGAACGTCACCCCTGAGACGTGACCGGCGCCCCGGGTGCGCGGACCGGGTCGGCGACAGCATGAACACATGACCTCCTCCACCACCGGCCCCGCCGCGATCGACGCGCGGGGCGTCGTCAAGAGTTTCGGCTCCGTCCACGCCGTGCGCGGCGTGGATCTGCGCGTCCAGCCCGGCGAGATCGTGGCATTCCTCGGCCCGAACGGCGCCGGCAAGACCACCACGATCGACATGATCCTCGGCCTCACGAACCCCGACTCGGGCTCGATCGAGGTGTTCGGCCACAACCCGCGCGGCGCTGTCGCCCGTGGTCTCGTCTCCGCTGTCCTCCAGACGGGAGGGCTTCTGAAGGACCTCACCGTCCGCGAGACGGTCGAGCTCACGGCGAGCCTGTTCGCCGAGAAGCGTCCGGTCGACGAAGCGCTCGAGCGGGCCGGCATCCGGAATCTGGCGAACCGACGCGTCGGCCTCTGCTCGGGCGGTGAGCAGCAGCGACTGCGCTTCGCGATGGCGCTCGTGAGCGACCCCGCCCTGTTGATCCTCGACGAGCCGACCACCGGCATGGACGTCGAAGCGCGCCGCTCGTTCTGGAGCGCGATTCGCGCGGATGCCGCCCGCGCCCGCACCGTGATGTTCGCGACGCACTACCTCGAGGAGGCCGACGAGTACGCCGACCGCATCGTGCTCATGCGCGGCGGCGAGATCGTCGCCGACGGCCCCACCTCCGAGATCAAGAACCTCGTCTCGGGTCGTGTGGTTCACGCGACGCTCCGGGATGCCGACCTCGCCGCCCTCGCGTCCCTCCCCGGCGTCGAGTCGGTCGAGACCGCCGGAGAGCGCGTCCCGATCCGCACGAGCGACTCCGATGCCCTCGCGCGTCATCTGCTCACCACCACGGACGCGCGCGACGTGGAGATCACGGCGCAGAACCTCGAGAGTGTCTTCCTCACCCTCACCGCCGACGACGCCGCACCCACCCTGAAAGAAGCCGTCCGATGACCGCCATCACCCTCGACCGCCCGGTCCCCGCCTTCGGCGGTTTCACCCTCACGTACCTGCGCATCGAGCTGATGCGGAAGCTCCGCAACCCGCGCAGCCTCCTGTTCACGGTCGCCTTCCCCGTGCTGATGTTCTTCATCGTCGGGTTCCAGACGCTCGACGTTCCGCTGACCGATACCCCTCTGGCATCCGGTGGCGTGTCGGTGGCCGCGTACATCATGGTGTCGATGGCGATGTACGGAACCATGATGTCGGCGACCCAGACCGGGGCGTCGGTCGCCGTCGAGCGCGCGCAGGGCTGGAGTCGGCAGCTGCGCCTCACTCCGCTGAACCCCGTCGCGAACGTCGTCGTCAAGATGATGGCGGGCATGGTGTTCGGCCTCATCGCGGTCATCGCGACCTACGCCGTCGCCGCCTTCGCCGGCGTGACCCTGACCCCTGTGCAGTGGATCGTGACCGGCCTCGCGGCCTGGCTCCTCGCGAGCGCGGTCTTCACGACGCTCGGTCTCATGGTCGGGTACATGGTTCCGGGCGAGAACGCGGCGCAGATCACGAGCCTCGCCGTCGTGCTGCTGTCGTTCCTCGGCGGCCTGTTCTTCCCCCTGTCGTCGATGCCCGACTTCCTGCAGACCATCGGCAAGCTGACGCCCGTCTACGGCATCGGTGAGCTCGCCCGGGCACCTCTGACGGGGGATGCCTTCGACCTCGGAGCCCTGATCAACGCGGTGGTCTGGCTCGCGGTGTTCGTCGCCGGGACCGTGTACTTCTTCCGTCGCGACACGCGGCGGGCCTGACGCCTAGGGTGAACGACGTGAGCACGACGACCGGCCCGGAGCGCACCCGCGTTCCGGGCCGCCGTCCGTTCCGCCGCGGCTGGTTCATCGGCGCGTCGATCTCGCTGATCTGGACCTACCCGGTGCTGGTCGAGCTGTGGCAGGGCCCGAGCGTGACGGGTAACCTCGTCGGCACCGCGATCATCGTCGTGTTCGCCGCCGTGTTCATGGCGACGGTCCCCTACGCCCGCGTCACCACGTCGCGGCTGCGTCGACTGCTGCCGACGGTGGTGCTCTTCGCGCTGAGCCTCACGCTGCTGCCCTGGCTCGGCACCGACATCCGGTGGATGTGGACCTTCGTCGGCGTCGCCTTCGCCGTCTCGGCGATGGGCCGCCGGACCACCTGGCTCTTCGTCCCGGCCCTGAGCGCTCTGTCCTTCGTCGTGGGTGAAGCGATGGGCGCCGACGCGTTCTCGAATGTCGTGAACTCGGCCATCATCCTCTCGATCTCGATCATGATGTTCAGCTTCGTCGAGAACATCTCCACCCTCGAGCGCCTGCGTGCGGCGCAGGAGCAGATCGCCGAACTCGCCGCCGAACGCGAGCGCGGCCGCGTCGCGCGCGACGTGCACGATATCCTCGGCCACTCGCTCACCGTGATCACCGTCAAGGCGGAGCTGGCCGGAAGACTCCTGGATGCCGGCTCCCTGGCCGCCCGCGACGAGGTCACCCAGATCGAGCAGTTGGCGCGCGGTGCGCTCTCCGACGTCCGCACGACGGTCCACGGATATCGCGGGGTGAGCATCAGCGGAGAGCTCGCGGCCGCCCGTGCCGCTCTGGAGAGCGCCGGGGTCTCCGCCGACCTCCCCGGGACCACGGAGCAGGTGCCCGCCGACCGCCGTGAACTCGCCGGTTGGGTCGTGCGCGAAGCCGTGACCAACGTCATCCGCCATTCCGGAGCCACCGCCTGCCGCGTGCGGCTCGACGGCCGGTCGATCGAGGTCGCCGATGACGGCTGCGGCCCCTCGCCCGCGGCATCCACGGGCTCGGGGCTGACGGGCCTCCGCGAGCGCGTGGAGACCTCCGGCGCCCGTCTGACCGTCGGTCGCGGCGACCTCGGCGGATTCACACTGAAGGTGGCGTGGTGATCCGACTCCTCATCGCCGACGACCAGGCTCTGGTCCGCGGCGCCTTGGCCGCCCTGCTCGGGCTCGAGCACGACATCGAGGTCGTGGCCCAGGTCGGCCGCGGCGACGACGTGGTCGAGGCCGCCCGCGCCTCCCAGGCCGACGTGGCCCTGCTCGACATCGAGATGCCCGGCATCGACGGCATCGCCGCGGCGTCCCTCCTGCGTTCGGAGGTCCCCGGATGCCGTGCCCTCATCGTCACGACCTTCGGTCGCCCCGGCTACCTGGCGCGCGCCATGCAAGCCGGCGCGTCCGGATTCGTGGTCAAGGACACCCCCGCGGCGGAGCTGGCCGACGCGGTACGGCGCGTCTCTCTCGGCCTGCGGGTGGTCGATCCGGCACTGGCGGCCGAGTCGCTCGCGCAGGGCGACTCCCCGCTCACCGAGCGCGAGACCGACGTGCTCGCCGCGGCGCGCGACGGCGGCTCGATCGCCGACATCGCGCGGACGGTGCACCTGTCCGAGGGGACGGTGAAGAACCACCTCTCCAGCGCGATCGGCAAGACCGGTGGGCGGAATCGGGCGGATGCGGTGCGGGTGGCGGTGGAGCGGGGGTGGCTGTAGCGAGCCGTCAGCGTCCGCCGATGATCAACGCGGCGACGGCTCCGCCCACCATGGCGACCGCCAGCAGGCTGAGCTGCCAGGCGACGCGGCGCCCGTTCACCCGCGCGTCGCGTGCCTCCCGGGCGTGCGTCCTGTTCGAGGTGCCGAATGGTGAGTGCGCACCCGCCGGGTGCCACTCACGCATCCGGCGCACGACGAGATCGACCGTGTGGAGGACGTGTCTCCACGACTCGGCATCGTCGGTGGAGAGCGACCGCGGCGCGTACAGGAACAGCCAGCGGCCCGCGAGCTCGAGATTCAGAGGGTAGGTCTGATCACCGAGAGCGGCGACGATCTCGGTGGTCAGGAGGGAGTGGGCATCCTGTTCCGACCCGGGGGCCGCCTCGACGAGCACCCCGGGATGACGCTCGTCCTGCACGGCGCCGGCGGGAGTCGCGGGGAGGGGCGAGAGGAGACGGTTACTCCGCGCCTCGACGGTGAGCGACGGCGCGTCGACGCCCAGGTCGACGGCGGCATACCCCCACGTCCGGGTGTACTGATTCCCCTGGGCGATCTCGGCGTAGAAGCTGTCGCCGATCTCGATGGATGGGCTTCCGGGAATGCGCACGATGTTGACGGAGCGTTGCGAGGAGCGGGGCCGCCCGTCCGGTTCGCGGAAGACGACGCCCGGGAGGGGCTGCGCGACGGCGTGGGTGCAGTACTCCCACCCGTTCACCTCGGCGAGACGACTGACCGCGTAGGCGGTGGTGTTCGTCCGCGTCGGAGCGGGCACGGGGTGCGTCAGCGGGGAGTAATCGATCGCGGCGGGCACCCGCCCAGTCTGGTCGCCTCGAGCCCTCACTCGGCGCGCGAAATGAGTCCGAATGACATTCAGTCGGGCAGGAACAACGCCAGCGCGATGAGGGGGGAGGCAACGATGCCGGCCAACGCGATCGCGGCCGCCCACGATCCATCGACGACGAGAGTCCGCCCGCCCCCGGTCGGGTCCTTCGTCCCCGTGTCGTGACGAGATGGGGGATGTCGATGGTGGTCGCCATCTCGGTGGCGACAACCGCGAGCAGCATCAGCAGGATCGCGACGAAACCGGCCGCGATGACGGGGGAGAGCACGGCGAGAGTGAGACGCCGGACGCTGAACCTCATCTGGCGCCTTTCACACGGTGAACCCGCTCCGCTCGATGGCGGGCCGGGGACCGGGCGCCGGGCCCGGGGCACCACACGCTAGCGAGAGCCACACGAACGAGGATGCGTCAGGGGTCTGTCTTCACCCGGTTACCGGTGACGTTCGCCCACTCGCGTCCACCCACGACGCGGCGATATCGGCCCTGTCGGCGACATCGCCCGGGCGGTGCACCTCCCCGGCACCATCGATGAGACTGGCGGGCCGAATCGCGAGAACGACGCGCGATCAGATGTGTCCGCAGCAGGCCATAGCGCATCGCGAAGTCACCCTCCGGGCCAACTTTTGTCGTCGGCCATGTGGGCGACAACGCGTCCCGGTGATGAAGTTCGTTGCCGATCACTATGCGCACATGCGAATCTTCACGTGATCCTGTCTGCGACCTTCCATGAGCGGCGAGGTCACGTCGGTGACCCCCGAACGAGAGACGTCCTGCTGAGCCGTGCACGAAATCCTCGAGTTCCTCCGAGTCCCCGCGGTCGTGACCGTGCTTTCGGTCTTCGTCGGTGTGGGTTCGGGTGCGGCGCTCGAGCTGAGGAGTGCCCGCGCCCTGTGGGGCAGCGCGAGTGCTGTGTGCCTCACGGGTTTCAGCATCGCGGCCCTCGCGCCCAAAGCCGTCCTCGCACCGTCAGGCATCTGTCTGGGCTACGCCGTGACCGCCATGCTGAGAAACCGCAATCGACGAGAACGCACAACGCCCGGTGGCACAGAGGGCTAAGACGGGGCACCGGGAAGACACCCGGGTGCCCCGTCCCGTGCTCGATAAGGCGTCCGCAGCCGCTCGCCTTGTCCGCTGCAACATCATTCGGCAGCAGCACGAACCCCGAACGCCACCGCCTCCTCCTCCGTCAGCATCCGCGACCGGATGAGGAACCGCATCCCCGTCGGACCCTCGACCGAGAACCCTGCGCCACGCCCCGGCACGACGTCGATGGTCAGGTGCGTGAATTTCCAGTACTCGAACTGCGACTCCGACATGTAGACCTCGATCGGATCGTCCACGCCGATATCGACCGTGCCTAGCAACACATCGCTCGGCCCGGTGAGGAACATGCCGACCGGGTAGCACATCGGCGAGCTTCCATCGCAGCACCCCCCGGACTGATGGAACATCAGCGGGCCGTGCTTCGCCGTCAAGTCGCGCAGCAGCGCGGCCGCGGCATCCGTCACGTCCACGCGGGAAAGGTCTGGCATCCGTTCTTCTCCTTCGAATCCGGGAATGGGTGTGACCCCCGGGACGAACCCGGGGGTCACGCGGGTCGGGATCGCCGCCACGACCCCGGCTCGGCCGCTCAGAAGAAGCCCATCGCGCCTTCGGCGTACGACACGAGCAGGTTCTTCGTCTGCTGGTAGTGGTCGAGCATCTTGAGGTGGTTCTCGCGGCCGATGCCCGACTGCTTGTACCCGCCGAACGCGGCGTGCGCGGGGTACTGGTGGTAGGTGTTCGTCCAGACGCGCCCGGCCTCGATCGCGCGGCCCGCGCGGTACGCGGTATCGCCGCTGCGGCTCCACACGCCGGCGCCAAGGCCGTAGAGGGTGTCGTTCGCGATCGAGATGGCGTCGTCGAAGTCGTCGAACGAGGTCACCGACAGCACCGGTCCGAAGATCTCCTCCTGGAAGATGCGCATGTCGTTCGTGCCCTCGAACACCGTCGGCGCGACGTAGTAGCCGCCCGACAGGTCGCCGCCGAGGTCGACGCGCTCACCGCCCGTGAGCAGCTTCGCGCCGCCCTGCTTGCCGATGTCGATGTACGACAGGATCTTCTCGAGCTGGTCGTTCGAGGCCTGCGCGCCGATCATCGTCTCGGGGTCGAGCGGGTTGCCCTGGCGCACCTTCTTCACGCGCTCGAGGCCGTCGCCGAGGAACTGGTCGTAGATCGACCGCTGGATGAGCGACCGCGACGGGCACGTGCAGACCTCGCCCTGGTTGAGCGCGAACATCGTGAAGCCCTCGAGAGCCTTGTCGTAATAGGCGTCGTCGCTGCGCAGCGCCACGTCCTCGAAGAAGACGTTCGGGCTCTTGCCGCCGAGCTCGAGCGTCACCGGAATGAGGTTCTGCGACGCGTACTGCATGATCAAGCGCCCGGTCGTTGTCTCACCCGTGAACGCGATCTTGCGGATCCGCTTGTGCTGCGCGAGCGGTGCCCCCGCCTCGATGCCGAACCCGTTGACGATGTTGACCACGCCCGCCGGGAGCAGGTCGCCGATGATGTCGAAGAGGAACAGGAGGGATGCCGGGGTCTGCTCCGCCGGCTTGATCACGACGCAGTTGCCCGCGGCGAGGGCCGGAGCGAGCTTCCACGCCGCCATGAGAATGGGGAAGTTCCATGGGATGATCTGCCCGACCACGCCGAGCGGCTCGTTGAAGTGGTACGCCACGGTGTTCTCGTCGAGCTGGCTCAGCGAGCCCTCCTGCGCCCGCAGCACGCCGGCGAAGTAGCGGAAGTGGTCGACGGTCAGCGGAATGTCGGCAGCGAGGGTCTCGCGCACCGGCTTGCCGTTCTCCCACGTCTCAGCGACGGCGATCTTCTCGAGGTTCTCCTCGATCCGGTCGGCGATCTTGTTCAGGATGACGCTGCGCTCGGCCGGCGTGGTCTTCCTCCACGATGCGAACGCCTTCCACGCGGCATCCACTGCTCTGTCGATGTCGTGCGCGTCGCCGCGGCCGACCTCGCAGAACGGCTTGCCGGTGACGGGGGTGACGTTCTCGAAGTACTCGCCGCTGTGCGGTTCGACCCATTCGCCGCCGATGTAGTGCCCGTACCGCGAGCGGTACTCGGCGACGGCCCCGCGGGTTCCGGGTGCGGCGTAGACGCTCGAGACGCCTTCTTCGACGATGGTCATGCGTGTCTCCTTCGACGGTCATGAGTCGCCGCAACGGCTTCGGGCGGCGATGCGCCGACGGTACGCCGGGGGAGGTTGCATCGGGTTGCACCTGTCGCGGGGCGCGGGCGGGGCGCGCCGAGATCACATGATCCGCGCGAGATCACGAGCTATTCGCGCGAACGGCGTGTGATCTCGAAGAGAACGTGTGATCTCGCCGCTCCGGCGCTGCGGCGACACGGCAGGGCCGGGCGACGGGGCACCGCACCGGCGTGGCGATGCCTCAGCTGACGTCTCACCGAGACCGGCGCAGGCGCGCGCCGTACCCGCCCGTCGAGGAGCGGGGCCCACCCGAGACGCCGCACAGGCCCCCGGACGCGACCAGCCTCACCTCGCACCCGAGAACGACGATGCCGCGACCCTCGGGCGACGGCATCCGTTCGCGCGAGCGCGGTTTACGCGTCGGCGTCGGCCAGCACCGAGCGCAGCGGCGGCACGTTGACCTCGTGCAGGTCGACGTCGTCGAGGCGCTCGATGCTCTGAACGCGCGGAGCGATCGTGCGGTCGTCGGCGACGATCCAGCTGCCGACGAGCAGGAAGCGGTCGTTGCCCGCGGTGATCGGCCCGGTGAGGGCGAACGTCTGGTGGGTGGGCGTGAGGAAGGTGACGCGCACGGGTGTGCCGTGGGGGAGCGTGGACGGGTCGACGACGTCGGCCTCGAGGGCCGGCTGCGGCGCCTCGAGACCCAGGTCGATGCGCTGGATCTCGGAGCTCGTCGCGAGGATCACGTCGCCCACGAGCGGCTGACCTCCGACCCCGATGCGCACCGTGCCCTCGAGGGCGTAGAGCCCGTATCGCGGCGATCGGACGATGACCCGGGCGACATCGCCGGCCTTGACCTCGGCGAGCGCCTCGCGGATGCGCGCCACGTCGCGACGGGCACGGGCTGCCGAGAAGATGTCGAGCGCTTTTTCGTCCATATGTTCACTGTAACCACGGGGTCCGACATCGGACCCGCGCACGGCGCGTCGCCTGTGGAAAGCCGGCGCCCCCGCCTCAGGCGCGTTCGAGCCGCTCGATCCGCGCGACCAGACCGGCTCGCTTCGGCGACCGCGGTGGCAGCATCGACAGGCACAACCGGAGCACCCCGTCGTCGTCGCGGCCCTCCAGGGTCTCGGCGTAGGCCAGCAGCACGTCGACGCCCGCCTCGGCCATCAGCGCTTCGCGCAGAGCCGACCGCACCGACTCGCGCACCTCGACGACTCCCGGCGCCTCCGAGTCCGGCAGCACCGGACCGGCATAAGCGGCGAGCGCGACGCGATGCGCCCCCCGGTCGAGCAGCGACAGCATGTGCTGCGCGTCCGTCTCGAGACCATCGGGGAGGCGGTAGGGCCGGGATGCCGGTACCAGACGCGGCGCGACCGGGACCAGCGCGCGGCGCAGGCGCACCATCTCGGGGCGGAGCGTCTCGACGGCCGCGTGGCCGTAGACGGCCTCACTCAGCGCCTCAGCCGACAGTCCCTCCCGGTGCACCGCGAGCAGCAGCAGGATCTCGGCGTGGCGCGCGCTGAGCTCCAGCGTCGACCCGCCGGCCTCGAGCAGCGCACGGTCGCGGCCGAGGATGCGCAGCAGCGCCCGCGACGGCGTCGAGCGCTTGGGGGGAGGAGCCTGCTGCGTGCGCAATCGAGCGACGAGCAGTTCGCTCTCGATGGCCCGGGCCGTGGCATCCACGAGCAACTGCGCCTGCGGGGTGACGGCCTCGGGTCCTCCCGTGACGTCGATGACGCCGAGGAGCCGCCGCGTCTCCGGATCGTGGACGGGCGCCGCGGTGCACGACCACGGCTGGACGAGACGGTTGAAGTGCTCGGCTCCGCGGATCTGCACCGACCTGTCGAGGGTCAGCGCGGTTCCCGGGGCCGAGGTGCCCACGGCATCCTCCGCCCAGTTCGCTCCCGCGACGAAGCCCATGTCACCCGTGAGCGATCGGATGTGACGGTCGCCCTCCACCCACAGCAGGCGACCCGCCGCATCGCCGACGGCCACGACGACTCCGGACTCCTCAGCCGTTCCGGGCAGGAGCAGGGCGCGGACCATGTCCATGACCCCGGCGAGAGGGTGGGCCCGTCGGTAGGTGTCGAGTTCTTCGCTGGCGAGGTCGAGCGAGGGGAGTCCCTCCGGACCGACGAGGGATGCCAGCGACCGCCGCCACGATTCCTGCACGAGCGGACGCACGTCGGCGAGACGACGGTCCTCATTGCCGGCGAGGAGCTCATCGTGGGCGCGCGCGATCAGCAGCCCCGACGTCTCGGGGGAGATCGCGGGACGCGACCACGGTGAAGGCACGGAACTCCCATCGACGGTGACGGCAAGTGCGACAAGTGTAGGTCGGGCGGCAGCCCGTGAGGGAGGGTTCGCTGCGGTCTCGCAGGTGGGCGGTCACGGTGCATCGCACCACCGCGGCGCGATGGGCCTCGGCATCCACCACCGCCAGATCGCTTGCGGGCAGCAGGGACGAGGTGCCGGGAGCCAGGCGGACACGGGCGTGAAAACGGCATCCATCGCCCCACTCTGCCGGTGAGAACGGTTCCCGATCAGCGGAAAACGCCGTCAACCCCGTCGTCGACGCGGGAGGGTCGAGGCAGCGTGAATGGACCGAGAGAAAGGGATGCCATGAAGGCAGTGCAGTACCGCGAGATCGGCAAGGGCCCCGAGGTGGTCGACATCGAGGAGCCCCACGCGGGTCCGGGCCAGGTGCGACTGAAGGTCACGGCCGCGGGGCTGTGCCACTCGGACTGGTTCGTGATGGACCTTCCGGAGGACCAGTACACCTACGGCCTGCCGCTCACGCTCGGCCACGAGGGGGCCGGCATCGTCGACGAGCTCGGCGAGGGCGTCGACGGCGTGAACATCGGCGAGGCCTACGCCATCTACGGGCCGTGGGGGTGCGGTCGCTGTCACGCGTGCGCCCAGGGCGCCGAGAACTACTGCCCGTACGCGGCCGAGATGGGGATCACCCCTCCGGGACTCGGCAGCCCGGGTGCCATGGCCGAGTACGTCATCGTCGACGACCCGCGACACCTCGCGCCGCTCGGCGACCTCGACCCCGTCGAGACCGTCTCACTGACCGACGCGGGGCTGACGCCGTATCACGCGATCGTCGCGGCCAAGGAGAAGCTGTATCCCGGGGCGACCGCCGTCGTGATCGGCGTCGGTGGCCTCGGTCACGTGGGGGTGCAGATCCTTCGCGCCATCACGCAGGCGACGGTGATCGCGGTCGACCTCGGCGACGACAAGCTCGCCCTCGCGCGCGAGGTGGGCGCGCACCACGCGGTCACCTCCGACGAGCACGCCGCCGACCGTATCCGCGAGCTGACGAACGGCCTCGGCGCCACCGCGGTCTTCGACTTCGTGGGCGTGCAGCCGACCATCGATCTCGCCCGTGCCGTCGCCGGTCTCGACAGCTTCATCCACATCGTCGGCATCGGAGGCGGCATCCTCCCCGTCGGCTTCTTCTCCACGCCGATGGGCGCGGCCGTGCGTGCGCCGTACTGGGGCACCCGCAGCGAGCTCATCGAGGTGCTCGATCTCGCGCGCAGCGGCGCGGTGGGTGTGCACGTGGAGCGCTACGGCTTCGACGGCGCCGTCGAGGCGTACGCGAAGCTGCACAAGGGACAGGTGCGCGGCCGGGCGGTCGTGGTTCCCTGACAGAAACGTCGAGGGGGTGGCATCCGGTCCAGGGATGCCACCCCCTCGACGTTCGCGGGTCTCAGCCCCGCACCGCCCACCACTCCCGCAGGCGCTTCTCGGCCTCGTCCTCGCCGAGCACTCCCTCGTCGAGACGCAGGTCGAGCAGGAAGCGGTACGCCTCACCCACCTCGCGACCGGGTCCGAGCCCGAGAATCTGCTGGATCTGGTTGCCGTCGAGCTCGGGGCGGATCGCATCGATCTGCTCCTGCTCGCGCAGCGCGGCGATGCGAGCCTCGATGTCGTCGTAGGCGGATGCCAGGCGCTGGGCCTTGCGCTTGTTGCGCGTGGTCACGTCGGCCCGCGTGAGGATGTGCAGACGTTCCAGCTCGTCGCCGGCGTCGCGCACGTACCGCCGGACCGCGGCATCCGTCCACGCGCCCTCGGCGTAGCCGAAGAACCGCAGGTGCAGCTCGACCAGGCGCGAGACGACCGTGGTGGTCGCGGCGTCGAAACGCAGCGCCTGGAGGCGTTTGCGGGCCATGCGCGCGCCCTTGAGGTCGTGGTGGTGGAAGGTGACACCACCTCCGGCCTCGAGACGCCGGGTGGCGGGCTTGCCGATGTCGTGCAGCAGGGCCGCCAGGCGCAGCGGCACGTCGGGAGCGGCATCCGGGTGACGCTTCTTCTCGAGCGCGATGGCTTGGCGCAGCACCGTGAGGGAGTGCTCGTAGACGTCTTTGTGGTGGTGGTGCTCGTCGACCTCGAGGCGGAGGGCCGGGACCTCGGGCAGGAACTCCTCGATGAGCCCGGTCTCGACGAGCACGCGGATCCCCCGCACGGGATCGTCGGTCTGCAGCAGCCGCACGAGCTCGGCCTGCACCCGTTCCGGGCTGACGATCGACAGAGACGCGCGCAGCTCATGGACGGCGTCGAGCGTCGCGGGATCGACCGCGAACTCGAGCTGAGACGAGAAGCGGGCCGCGCGCAGCATGCGCAGCGGGTCGTCGCCGAAGCTCACGGCCGGATCGATCGGCGTGCGGAGGCGGCCGGCGAGCAGGTCTTCGACCCCGCCCGTCGGGTCGACGAGGGTGCGGGCGGGTAGGAGCAGCGCCATGGCGTTGACCGTGAAGTCGCGGCGGCTGAGGTCGGCCTCGAGGGTGTCGCCGAACTCCACCGTGGGCTTGCGGGTGACGCCGTCGTAGCTGTCGGCGCGGAACGTCGTGATCTCGACCTGCTCGCCCTTGACGCGTGCGCCGATCGTTCCGAAGGCACGACCGACGTCCCATTGCACCGAGGAGATGGGCTTGATCAGCGCGAGGATCTCGTCGGGGCGAGCGTCGGTCGTGAAGTCGAAGTCATGGGTGAGGCGCCCCAGGAGGGCGTCGCGGACCGGGCCGCCCACGATCGCCAGGTCACGGCCCGCGCCGGCGAAGGCATCGGCGACCGCGGAGACGACGGGATGCGCGGCGAGCTCCTCGAGGCGCGCGAGACCCTCGGCCATGTTCAGCATGCCTTCGAGCCTAACCGGGGGCGCCGACGGCTCTCAGCGGGCTGAGGATGACGACGACATCCGTGCGCCCGCGGCGGGGACGGCGCTTTGAGAACCGCCGCGGATCAGTCCTCGAACGACAGGAAGCCGGTCACCAGCAGCTCGCGCACGCGGGGGAGGAGATCCGTGCGGAGGTGCGCGGCATCCACCTCCATCAGCTGGGCGATCGCGTCGACGAGGGTCCCCACGGGCAGGTCGCCGTCGCACGCGCCGACGAGCGCGGCCAGAGCCGGATCGACCTCGATCGTCCGAGCGAAGCCGCCGCCCTGCCGCAGCTCGATGACCGAGGGATCGCCCTCACCGGGCCGATGGTGGCGGGCCTCGGTGACGTCGGGCGCGACGCGCAGCAGGCTGTCGGCGAGGTCGTCGTCGTCGAGCAGCGCGGCACGATCGTGCGCGGCGAGGCAGTCCGCGAGATGCGGTCCGAATCCCGCCTCGCCGCCGCCCGCCACGCGTTCGTAGCGCGCGAGCGTCGGGCCACCGGCGAGCGGCCGGCGCACCAGCACGTACCCGAACCCGACCCCGGTCACTCCACGTCGCGCGAAGTCGTCGAGCCAGGCCTCGATGAGGCGGGCGTAGGCGGGGGTTCCGGGCACGGTCCCCCCGTCGCGAACCCACAGCTCCGCATACGCCAGCGGATCCAACACCTCGCGCTCGATCACCCAGGCGTCGAGCCCGTCGCCGACCCATCCGCGCACGCGGTCGAGCCCCGACTCGCCCTCGTGGTACTCCCAGTTGCCGAGCGACTGCGCCACACCGCCCGGCGACAGATGCGCCCCGACCTCGCGGACCACGGTGGCCACGAGAGCGTCGCCCTCCATGCCTCCGTCGCGGTACTCGTACGCGGGAACCCCCTCGACGCGCGGGGTGATGACGAAGGGAGGATTGGATGCCACCCGGTCGAACGTCTCGTCAGCCACCGGCTCGAAGAGCGAGCCGAGCCGCGTCTCGATGCCGTCCACGCCGTTCAGCAGGGCGTTGAGTCGGGTGAAACGCAGCGCGCGCACGGAGATGTCGGTCGCGACGACGCGGTCCACCAGCCGCCGCAGACGCAGGGCCTGGATGCCGCAGCCCGTGCCCAGGTCGAGCGCGGTGCCGCCGCGGCGCGTGATCTGCAGCCGGGCGAGGGTCTGCGACGCCCCGCCGACCCCCAGCACATGGTCCTCGGGGAGGGGACCGCCGAGGGCCGCCTCGTCGAGATCGCTCGCGATCCACCACTCCACCTCGCCCGCGTCGTCGGCGAAAGCCTGCGGTCGCACGAGCACCGCGGGTCGCGCGTCATCGCCGGTCAGGGTCAGCAGGCCCAACGCCTCGGCTCCCTCGACACCGAGTGCGGGCAGCGCCGCGGCGACCTTCCTCCGCGCAACCGCGAGGCCCAGACCCCACAGGCGCCCCAGAACTGCGAGAGCGTCGTCGCGAGCGCCGAGTGCGCGCTCCGCCGGCCCGCGCAGCCCCCGGGCCACGGCGTCATCCGCCTGCTCGCCCCATGCTTCCCGCAGGGCGGCGCTGGAGTAACCCGCCGCGCGAAGGTCAGAGGCGAGCGCGTCGCAGAGCTGGGAATCGGGTTCAGGGAGCACCGGTCCATTCAACCGTCTGCGCGAGGCTATCGGCGGGCGTGAAGGGACGCGTCCTAGACTCGACGCGGTAGGAGGCCCCCTCCTGCACCGACGCTCGTATGACCGTGACTTCCCCGCCTTCGGGCTCACCCGTGCCACGGCGCCCTCGCACGCGCCGGCTGCTGGCGACCCTCGCGGCGTTCGCCGTGGTCCTGGGCGTCGCGCTCCCGGCCTCGACCGCCGTCGCCGACACCACCCCGTCTCCCTCCTCATCGGCCACCCCGGCGACCCTGTCCGCAGCGCCCGCCGCGAACGGCATCCTCCGATCCGGCGACGCTCTGTCGGTCGTCACGACCCTCACCGCGGGTTCCTCGAGCGCCGTCTCCACGCCTGTCGCCCTGGGGATCGGTCGCGACCCGCTCGCCGACGACGCGGCCCTCGAGCGCTGGCTCAGCGGCGATGCGACCGGAGTGAGCGTCCAGCAGGTCGCGACCGGGTCGGTGGATGCCGCTCCCGCCGGCGCGCAGAGCACCACCACCCTCGCGGTGGCGGCGACCGATGCGGCTCTGGCCGGTCGTGCCGCGGGCGTCTACCCCGTGCAGGTGACCGCCGCGAGCGTCGGCCTCTCGGCCGCGAGCGTGATCGTCGTCCCCGCCGACACCGGCGCCCAGACGCCCATCGCCCTCGTCGTCCCCATCACCGCCGCCCCCCTCACCCGGGGCCTGCTGACGGCGAATGAGCTCGCCGAGCTCACCGCCGTCGACGGCGCACTCTCGGCGCAGCTCGACGCGGTCGACGGCACGGGGGCGACCCTGGCGATCGACCCCGCGATCCCGGCCGCGATCCGCGTGCTGGGCTCGTCAGCCCCACCCACCGCGGTGGCCTGGCTGCAGCGGCTGCTCGGCCTGCCGAACGACCGCTTCGCCCTGCAGTTCGGCGACTCCGACGTCGCCGCGCAGCTGCGCGCCGGCCTGTCCGCTCCGCTCAGTCCGACATCGCTGCAGACGTACATGGCCGCCGCCGACTTCGCCCAGCCGGCCCCGGCCGTCTCGGCCGTCTCCACCCCCGACCCCTCACCGGCGTCGACGCCGGGGCAGCCGACGTACCCCTCGATCGCGACACTGCTCGACATCGGCACCGCGACGGCGAACGTGTACTGGCCGTCCACCGGTTCCGCCGGCTCGGACACCGTCGCGGCGCTCGGAGCCCTCGGCACCGCCGACGACCCCGCTCACGTGCTCGTGCCGTCGACGAGCGTGGCCGGGGGCGCGCGTCAGGCCGCCGCATCCGTCGGGGGAGTATCGACGCCCGTGTACGACGCCGAGGTGTCGCGCGCCCTCGCCGACGCCGCGGGACAGAATGACGCCACGCTGCGCGGCTCCTCGCTCGCAGCCGCCCAGGGATACCTGGCCATGGCCCGCGCCGCGACCGGCGAACAGCCCGTCCTCGCCGTCCTGGACCGCGGGACGGATCGCTCGCGCGTGAGTCTGCGCGCCACCCTCGGGCTCATCGCCACCGCGCCGGGGTTCGCCGGCTCGCGCCTGGCGACCCTCGCGGAGCTGCCGGCATCCGAGATCGCCCTCACCGAGCCCGCGGTCGATGACGCGCGGGTGAGCGAGGTGAGCGCCCTGCTCGACGACGAGCAGGTCGTCGACCGCTTCGCCACGATCCTCGATCAGCCCGAACTGCTCACCGGCCGCGAGCGCGCCGAGGTCCTGCAGGTCACGAACATCTCCTGGACGGGGGATGCCGCCCGCAAGGCCGTCTCCGACCATCGCGCCGCGACGTCCACGACGCTCGACTCGGTCGGCATCCTGTCCTCCGACTTCCGCCTCGTCAGCTCGAGTGCGCCGCTGCGCCCCTGGGTGCGCAACGACCTCCCCTGGCCGGTCACGGTGGTCCTGTCGGTACGCCCCGACGACGCGCGCCTGCGCGTGCAGGACCACACCACCGTCGACGCACAGGCCTCGGCGAACACCCGTGTCGAGGTACCGGTCGAGGCGCGCATCGCCAACGGCGAGGTCGGCGTCGACCTGCAGCTGTTCAGCCCCACCGGCGAGCCGATCGGACAGCCGCAGGCCGTCGACGTCGAGGTGCGCGCCGAGTGGGAGAGCATCGGCCTCATCGCCATCATCGTGCTGGTGGTGGCGTTCTTGAGTCTCGGCGTGGTCCGCACCGTCGCGCGCCGTCGTCGCGCCGCAGCTGCGCCACCCGAAGAAGACCACGACGCCGTCGACGGGGTGGGGAACAAGGATCCGGATGCCGACGGGCGCGGCGACGCCGATCCCGACGACGCGGATCCCTCCGACATCGACCCCCACGACGGCGACCCCGAGGGCGCCGATCCGGACGCCCCCGCCGGTGACACCGACGACACCGACATCGAGCAGGAGACACGCCCGTGAGCAGTATCGGACGGGCGAGCGTGCTCATCGGGGCGGGCACCATCGTGTCCCGGCTGAGTGGTCTGTTGCGCCAGGTCGTGCTCGTCGCGATCGTCGGTTCGGTCCAGAGCTATGCCGGCGACGCGTTCGGTCTGGCCAACTCCCTGCCGAACGCGATCTACGCGATCATCTCGACGGGCGTCTTGACCGCGGTCATCGTGCCGCAGATCGTCAAAGCCGCGTCCCACTCCGACGGCGGACGCGCGTTCATCTCGAAGCTGTTCACCCTCGGCACCGTCATCCTCCTGATCGCCACGGCCCTGGCGATGATCGCCGCTCCGTGGATCGTCGCGCTGTACACGCCCGCGAGCGCGGCTCCCGATCAGATCGCCCTCGCCACGGCCTTCGCGTACTGGTGCCTTCCGCAAATCTTCTTCTACGGCCTGTATTCGCTGCTCGGTGAGGTTCTCAACGCGCGCAAGGTCTTCGGGCCGTACACGTGGGCGCCCATCGTCAACAACGTCGTCTCGCTCGTCGGTTTCGGCGTCTTCCTGCTGATCTTCGGGGGACCGAACACGGCCGTCGATCAGTGGACGCCCGCCATGATCGCGCTCCTCGGCGGGGTCGCGACCGGCGGCATCGTGCTGCAGACGATCGTCCTACTCGTGTTCTGGAGACGCGCGGGTCTGCAGTTGCGGCCCGACTTCCAGTGGCGCGGTGTGGGCCTGCGACACATCGGCCGGCTGGCCGGGTGGACGTTCCTCATGGTCATCATCGGCCAGCTCGCGGGGATCGTGCAGAGCCGCGTCCTCTTCGAGGCATCCGGGAACGGTCCCGCCGTTCTCGCCTCGCAGAACGCGTGGCTGGTGTTCATGCTCCCGTACTCGCTCATCGTGCTGTCGATCGGTACCCCCTACTTCACGCAGCTGAGCGAGCACGCCGCGGCCGGTCGTGACGACCGCGTGCGCGACGACATCATCCGCAGCATCCGGGTGCTCGGGCTCTTCATCGTCGCCGCCACGGCGGCACTGGTCGCGGCATCCGTTCCCGCCTCGCGCATCTTCACCAACGACTCGCGCGAGGCCGTCGCCGCGGCTCCGGTGCTCCTGTGCTTCCTGGTGTGTCTTCTGCCCCTCGCCGTGCTGTTCGTGATCCAGCGCACCTTCTACGCCTACAACGACACGCGGACGCCGTTCTTCTTCACGCTCGTGCAGGGCGTCCTGGTCGCGGTGACCGCCCTCGGCGCGGGCTGGGCTCTGGATGCCGGCCTCCTCCCGGTCGCCGAACTCGCGGCCGCGGTCGCTCTCGGCCAGTCGCTGTCGAGCCTCGTCCAGGTGATCATCGCGACCGCGATCCTCAACCGTCGGCTCGGGGGCATCGGCATCCGTGAATGGCTTCTGCCCCTCTTCCGCTTCATCCTGGTCGGCATCCCGGCCGGTGCGGCGGGGTGGGGAGTCGTCCTGCTCTGCGGCGGTCCCGAGGGCTGGCTCTCCGCGGATCGTCTGACGGGTGCCCTCGGCTCGGCGCTCGTCGGGGGAGTCGTCCTCGTCGTGTACCTCGGCATCCTGGCCCTCTTCCGCACTCCCGAACTCGCCCCGGCGCTCGCGCTCGGTCGGCGGTTCCTCCCCGAGCGCTAGCCCCCGCCCCCGGAATACCCCAGGGCTAGCATGGGTTTCATCCGGCGGAATCAAC
The DNA here is from genome assembly GCF_032464915.1 of Microbacterium galbum. NCBI lineage: Bacteria > Bacillati > Actinomycetota > Actinomycetes > Micrococcales > Microbacteriaceae > Microbacterium > Microbacterium galbum. Next base: position 1,458,758 of record NZ_JAWDIS010000001.1, on the reverse strand, counting down.
GAAGGGAACGCGCTACCGTGCGTCACGTCATCATCATCGGATCCGGCCCGGCCGGCTACACGGCTGCGATCTACGCGGCCCGCGCCAACCTCGAGCCCCTCGTCGTCGCAAGCTCGGTCGAAGCCGGCGGCGACCTCATGAACACCACCGAGGTCGAGAACTTCCCCGGCTTCCCCGACGGCATCCAGGGTCCTGACCTCATGGCCAAGATGCAGGCGCAGGCAGAGCGCTTCGGTGCGCAGGTGCTCTACGACGACGTCGTCTCGCTCGAGCTCGACGGACCGGTCAAGAAGGTCACGCTCGGCAGCGGGAAGGTGGAGGAGGCCGTCTCGGTCATCTACGCCACGGGGTCGGCCTACCGCAAGCTCGGCCTCGAGGGCGAAGACCGCCTGTCCGGCCGTGGCGTGTCCTGGTGCGCCACCTGCGACGGGTTCTTCTTCCGCGACCGCACGATCGCCGTGGTCGGCGGTGGCGACTCCGCGATGGAAGAGGCGAACTTCCTCACGAAGTTCGCGTCGAAGGTCTACGTCATCCACCGCAATGACTCGCTGCGGGCGTCGAAGATCATGCAGGAGCGCGCCTTCGCGAACCCCAAGATCGAGTTCATCTGGAACAGCGCGGTCGACGAGATCCTCGGCGACGAAGCTGTGAACGGCGTTCGCCTGCGCTCCACCATCGACGACACCACGCGCGAGTTGCCCCTCGACGGACTGTTCGTCGCGATCGGCAACGACCCGCGTACTCACCTCGTGCACGACAAGCTGCAGCTCACCGACCAGGGCACCATCTGGGTCGACGGTCGCTCGTCGCGCACGTCGGTCGAGGGCGTTTTCGCCGCCGGTGACGTCATCGACCCGACGTACCGCCAGGCCATCACGGCTGCCGGAAGCGGCACGGTGGCTGCTCTCGACGTGGAGCACTTCCTCGCCGCTCGCGGGGAGGCCGGCGAGCCCGCCGTCGCCGAGAGCCCGATCGAGGGCCTCCCCGACGCCGCCGTGGTCTGAGGAACAAAAACGCACTCACCTGCGTTTTCACACACTGACGATCTCATCTAAGGAGAAATCACATGACCGCCAAGGCGACGACCTCCGCGACCTTCGAGCAGGACGTCCTGCAGGCCGACGGACCCGTTCTCGTGGACTTCTGGGCTGAGTGGTGCGGACCGTGTCGCATGGTCGCGCCCGTGCTCGACGAAATCCAGAGCGAGAACGCTGACAAGATCACCGTCCTCAAGCTCAACGTCGACGAGAACCCCGACCTCGCGATGAAGTACCAGATCACCTCGATCCCCGCGATGAAGGTCTTCCACGGCGGTGAGGTCAAGACGACCATCATCGGCGCGAAGCCGAAGTACGCGCTCGAGCAGGACCTGGCCCCGTTCATCGGCTGAGTCCCTCTTCGCACGACGAGAGCCCCGGCACTTGGGTGTCGGGGCTCTCGTCGTCTCCGCACTCCTGTGGTGCTTTTTGTGAGGCCCGGATGCCGCCTGGCGGCGCGTGTGGGCATATGGACCACACGATGACCGGCGAGACGCCGCTCGCGCCCGAGCCGCTCGCGAGTGCTCGCGCGGCATGATCGGTCAGGGGGAGTCGGACGCCGTGACGTCCGGATGCCGTGCTCCGCACGTCTTCTCGATCGCGACTGGACCGTCGGGAGCGCGGCCGGTCGAATCAGGACGTGCGGGGAGGCCGTTGTCGGCGCCGGGACCGTAGCTCCCTCGGCGCGGTCACATGCGATGCGCGCGACCACGAAGCTCAACGATCCGGGGGCCCGTCGCAGTCATCAGAGGCGTGTCGAGCCCGGCGTCATCTCCGCGGCCTCGGCCCCACCCATCAGACGACGGACGTGCCGAGGGCGTCCCGTCCGTCGCCGTTCGCAACGGCGTGTGCGGCGTTCAGGACGCGTCGAGACGCACCGACGCGTCCCAGCGTCGGTGCGGCTCTTCGTCGCCCAGAATGCGCCACACAGCGCGCGTGAGGGCGGGGTAGTCGAGAGCGATCTGGCGCAGCACACGGTAGTTGCGCGCCTTGTTGGGGCGGACACCCCCGTTCTCGGCGATGTTCTCGGCTCGCAGAGTCAAGACGACGAGTTCATCGACGCTGGGCAGGTCTTCCATGAAGTCCCACGGGTCTTCGCCACCGCGCAGGCGCTCGTGAATCAGCACCGCCAGTTCGTCGGACGCCTCGGCGCGCAGAAGCTCGAGGCTGGCGCGACGGCGCAGGTTCTCATCGTTCGCGGTCACCATTCCAGCGTACGTTGCACCGCCGACATCAGGGCCCGGGGCCGTTCGCTCCCCGCGGATGCACGGCGAGGATCAGCCGGTGTAGCTTTCCTCGCCGAGTGCCGCAAGGATTCGGTTGAGGTCTTGAATGCTCGCGAAATCAATGCTGATCTGGCCTTTTTTAGCGCTCAGCGAGACACGCACCTTCGTGTCGAGTCGGTCGCCGAGACGATCGGCGACGTCGTCGAGTCCTGAACGGCGCGATCCGGCGGTCGGCTTCTGGCGGACCGGGGCGACACCGGGCATCTTGGCGGCCGCCTCGGCGGCACGCACCGACAGATCCTCGTTCACGATCTTGTCGGCGAGCTTCTGCATCTCTTTGGCGTCGTCGAGGGAGAGGATCGCGCGAGCATGGCCCGCGCTCAGAACTCCCGCCGCAACTCGCTGCTGCACCGGGACCGGCAGCTTCAGAAGTCGGATGGTGTTGCTGATCTGTGGGCGGGAGCGCCCGATACGCGTCGCGAGCTCCTCCTGAGTGATCCCGAAGTCCTCGAGGAGCTGCTGATATGCGGAGGCTTCTTCGAGGGGATTGAGCTGCGAACGGTGCAGGTTCTCGAGAAGCGCGTCGCGCAACAGGTATTCGTCGTCCGTCTCACGCACGACAGCGGGGATCGTCTCCAAGCCGGCTTCGCGCGAGGCTCGCGTGCGTCGCTCGCCCATGATGAGTTCGTAGGTACCGTCACCCTTGTCACGGACTACGACGGGCTGGAGAACCCCGAACTCGCGAACGGAGTGGATGAGCTCGGCGAGATCATCGGGATCGAAGTGCGTTCGTGGCTGACGAGGATTCGGGACGATCGACTTCGGATCGATGTGCACGAGCCGCGCGCCGGGGACGGAGACGAGGGTGTCCTCAGCAGCACCATTGTTCGCGGAGGAGTCGTTCTGCGTGGTCGCGTTCCCCTCGGGGAAGAACACATCGACAGGGCGCGCCTCCGAGGGTTCCGCCGTGGGGATGAGGGCGCCGATGCCGCGACCCAGTCCGGTCCTCTTCGCCATCAGGAACCCTTCTTCGTGGTGTCTCGTGCGACGATCTCCACCGCTGCTTCGCGGTAGGCGATGGCGCCCGCTGACTGGCCATCGTACGCGATGACCGTCTGCCCGAAGCTCGGTGCCTCAGAGACCCGGACAGAACGTGGGATGACCGTGTCGAGCACCTCGCTGGTGAAGTGCGAGCGGACTTCCTCGGCCACCTGCTGGGCCAGGCGAGTGCGCCCGTCGTACATGGTCAACAGGATCGTCGAAACGTGGAGCGTCGGATTCAGGTGTTTCTGAATCATCTGCACACTACCCAGAAGCTGGCTCAGACCCTCCAGCGCGTAGTACTCGCATTGAATGGGGATCATCACCTCGTCCGCTGCAGTGAAGGCGTTGATCGTCAGCAGGCCGAGGGAGGGCGGGCAGTCGATGATGACGAAGTCGAGATGGTTGTCCTCGATCGCCAAGTAGTCCCGCAGGGCGCCGCGCAACCTGTGCTCGCGCGCCACCTGAGAAACGAGCTCGATCTCCGCTCCGGCAAGATGAATGGTGCTCGGAGCACAAAGCAGGTTCGGCGACTCCGGACTCGTCTGAATGATGTCAGCGAGGGGGAACTCGTCGATCAGGACGTCGTAGATGCTGGGGGTGTCGGCCGTGTGCGCGACACCCAGCGCTGTCGACGCATTTCCTTGAGGATCCAGGTCGATGACGAGAACGCGGGCCCCGACGGATGCCAAAGCCGCGGCGACATTGACGGCGGTGGTCGTCTTACCGACGCCGCCCTTCTGATTCGACACGGTGAACACGCGCGTGCGGCCCGAGAGCTCCACCTTCGCGGCCTCTAGCGCGCGACGACGAGCAGACAGATCGGCGATCTCGCGAGCGATGGGGGAGTCGTCGAGTGAGAAGGACGACGCGGGCGCCTCATCGGACTGTTTCACGTGAAACACACCTCTCCGTCACGAACTTGCCCAGTCTACCCGCGCGATATGCGCTGCACGATGACTTGTGGACGTGGCGAGGCTCGGCGGTTCGGGAGTTGAGGTGGCGGCGAGAACGTCCGCTCAGCCCCACGGTGCATGAGCGGCGCCGACTGCTCGTCTCCGTGTGGACGCCAGGCGCGACGTGCCTACTGGGTGCGTCGTTCAGCCTCCCGACACCGCCGCGTCCACGTACCTGACAAGGACCACACAGACGATGGACCGACACGGTAAGGCGCGATGACTCCGGCGCGGCCCCGTCGTCAATCGACGCCCGTCGTCAATCGACGCCCGTCGTCATTCGACGAGCATCGACTCCAGTACCGATAAGCACCCCACGGCGCGGTGATCGCGATGAGCCGTTATCGGGCTCAGCGGAAACGGACGGTCTGGTGGCGTCTCGTGAGACCGACGCGCGTTTGCTTGCCGGACGACTTCGACCGCACCTCTCTCACCGGTTGCCGGAAGGGATGTTGCCCACTGCGCTGAAACGCCTGGCGTGAACGGTCGACACGAGACTCAGGCGCTACACGCTGGAGGGGCCGCACACGGGGCGCTCCGCCTCAGTCGGCGACACTGCAAGACCACTCCTGCACGTCGACGATCGATCCGGCTCGTGCCACTATTGCGGGCGTGGGCTTGAGTACCTCCCCTTCAGAACGGCGGTTTGTTGGTACAGCCTGCACGCCTAACTGCGCTACAGACAGAAAGTCGGTGGGTGGAGCACCAATTCACCGGAGGTTTACGCCGTGATCGATGCACCCACCCACGCTCCGAGCATGTCTTTCCGCGGAGCTGTAGTTTTCACCGAGAGGCGACGGTTCACGGTAGGGGAGTGGGAGTCTGGATGCGATCACTCGCCAAACCCGGACGGATCATCACCACGCCTAAATGATTTGACATACCTGTGATCGTGTCTGGTCCGCCACGGCGCCCGAACACGTGGAAGATCGGTGTGAGCATCTCTGTGGACACGACTCGCCCTCTACGTAGCCGACGACGAGGTTGAGAAGGCGGCGCAAGCTCCCTTGATTGGAGACGGTGTGATGCAGAGATGTTTCACGTGAAACGTTGGCACGAGCGACGAAGTCGCCGCTAACCGCGCGGCTTGGCTTGTCGACACCTCACCTCGCCACTCCCACTTCAGGATCGACGAGCAGGTCACGAACCGAGCTGGATTTGTGCGTCACCACCCGGTGCACTCCGGTGCGATGTTTCACGTGAAACGCGCTGGGGTAGCGGGCGCCCGCGCGTCTGGTCGTCTTCTGGAGAGAGTCATCGGCTGGCGCACGCGGTAGGCCTCTCAAGGGTCTTGGTCGACGCGATCCGCCGCCACTACGTTTTCGCCCGTCCGTGCACGTCAGGTGTATTGGTGTGCTATCGACCGATCGAGGATTCTTGTCTCACACCACTGCACTGACTGAGCGCAGCACGCCGGTGTGAAGCATGCCGATGAAATTGCCCGGGTCCTTACCCTGGTGGGGTCTCTTCGCCCTCATCCTGTTCCGCGAGCTGCGACTGTCGCAGCGGCTAACCATTGCCCAATGCCACCAAGCCGCAAAGCTGGTGGAGTCCATAGGAAGGGGGGTTCCCCCCATCGGTGGACGGTGAGCAAGGCAGCCGACGCCACATGAGTGACACCCCGCGCGCGTAACCCGCCCACATGAAGCTGGCGGCCCAGCGCGCGCCGCCCGCCCCCCGGGTCCAGAGATGCAGGATTCAGCCAACACTTAAGGGGAGCGAACGAATTGCTCACCCGGCTCGACGGCGGCACTCCAGCAGCCGCCGGACATGGCCCCACCTACCGTGGCGCGGAACATGACCGTTGACGCGCTGGCCTCGCGGTTCCGACATTCCGTCAGCCAAGCTCGCGCGTCGACACAGAGATGACGATGAGACATCTGCGCGAACGGCGTCCACTGTGTCCGTGGCCTCTCATTCATCCGTCATCCCTGACCTCTCACCGCGGCAGAAACGCCACACCGGCCGCCATCGTGGCGAACCCGCGGCCACGACTTCGCCTTGTGCCTCGAAACGCCGCCCTGAGGGAGACCACGCAGGTCACCGACGCACCTCCAAACCGCTCGTGTCCGGGTTCCGTCCTCCCGCGCGCGCCACGGTCGCGCGTCTCACCTCGACGAAGCGGCGAGACGGGAGACTACCCGGGTGGGGCCTACTGACGTCCCACTCCGACCCATATCGGGTCTGTCGTGTGATGCGGGTCTCACCCCTCCGAGACTCTCGACGATCCCGTGAGGGCGGCTTTCAGGCTCGTCCTATCTCGTCGATGCTGCCGCAGCCTGAGCGCCGCCGTACCGCGGGCGGCATCGTGTACCCATTGGACCAGCTCACTGTCTCCATGTCCCCGAGGTTGGCGCACCCGCCGCGAACTTCGCACTCACGGAATCGTCCGACCCTCCGGCAGCACAGATTCAGCGGCCTACCCTCACCGGCACGCACCCCTCACACTGGCGCATCCACGTCCGCGTGCGGTCTCCAGCCGGACAACCCTTGCACCGATACTCGTTGAGTGACGAGTGTCAAGGTCGGGGGAGAGCGACCATGTTTCACGTGGAACGCTGCGCGACAGCCACGGCGCACGGTCACGTCATCCGGCGGGACTTCGGCGCGATCCGAGGGTCGGTCCGGGCGATACGACTCTCCATGGGCCCTCGTGGGGACGACCGGCAACCAGCACTCGCCCCGCCCTGGTCGCATGCTCGTGGTCGAGCCGGCGGCGCATGAACGTTTGAAGCGGATCGAGGGGAGTCGCGGAGGGGTCGGTTCAACGAGCCTGAGTGCAGGGTCGATCTCTGGTGCTCCACCTCGCAACAGCTCCGGATCAACACCGAAGGAATCCCGCGCACGCGCCGGTGGGGAGCCTTCACGCGACAGACTCGCTCCCACGCACGCCGAACAACGAGGTTGTAGCGCGGCCTCGCCCGACTGGTATTTTCCAGTCCATCGACACGGGACGTATGGCCAGCTCGGGTGGGGAGACGCACGCTGTTTCACGTGAAACATTCCGGAGGTGACTTTAGAAATCCGAATTGCCACGTCATCGGCCTCAAGGTGACTACCGTGAGCCGACCAGATAGTCACCCGCTGTCCGGCTATGGGGACGGAGCATATCGAGAATTTCGGACGTCGAACGTCTCGGACCACCACCTCATCGCATCTGCGACCACCGAATCTCTGGCACCTTCGACGCAGCAGTGTGTCAGCTCTCCCTCCTGCGTCTTGCGCCATCGTCAGGCGTGGGGCGGAGGGAAGACAAAACTGTTGAGGCGGAACGGGCGCACCCCGTCCGCGAACTCCCATCGACCTCAGGCCCATCCCGACCGATTCGACCGCAGCGCTGGGCGCAGCGATTCCGTCGTCGAGGCGTCCAGCGGGCGGCCCGATCGCCCGCCCTGCGCCCTAGCCTTGAAGCAGCACAGCGGGCCAGCAGATAGCCCGGAGATGGCTAGCAACTCGTCAACCTCGTACGTCGCGCCGCACCTCTGAACAGTCGCGTCTATCCGGGGTTGCGCCGATCCAGCCGCACGGGCGCTTCGCTCATGATCGCGTCACGAGGCCCCCACGGAATCCCACCGACAAGCCACGACATCCGATGCCGCTGGAAAGCCCGGAAATCACCACCCGCAATCATCCTGAGAGGCCACCCACGGCCCGTTGGGGAACCAACACACGCGGGAGAGGAGCGGTCGGCCGCCAACACGATCTAACGGCCGATCGACGGAGCGAGCCACGATCCCCACCGACGTCCCGGGAACGGGTCTCGGCACCGAGTCTCGGCACGGCGTCTCGGCGACACCTCCCGCGCTCCGCTGCCGGCGGCACTCCAAAGCGATGATCTGGCGGACGTGCGGCGGCGCGTTCGTTCTCGCCCGTATGTCGCGTGAGAGCTCCACGTCGGAGCTCGCCACCACACACCGCAGGCCGATGCCGAATCTTCTCTCTTTCGTCCCGGCGCGAAGCACTGCACTGCGTGGAGGTGAGGGGAAACCCCCCAGCAAAGCAGGGACTGGGTCTCCTCATTCAGGGGTGTCACGTGTCACGCAGCTCGAGGGCATCCGGGGAAAGAGTGGCGTAAGGCGGGCGGAATCCCACCGAAACCTGCCCCGCATGCCGCGGACCGCAAAGCACAAAGCGCCCCGCCGCTCCGTCATCACGCCTCACCACCGGCAACGTGCAGGGGGCAACCCCCGGTTGCAGACCGTTCGATGCAGATCGTCGCGACCTCGCTCGGCTGCCGAACCAAACCCGTCGCCGCGTGACATCCGGCCTCACGAGGAGAGTGAAAGCCCGAGAACCGGCACGACTCAACGCACGGTCGACATCGGCCCCACGCTCCGGCCCACCACAGCTTCTGTTTCACGTGAAACGGCCCGTCTCTCGAAGACGGACAGAAATTGATTGACGCGCCATACCGGGGGAGATCGGGAGTCACGCCCAGGCCCAGTTCCTGCGCGCCGCCGGCCCAACGTTCAGTTCTCGGGTGCCGAGCTGACCTCGAATCAGAGCACCCTGAGTGTGAATGCCAGCACTTCTCTTCCTCACCGCGCGCCGAGCACAGTCCGCTGTCATGACGGAACCGAAGTCTTCACGGCAGTGAACAAGAGCTTGAAGCTGGCCCCCTCTTGTTCACTCCTCGATGGCGCCCGGCGCAGTGCCTCGACCGATAGCCACCGAGGTCCTCGTTCCGGCTACGCAGGCGAAGCCGGACGATCCGCGGCGGGGGAGTAGCCATGTGCCCACACTTGATCAAGATCCCTCTCGGCCGCCTAGGGCGAAGCACCTGCGGTAGGCCGCGGCTCCGGCGAGCAAACGCCCGACCGGTCAGACCTTCCTCGCTCGACGCAGACGATCGAACAACCCGCTCGGAGTGGGTCCCGCGGTCAGGGACCCGACGCCCGGCCAGCGTGTGGGCGCGCGATCCCTCGACAAGCGCCACCGGTCCACGGTCGGACACGTGCGGCTTTCAACGCGACCGCCCACAACAGACAAGCCGGCACATTCGCAGAACCCGTACTCCGCCTGCACCCCTCACGGCCGGCGTCTGGACCGCTGTGACGATCATCGGAACGTCGACAGATAGAGGCTCAACTGGTCGAAGTCGATATGAGACACGACACCACTCAGGCCCAACAAGAGGGAGCGACAAACCCTACCTCAGACGAAAGGCAATAGAATTGACCAACTAAATTCCTGATCAGGAACGTTTTCGAGGTGTGCGCTTCTCAGCGCGACACGGTTGCCACGAATACCCGCGTCGGCTCGTCGAGCACGCCCTCCCCAACCACCTCGATCGACACGTCCTCCAGCCCGAACTTCCGCACCTGCTTCGACGCCGCTTCCAGCTCCGCGCCGACGTTGGCGCCCTTGAGAAAGACCAGACGTCCCTGAGGTCGAACGAGCGGCGCGGTGAAGGGGAGCAGGGTACGAAGAGCGCTCACCGCGCGAGCGGTGGCGACATCGAAGACACGACCGCCGGTCCACTCCTCGCCGCGCATCCGTTCCACGGTGACGTTTGAGAGGGACAGCTCATCGACCTGCTCGGACAGCCATGCCGTACGGCGTTCCATGGGCTCGATCAGGGTCCACGCGACGTCCGGTCGGGCGATCGCCAGCACCAGCCCGGGAAGACCCGCCCCCGAACCCACGTCGACGGCCCGACCGTGGAAGTAGGGCGCCGCGATCGCGCTGTTCAGGATATGACGAGTCCACAGGCGAGGGACCTCGAGTGGACCGATCAACCCGCGCTCTTCGCCGTGCCGCGCGAGGTTCTGAGTGAACCGCCGAGCACGCTCGATGTTCTCGCCGAAGATCGACGCGGCGACGGCCGGCTCGTTCTCGAGCTGATCCGGCATGTCCGGCCTCAGCCGCGGCGCAGCACGGTGTGACGATCGGCTCCCTCGCCGAACGACTCCGACGAATACCCGCGGTCCGCGGCGATGTCGTGCACGAGCTTGCGCTCATAGCTCGACATCGCCGGCAGCGACGCCTGCGACGCACCCTCGTCCAACCGCGCGATCGCACGGTCCACCAGGGTCTCGAGCTGGCGCTGCCGCGCGTCACGAGATCCCCCGATGTCGAGGATGAGCCGCGAGAAGCGACCCGTCGAGTTCTGCACGGCCAGTCGGGTCAGCTCCTGCAGCGCCTGGACCGTGTCGGGGTGGGACAGGCTCGCGAGCGCGGCGGTGTCCTCCGCCTCAACGGAGACGTAGGCGCGACCGGCCCGGACATCCATGGCCAGATCGCCGTCGATGTCGGCGATGTCGAGAAGACCCTCGAGGTAGTCGGCGGCGATATCGCCTTCCTGCTCGAGCTGCTCCTCGGTGGCGGCGGTCTGGTCGGGGGCGATCTGATCGGACGTCGTCATCGTGATCTCCGGATGTCAGGAAGCGGGGGAGGAGCCGGGGCTGCCGGCGGGTCCACCCGCGGCACCGGTGTTCTTGGCGGACTGCTGCTTCTTCGCACGCTGCTTGCCCACGGGCTGCTGGCGCTTCGGAGCTGCGGCGCGGGCGCGCTCGGCCTCCTCGAGGAGACGCTGCTGTTCCGCCTCGTACTTCTCGATCGGGACGACCTTGCCGGAGGAATCGATCGCCTTGCCCTTGCGGGCCAGGCGCTCTTCGCGGGCCTTGGCGGCGTCCGAGCCCGGCGTGGGCATCTCGCGGATGACGACGAACTGCTGCACCATCGTCCACAGGTTGCTGACGAACCAGTAGATGACGACGCCGAGCGGGAAGAAGACACCCGAGAAGATGAAGGCCAGCGGCAGGATGTAGAGCATGATCTTCTGCATCTGGTACGCCTGACCGGTCTTGGCCTCGGGTGACAGGTTCTTCGAGATGATCTGCAGCTGGGTGAAGAACTGCGAGCCGATCATGAGCACGACCAACGTCAGAAGGATCGCGACGGTGACCTGTCCATCGGGCTGGCTCCACGCGGTGACCAGGTTCACGTGCATGGATGCCACATCGAACAGACGCGCGTCGTAGAACTCGGTCGTGAGTTCGGGGGTGAGCAGCCCCACACCGCCGACACCGCTCGCTGCGTGCTTCGACACGTCGTTGAGCACGCTGAACAGGGCGAAGAAGATCGGCATCTGCACCAGCAGCGGCAGGCAGCTGGACACGGGGGTCGTGCCGTGCTTCTTGTAGAGCGCCATCGTCTCGCGGCTCATCGCCTCACGCGAGAGCTGGTCGCGCTTGCCCCGGTACTTCTCCTGCACCTTGCGGAGCTCGGGGGCGATCTCCATCATCTTGCGCTGGCTCTTGATCTGCTTGACGAAGAGCGGGATGAGCGCCGCGCGGACGATCAGCACCAGGCCGATGATCGACAGCACCCATGTCAGACCGGCCGCCGGCGGCATGCCGAGGGCCGTGAACAGCGCGTGCCAGCCCACCAGCACGAGCTCGACCGCCCATTTCAGCGGCCAGAGGATGGTCCCAATGAGATCGAATTGCACGATCAGTCCTTTCGGGCGGGCACGACGAATCCGTGCCGAGTGAGTTCGTGGCGGAAGGCCCGGTGAGGACGGACGTCGTCGATGCCACCCTGAGCCCAGGGATGACACCGTGCGAGACGGGCCGCGGTGAACGCGATGCCCTTCACGAGTCCGTGCTGCTGCACGGCGCCCACCGAATAGGCGGAGCAGGACGGGTAGTACTTGCACACGTCGCCGTAGACGTGCGAGATCGTCGAGCGATAGGCGTGCAGAAGCGCGAGCCCCGCGTTACGCGGAAGGAGCGGGACGGATGCCAGGACGGCATCCACTCGGAAACGACCGGACCCCGTAGAGGACGTCGGGAGTGTCGAAGCGCTCATGCTGACGCTTTTCGTTCGAGGCACCTCACCACGTCGGCGCGAAGAGTCGCGTAGTCGATCGTGGCGGCGGAGGGAAGTGCACGGATGACGATCGAGGCGCCCCCGCGGATGGACGGGAGCGCCTCGGCGCACACCGCCTTGAGACGGCGGCGGATGGTGTTGCGGGTGACAGCGGAGCCGACCTGTCGGCTCACGATGAAGCCGAAGCGAGGCGATTCGGTCTCGGCCGACGAGCCGACGTAGGTGATCGTGTGCGCTCCGGCACAACGAGAACCCCGTCGGACTGTGGCTTTGTAGTCCGATCCGCGGGTGAGTCGGTTCGGCTTCGCGAGCACCGGGTCTGTCAGGCCGAGAGCTCGGTGCGGCCCTTGGCGCGACGCGCCGAAAGGATGCTGCGGCCGGCACGCGTACGCATGCGGGCGCGGAAGCCGTGCTTCTTGGCGCGGCGGCGGTTGTTGGGCTGGAAGGTGCGCTTGCTCATGGGTCACTCCGGAGGTGGTGTCGCCCGATGCTCTTCTGCCGGGGACGGGGTCGGGACTGCCGTATAGGCATAAGTCAACCGACTAAGGCTACGTCGCGCGCGCCGTTAACTCAAACCGGGCGGCCGACCGCCTATTATCCCCAGGCGTTGTCCACAAGCATGGCAAAGACACGCGGCCGGGTCCTACAGTGGATTTTGCTCCGCGAGAGCCGCGAACTAGCGTGGCCCCGGAAGTTATCCACAGGTTCGGCGCGACACGTCGATCGCCCGTCGCGTCTAGATCCCGGAGGGGATATGTCTCTGCACGAAGTACCGGATGTTCCCGTCTGGTCGGCCGTGCTGGACCATCTTCTCACCGACGACCGCGTCACCCCGCAGCTCCACGGCTTCCTCAACCTCGCGGTGCCCCAGGGAGTGATGGGCGGGACGCTGTACCTCGATGTCCCCAACGACCTGACCGCGGCTCAGTTCAACAAGCGCATGCGAGCACCGATCATGGAGGCCCTCGCGCAGGTCCAGGGAGAAGACCCCGCGGTCGGCACCTTCCGGGTGGTCGTGAACCCCGATCTCGTCGAGAATCCGCGGCCGTCCACCGCGCCGGCGCCCGCCGCGTCGGATCGCTCCTCGGCCGCGACGGCGACCCACTCATCGTCGGTCGAGCAGACTCCGGAACCCATCGTCCCGGCCTCGCGCAACGACACCCGGCTGAATCCGAAGTACACCTTCGACAACTTCGTGATCGGTCAGTCCAACCGATTCGCGCACGCCGCCGCCGTCGCGGTCGCCGAGGCTCCGGCCAAGGCCTACAACCCCCTCTTCATCTACGGAGATTCCGGCCTCGGGAAGACGCACCTCCTCCACGCCATCGGCGACTACGCCGCGAGCATGTACGCGGGCATCCGCGTGCGTTACGTCTCGAGCGAGGAGTTCACGAACGACTTCATCAACTCGATCGCCAACAACCGGGGATCGGCCTTCCAGGCGCGATATCGCGATGTCGACATCCTGCTGATCGACGACATCCAGTTCCTGCAAGGTCGCGCCGAGACGCAGGAAGCGTTCTTCCACACGTTCAACACGCTGCACGATCACGACAAGCAGGTCGTCATCACCAGCGACCTCCCCCCGAAGCAACTGACCGGCTTCGAGGACCGCATGCGAAGCCGCTTCGAGTGGGGCCTCATCACCGACGTCCAGGCACCCGACCTCGAGACGCGCATCGCGATCCTCCGTAAGAAGGCCCAGAGCGAACGACTGCTGATCCCCGACGACGTCCTCGAGTACATCGCCACGGTCGTCTCGTCGAACATCCGCGAACTCGAGGGCGCCCTCATCCGCGTCTCGGCGTTCGCGAGTCTGAATCGATCGACCCTCGACATGTCGCTGGCGCAGACGGTGCTGCGCGACATCATCGACCAGGACGACGCCAACGTGATCTCGCCGACCGACATCATCACGGCGACCGCGCAGTACTTCAAGCTGTCGGTCGACGATCTGTACGGCTCGAGCAGGTCGCAGGCCGTCGCGACCGCGCGACAGATCGCGATGTATCTCTGCCGGGAGCGGACCAGTCTGTCGTTGCCGAAGATCGGGCAGCTCTTCGGCAACCGGGACCACACCACGGTGATGTACGCCTACAAGAAGATCAGCGACCTGATGAAGGAACGTCGTTCGATCTTCAACCAGGTCTCCGAGATCACCAGCCAACTCGGCCGCATGCGCTGAGCGCCCGTTTGCGAGAGGGGTCCGTCCGAGGTTTTCGGACGGGCCCCTCGCTCGTTTTCGGGCGTCAGCGAGCCGCGAAACGCCGTCGACCGATATCTTTCAGCCGGTTCTACACAGTGTGGAAAACCTGTGGATAACTCCGATTTGCTGCGGATGAGATGTGCACGAACGCGTTAACACTGTGGATGACGAGGGGATGCCGACATCCTCGGCCTCTGTTAAGTGCCCAGGGTCTCCGCAACGCGTCCACAGTTAACAGACCGCGCGATCCCTTGTGTTAACACGCGTGTCGGAAGTTATCCACAGTCTCCACAGCGGTTAACAAGATGAAGATCCTTTATCCGAGTTAAGAGAGATTCGATGACCTTGCCGTGCAAGCGGCGCACGACGGGCGCAGCCGGAGCAGGGCACTAGCATGGGTAAGCCATACCCGCCGTCAAGGGAGCGCCCGTGAAGTTCCACGTCAATCGCGATGTGTTCAGCGAAGCCGTCTCGTTCGTGGTCAAGCTCCTGCCGCAGCGCAATCCGCAGCCGATCCTGGCCGGCGTGCTGATCGAGGCGGGCGAGCAGGGGCTCACCCTTGCCGCCTTCGACTACGAGGCTTCGGCGCGCACCACCATCGAAGCTACCGTCGACGAGCCGGGCACGATCCTCGTCCACGGCCGCCTCCTCAGCGACATCGCCAGCCGTCTCCCGAACGCCCCGATCCAGATCACCGTCGACGACGACGGCGGCATCCTGCTCACCTGCGGATCGGCCCGGTTCACCCTGGCATCCATGCCGGTGCAGGAATACCCCGCCATTCCCGAGGTGACGGGCGAGTCGGGCCTCGTGCCCGCAGACGAGTTCGCCACCGCGATCGCACAGGTCGCCTTCGCCGCCTCCCGTGACGACGTCACCCCCGTGCTCACCGGCGTCCAGCTGGAGGTCACCGGAACGCAGCTCAGTCTGGTCGCGACCGATCGCTACCGGGTCGCCCTCCGCGAGATCCCGTGGGATGGCGGGGCTGCGGCCTCCGACGAGCCGACGTCGGCTCTCGTTCCTGCCCGCACCCTGCAGGAGGTCGGCAAGACCTTCGCGCACGGCGGCGACATCTCGATCGCATTCTCGGGCTCGGGAGACCGCGAGATCATCGCGTTCTCGTCGGGCAACAAGACCGTGACGTCGTTGCTCATCAAGGGCAACTTCCCGCCCGTGCGCCGGCTCTTCCCGGCGCAGACCGAGCACCACAGCGTCGTGAACACCGCCGAGCTGGCCGAGGCGGTCCGTCGTGTCGCGCTCGTGCTCGACCGGTCGGCGCCGCTGCGCTTCACCTTCGGTTCCGAGGGCGTGTCGATGGACGCGTCGGGGACCGAACAGGCGCGCGCGACGGAGTCCGTCGACGCCACGCTGGTGGGCGACGAGGTGACCCTCGGCCTGAACCCGCAGTACCTGCTCGAGTCCCTCGGCGCGGTGCGCAGCGAATTCACTCGCATCACGTTCACCTCGAGCGACAACGCCAACAAGCTCAGTCCTGTGCTCGTCACCCCCCAGACCTCGGTCGACAAGGGCGGCGAGGGGTCGTTCAAGTACCTCCTGCAGCCGAACCTGCTGCTGCGCTGACGTCGGCCGGACGCCTGCGGCGCCGTGGTCGTGTCGGAGGCGACGGGTAGTCTGACTCGGTGATCGTGGAGCAGCTCGGACTGAAGGACTTCCGCAATTACGCGGGCGCCGACGTCTCGCTCTCCGCGGGAGCCAATGTGTTCGTCGGGCGCAACGGGCAGGGCAAGACGAATCTCGTCGAGGCCGTCGCGTACCTCGCCACGCTCGGTTCCCACCGCGTCTCGAACGACGCACCGATGGTGCGGGACGGCACGGATGCCGCGATCATCCGCGCCAGGCTGGCCCACGGCGAACGCAGCGTCCTGCTCGAGCTGCAGCTCAACCGGCAGGGAGCGAACAAGGCGCGCGTGAACGGCGTCAACGTCCGCACGTCGGAGCTCCCGCGTTACGCGCAGGTCGTACTGTTCGCCCCGGAGGATCTCCAGATCGTCCGCGGCGACCCCTCGTCCCGGCGTCGATTCGCCGATCAGCTCATCGTGCAGCGCACACCGCGGATGGCCGCCGTCCTGGCGGATTATGACCGGGTGCTGCGCCAGCGCAGTGCCCTCTTGAAGTCGGCGCGGGCACGCGGTGTGCGGGGCGACGCCCTCAGCACGCTCGATGTGTGGGACGAGAAGCTCGTCTCGCTCGGCACCGAGGTCATCGAATCCCGGCTCGCCCTGGCATCCGATCTCTCCGCACCGATGGCGCGGTCGTACGCCGCGATCGCGGGAGCCG
Source organism: Microbacterium galbum (assembly GCF_032464915.1). NCBI lineage: Bacteria > Bacillati > Actinomycetota > Actinomycetes > Micrococcales > Microbacteriaceae > Microbacterium > Microbacterium galbum. Next base: position 1,442,161 of record NZ_JAWDIS010000001.1, on the reverse strand, counting down.
ACCACGACCCGCGGTTGTCGTGGGCCCTGTCCGTCGGCGGGGGCGATCCCGAAGAGGGGGAGTCCGGGGATGCATCCGGTCCGTCGGGCCCGCTCGCCGATCAGTTCCGCGCTGCGCTCGCCGCTCGTCGCAGCGCCGAGCTCGAGCGCGGTCTCACTCTCGTCGGACCTCATCGCGACGACCTCGTCCTCGAGGTGAACGGCCTGCCCGTCAAGGGGTACGCGTCCCACGGCGAGTCCTGGTCGGTCGCCCTCGCCCTGCGGCTCGCGTCGGCGGAACTGCTGCGGGCCGAATCCCGCCTCGGCGATCCGGTCCTCATCCTCGACGACGTGTTCGCCGAGCTCGATTCCGGGCGGCGCACCCGTCTGGCCGAGATGGCGGGCGCGTACGAGCAGGTCATCGTCACCTCCGCGGTGGAGGAGGACGTGCCCGAGGGGCTGCGCGCCCACGTCGTACGGGTCGAGGCCGGTCGCATCCAGGAGTCCCTCGATGGCTGACGAGCCGGAGCTCCCGGAGACCATGGCGACCTATCTGCGCCTGCGCGGGCTCGAGCCGTCGCCCTACCGCCGGAAGAAGCGGCGGCGTCGCGCCGATGACGGCGAGAACGCCCCGTTCTCGCCCGGTCGCGATCCCCGGGGCCTTGGCGACGTCCTGTCGTCGCTCACGCGTTCCGCCGGGTGGGAGCCCCAGCTCTCGCGTGAGGATCTCGTGCGCACGTGGGATGAAGTGGCGGGTGCCGACACGGCCGCGCACACCCGTCCGGTCGCGTTGGACGCGGGCACGTTGACGGTCCAGGCCGACTCCACCGCGTGGGCGAAGCAGCTGCAGCTCATGCGCGCGCACATCCTGTCGGAGATCATCCGACGCTTCCCCGAGGCGGGGGTGGAGGCGATCCGCTTCGTCGGCCCCGACGTCCCCTCTTGGAAATGGGGCCCCAGAGCCGTTCCAGGCCGCGGTCCGCGCGATACCTACGGTTAGGCCATGGTCGGTCCCGGCTCGACGCGATTTCTGCCCGCGTAGGGGCGTACACGCCATTTCGGCGAGTCCCGCGCGGTAAGATGGAGGTTCCGACGATTCGATCTGGAGCGCGTGTACTCATGACGTCCGAGAACCCCGACAACGTTTCCGAGGAACCCGAAGCGACCACTGCCGCAAAGGTTCCCAACGAGTACGGGGCAGACGCCATCCAGGTGCTCGAAGGTCTCGAGGCCGTCCGCAAGCGCCCCGGCATGTACATCGGTTCCACCGGAGAGCGGGGACTGCACCACCTCGTTCAGGAGATCGTCGACAACTCCGTCGACGAAGCCCTCGCCGGCTACTGCGACACGATCGACGTGACGATCCTGAACGACGGCGCCGTGCGCGTGATCGACAACGGCCGTGGTATCCCGGTCGACATGCACCGCACCGAGGGCAAGTCGACCGTGGAGGTCGTGCTCACCGTGCTCCACGCCGGTGGCAAGTTCGGCGGCGGCGGCTACGCCGTCTCGGGAGGTCTGCACGGCGTGGGCTCCTCGGTGGTGAACGCTCTGTCCACCCGCCTCGAGGTCGAGGTGCAGCGTCAGGGACACGTGTGGCGTCAGTCGTTCCGCAACGGCGGTGTGCCACTCGCCCCCCTCGAGCAGGGGGAGGAGAGCGAGGCGACCGGTACCTCGATCACCTTCTGGCCGGATGCCACGATCTTCGACACGATCGACTTCGACTACGACACGCTGCGCACTCGGTTCCAGCAGATGGCGTTCCTGAACAAGGGCCTGCGCATCAGCCTGCGCGACGAGCGTCCGCAGTCGGTCGTCACCGAGGGTGAGCCGGGCGAAGAGGTGACCGAGGCCCGTCACGACTCCTTCCTCTACGAGCGCGGTCTGGTCGACTACGTCGAGCACCTCAACCGCGTGCGCAAGGCCGACGTGGTGAATGACGAGATCATCGAGGTCGAGTCCGAGGACACCGAGCGCAAGATCGCCCTCGAACTGGCGATGCAGTGGACGACGGCGTACACCGAGAACGTCTTCACGTACGCCAACACCATCAACACGCACGAGGGCGGCACCCACGAAGAGGGCTTCCGTGCCGCTCTGACCACACTGGTCAACCGGTACGCGCGCGCGAACAACCTTCTCAAGGAGAAGGACGACAACCTCACGGGCGACGACATCCGCGAGGGTTTGACCGCCGTCATCTCGGTCAAGCTGTCGGAGCCGCAGTTCGAGGGTCAGACCAAGACGAAGCTGGGTAACACCGAGGCGCGCGCGTTCGTGCAGAAGGTCGTCGGAGACAAGCTGGGCGACTGGTTCGACCGCAACCCGGGCCAGGCCAAGAACATCATCCGCAAGGCCATCGACGCGGCCACGGCGCGTCTGGCCGCACGCAAAGCGCGCGAGACCGCTCGCCGTAAGAGCGTGTTCGAGTCGGCCGCGATGCCCGACAAGCTCAAGGACTGCACGTCGAAGGACCCCTCGATCAGCGAGATCTTCCTCGTCGAGGGTGACTCCGCCGGCGGCTCGGCCGTGCAGGGGCGCGACCCCCACACGCAGGCGATCCTCGCCCTGCGCGGCAAGATCCTGAACGTCGAGCGCGCGCGCCTCGACCGCGCTTTGGGTAACAAGGAAGTCCAGGCGATGATCCAGGCCTTCGGCACGGGCATCGGCGAGGACTTCGACATGGCGAAGGCTCGCTATCACAAGATCGTGCTCATGGCCGATGCCGACGTCGACGGCCAGCACATCACGACGCTTCTGCTGACGCTGCTGTTCCGCTACATGCGCGGTCTGATCGAGGCCGGGTTCGTCTACCTGGCGCAGCCCCCGCTGTACCGCCTGAAGTGGTCGAACCACCCGCACGAATACGCCTACAGCGACCGCGAGCGCGACGTGATGCTGGTCGACGGGCAGGCCTCGGGCCGCCGCATCCCGAAGGACAACGGCATCCAGCGCTACAAGGGTCTCGGCGAGATGAACGACCACGAGCTCTGGGAGACCACCATGGACCCCCAGACCCGCACGCTCAAACAGGTCACGATCGACGACGCCGCGGCAGCCGACGAGATCTTCTCGGTCCTCATGGGCGAAGACGTCGAGTCGCGCCGCAGCTTCATCCAGCGCAACGCCAAAGACGTCCGCTTCCTCGACATCTGATCTCGCCGACGCGAGACACGGCATCCTGACGACGAACGCACTTACGGAACTGAGAAGACATGGCTGACGACACCACCCCCGAGCCCGACGATGTCCGGGGTGAGCCGGTGCACGACCACGGCAAGATCGACCAGGTCGACCTGCAGCTCGAGATGCAGCGGAGCTACCTCGACTACGCGATGAGCGTCATCGTCGGTCGCGCGCTGCCCGATGTGCGCGACGGGCTCAAGCCCGTGCACCGCCGCGTGATCTACGGCATGTACGACGGCGGCTTCCGGCCCGACAAGTCGTTCTCGAAGTGCGCCCGTGTCGTCGGCGAGGTCATGGGCCACTATCACCCGCACGGTGACGCGCCCATCTACGACGCCCTCGTGCGCCTCGTCCAGCCGTGGTCGCTGCGCTACCCGCTGGCCCTCGGACAGGGCAACTTCGGTTCGCCCGGCAACCAGGGCGCGGCCGCGCCGCGGTACACCGAGACGAAGATGGCTCCCCTCGCGCTCGAGATGGTGCGCGACATCGAGGAAGAGACCGTCGACTTCCAGGACAACTACGACGGTCAGACCCAGGAGCCCACGGTCCTGCCGGCGCGCTTCCCGAACCTGCTGGTCAACGGCTCCGTCGGCATCGCGGTCGGTATGGCCACGAACATCCCGCCGCACAACCTGCGCGAGGTCTCCGCCGGAGCCCTGTGGGCTCTCGAGAACCCGGATGCCACCCGCGAGGAGCTGCTCGAAGCGCTCATGCAGCGCATCCCCGGGCCCGATTTCCCCACCCGTGCGCAGATCCTCGGCACCCGTGGCATCAAGGACGCGTACCGCACGGGGCGCGGCTCGATCACGATGCGCGCCGTCGTGAACATCGAGGAGATCCAGGGCCGGACGTGCCTCGTGATCACCGAGCTGCCCTATCAGGTGAACCCCGACAACGTCGCCGTGAAGATCGGCGACCTGGCCCGTGAGGGCAAGATCACCGGCGTCGCCGACATCCGCGACGAGAGCTCGGGACGCACCGGGCAGCGCCTGGTCGTGGTGCTCAAGCGCGATGCGGTCGCGAAGGTCGTGCTCAACAACCTGTACAAGCACACCCAGCTCCAGGAGAACTTCGGCGCCAACATGCTGGCCATCGTCGACGGCGTGCCGCGCACGCTGTCGCTCGACGGTTTCATCAGCCTGTGGATCGACCACCAGATCGAGGTCATCGTCCGTCGCACGCGCTACCGCCTGCGCAAGGCGGAGGAGCGCATGCACATCCTGCGCGGTTACCTCAAGGCGCTCGACGCGCTCGACGAGGTCATCGCGCTGATCCGCCGCTCGCCCACGGCTCAGGATGCCAACGACGGGCTGCAGAAGCTCCTCGACATCGACGAGGTGCAGGCGCAGGCGATCCTCGACATGCAGCTGCGTCGTCTCGCCGCCCTCGAGCGTCAGAAGATCGTCGACGAGGCTACCGAGCTCGAAGCGCGCATCGCCGACTACAACGACATCCTCGCCACCCCCGGTCGTCAGCGCACCATCATCCGCGACGAGCTCACCGCGATCACCGATCGTTTCGGCGACGACCGTCGCACCGAGATCCTCCACGGCTTCGACGGCGACGTCTCGATCGAAGACCTCATCGCGGAGGAGGAGATGGTCGTCACGGTCACCCGCGACGGCTACATCAAGCGCACACGGAGCGACAACTACCGCTCCCAGCACCGCGGCGGCAAGGGCGTGAAGGGCGCGCAGCTGCGTGCAGACGACGTGGTGGAGCACTTCTTCGTCACGACGACGCACCACTGGCTGCTGTTCTTCACGAACAAGGGCCGGGTCTACCGTTCGAAGGCGTACGAGGTCCCCGAGGCCGGGCGGGATGCCAAGGGCCAGCACGTCGCGAACCTGCTCGCCCTGCAGCCCGACGAGGAGATCGCGCAGATCCTCGACATCCGCGACTACCAGGTGGCGACCTATCTGGTGCTCGCGACCCGGGGCGGCCTGGTGAAGAAGACGCGTCTCGACGAGTACGACACCAACCGTCAGGGTGGCGTGATCGCCATCAAGCTGCGTGGTCAGACGTCCGACGAGGGCGACGACGAGCAGGCCGGCGCCGACGAGCTCGTCAGTGCGCTCCTGGTCGACGAGGGAGAGGACATCCTCCTCATCAGCCGCCTGGGAATGTCGCTGCGCTTCTCCGCCACCGACAGTGCGCTGCGCCCGATGGGCCGGTCGACGTCGGGTGTGAAGGGCATGGACTTCCGCGAGGGCGACAGCCTGCTCTCGGCATCCGTCGCCAAGGACGACGAGTTCGTGTTCGTGGTGACCGAGGGCGGCTATGCCAAGCGCACCGCGGTGACCGAATACCGCATGCAGAACCGCGGCGGTCTGGGCATCAAGGTGGCCCGTCTGACCGATGATCGCGGGGTGCTCGCGGGCGGGATGATGGTGTCCGAGACCGACGAGGTCCTTGTGGTTCTTGCCAGCGGCAAGGTGGTACGCTCCTCCGTGGCCGAGGTGCCCGCCAAGGGACGCGACACGATGGGTGTCGTTTTCGCCCGCGCAGGAGGCGACGACAAGATCATCGCGATCGCCCGCAACGCCGAGCGCAACCTGACCGAGACGACGGAGACGGCCACGGAGCCCGCCGCAGATTCTGCGGACGAGGTCACCGCCTCCACTCCCGAGACCCCCGAGGAAAGTACTGACGCATGAGCACGGTAGCCGACAAGCTCGCCAAGAAGTCGACTCACAAGACCCCTGCCAAGCAGGTGCGGCTGCGCCTGGTGTACATCGACTTCTGGTCGGCGGTGAAGCTGTCGTTCCTGGTGGCGGTCGCTCTCGCGATCGTGACCGTCGTGTCATACTTCCTGATCTACCTGGTGGTCTCGGCGACGCTGCTCACGAAGCTCGATGAGTTCTTCACCAGCTTCACCGACGGGGGAGCGACGCTCTCGCAGTACATCGGTCTGCCGCAGGTGATGGCGTTCGCGGCGATCGTCGCCATCCTGAACCTCGTCGTGGTCACCGTCCTCGGAGCCGTGATGGCCGGGATCTACAACCTCGCCGTCAAGGTGACCGGCGGCCTGCTCGTCGGTTTCACCTCGAACTGACGCCGATTCGTCAAAACCTCGCAAGTCCGGTAAAGTCTTCGAGGTTGACATCACGTCAGCGAGACGGGGCTATAGCTCAGGCGGTTAGAGCGCTTCACTGATAATGAAGAGGTCCCAGGTTCAAGTCCTGGTAGCCCCACCCCTTCCCTCGCGGGGCCTTAGCTCAGCTGGTAGAGCGCCTGCTTTGCAAGCAGGATGTCAGGAGTTCGAATCTCCTAGGCTCCACATCCGCGATATGAAAGCCGGCCTTCGGGCCGGCTTTCGGCGTTTCTGCTCCGAGGATGCGTTCGGTGCGCGGCTCCGGCTCTCCGCTCGGCGATGAGGGGCCGCCGTCGCCGGTCGGTAGAGTTCGGTCATGGACATGCGGGTCGCCGCGTACGCCGTCATCACCGACGCCGACGACCGCGTGCTGCTCGCCCACTGGATCGAAGGTCGACGGGCCGCCTGGACGCTCCCCGGTGGCGGACTCGAGCCCGGAGAGGATCCGGTGCACGCGGTGCGCCGAGAGGTCCAGGAGGAGACCGGGTTCCGGGTCGTCGTCGGCGACCTCCTCGGCATCCATTCCCGTGTCATCCCCGCCGAGTCGAGGCTCGCGGAGGGGCCTTCGGAGCCTCTGCACGCGTTGCGGATCGTCTACCGCGCGCGCATCGTGGGCGGTCGGCTCCGCTTCGAGACCGACGGCTCGACCGACCGGGCCGCGTGGTTCACGCTCGCGGCCGCCAGGAAGGTGCGGCGGGTGCAACTCGTCGACATCGCATTGCGCATGGCCGACCTGCCGCGGCCCTGATCGCGGTCAGGATCGCGCGGTGGTGATGTCGGCGACAACGGCGCTGTACGCGGCGATCAGGTCGTCGGCTTCGACGAACAGGCTGTATCCGTGTGCTCCGGCCCCCATCGCGATACGAGTGCCCACGATGCGTTCATCGGCGAAGACGGGCCATGCGGTGGAACTGCCGATCGGCACGATCGTGCCGCGCTCATAGCCCGTCGCCGCGAGGGCCAGCTCGGGCTCGGGCAGGCGGAGTTTGTTCACCCCGACGACGGCTCGCAGCTTCGGCCAGGAGATGGCCCGATCGCCGGGAACGAGCGCGAAGAGGTAGGTGTCGTCAGACCGCTTGACCACCAGCGTCTTGACGATGGATGCCGAGGGGATGCCGAGCAGAGCGGCCGCCTCGTCGAGGCTCGATGCGGCGGGTCGCTCACGCACATCGACAGAGAGGCCGCGCTCGCGCGCGGCCTCTCTGACTCTGATGGTGGGATCGCTCACGCGTCCGGCGCCCGCAGCGGGTCGTCAGCCACCCAGAGCTCGTCGTCTGCCCGCAGCGTCTGCCAGGCGGCGTACGCGACGCCCGCCGCGGCGACGACGCCGAGGATGATGGCGATGACGCCACCGGCGCCGATGCCGTCGTGCTGCGACGGAAGCTTCTTGGAGAGGCGCTTCGAGGCCTGCTTGCCGTACTTCTCGGCCCGCTTCGCATACTTGTGGGTGTCGAGCTCGAAGCCCTTGCCCTTGGCGAGACGGTCGCGGGTGTCGCCTGCGGCGTCCCACACCGAGAGTGCACCGCCGACGACAGCACCAGCGGCCGGAACGACCTTGTTGCTGAGGAAGCGGTTGCTGTACTTCACGCTCTTGTCGACGTACGGCGCGGCGTACTTGTTGTAGCCGTCCTGCACGGCGGGGACGAGGTCTTCGCGGCTGAAGCGACCGAGCTGGTGGCCGGCTTCGCGAGCGACCTTCCCGCTCTCGCCCAGCAGCACCTGCTGCGACTCCCACACCTTGGCGGCGTGCTTCTGGAGCTTGCGCAGTTCCTTCTTGCTCTTGCGGCTGAGGCCCACGGCTCATCCTCCCTGTCGATGGGATGTACGTTGCCCTCATCTTGCCAGAACGGGCCGTCCGCGCCGCCGACCCTTGCAGATAACTCTGAGAGAATGTACCCATGGCCAACCACACCGCCGTCGCGACCCTGCACACCAACTACGGCGACATCGTCGTCAACCTCTTCGGTGACCACGCTCCGCGCACCGTCCGCAACTTCATCGGTCTCTCCGATGGGACGCAGGAATGGACCAACCCGGCCACCGGCGCCAAGGGCGAGGGTCCCCTGTACAAGGACGTCATCTTCCACCGCATCATCCCCAACTTCATGATCCAGGGCGGCGACCCGCTCGGTCAGGGCATCGGCGGCCCCGGATACAACTTCAACGACGAGATCCACCCCGAGCTCGACTTCACCGCGCCCTACAAGCTCGCCATGGCCAACGCCGGCCTGCGTCGCAACGCGATCACGGGTCAGCCGGAGGGAACGAACGGCTCGCAGTTCTTCATCACCACCGACCCCACTCCGTGGCTCCAGGGCAAGCACACGATCTTCGGCGAGGTGGCGGATGACGCCTCGAAGGCCGTGGTCGACGCCATCGCCGCCGTTCCCACCGGCGCTCAGGATCGGCCGAAGGCGGACGTCGTGCTGCACTCGGTCGACATCGCCGCGGTCTGATCCCGGACGGCGGCGGGTGTCCACCACCGAGGAGTTCCGTCGCAACAGCGACAACTTCTGCTACCGGCATCCCGACCGGCAGAGCTTCGTGCTGTGCCAGCGGTGCATGCGCACCGTGTGCTCGGAGTGCCGGACCCCCGCCGCCGTCGGAGTGATCTGTCCCGAGTGCATGGCGCAGCAGCGCGCCACGCAGACACCGGCGCAGAAGAAGGCTGAGCGCCGCTGGGCGTCCCGTCCCATGTCGGTGGTCTCGTCAGGTCGCCCGACCATGACGCTCGGCATCATCGCCGTGACCGGATTGGTCTACATCATCGGGCTGATCCCGGGTGTCGGAAGCGTGCTGTCCGATCTCCTGGCGTTCAACAGCTTCTTCGTGCTGCCGCAGGCGGGAATCCTGCAGCCGTGGCGTCTGCTCACGGTGGCACTCGTGCACGGCAGCTTCCTCCACATGGCGCTGAACATGCTCGCGCTGTGGTTCATCGGGCGCAGCCTCGAGCCGTTGCTCGGCAGGGCGCGGTTCCTGATCCTCTACCTGCTCGGGGCGCTCGGCGGCTCGGTCGCTGTCGCCCTCCTGGCACCGGGCGTGTGGACGGTCGGCGCCTCGGGAGCCATCTTCGCGCTGTTCGGCGCATTGCTCGTGATCGGTCGGCACCTCGGCGCCGACATCCGGGTGATCGCGATCCTCATCACCATCAACTTCGCCTGGCCGTTCGTCCTCGCCGGGATCAACGCGATCGGGTCCGGAGACTTCGCGTCGTCGCTCGCAGCCATCGGCATCTCGTGGCAGGCGCACCTCGGTGGCCTCGTCACCGGCGCCGTGGTCGGCGTCATCTACTCGCGCACCCGAGCGCAGCGTCAGCGGGGTCTGCAGACCGGTCTGCTCGTGGCCGTCACCGTGGTGCTCGTCGCGCTGCTGGCGATACCCGCGGTGGCCTACCTCTGAGACTTATCCACAGCTCCATCCACAGGTGGGGATGAATTACACGGGTGTAAGTCAGCGCCAGCGGGTGGTCATGAGGAAGCCCACGAAGGCGATGCCGAACCCGATGACGAGGTTCCAGGGGCCGATCCCCGGGATGGGGAACTGCGAGTTGCTGAGGTAGAACACCAGCACCCAGACGAGTCCGATCAGCATCAGGCCGATCATGATGGGCAGGAACCACACCGGGTTCGGGGCGGATCCACCGTCGTTGCGTTCGGCGATCGGGTCTTCGCCTTTGCCAGTTCGAGCCATGCGGCACAGTCTAATGCTCAGGTGTGCGCGAACCCACGGAACTAGACTCGCCTCGTGCACACCGTCTCGCAGCCTCAGACCCGACGGGCACGGCGGCGCACGACGGCTCCTCGCCGTGGTCTCTCGGTCATCGGCGTGATCGGCGATCTCCTCGTGACCGCTGGTGTGCTGGTGCTCCTCTTCGTGGTCTGGCAGCTGTGGATCGGCGACGTCATCATCGGGTCGCAGTTCAAGAACGAGGCGCGCGACATCACCGAGTCGTGGGCGGCCGATCCGCCTGCTCCGGCGCCGAGCGACACCTCGACCCCGGGCATCCCGCCCACTTCCGATCCGCCGGCGATGGCGCAGCCCGACGATGCCCAGATCTTCGGCGTCGTGCGCATCCCACGGCTGGGTTCCGACTATCAGTTCCGCCTGGCCGGTGGGGTGAGTGCGTCGCGGACGCTCGACCCGATCGGCCTCGGACACTACCCCGACAGCGCCATGCCCGGTCAGCTCGGCAACTTCGCCATCGCCGGTCATCGCGGCAGCCACGGGGCTCCCTTCGCGGATCTGCCGTCGCTGCACATCGGTGACGCCATCGTGGTCGAGACCGAGACCGGGTGGTACACCTATCGCTATCGCAACCTCGAGTACGTGCGTCCGGACGCGGTCGACGTGCTGCTGCCCCTCCCGCAGCGCCCCGAGATCGAGGCGACCGACCGCATCATCACGATGACGACCTGCAGCCCGCGCTACGGCTTCTCAGAACGAGCGATCGCCTACGGTGTCTTCGAGTCGTACACCCCCCGCACCGACGCGGGCCCGCCTCTCGCCCTGACCTCTGGAGCAGCCTGATGTACGGAGCCCTCTGGCGCGTCCTCCCCGGTCCGTGGTGGGTGCGCCTGCTGATCGTGATCGTCCTGCTGGCGGCCGTGCTCTACGGCCTCTTCTTCTACGTCTTCCCCTGGGTCAGCGACATCGTCTACCCGCAGGAGGTCACGGTCGAGTGAGCCCCTGGCGCGTCGTCATCGTCGACAACCGCGACAGTTTCGTCCACACCCTCGCCGGCTACCTGCGCGACCTGGGTGCGCAGACGGACCTCCTGTCCGCCGACGACACCCGGCTGTCGACCGTCGTCCGGGGATCCGCCGACGCCGTCCTGGTCTCCCCGGGACCGGGGCATCCCGCCGAAGCCGGCCAGTCCGAGCGGGTCATCCTCGAGGCGGCGGAGCTCGGCATCCCTCTTCTCGGGGTGTGCCTCGGGCACCAGGCCATCGCGACGGCGTTCGGAGGGCGCGTGGGGCACGCCCCCGAGCTGCTGCACGGGATCACGAGTGTCGTGCGACACGACGGCGCGGGCGTCTTCGCCGACCTGCCGGATGGATTCTCGGCGACGAGGTACCACTCCCTCGCGGTGGACCCGACGTCGGTGCCGGACGTGCTGGAGGTGACGGCGCTCACGGATGGCGGTGTCGTCATGGGGATCCGCCACCGAACCGCGCCGATCGAGGGGGTGCAGTTCCACCCCGAGAGCGTTCTCACCGAGGGGGGTCACGTCCTCCTGGGTCGGTGGTTGGAGAACGCCGGCATGCCCGGCGCGGCCGAACGCGCCGCCCGCCTCAGCCCGCGTGGCCTCAGGAGCCCGAGCAGACCGACAGCGTGATCTCGCTGTGCACCGGCACCTCACCCGGGGCGAGCGACTGGCCGCTCACCGTCTGGGGCGTCGTGGCGCGGCATCCGGGGTCTTCCTGCGTGATGACCGTCAGCTGCTTGCTGTCGGACTCGAGGTCGCGGATGGCGGCTTCGAGGAGGTACCCCGTGTAGTTGACGATGACGACCTGGCCGCTGGCGACGACCAGGTTGACCGCGGTGCCCTTGGCCAGCTGCGTGTCGGCCTCGGCGCTCGCGGACATCACGGTGCCTGCGGAGAGAGCGGGATCGGTGGTGCGGCGGATCGATCCGACCGACAGACCCGCGTTCTGCAAGGCGGTGCGCGCCTCGGACTCGGACAGGCCCTCCAGCGAGGGCACCGACGCGGTGTCGGGCCCGGTCGAGACGTAGACGGTGACCTGCTGACCGGACGCCACGGTGGTCCCCGCGTCGGGGGTGGTGCGCGTGACGTTGCCTGCGGCGATGTCCGCGTCGGGTTCGTTGACACGGCTCGCGGTGAGCTCCTGCGCCTCGAGTGTCTCGACGGCCCGCTCGTACGACATGTCTACGACGTTGGGGACGGTGAAGGAGTTGGTGGGCACGTCCTCGTTCGGCTGGATCTGCATCACCCAGATGAGGACGGCGACGAGCAGGACGGCGAGCACCGTGACGCCGGCCCAGATCCACGCGACGGGCGGTCCGGGCTGGGTGCGACGCATGGTCGTGTCGGTACTGAGCTGCCGGAGCGAACGGGCGGTCTCGGCAGCCTGGCGGGGGTTCGGTCCGTAGAGCTCGTTAGAGAGGGCCGACATCTGGCGTTTCGTCGGCGACTTGCCGTCGGCGGTCTCGTCGAGTGCCTCGCGGAAGCCCGCGGCATCCTGCGGACGCTGGAACGGGTCTTTCGCGAGTGCGCGCAGAACGATCGCGTCGAGGGCGCGGGGGATGCTCTCGTTGACCTCGCTCGGAGGCAGCGGGGCCTCGCTCACGTGCTGGTACGCGACGGCGACGGGGGTCTCGCCGCGGAAGGGAGGGCGGCCCGTGAGCAGTTCGTAGAGCACGACACCGGTGGAGTACAGATCGGCTCGGGCGTCGACGGACTCGCCCTTCGCCTGCTCCGGCGAGAAGTACGCCGCCGTGCCCACGATCGCGGTCGTCTCGGCGACGGTGGACGACGAGTCGGACACGGCTCGCGCGATACCGAAGTCCATGACCTTGACGCGCCCGGCATCCGTGATCATGACGTTGCCGGGCTTGATGTCGCGGTGCACCACTCCGGCGCGGTGGGAGTACTCGAGGGCCTCGAGGATGCCGTCGACGTAGCGCAGCGCATCGTCGACCGGCACCGAGCCCTCGGCGATGATCTCCTTCAGCAGGCGCCCGTGCACGAGCTCCATGACGATGTACGGAACGGGGCGCTCCTGGCCGTCGACGCCGACCTCGACGTCCTCGCCCGCGTCGAAGACACGGACGATGGTCGGATGAGCCATGCGCGACGCGGCCTGAGCCTCGAGACGGAAGCGCGTGCGGAACGCGGCGTCGCCCGCCAGATCCGCCTTGAGGATCTTGATGGCCACCGTGCGCCCGAGCGTCTGGTCGTAGCCACGATAGACGCTCGCCATGCCGCCGCGACCGATGAGGTCGTCGACGCGGTAGCGCCCGGACAGGACGCGCGTCTCAATGGTCACGAAAACTCCCGGAGGGGGTGGGTCGAAGCTCAGGGCTTGGTGGTGGCGCCGGCGCCGTTGCCCGTGGTGGAGGGGCTCGGCGAGTTGCCTCCCGTGATCGAGGCGGATGCCTCGCCCGAGGGTCCTGCCGTGCGGTCGGTGCCCGAGCAGCTGACGGTGTACGTGACGCGCAGCGACTGCCCGACCGAGTTGCTCACCTTCAGCTGCGCGTTGCGCTCGTCGGGCGAGAACGACGCCGTGGACTGACCGTTCGTGTCGAACGTGCCGTTCGTCGCGGTGAAGTCGTACGACGTCACGCTGCCGGTACCGGCGGGGCAGGAGTACTGCTGCCACGACACCTGGATGTCGCTGCCGGCCGTGACGGACGTGCCCGGGAGAGTGGGCGTACCCGGCTGCTGCAGCGGCGTCTCTTCGCCGTACACGGTCACCGTGATGTTCGTGCCCTCGAGGTTGCGTCCCGTGGGGTCGACGATGTACACGAGACCGATCTGGTCGGCGTTCTCGGCGGCCGTGCCGGTGGCGCACGTCGCGCCGAGGTTCGCGTCACCCAGGATGCTGCGCGCTTCGTCGCAGGTCTTGCCGATGAGGTCGAGGGCGTCGACGTCGACGAGCTGTGCCGACTGCGTGGGCGTCGGCGAGGTCGACGGAGAGGCGGGGGTGCTGGGAGTAGCGGAACTGGGAGCGGCACTGGTGGGGGCGGCGTCCGGCTCGTTCTGGTTCGCCAGGAGCGTGAAGAGCGTTCCACCGAGGACCAGGGCCAGCAGCACGATGAGCGCGACCAGCGGCCACGTCCAGGGGCTCCGCTTCTTCTTCTGCGGGGCGGCGTCCTCTTCGGTGTGCTCCTCCGTGAGGATGGGAGCGACACCCGCCGCTGCGGCGCCGGCCGCGGGCAGCAGGCGCGTGGTGGCCGAGGTCTGCCCCGAGGTGAGGAGTTGCGTGGCGTCGTCGACAGCGGCGGCACCGGCGGCGATCGCCGGGACGGCCGCCGCGGCAGCGGCGAGGTCGCCGCGGCGGAGCGCGGCTGCGGCGCGCGAGACGGCGGCGGAGGATGCCGGGCGGTCCTCCGGCTTCTTCGCGATCATCGCCATCACGAGGTTCTGCACCGGGACGGCGACCGTGGGCGGCAGCGGAGCGGGCTGCTCGTTGATCTGCGCCATGGCGATGGCCACCTGCGACTCGCCCGTGAAGGGACGCTTGCCGGCCAGGCATTCGTACGCGACGATGCCCAGCGAGTAAGTGTCGGTGGCCGGTGATGCCGGGTGTCCCGAGGCCTGCTCGGGGGAGAGGTACTGCACCGTGCCCATGACCTGGCCGGTCGCGGTGAGCGGGACCTGATCGGCGATGCGCGCGATGCCGAAGTCGGTGATCTTCACGCGGCCGTCGGGGGTGATCAGCAGGTTGCCGGGCTTGATGTCGCGGTGCACGAGGCCCGCGGCGTGCGCCGCCTGGAGGGCGGCTGCGGTCTGCGCGACGATGTCGAGGGTCTTGTCGCTCGACAGCGACCCCTCGCGCTCGAGGATCGTGGACAGGGCCTCGCCGGGGACGAGCTCCATCACGAGGAAGGCGCTGCCGTCTTCCTCGCCGTAGTCGAAGACGCTCGCGATGCCCTCGTGGTTCACGAGCGCGGCGTGGCGGGCTTCGGCGCGGAAGCGCTCCAAGAAGCCCGGGTCGCCCATGTACTCGTCTTTGAGGATCTTGATGGCGACGGTCCGGCCGATGACGTGGTCGGTCGCCTCCCAGACCTCGCCCATACCGCCGATCGCGATCCGTGAATCGAGCTCGTACCGCCCGCCGAAGGTCACACCCTGTGTCGGTCTCATTTACCCAGCACCGCCTCCATGACCTTCTTCGCTATCGGGGCGGCGATCTCGTTGCCGCTCCCGCTCTGCCCCTGGCCTCCACCGTCTTCGACGACCACGGCGACGGCGACCTGAGGGTCGTCCGCCGGTGCGAAGCCGGTGAACCAGAGAGTGTAGGGGCGGGAATCGTTCTCCGCGGTGCCGGTCTTACCCGCCACCTGGACCCCGTCTATTCTTGCATTCGATGCCGCGCCGTCCTGGACGTTCGCCGTCATCATCGACACCATCTGGGCGGCGACGTCGGACTCGATCGCGCGACCGAACTCACTGCTGGTGCCCTCGTCGGTGACCGACAGGTTCGGCTCGATCACCCGATCGACCATCCGCGGGTTCATCACCACACCGTCGTTCGCGATGCCCGCCGAGACCATGGCCATCTGCAGCGGCGTGGCGCGGACGTCGCCCTGGCCGAAGCCGCTCAGCGCGGTCTGCGGCGCGTTGGGGCTGGCCGGGTAGGTGGACGCGGTCGACGTCAGCGGCATCGTGAAGGACGTGTTGAAACCGTACTTCTCCGCCTCCGCGCGGATCGCGTCGTCGCCCAACTCGACGGCGAGCTCGGCGAACGGGATGTTGCAGCTCAACCGCAGGGCCGTGGCGATGGTCACGATGTCGCCGCCGCCGCACGTTCCGCCGCCGGCGTTGCTGACGACGTTGGTCGACTGCGGCAGCGTGTAGGCGGCGAGATTGGGGAAGGCCGAGTCGGGGGTGTACTTGCCGGATGCCAGGGCGGCCGAGGCCACGACGAGCTTGAACGTCGACCCCGGGGGGTTCAGGTTCCCCGAGATCGCGCGGTTGTCGAGCGGCTTCGCGCTGTCGGCGACCAGCTGGTCGTACGCCGCGTTCACGGCATCCGTGTCGTGGGAGGCGAGCGTGTTCGTGTCGAAGCTCGGCTTCGAGACCATGGCGAGGATGCGACCGGTCGAGGGTTCGATCGCCACGACGGCGCCCTGCTGGTCGCCGAGGGCGTCCCACGCGGCCTTCTGCACGTTCGCGTCGAGCGAGAGTTCGACGTTCGATCCGCGCGGGGCCTGACCGGTGATGGCGCGGTCGATGCGCGAGAAGAACTGGTTCGAGTCGGAGCCGCTGAGCACGCTGTTCTCGGCGGACTCGATGTTGGTCTTCGCGTCGAGCACGGGGTTCATGTAGCCGGTCACGGGCGCCCACATGGCGGCATCCGCGTATTGGCGCTGCCAGCTGTACACGTCGTCGGACGGGACCGACTGGGCGATCGGCGTGCCGCTGACGATGATCGATCCGCGCTGGATCTCGAAGGAGTCGTAGAGGGCGCGGGTGTTGCCCTGGGTGTTGGTCAGGGCGTTCGCCTGGACGACCTGGATGACGCTCGTCGAGGCGAACAGCGCCAGGAACATGGCGAGCATGACGATGCTGAGGCGTCGGAGTTCTTTGGTCACGGTGCCTCCTCGGGTCGGGGGGCGGCGGGGGTGCGGCGCATCAGCCGATCACCACCCGGGGGCGGGAGCGGACGGCGTCGGAGATGCGCAGCAGGAACGCCACGATGATCCAGTTCGCGATGAGCGACGATCCGCCGGCGGCGAGGAAGGGCGTGGTCAGACCCGTCAGCGGGATGACGCGCGTGACGCCGCCGACCATGATGAACACCTGCAGGGCGATCGTGAACGAGAAGCCCGTCGCGAGGAGCTTGCCGAAGTCGTCCTGACCGGCGAGACCGACGCGGATGCCACGGCTGGTGAACACCATGTACAACGCGAGGATCGCGAAGATCCCGACGAGGCCGAGCTCCTCGCCGAGGCTCGGGACGATGTAGTCGCTCTGCGACAGCGGCGTGATGTACGGACGCCCCTGGCCGAGCCCGGTGCCGAACAGTCCACCGTGGGACAGCCCGAAGATGCCCTGCACCAGCTGGTAGCTGCCGCCGTCGCGGTCGATGACCTCGGGGTCGAAGGCGTTCAGCCAGTTGGCGAAGCGGCCCTGCACGTAGGGCAGAACCCGGGATGCCAGGAACGCACCGCTGGCGACGAGGATCAGGCCGATGACGACCCAGCTCGTCTTGCCGGTCGCGGCGTAGAGCATGGCGACGAACATGCCGAAGATGAGCAGGCCGGTTCCGAGGTCGCGCTGCAGCACGATGATGCCGAGCGAGACGAGCCAGATGATGAGCACCGGGCCGAGCTCGCGCGCCCGCGGCCAGGTCATGAAGAGGAACCGGGTGCCCGTGGAGGTGAGGCTCTCTCGGGTGCGCACGAGGTAGCCGGCGAAGAAGATCGCGAGGCAGATCTTCGCCAGCTCACCGGGCTGGAACGACACGAAGCCGAGCGAGACCCACACATCGGCGTTCTGGTCGGTGCCCAGACCGGGCACGAAAGGCAGGAGCAGCAGCAGGATGCCGACCAGTCCCGAGAGGTAGGTGTACCGGAAGAGGACGCGGTAGTTGCGGACGAAGATCAGCACGGCCAGTGCACAGATCATCGCGATGGCGGCCCACGCGATCTGGCGGTGACCCGTGGCATCCCATCCGGTGCTCTGGTCGGCGAGGTCGATGCGGTAGATCATCGCGATGCCGAGACCCGTCAGCACGGTGGCGATGGGGAGGACGAACGGATCGGCGTCGCGCACGCGCAGGCGCAGCACGACGTGCATCACGAGGCCGAGCACGGCGGGCACGGCGGCGAGCGAGAGGAAGCCGGTGTCGATCGCGCCGGTCGCCCCGAGCTGGACGAGGGCCACGGCGGAGCCGTAGACGGCGATCGCGAAGAAGAGCAGACCCAGCTCGCGGTTGCGCTGCGTCGCCGGGACGCGGATCTTCTTCAGGGCGCGCATCACAGCCGTGTCGGTCGACACGGCGTCGGGGGAGCGCGTCTGCTTCTGGTCGGTCATCCGCTTCCCTCCGCCGCCGGGCGCAGGCGGTCGACGATCAGCTCCGCATCGGAGAGCGAGCGGGCCGAGATCGTGGCCTCGACGGTCTGACGGTCGAAGTCCGACAGATCGGCGAGCACGATGTTGGTGTCCTCGTAGACGGTCGAGAGCGAGATCGGCCCGATGGACTGCTGGATGCCGCGGTAGATGACGACCGAGTTCTCGTCGGCGCCGACGTAGTACCGCGTCTGGGTCCAGTTGTACCCGGCGAACAGGGCGAGCCCGATGCCGGCCAGCACGACGAGCAGCGCGGCGAGCCAGCCGAAACGGCGACGGCGCGCGCGACGGCGGTCTTCTTCGATGAGCTCCTCGAGGAACTCCGCGGCGGGCTCGAAATG
Organism: Microbacterium galbum; assembly: GCF_032464915.1. NCBI lineage: Bacteria > Bacillati > Actinomycetota > Actinomycetes > Micrococcales > Microbacteriaceae > Microbacterium > Microbacterium galbum. The sequence continues at coordinate 1,423,804 of NZ_JAWDIS010000001.1, read as the reverse complement.
GGTCGGTTCGTTGGCGACCTGGCGGGCGTGGTGCAGCCAGTTCGGACGGCTGGGCCGAGCCGCCGGGACGACCACGCCGCTCGGGTTGGAGGCGGAGCCGACGATCGCCGGGGTGCCGATGAACACCGGATGCTGGCCGCCCACGTCGACGAGCACCACGGTGACGTTGTCGGGCGCGCCGCCGTCGAGCGCCTGCTTGAGCAGCGCGTCGGCCGTGCGCGCCGGGGGCATGCCGAGGGCGAGCGTCTTGGCGGTGTGCGGGTCGTCGACGACCCCCGACAGCCCGTCGGAGCACAGCAGCCAGCGATCGCCGTCCTGCGTCGGCATGATGAAGCTGTCGACCTCGGGATCGGGGTCCATGTCGCCGAGCACGCGCATGAGGACGGAGCGCCGCGGGTGGTATCGCGCCTCTTCGGGCGTGATGCGGCCCGAGTCGACGAGGCGCTGCACGAAGGTGTGGTCGGCCGTGATCTGCGTGAGCGTGTCGTCGCGGTAGAGGTAGATGCGCGAGTCGCCGATGTGGCCGATGACGGCGTAGTCGTCGACCATCACCAGGGCGCTCACCGTGGTGCCCATACCGGCGAGTTCGGGGCGGCGGGCGACCGTGTCGATCAGCTCGGCCGCGGTGTCGGCGAGGGCGTCGCGGATCGCGTGCTCCGCCTGCGCGGGGGTGCCGAAGGGCTGGTCGAGCTCGGTCAGTCGGTGGATCGCCAGACTCGAGGCGACGTCGCCCCCGGCATGACCGCCCATCCCGTCGGCGACGACGAAGAGGTTGGACCCGGCATAGCCGGAGTCCTGATTGTTGGAGCGCACCTTGCCCGTGTGAGAGATGGCGGCGCTCGAGCCCTGGAAGACCATGGGGGTGGCTTACGTCCTCAACTCGAACGTGGTCGCGCCGACCTTGATGGGCGCACCCACCTTGACCTGCACGGGCGACGCGACGCGGACGCCGTCGTGCGTCGTTCCGTTGGTGGAGTCGAGGTCCTGCAGCATCCACTGATCGCCCCACAGCACGAGTCGGGCGTGGTGGCTGGAGGTGTAGTCGTCGCGGATGACGAGCCCCGACTCGCTCGACCGGCCGATCGTGAGCGGCTCGGTGCCCAGCGGGAGTTCGAGACCCGCCTTGGGGCCGCTCGTGATGACGATGCGCGAGACCGCCGCGGTCGTCGCGAGCGCCCCGACCGGGGCGGGAGCGGGCGGTGCGGCCGGACGCTTGACCTGCGTGGTCACGGCGTCGGGAGACGCGGTCGGCGCCGCGGCCGCGGGAGCGGACGACGCTGCCGCCGGCTCGGGGAGCTTGCGCACCTTCACGCCGAAGAGGTCGGCACGCAGCGAGTAGACGACGCCGAACACGAAGAACCACAGCAGCACGAGGAACCCGCCCTGCAGAAGAAGAAGAGTCAGCTGACTCATGACAGGGGTCCCCGTTCCCGGACGTCGAAGATGCTCGTGGCGTCGGACGCCTGCGGGCGCCGCGGCGGCTGCGCCTGCGCGACCACACGGAACACGATATTGGTGCGGCCGATCGAGATCGTCGAATCGGGGGGCAGTGCCGCCTCCGAGACCTTGCGGCCGTTCAGGGTGGTGCCGTTGGTCGAGCCCAGGTCGCGGACCATCGCGCGCTCGCCGTCCCACAGGATCTCGACGTGCTTGCGGCTGGTGCCGGCGTCGGGGATGGTGATGTCGGCGTCACTGCCGCGTCCGATCACGGTGCGCGAGCTCGTGAGCGGATGACGTGTGCCGTCGATGTCGACGACACCGCGCCAGGCGACACGGCCCTCGGTGGTCTGCGAGTCCACGCGGAGCGTGCCCGTCGACAGGGAGGAGTCGCGTTCGATCGTGATGGCGACGGGCCCCGCGAACGAGTAGCCCTGCGTGCGGGCGTGCTTCTTCACGAGCGTGTCGAGCTCGGTGAGCAGTGTGGAGCCCAGGGCGCCCATCTTCTCGTCGTCGGCGGGGGAGAGGCGCACCGAGAAGGCGTTCGGCGCCAGGATGCGCTCGCGCGTGACCACCACGGCCTTCTTGTCGAGCTCGCTGCGCAGCGCGGAGGCGATCTCCACCGGCTGGATGCCGCTACGGAAGGTCTTCGCGAACGCACCGTTGACGGCGCGTTCGAGACCTTTCTCGAAACTGTCGAGTAGTCCCACGAGACTCCTTCGGGCAGGCAGACCAGTAGGCACATCGTAGCCAGGGCGGCTGGGCAGGTCATGGAAGCGGCCTCCCGCGGCCGCGTTTCGTCACGTGGACCCCGCCGTGATATTCTCGGGAAGTTGAGTTCGTGGCATCCGTGCCGTGACTCGCGCGAGTGGCGGAATAGGTAGACGCGCTGGCTTCAGGTGCCAGTGCCCGCAAGGGCGTGGGGGTTCAAGTCCCCCCTCGCGCACAGAAGGCGGTCTTACTTTTTCAGTGAGACAGTTCTTTACAAATCAACAATCGGAGCCGGTCAGGAGCAGTTTTCCTGGCCGGCTTCGTCCGTTCTGCCCCTCGATTGCCGCGAAAGCATCCACAAACCCCCACGCGGACCCGCCGCACCAACACGAGTAGCCCCTTCCGGGGCTGGTTCGTGAAATGCGTGTTCCGTTCGGGGGCGTCGCGTCCTCTATGTACGGACGGGGTGCGCCAGGCGGTTGCCGTGCTCGTCGCGCCGGCGTCGCGCTCGCCGCCGGTCGGTCAGCGAGATGACGTTGTTCACCGCGGTCTCGAGGAACGTGACGATGCGGCTCATGTTGCTGATGGCGGTGGCTGCGGCGATAGCGAGTGCTTGGAACGCGTAGCCGCGGGGTCGTCTGCGCCGGGGGTCGCCGAGGTCGCTTCCACCTTCGCGCTTGAGGTAGTTGTTGTTCGCTTCCACGTGGCTGCGCTGCCCGGCCCACTTGAACCATTCGGGGCTGCGGTACTCGAACTGCATCAGGTGCTTGATGATGCGCATGGCTTCGTCGGAGTCGGGGGCGAGGGTCATGGTCCGCTGGGCGAGCTTGGGGCGGACAGGCTTGTCGTGGATGACGGGGTCGAAGCACGCGACTTTCGAGAGGTCGGGGAAGAGGAAGCGCTGGCGGCCGTCCTCGTCGGGATAGCCGAGGTTTTTGAGGAGGTACGAGCTGCGCGAGCGCAGTCGCTCGCGGTAGGTGGTTTCGTCGATGCGCTGCTCGGGGTCTTCGTGGCGGTAGTCGAAGGTGGCGTTGATGAGGTCAATCGGCATCCATTTCACGTAGAGGCATCCGTCGACGAGTATGACGTCGCCGATGGCACCCTCCATCGCCAACCGCTTCTTGTCTTTGAAGTTGTAGACGTGGCGGAAGCCCATCATGCGGGTGGGGTTCTGGAATCGGTGCGACCTGAGGTTGTTGTAGTTGCGGTCGACGAGGATGAGTCCGCGCTCGTCGAAGAGTTCAGCGTGGAACTTGATAGCGATGAGGGGTCCGTGTTTGACCTTGCCGGGGGCGTGCATGGTGATGCCGGTAGTGAGGAACGGGAAGGTCTCGATAGCGCCGGGGGTGTTGGGGACGGTGACGACGGTTTCCACCTCCCAGGCGGGCTCGTCGCTGCGACTGCCGTCGCCCTCATGCGCGCCTTCCCGCGTATAGGGGCCGCTCATGGCGTCGAGGTTGAAGCGGGGGCTGTCGAGGTTGTAGATGCGTGGGTTTGCGCGACCGGTCAGGTAGACGGCGGTGGCATCGAGGGCGACGTTGCCTTTGTAGTTCTTCCGGATGTCCTTCGGGAGCCGACGTGCGGACGCGTGAGCGAGCGCATTCATGATGATGTCCATCCGGTCACGCCGCTCCTTCGAGTAGGTCTCATGAGCGCGGCGGTACGCCTCGGCGGAGAGGAACGTGTTGCGGGGCACATCCCATGGGCTGACGAGGGCGAGGATGCGGTTGAGGGCTTTCCAGAAGCGCATGTACCACTCGTCGTGGTCGCCGACGGTGGTGGTGATGCCGAGGTATTCGAACGCCGCGGGCGGCAGCTGCGCATAGAGTGTGCGGGCGATGTCGTGGTACCGGACGGTGCCGGAGCCTGCGTGCATGATGTGGAGCACGAGCGCCGCGCGGAAAGGGATCATGGGTTTGCGGCCGGCGTTCGAGCGGCGCTTCTCGGCGAACCACTTCTCGAGCAGCTCGACGATGCCGGACTCGTCGATGAGCTTGGCGTAGAGCTGAACGTGCGCGAGGGAGGTGGGTCCGACGGCGTGGACCTTGCCGTACTCCTCGGAGGTGTGTCCGGTGGCTTCGAGCATGCGCGCTTCGAAGAGGTCGACGGCGGCTTCCTCTTTGGGGGTCATCGCTGCGCCTCCCCTCGGAGGGCGCGGATGTATTGCGCGTCGTCGACGTCCGGGAGGTGCTTCAGCAGAAGGTTGAGGTGGTCGAGCGTGGTGACGCCGGCTGCCCGCATCAGCATCTTCAGGGGGGTCCCTGCGACCAGGTGCGTCGCCATCCAGGTGTTGCGGAGCCGGTCGGAGCGGGGCGGGGTGCCGTTGGAGTACTGGGTGAAGGCGGAGACGATGTTGTTGGCGTCGCGGCGGGTGATGTTCCCCCACAACAGTTTGGTGTCCGGGCGGCGCTCGAGCATGGGGTCCACCCACTCCTCCCATTCGGTGAGGAGGGGGACAAGGCGGGCGCGTTTGCCGGGGATGTCGATGAGGGTGCCAGCGGGGTCGCGGAGGATGTGCTCGGGGCGGAGCTCAGCCATTTCGGCGGTCCGGACTCCGGCGCCGGCGCACAGCACCATCATGACCAGCGCACGGTGAGCCTTGAGCGGTGTCAACTGCATGCCTACCCAGTCGCGGAATCCGCCCATCTCCTCGGCGGTGTACGGGGCGATGGTGGACTTGTTGGCGAGGGGGGTGGCCTTGTCGGGGTGGGCGTCGGGGAGGAGGGTCTCGCTGATGCGCAAGAGCACTGCGCGGTAGTTGCGGCGGGTGCCTTCGCTCAGGTCCTGATTGGCGGTGGTGGAGTACAGGTCGATGGCAAGCGGTGACCAGATGGACTGAGCTGTGAGGGGGTAACCCTTCATCCGGCACCAGTGGACGTAGCGGCTGGCGTAGTTGATGCAGAGCTTCGCGCTGTACGCGGTGTGGGGGGCGGCGATGGAGACGGCGTCGCGGACGAAGGCCTCCCCTTCTGCGTCGAGTCCGAACCCTTCGGCTGCACGCCACTGCTCAGTGGTCATCCTCGCCTCAAGGGGGAGTGCGGCGTAGCTGCATTTCGCAAGAAGGTGGGCGGTGCGCTTGGGGTGTTCACCGGTGAGGAAGCGCCCGAGCAGGGGGGCGATGACGTCCGCGTTGGCGCGGGCGATGTCGGTGGGGCCGTACTTCTGGATACGGAAGGATGAGGGGGTAGCGTTCGGCATAGTGGGGCCCCTATGCACCACGCCGAACCTCGTCGAGGGTCGTTCCGAAGTTTTTTCGGGTCAGCCGGAGTTAAATCAGATCTGAGCGGTGCATTGTCTGGAGGTTGAGGTCCGTGGGGAGACCACCGAAAGGCTCGGGCGCTGTTTTCGAGCCACGATCCGTCGTGAAGAACAGGTCGGCGTTCGGGAAGACTCGCAGACTCCTCGAGCCCGCTGAGGGGGTCGATCCCGCAGGCTCGCGCTATCGCGCGGCGATGATGCAGCACATCTTGGCGAACGCCGCGCGGGAGGCGACCAGCTGGGAGGGCAGCAGTGTCGCCGCCCATGTCGCGGGCGCCGCAGGGGGTGTCGATGGTCTCAGCGCTGACCGCCAGCAGCGTCTTATGCGGGGGGAGACGATGGCGCAGTATGCGGACATCGCCTACTGGGCAAGCCATTTCCCGTTCGTCGCGTCGAAGCTCACCGAGTACATAGAGTCATGGCACGCGCAGCCGGAGCAGTCGCGGGCAGGTGGCATGGATCCCCGCAGACGCTGAGGTGCGCGACTGGTCATGCGCTGAAGCTAGCGCGCGCAAAAGACCATGTAAACAGGGATTTTGCTTTTGCTCGGTGAGCCGCGCCGTTGGACATGTCCAACGCGACTCTTCGTGCCGCGTCCCCGGACCGCTCACCTGCTCGGCCCGCGCATGGGCGAGGCATGGCAGACATCTGGTACCGCCGATTCGACATCATCCTCCTCGCTGACCCCGAAGAGCTGGACGCCGACCAGCGAGAGGTCCTCCAGTGGCTGCTCGCCTTCGACGAGATGACCTTGGGCTCCCGTCGCAGGGCGCGCCGCCGAATCTGGTGCGAGCGCGCTCTCGCCGCGCAACGTCACCTCCTCCGAACCGGGCGATGGCAGTTCGACGATGATGATGCCCCCGACGGAATCCGATCCTGGGTTGAGGCGCAGGATCCCGGCACGTTCACTGCCTTCCAGACCGCGTGGTGGGATCACCTCCGCGCGCTTGCGTCCCCGCATGGGCGAACGTGAGGGCGTGACCACTGCGAGTGCTCATGCGAGTGCGTCAGGACCGCGTGCGTGAACGCCCCACGCCCGGAACCTGCGTCGCGGTGCACCGCCTAGGTTCCGGGCGCGCCGCATTCAGAGGCGTTGACGCGGGGCCATGTACCCGAAGATGCGCGCGAACTCAAGTGAGAAGTTCACGTTCGGGCGTTCGCTGGTTGCGGATAGGGCTGCACGCAGGCACGCGAAGACCGACCCCACCAACGCTCGAGCGAGAGTTGCATCGACTCCCGATTTGCTCGGCACCTCGGCCGCCAGATCGTTCTGGATCGTCTCCATCTTGACGAGGTATGCCGCGAACAGCGCCGGACTGTCTTCGATGGTTCGCTGCGTTGCGCGCGCGCTTCCGTCGCCGGGTCGGCATGCAGCTCGGCAGCATGGGCGAACGCGGCCGCGAGCATCTCCCACGCATCCGTCGTCTGCGCCGCGCGCAGGCGCTCGACAGTCTCCGCCCCGAAGGAGTCGGTGGGGCAAGGACGATCTCGCCTTTGCTGCCGAAGTAGCGGAAGAGCGTACGGGGTGAGATGCCGACTGCGAGCGCGACTTCCTCCATGGTGACATCCTCGTACCCCTGTTCTGTGAACATCCGCTCCGCGAGCAGTGAGATCTGATCGCGAACCGCTCGTCGAGAGAGGTCCTTCAGATGACAGGCGGGACCTGAATGACGAAAACGACCATGCGTGAGCCTGAGGGGCGAACGCTCCCGAATGGTTCGCTCCCACGCGAACTCAAAGTCGTCCTCGGAGTGCTCATCGTCGGCGCCTTCGTGATGATCCTCAACGAGACGATCATGAGCGTCGCGCTTCCCACACTGATGCAGCAGTTCGAGGTGACCGCCAGCACAGCTCAGTGGCTCACAACGGCCTTCCTCCTCACGATGGCCGTCGTGATACCGCTGACAGGCATCGTGCTGCAACGCTTCTCGACTCGAGTTGTCTTCTTGATCGCTATCGGCGCGTTCACATTAGGCACGCTCTTGGCTGCGGCGGCGCCGACTTTCGGCTTCCTCGTCGCCGGTCGCGTGATCCAGGCTGCGGGGACAGCGATCATGCTCCCCCTCTCATAACCACCGTGCTGACATTCGTGCCCGTTGCTCGACGCGGACGACGAGCTCCTGATCCACCGCCCCAGTGCACATGGACACACCTCGGACACGGTCGCCTCCGGCACCGTCGAGGAGTTGATCGCACTGGCGCAGTCCGAAGGCACGCGCGTGACAACCGCCGCGTTCATCGGGCAATCGTTCTTCTCGGGTGTCATCCGTGTGGTTGGTCCCACCGCCGCGTACTACGAGGAGCAGCTCAGCGCGCAAGAAGCGGCCGGCTCGTTCGCGGCGAAGGCGGGCTCACTGTTCCACGGAGCTGTGCGTGCCGTGCAAGCCGCGCTTCGCAGCCTCACCAGCGACCCCGGCGAAGGCCAGCTGACGGACAACGGTGGAACGACGCCTCGCAACAACACCAGCATCATCCTGGACGTGCAGGTCGACGGTCATCGCATCCTCCTCACCGGGGACGCGGGCGCACCAGCGCTCGAGCAGGCGGCCGACTATTTCGAAGATTCCGGGCGCGGCGGCCACGGACTGCGCGACTTCATTCAGATCCCGCACCACGGTTCGCGGCACAATGTGACATCGGCTGTCATGGACCGCCTGGCGGGCCCCATCGTGGGCGCGACCGCAGAGCGGACGTCCTTTGTCAGCGTCGGCGCGCAGGCGGACGAATTCCCCCGCGGAGAGGTGGCCAACGCCTTCACCCGCCGCGGTTACAGCGTCCACGCGACGCGGGGCAACACGATCCGCTGGAACCGTGGAGCCCCCTCTCGCGGGTGGACGCCGATGGTCCCGCTCCCATGGGTGGACCCGAGCGAATGACGTGAGCACCGACTCCTACGAGCGTCACACTCAGCTCCTCCCCGCATCTGCAGTCCTGGCCCCCATCAGCCTCCTGCCGCTCGTGACCTTCCGCGCCGATGACGCTGCCGACCTCATCCGATCCATCGGATCATTGGTTGCACTCGGTGGGGTGCATCTCATCGTGATGAGAGTGGTTCGAGATCGCGGGAACGCCATCCAGCAGCGCTTATGGGCATCTTGGGGTGGGAACACCACGGTGCGGATGATGAGGTGGTCGGCGGGGTCCGCGGCGGACATGCGCCTGCTCCGCGCCCGCGTCGAAGAAAGAACGGGGATCAAGCTCCCGTCGCCGCGTGCGGAGCAACGTGACGCCGTCGCCGCTGATGCCGTGTACGAACGGGCCGCCGGGCTGCTTCGCGAGGCTACCCGCGACCACGAACGGTACCCGCGAGTGTGGTCGGAGTTGAAGCACTACGGTGCGGCCCGGTACATGTTGGGTCTACGCCCGGCGGCCCTGGTCATCGCAGCATCCGTTGCGGTCCTGAGTGCTGGTCTTCTCTGGCTCAGCATCGCGGGTACGTGGCAGACCGGGTGTTGGCCATTCCTCGTGGCCGGCCTCTTCGCATTCGTCGCGGGGCTGCTATGGGCTGCTGTCGTGACACCGGAATACGTGCGGACGGCGTCCGAGCGTTATAGCGACGCGCTTCTCCGGTCTGCAGGGAACTGACCTAGCCGCTCGACTCTCCTCACGGCACTGTCGCGACGGGGGCGAGAATGGTCGCCGACTTATTCGAGTAGACGGGCAGGGCTCATATGGGTTCGCGAGACGCCGCTAGAGTTCGAATATGTGGGTCAGACATGGAGTGAACGTCAATATCAGCCGAGAAGCCAGGGACTCGATTGAGCGGTCCCTCGCCGGCGGAGTCCTTCAGGTGAACTACGGCACCACATGGCTGGATGTCTCAACCGGGGCGCTCGTCGTGCTCGGGACCACCGGTAGTATTTCTGAGCCCGATGCGTTCTTCCACGTCTGGGCAATCCTGCCGGGTCAGGCAGGGGTTGTGAATATCACGTCAGCAATTCTCGGCGAACCGCTCGCTTTCAACGAAACGGGACGCGACGGGACTGAGAGGGCACGCGTCGATCAGGCGAATGCCCACATCGACGAACTGCTGGGCGTCCGCAGAACCTCCTTCCGATTCACTTCGGATGACGGGATAAATCCGCTGGAGTTGAGGCAGAGGCGGCCGCCCGGAGTCATTGACGGACAGCGTGAGAGTCGACTCGCGAAGTTGAAGGCGCTTTTCCTCCGCGTGAGGTCTCGTGCCTGAATCAGACGGCGTCGCCACTGCGGCACCTTCGGGCATCAACCGGGAGGGTGGATGTCTCGCTGTGGGCGTGGGGGCGGCCGGACCGATGCCATGACAGGCTGCTCCCGGCTCTCTGGAGGCGCCTGAGAGTGGTTCGCTTGAGACAGCCCGTGAAGGCTCACGCCCTGCGAGTAGGCACCCTGGCCGTCAGTGAGATGACTTGTAAGCGTCGATGATGCTTGCCGGTACGCGCCCACGGTCGCTGACGGTATGACCGTTCTCGCGCGCCCACGTGCGCACGGCAACGAGATCGACGCCGGCGCCCGCAGGGTGACGCGCCGACTGAGTGCGCCCTGTCGACACGGAGCGCGCTGCCTGTACATAAGGCGCGAATGCTTCGAACAACTCGTCCGCGTTCTGAGCTGTGAGGTCGATCTCATAAGCCCGACCATCGATGGAGAAACGCACTTGCTGGCCGTCGCCTTCGTCGAGGACAGTCCCGTCGATGTCGTCGATCAGGTGCGTGATGTGCACAATGCCCATGAGCACATCCTATTCAGCGAGCTTTATCCCGCTGAGGACTTGTAGGCCGTGGCGAGTTCTCAGTCTGAGATCGCAACCGCTGTTGGATGTGTCGACCACGGTTCGCGCTGTCACCTGTGACGGTGAATCGTGGTCGTGCTCGTATGGGCCCGGGGCGTGTGGTCGCTGCGACTCCAAGTGATCAAAGTCCCGGTTTATATGGTCGACCCCATCAACGGCCGTGCTGACCATTTATAAGTGGTTTGGAGAGAAGCGCATGCCCAAGTGTTCGGGGAAACTGTTCGACGTCTGCGGCGGGAGGCCAAGCTCACGCAGGAGGCGCTGGCGCACACGGTCGGCATCTCCAAGAACCACATTCAGCTCATCGAGGCGGGGCGCGGCGCATCCCGCGCGGACGGACCGTCCTCGAACCCTCGCATGACGACCGTGTACGGCCTTGCCGACGCGTTGAACGTCCGGCCGGCAGATCTGCTGCCCGAATGACCGCCACCGTTCCTCGCCCGCAGGTGCCCGCAGACGACGCGCTGGACGGTGCGGGAGTCCTCGGCGACCTGAGAATGAGCGCGCCGCTCACGTCCGCTCTCCGCTCCCCGCTGTCCCCGGCGGTGATCTTCCTCGCCACCGTCATCCCCGTGTGCAGCGACCCCGTCATCGCACTCATCGGCGGTGCGGGGCAGTGGACCCACCCGCTGCCGCCTGCGGTGGTCATCCTGCTCGCGGCAACCGCGTGCCTCGTCCAAGCGGTCGCGGTGACGCGGCTGGCGAGCCGCGCCGTCGCGGGGGTGCTCGTCGCCGCGGGCGCATATGTGGCCGTGGCAGTCCTGCTCGGGGTGCCCAACTGGGCGACCCCCATGCAGCTGGTGGTCGCGGTGGCGATGTTCACTCTCGGGTCTTCCCGCACCGCCACGGCGAGCATCGCATGGGCGGCAGGGGTCATCGCCGCCACCGTGGCAGGGCTGGGGCTGTACGCGCAGACCGCCGGTGCCCCGCCCACAGCGGTGATGAGTTTCGTCCTCACCGAAGGCACCGCGCTGGCATCTGTCGCGTTCGCCGCGTTGGTGTTGGGCATGCTGTGGTCGGTCCACGAACGTCGAACGCACGCTGCCCGTGCCCGGGCCCTCGAAGTCGAACGCCTCAAGGAGAAGGAGGTCGAGGACTCCCGGGCCTCGGAGCGCGGACGCATCGCCCAGGAGTTGCACGACGTCGCCGGCCAGCACCTCGCCGGGTTGGTGTCGTTGTGCGACGCGTCCATGGACCTCGCCCCAGCGCACCCCGAACAGGCACTGGAGCTCATCGAAGAGGTCCGGGCGGAGGGACGATACGCCGCCGCGAGTCTGTATGGAGCCCTCGGGGACCTGCGCGCGGTCAACACCGTCGCCCACAAGCCCACTCCCGACCTGCGCTCCCTGAGCGACCTGGTGACGTTCTGGCAGGAGCGGGGAATGCTCCTGACGGAGACGGTGCACGGCGATGTGGCGGTGCTGCCGACCGTCGTGTCCACAACCGCGTACCGCGGCGTCGCCGAAGCGCTCTCCAACGCCGCAAAGCACGCCCCAGGAGCAGACGTGAGTGTCCGCGTCGACGTGGGACCCACGCGGTTGGGGATCTCCATCACGAACGGTCCTGCCCGTCACGCACGTCCCGGCGAGAGGGAGCTGGGGCTGGGGTGGGGACTGGAGAGCCTCCGGGACCGGCTCGCTCTCGTAGGTGGCATGCTGCACACGTCGGCTGACGAGGCCGGCGCTTGGAGGCTGACCGTGAAAATCCCCCTCACCGCACCCGATGGAGCCATCCGTGGTGGTGAATGATCCCATCCGGGTCCTCATCGCCGACGACAATCGCCCGTTCCGCCGCGGTGTGCGGCTGCGCCTCGAGCAGGCCGAGGGGATCGTCGTCGTAGGCGAAGCCTCCACCGGCCACGACGCTGTGACGGCAGCACGGGCCGAACGCGCGGACGTCGTCCTCATGGACCTCGAGATGCCCGGAACCAACGGTATCGAGGCGACGCGGACACTCGTCCGAGAGTCCCAGAAGGCGACGCGCGTCATCGTCCTCACCAGCCACGGCGAACAAGACCTCGTCCTGCGCGCCTTATCGGAGGGGGCCAGTGGCTACCTGCTGAAAACCCACGACGGCGCTCAGCTGATCGAAGCGATACGCGCCGCTCACCGCGGCGATGGCCTCATCTCCACGCGCGTGACCTCGACGTTGTTACAGCAGGTCGCGCGCTCGCGGGCATCAGACGACGACCGTCAACGTCAGCACACCCTCAGCCCCTCGGAGACCCGGGTAGTGGAGTTGCTCAGTCGCGGGGTTACCTCCAACGAGGCCATCGCCAAGACCCTCCAACTCTCCGCGAACACCGTCCGCACCCACATCCAGGCGTCGCTGAAGAAGACCGACACCGCGGACCGTACGCAGCTTGCCCTGTGGGGCGCCCGCGTCCTCACCCCCGACGGCACTCGTCTGAACAGACGAACCTGAGCGACAGAAAATCTGCCGCTAGACGGTGTGCTGGACGCTTCCCCGTCTGATCATCACCCGGTGAAACGGCTTTTCCTCCCCTCCGCGGCGCACGCATCGCGACCGACTCAGCCGCCCGGACCACCGCCCGGCCGTCGCACCATCTGACGCGACGCGCAAATGCGCGAGCACGGGACGGGGGCGATGGACGCGATCTATCCGGTGTTCGCGCGCGCAAACCCCGTCTTCTACGACCACCCACGCCGCACAAGGCGCACCTCCACGGAACGCACCTTCACCGCGGAGACGCAGCCCGGGTGGATCTCATCCGACGACGGGATCTGGACGTATCACCAGCCGCCTGAGCTGGTCCTGCCCGAGCAGGGGTGGAAAGTCCATCTCAGCTGCGTCGCGGAGCGCGCCGAGGAGTTGCTGCATATCGCCAATGCGTACTGCACCGAGCACGCGCTGGCATTCAAACACCTGTCGACGCGCGGCGTCCTGGATTCCACCAACGCTAAAGACGCGAGCCGCGAAGGATCCGGCAAGTTCGTCACCATTTACACCGTCTCCGATGAGGTACTGCACCTCGCCCTGTCCGTTCTCGGCCACCTCACCGCCGACATCCCCGGACCGCACATCCTCTCCGACCTGAAGTGGAGAGAAGGTCCCGTCTACGCCCGGTACGGCGGGTTCCGGCAGATGTTCGTCGACGCCGCCGGTGCTCGCGTCCCCGCGATCCGTCACCCCGATGGACACCTCGTCCCCGATATCCGCGCTCCCGTCTTCGCCCCTCCCGCATGGGCGCCGATCCCCGACTTTCTCGCGGACCTCGTTCAGACCTACGCCGATGTGCGCCCACCCGACGGGTTCCCCGAGATCACGGGGGTGCTGCATCACTCCAACGCCGGCGGCATCTACACCGCGCGTGAGGACGGGCGAGACGTCATCCTGAAGGAGGCGCGCCCGCACACCGGGTTCACCTCCGACGGGCGAGATGCCATCGAACGCTCACGGGATGAAGGGACCGCGCTGACGACGCTCGCATCCGTGCCCGATGTCGCCCGCCTGCTCCGCCGATTCGAAGTCCACGGGCACCACTACCTCGTCCTGGGGAAAGCGCCGGGGGTGCCCCTGCATCAAGCGGTTGTGGCTCGCCACCCGCTCGTGAGCGCAGACGCGATGCCCGGCGACATCGACGACTACCGAGCCTGGGCACGTCGCCTGGCGAGGCGCCTGCGCCGTGTCGTCGCAGCCGTTCACGCACACGGACTGACGCACGGTGACCTGCACCCGGGAAACTTCCTCGTCGACGACGACGGCGAAGTGACGTTGATGGACTTCGAGATGGCGCGGCCTGTCGCCGGTGATGCCCGCACCGTCATCGGTGCCCCAGGGTTCGTCCCGCCGCCTCAGCTCACGGGGATCAACGCGGACCTGTTCGCGCTCCATCGCATCGAGATGTTCCTCTACGCCCCCCTGACCCCGCTTCTCGATCTGCACGAAAGCACGCAGCAGCAGCTCGGCACCTGGATATCGGAGCGGTTCCACCTCGGGGAAGGCGACACCTTCCTTCGCCCCTCCTCCGCACCGTCGACTGCTCCGGAGGTCTCGGTGGCGGAGCTCTCCGCCCAGCTCCTGGCGGACGCGACGCCGGAGCGCGAGGACAGGCTGTGGCCCGGAGACCCCGCGCAGTTCGAGGAACCTCGCTACGCCCTCGCCCACGGCGCTCTCGGCCCGCTATTGGCGCTCCACACGGCTGACGGCCCGCTCCCCGATGAACTCCTCGACTGGGCGGTGCGCGCCTGCCACGCCGAACCACCCCGAAGCGGGTTGATGGACGGACTGGACGGAGCGGCCGCAACCCTCGAGACCCTGGGCCGCACCGAGGTGGCGGATGCTCTTCTCGAACGGGCTCTGGCAACGCCGCTGCGCTGGGACGCCCCAGGGCTCTACAGCGGGCCCGCTGGCGCGGCACTGGCGTGGCTGCGCCTTCACGACAGACACCCCGAGGTGCTGACGCGCGCGCGGGCAGTCTTCGACGAACTGGCCGAACGAGCGGGCGCGTGGGAGAGCCGGTCTTCCGACCCGGTGGGAACGGGTCTTGCGGGGCTACTCCGCGGACCGAGCGGGGAAGCGATCCTCGCGATGCGCCTGTACGACCTCAGCGGTGACAGCAGCCTGCTCACCCTGGCGGCCAACGCAATACGCACCGACCTCGCCCGCTGCGTCGAAGGTCCCGACGGGGCGCTCCTGCTGAACGAGGGATGGCGTCTGATGCCGTACCTCGGAGGCGGGTCGTCCGGGGTCGCCGTCGCTGCCGCCGAGCTCGACCGCCGGTCCCCGCACAGCGATATCTCCGCGCTGCTGGAGCCGCTTCGACGAGCTGCCGCACCTGAGTTCGTCCTGGAACCAGGTCTCGTTCAAGGTCGTGCAGGGCTCATGCTCGCCCTCGCGGCTGTCCGCGGGGACGCATCCACTGTCCCCTTCATCGACCGGCACCGGCGGATGATGCGGCTCTATGCCGTGCCGCGTCCCCATGGCGTTGGAATCCCCGGCAGGAGTCTCCTGCGACTGTCGTGCGATCTCCTCACCGGTTCAGCCGGGGTGCTGTGGGCATGGGCGTCGCTTCGCGCGGACGCTCGCCGCACCCTGCCGTTCATCGACCTCCCCCCGGTCGAAGCGCCCCTCGGAAGGGCCCTCACGCCGGGGGGAGGTGAGACACATGGGTTACCTGCTTTCCCTCCAGAACCTCGAGCGCACTGAAGCGGAGCGCGGCGAGGTGTTCGCGAGCTCGTGGAGCACGGGCATCTGCTACAGCAGCACGTCCACCGGCCTCTGCTGAGCCCGGGAGGCGTGGGGGGTTCTGCCCTCCACGCCTGTCCGTCGCCGCGCATTTGCGCAACCGCTCGCGGCAGCCGCGCGGGCTTGATCCCGGGCAGGTGAACCCGGCGGCGCCCAGCGCCAGCCAACCAGTCGCGTCCAGCAACCGCGTTCAGTCAGATGAAGCGGCAGGTGATGGCGGTGGACCCTCCTCCCCCGGTCGCGACGCGGAGACGAACTTCCAGGTCAGCCACCAGACGTACAAGGGGTAAGGCGAGTCCTCCTCAGCGTCGGGGAGCTGACCGTGCGCGGTGCGGTGCCGCAGGTTAGGTCCGCCGATACCGCCGAAGAGCGCTCGCAACTCATACGCCATTCGCACATCGAGGACTTCGTCCAGCTTGGCGGAGCCGAGGAGCGAGGGCAGGCTGTTCTCATCCTCAACGCCATCCCGGTATCGACTTGTGGATTCGCCGGCGTCCCGAAGTCGGTGGCGGACGAGGTTCTCGATCTGCGGAACGAGGAGCTGGAACGCGGTGAAGAAGTCGCCCACGTACCCGTAGAACAGCGCCGTCCCCACGGACCTCGCCCTGTCGGGGGGAACAAGTGCGCTGGCCGACGCGATGTCGATGAAGTCCGCGCGCGACAGTCGATCCGATCTCCTGAGCTGCTGCCACGTGGGTTCCAGGATCTGAGGTACGACGGTGCTCACGCGTATGGTGTGGCTGCGCATCATCTGGTGCCAGACCGGCAAGCGAACCCCGAACGCGTCCTGTTCCTTCCTGCCCGACATCGCACTGATCCGTCCGTCCTTCTCGACGGTGCGGCGAGGCACGTCCGTGACGAGAGGAAACTTCTCCCGGATCGTCTTGGCAGCGGCTACTTCGAAGTCGTAGTCGGCCAGCGCGAGTGCGCTGAGGAAGATTATCCGGGCGTGCTCAGCGCTGGTGGCTTCTGACATCTGGGCGAGTATGTGGTCCGTGAGTGCGGTGAGGTCGGGCAGTGGGGCGCTCCGGGTCGTGCTGTGGGTGAGGAAGACAAGCCCGGCGCGACGGATGGCGGCGGTCAGCTCGTCGCCGAGGCCTTCAAGGCCTCGAGCTCTTCGCGCGCGCACTGACGTGCGGAGGAAGCAACGGTAGGCGAGACCCAACTGATTGGAGACGTAGGCAGCGCTGTCGACACGGCCTTCGGCGATACGCGATTCCGCTTCCTGCTGCAGCAACTGCGCCAGATCCAGCAGCAGCTCCTCAGCGTGGGCGCGGTCGCCGGCGATCAGCGCCCACTCCGCCGCCTCCTCCATCTCCAGGGTGGATCTCCGCCCCCGCGCAGAGAATGCGAATCGTGCGGCGAGCCGCGACGCGTGGCGGTGCAGTCGCTTGTCTTCGCGCAGGAACCGGCTGAATGAGATGTAGTGCAGGTCGGGGAGGGGAGCGAAGATCAACTCCACGACCTTGTCTTCGATCTCCTCCAGGACGCTCTTGTGTGACGGGCTGAGGCCGCCGAGCGCGAGCGCGCGTGCGATGAGATCCGTATCGGTGGGCCGGAAGTCGGGTGCGGAGACGGCATCGCGCAGCACCACGAGCACGGCCAATGTCGCATCCACCCGCTCGCCTCCAGACGCCCGCAGAGCGATGATGTCGAGGCACCGGATGCGAAGCCGCCACTCGTCAGCGATACCAGCGAGATGGGAGACGATCTCCATGTCCTCGTCCGTCAGATCCCCGGGACCGATGTCGTCGGGCCACCACGGCCGGTAGGGCGTGACTCGGTCGGCCGGGTGGAGGAAGTAGTCCTTGACGGAGGAGACGATCTTCGCGGCCCGTCGTGCGTCGGCATCCTCGGCGGCGGGGGACGCTAGCGCTCGGTGGGCGGCATCCCGCCACCTCTCGCTGTCCATCGGATCATCAGTCACCTGGGGAGAGTACCGGCATGCCCGACGGACCATCGGGGCTCAGCCTGCCTCCGGGTCTCCTCCAACCACTCCAGTACGTCGCCCGTGTCGTACACGCCGCGTGCGGTGACCCGCGGACCGACACCGACGTCCGACCACGCGCGCAGGGTGCGAGGGATACGCCCAGCCGTCGAGCTGTGCGCAGCACATTCGCGAACCGATGAAGGCGGTGAGTTCTGGTCATGAGCTGAGGCTAGGAGCGTCGAGCTTGCGCTCAGGGAACACCGGTCGCTTTTCACCCGTTTCCCTGGTCTTCTTCACCCGGAGAGGAAAGCGAGTCCTGCCCGCTTCGCAGCTCGGCAGCTTGAGAACGTCTGTCCGACTTCGCCATGGGCGTCGCAAGATGGCAGCGCCGTCGAAAGCTTCGTTGCCGCGAACCTGTCGATCCACGCGGGCTCGGGGAATCAAGTGCGTCCCTCGCGCGGTGACGGTGGGGCCGACGTGAGCATCCCGGACCTCGGAGGGGTGGCGGGTCTATCAGGTCAAGTCGTTCGCGAAGACTCTCGGAGCCGCGCAGAAGCGGCGCGGCAACGGCCCGGGAGGCTGGCGGCGCGATGAGCCCGTGATCGTCCGAAAGGATGATTTCCCGTGAGCAATCGGCTGTCGGGCGACAGGTGATGCGAGGCGGCGCATTCCCAATCGCGTGAGGAAGGGGTGTCCGTTCTCCTTGCGGAGGCCGCGGAAGCGCGAACTTCCCTAGAAAGCAACAAACGCCCCAACCAAACTGGCTGGAGCGGTTGTGCATAATGGCAACGCCAAATGGCGTGCGAATCATCCTTTTGAGGACGGATGTACATTACCACACGTGAGCAAGACGAAAGCAACCCCGGACGCGCATAAGACCGCCGGCGCGGGCGGGCAGAGCGCCGGACGCGACACCCTGTTCTGGATCATCGCGGGCGGGCTGCTCATTACGGGCGTCGCTTCAACCGTCATGAGTCTTGTGCTCCCCTCCGACCAGGACGAGCTGCTGCCCGCGCGTATCCTGTCCAACTCTCTTGGGGTCGCGCTCACCGCGCTCTCCAGTGCGGTGGTCGCCTACGTGCTCACTCGAACCGTCACCGTCGCCGACGTCCGTCACCAGCACATGCTCGTCCTCGACAGGATTGCCCGCAGCTTGGCGCATGTGCACAGCAACCTGCAGCTTGCGACTTCTCAGCGACGTTCCCGGGCTTTCGCGCACGAGGAGACCTATCAGGAGTCCGTCCTCGCCAGCGCGGCGTCATTGCTCAAGGAGTTCGACGGGGTCACTCTCCTGTCAGGCTCCATCAGCGGTGCGTTCAAAGACAGCAAGCGCGACCTCGATGAGATCCAGAGCGTGCTCAACTCTGACCAGCTTGTGGAGCAGGCCCTCACGGCCGCGCGGATGGAGGCTGCGCCGGTGATCGCAGATCGGGTGATCGTGGTCTGCCCGCAGTGCTCGTCGCGCAACTCAGCGCACCTGGCCTTGCGACCGGGGTGGACCGCGAAAGTGGACTGCGCCAAATGCTCGCTGCGGTTCAACATCCACCGGAAGGGTGATCTCACCGTCTACACCTCAGCCCCCCTGCTAGCGACCCAGCGCCCCCAGAGGACCGGCCCCGAGCTCCCAGACCATGCTCTGCCACCCAAGGAGCTGCCGGTATCCGAGGGGGATGCTGCCCAGCCGGCCGTTGAGGAGCTCACAGTCGTGACCGTGACCGTCTCCTGCCCGATCTGCGGGTCGACCTTCAACATGCGCAGTCGCGCTTCGCAGGACGGGGCGGCCGGGACCGTCAAACGAGTTTGCACCGCGTGCGGAGGTGTCTACGGGTACGACTTCGACACCCGCAGAATCACCAGCTCCTCGTCGGGTGGAATCGAACAAGGCGTCATCGTCGGTCGGAGCGGAACGTACGCGCGCGTGGCTTGCCCCGTGGATAAAGCGGAACTGAAAGCTTCGATGCCGAGGCCCGATGGCGACTGGAGGGCGGTGTGCGGGCGGCATCTGAAAGTGATGAACGTCACTCGCGCGCAGGTACGCGAATGGATGCGCGAGAACGACCCTGTCTACCTCGCCGAGCGCGTGCTCCGCGAGCAGGAGGGGGCATCTCGTGTCCTCCTGGATATCGATCCGCGTTGACCAGGCGTCGCCGGGCGGGGTCTGGCGTATTGCGTTGAGACTCGCTCCGGCGCCTGAAACCACCGCATCGGGAACGCAGTGCAGCAAGCCTGCGCCTTCGTGTTGGCACCGAGGGCACCCGGCATGGAGAGCTGGACGGGCTGTCCGCGCGGGCGCGGGGGAGCACCCCCCCCACCGTGCCGCTTCCCGCCGCGACGCGGAGGTGTCCGGAGGTCCTCACCCGGCGGCGCGTGGTGACGCGGGCGTCGAACCAGCGCAAACAGCGAAGGGGATCACCCCGCAGCCCCGATGTCGTCGTGCTACCGCCCACGATCTGCAGCACCTGCACCAGTACCGATTGTCGTATTTTCAAGCCATGACTACGAGCCCGCCGCCGCTGAACCTGGATGCCAATCCGTTGCGCGCACCCGGGGATGGCGGTCCCGGCTTCTGCTATCCGAGTGATGCCGATCTGTTCCGGGGTGCGGGCTCACTCGCGGACGGGCCGCTCCTGATCGCGTTGGACTCGAACATCATCCTCGATCTGGAACAGCACGGGACCGCCATCCTGAACCAGGAGCAGGTGGATGGGATCGACTCTGAACTTCAGGCGGAACTGGCCGCGCTGGGCGCGATCCTCGATCTGTGGATGGTGCGTGATATCCGGTTCATCGTCCTACCGAGGACGCGCGACGACTACCGTAAGCCACCTCCTCCTGCGCGGATGAAGGAGAGGGAGCAGCTCTTCGAGCAGATCGAGGCCGCTCTCACGTTCCAGACGGGTGACTGGGGCCAGGAGCATGAGCGATTCGTTGGCGCCCGTGAGATGGCACCGGAGGCCTCCGAGCTCATCGATTCCGTATCGCCGCTCGATGGGAGGATGCTCACGTCGGCGTGGAACGCGGGTGTCGACGTCTTTCTCACCCGGGACGCGAAAGTCCTCGCTGCGTGTGAGGATAGCGAACCCCCGTTCCCGGCGGTGCTGGCACCGAGCGGGCTCGTGAATCGACTGTCGACGCTGGGGGAGGACCTGTTCTTCCTGGGACAGGTGGAGCACCCCGGCTGCGTCTGGGCGTTCGGAATGCCGTTCGGCGACACCGGGAAGTGGGTGCCCCTCTACGAGGCGATGGGCGTCTGAGCCCAGCCGGGCATCTCCGCGAGCGCGGCCGCACGCGTGGCCTCGCCCGCCGGCTGCTCATCCTCGGTGAGAGCCGGGCGCAATGCGGGCAGCACAGCCGTCATCACCTCACGCATGAGGGCAGGCGGCACGGCGTTGCCAACCATCACCGCGAGGTCTCCGCGCTTGGAGATCGCATCGAAACGGAAATAGTCCGGGAACCCCTGGATACGAGCTGCCTCGTGGGCGGTCAGGGCGCGGAGCTCGCTGGGATGCATGTACCTGCCTTGGCCGATGCTGCCGAACCCGCTGGTGATGGTCTGCGCTGGTTCCCCCCAGCTGAGCCGGCCGTACATGGACTTGTAGGAGTGGTTGCCGTCCTGGTGGCACTTGGGACGAAGATGGTTCGGCAGGTTCAATTCCTGCTTGTCGTCGAGATACTGCATGCGCTTGAGATTCGCGGCGCTCGGGGTCGGAGCGACGTCGTACCCCTTGGGGGCTTCGAGATCCCTCAGATCCCCGATAGCCCATTCGAGGTCGTGCGCATCGTCAGCCTCCCGCTCGGCGAGATCGGTGAGGATCGCCCCGACGTCCACAGCTTCGGCGGTGGTGGCGAGGATGACGTGACGTCGTCGCTTCTGCGCGACACCGAGCGCGTGGAGGCTGAGGGTGGCGGAGGCGACGTCATAGCCCAGGTCCGACAGGTGCTCGTAGGTCGTCTTCACGACCCCGGCGGTGTCCAGGCGGACCGTGGGTACGTTCTCGATGAGGAGGACGGTGGGCTTCAGCACCTCGGCGGCGCGCGCCATCCGCAGGTAGAGCCGGTTCTTCGGGTCGTTGCGTCGGGTCTTGTTGTTCAGGTCGCTATGCCCCTGGCATGGCGGCCCACCGACGAGGATGTCGACCTGCCCGACTTCGTCCCGGACCGCCCGTTCCCGTTCCGTCAGCTCAGCACCGAGCTCGCCGTCGAAATAGTCCTCGACCGATGCGTGGACGACGTTGGCGCTCTTGAAGTTCGCGCGGTAGACGTCCACTGCCGCCTGTTCGAAGTCCACAGCCAGGCGGATGTCCACCCCGAAGCCGGCCTTGGTGGCGGATTGCGCGACGCCCAGCGTGAGCCCGCCGCATCCCGCGAACAAGTCCACGATCCGGATCTGACGCGCGCCCTTGAAGAAGTCGGGGCGACGCTTCCCGCTCAGAGAGGGCGCCCACGCAGGTGTGGCGGCGGGGGTGGGCATTCATCAAAGAGTAATCGGAATCGCTTCGAAACTCGAGTCGGCGCGTGTTGTCAGGAGTGCTCCCTCATGTGGCGCAGCAGGCGCCGCAGAGTCCCCGGGTCCGGCGGGTCACCGGCCGCTTCAGGATCCACGCGAGCGAGGCGACTTAGCGTCGGGTCGGCCAGCACCGCGCCCATCCCTTTCAGCTTGCCGCGGATAGAGCGGTCGATCCGTTCGTCGATGGTGTTGCGGGCGACGAGGACGGTGACGTCCGCCGTGGTGCCCGCCGGCATCCCCACGCGGTGGGTTCGGTCGAGGGTCTGCAGGTAGAGGCCGGCGTTGAAGGTCCGGTCGATGTGGAGCTGGCTCTGGCAGACCTTATGGAGGCTGACACCCTCGCCTAACGTCTGCGGGGTCGCGATGAGGACGCTGCAGGTGCCGTCCTCCCGGAATCTGCGGAGTTCCCGGTCCCTGTCCGTGACAGCGGCCGGGTCGCTCCGTGGTGTGCGCCCGGTCACCACGGACGGATTGTAGGGAGCCAGGAGACGCGTGAGCTCATCGACGTTCCCGATGAAATTGGTCCAGATGAGCAGCTTCGTACCGGCGGCTGCGTGCGCGTCGGCGTGACGCGCCGCCGCGAGCAGCTTCGTGGGGGTCGTCGACGACGCGATGTTCGCGAGCAGGCTGCGCAGGTCCGCCGGGTCGGGAAGCTCCTCCGGCCAGGTCAGCGCGGAGTCTTGTGAGCGGGGCAGCAGCAGCGCCGGATTCGATACGGCACCGATCATGCGCATGATGGCGCGATTGGCGAGATCGGCGTGATTCTCGAGATCGTTCATCGCGAGGGTGTCCGTCACCAACGCGTCGTAGATACGCCGGTGAGCTGGGTCGAGTTCTACCGGCTCGAGCCGGACCGTCGCGGGTTCGAGTTCCAGCTCATCCTTCGTCACCCGGACCCAGGCGCGGTCCGCATGGATGGTGAGAGGACTCGCGAGCCTGCGGCCCTGACCCGGCCAGGCGAGGTCGAGGATCGTGATGAGGTCCTCCGAGCTGTTGGGCATCGGCGTGCCGGTGAGGACGAGCCGAGCCGCCGCCATCCGGCTGACATCCAGCGCCCCTCGGCCGTGAAGCCCCTCCTGTCCGCGCTTGGCCCGGTGGGCCTCATCGAATACGACGAGGAACCGATGCCCCTGACCCCAGGTGTCGATGACGGCACGGTTGGCACCTGAGGCCGCGCGTTCGTAGTTCAGTACGAGGACGTCAGCGTCCCGTTCGACTCGCGTAGGAGCCACGGCCACTGACGGCTCCCGGCCCGATTCGAAGCAGTCGGCGGCTTCGGTGGTCCATGCCTCGTACGCGCTCTGCGGGGCGATGACCAGCATCCTGTCGACCACCCCGGCGAGCCGGAGCAGAGCGAAGACCGCATAGGTCATTGTCGTCTTCCCGCTGCCAGGCACGGAGAAGTTCCCGCCTCCGCCCGCGATGGCGAGCCGGGCGACGGCGTCGCTCTGTGACGGGAGTAGTGTCCGCTCGAACCCTGCCGCGGACAGGTCCTCGGTCATGCTCGCCGTGGCAGAGGGCGGATCATCCGCGAGTACCCGATCCACCGCCTCCTTCACGCCGCGAGCGACCGCCACGGCCCGGGTGGCTGCAGGCGTCCAGTCCCATTCCCACAGACCGCTCGGCCAGGGCCTGGCGAGCACGTCTGACGCTTCTGCCGCCCGGTCGACGGAGAGCTCGAAATCCCCGTCGGAGGTGCGTTCTGCTCCGGCGAAGATCACCAGCTCCTGCTCGAGCGCACCGGTGGGCACGGCGGGGGCACCCGCCGGGGCGGAGATCACCAGATCCCCGCCCCGGCGGCTGACCGTACCGCGCATCGCATCGGTCATCGCACGGCGCGGGCGGCGGCCCGCGAGTAGGCCTTGCCGGTTGTGAAGAACTCGCTCAGCTGCTGGAGCAGGGGCAGTACCTTGTCCGCTGACTCCTCGGAGATCCCGATGAGCTCGTACAGGGAGTCCGTCCACACGGCTTCGTCGTCCTCGCCGTCGTGGTCGAGGTCGAGGATCTCGCCGGCGGTGACCGTCTTGAGCACCTCCGCCTCCTCGTAGTTCAGTTCCAGCGCGTCGATGAGGAGCCGGATCCGCTGGTAGAACGCGTTGCTCGGGTTGTCCGTCTTATCGACGATGCCGGCGCCGAGCCAGAGGTCGCGCAGCCAGAGGTCCTCGAGCTGCTCACCGGTGACCCGGTCCTGCGGGGTGGTGGTGGCGGCGCCGGACACAAGCGCGGCGACGGCGTCCTCGAGCTGATTGATCCCGCGCTCGCTCTGCACCATCTTGGCGAGTAGCACGTTCGGGTCGCTCGCCTTGACCTTCTGCTTCTGCCCGCCGGCACCGCGTCCGGTGCGACTGAGGGAGGTTCCCGAGTGGAGGAGCCCGGGGTTGACCATCAGTGCGATCCCGCCGAGCGCGGCGATGGCCCGCTGTGCGGGCCCTGCGACCTCCGGGGTCGCGACGTGGGCTTCGCGTTCGGCCTGCGCTCGCGCGGCCAGTTCACCGAGGGGCAGGGGCAGCAGTGAAGCCCAACAGTCGGATCCCGCCTCATCCTTCGGGTTCCAGAACCATGCCGAGCGGAACGCCGCGTGGAGGGCGGGCTGAACAGTGCTCTCCCAACCCGTCTCGCTGAACTCCAGCGCGGCGATGGCCTGCGCCGCGGCGACCTTCGCCCGTTCCTCGGGGTGGACGCGGACAGCGTTCTCGGCGAGGTGACGGTTGACGATGCCCTTGATCACGCCGTTCTCCACATCGGGCGCCTCGGGCGAGGCGAGGAAGTTCCCCTCCACGGTGAGGGCAGCCATGAGTCGGGCGACGGAGAGGAGGCGGTTGCCGGGCGAGCCATCCGTGCCGAGGTACTCACCGTTCCAGGGCAGGCTCGTCTCGCCCAGCCAGTGTGAGCGTTCGGCTTCGGTGATGAGAGCGAACTCGTGCAGGTCGTCGATGGCCTCGATAGCGACCAGGCTCTCGACCTCAGCCGTTCCCCACTGGTCTTTCGCCTTGCCATTGACATGGTAGCTACGGATCAACTCCTGCATGGTCTCGGAGACGGGGTTGGCCTCCCCGCGCATCACCACCGGGTCGGGCTCGACCCCGATGATGAAGTTGACCTCCATGGTGCGCATCAGCTGGAAGGCAACCGCCGCGGGGTTCTTCTCCGCAACCTGCTCGATCCACCGGGGGATGTTCGGGCCGGGGAAGTAGCCGGCCGCAGCGGTCGAGGGGTAGCGCAGCGAAGCTTCGAGGCGCACGAGGTCGGCGGGGCCCAGATCGCGCAGGCGACGGTACCCGTCGACGAACCACGCTTCGGTGGCGACGTGGGCGACGTTGCGCTCGGCGATGACGTCCATCGCCAGAAGCGACGAGAACAGCCGCTGCGCGCCTTCCGCAACCTCGGCGACCCATGCTGTGCCGTCCGGTGAGACGAGCTGGGTCGCGACGACGTCCGGCGGGCTCAGAACGCCGAACTGCACGATGCTATCGATGCGGTCCCGCTTGACGGTGCTCTTCTCGGAGCTGGCGATGCTGTCGAGCTTGAGGATGCTGCGCTGGGCGGCGACCAGGGACAGCACGGCATCCGCGCTCTCGGTGCGCATGAGAGGCAGGCTCAGCGCAGGGTGATCGAATGCACGGGTGATGACCTTCGCGCTGCCGCCGAGGGTGCGACCCATCTTCGACAGGGCGCGCCCGTTAGCGAGCCACGGGAAGAGCATCGGCGTGTTCACGGTCATGCGCACCTGGCGGACCAGACCATGCTCGGTGCGTTTCACATACGGCGCGGAGAGCCCGGCGAGGTTCCGGTCGGTGTCGGCGTTCAGCGCTTCGCCGAGACGGATGATGCCCAGGTCGATGTCCTTGACCGCGACCTTCTGCGCCTGCGCGAGAACCTCGCGGAACCGCCAGCCGAACTTGCTGAGCGGGGCTCCGTCCGCCTCGACGGGCCGGCCAGCTTCCGGCGTGAACGGTACGGGCGAGAGCTCGCGTCCGGAGATGCGCGAGGCGGGCGGCCACAGCTCCTGATCGGAGATGGGGCGCAGCAGGCCTGCGCCGGAGCGGGATGAGAAGTTGTTCGTACTCGACATGTCGAGCTCCTTTTGTCGGGAGCTCATGCCACTCGATCTTCGGGTGCACTCGTGCCGTACAACACGAAAAGCCCCTCCGTTCGGGCCGGGGCGAAGTACTCGTTGGCATTCGTACGAACATCTGTCGCACTCATACCCATCGAGCCTCTGCGGCACGAGCAGGGTTAGCTACTTGACGGTCACAATACCATGCCGGTCAGCTTGCTCTGACCATCCCGCATCGTGGGTCTAGGGTCGGCGCCATGGGATCCGCGTCATGGGCGTCCTCGGCGGGCGTCGCCCGCTCGATGCGCTCGAACCGGCGCCGGGACACCGGTCCGGAGCTCGCTGTCCGTAGGGAACTGCATCGGCGCGGCCTCAGATACAGAGTCGATCTCCGCCCTGTCGCGCACCTGCGCACCCGGGCCGACATCGTGTTCACGCGCCAGCGCATCGCCGTGTACATCGACGGCTGCTTCTGGCACGGGTGCCCGGTACACGGCACCTCACCCACCTCCAACGCGTCCTACTGGTTGCCGAAGCTGCAGGCGAACAAGGAAAGGGACGCAGCGGTGAACGTGGCACTCGGTGAGGTGGGTTGGACGGTTTTACGTTTCTGGGAGCACGAGACGCCGACATCCGTCGCGGATGCGGTGGAGGCCGCGGTTCGGCCCTGAGCGGATGTCGGGACTGCGGTGCATGCTGGGACCGTGATCCCGAGATTCGATATCGACGTAAAGTCCACGATCCCCTCAGACGCCACGTTCTGGGTGCCCAGCGACGAGGACCTCGCCGATGGTGAGGGCATTGGGTTCTTCCACGACACCCACCTCATCGTTGCGGACCTGGACGAGGCTCGGAGGGTGATGGAGGCGGAGCGGATCGCCGCGGGGTTCGCCGACGAGCAGTCCACGACCATCGCCGGATTCGAGGTGATCGCCGATCAGGCGGAATTCGAGTTCCCGGATCTCCCCAGCGAGGAGGCTCCAGCATTCATGACCACCGGGGACGCCTGGTACGGGGTGAACGAGCTCGAGATCGGTGTAGCCGGGTTGGTACACGCTCTCAACGCCGTAGGCGTGGTCACCGCCGCGAGCTGCCGTGGGCACCATGGGGTGCACCGCCGGTGGGCGGCGGGCCCGGTCGTCGTATTCGCCGCAGACCGCACTCGAACGGAACTCCTGCAGGGAATGGTGGAGGCATCTGGATGCGGGTTCGACCGCAACGGGGTGGACCATCCGAAGCTCCTCGCCGTCGTCGCGCCCTCGATCCTGGAGATGATGGATCTGGCGGACCGTGTGGTGGCTGACGCCGACGCGTTCGCCTGAGGCCGGGTCGACGGCCTCAGGAGCTCCCCATCCCCGTCGAGTCGTCCTCGTCCACGATCCGGCGCAGCGCAGCTCGGAGATGGGCGCCGGACGAAGCTCTGACCTGCGCTTCGCTACGGTGACTCCCGCTGACCGCCGACCGGGCGCCGCATGAGCAGGACCATCCGACGCCGAGAGTCATCCACTCGAGGGACACCGAATGCTCCCTCCGAAGATGAGAGATGGCCCGGTCGAGGGCATCGCCGGAAACGTTGTCGGGTGCATGTGAACTCATGACTCGGATATGCGCGGCGGATCCCGGCTCCCTGTCCGGGGAATCGAGGGAGGGGGCGAACCGGCCCCCCGGATCTCAGCCATCAGGCTGGCATCGCGTCTGCAACGAGCGGTGCGGCGAGCTCGACAACGCCGCTCTCGGCCCAGGTGCCCTTCCACGGTTGGCCACCCGAGGCGTCCTCGACGGCCGCTTGGATAGCAGCGGTGACGGAGTCGTCAGCGGACCGCGCATGGCCGCAGCGTGACCACAACACGCAACGCATCCGCGCGGCGGGTTCCGCTGGGCGAGAGCCGGATGGCCGTCGCGCAGACGGCGACGCCGATGACCGCGGGAGGGGCGACGGGCATCGAGCTCCTCGCTCTAAACTCATTTGTACCCAGTCGAGTACGGAGGTGAAGGTGTTCGGAGAACTACTGCGCTCGTCCCGAGCCGAGGCTGGTTTGAGCGCCGACGACCTCGCGGTACGGGCGGGCACGTCGCGCGCCGCCATCGCCGATTACGAAGCGGGCCGTAAAAGCCCACGCGTCGACACGGCCGAGCGGATCATGAACGCTTTGGGCATGACCCTCACGGCGGTGCGGGTTCCCCGCCGTCCCGCCCGCGCAGCGGTCTTCGACCGTGACGACAGCTACCGGCTCACTTTCCTGCAGAGCAGCCCCGAGGACGCCCGTAAGCGCGCCTACGAACTCCTGCCCGAAATCATCGAGGCGTCATGCGCGGTCGAAGACATCGCCCTCGATTGGGGCCAGGTGACCGCCCTGGCAGATGGCATCACCATCGGCGGTGACCCTCTCCGCATCTGGCGCGCCACGGAGATCGCACGCTCCGCGCGGACTGCCATCAAAGGCAGTGGCGCCCGCGTCAGGGTTCCGCTGCGAACCGTTGCCGGTGACACCCTCATCGAAGAAGACCCGGCCGAGAGTCCCGGTGCGCGCCAGCTGGAATTCCTCGTCAACGCCATCGGCGCCGGCGCTGACACCGTTCTGACTCTGCACCGGACGTCTACCAGCTTGATGCAGGACGGTCTGCCTTGGTTGAGCGTTGAGTACGGAGCCATTCCCGACTTCCAGAAGGCCATCGTGGCGACTAAGCGCACCGGCGACGGCACCCATCTCATCCGCATCCTCGTCGATTCAGCAGAACGAGCGCACATATGACAAGCAAGACCGGGGGCGGTCGCGGGACCCACCAACACGCAGTGCGTGGCCGCAGCAGTCAAGATGGGCCACATGCGGGCACGAGCGTGCCGGAGATCACCATCGAGCCGAACGCGTGGGACGCCAAGATCGCCCAATACGCCAGCACCCGCGACCCCGACGCGCTGCAAGCGGTGCCCGAGCCAGAATGGCGCGACCTCTCGAGCGACTTCGCGAACATCCGCCCCACCAGCGTGGAACGCGCGGAGGCCCGCTTTCGCCGACGCATTGGCGAAGCAATCCAGGGCGACGCGTTCCTGGAGAACATCACCTACACCCTGCCGGAGATCGAGGACGTTCTCGGCGGCACGCACGTGCCCGGCCACACTGAGGGCGAGGAACTTCAAGTCATCGACATGAAGAAGGCCGCGGACTCCGTCCTGTGGCGCATCAGAGAACGCCCCACGCAGCCCTCACAGGAACTGTCCGACGGCCTGCACATGCTGATCGCCTCGAACTTGAACCTGGCTTCGTTGCTGTTTCGTGGCGACCAGCGCGAACGCTACAACGGTCCGTTCGTGCGTCTGGGACGCGGTCGCAAGTTCCAAGCCCTCGACGCGCGGCTGACCCACGACGTTCTGGATGCGGGGCTGCCTCGCATCTTGAGTGTGGAGCATCCGGTCGTGCGGGGAGCCACGTGGGCCGCGTTCGCGGCGTACCAGCAGTTCTATTTCGATGGCAACAAACGCACGGGTCGCTACGTGATGAACACCGTGGCGATGTCTCACGGTTTCGACGCCATCGTCATCCCCACCTCCGCGCGTGAGCAGTACGTCAACGAGGTCGTCAACGCCCTGGAGACCGGGGACCTGACCTCGCACATCGCCTTCCTGCTCAGCCTGTACGACGACGGACGATAGGCCCCACTGCCCCGCCGTCGGCTTCCTCGCCGAACCCTGAGCGGGAGGGAGGGCGCGGCGGGGTCGCTGTGGAGCACTCTCAATGCGGCGTCGTAGGCGAGCGCACGTTGCAGGCTTCTCTCGGTCGTCCCGTGCGAGCGCCGAGGGCCTCAGCCGCCACACGCTCGAGCTCGTCGACATAGTCGTTCAGTTCTGCACCGCCTGATGTTGCCGAACGCGCCGAGCGATCCCGCATTCTCGTCCGAACGAGCGATCTTCGAACGGGACTTCCATGCACATCCTCTGTCGCGGACATCGCACCGCATCCCCGGGCGCAATCGCCCGATCAGATTTTCGAGATACTGAACGGTGCCCAAGCTTCACCGTCCGAAGTGAGCCGTGGCACCCACTATCTGGCTAGGGCGGGTCGCAAGGCGGTCTGACGAGGGACGTGAACCGGGGGAACGCGTTGACGAATGTTATCGACGAGAGCGAGGTCGGTAACGACCCCGTTCAGGGGTCTGAACCCCCGGTCACCAGACGTAGAGAACGGCGGGGGAAGCGCACTCCGGAGGATTCGAGGGCGCGCACGCGCCGGCGGGTCATGCGCACCCGCGCGAGACGGCGGTGGCTGCGGCTCTTAGCGTCATCTCTGGCCGTGACGGCCGCTGTTGCATTGCTGTTCTTTGCCTTCGCCGCGTGGATCACGTACGTGCCGCCGGCCGCATTGACACCCGACACCAGCGCAACAGCAACCCCGGTGCCACCACGGGCGGAACCCATTCTCGCGACGGAGATCTTCGACGCCGGGTGGGTAGCCGTCGTGTCTGTTGTGGTCGCGCTTCTCTTCGTCATCGCCGTCTCGGCATGGCTGCGGTGGCGTGTGACGGACGGCAGACTTGAGGCCGCTCGCCAGCGAGTGGGTGATGTGACCGTGGTTTCGGACAGGACGTTCGTCGAGCAATCCCGCATCCGGCACGACGATTCTTTCGAGACGCCCTCAGAACGCAACGAGTTTCTCGAACGGCGCATCGAGTCGCTGGTGGGCGAAGCAGACGCGGTCATCGAACGACTCTCACGGCCCCGCTCCTCTCCCAGCGACCCCGCCGCTGACGCCGTCGTCTCGGATGACCCCCGTGTCCTCAACGACACCCTCCGCGCGCTCGTTGCGCCTGACACGGTCTTCGCGCGCATCACAGAGAGATTCACGCTCGGGGACGAGCGCGCCGAAGTGTCCCTTGCGCGAACAGTCGAGGGGTCGGACCTGCTGAAAGGTCTGGTTCTCGTCCCAGTCCTCCGTATCCGTCGCGGGTCACTGCTCGGTGCGTTGACCCTGACCATCGATGGAGCCGCCAGCAGAACCCTGCCCACCGCGGCCTCCCGCGGTGTGCTCGTACTGATGCTGCGCAAAGTGACGGTAATTGTTTCGGGTCTGATTGAAGACGCTCGGAAGAAGGCGCTGCTTGATCTGACCGTCCACGTGTCCAGCAAGATCGTCAGTGACGTTCCGTTGCCAGAAGCTGACCGGATGAAGCTGCTCGATCAGTACGACACCCTTGTCGGTAAGAACACCCAGGGCGATGGAATCCGGTGGATGCGCTCGCTGATCGATTTATCGCTTGCAACGGATGTCATCTTTGCCCCAATCCCCGGTGGATGCGGCACGACTCGACGCCTGGTTGTCACCTTCGAAGAGCCATACCGCAGTCGTGTCCGGGGCGGGGAGGCGCACGCCCGTCGCTTCACTGGCATCGGTCGAGATGTTGTTGCCCTTGACCTGCTGAGGGTTGCTGAATCCAACTCTTTCCACCTGGATGTGACTGCCAACGAGTCCAGCTACATCGAACAGGCCGATGTGATTCTCTCCCGTGCGCACGGTGACGCTCTGGCTAGTGCTCCCGAGGGGGATGACTCCGAGTATCTTCTTGTTTCCCCTCTCCGCGGAGACAACCGCGTACACGTCTACTGGCGTGATTTCCGGGTCCGAACCGATCAGTCGCAGCCCTCCCACGTCGCGCCTCGGCTTGAACTACGACTCCGTGAGCGGCCGCCGGGGCTGCTCGGCCCGACACTCGCACTGTCCTTGTGGATGTGGGTGATCACGTGGGTGGTCGGCTACTTCTATCCCGTCCTCTTCGCCGACGTCGAGGCGATGGCATCGGCATGGTCCACGCTCATCCTCGCGGCACCCGCGCTGCTGACTGGTCTGCTCCTCTCGCGGCTGACGAGCGATGCGGTGAGAGTGATGTCCATCTCCACGTTCGCGCTCGTAATCTGGCTCTCCATCAACGTCGCCGCGGTCGTCTCGGTGGCCGCGCTCACTCTGAGTGGAGTGCAGTTCGGCGGCGTCGGGGACGGCATTCTCAGCCTGCGCCAACCCGCGTGGTTTACGCTGATGTTCTTGACGGGATTGCATCTGCTATCGTGTGCCCTCCTTTTCGTTGGAAGAGGACGTAGGTACATTAAGACCATCAACGAAAGGTGGCAGCAATGAGGCTCGACATCTTCCATGGTGCCGGTGGTCGTCATATCGCGTCCGGCGCTGAAAATGCGCGCCCACAGAGCGATTTCGACGGGGATGTCCTCATCGGCTCGGACGGTCTGTCCTATGTTGCGACCGTCGAGACAACCCGCGCTGGCGCAGAAGCCGTCGTGTACCAGATGGACAAGCTTGGCGATGGCGCGTGGGACGACTTCGTCGAAAGTGCTCGCAGCGCGTAAGCCACCCAAAGGCTCTGCCTCGCCTGAAGGGCAGCAGCGCTGAGCACCACGCCCACGCGACCTTGCGCGCCAGCGCGGTTCCGATTGGAGGAACGCGACCGCCGCTTCGAGGTCACCCCACGCTCGTGCGCCAGGGTGTCATCACTGCACCTGCTCGAATCGCCAAAGGGGAAGATTTTCCGACGCGTAGTCGTGCGGGATGAGTGCGATCAACGCGCCGGGGTCGGGTTCAATTTGAAGACCGGTGTAGCCGGCGGGACCGGTCGTTCCTAGTTCGAATGCAGTTGCGTACATGGATGACAGGGTGCCGATCACCTCGAAGTCCTGGAGGCCCTCGTTCAAGAGCTCGTCGGGCGCGACCGACCACGTCGCACTCAGCAACTTGCCGTCAGCTGCTTGGGTGCTTTCGGCTGTGCTCCATGTGCCGTACGTCATCAGGAAGGTTGCCACGCGTCGATCTTGAGGCTCGAGCAGCTCACGGCCCGCAACGCTTACCGACACCGCTCCCACGGTGAGCTCCGCGCGTCCGTGGTCGTCGATCTTGTTTGGCTGGGACGCGTCAGGGAAGACGGTGAACGATAGCGGCGTCTCGACTCCGATACTCCGATCACCGAGAAGCCCCATCTTGTTGAGGCGGACAACGTCCTCGAAGCTGATGCGGTAACCGCCGCCCGGACCACAGGTGAGGTCGTCGAGGCTGACGAGCGCCCACAGGGTCATCGACGAAAAGTAGAAGGCAAGGAAAACCTCCGCTGCGTACAGGTCGCCGAACCGGCGCATTCGTGCAACGTCTTTAGCGCTGAACGTCTGAAGCGTTCCCACGCCGGCGGGCGCTTTGGCGCTTTTCACGTCGACGAGGATGCGGCGCCCACCTCGCAGGTGAAGGAAGAAGTCCGGGGCCTTGGCGTCGTCACCGTCGACAAAAACCTCGCCGAGGTCCACCTGAGTCATCATCTCGCAGCCATCAAGGGCGATGACGGTCGAGGCAAATAGTGCTTGCGCCCGCCACCCTCTAACCACGGACGGTCTGCTCAGAGCAACTTTCAGATCTGAGTGCAGTTGATCGAGCACCGCGGTGATGCGTCCATCGTCATCCACCGTCGTCTCAGGATGGGGACGATCCAACCGCCGGTACAGGTCCAGGCCGTCCAACGTCGCCTGTCGATTCATTGAGCGAAGCACCACGAGGTCAGCGTAAGGGTCGCGCCCGTCGGCGAGTCGGTCCGTCACATCGCAATGAGCGACACGCGAATACCTCGAACAGGTCTCCACCGGGGCGGAGAACAACCCCTAGAACGAAACGCTTGTTTCGGGCTGCCCCTCTGCAAGTTGCATCCAACTGTCAACATGGGACGGGTCATACCGGATAGGTGACCCATTCACGCGGAGCTCCTGACCATTCCTCCCGACGGTGAAGCCCTGATGCTCCCACCAACGACGGAGGTGAAGGTCGAGGCCAGCGATTCTCGCGAGCAAGAAGTCGGCAGTCGAATCTTGTCGCAGCCGCCGGACAGCCTCCTGCACGAGAGCACCGCCGATACCTCTTCCTCGTACGCCGGGGAGGACAGTCGCGGCCTCGATGGCGCGGATTCGGCCGGCTACCCAACCGGCGCGGTCGATGTCGGTCCCGTCCTGAACGAGCGTGACGGCCACGAGAACGGGCGAGCAGATGTAGATGGCGCCTACCGGCGTCAGCCCGATTCGAGCCTGGAGCAGCAGCTCGTTCGGCTGCTCGTCTCCGACTGGTCGACCGAGGCCGCCCACCTCGAACATCGCGTTCACATGGTCAGTCGCATCGGGCAGCTCGAGTTCGTCGAAGGTCAAGGCCTCCGGTGGGTTTGTGGTCGGTAGACGCATCTCACGAATGTGCCACGCTGCGTCGGTTGAGTGAGCCGCATAGAGGACTATGGCTACCCAAGAGATGTTCCTTCGCCGCGGCTCCTTCGTGAGCGCGCTCCCCGCCCGGAGTGCTCGGGACCAGGAGCTGTTCAACGCTGCTCGCCAGAGGATGCTCGCCCGAGCCACCCGGCGGCGCCACCAGTCGTCTGTCACAAACCTTCCGAACGGATGAGCTTAAGGATCTGTGCGGAGATGGCTCAGCGGGGACGGTGAGCGGCACCGGCCAGCGCCTTGAGGGTCTCTGGCTGTCCTTGACGTTCTCCACCTTGCGGTGGACCATATTTAGATGGATATAGCGGTGAAGAGATCCGACCAGGCCCGGGTGAAAAGCGGTGATGCATAGGCGCGACACCTCGCGTCGGTTCAGGGATCTCACACCCGACGACGCTGCGCTCGTCGAGTGGGACGGTGAGGGATACCCGCCGGCGCTCGCACCGCTCATCACGCGACTGACGAGTTCGGGCATCCGGGCGCTCAATGTCAACCAAGGGTGGTGGCCGCTCGTCAAACGCCTGGACGAGGACATTGCGGCGCTCGCGCCCGACTATCGGGTGGAGCAGCTCGGTGAGGACCTCGGGTGCCTCGATATTCACCTTGCCCCCGGGGATGTGACCGACGAGACCGAGTACCTGATCTGGGGCGCCCAGGCGGAGTCGGTTCGGACCTGCGAGATCTGCGCTGACCGAGCGTGGCTGTACCGGCAGCGCGATTGGTTGATCACTCTCTGCGTCGACGACGCGAGAGCGAGAGGTGCCCGTGCGGCGCGAACCGATGAGGATATCGTCGAGTCTCTGCCTCGCGGGGCTGAGAGAGGGTTGGCGTTCGCGACCTCCGCCGGGATGGCCGCCTCGGCGTTCACGGTCGAGGCGCGGCGCAAGAATGATGAGTACGTGCATGCCTCGACGTTGGCCGACGACACAGAGACAGCGTCGTGGTTGTCGAGTTCGGCGGTGGCGCGGTTGATGGGGGTTACTCCCGCCAAGGTGAATGAGCTGCGCAGGCGAGGTGAGTTGTTTGCGGCTCGACGGAGTTCCGGCCGCTATAGCTTCCCCGGGTGGCAGCTCGACCAGCAAAATGAACCGCTTCGTGGCCTACCCGAGGTCCTCAGAGCGCTCCGCGGCGAAGACGCGGTTACCGTCAGCCGCCTCCTGACAGCACCATCCAACGCACTCCGCGGCTCGTCCGTTGTGCAGTGGTTGGCGTCAGGGCGGGACCCCCACCTTGCCGCCGCCTCCATCTACGACATCGATATGACCTGATGGAGCCTGCCACACTGACGGGTTCTGAGATCGGCTGAGGGCGCAACGGCGTTCGCGTCGAAGATGTCGTGCGCCAGCGACGGCACCGTCCGCATCTGGCGGCCGCCCGTCCCAGAGAGTTTGGATGCGCGCGGGTACAATCTCACCGTCGCATTTTTCGTCCATATTGATGAATGCGACGGCGCCTTGGGCAATGTTCAAAGCGGTCGACTTTGGTCGCTGGTAGTTGGATTTAAATATTGTTCTCGGTCCAGCGCAAAAGTCGTGTATTGTCCGCTTCAACCATGCGGAACCCGTGAATCGAACGACGATCCCGGCGGTGTCGGACATTGGTGCCCGGCGATCAGGGCCGTGGTGCTCGTCCAAATAGACGATATCGAGTTTGTCGACGGCTGATTGTAGTTGAAATGCACAACCCCGCACCGATTTTTCCCTGTCCCCCATCTGGTGGACATATTCATGATTTATTGACGGTCCCAGAATGCCGTGTAAGGCTGTTCACGCTGCAAACGGCAGAAAACATTTGGGGGTTGTAAATGCGAAAAGTAAGTCGCACAGGGCGATTTGTGGCCGGTGGAATGGTCGCGGGTATCATCTTCGCGGGCCTGTCGGTTTCGGGGGCGTCGGCCAGCACGGAAGCCATCCTCACCGAGGAGGACGCGGCCATCGCGGCCCAACTGGGCGCTTCGGCCCTCGCGGCACCCGAGCAGGAAGCTCTCGTCGATGAGTGGGAGGCCGCGAAAGACTCGCTCCAGGCGAGTGTTGAGCTCGGCTCGGGCCTGAGCGACGTTCAGCACATCACCCTCAGCAACGGCACCACCCTCAGCGTTGGCGTGGAACCCGTCTCGAGTCCCGCCGCTGAAGGGTCCGTGGGCGCCCGGGCGCTGACAGGAAACTACAAGATCTGGGGAAGCAACGGCTTCGCCTACATGGAGTACTACGTCACCTTCGGTGCATCAGGTTCCTACACCACGGTCATCGGAAGCCCGCGCGACATGGTGATCCAGCTGTTCGCTACGACGAAGTCCGAGGGCAAGTGGTTCACAGTCCCTCGTCGCACGGAGACATCAAGCGCGGGCGCATGGGTTCGCGGCTGGTCGCGCTTCACCTACCCGAACAACGTGGCAACGTTGGAGGGCGGCGTGGAGGGCTTCGCCCGCAACAACAACTTGGTTACTTCACTTTTCTAAGTAGCCGTTCAACGACGTCATAAGGAGATCATCATGACGACCTCGGCAGCATTCCTCGGCCTTTTGGGTCTGCTTTTCCCAATCGTTTTGACCGGGCTAGCTGTTTGGTTCGCCGTATGGGTCGTTCTCACTCTGAAGCGCCATTCACGTGCGCTCGACGAGATTCGAGATCGACTTAACGCCGAGTGACGCGAACGACCCCCGGAAATGCTCCGGGGGTCGTTTCGGTGTATTCGCGCTGCCATGATTAGCATATTGGCGCGGCAGCCGCCAGCTTTCTCGGCCCGTACCAAGAAAAGGAGCGGGGGGCTTTGCTCAGGACGGCCCGGTGAGGCACCTTCACGGTACGAAGCACCGGGATGACGGTGCCCGACTATGCCCCTGACGCAGACACTCGATCAATAGTGGGTTCACCTGGCCGGGTTCGTCCCTTCGAATCAGCGCAGGCCGGGTTGCGGGATGCGAGCCGTCACCGCTGAAGCTGATTCGCCTCGATCCACTGCTGGCAAAGCTTCTCCAGTGCACGCAAGCCGCCGCTTCGTTCGCGGGTGTTCGGGCTCACGGCCAGGTCGGCGGCGATGACGGCGATGGGCATGACGTTGCCTTTCACCGGACTTGGCACTGTGTTCTCGTAGAGAACATCGAGACCTGTGGTGTCCTCGACCATGAAGTGGGTGGAAGCGTAGCCCTTCACGTCACCACCTGAAGGCAGATACCCGCACACGCGACGAATATCATCCATCAGGCCGACATCCAACAAGCTGGCCACGGCGCGTCCGGTGATGATCAGCTCCGTGCTGGCCTTGCTTGGGTTGGCTGCGCGATAGCGATGCGTTCGTGTCCGACTGGAAACCGTCCGAGCAATCTCCTCAGCGCTCATGGTTCGCAGTCGCCGGTGTACTCGCCACCGTGTCGATGGTGTGAGCCAGCTGGCGTGAAGGTTGCTCAGCTCCCAGAGCAATCCCCACGCGGTGGCGGTGGATATGCGGCCACCGCTGCCGCGGCGCGCAGCAGCTTCATAGTGCAGCACCGAAGCAGCGTCAGCGAGCCACGCACCAGAAGAGAGCTTCCTGCCGGCAATGGTTCCAGAGGCGACAAGCTCAACGGCGTGACGCCGCGAGATTCCGAGGCGAGCGGCTAACTCGGTCGCGGTGAGCTCGGCCATTTCAGGTCACCTCCAGGGTTGGAGTTATCTTGACATGGCTTGAATCGAAGGGGGATGCGCTTCTCAGGCATGCAAACCCTGGTGCCACGCTGTGATCGGTCACCGGCAGCGGTACGGGACCGTCCTCTGCCTCGGTACAGTCGCCTCGTGGACGCAACTTTGGCTTCGTGCCCGCATTGCGGGCTTCTCGCCCAACAGATCCCGGCGACCCCCCGCATCGTGACGCAGGACGAATACGGCGAGCAAGCAGTCTGGACCATCTCCGACGACGACCAGGGTTTCCGAGCATCCGGTGAGGAGATCGTGGCCAGGGACGGTCGCATGCAGCGCGAGGCCCCTGTGATGAGCGAACAGGTCGTCCCGGAGGCGCCCTGGCAGGTCCGGTTGTGCGTGGCGTGCAAGAAGATGTCATTTCTGCTCCGAGACGTGGTCATCTACCCGGCCGGCGTGGCCAACATCCCGGCACCGCATCCCGATATGCCCCAGCACGCGAAGGCGCTCTATCACGAGGCGGCCAGCGTGTTCTCCGGATCGCGCCGAGCCGCCGCAGCCCTGGGACGAGCGTCGCTCGAGGCTCTCCTCAAGGCGGTCGACGACGATCCGGGCACGCGCCGTGACCTAAACCAGCGGATTGGGGCCTTGCGGCCTCGCATCAATGACAGTTTGTGGAAGGTGCTCACCGCTCTGCGAGTCGTTGGCAACGACGCGCTGCATCGCGAGGATGGAGAACTCATCGCCATCTACCTGAACGGTGAGGACGATGCCCTCGCGGAGACATTCCTCCCCGCAATCAACGAGCTGGTGGAGGAGCTAATCACCCGACCCCGCAAAGCTGACGCCCTCTACGCGATGATCCCGGAGAACACCCGCGCGGCCGCCGAACGAGCCGCCGGCGATGCTTGAGGGAGCTAATCACGTTTTCAGTCGACGACCCGGCGACGCCATCTGAGTCGGACCTGCGGCGGAGCCGGTCGATGTTCGGGCGGCTCTCAACCGTCTAAGGCGCTGACAGATCTTCCGGAGTAGTCGTGTGCCGCCAACCGCTCGTACCGGTCGCGGAGGTCGTAAAGCATCTGTACGCATGTGCCATAGGACGCCGCGAGCACTCTCCACGACGGCGTGATCTGCATCGAGGCGATACGGCGCTCGTCGAAGTCAGTGAGCTGTCTGAGGTCACTCAACATGCGCGTAGTCGTGGAGGAGCCATGAAGAAAAGCCGACGCGATCTTCCAGACCACGACCGGGGAGTTCGGAGCGTGTCCGTCAGCTGACCTACCAAGGGGAGGTGAGATGTCGACCAGAATGTCCGTCCATGACGGTATCCGCTTCAAGGCGATCTCACGAAGTTGCGGAACCGTGTCTTTCAGCTCGTTCAATCGCATCAAGGTGTGGTCCAGGGTGGACGAGGCCGCGTTCCGTCGCTCTCTGGTGAACGTCCTCGCGAACTCGCGCGCATCTTGATCGTGAGTGAACTCCAGGTTCAAAGACCGATGCACCCGCTTTGCTTTCACGTCCGGTCTAAGCAACCAGAGTCCAAGTGCGGCGCCCTCGCTCGCTTGGCGGATGAGCGCGTAATGCGCGAAGGGTCGCAGCACCGCGGCGGGGTTAGTCTCCGCGATGGTTAAATCGCGAAACGCTTCAAGGGCATCGCGTGCACGCGCCGCCGCCATCTGCACCTGGCTAGATATCGGCACGCGAGTGGTATGCCCATCCTCAACCGCCAACATGGAGCCAACCCGCGGTGCGGACAAGTCATCAAGTTGTTCGAACCGCATCAAGGACAGGTTGAAGACCGCAGAGGCGGCCTCCAGCTCGGCGTCGTTTTCCACGCTGTCATAGCGCGCAGAGGTAGGTGTCACGGCCTCATCGTATGCACCGTGCCGCCGCGCGGTAGGCGACCGGAAGCCCGCCTCGCGACGCGCATTTTTGGGCGCAGTGCGCGCGCCCGGGCGTGCTTGGGTGCCAGAAGAGATTTGCCGTCTGATCAGGTGTGTGTAAAGCGGAACGCCTTAGCGTGTAATCCGGGTTTGGGTGGCCTCCCAGGACCCCCGCTGCGACTGGGATCGTGGATAAAGTTAAAGGGCCACAGAACGACGAAGACCCCGGGGTTCATCCCCGGGGTCTTCGTCGTTTGCCGCACGAGAAGTCGTCCGCGTCGGAAAGTTATCCACAGTTTCCACCCCCTGTGAGCGAAGTTCTCCCCAGGACGTTCTCCGCCGCGATCACGGGGGCGGTCTCGCGGAATTACGCGGATGTAATTCCCCTCGACGCCCGGAATGACGGGCGCGTGAACCGCGTCGACGTGACGTCGGCGAGCTGTCCGCGCGGACTTCCCACAGGGTTATCCACATGAGTTTTTCGACTGTGCACAGAGTTGTCCACAGATTGGGGACGAAGAGCTCAACGGCGCGGACGGTCGAGTCGCGCCTGCATCGCGACGACGAGGAGCACCACCGCGGCGCCCCCCAGCGCGAGCAACGCCATCGGGACGGCATCCGGTCCCGCCGGCGTCGCCTGCCCGAACGCGTCCTGCCACGGCCAGAGGGCGCGGAGGGAGCCGAGCATGAGGCCCGTCATCAGCGCGAGCATGATCTCGCGGAACCGGGCGAGGAGCACCCGCAGCAGGTTCACGAACAGGCTGAGGCCCACCACCGCCCCGATGGCGAAGGCGAGGATGTACGGGACATCGCGTTCATTGACGGCGACGAGGGTCGTCTCGTACAGCCCGAAGACCAGCAGCAGGAACGCGCCCGACAACCCCGGCATCACGAGGGCGCAGACAGCGACCGCCGCGGCGAGGGCCACGAGCAGGAGGGGCGGATCGATCACCCGCGATGACGGCAGGCCCGTCACGAGGAAGGCTCCCGCTGCGGCGAAGCCGGCGAGCAGGGACAGCCGCCACGTCCACGACCGGCCGAGCAGGCGCACCGGTATGAGGAGGGATGCCGCGATCATCCCGCCGAACACGGCCCGTGTCGCCGTCGGGTGCTCCTCGACGAGGGGAGCGAGAACGCGCGCGCCCAGGACGACGGCGAGCACCATGCCGACGAGGACGGGAGCGACGACGCTCCAGCGCACCGCCGCGAGATGCGCCAGCGCGCGGCTGATGCCCCGCCCCCGAGGGAGGTCGCCGAGGGCGACGACGGCGCGCACCACGTGGCTCGCGGCCTCGATCAGGGTGGTGTAGACGCCGACGATGAGGGCGACCGTGCCCCCGCTCACCCCCGGGACGACTTCGACAGCCCCGATGAGGAGGCCTCGCCCGAGGTCGAGCGCGGGGCGGAGAGGGGGACGGCGGTCGGCAAGATGGTCGGCCATCCGCCCCACGCTATGCGAACAGCCGATCGCGCCTCGCGCGAACCAGACAATCAGCGCCGATGCAACCCACCCCGCGAAACGCTTTCCTGGGAGGAGGCTGTATGCAATGAGTCCCGCCGTGCGCGGGCTTCGGTTCTCACTCGCGAAAGGAACGACAACATGGGATTCTTCGGATTTCTCCTCCTCGGCCTCCTGGCCGGCGCCATCGCCAAGCTGATCCTCCCCGGGAAGCAGGGTGGCGGCTGGCTGATCACGCTGGTGCTCGGCGTCGTGGGCGCCCTGCTCGGCGGCTTCCTCGGTGGACTGCTGTTCAACGCCCCGCTTCAGGACTTCTTCTCGATCCAGACGTGGCTGCTGGCCATCGGCGGATCGATCATCGTGCTGCTGATCTACGGCCTCATCGTGGGGCGTCGCGCCGCGCGCTGATCACGTGACCCGAGGGCCCGGGGCGGGGAACCGCGTCCCGGGCCCTCGCGCGTCGTGACGGCGACGTCGATCCGGCGTCCGAGCACGCCGCCGTCTCAGCGGACGTGCGAACCGCGTGACGGGCGCGCTTTACTGATCAGGATGCCGACCAGACCCCGCCCCTCGTTCGTCATCGCGCTGCTGCTCGGTGCGGTCGCGGCCGCCGCCGCCATCTGGCCCCAGGGGATCGGCATCCATCGTCTCCCGCTCGTCGCCAACGCCATCTCCCTCCGGGCTCCACTGGCCATCGGCCTCGCCGTGGCGGCCCTCGCGTGCGCGGCGATCGCGGTGCGACGTCGTCGCTGGGGAGTTTCGGCGGCCCTCGCCCTCTCGCTCGTCGCGGCGGCGGTGGGTAACGGCGTCGCGCTCGCGGTGCGCGGCCCGGGCGCGGCCGTGCCCGACGGGGAGCTCACCGTCATGGCCTGGAACACCTACGGAGGATCCGTCTCGCCGGAGTGGATCGCGCGCGCCGTACGGGAGACGGGCGCGGACGTCGTGAGCCTGCCCGAGACGGATGCCTTCGCCGCGGCGGAGGTGGTCGGCATCCTGCAGGCGAGTGGAGTCTCGATGCGCCACGACACGGTGTGGGCGGCGGAGGGCGGCGAGACGATCCCCACCTCGATCCTCATCTCCGACACGCTCGGCGTCTACACGCGAGACGTCCCCGCGGGATCGACGCCCGGACTGCCGAGCGGCCTGTGGCGCCCGGTCGACGGCGGGGGACCGACGCTCGTCGCCGCGCATCCGATGCCTCCCCTGCCCGCAGTCCTGGATGAGTGGGACGCCGGGCTGGCCTGGATCGCCGATGCCTGCGCCGCCGCCGATGTGATCGTCGCGGGCGACCTCAACGCGACCGTCGACCACTTCGACGGCTACGGCGCCGCCGGAGGCGATCTGGGCGGATGCCGCGATGCCGCCGCCGCCGCCGGCTCGGCCGCTGTAGGAACGTGGCCCGTCCGGCTCCCGGCGCTGCTCGGCGCCCCCATCGACCACGTGCTCGTCGGCTCGGAATGGACGGTCGACGGGTTCTCCGTCATCGCGGGGTTCGATGGCGCCGGGAGCGACCACCGCCCGATCGTCGCGACGCTGTCCCGACGCTGACGCAGCGGCGTCCGCAGGGGACCGGTGTGGCCGCGCGGGGCCGCCCCCAAACTCCCGGCCCCGCGCGGATGAGCGGCGAAGCCACGCCGCTGTGAGCAGCATTCTGGCGCGTTCCCGCCGCCCGCGCGCACCATTCGTCGCGAACGCGGCGCGCGATTCCTCGCGAGGTGCGGAATCCGGCAGGGGGACCGGTCGCGATTTCATCCGTTCGGACTACGCGTCGCGACGATCGAGGCCGTTCCGGGCGCCCCAGAGCGCGAGCTGCGTCCGGTCATCGAGGTGGAGCTTGCGCAGGGCGGCCGCCGTCTGACTCCGTACGGTGTTGACAGAGACGGAGAGATGGCGCGCGATGTCGTCGTTGGAGGTCACGCCGCTGCTCAACAGCCCCACCACGCGCCGTTCGGCGGCGGTGAGCAACTCGAGCTGTGCGGGATCGGCCGGCGTCGGCCGTGCCTCGCGGAGCTCGCGCAGCAGCCGGGGGGCGACGAGTGGCGAGATCGTCGCCATGCCGGCCGCGGTGCCGCGGATGACAGGCAGCAGCTGGTCGCTGTCGTGTCCCTTCAGCAGATACCCGCTGGCACCGGCCTCGAGGGCATCGACGAGGAAGGAGTCGGACACCTCGCTGGTCAGCAGGACCACTCGGCAGCGATCGGCGCGCTCGGCGGTGATCCGACGGGTCGCCTCGATGCCGTCCATGCCGGGAATGTGCAGATCCATGAGCACGACGTCGACGCGCTCGGCTCGCGCCAGGACCACGGCATCCTGTCCGTTCGACGCCTCTCCGGCGACGCGGATCCCCCGAGCGTTCTCGAGCCGCAGGCGGATGCCGCGGCGGACGGTGCGGTTGTCGTCGACGATGAGGACGCTCACCTCGGGCTCGGCGGCTGTCACGGCGAAACCGCGTCGAAGGCGCCGACGGGAGCGCGCAGGGTGACCGACCATCCGCCGTCGTCGCGGGGACCGGCGGTGAGGGTGCCATGGATCAGGTCCACCCGCTCGGCCATGCCGGTCAGTCCCCATCCGAGACCCCCGGCATCCGGCGCCGTGCGGGGGACGAGGGCGGGGGCGTTCCGCACGGCGACATGCAGGGTGGCGGGGGACGCCTCGACATCGACTCGCGTCGCGGCTCCCGGGGCGTGCTTGCTCGCGTTCGTGAGCGCCTCCTGCACGACGCGGTACGCCGTCGTGGAGACCATCGCGGGGAGGTCGGCCATGGATCCGCGCACCTCGATCTCGATGCTCATGCCCCGCGCCGCCCAGAAGTCGCGCAGGCCGTCGAGGGAACGCAGGTCGAGGGTCGGTCCGACGCGCGAGCCGTTCTGGATGCGGAGGTCTCGCAGGGCGGCGTACAGGCTGGCCGACGCGAAGCGCCCCTCGGCCCGCATCTCGGCGATGAGCTCGGTCGCCTGCGCGGTGTCGAGGACGTCGATGTCGACGGCCGCATCGGCGAGGGAGAGCAATCCGGCGAGGTGCTGACCGGCCACGTCGTGGAGCTCTTGAGCGATGCGCGCGCGTTCGAGGGTGGTGACGCGCTCGATCTCGGCGGCATGGCGCTCGGCGGCGGCGGCGAGTTCGTCGCGCGTGCGTCGGAGGACGCGCATGCGCCGCGCCCACCAGATGCCCAGGGCTGCCGCGCCCGCGATCGGGGTGCCGAAGGCGAGGACGGCCTCGAGGACGAAGCTGCCCACGATGCCGAGGGGGACGCCCGTCGAAAGGGCCCACCCGAAGAGGGAGAGGCTCACCGCGGCGACCACCGTGACGGACCACCCGACGGCGACGAGCGGTCGCCTGCTCACGGCGAGGAGGAAGACGGCGACCGCCACCACGAGCGGGAGAGCGGTGAGCCAGCGGGGGATGGACAGGCCGACGACGAGAGCGACGTAGCAGGCCGCGGTGCCGATGACGGCGACCACCGGCGCGCGGGCGCTGAGGAAGAGGAACGCGCTCTGGGCCGCGCAGCCCAGGACGACGAGGGCGACGACGGCGGCCAAGGGAACGGGTCCGTCCCAGGGGAACTCGCCCTCCAGCAGCCCCGCGAGCGGGTTGGTCAGCGCCTGCACGGTGGTGACGAGGAAGACGATCGCGACGAAGACCGCCAGCGAGCGGGGACGCGT
Source organism: Microbacterium galbum (assembly GCF_032464915.1). Classification (NCBI taxonomy): domain Bacteria; kingdom Bacillati; phylum Actinomycetota; class Actinomycetes; order Micrococcales; family Microbacteriaceae; genus Microbacterium; species Microbacterium galbum. The sequence continues at coordinate 1,379,062 of NZ_JAWDIS010000001.1, read as the reverse complement.
CAGGACGCGGGTGAGGTCGTCGTTCGTCGGCACCGCGTCACTCTAGCGTCGGCGGGAGGACGTAGACCACGTCCGCCCCATCGCGTTCGTGCTCGACGAAACCGATGCGCGCGAGCATGTCGTGAGCGGGCTCGTCGTCGACCGACACGCAGGCGTAGAGCGGCCTCTCGGCCTCCCGTACGGTCAGCTGGCGCAGGGCCTCCGTCGGCGCCTCGTCCCCGGCATCCGGTGTCACGGCGAGCAGGATCTCGCGGTCGCCGTCGACGTCCATCGCGGCGGCGACGCCGGAGAGCCGGCCGTCCTCCGAGACCGTGTACACCTCGACGTCGGGGCGGTCGACCCACTCGTCGAAGGAGGCCCGCCCCTCGAAGACACCGCGCGGCCAGGAGGACCTGCTGGCCGACACGGCGTCGAAGGCGGCATCCCGGTGGTCGTCGGTCAGGGCGCGCAGCTCGATGTGGGGCATGCCGTCACGGTAGTGCCGTGGCGCGGTGGGGAGTGAGACCTTGTGCCGTCAGGCGAAACCGTGCAGCGCGAGGAACGTCCAGCTGGCGCCGTTCGCGTCGCGCCTCGCGGTCTGTTCGCGGAGATGCCGGAACAGCGGTTCGCGGGTGTCGTCGTCGATGCTCTCCCACCCGTCCAGATTGCGGCGGAGCACGAGATCGGTCTGCTCGAAGGCCTTCCGGAAGACGACATTGCGCGATTCGGCCACCAGCTGCGAGTACAGGGCCATCATCGCCCCGACATACGTACGCGATGACGGGGCATCGCGGAGGGCGTCCAGGAGAGCGATCGTCTCGGCGATCTCCTCGTCGGTCGCGCGATCGAGGGCGACGTGCAGCACGCCGGCGATCGTGTGGGCGGCGTATTCGCGCATGTCCGTGCGGGCACGGTCGGTGAGGGAGGCCACACGCGTGTATCTGTTGGCGGCGACCTCGACGAGACCGATGCGTTCGAGGCGCTGGAGGGCCTCGCGGACGGGAGTGCGCGAGATGCCCATGAGTGCGGCGAGTTCGACGTCGCGCAGACGGTCGCCGGGCTGCAGGCGACCGTCGACGATGGCCTCGCCGAGAGAGCGGTACGCCGCGTCGACGAGGGCCGAAGCACGCCGCCGACCATCCATCAGCCGGATTTTACGACTCATCGCTAGCACAGAACATCGACATAACTGACTGATTCTTCGTTTTCGTGTCGCGCGCACGCTCGCGCGCCGGTAAAGTGATCGCCGTCACGCATCGCGTGGCATATCCGGGGGGATCCGTCGACGCCCGGGCTTCGAGCTCTGCTCAGCCCGGGCGTCGTATGGGCTCAGGACATTTCCCCCGTCATTCCGGCGAATTCCTCCGACCGCAACGTTTGTGTCACGGTGCCGTGCGCCGGAGGATCCCGGCCGTTACCGTGGGGGCACAGACCGGCGCGCTCGGCGTCGGCTCAAAGGGGAAAACGGCATCACGATGAGCACGCAGGGCACGGTCAAGTGGTTCAACTCGGAGAAGGGCTTCGGCTTCATCGCCCCCGATGACGGCGGACAGGACGTCTTCGCGCACTACAGCGCGATCCAGTCGGGCGGCTACCGCTCGCTCGAGGAGAACCAGCGCGTGGAGTTCGAGATCGCCCAGGGCCCCAAGGGCCTGCAGGCGGAGGACATCCGCCCGCTCTGACGCCGTCGGCTGCGGCCGATGCCGCCCCGCCCGCACGCTCCTTCGCGGTCGGGGCGATCAGCGTTCCTGGCGGACGAGCTCGACCCCGGCGGCCGCGAACTGCCGGATCGTGGCGTGGGGCAGGAACGCCCGCGTGAGCGCCGCCCCGATCCTCGTGAGGTCCGCCTCGTCGCGGTAGAGGAGATACATCGTCTCGTACCGCGGGTGGAACTTCTGCTTGAAGCGGTGGAGCGACGCGAACCCGTAAACGGGCTCGAGCATGTCGGACATGCGCGTCTGCAGATCGGCGATGGCCCCGGCATCCGGGGGATACTCGTGGGCCAGAGGAGCGCCCGACAGCGACATGACCTGCGCGCCCTCGGCCGAGAACTGCTGCGCCGACGACCCGATGAGGTACTCCATGACGGGGCCGAAGCCGCCGTCGCGCCGTCGCATGAGGTCGAGGGTCCATCCCCGCACCTCTCCCTCGCCGTAGACCGGTAGCCACGAGAGGAAGCCGTCGACGTCGCCGGCGGGGGAGACGGCGAGGGCCAGGCGCACCTCGGGGTCGGAGGCCTCGTGCAGGGTGCCGAGGGTGAAGCCCATCTCGGGCAGTCCCTTGTCGCCCACCCAGCTCTCGGAGATGGCCCGCAGCTGCTGACGCACGCCCCATGGTTCGTCGGCGAGGCGCGTGAGCCGGAAGGTCATGCCCTCGCGCTGCGCGCGGTTCAGCGACGTGCGCACCGCGCCCCAGGCCTTGCCGGTGAACTGCAGACCGGGCAGATCGACCACGGTGTCGTCGGCGACCACGATGCGGCGCCAGTCAGGGGGAACGGCGGCGCTCGTCGCCCCGCCGGCACTGAAGAAGCAGGGCGCCAGGCCGGCGGCCTCGGATCGCTCGATGAACCGTCGGACGGTGGCGGCGCGATCGGCGTCGGGACCGAGAGGGTCGCCCAGCGCCAGGGCGACCCCCGACCGGCGTTGGTAGGCGACGATGCCGCGGCCGAACCGGGCGTGCGACATGCCGTCCCACGTCGTCATCCACGACAGCGTTCCGCCACCGCTGGCACGCAGCTCGGTCTTCACGTCGTCGAGCGTCGGCGCCGGTGCGTCGCCGAGGGCGGCGCGCGGGCGGGCGCGGAACGCCCCGCGCACCAGCACGACGTATACGGATGCCACGACCCACAGCACCGACGACGCCAGCACGCTCGTGACGTCGGTGTCGATCTCGGCCTCGATACCGGACAGACCGACGGCGATCAGGAGGCCGATGACGGCGAGGACGAGCAGGACGTTGAGGAGGCAGTACACCAGGACCACGACCCAGGCCCACCGGCGACCGCGGCGCAGTGACGTGGCGACGACGAGCACGACCGCGGTGTTGATCGCGACGTCGATCCACGATCCGGAGGTCGCCGCCGAGCTGCCGAAGGGACCTGTCATCGGCGCGACGTAGCCGAGGATCTCGAAGGCGCCCAGGCCGCACACCACCACGAAGGCGATGAGCCGCTGTTCGCGCACGCTCACCCGCTGCGGCCGGAGCGAGCGGTCGACGGCGAGCACGAGGCTCACGGCGAGCACGTGCTCGAGGTCGGGGAGGGAGCCGTAGTAGACGAAGGTCACGGCCAGGATCGCGATGAACACGGTCCACGCACGCAACCGCCACGGTGACGGCAGAAGGGCGAGCGCCCCGGCGATGCACGCGAAGACGCCGCCGGAGGGGCCGACGTCGAGGGCGACGGCCTGCTGCTGCGCCCACGCCCACGGCAGCAGCGACGCGAGGGCGAGGAATCCCGCGGACGCCAGGACGGAGAAGAGCTGGCCTCCGGCGAAGAAGACCGCCGTGACGCGGCTACCCCGCCGGTACTCGAAGAACGCCATGATCGCCACGGCGGGCACGCCCGCGAGGTAGACCCAGGGCGCCGAGACGAAGAACGTCCCCGTGACCAGGGTCCACCACCGGCCCTCGGCGAACGCGGGGAGCCCGTAGGCGACATCGGCGTACATCGAGGATGCCGAGAACGGCGACCACAGGCCGCCTCCGATGACCCCGCAGAGGATGAGGACGGTGATCAGCCCGAGCGTGACCGGTACGCGCCGGGCGACGACCGAGAGGCGTCGGATGGGGGAGGAGTCCGCCATAGCGCTCACCATATTGCACGGTGCGGCGACGCTGCCTCAGTCGAGAGCGCCCGGAACGGCGTGCCACGCCGCGCGCGCGTTGGCCAAGGCCTCGGCGGCGTCGGTGGCGGCGCGGGCCGCAGCGAGCTCGCGCCGGGCTCGCGCGAGCTGCAGGCGGTCGGCGATGGGGGGGAGGTCGTCGCGCGCGTCCGCGGCGGCGAGGGCGGCTCGCGCGCACGCGAGCGTGCCGGGAAGAGCCGCGCGAGCGGCCTCGAGCCGCTGACGTGCGTTGACGGCAGCGCCGAGAGCGCGATCGCGCGTCTCGCGCACGCGCGCCACGGTAGCGATCGCCTCGCGCGGGCGGTGCACGGCAGCTGTGGCGGCGGTCTCGAGCTCGCGGGCGGCCGCCCGCAGCATCTCGTCGGCGGACGGAGTGCACTCCGCGGGTCGGGCGCTCGCGATCGCGATCGCTGCATCGAGCTCGTCGCGGGCGGCCGCGAGCTCGGCGTCGGCGTTCTCGGCCGCCTGCAGGGCCATGCGGTGCACGTCTTCGACGGCGCGCCCGTTCCGCTCGGCACGACGCAGCGCCGCGGTCGCGCGACGAAGGACGGAGGGTGTCGGGTCGGTCTCGGCGTCGCGCAGTGCCGCGTCGGCGTCGGAGATCGCCGAGGCCGCGGCGTCAGCGGCGCGCTGTGCGTCGATCCAGTCGGACGCATCGAAGCGTCGGCGCAGCGCCCCGAGCAGAGGATCCGGATCGCCCGTCGCCTCGAGGAGACCGTCGCGGCGCACCCGGGCGGCGTCGCGCAAGGCGGCGGGGAGTCGGCTGTCGGCCGCCCATTCGTCGAGGCGGCTCTGCAGGGCGTCGATCCGCGCGCGGCTCGTGTCGAGGTCCCGGCCAATCCGTCGGGCCTGGTCCCGCCGACGAGCGGGGACGGCGGAGCGGTCGTCCAGCGCCCACAGGTCGGTGAAGCCGCGGTCGCGGGCGCGGTGCGCGGCGGTGCGCCCGCGTCGCAGGTCGGTGGGTGCGTCGGGTGCGTCGAGGGCGTCGACCGCCTCGAAGGCCACGTCGAGGTCGTCGACGGCGTCGTCGAGGCGCCGTAGCGCCTCCGCCGCCTCCGCGACGGCCTCGTCGGCGGCCGCCCGCGCGCGCGGCGATCGGCGCGTCGCCCGCACGACGAGAGCGACCACCCCGACGACGACGAGCACCGCGACCAGGGCGACGACGAACGGCAGTGCCGCGCCGAGGTCAGGCACCGGCGGGGTCCTCCACCAGCAGCAGAGAGCGCAGCTGCGCGACGTCGTCGACGGCGGCCTGAGCACCGTCGGCCTCGTGGGGCCAGCTGAAGCCCCAGCGGACGAAGATCACCGGCACACCGGCATCCGCCCCGCCTTCGACGTCGTGATGCCGATCGCCGATCAGCACGGGGCGCGAGACGTCGGCCCCCGTGGCGGCGAGACGACGCAGGGCCTCGCGGACGATGTCGGCCTTGGAACTCAGGGTTCGTTCGTCGAGGGTCGCCCCCACGACGGCCTCGAGGTCGGGGGCCACGCCGAAGTGGTTCATGAGCGCCACGACCTGCACCTCGGGCTTGGAGCTCGCGGTCGACTGCGGCACTCCGGCCGCGTGCACATCGTGCAGGAGGTCGGCCACTCCGGGGTAGAGCTGCGCGCTGACCGTGTAGCCCTCGCTCTTGTTGAGCTCGCGGTAGAACACGACCGCCGCGGTTGCCTCCTCGGGGGTCATGCCGACGTTGGCCTGGAACGACTCGAACATCGGCGGGCCGATCCAGTGCGACAGCTCGCCGCGCGTGGGCGCCCGGTGGCCGAAGTGCTCGAGCGTGATGGCCAGACGGCGGAGGATCCCCTCCGATGCGTCGACGAGAGTGCCGTCGACGTCCCACAGGATGCAGGAGAAAGGAGAGCGAACGCGCATACGACCACGCTACCGGCGGAGCCGTGCGGGGTGGGTCTCAGCGTCGGGGCCGTCGCGGGGACGGAGCAGAGCGGTCCGCAGAAAGCCGGCCCCGGGCGTCGAGAAGGACGACCGGGCGACCTCAGAACAGCCGCGGAGCCCCCGACTGCACGCCCTTCATCTCGTCGTAGTCGAGGGTGAGGCACCGGATGCCGCGGTCGGTGGCGAGCACGCGAGCCTGGGGCTTGATCTCCTGCGCCGCGAACACGCCCGTCACCGGCGCCAGGAGCGGGTCGCGGTTGAGCAGCTCGAGATAGCGCGTGAGCTGCTCGACCCCGTCGATGTCGCCGCGGCGCTTGACCTCGATGGCGACCGTGCCGGGACCGTCGTCGTTGCGCAGCAGCAGGTCGACCGGGCCGATCGCGGTGGGATATTCGCGACGGACGAGGGTGAGGTTCTCGCCCACGACCGACACCTGTTCGGCCAGGAGGCGCTGCAGGTCGGCCTCGACGCCGTCTTTGATGAGCCCGGGGTCGACCCCGAGGTCGTGTGCCGTGTCGTGCACGATCTCGTGGATGCGGACGAGGAGGGCGTCACCGGTCTTCGCGTGCGTCACGCGCCACCGCTCGATCACGCCGTCCTCCACGTCGACCTCGTCGGGGTCTTCGCGCGTGAGGCTGCACGGCGGGCTCATCCAGTTCAGCGGCTTGTAGGAGCCGCCGTCGGAGTGCACCAGCAGGCTGCCGTCGTTCTTGTGCACGAGCAGGCGGGTGGCGAGGGGGAGATGCGCGTTGAGACGGCCGGTGTAATCGACGGAGCAACGGGCGATGACGAGACGCACCCGACGAGCCTAATCGCGCTCGCCGGTGTCCGCCCCGTCGGGCGTCAGCGGCGTGCGGCCTCGTCGACCTTCGCCTCGTCGACCACGAGCGGCTTCGCCGCGCCGGAGAAGAGCCCGGATGCCACGATCAGCCCGACCACGATCAACAGGGTGTTCAGCAGGCCGATGTGGTCGCCGATCCAGCCGAGGATGGGCGGGCCGCACAGGAATGCGACGTACCCGATGGTCGCTGCGGCCGCGACGCGGGAAGCGGCCTTGGCGGGGTCGTCCGCGGCGGCCGACATGCCGATCGGGAATCCCAGCGACGCGCCGAGGCCCCACAGTGCCGCGCCGACGAACACGAGCGGTCCGTACGGCGCGAGGATGAACAGCAGCAGACCCACGGCGGCGGTCGCCGCGAGCACGCGCAGCACGATCACGCGGCCGAGGCGATCGACGACCGGGCCGCCCGCGATGCGACCGACGGTCATCGCGACCGAGAACACCGCGAGCACGGCGGGACCCGCCTCTTCGGGGGCGCCGTGGCCGTAGACGACGGCGGAGGGCAGCCAGTCGTTCGCGCTGCCCTCGGCGAAGGCCATGCCGAGCATGATCACGCCGAGCGTGTAGGTGCGCGGTTCGCGCCACGCCTGGAGCGAGGTGGCGAGGCGATCACGCCAGTGCGCGCGCTCCTCGGCGGCGGGGGCGTCCATCGCGACCTCGGCCCGCGGCACGTTCGCCACGGAGACGAAGGCGACCACGAGGATGACGACACCCATCGCGACGCAGTGCGCGAGCACGGGGATCCCCGCGCTGACGGCGACGAATCCCAGGCCTGCGCCGATGACCGTGCCGAAGCTGAAGAACGCGTGCAGCAACGGCATGATGGTGCGGCCGGTCGCCTTCTCGAGGGCGGCCCCCTCGACGTTCATCATCACGTCGACCGCGCCGTTGCCGAAGCCGAAGAGGGCGAGGCCGACGAGGGCGACGCCGAAGACCTGCAGTGTGTCGGCGCCGAACCCGATGACGCCGAGTCCGACGCCGACGAGTACGAGCGCGACGAGCATTCCGGTGCGCGCACCGAGGCGTGCGATCACCGCGGGCGCGATGGAGAGGCCGATGATGGATGCCACGCCCATACCGAGCAGCAGCAGGCCGACCCCGGAGTTCTCGATGCCGAGCGACTCGCGGATGGCGGGGACCCGGGACGCCCAGGTCGAGATGCTCAGTCCGCTCGCCAAGAAGATGGCGCAGATCGCGATGTGCCAGCGCACGAGCTGGGAGCGGGTGAGAGAGGTGAGCATGCCGACACTGTACCGAATCGATTCGACATCGATCGAATCGATTCGGCAGCACCGTGCGTCGCGGGTACGATCGGGCCGTGAGCACCCGCCGCGCCACCATCAGCGACGTCGCCCGTGAGGCCGGCGTCTCCCCGTCGACCGCCTCGGTGGTCTTCAGCGGGAAGACGCCCACCTCCGAGGCGACCCGCGCACGCGTGCTCGCCGCCGCCGATGCGCTCGGTTACACGGGGCCCGATCCGCGCGCGGCCTCGCTGCGGCGCGGTCGCAGCGGGATCGTCGGCGTGGTGTTCGACACGCACCTGGGCACGGCGTTCCTCGACCCCGTCACGACGCACATGATGGACGGCCTGGCCGACGGCGTCTCGCGCCTCGGCGCTGCGCTGCTGCTCCTGCGCGACGACGGCGAGACCGTCAGCGAGCCCTCTCTGCACACCGCACCCATCGACGCGGCGGTTTTGATCGGGTGCAGCCCCCGCATGCGCGATTCCCTCGAGATCGTCCGGGGGCGTGGCATCCCGGTGGTGGTCGTCGAGGGCGACGCGGGCGAGGGTGTCCCGCAGGTGCTGCTCGACAACGCCGAGGCGCAGCGTGCCGCAGCCCAGCACGTCGCCGACCTCGGCCACCGCGACGTGGTCATCGTGACCCTCCCCATCGACACCTCGCGACGCCGCGGATGGGTGACGGCCGACGAGCCCGTCCGCGTCGACGTCACCGCCGACCGCCTGGCGGGTGCGCGCGAGGTGTTCCCCCGGGCGCCGGTGCTCGCCGCGGCGACGAGCTCGATCGACGAGGGGGCGATCGCGGGACGCACCATCTTCGGCGACCCGTCGCGCCGACCCACGGCCGTGATCGCGCAGAGCGATCTGCTCGCCGCCGGAGTCATCCGCGCGGCGGAAGAGGCCGGGCTGCGTGTTCCGCACGACGTCAGCGTCACCGGCTTCGACGGCGTGGTGGTCGACGGCCTCGCGCCTCACGTGCTCACGACCCTCGTGCAACCCGCGACCGCGAAGGGGCGGGCGGCGGGCGAGGCGGTGGCCGCGATGCTGGAGGACGACGAACCCTCCGGCCTCGACCTGACCTGTACGTTCCGCGTGGGGACGACGACGGCCCCACCGCCTACCACATGAGAACCCGTGGTCCACGGACTCTCATGCTCCGCTTAGAATAGGTTCGACACCCCGAGAGCCCGGGCATTCGCCCGTCGACCCCGAGGAGGCCCGCACATGCTGATGTTCCTGGGCGCCTTCGCGGCTCTCCCTCTGCTCCTCCCGTGGCTCGTCTCGAGGATCGGTGCGCGAGCGTTCTACGTCGCGGCCGTTCTCCCGGCCCTGGCGTTCGCCCACGCCCTGGTGCTCGCTCCCTCCGTGTTCTCCGGGAACATTCCCTTCGAGGAATACCGCTGGATCCCTGCGATCGACGTCTCGCTCTCCATGCGAATGGACGTGCTCGGCTGGATCCTCACCGTCGTCGTCACCGGCGTCGGCGCCCTGGTGATGCTGTACTGCCGCTGGTACTTCCGCGGCAAGACGAAGGGCGTCGGGCAGTTCTCCGCGGTGCTGCTCGCCTTCGCCGGTGCGATGTACGGCCTCGTCCTGACCGACGACGTCGTCGTGCTGGTCATGCTGTGGGAAGTCACGAGCGTGCTCTCGTACCTGCTCATCGGCTACTACCACGCACGTGCCGCCAGCCGACGGGCGGCTCTGCAGGCCCTGCTGGTCACCACGCTCGGCGGCCTGGTCATGCTGATCGGCGTGGTGCTGCTCGTCGTGCAGGCCGGTACCTCGAGCCTGTCGGCCATCCTCGCCGACCCGCCCACTGGCACGGTCGTCGACATCGCCGTGCTGCTGCTGATCGTCGGGGCGTTGAGCAAATCGGCCATCTTCCCCTTCCACTTCTGGCTCCCCGGCGCCATGGCGGCCCCGACCCCGGTCAGCGCGTACCTGCACGCCGCCGCAATGGTGAAGGCGGGCATCTACCTCATCGCGCGCCTCGCGCCGGGCTTCGCCGAGACGCCGTTCTGGCGACCGACGCTGATCGCGCTCGGGGTCTTCACCATGCTGCTCGGTGGTTTCCAAGCCCTGCGCGAGCGCGACCTCAAGCGCATCCTGGCGTTCGGCACGGTCAGTCAGCTGGGCTTCCTGACCGTCATGCTGGGCTACGGAACGCGGGATGCCGCCCTCGCCGGCGCGGCTCTGCTGCTGAGCCACGCGCTGTTCAAGTCGTGCCTCTTCCTCGTCGTGGGCGTCATCGACCGCCAGCTCAACACCCGTGACATCGGGCAGCTGTCGGGCCTTGGTCGGCAGGCTCCCGTCATGGCGACGGCGTCGTTCGTCGCGATCGCATCGATGGCGGGCGTCATCCCGACGCTGGGCTTCGTGGCGAAGGAGACCGCGCTCACCGCCCTCCTGCACGAGGCCGAGGCGGGCGCGGGGTGGGGGACCGTCGCCCTGATCGGAATCGTGCTCGGCTCGGCGCTCACGGCGGCGTACGGCATCCGGTTCCTCTGGGGCGCGTACTGGACCAAGCGCGACGTCGAGACCACCGAGTGGCCCGACCCGCCCATCGGCTTCCTCTCGGCGCCCGTGCTGCTGGCCGCGGCTTCGCTCGCGCTCGGTGTGCTGGCCCCGGTCGTCGACCATTGGCTGGCGCCCTACGCCGACGGTCTTCCCGAGGCGACGCCCGGCGTCGCCGCGCCCGAGTACCCGTACCATCTGGCCCTCTGGCACGGTCTCGAGCCGGCGCTGTTCATCTCGCTCGGCACGCTCGCGCTCGGCGCGGGGATCTTCTGGCTCGTGCGCAAGACGCAGCTGCACAAGCGGCGCCGCGCACTCCCCTTCACGGCGAACGATGTGTACAACGTCGCGCTCCGCGGTATCGATCACTCCTCGGAGTGGGTGACCGCACGCTTCCAGCGGGGTTCGCTGCCCTTCTACGTCGGCACGATCTTCATCGTGCTCGTCATCGCCGAGGGCACGGCCCTGTTCGCCTCGGCCGAGTGGCGGGCGCAGTTGGATGCCTGGCACTCCCCGACGCAGCTCATCGCCGCCCCGCTGATGATCGCCGCCGGCATCCTCGCCGTGCGCGCTCGCAAGCGCTACACGGGCGTTGCGCTCGTCTCGGTCACCGGACTCGGTCTGGTCGTGCTGTTCGCGACGAGCGGCGCCCCCGACCTCGCCCTCACGCAGGTGCTGGTCGAGACCGTCACCCTCGTCGTCTTCGCCCTCGTGCTGCGGCGTCTGCCCGCGCGCATGGGGGAGCAGAACGCCTCCGTGGCGCCGCTGGCCCGGGCCGTGCTCGGCGCGGGCGTCGGTCTCACGATGGCCCTGGTCGCCATCGTCGCGACGGGAGCCCGTCAAGACCTCCCCATCTCGCTCGAGTGGCCCCCGCTGGCGTACGAGATCGGCCACGGCCGCAACGTCGTCAACGTCGCGCTCGTCGACCTGCGCGGATGGGACACGATGGGCGAGCTGTCGGTGCTGGTGCTCGCGGCGACAGGTGTGGCATCCCTCGTCTTCATCACCGATCGCAGCGACAACCTCTCGCGCCGCTCCGGCACCGCGCGCAGTCGGACGGGTCTCGGACGTCGCCGTCCGCTCGTCGAGACCGACAGCGGCGTCCGCGCGCAGCGCGTCGGCGAGACCGGGGCGCCGCGGGCCTGGCTCGTGTCGGGCGCGAAGGTGCAGCCCGAGAACCGGTCGATCCTGCTCGAGATCATCATCCGCGTGCTCTTCCACACGGTGATGGTCATCTCGCTCTACCTCCTCTTCGCGGGGCACAACCTCCCCGGCGGCGGCTTCGCCGGTGGGCTCGTCGCCGGTCTGGGCCTCGTCATGCGCTACATCGCCGGTGGGCGCTGGGAGCTCGGCGCCGCCGCCCCCACCGACGCCGGTCGCCTCCTCGGCGCCGGAATGGCGATCGCCGTGCTGTGCGCCCTGGTGCCGATGTTCTTCGGGTTCGCCCCCCTGCAGAGCTTCACCTTCGAGGGGGAGCTGCCCCTCATCGGTCACTGGGAGTTCGTCACGAGCACGATCTTCGACATCGGCGTCTACCTCGTCGTGATCGGCCTCGTGCTCGACGTGCTGCGCAGCCTCGGCGCCGAGGTCGACCGGCAGTCGCAACTGCCCGAGGACGCGGAGGTGGTGAACCCGTGAACATCTCCCTCGTGCTGGTGATCGTGATGGCCGTGCTCTTCGCGTGCGGCGTCTACGCGATGCTCGAGCGCAGCCTCACGCGCGTGCTCATCGGCTTCCTGCTGCTCGGAAACGCCGCCAACCTGCTGCTGCTCATCGTCATGGGGCGACCGGCCATCGCCCCGTTCTACGACGGCGAGACGGATGCCGCAGAGATGTCGGATGCGCTCCCGCAGGCCCTCATGCTCACCGCGATCGTCATCACGTTCGCGATCTCGGCCTTCCTGCTCGCCCTCATCTACCGCTCGTGGCAGCTCGGTCAGGCCGACACGGTCGTCGACGATGCGGACGACGTCGCCCTGCGCACCCGTACGGCGGAGGAGGTCGAGGACGCGATGGACGAGGAATCGCGCTCCGACGACGACGACGTCACCACCGACTTCGTGGGCGACGTCGCGAACCCGATCCGCGTGCTGCACCAGGGCGATCTGTCGCACCTCGTCGACGACGCGCCGGTCGACCGCGTGGCCGTCCGGCGCCGCACATCCGACGACGACCCCGAGGCCCCCCGCGACCCCCAGGACGGTGATCGCTCGTGAGCGCCCTCGTGCCCCTGCTCGTCGGCATCCCGCTCATCGGCGCCGCGATCAACCTCATCTTCGGTCGTCGCAAGAAGACGCAGATCGTCGTGTCGGTCGCGTCCCTCGCGGCGGTGCTCGTGCTCGGCGCGATCCTGCTCGTCGCGGTCGACACCAACGGCCCCATCGCCGTGGCGATCGCCGCGTGGCAGATCCCCCTCGGCATCGTGCTCTACGTCGACGTGCTGGCCGCTCTGCTCGTGGTCGTCACGAGCATCGTCCTGCTCGCGGTCCTGCTGTTCTCGATCGGTCAGGGGGCGGCCGACAACGACGAGGACACCCCTGTCTCGATCTTCTACCCGGCGTACCTCATCCTGGGCGCGGGCATCTTCAACGCCTTCATCGCCGGCGACCTCTTCAACCTCTACGTCGGCTTCGAGATCCTGCTCGTCGCGTCGTACGTGCTCATCACCCTCGGCGGCACCGAGTCCCGCATCCGCACCGGCGTCGTCTACATCGTCGTGTCGCTGGTGTCGTCGATCCTGTTCCTCGCGGCCATCGCGATGGTCTACGGGGCGCTGGGCACCGTCAACATGGTGCAGATCAGCGAGCGCATGGCGATGCTGCCGCAGGACACGCAGACGATCCTGCACCTCATGCTGCTGCTGGCCTTCGCCATCAAGGCCGCGGTGTTCCCGCTGTCGTTCTGGCTGCCCGACTCGTACCCGACGGCACCGGCCCCGGTCACGGCCGTGTTCGCGGGCCTGCTGACGAAGGTCGGCGTCTACGCGATCATCCGCACCGAGACGCAGCTGTTCGTCGACAACGACATCAACTTCCTGCTGCTCATGGTGGCCCTCGCGACGATGATCGTCGGCGTGCTGGGCGCCGTGGCCCAGGCCGAACTCAAGCGCATCCTGTCGTTCACGCTCGTGAGCCACATCGGCTACATGATCTTCGGCCTCGCGATCAACACACCGCTCGCGGTGGGCGCGACGATCTACTACATCGTCCACCACATCATCGTGCAGACGACCCTGTTCCTCGCCGTCGGGCTGATCGAGCGCCGGGCCGGCAGCACCTCGATCCTCAAGGTCAAGGGACTCATGCGCGCGGCTCCGCTGCTCGCGGTGCTGTACTTCATCCCGGCGATCAACCTGGGCGGGCTCCCGCCGTTCTCGGGCTTCATCGGCAAGTACGCGCTGTTCGACGCCGCGGCCCAGGTGGGCACGCCCGTCATGATCGTGCTCATCGTGGGCGGTATCGTCACCTCGATCCTCACGCTGTACGCGCTCATGCGCGCGTGGAACCTCTCGTTCTGGCGCGAGGACGACGACTCGGCCGAGACGAGCGAGCGCATCGCCTACCTCGGCAACGCCCCCGCGGCGACGATCTCGACCGAGCGACGCACGATCCCGCGCATCATGACCGTCGCGACCGCCGGCATGGTCATCGTCACGATCTCGCTGACGGTGTTCGCCGGTCCCCTTCTCGACGCGTGTCTGCGGGCAGGGGAGCGCATCTACGGCGGGGTCACCCTCGTGCAGCTGCAGGATGCGGAGGACCCGCGATGAGCCCCACCCGCCGCGCGCAGGTGTCGCTTTTCCTGCACCAGCTACCGCTCCTGCTGTGGCTGATCGCTCTGTGGATGCTGCTGTGGGGCCAGTTCACGTGGCTCGCCTTCGTGACGGGTCTCGTCATGGCGGTCTTCGTCACGCGTGTGTTCCGTCTGCCGCCGGTGGAGCTGTCGGGTCGCATCAACCTCTGGTACGGCGTGATCTTCGTCGTCACGTTCCTCGGTGCCGTCGTCAAGGGGTCGCTGATCGTGGCCTGGCAGGTGCTGGACTTCCGTCGCCAGCCCGGCGCCGCGATCATCGCGGTGCCGTTGCGGGTCGACGACGACGTGATCATGGCCCACACCGCGGTGACGGCATCCCTCATCCCGGGGTCGCTCATCGTCGACGTCGACCGCGAGAACCGCACCCTGTATCTGCACACGATCGGGGTGCGCAGCGAAGAGGATGCCGAGCACCAGCGCCGCATCGTGCTCGGCTGGGAGGCGCGCATCACGCGCGCCGTCGGCTCGCGCGAGGAGCTGCAGGAGCTGCGCGCCCGCATCGCCGACAGCTCGACCCATCACCACAGTTCGATCGAATCGCCGCGAGAGGGGAGGACCCTGCTGTGACCGCCCTCGTCGTCGTCATCCTCGTCGTCTTCGCCGTCGCTGCGGTGCTGGCCCTCATCCGGTTGGTGATCGGCCCGTCGATCCTCGACCGTGCGGTCGCCGCCGACGTGCTGCTCACCGAGGTGATCTGCATCCTCGGTGCCGACATGGTGATCAACCACCACACGCGCTCTCTGCCCGCGATGCTCATCATCGCGGCGGTCGGCGTGTTCGGTTCGATCGCCGTCGCCCGCTTCGTCGCGCGGAAGGAGAACCCGCGGTGACCCTCGAATCGGTGCTCGACACCGTCGCCCTCGTCCTCGTGCTGATCGGCGCCGTGCTCTGCCTCACGGCGACGCTGGGGCTGCTGCGCTGGCGTGACGTCCCGACGCGTCTGCACGCGGCGACCAAGCCCCAGGTGCTGGGCGTACTGCTCATCGTCATCGCGGTCGCGCTGTCGCTGCGCACGTGGGAGGTGGTGGCCTTCGGCATCCCGATCGTGCTCATCCAGTTCGCCACGGCTCCGCTCGCGGCGCACATGGTGGGTCGGGCGGCCTACCGCAACCGCACGACCGACGAGGCGAACCTCTTCGTCGACGAGCTGCAGCACAGGACCGAGCAGCCCGGGTCGACCGGGGCGGAGACGCGGCCGGAGAGCTGACGAGTCGGGCGGCCCTCGCGGCCGTGGCGATTCGGTCGGATGCCGGGGTTCACAGCGCCGCGGCGAGGGCCCGACCGACGGTGCGGCCGGTGAACAGGCAGCCGCCGAGGAAGGTGCCCTCGAGCGCGTTGTAGCCGTGGGCGCCGCCGCCGCCGAATCCCGCCGCCTCTCCCGCGGCGTACAGACCCTCGATCGGGCGGCCGGTGGCATCCATCGCCCGTCCGCTCAGGTCGGTCTGGATGCCGCCGAGCGACTTGCGCGTCACGATCCAGAGGCGCACCGCGATAAGGGGTCCGTGGCGCGGGTCGAGCAGTGCGTGGGGCTTCACGGTGCGGAAGATGCGGTCGCCGAGGAACCTTCGGCTGTTGCGGATGCCCATCGCCTGCGCGTCCTTCGCGTAGGGGTTCACCATCTCGCGGTCGCGGTCGACGATCTGTCGGCGGATCGCGTCCTCGTCGAGCAGACCGTCGCCCGTGAGCGCGTTCATCTTGCCCACGAGGTCGCCGAGGGTGTCGGCGACGACGAAGTCGACGCCCCGGGTCTTGAATGCCTCGACCGGCCCGGGCGCGGTGCGACCGAGCCGACTGCGCAGGAGCAGCCCCAGGTCGCGGTCGGTGATGTCGGGATTCTGCTCCGACCCCGACAGGGCGAACTCCTTCTTGATGATCGTCTGGTCGAGCACGAACCACGAGTAGTCGTAGTCGGCGAGGTCGGGGGTGGTGCGCAGCAGGCGCAGGGTGCCGAGCGTGTCGTATCCGGGGAGGCCGGGTGTGGGCAGACGGCGGCCGCGCGCGTCGAGCCACAGGGACGAGGGACCGGGGAGGATGCGGATCGCGTGGCCCGGCCACACCGGCGCGAAGTTCTGCACGCCCTCGGTGTAATGCCACATGCGGTCGCGGTTGACCAAGCGCACGCCCTGCGATTCCGCGATGTCGAGCATGCGCCCGTCGACGTGCGCGGGGACGCCCGTGACCATCTTCTTCGGCGGGGTCCCCAGCCGTTTCGGCCACCAGGCACGGACGCGGTCGTGATCTCCGCCGATCCCGCCCGTGGCGATCACCACGGCGTGCGCGGACAGCTCGAAGGTCGACACCTCGTCGCGCGACGACGACACCCCGCGCGCGGAGTCGTCGGGGGCGAGGATCGCCCCACGGATGCCGGTCACCCGGCCGTCCGTGAACACCAGGGCATCGACCCGGTGGCGGAAACGGAGATCGAGGGCGCCCTCCGCCGCGGCGGCGCGGGCACGGTCGGCGAACGGCTCGGAGATCCCGGTGCCGGTGCCCCAGGGCACGTGGAAGCGAGGGACCGAGTTGCCGTGACCCGCGGCCGAGAGCGACCCGCGCTCCGCCCATCCCACGACGGGCGTGAAGCGCACGCCGTGCTCGTGCAGCCAGGCGCGCTTCTCGTCGGCGGCGAACTCGACGTAGGCGCGTCCCCACTTCTTCGCCCACTCGTCCTCGGCGTGCGGCCCGTCGAGCCGGTCCCACCCGGCCGAGCCCTGCCAGTCCTGCCACGCGAGGTCGAACGAGTCGCGGACACCGAGCCGGCGCTGCATGGGGGAGTCGACGAGGAAGATCCCTCCGAACGACCAGAACGCCTGCCCGCCGAGGTTCGACGCGTTCTCCTGGTCGACGAGCAGCACCCGCTTGCCGGCGCGCACGAGCTCGTTGCTCGCGACGAGGCCGGCCAGCCCCGCGCCCACGATGATGACATCGGCATCCATCGGTTCCTCCCTCGACGCGTCGGCGGTGACGTGCGTGTTCGCATCATCTCTCGGAACGACCGAGAGGCGCGAGGACCGCGCGGCGACTCAGTGCTGTTCGAGAAGGGCCGTGAGGGTCACACGCCGGCTTCGCGGACGTCTTCCGCCGCTTGCGGTGACGGGGTCCCCTCCGCGGGGTCGGGCGTCTCGGTGCGGTGGTCGAGTTCGCGTGCCTCCCGCTCCTCCCGGCGGCCCTCGGCGAGGAATGCCAGGCGGTTCAGGCACTCGTGGTTGCGCGCCACGAGCATCGGTTTCCACAGCACCGAGGGCAGCAGGGCGGCGGCACCCGAGACCGGCTCCTCGAGGATCGTCACGGCGATCCCGTCGCCGTGCGGGCGCACATCGATGCGGATCACGCCTCGACCGAGGAGACCGGCTTCCGGCCGCAGCCGGAGTCGTCGCGGCGGGTCCCACTCGACGATCTCGGTCTCGTCATGGATCATCACGGGCCAGACGCCGAGGGAGTGATGGATGCGGCTGCCCTCGCGGGGCCACTCCGCGTCGACGTCGCGCATGCGGGCGGCGCCGACGACCCACACGGGGTAGAGCCACCCGTCGGACAGCACCGCGAAGAGGTCGTCGGGTGTGCACCGCATGAGGCGGGTGTTGCGGGCGGCCATGGCACTGCATCCCTCCGGTCGACGTGATTCGACTGTAGGGGGTGGATGCCGCGTCCGCGGCGGGACTTGACGGTTCGGTCGGGAGGGGGCGTCGGGGTGGCTGAGCTCGTCGAAGCCACCGGGAGTGGGGGCGCAGGGAGGTGGCTGAGCTCGTCGAAGCCACCGGGGTTGGTGCGGGCCCGGCCCCTTCGACAGGCTCAGGGGCTCGCGTCGCGAAGGGGGCTCGCGTCGCGAAGGGGCCTCGCGTCGCGCCGGGGCCTCGGCGCTGCGCGAGGCCTCGGCGTCGCGAAGGGGCCTCCGGCGTTGCGCAGGGCCGGCGCTGCGCCGGGGCCCGGGGTGGAGAGTGGCCCCGGGGCGCGAAGGACCACCTCCGCGCCCCGGGCACCTCCGCGCCCCGGGCACCTCCGCGCCCCGGGCACCTCCGCGCCCGCCTCAGCCGTGCGTGATGTCGGTCACCACGCCCTTCGCCAGGCGCAGCCGGCGGCGGGCGCGGCGGGCCACCGCCGAGTCGTGCGTCACGACCACCAGCGTCAGCCCCTCGGCGTTGAGCGTCTCGAGCACGTCGAGGATCTCGTCGCGCATGCTCTCGTCGAGGTTGCCCGTCGGTTCGTCGGCGAGCAGCACCCGCGGCTGCTTGGCGACGGCCCGCGCGATGGCGACGCGCTGCTGCTGCCCGCCCGAGAGCTCTCCCGGGCGGTGATCGGCGCGGTCGGCGAGACCCACGCGCGTGAGCGCCTCGGTCACGCGTCGGTCGCGCTCGCCGCGATCGAGGCGCAGCGGCTCGAGGCCCATGTCGACGTTCTCCGCCGCCGTCAGGGTCGGGATGAGGTTGAAGCCTTGGAACACGAAGCCGATCTCCTCGGCACGCAGGCGGCTCAGCTGCGCGTTCGACGCCCGTGCGATGTCGACCTCGCCGAGGGTCACCGACCCGCTCGAGGGCCGGTCGAGGGCGCCGAGCATCTGCAGCAGCGTCGACTTGCCGCCGCCGGTCGGGCCCTGGATGGTCACGAAGTCGCCCGCGGCGATCTCGAGGTCGATGCCCGCGAGAGCCTGCACGGTGCGATCCCGCTGACGGTACGTGCGCGTCACCTGCGAGAGGCGGTACGCGGTGGCGGTGGCGGTGGGAACGGTGAGGGTCATGATGTCTCCTTCGAAGGACGGGGGATGCCGCTCACGCGACCGAACGGAGGGCGGCGGCGGGGCTGAGGCGTGCAGCACGCCATCCGCCGAACGCTCCGGCGAGCACGCCGCCGAGGACGGCGATGCCGACCGCGGCCACCACGACGACCGGGGTGACGGGGGCGCTGAGGACGATGTCGGTGGCCTGCGCGGCCGCCTGACCGAATCCGCCGCCGGGGCCGCCGGCTCCCGGCCCGCCCTGTCCACCGCCGGAGGTGTTCGCGGCGACCGACACGGTCGGCGAGATGAAGTTGACCAGCAGGATGCCGCCGAGCCCGAGGATCAGACCCGCGACACCGCCGAGCAGGCCCTGGACGAGCGACTCGCCCGCGACCTGCCGCACGATGCGCGCGTTCGACCACCCGATGGCCTTGAGCGTGCCGAATTCGCGCGTGCGGCGGGCGACGCCCGAGATCGTGAAGAGCACCGCGATGGCCAGGGCGACCAGCAGCACGACGAGGCTGAGCCAAGTGCCGAGGTTCGAGATCATCGTCGAGGCGCTCGAGAGAGACCCCGAGACGGTGGAGGCGAGCTCCGACTGCGAGCTCACCGTCGCGTCGGGCAGCGCGGCGGTGAGCTCGCTCTGCACCTGGTCGATGGCATCCGCCGAATCGGCCTGCACGTACACGGTCGAGACCACGTCGCCGACCCCGGCCAGCGTCTGGGCCACGTCGAGGGGGAGGTAGACGTTCGCGGCGGTGTCGGCGTCGGCCGAAGCCGAGGCGACGATGCCGACGATCTGCATCGCAGTGCCGCCCACGTCGACGGTGCCGCCGAGGCTCAGTCCGGCGCTCGCCGCGTACGTCGCGTCGATGACCGCGACGTTCGTTCCGGCATCCGCTGCCTCCAGGGCACGACCCTCGCTGACCGTGACGGAGGAGAGGGGGCCGACGGATGCCGCCGGGTCGACGCCCAGCACCCTGAAGGAGTCCACGCCGAAGGCGCTGCCGCCGTCGCCGCCCGGGCCGCCCGCCGGCGGTTGGCCCATGCCCTGTCCCTGCTCGGTGCCGGTGCCGGTGCCGGTGCCGGTGTCGGCGCTGCGGTCGGGGATCTCGCCCGAGAACGTCGTGTTGGTGAGGGCGAGGGCGCCGGTCGCGGCCGTCACCCCGTCGAGACCCGTCACCGTGGTCACGGTCGACGCGTCGAGCGTGCCGCGCATCATGTCGGTCATCAGGCGCGACTGGCTGAGGGTGGTCGTCCCGTCGCTGGTGGCGCCGTCGTCGGCGCCGAAGTCGAAGCGCGGACCGCCGCCGCCTTCGCCCGGCTCGGTCTGCGCCCCGGTGACGGTGAGGTCGGTGCCGACTCCGTAGACCGACGAAAGCGCCTGCGACTGCGCGTCGCGCACCCCCGCCGAGAGCGCGTTGACCACGATGACGAGCGCAATGGCGATCGCGAGTCCGACCGCGACGATCACGGTCTGTTTGGTGCGGCCGGCGAGTTCGCGCCGCAGGTAGGTGCCGTACATGCTTCTCCTTCCGGACGCGGGGTGCGGCCGTCGCAGTGAACGTAGGAACGGCACCCTCACCGCCGCCTCACGCTTTCTATGAAGCGCGTATGTCGCGGTGACACGGCCGCTGTGGGCGGGCATGCTGGCATCCATGACCTCCCGCCCCGCCCCCCTGCTGCGTCCCGACGGCACGCCGATCCGCGCTCTCGTCGTCGACGACGAGGCCAACCTGAGCGAGCTGCTGCGCATGGCACTGCAGAACGAGGGGTGGGACGCCCGCACCGCCGCCGACGGCCAGGAGGCGCTCGGCGTCATCCGCGACTTCGACCCCGACCTGCTGGTGCTCGACATCATGATGCCGGGGCTCGACGGCATGGGGCTGCTCGCCCGGGTCCGCGCGGCCGGGAACGACGCCCCCGTGCTCTTCTTGACGGCGAAGGATGCCGTGGAAGACCGCATCGCCGGCATCTCGGCCGGCGCCGACGACTACGTCACCAAGCCGTTCAACCTCGAGGAGGTCGTCGTCCGACTGCGCGGCATGGCCCGACGCCACGTCGCCGCCGTCGCCGACGCCGATCCGCGACTGCGCGTGGGCGATCTGACCCTCGACGAGGAGGCCTACGAGGTCGAGCGCGGTGGCATCCCGATCAAGCTCACCGCGCGCGAGTTCGAGCTGCTGCGCTACCTCATGCAGAACCCCCGCCGGGTGCTGAGCAAGGCGCAGATCCTCGACCAGGTGTGGAGCTACGACTTCGGCGGCGACGGCAGCGTCGTCGAGATCTACATCTCGTACCTGCGCAAGAAGATCGACACCCTCGGCGAACCCCTCATCCACACGGTGCGCGGCGTCGGCTACACGATCAAGGCGTCATGACCGCGTCCGCCGTGTCGCGGCATCCGTCGTCGCGGCGGCGGTGGACGCTGCGCCGCACCCTCGTCGTCGGGACCAGCCTGCTCGTCGCGCTGGCCTTCGTGGTGATGAGTCTCGCGACGATCGTCTCGCTGCGTTCCTTCACCCTCGACCGGCTCGATCAGCAGGTGACCGAGGGGCTGTCGTTCGCGGCGGGCCGCGGGTCGTTCGAGAACCGGAGCGGATCGCAGCCGCCGCCGAGCCAGACGCAGGGTCAGGATGCCGGCCGCCCGGCGCCGCGGATCGGCTCGCTGCAGGTGACGGTCGCCTCCGACGGCACCGTTCGCGCGTCGGAGTACACCCGCAGCGACGGCACGCAAGTGCAGCTCACCGCGGACCAGGTGGCGTCGCTGCGGGCGGGCGTGCCGACCGACCGCGTCCCGACCACGATCGACCTGGGCGGTGACCTGGGCTCGTTCCGGGTCGCCGCGGCCGAGGTCGACGGCACGACGGTGTTCGCCGGCAACTCGGATGCCGACGTCACGGCGACCACGACGGCCCTGACGGTGATCCTCCTCGCGGTGAGCGCGGCGACCCTGCTGATCGCCGTGGTCGGCCTCTCGCTCTTCGTGCGCCGGAGTCTGCGGCCCCTCGATCGCGTGGCCGCGGTCGCTCAGCGGGTGTCGACGCTGTCCCTCGCGGCGGGCAGCGTCGAGATCCCCGACCGGGTCGCCCCCGCCGACACCGATCCGGTCACGGAGGTGGGCCGGGTCGGAGCATCGCTCAATGGGCTGCTCGGCCACGTGCAGTCCTCGCTCGCGGCCCGTCAGCACAGCGAGGACCAGCTCCGCCGTTTCATCGCCGACGCCAGCCACGAGCTGCGCACGCCCCTGTCGAGCATCCGCGGCTACGCGCAGCTGTCGCTGGGCGAAGACGCACCGATGACGCCGACGCAGGCCCGCTCGTTCGACCGGATCGAGTCGGAGGCCACGCGCATGGCATCCCTCGTCGACGACCTGCTGCTGCTGGCCCGCCTGGATGCCGGTCAGCCCCTGCGCCGCGACGAGGTGGAGCTCACGCTCCTCGCCGTCGACGCCGTGAGCGACGCGCAGGCGGCGGATGCCGCGCACGCCTGGCGCCTCGACGTCACCGACGACCTCATCTCGGTGACGGGCGATGAGAACCGCCTGCGCCAGGTCGTGGCAAACCTGCTGCGCAACGCGCAGGTGCACACCCCTCCGGGGACGACGGTGACCCTGTCGCTCGCTCGCGACGGGGCGGGGGCGGTGCTGCGCGTCGCCGACGACGGACCGGGGATCGACCCGGGGGTCGCCGGGCGGCTGTTCGACCGATTCGCCCGTGCCGAGGACTCCCGCAACCGGGATGCCGGCAGCACGGGCCTCGGGCTCTCGATCGCCCAGGCGATCACCGAGGCCCACGGCGGGAGCATCGCGGTCGAGAGCGTTCCGGGGCGGACGGTGTTCGAGGTGCGGCTGCCGGTGTGACCCGGCGCTCACGCGTGAGTCGCCAGAAATCGTCGCCGGGGAATGACCGGAAGCGACAGATTCTGGCGACTCGCGCGGGGTGCGGAGGGCGCGTCAGCCGATCAGGCTCGGCTGCAGGTCGCGCAGGGTGCGGTGGTGCGTCATGCGGGTCACGCCGATCGCCGCGAGCAGCACGCCGCCGACCATCCACGCCCCGAGCACGAGCAGGTCGGGGCCGACCCGCGAGACGTCTCCGCCGTACATGACCTGGCGCATCGCATCCACGACGTACCCCATCGGCAGCACGTGGTGCAGCGCCGCCAGGGGAGCGGGGAGCGTCTGCCACGGGAACGTCCCGCCCGCGGTGACGAGCTGCAGGACCATCAGCACGAGGCCGAGGAACTGCCCCACCGAGCCGAGCCACACGTTCAGCGCCAGCACGATCGCCGCATACGTCGCCGAGGCGAAGAGCAGGATGCCGAGGGCGGCCCACGGATTCGCGAACGAGAACTGCAGGGCGATCGCGAGCACCGTGAACAGCCCCACCATCTGCAGGGCACCGAGGCCCGCCGGCGTGAGCCATCCCGCGAGGGTCACCCGCACGGGGGAGCGCAGGGCCGTGATGGCGCGCTTGGAGACGGGCTTGACGATGAGGAACAGCGCGTAGATGCCGATCCAGCCGGCCAAGGCGGCGAAGAAGGGCGCGAGGCCCGCACCGTAGTTCTGCGCTTTCGTGACCGAGCTCGTGCCGACGGCGACGGGATCACTGATGGCCGCGGCCTGGGCCGCCCGCGTGGCGTCGTCGGAGTCGGGGATCTGATCGACGCCCGCCGAGAGACCGTCGCGCAGCTGGGTCGCGCCGTCGGAGAGCTGGCCGATGCCGCTGTCGAGCTGGGCCGCGCCATCGCGCAGCTGGGCGGATCCGTCGCGCAGCCGCACGGCACCGGATGCCGCCGAGGCGGCGCCGTCGGCGAGGGCCGACGCCCCGTCGGCCGCGTTCGCCGCGCCGGACGCCACCGAGGCGCTGCCGTCGGCGACCTGGCGGGCGCCGTCGTCGAGCTGATTGATCTGGTCGACCGTGCTCTGCACGCGATCGTTCGCCGATGTGAGACGTTCGCCCACGGGGTCGAGGCGCGACAGGATCTCGTCGATGCGCGCCTGGTCGAGACCGGCGTTCGCGAGGGCCGTGGCGATGTCGGCGCGTGCCTGGGGGAGTTGCGCCGCGGCGTCGCCGGCGATCGAGCCGACCTGCCGCGCAGCCGCGTCGATGCGGTCCACGCCGTCGGCGACCTGCGCCGCCCCGTCGGCGACGCGCGCCGATCCGTCACGCAGCTGCGCGGTGCCGTCGCGAAGCTGACCCGCTCCCGCTGAGAGCTGGGCCGTGCCATCGGCCAGCTGCGCCGATCCGTCGGCGAGGGTCGTCGACCCGCCCGCGAGCTGCGACGAACCGTCTTTCGCCGTGCCGAGACCGTCGACGAGCTGGGTCGCCCCGTTGGTGGCATCCACGAGCTTCACGCGGATGGTGTGCAGGGCGTCGAGCAGGGTCCCCCCGGCCTCGTCGATCACCTTCTGCGCGACGGAGGTCTGGATCTTGGCGACCGCTTGCGTGCCGATGGTGGAGGCGAGGTAGTTGTTCGCGTCGTTCGTGCGCAGCTCGATGTCGGCCTGGCGCGGGGTGTTCGTCGAGAGCGAGGCCACGGCATCGGTGAAGTCGGTCGGCAGGGTCACGACGAAGTCGAAGTCGCCGGCCTGCAGGCCGGCGTCGGCCTGATCCGACGAGACCCGGTGCCACTCGAACGTGCCGTCGTCGAGCAGCTGCTCGGCCGCCTCGTCGCCGAGGTTGCGCTGCTCGCCGTTGACGTCGGCGCCCTGGTCATCGACCACGAGGGCCACGGGAACCTCGGACAGGTTGCCGTAGGGGTCCTGATTCGCCCACAGGTAGAGGCCGCCGTAGAGGATCGGGACCGCCAGCAGCGCGACCAGCGCCAGCACCGACATGCGCGTGGACGTGAGGCGGCGCAGCTCGGCCGCGATCATCTGGGGGATCTTCACCGCGTGGCCTCCTCGGCCTCGTCGAACGAATCGATCGCGGTGCGCGAAGCGCTGCCCGCGATCACGAGCACGGCGTAGCCGCGTTCGGCGAATTCCCGCGCGATGCGCCACCACCCGAGAGGCTCGCCACCGTGGCGGTCGGGTGCGACGAGCACCAGACCCTCGACGTCCGCGCGCAGGGCGGCGAGCTCGAGCAGCAGCCGCACGCGTGCGGCCGGATCGACGTTGCCGATGGGCAGTCCGGCGATCGCCTCGAGCCCGATCTGCTCGAGCCAGCGCGCCGCGGCGAACGGCGTCGGCGCGCGCCCGGCGAACATCAGCTCCTCGGCGACGACGCCGGTGACGGTGACGTTCGGCTCGGGCTCCGACACGACCGGTGCGTCGACGAGCGCGACGCGACGGCGGATCGCCCCGCGGTCGGCGCGACCGTCGATCGTGACGGTGCCGGCGTCGACCTTCATGCGACCGGATGCCACGAGGCCCAGCACCGTGGGCCGCTGCTCGGTCTCGGCGACGACGAGGGAGGCCGCGCCGGTCTCGTAGGCCGTCGAGGTCTCGGGCAGGGCACTGCGTCCTTTGGCGACGGCGTCGACGACGATTCTCATCAGGCCTGCGCCTCCAGCTCGGGGTGCTGCGCGAGGATGCCGCGCGCCTCGGTCCACGACAGGCCGGCCATGCCCAGCACGGCGCACACCGCGATGGAGCGGGCGGTCGAGGACTCGGCATCCACCCGGGAGACCACCATGCGGCCGGTCTCTTCGAGCAGGCGCGCCAGGGTGGGCGCGGGGAGGTCGGTGCGCAGCTCTTCCGCCTCCTGACCCCGGCGCACGATCGCATCGATGCGGCGGCGCAGCGGAGCCAGGGCCGCCGAGGTCTCGGGCAGGTGCGCGTCGTCGAGCGCGAGGGCCGCGGCGGCCTGCACGTGGGCGGCTTCGCGCCAGAGCTCGGATGCCAGGCGGGCGAGCGCGACGCGGGAATCCGCGTCGTCGACGTCGTCGGCGATGGCGTTGAAGCGCGCGGCGCCGGCGGCGATGACCTCGCGCACGATGGCGTTGCGGTCGTCGAAGTGGCCGTAGAGGGCGCGGCGCGACAGGCCGGCGCGGCGGGCGATCGTGTCGATCGAGGCGCGGGGGTCGTGCCCGATGGCGGCGGTGGCCGCATCGAGGATGCCGGCGCGGTTCTCGACGGCGTCGCGGCGGGTGGGGATGCTCACGCGTCGAGTGTACGCCTAAAGTGCACAGTAGTGTGCAACTTAGTTTCGCCGCCCTCTGAAGGATCGAGCGGTGCGCCGATCCCGCCTCCTCTGTCTGCTGACCGTTCCCCTCGTCGCGACGAGTCTCGCCGGGTGCACGGCGGACGCCCCGACCGGCGCCGCGACGCCGACGTTCACGAAATCGATGAGTGAGCTGCGTATCGACGCTCGCGAGACCAGCGATGATCTGGTTGCCGCGTTCGGCGAGATCCGCTTCGATCAACCCGTCGACGTCGACGTCGAGGACTGCGCGGGGGAAGAAGCGGGAATCGGTCGCTGGCACGGGAATCGCGTCTTCGGAGCCACCGCCCCCGCCTCGACGATCGCGGGACTCCGGGACGCGTACGCCACAGACGCCTCGGTGACGACGGGCGCGCCCGGAGACGTGGAATTGACGCCGGGCAGGAGCGTGATCGCACAGATGCCGTGGACACTCATCCGCGATGACGCCGGGTCATATCTCCTCCAAGCCCCGGAGGGGCCTAAGGCAACCGTCTTCAGCGCCTGCGGCGTCCTCTAGAAGAGCAGGCCGTCGAGAACGCACGAGAGCCCGCGACGCCAGGCGCCGCGGGCTCTCGTGCGTGACTGCCTCAGTCGGTGCCGGCGTCGAACGCGGCGGACTCGCCCGCGGCATCCGTCGCCTCGGCCAGGCGCTCGCCGGCGGCAGAGAGGGGAGCGGCGGGCTCGATGATCTCCTGCGCGCCGCCCGCGGCGACATCGCCGACGAGCTCGCCGGTCGGGCCGCCGATGAGGCCGAGCGAGGCGTACTGCTCGAGACGGGCGCGCGAGTCGGCGATGTCGAGGTTGCGCATGGTGAGCTGACCGATGCGGTCGACCGGACCGAACGCGGCGTCGCCGACGCGCTCCATCGACAACTTCTCGGGCGAATACGACATGCCGGATGCCACGGTGTCGAGGATCGTGTAGTCCTCGCCGCGGCGCAGGCGCACCGTGACCGAGCCGGTGATGGTCGATCCGACCCACTTCTGGATCGACTCGCGGAGCATGAGCGACTGCGGCTCGAGCCAGCGGCCCTCGTACATGAGGCGACCGAGGCGACGACCCTGCTCGTGGTAGGTGGCCAGGGTGTCTTCGTTCAGGATGCTGTTGACCAGGCGCTCGTAGGTCAGGAACAGCAGCGCCATGCCCGGGGCCTCGTAGATGCCGCGCGACTTGGCCTCGATGATGCGGTTCTCGATCTGGTCGCTCATGCCGAGGCCGTGGCGTCCGCCGATCGTGTTCGCCTCGCGCACCAGGGCGACCGGGTCGTCGAAGCGCGTGCCGTTGATCGCGACCGGACGACCTGCCTCGAAGGTGACGGTGACGTCCTCGGTCTCGATCTCGACCGCGGGGTCCCAGAAGCGCACGCCCATGATCGGCTCGACGATCTCGAGCGAGACGTCGAGGTGCTCGAGGGTCTTGGCCTCGTGCGTGGCGCCCCAGATGTTGGCGTCTGTCGAGTAGGCCTTCTCGGCGCTGTCGCGGTAGGGGAAGTCATGCGCGACGAGCCACTCGCTCATCTCTTTGCGGCCGCCCAGCTCGGTGACGAAGTCCGCGTCGAGCCAGGGCTTGTAGATGCGCAGGGCGGGGTTGGCGAGCAGGCCGTAGCGGTAGAACCGCTCGATGTCGTTGCCCTTGTAGGTGGAGCCGTCGCCCCAGATGTCGACGCCGTCTTCTTTCATGGCGCGCACGAGCAGCGTGCCGGTGACGGCACGACCCAGGGGCGTGGTGTTGAAGTAGGTGCGGCCGCCCGAGCGGATGTGGAACGCGCCGCAGGCGAGCGCGACGAAGCCCTCTTCGACCAGCGCCGTCTTGCAGTCGACCAGGCGCGAGACCTCGGCGCCGTACTGCGTCGCGCGGCCGGGGATCGAGGCGATGTCGTCTTCGTCGTACTGCCCGAGGTCGCCCGTGTAGGTGCAGGGAACCGCGCCCTTGTCGCGCATCCACGCGACGGCCACGGAGGTGTCGAGACCACCCGAGAAGGCGATGCCGACGCGCTCGCCGACGGGAAGGGACTGCAGGACCTTGGACATGCCCTCGATTCTAGGGCGGAGGGATGCCGCAGCCCGACTCCGGTGGAGGAGTGCGGCCGGCGAGCTGCCTGGGGAGGAGCCTCAGCCGACCACGACGTCGGTGATCGTGACGGGGGTGGCCGGACGCCCATCGCGGGCGCCGCCCTCCGCGCCGGCTGCCGCGATCCCCTGGACGACCGCGAGACCCTCGGGCGACATCGTGCCGAACACGGTGAAGTTCGGATCCAGCGTCGTGTCCTCGTAGACGAGGAAGAACTGGGAGCCGTTGGTCCCGGGGCCGGCGTTGGCCATCGCGACCGTGCCCGCCGGGTACTTCTCGGCGCCGTCGAGCTCGTCGGCGAATCGGTAGCCGGGACCACCGCGACCGGTGCCGGTGGGGTCGCCGCACTGCAGCACGAAAATGCCCGAGGTCGTGAGGCGGTGGCATTCGGTGTTCGAGAAGTACTGCTGCTGCGCGAGCGAGACGAAGCTCTCGACGGTGCACGGGGTGCGCTCGCCGGCGAGGGTGAGGGGGATGTCTCCCGCCGAGGTCTTCAGCACCGCCTCGACGTCACCGGCGGGTCGGTCGGTGCCCGCGGCGGGCGGGGTCACGTCGACGGCGGGCTGCCCGGAGGCGGGGTAGGCGCACTCGGCGCTGCCGGCGCTCGCCGCGGAGGCGCTCGAAGCGGGAGCGGCCTCGTCCGAGGTGCCGCCGGAGCAGCCGGCGAGCAGGAGCAGGGCGGAGGCGGCCAGGGCCGCGGACATCAGTCGCGTACGCACGCGTCCCAGGGTAGGGCGCTCAGCTCTTGCGCGAGGTCACCAGGTCGAGCGCGGCCTTCTCGAACCAGCTCCCCGCCGAAGGACCCCCGTTGCAGGTGCCGTCGCTCTCGCCCGGGCGCTTGATCCACAGCAGGGCGTCGAGCCCGCCGCTGCCGCTGACGGCGCGGGGCGTGCCGCCGAGACCGACACCGGAGGGGTTGCACCAGTCGCCGGTCCACCCACGGCCGTTGCGCGAGGTGTCGATGACGTACCGCGTCTTGCCGCCGAGGAGGGCGCGCACGCGCTCCGCGTACTTCTGCTCGGATGCCGTCGTGTAGAAGTTCGAGACGTTGGTGGCGAACCCGCGGGCCTCGGCGACGCCGGCGTCGCGCAATCGTGCGGCCGTCGTCTCGGCCGGGATCCATCCGGAGTTGCCCGCGTCGATGTACGAGGCCACCCCCGCCGAGGCGAGCGTACGGACGGCGTCGCGGATGAGGCCGGTGCGATCGCCCTGCCCGGCGCAGTCGCCGAGCATCGCGAGGGCGTCGGGCTCGACGATCGCGACCGCGCGGGTCCCGCGCAGCGTCTGCGCGATGAGGGCGACCCACTCGCGATACGCAGCGGGGTCGAGGCCGCCGCCGGAGTGCAGGCCGCAGTCGCGGGCCGGGATGGCGTAGAGCACGAAGACGGCCGGCTTCTTCTGCTGCGCGGCGGCGCGGGTCTCGGCCTGCAGCACCCGCACGAGGGCCGAGCGGTCGTACCACTCGCCCAGCCAGACCGCCGTGGGCTGACGCGCGATGACGCCGATCTGCTTCGCGACCTCCGTGCGACCGGCCGCGGCGGCCGCCTTCTGCGCTTCGGCGGCCGCCGAGTACGTCGGAAGGGCGGGCCCGGATGCCAACGGGTTGGCGGTCGCCACGCGAGGCGTCGCACGGGGGCTCTCGCCCGCTGCCGGACCGGCGACCGCGAACGGCGCGATCAGGGCCACGAGGGTGCCCGCGAGGAGGGCGATCGTGCGGAACGTGCGACGCGGCGGCATCCGGCGGGCTTTCGTCGAGGGACGGGACGAGTCATTATGCCCGGTTGCGCCGGGAAAGCGCCCCGTTCGGGTCAGATTGCGCGCCGACCCCGCGCACGGCCGATCGCCACGACGCCGAAGGCGAGCCCGACGATCACGACCGTGATGATGACGATGTAGACGACCACGCTGCCCCAGCCGCCGCCCTCGTTCGGGTTGAGGAACGGGTAGGGGTACCAGAAGGGTGCCCCCGTCGTGGGGTTGGTGATGAGGGGCGCGCGCACCAGCGTGTAGACGATCCAGGCGATCGGGAAGATCGCAGCGCCGAGGGCCGCGCCCCATCCGAGACGTCGGCGACCCGCCCCGAGGAGCACGTCGAGGAGCAGGAACAGCGGACCCCACACGTGCAGGATCTCGTTCGACCAGCCGACGGTCTCGGGCTGGAGGGGGAGACCGCGCAGCAGCAGGTTGTAGACGATGCCGGTGACGATCATGTAGGTCGACACCCACGCCAGCGCTGTCGCGAGGGCGGGCGGATCGGCCTCGAGGCTCCGCCGTCGGAGGAACCGTGCGGCGAGCAGAAGCAGCACGATCGCCGCCGACACGTTCGAGAGGATCGTGAAGAAGCTGAAGAAGTTCGCCACGGTGGTGACGACGTCGCGTCCGTTGTCGACGGCCCCCGCGACGGTCGAGACGAACTGCGCCACGACCGCGGTGATGATGGCCGCGGCCGCGACGGCCCGGGCGATGTTCCAGCCGGTGGCCCACCCATTCGTTCTCGTCATGGGCTCAGGCTAGTGAGACGGCGCTCACGACGACAGGCTGCGGGCGTGCCGCACCCTCTCGGTAGGATGGGGTGTACCGCCGGACAACATGCGAGGAGCACTCATGCCCGGAATCGTGATCGTCGGCGTCCAGTGGGGCGACGAGGGCAAGGGCAAGGCCACCGATCTGCTCGGTGAGCGCACCGACTGGGTGGTGAAGTTCAACGGCGGCAACAACGCCGGCCACACCGTCGTCATCGGCGACGAGAAGTACGCGCTGCACCTCCTGCCCAGCGGCATCCTGTCTCCCGGGGTGACCCCGGTGATCGGCAACGGCGTCGTGGTCGACCTCGAGGTGCTCTTCAACGAACTCAAGGCGCTCAACGCGCGCGGTCTCGACACCAGCCGGCTCAAGATCAGCGCCAACGCGCACATCATCACGCAGTACCACCGCACGCTCGACAAGGTCACCGAGCGCTTCCTCGGCAAGCGCATGATCGGCACCACCGGGCGCGGGATCGGCCCGGCTTACGCCGACAAGATCAACCGCGTCGGCATCCGCGTGCAAGACCTCTTCGACGAGAACATCCTGCGCCAGAAGGTCGAGGGCGCGCTCGACCAGAAGAACCACCTGCTGGTGAAGATCTTCAACCGCCGGTCGATCACGGCCGACGAGATCGTCGACGACCTGCTGGACTACGCCGACCGCGTGCGTCCCATGGTCGCCGACACCTCGCTGCTGCTCAACGACGCGCTCGAGGCCGGCGACGTCGTCGTCTTCGAGGGCGGCCAGGCCACCATGCTCGACGTCGACCACGGCACCTACCCGTTCGTGACCTCGTCGTCGGCGACCGCCGGCGGCGCCGCGACCGGCTCGGGGGTCGGTCCGAACCGCCTCGACCGCATCGTCGGCATCGTGAAGGCGTACACGACGCGCGTCGGGTCGGGTCCGTTCCCGACCGAGCTGTTCGACGAGAGCGGTGACTGGCTGCGCTCGCGCGGCTTCGAGTTCGGCACGACGACCGGCCGCCCGCGCCGCGTGGGCTGGTACGACGCGCCCATCACGCGCTACGCCACGCGCATCAACGGCATCACCGACCTCGTGCTGACCAAGCTCGACATCCTCGGGGGGCTCGACCAGATCCCCGTGTGCGTCGCGTACGACGTCGACGGAGAGCGGTTCGACGACCTTCCGGTCAACCAGACCGACTTCCACCACGCGAAGCCGATCCTCGAGTACTACCCCGGCTGGAGCGAGGACATCTCGTCGGCGCGCACGTTCGACGACCTGCCGCAGACCGCCCAGGACTACGTGCTCGCCCTCGAGAAGATGAGCGGCACCCGCATCTCGGTCATCGGCGTGGGTCCCGCCCGCGACCAGGTGATCGTGCGCCACGACCTCATCGACTGATGCGCCTCTGGGTCGGTGCCTACGCCGCGGATGCCGGCTCAGCCGAGGGGATCGGCATCCTGCAGGCCGGAGAGTCCGATGCTCCCGGGGCGAGTGGTCCTCTCGGCATGGTCGGCACGGCCGTCGCCGCGCCGGGATCGCCCTCGTGGATCGCGCCGCACCCCTCGGGCGACCTGCTGTACGCCGCCCTGGAGTCCGACGGCGTCGTGCAGGCCTACCGCCGCGTGTCCGACAAGCGGCTGGCCCCCATCGGCGCGCCGATCGAGGCGGGTGAGGCCGTGTGTCACGTGGCCGTGGCGCCCGACGCGACGTCCCTCGTCGCGAGCTGCTGGGGCGACGGACGCGTGGTGCGCATGGACCTGGATGCCGCCGGCCGCCCCTCCCGGCCGGTGATCGCCGCGGAGGCGGCCGACCCGTACGGCTCGTCACCGGAGGAGGGCACGGTGTCCACCGGCGCGCGGGTGTCGGGCGCCGTCGTCCCCGACCTCGCCGCCGCGGCCCGCGCTCTGCGAGATGCCGCCGGCGACGAGTACGCGCACCTCGTGCCCCCGTACGACGACGTTCCCGAGACCGACGCCGAGTCGGAGGAGGCGGCGGCGGGCGCGCGCGTCTCGCGCGCCCACCAGGCCACGTTCCTCCCCGGCGGCCTGGTCGCGACGACCGATATGGGACTCGACCTCGTGCGCCTGTGGCGCAACGCGCCCTCCGGACTCCGTCTCGTGCAGGAGGTCGTCCTGCCGAAGGGCAGCGGGCCGCGGCACGGCGTGTGGCATCCGTCGGGGCACCTCTACGTCGTCACCGAGCTCAGCCGCGAGGTGTTCGCGCTCGCCGGCGACCGCGAGGGCCGCTGGCACGTACGCTCCGGCGAACCGCTGCTCGGCACCCTCGACACCGACACTGCTGCGGAGCTGAGCATGAGTCGCGACGGGGCGACGCTCTACGCCGGCGTTCGCGGAAGCGACACGGTCGGCGTCCTCACGGTCCGCGGCGCGGGGGAGGCCCTGCAGCTCACCGCGCTCGCCGAGACGGGCACGCACTGGCCGCGGCACCATCTTGTGGTCGACGACACGCTGCTCGTCGCCGGTCAGCTCGCCGACGAGATCGTGTCGCTCCCGCTCGACGCGCGCACGGGCGTGCCCGGCCGGGTGCGGCATCGCACCGTGTCGGCGTCCCCGACGCGTCTACTCGCGATGCGCTGAGCGGCACGGGCACGTCGGCCCGCGGCGGCGAGGAGCCGTCCGCACGCCGCGGCGAAGAAGCCGACGCTACTTCTTTGCATCCTGTCGCGGGATGACGATCTGCTTGATGATCAGCAGCACCGACGCCGTGACGGGGATCGCCACCAGCGCCCCGAGCAGACCGAGGAGCGTGCCGCCGACGAGCGCGCCGATGACCACCAGCGCGCCGGGGACCGAGATCGTGCGGTTCATGACGCGCGGCGTGAGGATGTATGCCTCGATCTGCATGTAGACGAGGTACACGATGGCGAAGATGAGTCCCGCGGTCGGGCTGACGATCAACGTGAACAGCGTCGCGGTGGCCCAGAACAGCACCGACCCGACGAGGGGGATCAGCGTGATGCCGAATGCGAGGGCCGCGAGCAGTGCGGCGAACGGCTGCTGCAGGATCGTCAGCACGATGAACGCGAACACCGCGTTGCACAGCGCGAGCACGACCATGCCGGCGAGGTAGCCGCCGACGGAGTCGGTGATCTGGCCGGTCATGTCGGAGACCGTCTCGCGGCTGCGCGCGGGGGTGAGGCGCACGAGGCTGTTCTTCATCTTCGGCAGGGATGCCAGGAAATACAGGCTCAGCACGAGCACGATGATCGCGCCCGAGATGAACTCGCCGATGCTGATGCCCACCTGCAGCAGCCCCCCGCCGATGGCGGCGATGTTGGCGGGGTTGGTGACGAAGCCCTGCACCTCTTTCAGCACGTCGCCGAGGCTGTCGCCGAAGTTCTGCTCCACCCACCGCACCGCGTCGCTGTCGATGACGTCGTTGACGAACGAGGGGATGTCCCCGACGAATTGCTCGACCTGACGCACGACCGGCGGGATGAGCAGCCATAACGCCCCGGCGAGCACGAGGGCGAGGCCGCCGAAGACGATCACGATGCCCCAGGCCCGCGACAGTCCGCGGCGCACGAGCATGCGCACGAGGGGGTCGAGGGCGAGGGCGACGAAGAGCGCGATCGCGATGTAGATGAGCACCGTCGAGAGCTTGCCGAGCGCGAGCGCCAGCAGGAAGGCGGTGAGCCCGCCGAGGGTGAGGAAGAAGCCCGCCGCGTAGGGGCGGGAGATCGCCGACCACACGGGCTTGTCGCGCGACGTGGCGGCCCCGGCGTCGGCGCCTACGGCGGTCGGGTCGGGGCGCGTCGATCGGCTCATGGTCACACTGTAGGACTCGGCTCCCGCCGACGGCGGCCCACGGCTCGGCGCGGTAGGGTCGGAGCGATGTGGGAGGACTCATGACCGACGCCGATCCCTCGACGATCCTTCAAGGGCTGCGCGGCAGCATCGACAACATCGACGCCGCGCTGATCTTCCTGCTGGCCGAGCGCTTCCGCTGCACCAAGCAGGTCGGGGTGCTCAAGGCGAAGCACGGGATGCCGGCATCCGATCCCACCCGCGAGGAGCAGCAGATCGCGCGGCTGATGCGTCTGGCCGAGGACGCCGACCTCGATCCGGCCTTCGCGGAGAAGTGGTTCAACTTCGTCGTGGCGGAGGTCATCCGCCACCACCGCACGGCCGCGGCCGAGCCGCAGGACGACTGACCTCGGCACATCCCGCCCCCTGGTGCAAGGGCGCTGCGACACGCCCGGGGTGACATGCGCGTGCATGGATCCCTCCCCCGTGCGGGAGGTCGGGTCAGGCGCGCGCGCGTGCCACACGGAACCCGGTTCCGCAAGGCGCGGGGCGATTTGCCAGCCGATCCATCACCGTGAAACGTTGGGTGAGGCCCTTGAGGGGCCGTTCACCCGACCAGTCCGCGGTCGTCGGTGTCTTCTCGGGGGAGGGGATGCCGCGAGCGTACGGTCGGCGGCCAGGACTCCGGACCCGATGTCCGGTGTCGACGTGCTCCACCCCCGGAGAGCGCCGACGGCTGCCACCCGGGCGTGACCTATGCGGCCACCCGAAGGCCGCTGAGGTGCACCAGTGACACATCCGCCTGCTTCGACGGAGCCCGCTCCGTCCGCACCCGCGAGCGAGACACCCGCCCTCGCCGCCAAGAATCTCTTCAAGGTCTTCGGCCGTGCCCCGCAGGCCGCCGTCGACAAACTCCGCGCGGGTTCGACGCGCGACGAGATCGCCGACCACGGAACGGCCGCCGTCATCGACGCGAGCTTCGACGTCCGCCCCGGCGAGATCTTCGTCATCATGGGCCTCTCGGGCTCGGGCAAGTCGACGATCATCCGCATGCTGAACGGCCTGCACGAGGCGACCGCCGGCACCGTCGAGGTGAAGGGCGACGCCCTCACCGGTGTCGGTCCCGCCCGCTTGCGCTCTCTGCGGCGCGATCGCCTCGCGATGGTCTTCCAGCACTTCGCGCTCCTTCCGCACCGCACGGTCGCGGCCAACGTCGCCTACCCCCTGGAACTCCGCGGCGTCGGCAAGGCCGAGCGCCTCGCGAAGGCGAACGAGATCCTCGGCCTCGTCGGCCTCGAGGGCTGGGGCGAGAAGCTCCCCTCGGCGCTGTCGGGCGGGATGCAGCAGCGCGTCGGCATCGCCCGGGCGCTCGCCGCCGACACCGACATCCTGCTGATGGACGAGGCGTTCAGCGCGCTCGACCCGCTCATCCGCCGCGAGATGCAGGAGCAGCTCATCGAGTTGCAGCGGACGCTGAAGAAGACCATCGTCTTCATCACCCACGACCTCAACGAGGCGATGTTCCTGGGCGACCGCATCGCCGTGATGCGCGACGGGCGCATCGTGCAGATCGGCACCCCGGAGGACATCCTCACCGACCCGGCGAACGACTACGTCGAGCAGTTCGTGCAGGATGTCGACCGCGCTCGCGTGCTCACCGCCGGCAACGTGATGGAACGTCCGCGTCCGCGCGTCGACGCCTCGGCCGGTCCCCGGACCGCCCTGCGCCAGATGCGCGACGCCTACATGTCGGCCGTCTACGTCACCGACCGCGACCGCAAGCCGCTCGGCATCATCACCGATCGGGATGCCATGAAGCTCGTGCGGGCCGGGGAGAATTCCCTGCTCAGCCGGCTCAAGCCCCTGCCCCAGGCGGTGCGCGAGGACGACGTGCTCATGAACCTCTTCGTGCCGTCGGTCGAGTCGCCCCTGCCGCTCGCCGTGCTCGATGCCGACGGCCGCCTGACCGGTGTCATCCCGCGCGTGACCCTGTTGGCCGCGCTCGGACCCGGGCCCAGCTCCACCGAGGAGATCACCGTGCTGCCCCAGCCCCTGCCCTCCGCTGAGATCGACGCGGTGCTCGACGCGCCGGTCGTCGCCTCCGAGACCGAGGGGGTGCGCTGATGGACGGGTTCCGCATCCCCGTCGGCTCGTGGGTCGACTCCGCCGTGGACTGGCTGCGCGACAACCTCTCGGGCCTGTTCGACGTCATCGCCGTGACCGTGCGATTCCTCGTCGGCGGGCTCAGCGACGTGCTGCTGTCGGCGCCCATCGTGGTCGTCATCGTGGTCGCTGCGCTCCTGGCCTGGCTGCTGCGCTCGTGGAAGCTCGCGCTCGGCACCGTGGTGGGCTTCGCCCTCATCCTCGCGATGGGGCAGTGGGTCACCGCGATGCAGACCCTCGCGCTCGTGCTCATCGCGACGATCGTCGCCGTCGCGATCTCGGTGCCGCTCGGCATCTGGTCGGCGCGCAACAGCACCGTGCGTGCCGTGCTGAAGCCGATCCTCGACTTCATGCAGACGATGCCCGCCTTCGTCTACCTCATCCCCGCGATCACGTTCTTCAGCATCGGCGTCGTGCCCGGTGTCGTCTCGACCGTCATCTTCGCGCTGCCCCCGGGCGTGCGACTGACCGAGCTCGGCATCCGCGGGGTGGACTCGGAGACGGTCGAGGCGGGTCAGGCGTTCGGTGCCACCCCGTGGCAGATCCTGCGCGGCATCCAGTTGCCGTTGGCGACGCCCACGATCATGGCCGGCGTCAACCAGGTCATCATGCTCGCGCTGTCGATGGCGGTGGTGGCCGGCATCGTCGGCGCCGACGGCCTCGGCAAGGAGGTCGTGCAGTCGATCTCGACCGTCAATCTGCCCAAGGGTGTCGAGGCGGGCCTCAGCGTCGTCATCCTCGCGGTCTACCTCGACCGCCTCACCGCGGCTCTCGGCAATCGCGCCGACAACACCGGCTCGCTGCTCGGAGTGCTCGGGCGTCGTCGTGCCGCCCGCTCCACGGCGGCGGCCACGGCCGGCGCCCCCGCGGCCGGGCCCGTCGACACCTCGGCGGATGCCGCACGCGAGGCCGAGCGCGCGGAAGCGTCTCCGCGCCGCGCGCCGATCTCGACGGGCCGCTGACCCTCCCTCCCCTTCGCGTGAGTCGCCAACATCTGTCGCCTCGGCACGTGCTGAAGCGGCGAATCCTGGCAACTCGCGCGGGGGGCCCACGGAAATCACATACGAAAAGGAAGAGAACACAGCAATGAAGACACGACACCTCACCGCAACCCTCGCCCTCGGCAGCGTGGCGGCGCTCGCGCTCGCCGGCTGCGCGAGCGGCAACCAGGCCGAAGGCGGCTCGGGCGACGGTGGCGACAAGGGCACCATCACGCTCGGCTTCCTCCCCTCGTGGACCGACGGCCTGAGCACGGCGTACCTGCTCGAGGACCAGCTCGGCAAGCTCGGCTACACCGTCGAGATGCAGACGCTCACCGAGGCGGGACCGCTCTACGCCGGCCTCGCCCAGGGCGACGTCGACATCTACCCCTCGGCCTGGCCCGAGCTCACGCACGCCGACTACATGAAGACGTACGGCGACTCGATCGAAGACCTGGGCGCCTACTACGACGACGCCAAGCTCACGATCGCGGTGCCGAGCTACGTCGACATCGACTCGATCGACCAGCTCCAGGCGAACGCCGCGCGTTTCGACGGCAAGATCTACGGCATCGAGCCCGGCGCGGGTCTGACCAAGCAGACGCAGGAAGTCGCCATGCCCGGGTACGGCCTCGACGGCCTCGAGCTCGTGACCTCGTCGACCGCGGCGATGCTCACCGAGCTCGACAACGCCATCGCCGCGCAGAAGGACATCGCCGTCACGCTGTGGCGCCCCTTCTGGGCGAACGACGCCTACGACGTGAAGGACCTCGAAGACCCCCAGGGCCTGATGGGCGACCCCGAGGCGCTGCACTTCCTCGGCACCAGCGGCTTCGCCTCGACCTACCCGGATGCCGCTGAGCTCATCGCCGGCATCCAGCTCGACGACGCGCAGTACGGCTCGCTGGAAGACCTCGTCGTCAACGAGTACGGCGAGGGCAAGGAAGCCGACGCGATCGACGCGTGGCTCGAGCAGAACCCCGACGCGTTCTCGACGCAGCGCGACTGACCCCGCGCGCAGTGACGGCCCCCTTCGCTCTCGGGTGAAGGGGGCCGTCCGGCGTTCCGGGCCGTGGCGCCGTCAGGCGATGGCGCGGGCCGCGGTGAAGCGCGTGATGAAGCCGGGGTGGCCGGCGGGCATCGCGAGCACCGAGTCGGGGGCGCGTCCCGCCAGCTGCGGGAAACCGGCATCCGCCACGAGCTCGTCGTCGATCGCCTCGAGCTCGGCGGTGACGAGGGGCCACGGCTCGTGGCTGTTCGCGGCCCAGATCGTGCGGCCCAGGTGGCGCTCGTGGAAGCCCCAGCGCGCGGTCAGGAAGCGCGAGAGGTCGTCGTCGACCGTCTCCGTGCCCAGCCGGGCCCGGATCCGCGTGCCCGGCTGCCGGCCCCCGTGGCGTCGCGAGCGGTACTCGATGCGCTCGCCCTCGGTGCGCACGCCGGCGCGCGCCCAGCGGTAAGGCAGGCCGAAGAGGGCCCGAGCCGCGAGGACCGGCGCGAGATGCTCCGCCTCGAGCGTGCGGAAGACCACGCCGCGACGCCCGGCGTCGTCGACGGCGTAGGTGCGGACGTTGATCTCGGTGAAGGTGCCCACGAAGGGCACCGGGGGCAGGGGCAGGAAGCGGAACTCGCTCAGCACGAACGGCACGAGCCCCACCCAGGCCGACCCGTCGTGCATGTCGGGACGGGTTCCGGGCGGCAGGAGCGGCGCGACCTCCCCCGGGTCGATCCGCCAGTGCACGAAGACCGCGCGGTTCCACCGCTGGGCGATGACGGCGCGACCGGGGAGGTCGGGGGCGTGGCGCTCGGTGATCACCGGGTCATTCTGGCCCCGACTCCCCGCAGCGGAGGGAGACTGGACAGATGACCCCGTCGTCTGGTGCGGATCCTCGGCTCGTGGCATCCATTCGCGAACTCCTCGCGGCGAGGGATGCCGGCAAGACGATCTGTCCGTCTGAGGCCGCCCGCGCGGTCGGCGGCGAGAAGTGGCGCGACCTCATGCAGCCGGCGCGCGACGCCGCGCGAGAGTTGGTCGACCTGGGCGAGGTCGAGGTCACGCAGAAGGGCGAGGTCGTCGATGTGACCACCGCGCGGGGTCCCGTGCGCATTCGTCGCACAGGCTGACGAGAAGGCGCCGCGGAATCCGCGGGGTTCGGCGCGGGCCGCGCGATGCGGCGGAGCGCGCCTCAGACCGCGGGCTCGGGAGGGGTCGTCGAGGGACGCGGCTGCGTGGAGCCGCGGGGGAGCTCGAGCGCGACCTTCTTTTCGAGCCCGTCGACCGCCTCGTCGCTCAGCCAGATGAGGCCGTCGAGCTCCTCGCGCACGCGCTTGTACGCGAGCTGACGCTCGTTCGACGTCGCCGCCTGATCGGTCGCGACGGTGAGCAGCTGCTTGGCCGTGTCGAGGCGCTTGCGTTCGTCGGCGGTGAACGCCGCATCCTTGACGCGGCGCGCCTCGCGCTCGGCGACGTCGAACGCGACCTCGTAGTCGGTGACGGCCTCGCGGTATTCGCGCAGGCGCTCGGGCGAGAGCGTCTCGTCGGCGGCCGGTCGCAGATTGTCGGCGACCTTCTTCGCGCGCAGGAACGCCGCCGTCAGCGGCTGTCGGCCATCGCTCATCGCGGGGTAGGAGATGAGTTTGGTGGCATCGAGCTCGTATTCGAGCCAGCGATGGGTGACTGCGTCGTGCGCGGACGTGAGACGGGCGCGGGCGTCGTCGGTCGCCGGGGCGAGCGCGGCAGGAGGCTCGCCCCCCGCGGCCAGACCCTTCGCCCGCAGCAGCTCCAGCTGCTCTTTGTGGCGGCGGCGGGCGGTGACCTCGCGGTGCTTCACCCTCGCGTTGACCGCCCCCATCGTCATTCCGAAGAGGGGGAAGACGAGCCACCAGTAGTGGCCGGCGAAGTTCCAGAAGTCCTGCACCTGCGCCATGCTACGCCGCCCGGCTTCGCCGTCATCAGGATGCCGGAGGTCGCGGCCGATCGCGTGCGGGAGGCGGCCAGACCGGACCGTTCTGCGGCCGGGGGCCCGCGGCATCCGGGGTCCGCTTCTGAGCGCGTCGGGCGCCGCGCTCCTCCCAGCTGCGGGCGGCGGCGCGGCCCATCGACTCCATGGACCGGGCGAGGGCGCGCTGGGCGGTCTCGGCCAGATCGGATGCCACGCGGCTCCACGCATCGGGGCCCTCGACGCCGGGCTGGTCCGCACCCTGGCGGGCTGCGCGCTCGGCGCGGTCGAACGCGTGCGCGGTGCGGCGCACGGCATCGCGGTAGGCGAGGTAGTCGGCGGGCTCCAGGCGCGTCTGCACCGACGCGGGCCGCAGCCACTGCGCCCTCTCGTGCGCGCGCAGGAAGTCCGCGAGGAGCGGGGAGCGCGAGTCGCTCATCTGCGGGTAGTCGATCGCGAGACCGGGGTCCGTCTCGTAGGCCATCCAGCGCGCCAGGATCGCGTCGTGCTCCGAGAGCAGGCGCGCCACCGGCAGAGGGGCACTGCCCGCGCGGATCGCGGGGAGCATCGCTTTCGCGGCCCTCACCCCGGCGCGGCGGGCGCGCACCTCGGCCAGCGCGGCGCGCAGGTCGCGTTGCGCGTCGGTGAGGCGTCCGCGTGCGGCGGAGACGACGTCGGACGGGACACGGGATGCCGCCCGCTCGGCCTGAGCGCGCACCACCTCGGCGTCGGCGACCTTGACGTCGGCGCGTCCGCGGGTGACGGCGTGCCGCGCGGTCTGCAGATCGAGCAGAGCCGCGTCGAGTTCGAGGCGCCGCGCCGCCGCCTTGCCCAGGGGGCGTGACGCCCACGCGCGAGCGGCGCGATCGCCGGTGGTGGTCGCTCCGGCCGGCAGCGCGCGGTGTCGGGATCGACGCACGCCGATCCAGCCGACGGTGCCCGCACCGGCCGCCGCGGGGCCGATCCACCACCACTCGGCCAGAAAGACCAACAGCGGTTCCACACGCCCATGCTATGCCGGGCTCCCGACAGCGGGCTGGGCGGTGGGCCGGAATGCGCACGGGGTGAGCCGCGGGATGTGAGATCGTAGGCCGGTGACTCGGCGAACGCGCGCGGCCCTCTTCGCAGGGTCAGCCCGGAGGCGCGTCTCCCTCACACCCGGCCGGGCCATCGCCCTCGCGTTCGGGGGAGTCCTCGCCATCGGCACGGCGCTGCTCTCGCTGCCCACCGCGACTCAGGGGCGGCCGGCCACCTTCATGGAGGCACTCTTCACCGCGACGAGTGCCGTGTGCGTGACGGGGCACATCATCGTCGACACCCCGACCTTCTGGTCGCCGTTCGGCCAGGTCGTGATCATGGTGCTCATACAGATCGGCGGATTCGGCGTCATGTCGCTCGCGACGCTGCTCGGTCTGCTCGTCGCGCGACGACTCGGGCTGCGCACCCGCCTCACGGCCGTGAGCGAGACGCACACCGTCGCGGTCGGCGATGTTCGCCGCGTGCTCCTCGGGGTGGCCCTGATCGCCCTGATCACCGAGGCCGTGGTGGCGCTGGTGCTCACCGGACGCTTCTGGCTCGGCTACGGCGAGTCCTTCGGGCACTCCCTCTGGCTGGGCGTGTTCCACGCGGTGTCGTCGTTCAACAACGCGGGCTTCGCGCTCTTCAGCGACAGTCTCATGTCGTTCGCGACCGACCCGCTGATCTGCCTGCCGATCTGCGCGGCCATCATCCTCGGCGGCCTTGGTTTCCCGGTCATCATGGAGCTCTGGCGTCAGTACCGCTTCCCCCGGCGATGGACGCTCAACACCGTCACCGTGCTCGTCGGAAGCGCCGTGCTGCTGGTCGCGGGGGCGGTCGTCCTCACGGCGTTGGAATGGTCGAATCCGGCGACCCTGGGGGCGATGGATCCTGCCGGCCGTCTGCTCGCCGGGTTCACGATGTCGGTGATGCCGCGCACCGCCGGCTTCAACTCGATCGACGTGTCGCAGAT
Source organism: Microbacterium galbum (assembly GCF_032464915.1). Taxonomy (NCBI): domain Bacteria; kingdom Bacillati; phylum Actinomycetota; class Actinomycetes; order Micrococcales; family Microbacteriaceae; genus Microbacterium; species Microbacterium galbum. The sequence goes on along the minus strand of NZ_JAWDIS010000001.1, from coordinate 1,336,681 downwards.
GTTCCCCGAGAGCTGGTTCGTCACCGACATCCTCATGTTCATCGGCGGCGGCCCCGCCGGTACGGCCGGGGGTGTGAAGATCACGACGTTCGCGGTGCTGCTGTTCATCGTGCTGGCTGAACTGCGTGGCGACACCGCGGTCAACATGTTCGGCAAACGTCTTCCCCGATCGACTCACCGCGAGGCGCTCACGGTCGCACTGCTCTCGGTCGCTCTCGTGGTCGGATCGACCCTGGCGATCATGGTGCTGAGCCCGTTCGGCTTCGACCGGGTCTTCTTCGAGGTCATCTCGGCGTTCGCCACCGTCGGCCTCTCGACCGGCATCACGGCGGATCTGCCGACGCTGGCCCAGCTGATCCTCATCGTGCTGATGTTCATCGGACGACTCGGTCCCGTCCTGCTCGGCGCCGCCCTGGCGCTGACGCGGGAGAAGCGCATGTACGAACTCCCGAAGGAGCGTCCGATCATTGGATAGCAACACGTTCTTCAGCCGGCGCCGGATGCGCGGGAACGCGGCGACGTCGATCGCGGTGATCGGTCTCGGGCGCTTCGGTGGGGCGCTCGCCACCGAACTCGCGCGCAGCGGCAGCGAGGTGCTCGGCGTCGACACCGACGAAGACATCGTCCAGTCGCTCAACGGCGTGCTCACGCACGTCGTGCGGGCCGACTCGACGAAGCAGGCGGCCCTGGAGCAGCTCGGGATCGCCGAGTTCGACCGCGTCGTCGTCGGGATCGGATCGGACATCCAAGCGAGCATCCTGACGACCTCGCTGTTGAAGCGCATGGGCACCCGCTCGATCTGGGCGAAGGCGATCAACGAGCAGCACGGGCTCATCCTCGAGCAGCTCGGAATCGAGCACGTCGTCTACCCCGAGGCCGACATGGGCCGCCGCGTCGCGCACCTCGTGCGGGGGTCGATGCTCGATTACGTCGAATTCGACCGCGACCTCGTCGTCGCGAAGACCGTGGCCCCGCGCGAGCTCGTCGGTCAGACCCTCGAGCAGGCGGCCGTGCGCCGGCGCCACGGTGTGACGATCGTCAAGATCCGGCAGGCCGACGGGCAGTGGCACGCTGCGGGCGCGGCATCCATCGTCGGAGAGGGCGATCTGCTGATCGTGATCGGTCCGGTAGACAAGACGGAGCGATTCGCCTCCCTGGCGTGACCCGCGTCAGGCCGGAGGAGCGCTCGCGATGTGCGCCTGCATCGGCAGGAAGTTCTGCAGCGGGGCTGTGTAGCCCTGCGCGGGCATGTCGAACACGACGCCTACGACGCCCTGCTGCGCGAACCCGGCGAGCCACTCGACCGCCCCGGGGAGCGGAACGCTCAGCACGCGTGAGGCGGCCTCTTCGTCGAGTCCGTTCGCGAGGGCTCCGTCGTGCGCGCGCTGTCGCGTGGTGAAGGCGAAGACCATCGGCCCGTTCGCGAGCTGACCGATGAACGGCGACGGGGCGTCGTCGGGTCCGCGCGCGATGAACGACCAGTGCGGCAGCGCGTAGACGGCGCGCCAGAGGGCATCCATCGCTGCGAAGCTGGTGGGCTGGGCACGCGCCGCATCGGAGAGGGCGTCGAGCGTGGCGACGGTCTCAGGAGTCGGGTCGATCAGGGACATGCGGAACGGCCTCGCGTCGTCAGCCCAGAATGAGCGAGATCACCGTCGCGCCCCCGCCGGTGAGGATGAGCGCACCGATCACGATCCAGGCGGTGATCTTCACGCGCTTCTGACGCTTGTCACTGAAGACGGTCATGTCGTCGTCGTCGGTCATCGCGCATCTCCTCTCGGCTGGGGTCCGTTCCGTGTGTCGGCGGCGTCGAGCGGGCGGCCGATGCCGCGCGGGTGCGAATCCCGCGCGGCGATCGGCTCACGCCACCGGCTCCGCGACGGTGGGTCCGAAGACCGCGGGAAGGGTCTCGGTCGACAGGCGACGCAGTTCCGCGAGGGGGACGGTGAACACGTCCTGGATCTCGAGGGATGCCTCGGTGCCCGGCTCGATGTCGGTGACGCCGATGCGCAGCACCGGATAGCCGCGACCGTCGCACAGCCCACGGAACTTCACGTCCTCCTCGCGCGGCACGCTCACCAGCACGCGACCGGTCGACTCGCTGAACAGGGCGGCGGTGGCATCCAGTCCGTCGCGCTCCATGAGCTCGGTGAGCCAGACGCGCGCGCCGACGCCGAAGCGCATGACGCCCTCGGCGAGGGCCTGTGCGAGGCCGCCCGACGACAGGTCGTGAGCGCTCGAGACGAGCGACTGCGAACCCGCGGCCTGCAGCAGTTCGGCGAGCTTGCGCTCCTGCGCGAGGTCGACCTTCGGCGGGCGACCGCCGAGGTGGTCGTGGATGGTGCCGGCCCACTGCGAACCGTCGAGCTCGTCGGCGGTGACACCGAGCAGGTAGAGGTTCTCGCCGGCATCCTGCCATCCGCTCGGGATGCGGGCTGCGACGTCGTCGATGATGCCGAGCACGCCGACCACCGGGGTCGGGTGGATCGGCTGGTCGCCGGTCTGGTTGTAGAACGACACGTTGCCGCCCGTGACCGGGATGCCGAGCTCGAGGCAGCCGTCGCTCAGACCCTCGACGGCCTGGCTGAACTGCCACATGACCTCGGGGTTCTCGGGGCTGCCGAAGTTGAGGCAGTCGGTGACCGCGGTGGGCACGGCACCGGTGACGGCGACGTTGCGGTACGCCTCGGCGAGGGCGAGCTTCGCGCCGTTGTAGGGGTCGAGCTGGTTGTAGCGGCCGTTGCAGTCGGTCGCGATGGCGAAGCCGAGGCCGGTCTCCTCGTCGACGCGGATCATGCCGGCGTCGTCGGGGAAGCTCAGCGCGGTGTTGCCCAGCACGTAGTAGTCGTACTGGTTCGTGATCCACGACGTGTCGGCGAGGTTGGGGCTCGCCACCAGCGTGGTGAACTGCTCGCGGAGGGCGTCGGCATCCGTCGCCCGGGGGAGGGATGCGGCGGAGTCGGCCTGCAGCGCGTCGATCCACGTCGGGTAGGCGACGGGACGCTCGTAGACGGGGCCGTCGACCGCGACGGTCGAGGGGTCGACGTCGACGATGCGCTCGCCGTACCAGTCGATGACGAGGCGTCCGTCGCCGGTGACCTCGCCGAGCACGCTCGTCTCGACGTCCCATTTGCCGACGACGGCGAGGAACGCGTCGAGCTTCTCGGGCGCGACGATCGCCATCATGCGCTCCTGCGACTCCGACATGAGGATCTCTTCGGGCGTGAGCGACGGGTCGCGCAGCAGCACCTTCGACAGCTCGACCTTCATGCCGCTGTCGCCGTTGGCGGCCAGCTCGCTCGTGGCGCACGAGATGCCCGCGGCCCCGAGGTCCTGGATGGCCTCGACCAGATCGTCTTTGTAGAGCTCGAGGCAGCACTCGATGAGCACCTTCTCGGCGAACGGGTCGCCGACCTGGACCGCGGGGCGCTTCGTGGGTCCGCCGTCGGCGAAGGTGTCGGATGCCAGGATGCTCGCGCCGCCGATGCCGTCGCCGCCCGTGCGCGCGCCGAACAGCACGACCTTGTTGCCCACGCCCGTGGCGTTGGCGAGCTTGATGTCTTCGTGGCGCATGACGCCGACCGCGAGGGCGTTGACGAGCGGGTTGCCCTGGTAGACGGCGTCGAAGACCGTCTCGCCGCCGATGTTGGGCAGGCCCAGGCAGTTGCCGTAGAACGAGATGCCGCTGGTGACGCCGTGCACGACGCGGGGGGTGTCGGGGTGGTCGATCGCGCCGAAGCGCAGCTGGTCCATGACCGCGACGGGACGGGCGCCCATCGAGATGATGTCGCGGACGATGCCGCCGACGCCGGTCGCGGCGCCCTGGAAGGGCTCGATGTAGCTCGGGTGGTTGTGCGACTCGACCTTGAAGGTGACCGCCCAGCCTTCGCCGACATCGACGACGCCGGCGTTCTGGCCCATGCCCACCATGAGGCGGGTCTTCATCTCGTCGCTGACCTTCTGGCCGAACTGACGGAGGTAGATCTTGCTCGACTTGTAGGAGCAGTGCTCGCTCCACATGACCGAGTACATCGCCAGCTCGCCGCTGGTGGGGCGGCGGCCCAGGATTTCGCGGATCTTCGCGTACTCATCGCTCTTCAGGCCCAGAGCGCCGTAGGGCTGGTCCTTCTCGGGCGTGGCGATCGCGTTCTCGACCGTATCGGCGAGGGCGGTACGGGCGGCGGGGTTCGGGGTGGTCACGCGGCTGAGCTCCAAGAATCGCAGGGGCCGGACGGGAGCCAGTCTAGTTGGGCGGGCCGACATGCCCGGGCGGTCATCTCACCTCCCCGGGTGGGGAGGCTGCGGGGAGGAGGGGTCGAGGACGGCATCCGTTCCGCCGCCCTCGCCGCGCGACGGTTCGCACACCCGCCGTCCGCACCGAGCGGCGCGAACCGAGGTTGTGCAGAGGAGGGCGGAACCGACAGGCTGGCCGCACCCGAGCGAAAGGCGCACGCCCATGGCCATCCTGAACTTCCACCTCGTCGTCTCGGGCGACCTCGCCGCCGCCCAGCAGGCCACGCGGACCGCGCTCGAGGCGGCCGGCTTCACCGTGACCGAGGGGCGCGACCACTGGAAGGCGACCCACGGCAGCGTCGCCACGACCATGTTCCTCGGTCTGCGCGCGAACGACGCCGACGTGCGCGAGGTGCTCGACGTGCGCTTCACCGACCTGGACGGCACCGTCCGCGTCGACCTGCACCGCCCGATCTTCCAGCCGGCCGGCGGCAGCGACGACGGTCTGGAGCAGCGGAAGCTGCACACGGCGTATCAGGACGTCGTCTCCCGCGTGCAAGCCGACCTGCAGCGGCAGGGCGTGCTCGTCAGCGCCGACGTCTGACGCGGCCGCATGCGCGTGATCGTCGCCCCCGACAAGTTCAAGGGCACCCTGAGTGCCCGGGCGGCGGCGGATGCCATGGCCGAGGCCGTGCACGCGTGGCGACGCAGCGCGGAGGTGGTGGGCGTGCCCATCGCCGACGGCGGTGACGGCACGCTCGACGCTCTCGGCGGCGCGAACCGCGAGGACGTGGTGACCGGACCCCGGGGGGCGCCGGTGCGTGCGCCGTGGCGCCTCGACGGCGATCGGGCCGTCATCGAGTCGGCCGTTGCATCCGGGCTCGTGCTCGCCGGGGGAGCGAGCGGCAACGATCCGTGGGCCGCCACGAGCCGGGGCGTGGGCGAGCTCGTCGCCCTCGCACTCGACGGCGGCGCGTCGCGCATCGTCGTCGGCATGGGCGGCTCGGCGATGACCGACGGCGGACGCGGAGCGCTCGAGGCTCTCGGTGATCGCGTCCCCTTCGCTTCCGGGCGGGTCGCCGTGCTGACCGACACGACCGTCGCGTTCGACGACGCTGCGCGGGTCTTCGCGCCGCAGAAGGGGGCGGATGCCGCCATGGTGCGGCGCCTCACGCAGCGGCTCGAGACGGATGCCGCGGAGTGGGCGCTTCGCTTCGGATGCGACGTGCGTCGCGTTCCCCGCACGGGCGCCGCGGGTGGGCTCTCGGGCGCGCTGTCGGCGGCGGGTGCGGAGCTGGTCGACGGGGCCGCCTACGTCTCCGACGCGCTGGGGCTGGACGCGCTGATCGCGGGCGCCGACCTCGTGCTCACCGGCGAGGGGGCCTTCGATGAGACCTCCCTGGCCGGGAAAGGCCCCGGGCACGTGCTCGCGCTCGCCGCGGCGCACGGGGTGCGCGCCCTCGTGGTCGCGGGGGTCGTCGACGCGGGGGCGGCGGACCTGCGCGCGATCTCGCTCGTCGAGACCGTGGGCGAGCGGCGGGCGCGTCAGGAACCCGCCACCGCCGTCCGGATCGCGACCGCGACGGCGCTGGAGCGGTGGAGCGCCGTCATCCCCTCCTGATCAGGGGCGGGAGGCTGTGCGCCTGTGCCTCGACCTCGACGGCGCCGTGCGGTGGGGGCTGCGCCCGCGCGAGCGCCGGGGCGATGGCATCCACGGTCTCGTTCGCCGGTTGCCGCGCCGCCGGCACCGCGGGAGGAGGGTCTGCGAGTGCCGGTGGGGCGTAGCCTCATCTCGTGACGTCGCACCCCGCCGAGATCGCCTCGGGCCCGCCCCTGCGGTGGTCGGCGCTGAGCGCGACGGGTCGGCGGGTGCTGCTGGACCTGCTGGTGCACGGGCCGCGCTCTCGCATCCGCATCGCGGAGCGCCTGGGGCTCTCGCGTGCGAGCCTCACGCGAGTGGCGCGCGAGTTGGTCGATGCGGGTCTGATCCTGCCGGGCGACATGCTGGCCAGCGCCTCGCGCGGGCGCCCCGCCGAAGAGCTGCACCTGCGTCCGCAGGCGGCGCACTTCGTCGGGGTGAAGGTGACCGCGGAGCGGGTGTACGCGGTGGTCACCGACCTCGCTGCGACCGTCGTCGACGAACTCGAGATCGCCCTCGTCTCGCCGGCCGAGGGTGAGGTCGTCGACGCGATCGTCGACGCGACCCGGGCGCTGGGAGCCCGGCACGGGACGATGTCGGCGCTCGGCGTCGGGCTCGCGGCCGACGTCCTGCGACGGGAGGGGGAGCCCCTCGTGGCGAGCTCGCCCCTGCTCGGGTGGAGCGCCCCGGTGCCGCTGGCGCGGCTGCTGGCCGAGCGGGTCGGGATGCCCGTCACCATCGCGAACGACGTGCACGCGTTGACAGCCGCTCACCACTGGTTCGGCAGCGGCGTCGACCACCGCTCCGTCGTCGTCTACGGGGTCGGCGCCGGCATCGGGTGCGGCGTCGTGATCGACGACGAGTTGGTGCAGGGGTCTCACGGGCGCAGCGGCCGGGTGGGTCACACCCGGATCGCCCGGACGGGGCGTCCGTGCACGAACGGGCACCCCGACTGCGTGCACAGCTTCGTGAGCATGCCGGCCATCGAAGCGAACGCCGGCGTGGCGCCCGGCGACTATGCCGTCGCCCTCGAGCGTGCGCGCGCCGCCGACGGGCGCGAGCGCGCGGCGTTCGCGTCGGCGGCCTACGCCCTGGGGGCGGCGGTGGCCGAGACGGTGAACCTCCTCGACCCGGAGCTGATCTCGCTCATGGGCGAGGGCCTCGACATGCTCGACCTGGACCCCGCCGCGTTCGACGACGGCCTCAGCGCGCACCTGGAGCAGGTTCCGCGCACGAGCGTCCGCATCGACCGACCGCCTTTCGCCTTCGGTCTGTACGCCCGCGGCGCCGCCGCGACGGCGATCCGCGAGCTGCTCTCGGTCTGACCCGGCGCACACCGCCCCCGACGCGGGGACCTCCTTCGCGTGCGCGCGGATCGTTTTTGTTTCATAGGTTGACAAAATCGAGCGGGGCGGCGAGGGTAGGACGCGAGCACCCGGGGGTCGGCCCCGGGGAGCATCGGCCGCACCCTCGCCCGGAGCCGGTCGCACCTACAAAGGAGTAGTTCGTGAAGCGCAGCAGTCTTTTCCGCGTCGGGGCCCTCGCCGTCGCGAGTGCCGCCGTCCTGACCACCGCCGGCTGCGCCGGCGATGCGGGGCAGTCCTCGGGTCCGGTGACCCTCGAGTACTGGGCGTGGGCACCCGGCATCGGCGACGTCATCGATGTCTGGAACGAGCAGAATCCCGACATCCAGGTGAAGGTGGTCGAGGCCGCGGGCGCCGACGACATGATCGCCAAGCTGCTCGCGGCACAGCGCGCGGGCGAGGGTCCCGACCTCGCCCAGGCCGAGTACCAGAAGCTGCCCAACATGGTCGTCAGCGACGTGGCTCTCGACATCAGCGAGTACGCCGACACGTTCACCGACGGTTTCTCCGAGGGGGCGCTGAGCCTGGTCACCGTCGGAGACGGCGTGTACGCCGTGCCCCAGGACACCGGCCCCATGATCTTCATGTACCGCAAGGACGTCTTCGACCAGAACGGATGGACCGCGCCGTCCACCTGGGACGAGTACGCGGCACTGGCGCAGACGGTGAAGACCACCCTCCCCGGCACCCTGCTCGGGGGCTACCCCGACGATGCGTCGACGATGGCCGCCTACGCGCAGCCCCTCGGCGCCGAGTGGTGGGCCACCGAGGGCGACGCCTGGAAGGTCGGCATCGACGAGGCCCCCACGCAGCGCGTCGTGGACTTCTGGCAGCCGCTGGTCGAGCAGGGTCTCGTCGACACCACGCACTTCTTCACCCCGGAGTGGGGCACGAAGATGAACGACGGCAGCATCCTCAGCTGGACCGCGGGGGCCTGGGCACCCGCCGCCGCGTTCTCGGTGGCGCCCGACACCGCGGGCCTCTGGGCCGCCGCGAAGATGCCCACGTGGGACGGCGAGACCGGCACCGGCTTCATGGGCGGCTCCTCCGTCATGGTTACCAAGAACACCGAGCACCCGAAGGAGGCCGTCGAGTTCCTCCAGTGGCTCAATGCGAGCGACGAGGGCACCAAGGGGCTCATCGACATCGGACTGTTCCCGGCCTCCTCGGCGGGCCAGTCGCAGCTCGCGGGTCAGCCCGTGCCCGACCTGGTGAGCGACCAGGCGGACTTCTGGGACCTCGCCGTCGACATCGCCGAGAACAGTGCCCCCTTCACCTGGGGTCCGAACGTGCAGGTGGCCTTCGACTCGTGGTCCGACGGGGTGAAGGCCGCGACGCAGAACGGCGGCTCGTACACCGCCGTCTTGAAGTCGGCTCAGGATGCCGTGGTCGCCGACCTCGAGAAGTCCGGATTCACGGTCCAGTGATCGCCCCGCGGTGGGAGGGCCCGCGCCCTCCCACCGCCGACCCAGGAGAACGACCTGTGACCACCACCGTCTCGCGCGCGGCATCCCGGCGCACCTCCCTCCGGCCCCGCGTGGCCCCGTGGGCGTTCCTCGCGCCCGCGCTCGCGCTGTTCACGATGTTCCTCATCGTGCCCATCGGGTACGCCATCTACCTCAGCGTCATGCAGCTGCGCTCCAGCGGCGGCGCCTTCGGCATCCGTCGGCAGACCTTCGTCGGTCTCGACAACTACGTCGCCTCGCTCACCGATCCCGAACTCGTGGCATCCCTGGGTCGGCTCGGGATCTTCGCCCTCATCTCGGTGCCGCTGACCCTCGGTCTCGCGCTGACGTTCGCGCTGCTGCTGGATCTGCCCGGGGTGCGCCTGGCCCGCTTCTCGCGCCTCGCGATCTTCCTGCCGTATGCCGTGCCCGGGGTGATCGGCGCTCTGCTGTGGGGCTTCCTCTATCTTCCGCGCACGAGCCCTGCGACCTACGTGCTGCAGGCGGTGGGGCTGCCGTCGGTCGACTTCCTGAACGGCTCGTGGCTCTACCTGTCGCTGTCGAACATCGCCGTGTGGGCGGGCGTCGGCTTCAACATGATCGTGATGTACACCGCGTTGCGGTCCATCCCCAGCGAGCTCTACGAGGCGGCCAAGATCGACGGCGCCTCGGAATGGCAGATCGCCTGGCGGATCAAGGTGCCCCTGCTCACCCCCGCGCTCGTGCTGACGTTCCTGTTCTCGATCATCGCCACGCTCCAGGCGTACGGCGAACCCACGACGCTGCGGTCGATGTCGAACTCGATCTCGTTCAACTTCTTCCCGCTGATGAAGATCTACCGCGACGCGTTCAACCTGGACAACACCTCGGGAGCGGCAGCCGCCTCGGTCGTGCTGGCCCTGGGAACCCTCGTCGTCTCGCTCGGGCTCCTCCGCCTCCTGCAGCGCCGCACCTTCGGAGAGAACTGATGGCCACCCTCACCGCCGACGCCCCCACGACGCGCGCCCCGCGGCCGCCCGCGCGCCGCCCACGCCCCGTGACCCGGGGCCGCGTCATCCCCACCCTCGTGCTGTTGATGGGCGCGATCTACACGCTCATCCCGATCGTCTGGGTGATCACCGCCTCGACGAAGTCGCGCGGGGAGCTGTTCAGCACCTTCTCGTTCCTGCCCGGGACCGGGTTCTGGCAGAACCTCGTCGACCTCTCCACCTACGGCGGCGGCGTGTACTGGAAGTGGGCGGGCAACAGCCTGCTCTACGCCGGGGGCGGAGCCGTCCTGTCGACCCTCGTGTCGGCGGCGGCCGGGTACGCGCTCGCCCGCTACCGGTTCCGGGGGCGCGCCGTGGTGTTCAACGTGCTGCTCGCGGGCGTCATGCTGCCGCAGATCACCCTCGCGATCCCGCAGTACTTCCTCATGGCCGAGCTGGGCCTCGCGAACACGTACTGGGCCGTGCTGCTGCCGAGCATCATCAACCCGTTCGGCATCTATCTCGCCACCATCTACGCGCAGTCGTCGGTGCCGGAGGAGACCGTCGAGGCCGCTCGCCTCGACGGGGCGAGCGAGTTCCGCATATTCCTGTCGATCGCGATGCCCGTGATGGTCCCCGGCCTGATCACCGTGTTCATGCTGCAGTTCGTCGGCATCTGGAACAACTTCCTGCTGCCGTTCATCATGCTCAGCAACGAGCAGCTCTATCCCCTCACCACGGGTCTCTACCTGCTGCTCAATCGCGGCACGGGGACGCCCGCGCTCTACTCGCTCGCAATCGTCGGTGCGCTGCTCGCCATCGTGCCGCTCCTGCTCCTGATGATCTTCCTGCAGCGCTTCTGGCGACTCGACCTCGTCAGCGGCAGCCTCAAGGGCTGACGTCCTCCGCTCGCGCCTCCTCCCCACGAAAGAACCATGAACGACTTCTCCTCGCACGCCGCCGACCTGCCCGCCCCCACCCGCTTCGACTGGATCGCCGACGGCATCGCCTTCGGAGCCGACTACAACCCCGAGCAATGGCCCGAGGAGCTGTGGCCCGAGGACATCGCGCTGATGCAGCGCGCGGGAGTGACCTCGGTGTCGCTCGGCATCTTCTCGTGGGGCCTGCTCGAGACCGCCGACGGGGTCTGGGACTGGGGGTGGCTGGACCGCATCATGGACCTGCTGCACGCCGGCGGAATCGGGGTGAACCTGGCCACCCCGACCGCGGCGCCGCCGATCTGGCTCCTGCGGGCGCACCCCGAGATCGCGACGGTGGATGCCGACGGCCACCGCACCGCGCAGGGAGGGCGCCTCGCCTGGTCGCCGAGTTCTGCGGTGTTCCGCCGCTACGCGCTGCGCGTCGTGCGCGCGATCGCCGAGCGGTACGGCTCGCATCCGGCGCTGCGCATGTGGCACGTCAGCAATGAGATCGGCAATGAGAACGGGCGCTGCTACAGCGAGGAGACGGCCGCGGCCTTCCGCCTCTGGCTCGCCGAGCGCTTCGGCGAGGTCTCGCGTCTGAACGCTGCGTGGGGCACCGCGTTCTGGGGCCACCACTACACCTCGTTCGACCAGATCGAGCCGCCGCGCGGCGCACGCACGGGGCACAACCCCGGTCTGCTGCTCGATTTCGAGCGCTTCACCTCCGACGCGTTGATCGGCCACTACCGCGCCGAGCGCGACGAACTGCGACGGATCACCCCCGGAATCCCGATCACGACGAACTTCATGGTGATGAACACCCCGGGCGCCACCGATCATGAGGTGTGGGCCCGCGAGGTCGACATCGTCGCGAACGACCACTACACGATCGGGGCCGACCCGTTCCGGCACAGCGAGCTGGCCTTCAGCGCCGACCGCGTGCGCGGCCTGGTCGGCGGGCGCCCCTGGATGCTCATGGAGCACTCGACGGCCGCGGTGAACTGGCAGGGCGTGAACCGCGCGAAGTCCGTCGGCGAGATGGCGCGCGACTCCCTCGCGCACGTGGCTCGGGGCTCCGACGGCATCCTGTTCTTCCAGTGGCGGGCGTCGACGGCGGGAGCCGAGCAGTACCACTCGGCGATGCTGCCGCATGCCGGGGCGGACTCCGCGATCTTCCGCGACGTCGAACGGCTCGGCGCGACGCTGAAGGCCCTCGCCCCCGTGCGGGGGACGCGGGTCGAGAAGGCGCGGGTCGCCCTGCTCTTCGACCACGACACGGTCGCGGCCCTGCGCAGCGGCCGCATGCCCAGCGACCTCGTCGACCCGATGGACATGCCGATCGCGATCCACCGCGCCCTCACGCTGCGCGGCGTCGCCGTCGACGTGCTGCCGTCCTCGGCCGACCTCGACGGATACGCGGCGGTCGTCGTTCCCACGCTCTACCTGGCCGATGACGCGCTGCCCGCGCGCCTCGAGCGGCTCGCGAACGACGGCGCCCATGTGCTCGTGACGTACCTCTCCGGCATCGTCGACCCCGAGAACCGCGTGCGCGCCGGCGGATATCCGGGCGCCTTCCGCGATCTGCTCGGCATCCGCGTCGACGAGTTCTTCCCGCTCATGGCGGGCGAGAGCGTGACGCTCGACAGCGGCCATACGGCATCGGTGTGGCTCGAGGACGTCGATGCCCGCGACAGCGAGGTGCGCGCGCGCGTGACCAGCGGCGAACGCTCCGGCACGGCGACCTGGACGCGGCGTTCGCTCGGACGTGGCAGCGCGTCGTACCTCGCGACCCGCCCCGACACCGAAGGTCTCGACGCGGTGCTGTCCGATCTGCTCGCCGCCGCCGGGGTGGGCCCGGTGGTCGCGTCCGAGCCCGGGCTCGACGTGATCCGACGGGTGGGCGACGGCTCGTCGTACCTCTTCCTCCTCAACCACACGGATGCCGAGCGCTCGGCGGCGGCGTCGGGGCGCGACCTCGTGACCGGTGAACGGTACGACGGCACCGTGCGGGTGGCATCCGGAGCCGTCGTCGTCGTGGAGGAGGAGCGATGAAGTTCACCGACGGGTTCTGGCAGCTGCGGCCGGGCGTGCGCGCGCTGTACGCGCAGGAGGCGGTCGACATCCGCGAGGTCGAGACGATCGACGGTCCGGGCCTGCGCGTGCTGGCCCCGACGAAGGTGATCGAGCGCCGCGGCGACACGCTGAACCGGCCCGTGCTCACCACCACCCTGTCGTCGCCGGCCGAGGGGGTCGTGCGCGTGCGCATCGAGCACCACACCGGTCGGGGCCGCGGCTGCTCCTTCCCGCTGCCGGGCGCCGGTCGCGGGGCCGGAGCGGTCGATGCGGAGGCGGGGGTGCTGCGCAGTGGGGCCCTCGAGGCGCGGGTGACCGCCGGTGCGCCGTGGGCGCTGTCGTTCCGATCGGACGGCCGTCTGCTCACCGCCAGCGCGGCCAAGGCCCAGGCCTACGTCACCCTCGACGAGGGGGCGCAGGTCGACCGGGCGATCGTCGACCCGGCGGGATCGAGCCCGCCGCGCACGTTCGTCCACGAGCAGCTCGACCTCGGCGTCGGCGAGCTCGTCTACGGCCTCGGCGAGAGGTTCGGGCCGCTGGTGAAGAACGGCCAGTCCGTCGACATCTGGAACGCCGACGGCGGCACCTCCAGTGAGCAGGCGTACAAGAACGTGCCCCTGTACGTCTCGAACCGCGGGTACGGCGTACTCGTCAACGACCCGGGCCACGTGTCCTTCGAGGTGGGCTCCGAGGCGGTCGAGCGCGTGCAGTTCTCCGTCGCGGGCGAGGCTCTGGAGTACTTCGTCTTCGACGGCCCGACCCCGAAGGACGTCCTCTCGCGCTACACGGCTCTCACCGGCCGGCCCCCGGTCGTGCCGGCATGGTCGTACGGCCTGTGGCTGTCCACGAGCTTCACCACCGACTACGACGAGGCGACCGTCACCTCGTTCATCGACGAGATGGCCCGCCGCGAGCTGCCCGTGTCGGTGTTCCACTTCGACTGCTTCTGGATGCGCGAGTTCCAGTGGTGCGACTTCGAGTGGGATCCCCGCGTCTTCCCCGACCCCGACGGCATGCTCCGGCGCCTGCACGAGCGCGACCTGCGCGTGTGCGTGTGGATCAACCCGTACATCGGCCAGGCCTCGCCGCTGTTCGCCGAGGCGGCCGAAGCGGGCTACCTCGTGCGCCGAGCCGACGGATCGGTGTGGCAGTGGGACCTGTGGCAGGCCGGAATGGGCCTGGTCGATTTCACCGACCCGGATGCCACCCGCTGGTTCCAGGAGCACCTCCGACGCCTCGTGCGACAGGGCGTGGACTGCTTCAAGACCGACTTCGGAGAGCGCATCCCCCTCGACGTCGTCTACGCCGACGGCACCGCGCCCGACCGCATGCACAACCTCTACACCGAGCTGTACAACCGCGCGGTCTACGACGTGCTCGTCCAGGAGCGCGGCGAGGGCGACGCGGTGCTGTTCGCGCGGTCGGCCACGGCCGGCGGGCAGAGCATGCCCGTGCACTGGGGAGGGGACTCCACCTCGACGTTCGCGTCGATGGCCGAGACCCTGCGCGGAGGCCTGTCGCTCGCGATGAGCGGCTTCGCGCACTGGAGTCACGACATCGGCGGCTTCGAAGGGCTTCCGGATGCCGCAGTGTTCAAGCGCTGGACCGCATTCGGCCTGCTCGGAACCCACAGTCGCTTCCACGGATCCGAGTCGTACCGCGTGCCGTGGCAGTTCGACGACGAGGCGGTGGAGATCACGCGCCTGTTCACGAACCTCAAGATGCGGCTGATGCCGTACCTCTTCCAGCTCGGTCTGACCGCCGCCGACACCGGCGTGCCGGTCATGCGGCCGATGGCGTTGGAGTTCCCCGACGACCCGGCCGTCGCCCACCTCGATCGGCAGTACATGCTCGGCTCCGACCTCCTCGTCGCGCCGGTGTTCTCGGCCGAGGGCGATGTGGAGTTCTACCTCCCCGAGGGGCGCTGGACCCACCTGCTGAGCGGCGAGACGGTCGAGGGCGGGCGGTGGCTGCGCGAACGCCACGGCTTCGACAGCCTGCCGCTGTACGCCCGCCCGGGCGCCGTCATCCCGTGGGGGGCGCGGGGGGACCGGCCCGACTACGACTACCTCGACGGACTCGAGGTGCGCGTCTTCCCCGGCGGCAGCGGAACGCGCGAGATCATCGTCACGACCCCCGACGGGCGATCGTCCGTCCTCACCGTCGACCTCGAGGAGCCTTCCCGATGACCCTTCCCCCGACGGTCGGCTCGACCGACTACCGCGACAGCGGGCTCGTCTTCCCCGAGGGCTTCACGTTCGGCTCGGCCACGGCGTCCTACCAGGTGGAGGGGGCGGCGGCGCAGGACGGCCGGCTCCCCTCGATCTGGGACACCTTCAGCAAGACCCCGGGTCGCGTCTGGAACGGCGACACCGGCGACGTGGCCTGCGACCACTACCACCGCTGGGAGGCCGACCTCGATCTCATGGCGGAGCTGGGCCTCGGCGCCTACCGGTTCTCGATCGCGTGGCCGCGCATCGTCCCCGAGGGCACCGGCGCGGTCAACCAGGCGGGCGTCGACTTCTACTCGCGTCTCGTCGACGGCCTGCTCGAGCGGGGCATCCGGCCGGTGGCGACGCTGTACCACTGGGATCTGCCGCAGACCCTGGAGGATGCCGGCGGTTGGCCGATGCGCGCGACGGCCGACGCCTTCGAGCGCTACGCCGAGATCATGGGCGCGGCTCTGGGCGATCGCATCCACACCTGGACGACGCTGAACGAACCCTGGTGCTCGGCCTACCTCGGCTACGGGCAGGGCGGACACGCGCCGGGGCGACACGAACCGGCCGCCGCGCTCGCCGCGGTGCACCACCTGAACCTCGCGCACGGCCGCGCGGTGCAGGCGCTGCGGGCCACCTCGACCGGCGACCCGGAGTACTCGGTGACGCTGAACTTCCACGTGCCGCGGGGCCGCGGTGAGCAGGCGGCGGAGGCGGTGCGACGCGTGGACGCCCTCGCCAACCGGGCCTTCACCGGCCCGATGCTGCGCGGGGCCTATCCCGACGACCTGCTGGCCGACACGGCATCCGTCACCGACTGGTCGTTCGTGCACGAGGGCGACCTGGATGCCATCCATCAGCCCCTCGACGTGCTGGGCGTGAACTACTACTCCACCGTCACCGCGCAGATCTGGGACGGGGTGTCGCCGAAGCAGAGCAACGACGGACACAAGGCCGCCGCCGGCGGCACGGCGTGGCCCGGGAGCGACGACGTGCTCGAGTTCCTGCCGCAGCCGGGCCCGTCGACCGCCATGGGCTGGAACATCGCGCCCGAGGGACTCGAGGAGCTCCTGCTGTCGCTGCGCGAGCAGTTCCCGCAGCAGCCGCTCATGGTGACCGAGAACGGCGCCGCGTTCGACGACGTCGTGGCCGGCGACGGGTCCGTCCCCGACCCGGAACGGCTCGACTACCTGCGCCGTCACTTCACCGCCGCCCACCGCGCCCTCGAGCAGGGCGTCGATCTGCGCGGCTACTTCGTGTGGTCGCTGATGGACAACTTCGAATGGGGCTACGGCTACGCGAAGCGCTTCGGCATCGTCCGCGTCGACTTCGACACCCTCGAGCGCACCGTGAAGGACAGCGGGCGCTGGTACGCCGAGCTCGCGCGCACGGGGGTGCTGCCGGCCTGAGGCCGGGGCGGATGCCGCGGCGTCGGGCACGGTGGCCGTGCGCAACGGCGGAGGACGCGGTCGACACGCCGCCGCGGGCAGGTACGCATCGGCGGGTCGGGCAATCGACCCGCCGATGTGCACATGGACGGGACTTCAGCCCGGTCCCGGCGTGGCACCGGCCGGAGCCGAGCCACGACGGCCCGGGCCGTGACCCGGCGTCACGCCGTCTTCGCGATCCTGACCCGGATGTCCTTCATCAGCGGCTGATCGCTCTGGCGGCTGTAGTCATCGGGGCCGAGCAGCACGTTCAGCTCCGGGAAGTAGCCGGCGGCGCTGCCGCGCGGGGTGTCGTACTCCAGGGCGCGGAACGCGGTCACACGGCGCACCGACCCGTCTCGCGAGGTCGCCACGATGTCGACGAGGTCGCCCTCGGCGAGACCGCGTTCCTTCATGTCGCGCCGGTTCATGAACACCAGCTCGCGGATGTTGCGCACGCCGCGGTAGCGGTCGTCGGCCGAGTAGATCGTCGTGTTCCACTGGTCGTGCGAGCGCATGGTCTGCAGCACCAGCACGTCGGCTTCTTCGGGGATGACGTTCGGCAGTTCGGCATCCGAGAACTCCGCCTTGCCGGAGGGCGTCTGGAAGTCGCGCTCGCGCGCGGGCTGAGGGATGCGGAATCCGTACTGCTGGCGCACCAGCTCGTTGAAGCCCTCGAAGCCGGGCAGCGCCTTCGCCATCGTGTCGCGGATGCGGTCGTAGTCGCCCACGTACCACTCCCACGGGGTCGCCGAGCCGGGCATGGTCGCCCGCGCGATGCGCGCGATGATCTCGGGTTCGCTGAGCAGGTGCGGCGACGCGGGCTTGCGGGAGCCGAGCGAGAGCATGACGGAGCTCATGGCATCCTCGGTCGAGATCGACTGCGGGCCCGCCTCCTGCATGTCGCGCTCGGTGCGGCCGAGGCACGGGAGGATGAGCGCCTCCTTGCCGTGGGTGAGGTGACTGCGGTTGAGCTTGGTGCTCACGTGTACGGTCAGCTCGCAGCGGCCCATGCCCTCGGCGGTCAGCTTGGTGTCGGGAGCGGCCCGCACGAAGTTGCCGCCCATGCCGAGGAACACCTTGAGGTCACCACGGTGCAGGGCCGCGACCGTGTGCACGGTGTCGAGGCCGGGCTCGCGTGGCGAGGTGATGCCGCACACCTCGTCGAGCTTCGCCAGCCATTCCTCGGTGGGCTTGTGGTTGATGCCGCAGGTGCGGTTGCCCTGCACGTTGCTGTGGCCGCGCACGGGGGAGGGACCGGTGCCCTTGCGGCCGACGTTGCCGCGGAGCAGCAGCAGATTGACGATCTCGCGCACCGTGTCGACGCCGTGCTGGTGCTGGCTGACTCCGAGGCACCAGCTGATCACGCACGCCTTCGAGGCGAGATAGATGTCGGCGGCCGCGCGGATCTCGGCCTCGGTGAGTCCCGCCTGCTCGACGAGCTCCGACCACGGCGTCGCCTCGACGAGGGCGCGGTAGGCGTCGAGGCCGCTCGTGTACTGGTCGAGGAAGGCCTGGTCGAGCGCCGTGGGGTCGGTCTTCGACGCCTCGAACACCACTTTCGCCATACCGCGGACGAGGGCCAGGTCGCCGCCCGGGCGCACCTGCAGGTTCATCGTGCTCGTGGGGGTGCTGTTGAACGTCGCCATGTCGACGATCTCGTGCGGCACGATCGTGCGGGTGCCCGCGACCTCGCGCAGCGGGTTGACGTGCACGACCTGGGCGCCGCGGTCGATGGCCTCGGCGAGGCTCGTGAGCATGCGGGGGGCGTTCGAGGCGGCGTTGACGCCGAGCACGAAGAGGGCGTCGCACGCCTCCCAGTCCTCGAGGTCGGCCGTGCCCTTGCCGGTGGCGAGGGATGCCGTGAGCCCGCGGCCCGAGCCCTCGTGGCACATGTTCGAGCAGTCGGGGAGGTTGTTCGTCCCGAGCTCGCGCGCGAACAGCTGGTAGAGGAACGACGCCTCGTTGCTCAGGCGGCCGGAGGTGTAGAACGCCGCCTGATCGGGGGAGTCCAGGGCCGTGAGGTGCTGCGCGATCAGGCGGAACGCGTCGTTCCACGAGATCGGCACGTAGTGGTCGGTCGCGGCGTCGTACGCCATCGGCCCCACCAGCCGCCCGGCGTCCTCGAGTTCGAAGTCGCTCCACTGCGACAGCTCGCTCACGGAGTGCTCGGCGAAGAACTCCTTGCCCACGCGCTTGTGGGTCATCTCCCACGTGACGTGCTTGATGCCGTTCTCGCAGATGTCGAGGGTGACGCCCTTGTCGTCGGGCCACGCGCATCCCGGGCAGTCGAAGCCGCTCTTCGGGTGGTTCATCGTGAACATCGCCTTGGTGCCCGCCAGGGGCTGACGCTGTTCGTAGAGCACCTTGCCCACGGTGAGGGCGGCGCCCCATCCGGCGGCGGGATGCTCGTAGGGGCCGGTGCTCGACCACTCGCCGTCGACCTGCGGCCCGAGGCCTCCCTGGCGCGGTTCCTCGGTCATCAGCCCGAACGACTCACCCATGTTCACCCTCCGTGGTTTCCGGCGCCGAGCCGGTGGCATCCACACACCGCGCGCACGAACGTCAGCGTACGCCCGCGACCTCTTCCGCCACGGGGGTTGTGGATGGGACGACGATGCGATCCGCGCGGGTGTACAGGTTCATGCTCGACCCGCGGACGAAGGCGGCGAGCGTGAGGCCCGCGCGCTCGGCGAGTTCGACGGCGAGCGACGACGGCGCCGACACGGCCGAGAGCATCGGGATGCCGGCCATCACGGCCTTCTGCACGAGTTCGAAGCTCACGCGGCCCGACACCTGCAGCACCGTCTCACGCAGGGGAAGGCGGTCGTTCAGCAGAGCCCACCCGACGACCTTGTCGACGGCGTTGTGCCGACCCACGTCTTCGCGGGCGACGAGGAGCTCGCCCGTCGTGCCGTCGAAGAGTGCGGCCCCGTGGAGGCCGCCGGTCTTGTCGAACGTCTTCTGCTGCTCGCGCAGCCGGTCGGGGAAGGCCGCGACATCGTGTGCCGGCACCGACAGCGCGTCACGGGAGACGTCGTAGGTCGAGACCTTCTCGACCGCCTCGATCGACGCGGTGCCGCACACCCCGCACGAGCTCGTCGTGTAGAAGGAGCGGGCGATGTCGGGGGAGGGCAGGGCCACGCCCGGCGCGAGCGTGAGGTCGAGCACGTTGTAGGTGTTGCCGTCGGCGCCTCCCGTGCCCGGACCGCCGCAGTGGATCGCGCGGGCGAACTGGTCGCCGCGGCTGATCACGCCCTCCGACACGAGGAAGCCGGCGGCGAGCTCGACGTCGTGGCCGGGCGTGCGCATCGTCACGGCGAGCGGCGATCCGGCGACGCGGATCTCGAGCGGCTCCTCGACCGCGATGGCATCCGGTCGCTGTCGGTTCGCCCCCTCGAGGGTGATGCGCGTCACCCGGCGCGAGGTGGTGAGACGGCCCATGTCAGGACCGCACCGACGGGAGCTGGGGGGACATGGGTCGAGCGTACGCCCGGCCGACGCGGGACCGGCCCGGGAACCCCACGTTCCCGGGCCGGTGGTACGGCGTCCTCGATCAGGCCGTGACGGTGCGACGACCCCGCACGCGCACCACGGCGCCGGCGACGAGGGCTCCCGCGATCGGGGCGACGATGAAGACCCACAGCTGGCTCAGCGGCAGGGTTCCGCCGTAGACGGCGGTGGCGATCGACCGTGCGGGGTTCACGCTCGTGTTGCTGATCGGGATGCTGATGAGGTGGATGAGCGTCAGCGTGAGGCCGATGCCGATCGGGGCGAACGCCTGGTACTCGGCCTTGGCGGTGACCGAGAGGATCACCGCGAGGAAGATGCCGGTGAGCACGGCCTCGGCGACGAACACCGCCGCGAGGCCGTAGCCGCCCGGGCTGCCCTCGCCGAAGCCGTTCGAGGCGAAGCCCGCCTCCTGCGCAGCGGCGAATCCGTCGGGGCGCCCCGCGAGCACGAGCGCGATGACGCTGGAGGCCAGGATGCCGCCGATCAGCTGCGCGAGGATGTACCCCGGCACGTGGCGGGCGTCCGTGCGGCCGGCCGCCAGCAGACCGAGGGTCACGGCGGGGTTGAAGTGGCCGCCGCTGATGTGGCCGACCGCCGCGATGCCCGCGACCAGGGTCAGGCCGAAGGCCAGGGCCACGCCGAGGAAGCCCACGCCGGCCTGGTTGTCGTCGGCGCTGGGGAAGTTCGCCGCGAACAGCGCCGTGCCCACCCCGCCCAGCACCAGCAGGAAGGTGCCGAACAGCTCCGCGGCGTACCGCGCGGGCGACGACCAGCTGCCCGCCTTCTGCCGCTGCTGCTCCGAGGTGGAATCCGCGATGTCGACCGGCTCGTTGCGCTTCTTGTCCTTCTTGCCCATGATGCTCCGTTCTGTCTGTTCCCACGGGTGTGTCGGGGGGATGACGTTGCGAGCAGGGCGAGTGTCACACCCGAATTCCTCGGATGCCGCCGCAACCCCCGAATGATGGCGACACGAAACGAACGGGAGGTGCCGCTTGACCCTCCCGCCACGACAGCGATATACGCCGTAAGCGCATTCGCTGACATACACATCGCGAAAGGAATTTCAATCCCGGCGTGACGATTCCGAAAGCCGGTACGTCTTAGTGGTGTAGGCCGAAGCGCCCACCCCGAATCATCGGGTCACGACATCGAAAGGCACGGACATGGCTGAGAACGCCCCCACCACCCCCGCTGCGCAGAACGTCCCCCAGTCGGCGTCGCGCGTGAACCGTCCCCTCGCCGCGCGCGGTCAGGAGACCCACACCGAGGGCAAGACCACGATCGCCGAGGGCGTCGTCGCCAAGGTCGCCGGCATCGCCGCCCGTGAGGTCAACGGCGTGTTCGCGCTCGGCGGCGGCGGAGCCCGCGCGCTCGGCGCCATCCGCGACGCCATCAACGCCACCGACCTGACGCAGGGCGTCAAGGTCGAGGTGGGCGAGACCCAGGCCGCCGCCGACGTCACCATCGTCGTCGAGTACGGCGCCCCGATCCAGGAGGTCGCCGACCAGGTCCGCGGTCGCGTCGCGGGTGCGATCAGCCGTCTCGTCGGTCTCGAGGTCGTCGAGGTCAACGTCGATGTGAACGACGTCCACATCCCGGGCGACGACAACAACGACGCCGAGTCCGAGAAGCGCGTCCAGTGAGCGCCACGACGAAGGGCGCTCTCGCCGGCCTCGTGCTGGCCCTCAGCGCTCTGATCTTCGGCTTCTGGGGATTCATCCTCGTCGCCCTCTTCATGGCGATCGGTGTGGTCGTCGCCCGCATCACCGCGGGTGAGATCGACTTCCGCAACGTCGTCAACGCCTTCAAGGGTCGGAGCACATCGTGACCACCGTCACCGCCTCCCCCGGGGTCGGCAGCCGCAGCGCGGTTGCCGGCCCCGGCCTCCCGGCCGGCCGGGTGAACATCGCCGACCGCGTGCTGCAGAAGACGGCAGAGCGTGCCGCCGCCGACATCATCGGGGTGGATGCCAAGGGCGTCCACGTCGAGATCGTCTCGGCCCGCGACACCGCCGCCGTGCGCGTCACGTCGCCGTTCCCGGTGCCGCGCCTCGACGACACCGCGGCCGTCCAGGCCGCCACCCCCGTGCTCGAAGCGGCCGCTGCCGCCCAGAGCGAACTGCGCACGCGCCTGTCGCGGCTGTTCGGCCGCGAGATCTCGCGCGTCGACCTGACCATCTCGGGCGCCACCGCCCCCCAGCGAAAGCGAGTGCTGTGATGACTGACGCCGTGCTCCGCACCGTCGTGCGTCGCGAGACGCACTCCCCGCGCACCGTGGCCATGCTCGTCGTGGTCGTGCTGCTCCTGCTCGTCCTGGCCTACGCCGCGGTCGAGATCATCCTCGCCCTCACCGGTGCCCAGCCGCTGCTGGTCTCGCCCGGCGAGGCTCTCAACGCCGTCGTCGCAGCCCCGACCGCTCTCATGCCGGTCGCCTTCATCGTCGGCGGCGTCGTGCTCGCGATCCTCGGACTCATCGTCCTCGTGGTCGCCCTCAAGCCCGGGCGCTTGTCGCGTCACGAGATGGAGTGGGGCCAGCGTGCCGTCGTCGTCGACAACGGCGTCGTGGCATCCGCCCTGGCTCAGCACCTCAGCAACGAGTCCGGGATCGCCCGTGACGACATCGTCGTGGGCGTCGCCCACCGCGCCGTCGACGTGACGGTGCGCCCCCCGGTCGGCATCCCGGTCGACGAGGCGCAGCTGCGCCGGATCGTCGACGCCGAGGTCGCCGCCTACAAGCTCACCCCCGCCGTGCGCACTCACCTGCGCATCGAGCGTCCCGACACCAAGGAGTCCTGATGAACGCCACGCGTCGCGGTCTGAACCGCTTCATCCTCTTCCTGGTCGCCCTCGTACTGCTCGGCCTGGGCGCTCTGGCGCTCGTCGTCGGACTGCTGCCCGGTGGCGCCGACACCTGGACCTCCGTCATGGGCGGATTCCAGGGCTGGCTCGAGTCGCTGGGCCGTGACTCGGCGGGCTGGGGTGCCGTCGCCGCCTTCGTGGTGCTCGCGATCATCCTCATCGTCATCGCGTCGGCCGCCGTGCGCGGGCGCCGCCACGCTGCGCTGCAGTCCACCGGCAGCGCGAACGACGCCGGTCGCATCACCGTCACCGACGGTTTCGCCTCGGAGGCGCTGAAGAACGCGCTCGCCGAGCGTGACGAGATCCTCTTCTCGCGCATCACCGCCGGCGAGATCAAGAACGAGTCGGTCCTGCATGTCGCGGTCACCCCGCGACAGAACACCTCGCCGCGCCAGGTGGCGGAGCACGTCGACACGCTCGTCACCAACCTCGCCACCCTCACGGGCCAGAACCTGCGCGCGTACATCTCCATCCACTCGGGTCTGCGTGCGAAGCTCGCTCGCGACAACACCCGCGTGCACTGACCCCCCACGAGGAGACGTCATGACCACCATCGATGCCACCATCGACCCGCCCGACCTGGATGCCGCGGCGAGCCTCGCCGCCACGGCTGCCGGCTCCGTGCCGGGCGTCCACGCCCTGGGCAGCCTGCTCGGCCGCGCGTCGGATGCCGTCCGTGAGCGCGTGGGCCTGGCCAGCACCGCTCCCGGCGTGAAGATCGACACCGACCGCGCCGATTCGGTCACGGCGACGATCTCGCTGGTCGTCGACTATCCGCACAAGCTCCACGAGGTGTCGGACGCGGTGCGTACCGCCGTCCGCACGGCCCTCGAGCCGCTCGGACGCGGGCGCATCGACGTCGACGTGGTCGTGACCGGCGTCTTCGGCCCGTTCGACCGCGACGTCGTCGCCGAGGCGGAGGAGAAGGCGGACGCCGCGACGGCCGTCGTGCGCGAGAAGGCGGAGGCGGCGGGCGACCGCGCCCGCGAGATCGCCGGTGAGGCGAAGGAGAGGGCGGATGCCGCGTCGGCGGCGGTGCGCGAGCAGACGGCCGACGCTGCTGCCGTCGTGCGCGAGAAGGCCGATGACGCCGCGAAGGCGCTCGGCGACGCGAAGGACGCCGCCTCCGACCTCGCCGCCGGAGCGGCCGCTGCGGCCGGGGAGTTCGCCCGTCAGAACGCCGAGGCCACGCGCCGTGAGCAGGCGGAGGCCGACATCGACGCCGCCGACCGCGTGACCGAGGGTCTCGAGCCGACCGACGAGGGCTCGGCCCTGGACAGCACCGACCCCGTCGCCGAGAGCGAGCGCGCCGACGTGCGCGGTGTCGAGGAGCGCGCCGACGTGCGCGACGTCGTCGCCGAGGCGCTCGAAGACGCCGCGGTCGACATCGCGATCGCGGCCGACGAGGTGCGCGCCGACGACGAGACGCCGGCAGTCGACGGCGTGCAGTCGGTCGTGGAGGACGAGCGACCGCGGAGCTGAGATCACAGACGTGAGAGGGCGCCCCGGCTTCGGCGGGGGCGCCCTCTCGTCGTGAGGCGAGGCCTACTGCGCCGTCGCGTTGTCGTACGCGCGCTGCGCGGCCTGCTGCGCGTCGGCCAGGGCCTGCTCGGTCGTCTTGTCGCCCAGCAGAGCCGCGGTGATGGCGTTGTTCAGCTCGTTCTGGATGTCCTGGCCGGCGGGAGACGAACCGAACGACCGGCCGGAGCCGACGACGTCGTAGTAGGTGGAGATGACCTGATCGAACCCGCTGTCGCCGGTGGGCGCGACGTACTGCGACCGGATCTTCTCGTCGGCCTCGGGCGACCCAGTGAACAGGCCCGTGTTGAGTCCGCCCTTGCCCTCGATGGTCGCGGCGCGCGCGGCGCCGGCCGCCATCCACGCCTCGGTCGAGGTCAGATCGGTCATCCACGCGCACGCCGCGGCGGGGTTCTTCGCCCCGGCGGGTACCACGAACGCGGTGCCGGAGGCGAGGGAGAACGGCTGGCCCTCGGCATCCCGGAAGGGGACCGCCTGCAGGGAGATCTGATCGCGGTAGGCGCTCAGCACGTTCGGGTACCACTGGTTGGCGACCTGCGCGCCGACCTGGTTCGACACGAACTGGTTCGCGTCGCCGAAGGTGTCGAACGAGTCGGTGAAGCTCTTCACCGCGGCGTACCCGCCTTGCGCGTCGGTGATCCTCTTCAGTGCGTCGATGCCCGCGGCGTTCGAGGGGTCGTCGAGGGTGGGCTTGCCGGTGTCGTCGGTGAGCTGGCCGCCCATGCCCAGCACCCACAGGCCGCCCTGTCCGGTGGCGACGGGATCGAATCCGAGGCGGGTCGGGGTGCTGCCCGAGCCCTGATAGATCTTGCCGATCGCGGCGAGGAGGCCGTCCATGTCGGAGGTGTCGAAGGCGTCGGGGCTCACGCCCGCCTCGTTCAGCACGTTCATGTTCAGCAGGATCGCGGGCGGCTGATAGAACTGCGACACCGCGTAGACGGCGTCCTCGTACGTGACGTCGTCGACGACGTTCTGGTACCACCGGTCGGTGGGGGTCACGCCCTTCGCCTCGAAGCACGCATCGAGCGGCATCAGCAGTCCTTGAGCGGCGTAGGTCGTCACGTACCGGCGGTCCATCTGCACGACGTCGGGCACGTTGCCGCCGGCGATGCGGGTCGTGAATTTCTGCGCGTCGAAGGCCGTGGCATCCAGGGTCACCTGCACGTCGGGGAGCTGCTCCGCGGCGTAGTCGAGGCGCGACTGGCCCACGTCGTCGGCGTTCTCGAAGCCCCACGCCGCGAGGGCGCCGCTCGGCGTGGCGGAGAAGTCGACGTCGGCCGCCTGCTCCTCGGCCCCGCCACCGCTGCAGGAAGTCAGGAGGAGGGCGGATGCCGCGACCGCGGCGACACCGGCGAGGGAGCGCTTGCGCATGATGGGTCCTTTCGGGACGGGGGGATCTCAGCCCTTACGGCCTTGGGTGGCGACGCCCTCGACGAAGTACCGCTGGCCGAAGGCGAAGATGATGAGCATCGGGAGGGTCACCAGGAGGGAGGCGACCATCACGTACTGGTAATCGCCCTGACCGCCCGCACTCGGGCTGTACTTCGTCATCGCGTAGGCGATGCCGAGCGGGGCGGTGAAGTCCTCGACGCTGCCGGCGTTGAGGTAGATGAGCGCCGCCTGCAGGTTGTTCCAACTGGCCTGGAACTCGAAGAGGAACACGATGATGAAGGAGGGGATCGACAGCGGCATCGCGATGCGCCAGAACAGTCCCCAGGCGCTGCAGCCGTCGAGCCGCGCCGCCTCGAACAGCTCGCGCGGCACGCCGAGGAAGAACTGCCGCTGCAGGAAGATGTAGAAGGCGCTGCCGAACAGGTTCATGCCCCACAGTGGCACCCACGTGCCGAGCAGGCCCGTCTCCTTCCAGATCAGGTAGATCGGGATCATCGTCACCGCGCCCGGCAGCATCATCGTGGCCAGCACGAGGCCGAACAGCAGTCCGCGGCCGGGGAAGCGGAAGTAGGCGAAGCCGAAGGCGACGATCGAGCTCATCACCGCCACGGTGGTGGCGGCGAGCAGGGCGATCGCGACGCTGTTGAACATCCAGTTCAGCAGCGGCAGCTGGTTCCACACCTCGGCGTAGTTGCCCGGCAGGAACGTCTTCGGGATGAGGGCGTTGTCGAACACCTCGCCGCGCGGCTTGAGGCTCGCCGCGAGCAACCATGCGAAGGGATAGAGGAACAGCAGTGCGAACAGCACCAGCACCGCCGCGAGTACGACGCGGCCGGCGAGGGTCTTCGGCTGGCTGAGCGCCCGGCGCCAGCGTCTGCGGGGCGGGACGACGAGTTCGGGACGCGCCTGCGCGACCCCGGGCGTCTGCAGGGTCGTGGCCATCAGCGGTCCCCCTCGTAGTAGACGAAGCGGTTGCCCAGGCGCACCTGCACGAGCGTGATGAGCAGGATGATCACGAACAGCAGCCATGCCATGGCGGCCGCGAAACCGAAATTGAACTGCCGGAACGCCTGCTGGAAGAGGTAGATCGCGTAGAACAGGGATGCCTCGGGCGAGGCGTTGCTCTGATCGCGCCAGAACAGCAGGTACGCCTGGTCGAACACCTGGAACGCAGCGATCGTCAGCACGATGACGTTGAAGAACATCGCGCCCGAGATCATCGGCAGGGTGATCGAGAAGAACCGGCGGATCGGCCCGGCGCCGTCGATCTGCGCGACCTCGTGGAGATCGACGGGCACGTTCTTGATCGCCGCGAGGAAGATCACCATGGTGCCGCTGACGGTCCACAGCGCCATGATGACGATGCTCGGCTTGACCCACGCGGGGTCGACGAGCCACTGCGGACCCTGGATGCCGATGGCCCCGAGTGCCTGGTTGATCGCGCCGGAGTTGCCGTTGAGCAGCAGGAAGAACACCGCCGCCGTCGCCACGGACGGCGTCATCTTGGGCAGGTAGTAGAGCGTGCGGAAGATGCCGGCGCCGCGACCGACGCGGCTCAGCAGCAGCGCCAGGAAGAGAGCGAAGGCGATCTCGAGCGGCACCGCCATGACGGCGTAGAACAGGGTGTTGCCGAGTGACACGGCCACCCGCGGGTCTTCGAAGAGCTGGGCGTAGTTGGCGGCCCCGACCGGCCGGGCGGCGCCGGTGGCGAGGTTGTAGCTCGAGAACGAGATGACGAGGCTGTAGATCATCGCCCCCGCCGTGAAGACGAGGAAGCCGATGATCCACGGCGAGATGAACAGGTAGCCCGCGATCGCTTCGCGGCGGTTGTATTTGACCCTCTGTCGAGGAGGTCGGCGGTGCTTTCCGGCGGTGTCGCTCTCGGTGGCAGGGGTGGAGGAGACGGTCACCGGCAGGACCGGTCGGCGGCGGAGGACCCGGGGATGATGTCGCGCATTGTCTTCTCCTTTCGCGCGCCGTCTCGGCATCGAGAAGCGCTTCGCCAGGGTCGGGAAGTGCTCCGAGAAGGTCCAGGGCGTTGCCAAGACGTCGGCGACGTGCGATAAGCGCTCGGCCGGGCCGACGGCGCGTCATCCCTCCGCGAGTCGCACGATCGGCACGCCGTCGCACGCCGATCGACGCCATCGGCGGGCGTGATCCCGCGCGGATCGTGCGACTCGCGGGGCGTCGCGCGGGGCGGACCGCGGCGCCGTCAGAGTGCGCGGAGGTAGCGCCGGGTCATCCACGCCTGCACGAGGCGACCGACCGGCGCACCGACCCGCGTGAACCAGCGCCCCGGGCGCGAGAACGCGGCGATGTCGAACACCACCTCGCCCGACGGTCGCAGCGTGAGCGTGAACCGTTCCTCCCCGCGCTCGGGGTGCCCCGGCAGCGTGCCGTAGGCGAATCCCGCGACGGTGTCGGTGCGTTCGGCCCACACCACGAGGCACGGGATACGGAAGCTCAGGATGCCGACCCCCAGGCGCATCGTCACGCGGGTGCCCTCGCGCATCGGCGTCTCGCTCAGCACGACGCGCGCTCCCGCCCGGCGCTGCGCCTCACCCGCGAGGAGGGCATCGGCGGCGCGCGCGAAGACGTCCGACCCGCGGCCGATCACCCGGTGGGCGCGTACGTGGTGGGAGCCCGCGGGCATCTCGCCGGCGGTCGCGCCGACCTCCGTGTAGGTCAGGCCGTCCATGCGCACACGGTAGCGGGGTGCGGCGGCCGGACGACCCGGGTTGCGGTCGGCGCCGGCCTGCCGCGCCGGCGCCGGGCGGCGAAGCCTACGCTGAGCACATGCCCCTCCTCCTCCCCGGATCCGCCGCGTGATCGACGTCGCCGAGCACCTCGCGACGATCCTCGAGGCGGTGCGGCCCCTCGACCCCGAGCCGCGCGACGTCGCCGCCGCGCGCGGCCGGGTGCTCCGGCATCCGGTCATGGCCGCCGTCGACGTGCCGGGCTTCGACTCCTCCGCGATGGACGGCTTCGCCGTGCGCGACCTCGACGCCCCGGCGACCCTGCGCGTGGTCGCCGACCTCCCCGCCGGCACCGACCTCGACCCGCGGATGGATGCCGGCGACGCCGCTCGCATCATGACCGGGGCGCCCGTGCCCACCGACGCCACCGCCGTCGTCCCGTTCGAAGACACCGCGCGCGGTCTCGACGGGGGCCTCGAGCCCGTCGACGTCGTCGTCGCCCCGCGGGCGCCGGGCGCGCACATCCGCCGCCGCGGCTCGGACGTGCGGGCGGGCGAACTCGTCGTCGAGGCCGGCGTGCGCCTGACCGCAGCGCGGATCGGCGCGATCGCGGCATCCGGTGTCGGCGTCGTCGAGGTCTCGCGCGCCGCCCGCGTGGCCGTGGTGTCGACCGGGTCGGAGCTCGTCGCGCCCGGCGCCGAGCTGCGTCGTGGGCGGATCCCGGAGTCGAACAGCGTGCTGCTCGCCGGCCTTGCCGAAGAGGCCGGGGCCGAGGTCGTGCTGCGCACGAGCGTCGACGACTCCGGCGACGGCCCGCGCCGCGCGATCGCCGCCGCCGAGGCCGCCGGCGCCGACGTCGTCGTCTTCTCGGGCGGCGTGAGCGCGGGCGCGTACGAGGTCGTGAAGAACACCCTCGGCGACCTCATGCGGTTCGACCGCGTGCGCATGCAGCCGGGCAAGCCCCAGGGCTTCGGGCGCGCCCCGGGCGGTCTGCTGCTCTTCGGGCTCCCGGGTAATCCCGTGAGCGCGGCGGTGTCGTTCGAGCTGTTCGTGCGCCCGGCGCTGCGCGCACTCGAGGGCGACGTCGAGCCGAGCCGTGCGCGTGTGCGGATCGCGCTCGCCGCCGGGTGGCGGGCGAGGGCCGACAAGACGCAATACGTCCCCGTGACGATCGACCGCAGCGATCCCGCGCGGTGGTGGGCGACGCCCACGGCCCGCGGCACCCGGGGATTCGGCACCGCCGAGGGGCTCGCGGTGATCCCGCCGACCGTGGCCGATCTCGTCGCGGGCGACACGGTGTCGGTGGCCCTGTGGTGAGCGTCGACGCGATCCTGCTCGCCGGTGGTCGCGGCTCACGGGTCGGAGGTGCGGTGAAGCCGCTCTTCGAGGTCGGGGGCTCGACGCTGCTCGCCGCCGCGGTCGCCGCGGTGCGAGCCGGCGGCGCGCGGCGCATCGTCGTCGTCGCACCGGTGCTCGACGCCTCCCTCGACGTGGAGTGGGTGCGCGAGGACCCGCCCTTCGGTGGTCCGGTCGCCGCCGCCGTCGCGGCGCTGGACACGGTGGATGCCGACGAGGTGTACGTCATCGCCTGTGACCTCGCCGCACCGGCTGCGCCCGTCGAGCGGCTCGCCGTCCCGCTGCCGCCCGGAACCGACGGGGCGTGTCTCGACGACGGCCGACGCCAGTGGCTCCTCGGCCGCTATCGCACCGCGGCGCTGCGGGCAGCGGCATCCGCTCTTCCCGATGCGGGGCGCGACGCCTCGATGCGCGCGTTGCTCGGGGGGCTGGCGATCGCATCGATCCCGGCCCCCGCGAGCGAGACGCACGACATCGACACGTGGGACGATCTCCGCAGAGCCCGAGGAGGAGCCATGACCGAGAACCGCACCCTGCCGCCCGAGGCGCTGAACGACTGGAGCGCCGCGCTCGCCGAACGCTTCGGCCTGGCCGACGGCGACATCCCCATCTCGCTCATCCTCGACCTCGCTCGCGACGTCGCGAACGGCGTCGCCCGCCCCGCCGCTCCGCTCAGCGCCTTCGTGGCCGGACTCGTCGCGGGCCGCACCGGCGGGACGCCCGCCGACACCGCGGCCGCCGTCGCCGCCGTTGTCGAGCTGGCGCGCGAGTGGGAGAGTCGCTGATCCGCGATGCCGGAGTGGCTCGCCGTCGTCCTCGGTGTGCTCGCCGGTCTCGTCATCCTGTGGCTGGCCCTCGTGGCGGTGCTGTGGGTGCAGCAGAAGCGCTCGGGCGGCGCGGTCGATTGGCGTGCCGTGCTGCGTCTGGCGCCCGACGTGATGCGACTGATCCGCCGGGTGGCGGCTGACCCGACGGTGCCCCGGGCGACGCGGTGGTGGCTGGGCGGACTGCTGGTGTATCTGCTGCTCCCGATCGACCTCATCCCCGACTTCCTGCCGGTGATCGGCTATGCCGACGACGCGATCGTGGTCGTGATCGCTCTGCGCTTCGCGATCCGGCACGCGGGGATGCCGGCGATCGAGCGGCACTGGCCGGGGACGCCGGAGGGGCTGCGAAGCGTGCTGACGCTGGTCGGCGCCGCGCGGTGAGGGTCAGGCCGCCGTCAGGACGTCGACGGCGAAGTCGTGCGCGATCGCGGCGAGACGCGAGCCGTTCGTCCACAGGCGCGAACACCCCGCGTGCTGGGCGATGGCGAGGTGCAGAGCGTCCGCCGTCCGCAGACCCGGGTTTCTCGCCCGCAGGCGCGCCGCGCTCAGATAGGCGTCGGGCCCGGCCGACAACATCTCGAAGCGCTCGAAGATGCTCCACATCCGCAGCTGCGGCTCGGCGTACCCGTCGCGCATCGGACCGACCATGGCTTCGAGCATGACGAGCGGACTCGCGGCCAGGGCGGAGTCCGTCTCGGCCAGCGCCTGGCGGGCCCGGTCGCCGAGCTCGTCGTCGCGCTCGACCGCGTAGATCACCAGGCAACTGTCGACGTAGATCACGCTCCGGCGACCCGGTTCTCGGCGATGATCTCCTCGATCTGCTCGACGGGTCGCGCCAGCTCCGGCGTCAACGGATTCTCTCGCAGCCACGTCGCGACGGCGGTCCCAGGTGGTTCCGCCGCGTCGAACGGAACGATCCGTGCCACCGGAACGCCGCGTCTCGCGATGGTGACTTCTGCTCCCGATTCGACGTCGGCGATCAGCCGCGACAGATTGTTGCGCGCCTCCAGGACGTTGTACATCATGGCCGCATCCTAGCCATGTACCTGGCTAGACCGACTCTACCGCCCCACGTATTCGCCCCTCGGGCGAAGCCGCATCGCGGGCTCGGCGTACTCCGCGGCGATGTGCGCGATCCACCCCGCGAGTCGGCCGACGACGAAGATCGTGCTCGCGGCGTCCTCGGGCAGACGGGCGGCGGATGCCAACGCGGCCAGCGCCAGATCCACGTTGGGCCGGAGGCGCGCCCGCGCGGCGACGACCTCCGAGAGCCGGTGCACGGCATCCATCGTCCCGGCCCCGTCGGGGAGAGCGGCGATGAACGGGAAGAGGGCGTCGGCGCGGTCGTCGACGTCGCGATAGAGCGGGTGGCCGAAGCCCGGGATGCCGTTGCCGTCCTGCAGTGCCTCGGCCAGGGCCCGCTCGGGGTCGAGGCCCCGCCGAACGCGCGTGAGCAGCCGTGCCGTGCGCGTGGCGGCGGAGATGTGCAGGGGGGAATCCGCCGCCCCGAGGGCGGCGCTGACGGCGGCGTATCCGTCGGCGCGCGCCGACGCGGCCACACGGGCGGCGAATGTTGAGACTGCGAGGTCGTGATCGATGAGCAGCACGAGAGCCGCGTTGACGGCGGGGCCGACGGATGCCGGGGCGTTCCACGCCCGGGCCAGCGACAGCGCGATGTCGTGGTCGGGGTCACCGCCGAGGGCGACCGGGAGACCGGTGAGCAGCGTCCACCCGATGCGGTGCAGCGTGGCCGGCGAGGCGTCGTGCCGCAGGGGATCGTCGGCGGCGAAGCCGGTGAGGGCGGCGCGCAGGCGGTCCATGGCGCCGGCGTGCGGCGGCAGTGCCGCCACCATTTCGCGCGCGCTCCCGATGGCGGGGTCGGGGGCATCGACGCGCTCGGCATCCCAGAGCCACGCGACGACCTCGGCGAACGGGCGGTCGACGAGATCGCGGGCGCGGCGACCGCGGTAGAGCAGCTCGTCGTCCTCGATGTCGGCGATGTCGGTGTGCACGACCCCCAGCGGCATGCCGGTGGTGGGGTGCGAGGGCGCCTGTGCGGCGGCGCGTCGCCTCCCGGTCGCGAAGGCCTCGACCTCGAGGGCGTCGAAGGTCGATCCGCGCGCGTCGCGCTCGCGGCCGAGCAGCCCGCGGGAGACGTAGGCGTACACCGTCTCGGGCTTGACGCCGAGTCGGGCGGCGGCTTGGGCGGCGGTGAGGCGGGGGAGGGGCGCTGGCATCTTGATCCGATCAACGTTGACGCTGTCGACGTCATGTTCGCACACTGAGCGCATGAGCGATCTGATCGAGGTGCCCCGCGGACTCAACGGCGTCGTGGCCGCCGAGACGGCCATCAGCGACGTCGACGGCACGGCCGGCTTTTACCAGTACCGCGGCCACTCCGCGGTCGACCTGGCCCGCACCCGCACCTTCGAGGACGTCTGGCACCTCCTCGTCGTCGGCGGGCTGCCCGATGACCCGGGCGCCTTCGCCGAGCGGATCGCCGCCGCGCAGGCGGACGACCGGATGCCGCCTCTGATCGCCGCCGTGCGGGAGCACAGCGATCACCCGCTCGCGGTGCTCCGCGCGGTGTGGACGCTGGCGGCATCCCTCCGCCGCTCCCCGGCGCTCTACGACCTCGACGAGTCCGGGAGGCTCGACGAGGCGATCGCGTTCGCCGCGATGGCGCCGCTCGCGCTCGCTCCGGCTGCGGAACGGATGCCGGCGGGCCGCGGCCTCGTGTCCGACTACCTCGAGCGTGTGTCCGGCGTCGTCCCCGATGACGTGCACGTGCGCGCCCTGTCGGCCTACCTCGTCGCGGCGATGGATCACGGCTTCAACGCCTCGACGTTCACGGCTCGGGTCGTCGCGTCGACCGGGGCCGACATGGCGGCGTGCCTGACCGCTGCGCTCGGGGCGCTGTCGGGACCGCTTCACGGGGGAGCTCCGGCGCGCGCCCTCGACAGCCTCGACGCCGCGGGCGCCGACCCCGGCGCGTGGATCGCGGGGGAGTTGTCGGCCGGACGACGACTCATGGGCTTCGGGCACGCGGTGTATCGCACGGCGGATCCACGGTCCGAGCTCCTGCGCGAGGTCGCGCGCGGTCTCGGCGGCGACCGGGTGCAGCAGGCGCTGGCGTTCCAGGCGGAGGCGGAGCGGCAGCTCGCCGCGCGGCATCCGGAGCGGCCCCTCCGGGCGAACGTCGAGTTCTTCGCCGCCGTCGTGATGGAGCAGTGCGGCATCCCCCGTGAGATGTTCACGCCGACCTTCGCCCTCGCCCGGACGATCGGCTGGACGGCGCACGTGCTCGAACAGGCGCGCGACCCGAAGATCATCCGGCCCTCGGCGCGGTACGTGGGGCCGGCTCTGATGCGCTGAGGAGGGGGCTCACGATCCCCCGGACGATCGGTCGGATGCCGCGGACGAACGGCCCGGCGCGAACCACGATCGCCCGCGAGCATCGGAGGATGACCACCACCGCTCCCGTTCCCACGCCCGTCGCCGGGCCGTCCACGATGCGTTACGGCGGACTGATCGTCGTCATGCTGCTGAGCTTCCTGCTCGTCACCGCCGAGTTCCTCCCCAACGGCGTGCTCACCGAGATGGCCGCCTCGCTCGGCGTCACCGCGGGTCAGGCCGGTCAGACGGTCACCGTCACCGCGCTCGCCGGGCTCCTGTTCGCCCCCACCGTGGGGTTGCTGCTGCCGCGTCTCGACCGACGCACGCTGCTGGTCGGCGCGGCCGCCTCGGCCACCGTCTCGAGCCTGGTCGTGGCGATCGCGCCGAGCCTGCCCGCGATCCTCGTCGCCCGTTTCCTGCTGGGAGCCGCGATCAGCGCGTTCTGGTCGATGTCGATCACGGTCGCCGCGCGCCTGTCGAGCCCCGACCGCATCGGACGGGCCATGATGTTCGGCTCCGCCGGCCTCTCCCTGGCCACGGTCGCGGGCGTCCCGATCGGGGTGGCCCTGAGCGAGGCGCTCGACTGGCGCCTGGCCTTCCTCCTCGTCGCCGTCGCGACCGCGGCCGTGGGCGTCGCGGTGCGCGTGGCGCTGCCCCCGGTGCCGCCGGCCGCGGCGTCGAGTCTCGGCATCCTGTTCGACACCCTCCGGCGTCCGGGCAACACGGGTGGCATGGCCGGGCACGTGCTCGTCGTGCTGGGGCACTTCGTCGCGTACACCTACGTGCGTCTCTCGCTCGAGCGCATCCCCGACGTCGACGCGGGCACGATCGTGCTGCTGCTCGCCCTCTTCGGCGTGGGCGGATTCGTCGGCAACATCCTCGTCGGCCTCGTCGTCGACCGCGCCTTCGCGCGTCTCGCCGTCGTCGGACCCCTCGCCATCGCCCTCGCGATCGCGGCCGTCATGCTGATGCCCGGGTCGCTCGCGGTCGTCGCGATCGCCGTCGCGGTCTGGGGCTTCTTCTTCTCGTCGTGGCTGATCATCGTCAACACGTGGGTCGGCCACCGCATGCCCGACCGCCTCGAGGCCGGCGGGAGCCTCGTCGTCACGGGGTTCCAGCTCGCGATCACCATCGCTGCAGGTGTGGGTGGCATCCTCGTCGACGCGACGAGCGTGCAGACGGTGGATGCCATCGGCATCGCGCTCCTCGTCATCGGCGCCGTGCTGTTCGGAGTGTCGGTGCGCGAGCGGCGGTCCGCTCGGCCCTGAGTCGCGGTGGAGCCGGGACCGCGAGGCGGGGTGCTCGGGGGTCGGGGCGCATTCCTGCGGCTACGGGGCGGGACGCTCGGGGTTCGGGGCGCATCCCTCCGTTCGGGGCGGCATTCTTCCGCCCCGAACGCCGGATCGCGGCCCGAACGCCGGGCATCGGGACCGCGTCCCGAACCGGGCCCGCGACCCGCAACCCCGCCGGGTCAGACCGCGAGCTCGCGCCGACCCGCCCGCCATGCCGACGGCGCGACGCCGACGTGGCGACGGAACGCCCGTCGGAAGCCTTCGTCGGAGGCGTAGCCCAGGGCCCGGGAGGTCTCGGAGACGCCGGTTCCGGCATCCAGCAGGTCTTTCGCCCGCCGCATGCGCACCTCGGTCACGTACGACGCGGGCGAGGTGCCGAACACCTGCCGGAACCGCGCCGCGAACACCGACCGCGACATGGCGCCCAGGGCCGCGAGCTGATCGATGCTCCACTCGCGTCCGGGCTCGTCGATCACCGCCGAGACCACCCGCGCGAGGAAGGGGTCGTCGGTGCGGGGCGGCCAGGTCTGCTCGTGCGCGGTCGCCGCCCACGCGCGCAGCGCTGACAGCAGCACCGTCGTGACCATGAGCTTGCAGATCGTGCCGTCGCCGCCGCGCGGGCTCTTGACCTCGGGTGCCGGGATGCCGAGGTGCGCGGCCAGTCCGGCGGCGGCGGGCTCGGCACGCGCGAAGTCGCTGACGAACACGACCGGCGGCAGTGCGCGGGTGTCGCTCGTGGGGGTGAGGGCGAGCGGCACGACGGTGACCTCGGCGCCGGACTGCGACGTCAAGGTGAGGGCGTGGCATCCGAGCGAGACGACGGCGTCACCCGTGAGGAGCGTGCGGTCGCCCGCGATCGCCGCCGCGGCGCCGGACGGGGCGTCGACCGCGCACGCCGATCGCTGCGAGGCGCGGCCGGTGAGCTCTCCGGCGAGCAGGTAGACCAGCGCCGCGTCGCCGCGTGCGAGGGTGAGCCGATCACCGGCCGCCAGACGTTGCCGCCGGGCGTGGCCGGGCGACACGTCGATGCGCGAGAAGGCGCGCTCGAGGGCGTGCGACGGTGTCATGTCACGGTCGAACCCGCCCCGAGGCCCGGGTATTCCACGGTGACGCCCACCTCACCCGACTGGCACCACGGAGCCGCCTGGCCGAGGATGGAGGCATGCGATCCCCCCGCCCGCTGCTTCTCGCCGCGCTCGTCGGAGCCGGCCTCGTCCTCTCCGCCTGCACCGGCCCGACGGCATCCGAGCCCGCTCCCGACGACGGCGCTCCGACCGCCTCGGCCGCCGCGAGCCCCGTCGCCACGGCGTCGGCATCGCCCGATACCGGGCCGGTCGAGGCCTTCCGGTCGTGGTGGAGCGCTGTGCGGGCGGCCGACACCGTCGCGGCGTGCGGCGCCCTGACCGACCCCCTGCAGCAGCGCATGATCCAGGAGTACAACGACGCGCTCGGCGCCGGCATCACCGACTGCACCACGTTGGTCACCCAGGCCTCGGCGATGTATGCCGCGACCGGAATGTGGGCCGACGTCGAGGTGCAGGTCGTCTCCCAGACGGCGACCGAGGCGGTCCTCGACGTGGCTTACGACAGCGGCGACTGCGGGACGGTGCACCTGGATCGCTCGAGCGGAGCGTGGATGCTGACTGAGCTCAGCCGGGAGTGCGCCGGCTGACGCGTCAGGTCAGCAGTTCGCTGAAGAACCCGATCGAGATCGAGAGCAGGCCCGCCGCGACCCCGGCGATGAAGCCGGCGGCGGCGAGTTCGCGCGCCATGCGCGCGTTGAGGCTCAGGATGCCGCACACGAACGACACCGCGGCGAGAACCCACATGCCGATCTGGATCCACGGCAGCTGGTCGATCTCGGCGACCGTGCGCGCTGTCGCGATGAACAGGTACCAGGCGATGACGATCACCCCCGTGACGATCGCGATGATCGAGACGGCCCTCAGGTCGCCCTTCGGGGTCGGGGGAGCGGGTGGCTCGTCGCGTGGCGGGACGCCGGTCGCCGGTTCGAGCGAATCGGGGAGATCGTCGTCTGCCATGCGTCGATCCTCCCAGGTCATCGCGCGGATCGGCGATGTCTTGTCAGGTGCGTGCGGCCGTGATCTCGCACATCGGCGGTGCTCTCACACCGGGCGGAGGTTCTGCGAGACCTCGGCGGGTCGGCGAGCTCGGGGCCTCGACGCCGTGCCGTCGCCCCCGGCGTGACCTAGGCTTCTCCCGATGAGAACCGTCGGAGTCGACCTCGCCGCGGGAGCGCCCGGCACCGCGCTCGCCGAGATCACCTGGACGCGGGATCGTGCCGTGCTCGAGCGCCTCGACATCGGGATGACGGATGCCGACATCGTGGCATCCGTCCGCTCCGGCGAGGCGTGGCTCGGCGTCGACTGCCCGCTCGGCTGGCCCGACGCGTTCGTCGACTTCATCGGTGCGCACCATGCCGCCACCGATCCGCTGCTCGGACCGGTCGAGGGCCACGCCGACTGGCGTCGGCCGCTCGTCTACCGCCACACCGACCACGTCGTGCGCGAGCGCATCGGGCGCTGGCCCCTGAGCGTCTCGACCGACCGGCTCGGCGTCACGGCCCTGCGCGGTGCGGGTCTGCTCCGCCGACTCGCCGCCGTGGGATTCCCCGTCGACCGCGCCGCCGAGGGGCGCCTCTTCGAGGTCTACCCCGGCGGCTCGCTGCGGCTGTGGGACTTCGACACCGCGGGATACCGGGTGGATGCCGCCCGCCGGGCGATCCTCCTCGATGCGGTGCGCGAGCGAGCGCCGTGGTTCGATATCGGCGATTTCGCCGCGCTGGCGATCCGCAAGGCGGACGCCTTCGACGCCGTCATCGCCGCCCTCGCGACCCGCGCCGGGGCGCTCGGGCGGTTCTCGCCCCCGGCACCCGACATGCTCGCCGTGGCGCGGCGGGAGGGATGGGTCGTGCTGCCCGACGGGCCGCCGGAGGGTTTGATCGACGGTCTCTCAAGCAAAGGCTAGACATCTAGCCTTTGCTTACGAGGGCGAAGTCCCCGGACGTCAGGCCCCGGACAGGCTCGCGATCAGCCCCTCGACGCG
The DNA here is from genome assembly GCF_032464915.1 of Microbacterium galbum. Taxonomy (NCBI): domain Bacteria; kingdom Bacillati; phylum Actinomycetota; class Actinomycetes; order Micrococcales; family Microbacteriaceae; genus Microbacterium; species Microbacterium galbum. The sequence continues at coordinate 1,298,455 of NZ_JAWDIS010000001.1, read as the reverse complement.
GCCCTTGATCTCGTCGCGGATGCGGCGGACGGCATCCAGGTCCTGCCCCGCGGGGTCGTCGAGTTCCCAGTCCTCGTAGCGCTTGCCGGGGAAGATGGGGCACGCGTCGCCGCAGCCCATCGTGATGACGGCGTCGGAGGTCTTGACCGCGTCGACGGTGAGGATCTTCGGCTCGTTGGCCGAGATGTCGATGCCCTCTTCGGCCATCGCGGCGATCGCCATCGGGTTGATCGAGTCCTTCGGCGCGGATCCGGCCGAGAGCACATCGATGCGGTCGCCGGCGAGCTCTTGCAGATAGCCGGCGGCCATCTGCGAGCGTCCGGCGTTGTGGACGCAGACGAAGAGGACGGTGGGGCGGGTCATGATCTCGTCATCCTTCTCGGTCGAGGTGAACGGTTGGTGTCGTACGGGCGGAAGGGTCACTCGCGCCCGTTCATCGCACTGCGGCGTTCGATCAGCACGGTGTCGCGCCACTGCCCGGCCCACGGGCCCACCGACGATCGTGCGATGCGCTCGCGTCGTCCGATCTCGCGGAAACCGAGGCTCTCGTGCAGGCGGAGGGATGCCACGTTCTCGGGGAACACGCTCGACTGGATCGTCCACACCCCGTTCATCTCGGCCGTGGCGATGAACGCGCGCAGCAGAGCGGCGCCGAGTCCGCGACCGTGTGCGCGTCCGGCGACGTAGACGGAATGCTCGACGACACCCCGATAGGCGGCGCGCGTCGACACGGGCGACGCCGCCACCCATCCGACGACGGCGTGCGTGTCGTCGACGGCGACCAGTCGTCCGAACCGCGTCTTGGCCTGATCGAACGCGTCCCACGTCGGCGTCTCGCTCTCGAAGGTCGCGTTGCCACCCGCGATGCCCTCGCGGTAGATGTCCTCCACCGCCGCCCAGTCCGCGCGTTCCAGCGCCCGCACGAGTGTCATGTCAGCAGCACCCGCCGGCATCCGTCGAGCACACGCCCGTGGCCGGCAGTGTCAGCTCGACGCGGGAGGCCGAGGCGAGGTCGCCGGCGAGCCAGGCCGTGATCGAGCGCACCTGTTCGTATCCCGTGGCGAGGAGGAACGTGGGCGCCCGACCGTACGACTTCATCCCGACGAGGAAGAAGCCGTGCTCGGGGTGCGTCAGCTCGCGGAAGCCGTGCGGTTCGACCGTGCCGCACGAGTGCACGTTGGGGTCGATGAGCGGGGCGAGCAGCCGCGGCGCCTCGACGACGGCATCCAGGTCGGTACGGATCTCGCGCAGGGGCGCGAGGTCGGGGCGGAACCCCGTCGCGTTCACGACGATGTCGGCGGTGACCTCGGCGGGATCGCCGCTGCGCGATCCGAAGAGGCGGATGCCGTGCGGCAGCGCCTCGACGCGGCCGATCTCGAAGGAGTCGACCTTCTCGACGGCGCCGGTCTCGACGTACCGGTCGACGCGTGCGCCGAGCTGCGCGCGACCGATCAGCTCGTCGTCCACGGAGGAGGACACGCGCACGGCGCCCGCGTTGCGGATGAGCCAGGTGACACGGGTGCCGGGGGCGTCGCGCTGGAGGCGGACGAGCGAGATGAGCGTGTTCGCGGCGGAGTGACCGGCGCCGACGACGACGGTGTGCTGACCGGCGAAGCGTTCGCGCTCGCGGCCGAGCACGTCGGGCAGGGCGTGCGAGATGCGCGCGTCGTCGATGGCGGGCAGACCCGTCGACAGGAGCGAGTTGGGCGTGTCGTACGTGCCCGAGGCGTCGAGCACGGCCCGGCCGAGGATCTCCCCCTCGGTGGTGTGCACGAGGAACGGCGTGTTCTCGCGGTCGGCGGAACGGGTGCGATCCATCCCCTGGCGGGCGACACCGGTCACGCGGGCGCCGTAGCGCACGTGGGCCGCGATCCGGGGCAGCGCGGCGAGGGGCCGGAGGTAGTCGTCGATGAGCTCGCGGCCCGAGGGCGCGCGCCCCGCGGCCGGCATCGTCCAGCCCGTGGCCTCGAGCAGGCGGCGGGCGACCGGGTCGACGACCTCGCGCCAGGCCGAGAACAGGCGGGTGTGGCCCCACCGCTGCACCGCGGCGGCGGGACCGGATGCCGCCTCCAGCACGGTGAAGGCGATGCCGCGGTCGGCGAGGTGGGCGGCGGCGGCCAGGCCCACCGGACCCGCCCCGATGATGACGACAGGGAGGGTCGCGAGGCGGTCGGTCACGCGCGGTCGCGGCGTGAGGGTGAGCGTCGACATGGGGCTCCTCGTGCATCGATGGCTGTCGATGCCTTATCGTGCCCCTAAATATCGACGGATGTCAATATCGACTACTGTCGATGCATGACCTCGCTGCCGCTCGTGGAGTCCACCGCCTGCTGCGTGTCCTCGGGGGGCGCGCCGATGTCGGTCGACGACGCCGAGGGGCTCGCCAGGCGGTTGAAGGCCCTCAGCGACCCGACGCGGCTGCGCCTGCTGTCGATCGTCGCGGGCGCCACCGAGCAGGAGGCGTGCGTGTGCGACCTCACGGATCCGGTCGGCCTCTCGCAGCCCACAGTCTCGCACCATCTGAAGGTCCTGACGGAAGCGGGGTTCCTCTCGCGCTCGAAGCGCGGAACCTGGGCCTACTACCGGCTCGTCCCCGGCGCGCTCGACACCGTCGCGGGGGTGCTGTCGCGGCAGTTCGCGGCGGTGCCCCCGACGCGCTGACGCGCGGGCGCCGCTTCGCTGCGTCGACCGGGGCGACGCAGTGCGGTGAGTGATCCCACCCAGCCGCCCGACCCTTTCGCCGAGACGGCTCTTGTCCTCACGACGACCCCGCGCTAACGTGCAACCAAATGGTTGAACAACAGACCGACGCCGACATCGACCGGGTGTTCCACGCCCTCGCCGATGCCACGCGGCGCGACATCGTGCGGCGCACGCTCGTCGCCGAGCAGTCGGTGACGCAGCTTGCCGCGGCGTACGCGATGTCGTTCGCGGCGGTGTCGAAGCACATCGCCGTGCTCGCCGAGGCGCGGCTCATCACCAAGCGCGCGGAGGGGAGGGTGCGACTCGTGCGTGCCGACCCCGCCATGATCGCCCGGGCCCAGCGGCTGCTCCGCTCGTACGAAGACCTGTGGCGCGGGCGCATCGACCGGCTCGACGCGTTGCTCGACGCGGACCCGGGTGCCACGGCATCCCCCGTCGACTCGTCCGCTGTCCGGGCGCCTCGAGCGGGCGACGCAGCCCCGCACCGCGGGACGTCCGCGCCCGCGGCGTCCAGCCCCCCGCCCGACACCCCCACGCCCTGAACCGACGAAGGAGTACGTCCATGCCCGTCACGTCCGTCGAGAGCGACACCGAGGCGCTCACCATGACCCTGGTCGCCGACTTCCGGGTCGGCCCCGAGCGGGTGTGGGCCGCGTTCACCGACCCGCGCCAGCTCGAGCGCTTCTGGGGTCCTCCGGGGTGGCCGGCGACGTTCACGTCGTTCGCGTTCGAGGCGGGTGGGCGCGCCCGGTACGAGATGCGCAGCGCCGGCGGCGAGGTCGCGCGTGGAAGCTGGCGGTTCGTCGACATCGAGGCTCCGCGCGGGTTCGAGGTCGTGGACTCCTTCGTCGACGAAGAAGGCGAGGCCATCCCCGGGATGCCGTCGATGCGCATGACCTTCGCGTTCGAGGCCACCGAGGCCGGCGCCCGCCTCACGAACGTCACGTACTTCGACTCGCTCGAGGCCCTCGAGCAGCTCACCGCCATGGGCGCCGTCGAGGGGGCGACCCTCGCGATGAACCAGCTCGACGCGGTGCTGCAGGGGCTGCGGGAGTTCGCCCAGGGCAAGGGCACGCAGCTCGAGATCCTCGACGACCAGCACGTGCGCATCACCCGGCTCATCGAGGGACCGCGCGCACTCGTGTGGCGCGCGCACCTCGATCCCGACCTCATGCGGCGCTGGATGCTCGGCCCCGACGGCTGGCGCATGTCGGTCAGCGAGGTCGACGGCGTCGAGGGAGGCCGCTACCGCATCGCGTGGGAGCCCGAGCCCGGCACCGAGGGCGAAGCGTTCGGCTTCGACGGCGAGATCCTGCTGCTCGACGAGCCGCGGCGCATGGTGCAGACCGAGCACATGACCGGCACCGACCTGCCGACCACGGTCAACGACCTGTCGCTCTACGAAGAGGACGGCGCCACCCTCGTCACTCTGCTGATCGAGTATCCAGATGCCGCCACTCGCGACGCCGTGCTCGCCACGGGCATGGTCGACGGCATGGAGGAGAGCTTCCAGCGGATGGAGCGCGTGGTCGTGGGGTGAGCGCACGGATGCCGCGGCGTCGGGGCCGCGGCATCCTGCACTCCGGCGCGCGCGATCAGCTCGTGATGTACCCGTTCGGGTTGAGCACGTACTTGCGCGGGGCGCCCTTGTCGAAGTCGGCGTAACCCTGCGGGGCGTCGTCGAGGCTGATGGGCGTGGCGTTGACGGCCTTCGCGATCTGCACCTTGTCGTGCAGGATCGCCATCATCAGTTGCCGGTTGTACTTCATCACCGGGCACTGACCCGTGGTGAACGACAGCGACTTCGCCCAACCGAGGCCCAGGCGCAGCGACAGCGAGCCGACTTTCGCCGCTTCGTCGACGCCGCCCGGGTCGCCGGTCACGTACAGACCCGGGATGCCGAGGGCCCCACCGGCCGCGGTAATGTCGAACAGCGAGTTGAGCACCGTCGCCGGGGCCTCGTGCGACGAATCGGAGCCGTGGCCGCGGGCTTCGAAGCCGACCGCGTCGACCGCGGCATCCACTTCGGGGGTGCCGAGGATCTGCTCGATCTGGTCGCGCGGATCGCCCTTCGACACATCGACGCTCTCGAAGCCGAGGGAGCGGACCTGTTCGAGGCGCTCGGCGTTGAGGTCGCCGACGAGCACGGCAGCCGCGCCCAGCAGCTGCGCGCCCACGGCCGCCGCGATGCCGACCGGACCCGCGCCGGCGATGTAGACCGTCGAACCCGGACGCACGCCCGCGGTGTACGCGCCGTGGAAGCCGGTGGGGAAGATGTCGGACAGCATCGTCAGGTCGAGGATCTTCTCGAGCGCCTGCTCGCGGTCGGGGAAGACGAGCAGGTTCCAGTCGGCGTACGGCACGAGCACGTACTCCGCCTGCCCGCCCACCCAGCCGCCCATGTCGACGTAGCCGTAGGCGCTGCCGGGGCGGTCGGGGTTCACGTTGAGGCAGATGCCGGTCTTGCCCTCCTTGCAGTTGCGACACCGCCCGCAGGCGATGTTGAACGGCACCGAGACGATGTCGCCGACCTTGACGAACTCGACGTCGGGACCGACCTCGATCACCTCGCCGGTGATCTCGTGCCCGAGCACCAGACCGGCCGGAGCGGTGGTGCGACCGCGCACCATGTGCTGGTCGGAGCCGCAGATGTTGGTGGAGACGGTGCGCAGGATCGCGCCGTGGGGGACCTTTCGGCCGACGTTCGCGGGGTTTACGCCCGGACCGTCCTTGAGCTCGAACTCCGGATACGGGGTGTCGATGACCTCCACCACGCCGGGTTCTTTGTACGCCACTGCCTTGTTGCCGGACATCATCGTCCTCTCCGGCCGGGCGCCCGCCCAGCCTGGTCGTGTCCTGCGGGGCGGGGCCCGCAGACCCGTCCGATCGCGACGGGCAATCTCGGATCACGTTCGTCGCGAGCGGATGCCTTCAGCCAAACTCGCAGGCCCTGGTGACGTCAATGCGTGTCACCTGTGAGCGTGCAGTTGAGAACTCTTCTCGTCAGGCCGGTGCCGGTGCTGCGCGGCGCACGAGCCGGCGGATCTCCTGCTCCACCTCGGTCGTCACCTCGACCACCGCGAACGACACCGGCCACATCGGGCCGTCGTCGAGCTGGGCGCTGTCGTCGAAGCTGACCGTGCCGTAGCGGGTCTTGAACTTCGACGCCGGCTGGTAGAACACCACGACCTTGCCGTCCTCGGCGTAGGCCGGGAAGCCGTAGTACGTCTTGGGGCTCAGGTGTGCGGCCTCCTCGAGCACGATGACGTGCAGGCGCTCGGCCACCGCGCGGTCGACGCCCTCGAGCTTCTCGATGGCCTCGAGGCAGGCTTCGTTCTCCTTCTGCAGCTTCGCCAGACCCTTGAGGCCCTTCATGGCCTGGAGTTCCTCGGCCCGCTGCTTCATCGCCGCGCGTTCTTCTGCACTGAATCCGGTGGCCATGGCATCCGCCCTCTCTCCGTCGTGGTCGCAGGATATCGCCGCCCCGGCGGCTCCACGATCCGCTGCCCGCCTCGTTGGAGACGCCGACGGGATCACCTCGTGAGTGTCCAAACCACCCGGACGGTGTTCTGCGGCGTCCGGGTGTTTTGGACACTCAATGGGCATGAGCGGCGGCGGGGCCGTGAGCGAGCAGCGGGGGCATGAGCGGCGGCGGGGGCGTGAGCGAGCGGACGTCCGGATGCCGCGGCGTCAGGCCTGCCGCAGCCCCTCTTCCAGCGCGACCCACGCGAGCATCGCGCACTTCACGCGCGCGGTGTACTTCGACACCCCCGACAGCGCGGCGGCATCCGCGAACGTCTCCTCGTCGAGGGGGATCTTGCCGCGCGAGCGCAGCGCCTCGCGGAACGACGCGATCAGGGTCTCGGCGTCGGTGCGCGGCATCCCCTCGTCTCCGCCGTCCTCCCGCAGCAGGGCGACGAGCATCGACGCCGAGGCCTGCGAGATCGAGCAGCCCGCCCCCTCCCAGGTGACGGATGCCACGCGGTCGCCCTCGACGTCGACGCGCAGCGTGATCTCGTCGCCGCAGACGGGGTTGCGCTGATGCACGGTCGCGCTGTGGGCGCCGGGTTCGGCGAGGCCGAACCCGCGGCGGTTCTTGGCGTGGTCGAGGATGAGCTCCTGGTACAGCGACTCGAGACCGCTCATGCGTCGACTCCGAAGAAGCCACGGACGCCCGCGACGGCGTCGAGGAAGGTGTCGACCTCGGCCTCGGTCGTGTGGATCGCCGCGCTCGCGCGCACCGAGGCGGTCATCCCGAACCGGCGGTGCAGGGGCTGCGCGCAGTGGTGCCCGACGCGCACGGCGACGCCGCGTGCATCGAGGAACTGGCCCACGTCGTGCGCGTGCACCCCCTCGACCTCGAAGGCCTGCAGGGCGACGCGCTCGGCGGCATCCGTGTCTCCGAGCAGTCGGATGCCGGCGATCGAGCGCAGCCCCTCGCGCATGCGCTTCTCGAGCTCCGCCTCGTGCGCGCGCGCGGCGTCGACGTCGTGCTCGCCGAGCCATCGCACCGCGGCGGCGAGGGCCACGGCCTGCGACACGGGCTGCGTGCCCGCCTCGAAGCGCTGCGGCGGCGGGAGGTATTCGGCCTCGTCGAGGGTGACGGTGGTGATCATCGAACCGCCCGTGGTGAAAGGGGGCAGGGACTCGAGCACCTCGTCGCGGCCCCACAGGGCGCCGATGCCGTACGGTCCGTGGATCTTGTGCCCCGAGAACACGGCGAGGTCGACCCCGGATGCCGGCAGGTCGAGCGCGAGGTGCGGTGCCGACTGGCAGGCGTCGAGCACCGTCAGTGCGCCGACACCGCGCGCGAGCGTGACGAGCTTCGCGACCGGATTCACGATGCCGAGCACGTTGGACACATGCGGGAACGCGACGACCTTCGTGCGCGCGCCGATCAGGTCGGCGGCGGCGCGCATGTCGAGCGTGCCGTCGTGGAGGACCGGGATGTGGCGCAGGCGCGCGCCCGTGCGGGCGGCGAGTTCCTGCCAGGGGATGAGGTTGGCGTGGTGCTCGGCCTCGGTGACGACGATCTCGTCGCCCTCGCGCAGGCGCCCGGCGTAGCCGAGGGAGCCGGCGACGAGGTTGAGACCCGCGGTCGCGCCGCTCGTCCAGACCAGCTGCTCGGGCTCGGCGCCGACGAACTCGGCGACCGTCACGCGGGCGTCTTCGAACAGCTCCGTCGCCTCGGCGGCCAGCGTGTGCGCTCCGCGGTGCACGGCGGAGTTCGCGCGCTCGAGGAAGTCGCGCTCGGCGTCGAGCACCGCGCGCGGCTTCTGGCTCGTCGCGGCGGAGTCGAGGTAGACGAGCGGGTGGCCGTCGACCTCGGTCTCGAGGATCGGGAAGTCGGCGCGAACGGCGTCGACGTCGAAGGGGAGGGTCACGCTTCCAGGCTACGCGGCGCGGGGTGAGTCGGAGCCGGGTGGGATGGAGCCCGCGAACGAGCGGACGACGTCGGCGGCGCCCCCCATAATCGACAGATGACTGCGACGCTCCCCTCTCTCGACGGCCGCCGATTCCGCATGGTGTCCTCCACCACTTCGGTCGTCGACCCCGATGCCCCCAGCGTCTTCGAGTACTTCGAACGGGACGGAGCGATCTGGGGCGGCTACGAGGGCGACACCGTGACCTTCGGCAAGTTCGTCGGAACCCGCACGGCTGACAAGATCTGGGTCTCGTTCGTGCACGTGCTCGTGGCCGACGGCACCGTGGTCACCGGAGACGGCGAGAGCGACCTCGAGCTCACCGAAGGCGGCGGCATCCGGCTCGTCGAGCACTACGAGATGCACGGCGCCCCGCAGCTGAGCGTCTGCGAGGAGATCCCGGCCTGACCTAGCGCGGCGGCAGGGTGTCTCGGCCCGGGGTCGCGGGGGTCCAGCGCGTCATCCCGAGCAGGGTGTTGGTCGCCGTGCGGTCGGGCAGATCGCCCGGCAGAAGGTACGGGCGGCGGATGACCTCGTCCAGCACCACGACGCTCACGACGGTGCGCACCTCGGGCAGTTGGGCGATGACGCCGGTCGAGAACTCGTGCACGCCGCTGACGTCGACGGCGCGGATCAACAGCATCGCGTCGTGCTCTCCCGTCGTGATCGCGCACCATTCGACGTCGGGCATCTCCACGACCCGGTCGCGGAACGAGGCCCAGGCCTGCGGCATGACCGTGACGAACACCAGGGCGCCGATCGACAGTCCCGCCCGGGCGTGGTCGACCTGGGCGCTGAAGCCCGTGATGACCCCGTCCTGAACCAGCGCCTCGACCCTCGTGTAGGCGTTGGCGCGCGAGATCCCGACCTTCTCGGCGAGAGCGGCTATCGAAATGCGACCGTTATCTCGGAGGACGGCGAGGATTTTGTACGCCGTATCGTCCAATGGCGTGCCACTTCGTCCAGAATCCCTCGAGGGTTCCGCATCATTGCTGGACATTCTGCTCCAAGATGGTCATTATCTGGACGGACCGACGCCTCTGTGTAACATCGCTGGACACATCGTCGCATAAGGTGCGAATCTAAACCCGGTCGTCCACTTGTCCGACGACTTTCCCGAATGTACTCCTCGGCTCCGGAGGCCCCCATGTCGTCACGTCGCACCACGTCGGTTCTCGCGATCGGAGCGGTCGCGCTGTTCGCGCTCGCCGGGTGCACCGGGGGCAACTCGGCGAACACCAACGGCGGCGGCGGCCAAGGCAACCAGTCGCTCGTCATCGACACCGCATTCTCGATCGAGACTGCCGACCCGGGCCACACGTACGACCCGACCGGCAACATGATCGCCAAGGCGATCTACGAGACCCTCGTCGACTTCGACGGGTCCGATGTCTCCACGCCCGTCCCGGGACTCGCCTCCTGGACGCAGAACGATGCCGCGACGGAGTTCACCTTCACGCTCGAGGGCGACCGCGTCTTCTCCGACGGCTCGCCGATCGAGGCGAAGGACGTCGTGTTCAGCCTGCAGCGCATCCAGGGCATGGCCGATGCCAAGCCGAACTTCCTGCTCGGCGGCATCACCATCGCCGAGGTCGACGACAAGACGATCACGTTCACGTCGCAGACGCCGCTGCTGCAGCTCCCCGCGATCCTCGCCAACCCCGCGCTCGGCATCGTCAATTCCGACGTCGTGAAGGAGAACGGCGGCAGCACCGACGGCTCCGACTCGGCGCAGAAGTACCTCGACGGTGCCTCGGCAGGCTCGGGCCCGTTCGTGCTCGACACCCTCGACCTCTCGTCGCAGGTCGTGCTGACGCGCAACGACGCCTACAACGGTGACGAGAAGTCGGACTTCTCCCGTGTCGTCGTGCGCAACGTGACCGAGAGCGCCACGCAGCTGGCGAACCTCAAGGGCGGCGACTCCATGGTCGCCATGGACCTCAACGGCGACCAGGTCTCGGGCCTCGGCGACTCGCTGACGGTCGACTCGGTGCCCTCGGGTCAGACGATCTTCCTGCTGCTCAACCAGTCGCCCGCGGTCGCCGGCGACCTCGCGAACGTCAAGATGGCCGAGGCCATCCGCTACGCCCTCGACTACGACGCACTGCTGGAGCTGGCCGGCGCGGGCGCCGCGCAAGCCACCGGAGTGATTCCGCTGGGCTTCGAGGGGGCGCTGGATTCCGGCGTCACCCAGGACCTCGCCAAGAGCAAGGCGGCGCTGGCCGAGGCCGGCTACGCGGGACAGACGCTGCGCCTGCAGTTCCCGAACGACTACCCGGTCGGCGGCGTCGAGTTCACCCCTCTCGCCGAGCGGGTGCAGTCGCAGCTGAAGGATGCGGGCATCGCGGTGGAGCTCGCTCCCGCTCCTTTCGCGACCGAGCTCGACGCCTACGTCGGCGGCACCGAGGGCTTCGGCCTGTGGTTCTGGGGTCCGGACTACGCCGACTCCGCGAACTTCCTCCCCTTCGGCCCCGGCCTAAAGGTGGGCCTGCGCTCCGGCTGGACCGCGGAGGCGAACCCGACCATCGCGAAGATCGCCGCAGACGCCGCCTCGGCCACCGATGCGTCCGCGCGCACCGCGGCCTTCACCGACTTCGCCGAGGCCATGCAGGCCGAGGGGCCGTTCGTGCCGCTCATCATCCCCGGCCGCAACATCGCGACCGCGAACACCGTCACGGGTGCCGTGTACAACTCGGTCTGGGAGATGGACATCGCCGAGATCACGCCGGCCGGCTGAGCGGGACCCTCATGACGACACAGCCGGCGCAGCGGCGGGCGCGTCGCCGATCGCCCCTGATCGGCTACCTGCTGCGCCGCGCGGGGACCTCCCTCATCCTGCTGGTGGGCGTGACCGTGGTGACGTTCGCGCTCACCAACCTGGTCCCCGGCGACCCGGTCTCGGCCGCCCTCGGCGAGGGCGCCTCGCAGAACCCGGCGACCCGCGAGGCCTTCATCCGCGAGCAGGGGCTCGATCAGCCCGCGGTCGTGCAGTACGTCATCTACATGGGGAACCTGCTGCGCGGAGATCTCGGCACCTCGCTGGTGACCGGTCGACCGGTCACCAGCGATCTCGCCACGGCGGTCCCCGCCACGATCGAGATCGCCATCGGCGCGATCGTCCTGAGCCTCGTCGTCAGCATCGTGCTCGGCACCCTCGCGGCCTACCGCCGCGGGCTCGTGTCCGATCAGGTGATCCGCGTCGTCACGCTCATCGGCCTCAGCGTGCCCACGTTCTGGCTGGCACTGGTCAGCTTCTACGTGTTCTTCCTCGAGCTGCGCATCGCGCCCGGCTCGGGCCGCATCTCGCCCGCCATCACCCCGCCCCCGCGGGTCACCGGGCTGTACACGGTCGACTACCTCCTCAACGGCGACGGTGTCGGCTTCTTCGATGCCCTCGCGCACCTCGCCCTGCCGGTCATGGTGCTCTCCCTCGTGACGATCGGTCTGCTCACCCGCTTCATCCGCACCTCGGTGCTGGAGGTGCTCGGCAGCGACTACGTCCGCGCCGCCCGCGCGAAGGGGCTCCCCGCGATGCGGATCATCCTCGACTACGTGCTGCGCGGGGCGTCGCTGCCCATCCTCACCGTCGTCGGCGTCGCGTTCGGCGCGCTGCTGTCGGGCACCGTCCTGGTCGAATCGGTCTTCGCCTGGCCGGGGCTGGGCACCTACGCCTACAACTCCGCCGCCAATCTCGATCTGCCCGGGATCATGGGCGTCGGTCTCGTCGTGGGCCTGATCTACCTGCTCATCAACTTCGTGGTCGACCTGCTCTACGGCGTGCTCGACCCGAGAGTGAGGATCGCATGAGCCACCTCGCCGCCGCGTCGAGGCGCGGACGACTCCGCTTCCGCTGGCCCCGCGCCTGGCGCACGCCTCTCGGGATCATCGGCTCGATCATTGCCGGCGCCTGGATCGTGGTGGCCTTCACCGCGCAGTGGTGGGTGCCGTTCGGTCCGAACGCGCAGGTGCTGCCGCGCCTGCAGGAGCCCGGCGTCGACACGCTGCTGGGCACCGACGGCAACGGACGCGACATCTTCTCGCGACTGATGACCGGCGCCACCGTCAGCCTCCCGCTGGCTCTCATGCTCGTGATCGCGGCGATGATCATCGGCACGGTCGTCGGCTCGGTCGCCGGCTACTTCGGCGGGTGGGTCGATGAGACCCTCATGCGCATCACCGACCTCTTCATGGCCTTCCCCACCGTCATCCTGGCCATGGTCGTCACCGCCTCGCTGGGGCCTTCGCTCTTCAACGCCGTGATCGCGGCGATCGTGGTGTCGTGGCCGCAGTACTCGCGCGTGACCCGCAGCATCGTGCTCGGACTCCGCGGACAGAACTACGTCATCGCGGGGCGCCTGCTCGGCCACTCGCCGCTGCGGACGCTCTTCGTCGACATCCTCCCGAACATCGCCGGCCCCGTGCTCGTGCTCGCGACCCTCGACATCGGCGCGGCGATCCTCCTGCTGTCGGGCCTGTCGTTCCTGGGCCTGGGCGCGCAGCCGCCGACGGCCGAATGGGGGTCGATGATCTCGGGTGCGATGCAGAACTTCGACGCCTGGTGGCTGGGAGTGTTCCCGGGCCTGGCCATCCTCACGGTCGTGCTGGCCTTCAACTTCCTCGGCGATGCGATGCGCGACGTGCTCGACCCGACGGCGGAGATCACGCACGAGCGCCAGGCCGACCACCAGGCCTCGGCGACGGGGGTGGCCGCGTGAGCGCCCTCTCCATCCGCGACCTGACGATCGACATCGGCCGCCCGCTGGTGCGCGGCGTCTCCCTCGAGCTCGAGGCGGGTCGCATCCACGGCCTCGCCGGAGAGTCGGGGTCGGGCAAGACGCTCACCTCCCTCGCCGTGCTCGGGCTGCTGCCGCGGCAGGCGCGTACCGGGGGCTCGATCCTGCTCGCCGGCGACGAGATCCTCGGGCTCGGTCGGCGCGCGCTCAACCGCATCCGCGGGAAACGCATCGCGATGGTCTTCCAGGACCCGTCGTCGTCGCTGCACCCGCAGCTGACGGTCGGTCGCCAGCTCACCGACCACCTGCGCGTGCACCTCGGGCTGAAGGGCAAGGCCGCTCGCGCGCGGGCCGAGGAGCTGCTGCAGACCGTGCAGGTGCCGCGCCCCGCGGAAGCCCTCGGACGCTACCCGCACCAGTTCTCCGGCGGTCAGCGCCAGCGCATCGCGATCGCGTGCGCCCTCGCGTGCGACCCGGAGGTGCTGCTGGCCGACGAGCCGACCACCGCCCTCGATGTGACCGTGCAGGCCGGCATCCTGCAGCTGCTGCGCGATCTGGCGACCGAGCGCCGCCTCGCGGTCCTGCTCGTCACGCACGACCTCGGCGTGATGAGCGCGATCGCCGACGAGGTGGCCGTGATGAAGGACGGGCTCATCGTCGAGCGCGCCGACCGTGAGACCCTCTTCCGCGACCCGCGGCATGCCTACACGCGTGCACTGCTGGCGGCGCTGCCGGGGTCGAAGATCGAGATTCCGGATGCCGCGACGAAGGGCGAGATCGATGACTGACACCGCCGTCCTCGACGCGCAGAGCGTCACGGTGCGCTACCCGGGGACTCCTCCCGTGGTCGCCGTCGACCAGGTGTCGCTGCGGGTCGCCCCGGGCGAGACCGTGGCGCTGGTGGGGGAGTCGGGCAGCGGCAAGTCGAGCTTCGCGCGTGCCGTGGTCGGCATCGAGAAGACCGCCGGTGGCACCGTGCTGTTCCAGGGTGAGCCCGTCGCCCCGCTCGGGCTGCGCCGACGCGCGAGGGAGCTCACCCGCATCCAGATGGTGTTCCAAGACCCGTCGACCTCGCTGAACCCGCGCCGACGGGTCGGCGATCAGATCGCCGACGGCATCGCGACCGCTCGCGCGCGCGGGGCGGCCGGATCGAGCGTCGAGGAATGGCTCGAGCGCGTGGGGCTGCCGGCCGCCGTCGCCACTCGTTTTCCGCATCAGTTCTCGGGCGGTCAGAAGCAGCGCCTCGCGATCGCACGCGCCCTCGCCGCGCGTCCGTCGCTGCTCGTCGCCGACGAGCCGATCTCGGCCCTCGACGCGTCGACGCAGACGAGCGTGGCCGCGCTCATGCGCGACCTGGTCGCCGAGGCGGGCGCCGGGATGCTGTTCATCTCGCACGACCTCGCGGTCGTCCGGCGCATCGCCGATCGCACGCACGTCATGTTCGGCGGGCGCGTCCTGGAATCGGGGCCGACCTCCGACCTGTGGGCGCAGCCGCGGCATCCCTACACGCGCGCCCTGCTGTCGGCGATCCCCGAGCCGGACGGTGAGGGGCGCATCCCGGCGGCTCCCTCGGTCGCGGATCGCGCGGTCTGGGCCGAAGTACCGTCCGTCTTGAACTGAGCTTGCCGTAGGCGAACAGTGAGAACCGCCGCGGCGGTCGTTCGGAAACCATGAGGGCGGCGGATCGGCGCCCGTTCGCGGCGTAGACCGGATGCCATGACCCTCACGGCCCTGCTCCCCACCCTCCGCGCCAGCATCCCGGCGCCCTTCGACGCGGCGGCCTGGCCCGCCGGCTCCGCCCCCACGCTCGACGACGTGACCGTGCGGGCGATGTCGGTCGCCCGATACGCCGAGATCTGCGGCACGCCGTGCGTGTGCACGGGCCCGGCGGTGATCCCGGCGTCGGGCGGGGTGGCATCCGCCGTGCTGTCGACGACCGTCGTGGTCGCGACGGTGGCGGATGCCACGCCCGCGACGCTGCGCCTGGACGCATGCGTCGCGGGCCTCGAGGCGGTCTGGCGCGAGGCCCGGCTGCTCGGGCGGGTGTCGTACGCGTACGACGAGCCCTTCACCGTGCTCGATGCGCACGGGGAGGACTCGTGCGGCACCGTCGTCCTGCCCGGCGACGTGCGCGTGGGCGACCGCATCGCCTTCCCCTGCCCCGGATGCCACACGGTCGGCGAGGTGCGCTGATGCTGCTGCACTCGATCGTCTTCGCCTGCCGCTGCGCACGCGTGCAGGCGGAGTTCGAGGCTGCGCAGGCCCCGGATGCGGTCGAGGTCGAGCCGCGCTCCTGAGGACCGGCCTCGCGGTGCGGACGCGACACCGGCGGTGGCGGGACGGGACGGCTTCCGCCGGTGTCACACCACCAGCCGGTACCCCATCCCCTGCTCCGTCAGCAGGTGAACCGGGTTCGAGGGGTCGGCTTCGAGCTTCTTGCGCAGCTGCGACATGTACAGCCGCAGATAGCCGCTGTCGGCGACCTGCTCGCTGGCCCAGATCTCCTTCAGCAGGGTCTGTCGCGTGACGAGGGAGCCGGGGTTGCGGGCCAGGAACTCCAGCATCCGCCACTCCGTCGGGGTGAGGTGCACGCGGGTTCCCGCCCGCAGCACCGCCTTCGCCGCGAGGTCGACCTCGACGTCGCCGAAGCGCACGATCGACTCCCCGGTCGAGGGCGCCGTGCGCCGCGCGTGCACGCGCAGTCGTGCGAGGAGCTCGTCGATCTGGAACGGCTTGGTCACGAAGTCGTCAGCGCCGGCGTCGAGCGCCTCGACCTTGTCGGCCGAGCCCGTGCGGCCCGACACGACGATGATCGGGGCCGTCGTCCACCCGCGCAGCGCCTGGATCACCTGCACGCCGTCGAGGTGCGGCATCCCGAGGTCGAGCAGCACGATGTCGGGATGCGCCTGCGCGGCGAGCGTGATGGCCGCGGCGCCGTCGGCCGCGGCGACGACGTCGTAGCCGTGCGCGGCGAGGGTGATGCGCAGGGCGCGGACGAGCTGGGGATCGTCGTCGGCGATCAGTACCTTCACGCTGCGTCCTCTCGGGATCCGGATGCCGCGGCCTGGACGCCGAGACCCGCTGCGGCACGGCTCGTGTACGGGTCGTCGACCGGCCGGTCCGGGGCCACCGGCAGCGCCACGACCATCGTCAGGCCCCCGCCGGGGGTGTCCTCGGGGGTCAAGGTTCCGCCCATGCCCTCGGCGAAGCCGCGCGACAGCGCGAGTCCGAGGCCGAGGCCCGCGGTGTTGTCGGTGTCGCCGAGGCGCTGGAACGGCGAGAACATGTCTTCGCGGCGGTCGGCGGCGATGCCGGGACCGTGATCGATCACGCGGATCTCGGCCGTGCCGCCCAAGCGGCTCGTCGCGATACGCACGCGCCGGCCCGCGGGCGTGTAGCGGTCGGCGTTGGCGAGCACGTTCACGAGCACGCGCTGCAGCAGCACGGGGTCGGCCCGCAGGGGCGGCAGATCGGCGTCGAGGGCCAGCTCGACGGCATCCGGGCCCAGATCGAGCTCGTCGAGGGCCGCGAGCACGACGCCGGCGGCATCCACCTCGGTGAGCGACACGGCGAGCACCCCGGCCTGCACGCGACTCACGTCGAGCAGGTCGGTGACCAGCACCGACAGCGTCGCGAGGCTCTCGTCGGCGGTCTCGAGCAGTTCGCGGCGATCGTCGTCGGAGAGATTGTCGCCGGCCGCCCGCAGGCCCCCGAGGGAGGCGACGGCGGCGGCGAGCGGGCGACGCAGATCGTGGCTCACGGCCGACAGCAGGGCGCTGCGCACCTGGTCGGTCTCGGCCAGCGCCCCCGCCTCGGCCGCGGTCTCGGCGAGGTCGGTGCGCTCGAGGGCGGCGGCGAGCTGCGCGACGACGACGTCGAGCAGGCGCCGCTCTCCGGCATCCAGGTCGCGCCCGTGCAGCTCGAGGCGCGCGCGGTCGTCGCCCACGGGCACGATGGTCGAGCGTCCGTCGCGAACGGGCTCGCCGTCGGTGGCCAGGGTCGATCCGTCGGATGCCACGAGTCGCACGCCGGCGAGTCCGAACGCCTCGCGGGCACGGCTGACCAGCGCGGGAACGGCGCTCTCGCCGCGCAGCACGCTGCCGGCGACGGTCGCCAGCAGCTCGGCCTCCGCCGCGGCGCGGCGGGCCGCGCGGGCGCGTCGGGCGGCCTGATCGACGACGATGCTCACGAGCATCGCGATGATCACGTACAGCCCCAGCGCGATCGCGTGCACGGGGTCGGAGATCGTGACCGTGTACAGCGGCTGGATGAAGAGGAAGTCCAGCGTCACCCCCGACAGCACCGCCGCGAAGACCGCCGGCCAGATGCCGCCGATGAGCGCGACGATCACCACGAGCAGCTGGTAGGCCAGCACGTCGGTCGTGATGGAGTCGTCGGACCCCGTCGACAGCAGCAGCAGCGAGATGAGCGGTCCGCCCGCGAGGGCGGCCACGAAGCCCAGGATGCGACGCTTCGCGCTGAGCGCGGGGCCGGTCAGGCGGGGGAGGGCGAAGCGCCCGCCCGCGCGCGCGTGGTTGACGATGTGCACGTCGATGTCGCCCGAGAGGCGGATGACGGTCGCGCCGATGCCGGGACCGGTGAGGGCGGTGGCCAGGCGTCCGCGGCGGCTCACGCCGATGACGAGCTGCGAGGCGTTCACCGATCGCGCGAAGTCGACGAGCGCGGTGGCGGGGTCGTCGCCCACCACCTGGTGGTAGCTGCCGCCGAGGGTCTCGACGAGCGCGCGCTGCTCGGCGAGGGCACCGGGGGCGCTGGCGCGCAGGCCGTCCTGCGTCGACACGTGCACGGCGAGAAGCTCGCCGCCCGCCGATCGGGCGGCGATGCGCGCGCCGCGGCGCAGCAGGGTCTCGCCCTCGGGGCCGCCGGTGAGGGCCACGACCACGCGCTCGCGCGCCTGCCACGACCCCTCGATGCCGTGCTCGGAGCGGTAGCGCTGGAGCGCCGAGTCGACCTCGTCGGCGAGCCACAGCAGCGCGAGCTCCCGCAGCGCCGTCAGGTTGCCGAGGCGGAAGTAGTTCGACAGGGCCGCGTCGATGCGCTCGGCCGGATACACCGAGCCGGCCGCGAGGCGGTCGCGCAAGGACTGTGGCGCGAGGTCGACGACCTCGATCTGGTCGGCGGCGCGCACCACGGCATCCGGGACCGTCTCGCGCTGGGTCACGCCGGTGATCTTCTCGACGACGGCGTTGAGGGAGTCGATGTGCTGCACGTTCACGGTCGTGATGACGTCGATGCCCGCGTCGAGCAGCTTCTCGACGTCGTTCCAGCGTTTATCGTGACGCGAGCCGGGCGCGTTGGTGTGCGCGAGCTCGTCGACCAGCGCGATGTGCGGGTGCCGCTCGAGCACGGCATCCAGGTCCATCTCGTCGAGCGCGACGCCGCGATGCGCGACGCTGCGGCGCGGAACGACCTCGAGGCCCTCGGCCTGGGCGGCCGTCGCGAGACGACCGTGGGTCTCGACGATCGCGATGACGACGTCGCGCCCCTCGTCGCGCAGGCGGCGCCCCTCTTCGAGCATCTCGTACGTCTTGCCGACGCCCGGCGCCATACCGAGCAGCACGCGCAGCCGCCCGCGCTTCACGCGAGGCTCCCCGGTCTCGGCCGCGCCGGAAGCCCGTCGAGTGTCCAGGACACGCCGGTTCCGCGGCGGGCGCGCGGCGTGTCCTGGACACTCGGCAGGGGTGCTCCGAGCGCACGGCGCCGCCGCCGCGCGGGAGGCGCGACGGCGGCGGGCGACAGACGCATGTCCCTGATTCTCGTCTCTCAGAGCGCGTCGAGCGCGCGATTGAGCGCGACGACGTTCACGCGGGGATCGCCGAGGTACCCCAGGTCGCGCGGGATCGTGTGCGCGTCGACGAGGGATTCGACCTCGGATGCCGAGAGGCCACGGGCCTCGGCGACGCGGGCGCCCTGTCGTTCGGCGTTGGCGACCGAGATGTCGGGGTCGAGCCCGGATGCCGAGGCGGTCAGGGCATCGGCGGGGATCCGACCCGATCCGTCGAGCTCGACCGCGGCGGCCGTGCGCTCCTCGATCGAGGAGATCAGGTCGTCATTCTCGGGGCCGAGGTTCGACCCGCTCGATGCCGCGGAGTCGTAGCCGTCGCCCGCGGCCGAGGGACGGGACTGGAAGTACTGCGGGAGGGCGTTGCCGTCGGCATCCGTGAAGGACTGCCCGATCAGCTGCGAACCCGCGACCTGCCCGTCGGCCGTTCTGATGAGCGAACCGTTCGCCGTGAACGGCAGGGCGATCTGGCCGACGGCGGTGATCAGCAGCATGTAGCCGACGCCGAGGAGCAGGGTGAAGACGAGCATCGCGCGGACGGCGACGCCGGCGGTACGCAGGGTGGTGCGCATCAGGGGGGCCTTTCAGAAGCCGGGGAGCAGGCTCACGACGAGGTCGATGAGCTTGATACCGATGAAGGGGACGAGGACGCCGCCGAGCCCGTACACGAGCAGGTTGCGGCTGAGGATGCTCGAGGCGCTCGCCGCGCGGTACTTCACACCGCGCAGGGCCAGCGGGATGAGCACGATGATGACGATCGCGTTGAAGATGATGGCGCTGAGCACCGCGGATGCCGGCGACGACAGCTGCATGATGTTGAGCACCGCGAGCCCGGGGAACACCCCCATGAACATCGCCGGGATGATCGCGAAGTACTTCGCGATGTCGTTGGCGAGCGAGAACGTGGTCAGGGCGCCGCGGGTGATGAGCAGCTGCTTGCCGATCCGGACGATGTCGATGAGCTTGGTCGGGTCGGAGTCGAGGTCGACCATGTTGCCGGCCTCTTTCGCGGCCGAGGTGCCCGTGTTCATCGCGACACCCACGTCGGCCTGGGCCAGGGCGGGCGCGTCGTTCGTGCCGTCGCCGGTCATCGCGACGAGGTTGCCGCCCTCCTGCTCGCGCTGGATGAGGGCGAGCTTGTCTTCGGGGGTGGCCTCGGCGAGGAAGTCGTCGACGCCCGCCTCGGCGGCGATCGCCTTGGCCGTGAGGGGGTTGTCGCCCGTGATCATCACGGTGCGGATGCCCATCGCGCGCAGCTCGCCGAAGCGCTCGCGCAGGCCGTCCTTGACGACGTCCTTGAGGTGGATGACCCCGAGCACGCGGCCGACGCCGGTTCCGGTCCCGTCGACAGGCTCAGGGACCTCGGTCGCGTGCTCCGCGACCTCGGTTTCAGAGGTGGCTGAGCCCGTCGAAGCCACCGGGCCCCGCGCCGGCGTCCACGTCGCGACGACCAGCGGCGTGCCGCCCGACTGCGAGATGGCATCCGTCGCGTTCTGCAGCTGCGCGCGCAGCGCCTCGGGAACGGGGGAGCCGGATGCCGCCAGCCAGGCCACCACGGCCGACGCGGCGCCCTTGCGCACCTGCGTGCCGTCGGCGAGGTCGAGGCCGCTCATGCGGGTCTGGGCCGTGAAGGGAACGGGCTCCGCGCCGCGGGGCATCTCGGCGACGATCCCCTGGGCCGCGGCGAGCTCGACCACCGAGACGCCCTCGGGCGTGGGGTCGGCCTGCGACGACAGCGAGGCGAACTCGGCGAGCATCGGCCCGCCGACGCCGTCGAGAGGCACGAAGGCCGACGCGCGACGGTTCCCGTAGGTGATCGTGCCGGTCTTATCGAGCAGCAGGGTGGTGACGTCGCCCGCGGCCTCGACCGCGCGTCCCGACATGGCCAGGACGTTTCGCTGGACCAGGCGGTCCATGCCCGCGATGCCGATGGCGCTGAGCAGCGCCCCGATGGTCGTCGGGATCAGGCAGACGAGCAGGGCCACGAGCACGGGGATCGACACGGGGGATGCCGCGTACGAGGCGATCGGGTTCAGCACGAGCACGACGACGACGAACACGATGGACAGGCTCGCCAGCAGGATGTTGAGCGCGATCTCGTTGGGCGTGCGCTGGCGCGACGCGCCCTCGACGAGCGCGATCATGCGGTCGACGAACGTCTCACCGGGCTTCGACGTGATCGTCACGACGATGCGGTCGCTGAGCACGCGCGTACCGCCGGTGACGGCGCTGCGGTCGCCGCCCGACTCGCGCACCACCGGTGCCGATTCGCCCGTGATGGCCGATTCGTCGACGGTCGCGATGCCGTGCACGATGTCGCCGTCGCCGGGGATCAGCTCCCCGGTCTCCACCAGCACGATGTCGCCGACGCGCAGGTCGCCCGAGGGGACGTCTTCGGTGGCCGCGTTCACCGCCCCGGGGTCCGTGGGGGAGTACGCGACGACCCGCCGCGCCGAGGTCGTCGTGCGCGTCTTGCGCAGAGTCGCCGCCTGCGCCTTGCCGCGGCCCTCGGCGACCGACTCGGCGATGTTCGCGAAGAACACCGTGAGCCACAGCCAGATCGCGATGCCCCAGGTGAAGCCGAAGGGCAGGGAGTCGTCGGCACCCCCGAGGAACGGCTCGGCGACCGCGATGAGGGTGGTCAGCGCGGCGCCGACCCAGACGAGGAACATCACCGGGTTGCGCCACTGCGCGGCCGGGTTCAGTTTCTTCGCCGCGCCGGGGAGGGCGGCGACGATCTGCGCGGTGCTGAAGGCTCGGCGCGGGGCATCGGAGGTGGGGGCCGACGCTTCGGGCGCCGGGGCGTGGGTGAGGGTGGACATCAGCGGGTCAGTCCTTCAGCGAGGGGTCCGAGGGTGAGGACGGGGAAATAGGTGAGGGCGGTGACGATCACGGCGACACCGGCCAGCAGGCCCGCGAACTGCGGGCGGTGCGTGGGCAGGGTTCCGACCGTCGCCGGCACGGCATCCTGGGCCGCGAGGGCGCCGGCGAGGGCCAGCACGAACACGATCGGCAGGAACCGGCCGAGCAGCATCGCCACACCGAGCGCGGTGGTGAACCACGGGGTGTTGGCGGTGAGGCCCGCGAAAGCCGAGCCGTTGTTGTTCGCCGCCGACGTGAACGCGTAGAGCACCTCGCTGAGGCCGTGCACGCCCGGGTTCCAGATCGACGTGGTCTCGACGTCGGAGCGGATGGCCGGAACCCCGAAGCTCAGGGCGGTCCCGGCGAGCACGAGGGTGGGGGTGACGAGGATGTAGAGGCTCGCGAGCTTGATCTCGCGCGGCCCGATCTTCTTCCCGAGGTACTCGGGCGTGCGGCCGATCAGCAGGCCGCCGACGAACACCGCGATCACGGCGAGGATCAGCATGCCGTACAGGCCCGAGCCGACACCGCCGGGGGCGACCTCACCGAGCATCATGTTGATCATCGGCATCATGCCGCCCAGCGCCGTGTAGCTGTCGTGCATCGAGTTCACCGCACCGGTCGAGGTGAGGGTGCTCGTCGAGCCGAACAGCGTCGAGCCGAAGATGCCGAACCGCACCTCCTTGCCCTCCATCGCGCCGCCGGCGAGGCCCGGGGCGGTACCCGCCCCCACCGTCTCGGCCCACGTGAGCAGAGCCGTGGATGCCACGAAGATCGCGGCCATCACCCCGAGGATCGTGTAGCCCTGGCGGTCATCGCCCACGATGCGGCCGAAGGCGCGGGGCAGCGAGAACGGGATGACCAGCATCAGGAAGATCTCGAAGAGGTTCGTCCACGGCGTCGGGTTCTCGAACGGATGGGCGGAGTTGACGTTGAAGAAGCCGCCGCCGTTGGTCCCGAGCAGCTTGATGGCCTCCTGGGATGCCACCGGCCCACCCGGGATCGACTGCGCCGCCCCGGCCAGGGTCGTGGCATCCGTGAAGCCGTTGAGGTTCTGGATGACACCGCCGGCGAGCAGCACGAGTGCGGCGACGATCGAGAAGGGCAGCAGCAGCCGGTAGGTGCCGCGCACGAGGTCGACCCAGAAGTTTCCGATCACGCCGCTGCGGCGGTACGCGAAGCCGCGCACCAGGGCGATCGCGATCGCGATGCCCACGGCGGCCGAGACGAAGTTCTGCACGGTGAGGGCGGCGAACTGCACGGTGTACCCGAGCGTGGTCTCGCCGGAGTACGACTGCCAGTTCGTGTTGGTCACGAACGAGACCGCGGTGTTGAACGAGAGGGCCTCGCTCGGCGCCTCGAGACCCAGGGCGAACGGCAGCAGCGGCTGCAGGCGCATGAGGGCGTAGACGAAGACGACGCTCACGAACGAGAACAGCAGCACCGACCGCAGGTAGGCCTGCCACGTCTGTGCGCTGCGGGCGTCGACGCCGATCAGACGGTAGGTGCCGCGCTCGACGGCGAGGTCGCGCTCGCCGGTGTAGATGCGGGCGATGTGGTCGCCGAGCGGGCGGTAGGCCAAGCCCAGCGCGACGACGAGGGTGAGGCCGGTCAGGACGATCGACCAGATGCTTCCACCGTCCATGGTCAGAACTTCTCCGGTCGGACGAGGGCGACCACGAGGAAGACGACGGCGGTGACCGCGAGCACCGCGGCGAGGATCGAGAAGAAGGTCATGACCGGTCGCCTCCGCGTCCTGCGGGGCGGGCGGACGAGGAACGAGCTTCGGGGCCCAACTTCTCGACCCCCTTGGCGACGAGCGCGACCAGCGCGAACAGCGCGGCGGTCACGGCGAGGAAGACGACATCGAGCACGACGACTCCAGGTTCGGGACGGAACCGCGGGCGAGCCGCGGGCGCCGCGGGGCGGCACGTCTGTCGATACAACTCCGCCGGGCCGCGGCATCCTCGGGCCCTAACGCTTTCCGTACGGGTCGCTCACGGACCCATACGGAGTGCTTACGGGGCGGCTGTGCGCACAGCTCCTGCGGAAAGGGGGCCGCCCGACTCTGAACCGCTTGATGAGGTCGGCTGCGCAGGAGCTGTGCAGCGGCCCGGTCGAGCCGCCTCCGCGGAGCGCACCGCCGGCGAGCCCCCGGGTTCCGCGGCCGGCAGTGCACGACTCCTGCGCCGTGTCCCGCCGGGGGCATCGAGACCACCGCAGCCGCGGATTCTGCAGGAGATGTGCGCCGACCGCGCATGATGGAGACATGGCCGAGAACGACGTGCGCGTGAGCGCGGGGCTGGTGATCCCCGCGTCCGAGCTGTCGTGGCGGTTCTCGCGCTCGTCGGGCCCGGGCGGTCAGGGGGTGAACACCGCCGATTCGCGCGCGGAGCTGATGTGGGATGCCACGGCATCCGCCGTTCTCTCGACCGTGCAGCGCGAGCGCGTGCTCGAGCGGCTCGGCGACCGGCTGGTCGACGGGGTGCTGACGATCGCGGCTTCCGAGCATCGGGCGCAGCTGCGCAACCGCGACGCGGCCCGCGCCCGGCTCGCCGCCCTCGTGGCCGAGGCGGTGCGGCCCCCGGCTCCGCCGCGCCGGGCGACGAAGCCGACCCGCGGGTCGAAGGAGCGCCGCCTGCAGGCCAAGCAGCGTCGCACCGACGTCAAGCGGATGCGGCAGCGCCCGACGGACTGACGGGCGCGCGCCCGCGTCGGCCCAGCCATCCCCGCCGAGTGTCCAGGACACCCGGACGCTCCGGAGATCCGCCCGGGTGTTGTGGACACTCGACCCTGGTCGGGCGCGTCAGGCGCCGCCCTCGGCGCGGCGGCGACGCACCTGCTCCTCGAGGTCGGCGAGGTGCATCTCGCGCTCGAGGTCGGCGATCTGCTGCTCCGTGGTGCGTGCGTCGCGCGGGGCCGGGGCGGGCGACGGGTCGGGCTGCCTCTGCCACCGCCGCGGGTCACCGAAAGTCAGGGGAGCCGTGCGCTGCTCGTACTCGCGCCCGATCGTGAACCACAGGATCGACCCGATCAGCGGCAGCAGCACGATGAAGAACACCCACACGAACTTCGGCATGTGCTTGACCTGGTCGTCGCGGCGCGTGATGGCATCGATCAGCGCGATCACCATCACGACGAGGGTCAGCAGGGCGAGGATCGGCATGGCCCCCACCCTGGCGGAGCACTCCGAGCGGCGTCCACCTTCTGGCCGCGTTGCGAAACGCCGAACGCCCCCGCCGCGTGGCGAGGGCGTCCGGATCGGTTCAGGATGCCGGATCCGACGGCGTCTTCTTCACGCGCTGCGCCGGGACCTCGGCGATCGGGCGGCCGCTGCGCGATTGGCCGGGCAGGGGGCGCGACCGGCGTCCGTAGATGAGCTCCGACGAGTCGAGCAGCCACGGCACGAGCGTGATCGAGACGCCGTGCACGAGCATGAGCTGCTGGGCCAGGCGGCGCGAGCGGCGGTTGTGGAGGATCGACTCCCACCAGTGCCCCACGATGAACTGCGGCAGGTACACGGTGACGACGGCGGAGCCGTTGTTCGCGCGGTACTTCTTGATGAACGTCGACACGGGCGAGCTGTAGGTGCGGTACGGCGAGTCGATGATGACGAGGGGCAGGGGCATGTTGTGCTCCGCCCACTCCCTCTGCAGCTTCGCCGCGTCTTCGTCGGTGATGGCGACGTGCACGGCGAGGGTCTTGTCGTGATTGGCGGCGAGGGCGTAGTCGATCGCCTTCATCACGGGCTTCTGCAGGCGGTTGACGAGGACGATGGCGACGTCGCCCGACGAGCCGAAGTGCACGTCGTCGTCCATGCGGATCTCGTGCTCGACGTCGCGGTAGTACCGGTTCACGCCGATCATGAGCACCGCCAGGATCGGGATGGCGATGAACACCAGCCACGCGCCGTGCGTGAACTTCGTGATGGTCACGATGAGCAGCACGAGCACGGTCATGGCCGCGCCGACGGAGTTGATCCACAGGCCTGCGATGGCCGAGCGGCGTTCGATCGCCGCCGACTGCTGCTTCGCCGCCTCGGGGGGCAGGTCCTTCAATCCGCGCAGCGTGCGGCGCCAGTGCTTGACCATGCCGATCTGGCCGAGCGAGAACGACACGAAGACGCCGATGATGTAGAGCTGGATCAGCGTGGTGAGGTTGGCCTGGTAGACGATCAGCACACCGATGGCGACGATGCCGAGGATGATCATGCCGTTCGAGTACACGAGCCGGTCGCCGCGGGTGTTGAGCGCCTTCGGGGCGTAGCCGTCGCGCGCGAGCACCGACCCGAGCAGCGGGAAGCCGTTGAACGCGGTGTTGGCCGCGAGCAGCAGCACGCACGCGGTCGCGGCCTGGATGATGAAGAACGGGATGCTGCCCATGCCGAAGGTCGCCGCGGCGACCTGGGCCATGAGGCTCGGCTGCGGGTTGTTCGCGCAGTCGAACCCGATGAGGTGGCAGGGGTTCTCGGCGTAGTGCACGCCCGAGATCAGCGCAAGCGCGGTGAGGCCCACGAACAGGATGATCGCGATGCCGCCCATCATCGTCAGCGTCGTCTGGGCGTTGCGGATCTTCGGCATCCGGAACGCGGGCACGCCGTTCGACACGGCCTCGACGCCCGTGAGAGCGGAACAGCCGCTCGAGAACGCGCGCAAGACGAGCAGGATCAGCGCCGCCTGCGTCAGCGACTCCGCCTGCACCGCGTACTGCGCGCTCGAGGCGACGGGGGCGAAACCGAAGAGGGTGCGACCCAGGCCGACGACGATCATCACGCCGACCGACCCGATGAACAGGTAGGTGGGGATCGCGAAGACGCTCGAGGCCTCGCGCACGCCGCGGAGGTTGACGATGACGATGAGGATGACGAACCCGACCGCGATTTCGACGCGGAACGGGTTGAGTTCCGGGAGCGCCGAGATGATGTTGTCGACACCGGATGCCACCGACACGGCCACCGTGAGCACGTAGTCCACGAGCAGGGCCGCTGCGACGACGACCCCCGGCACTTCGCCCAGGTTCTTGCTGGCGACTTCGTAGTCGCCGCCGCCCGAGGGGTAGGCCTTGATGAGCTGACGGTAGCTGAGCACCACCACGACCAGCAGCACCACGACGGCCACCGCGACCCACGGGCTGAGGGTCAGCAGAGCCGTTCCGCCGATGAGCAGGATCATCAGCAGCTCCTGCGGGGCATAGGCCACGGAGGAGAGGGCGTCGGAGGCGAAGATGGGCAGCGCCATCTTCTTAGGGAGGAGCTGCTCGTCGAGTTTCTCGGACGTGAGAGGCTCGCCGATCAGAATGCGTTTCGCGATCGGCGTCTCTTCGCCGTCAACGCGACTTTCGTCAGTCACGGCGCGCGACATTACGCGCACTCCAGGCTCTGCGCAATCTGACGCGCACGGCGTTCACCGGATGGTCGACCTCCACGGATCCTCCCGGACGACCTCCATCGGGTGAAGGACGTCGTCCGGGAGTGCCGAAGAGTGTTTTCGCGGGTGCGATCTGTCCGTCACGCGTCGGGCGCGAGGCCCAGCTGGGTGAGGATGCCCAGCTCGTCGCTGCTTCCCCAGCGCTCGGCGAGCTTGCCGTCGACGAAGGTGCTGATCTGCACGCCGCGGATCTTCACCGGCCGGCCTGTCGGAGCGTGGCCGCGGAACTCGCCGGTCTGCGTCCCGGTCAGCGTGTACGCGAACGCGACGCTGTCGTCATCCGCGACGAGCTTCTCCACCGCGAGTGCCATGTCGGGGAACGCCGTCCGCAGCTCGCCGAAGAACGCGGCGTACCCGCGCGGACCTTGCTCCTGACCGGGCGCCGGGTCGTGGTCGACCGAATCGGGAGCGACGAGGTCGTCGAACGCGGCGAAGTCGCCCGCGTTCACCGCCTCGCCGAATGCCTGCTGGGATGCGATGTTCTGCTCACGAGTCATGGGATCTCACCTTTTCTGCACGCCACCGGTGCCTGAATCGACCGTGCTGGTCGCGAGCGACGGTATGCCGCCACCTCGGTCGTCACCGGAGGGTTGACCGTCGGCGGTCGGCCTGCTGTGCCCGGTGTCGCGGCGCCACGACGCCGGGCACGAGATGCGGCCCCGTCGAAGGATGGGCCTCGACGCGGGAGCGGTCTCGACGGGGTCAGGCGGCGCAGCGCTCGGCGATGTATGCGGCGATCGCGTCGGCGCCGACGTGGTCGTGCGCGGTGATCGTGACGACGGTGTCGGCGACGAAGA
This sequence comes from Microbacterium galbum, assembly GCF_032464915.1. Taxonomy (NCBI): domain Bacteria; kingdom Bacillati; phylum Actinomycetota; class Actinomycetes; order Micrococcales; family Microbacteriaceae; genus Microbacterium; species Microbacterium galbum. The sequence continues at coordinate 1,270,708 of NZ_JAWDIS010000001.1, read as the reverse complement.
CGAGCAGTTGGCCGTGCGCGCCATGCAGCCGCCACGCGGCACCGGGGCCGTCCCATCCCGCGAGCGCGTAGCGGCGATAGCCCTCTCCCGCGCTCCCCGTTCCGATCCACGCCGTGTGCAGCGCATCCACCGTCTGCGCCGAGACGAGGCGGCGCCCGTCCCACATGCCGCGGTCGCGGATGAGCTTTCCGAGACGGGCCATCTCCTCCGTGCGGAGGGAGAGTCCCTCGCCACCGAGCACCCGCCCGAGCGGGCAGCGTCGCCATGCGACGTCGTCGAGACCCAGCGGGGTGAACAACCGCGGTCGCAGGAACTCCTCGACGTCGCCCGTGCGCTGCGACAGCGCGTGCATCGCGGTGTACGTGCTCGCGTTGGAGTACTGGAAGACGCGCCCCCGCGTGGGGCGGGAGAGGAACTCGGCGGCGACGTCGGGCCAGTCGGTCATCATCGTCTCGGAGTAGGGGAAGTCGATGCCGCTCGACATCGACAGGAGGTGGCGGAGGGTCACGTCGGTGGCGGCGGGCAGCAGCTCGCCCACCGGGGCGTCCAGCGCCGCGAGACCCTCGTCGGCCGCGATCCCCGCAGCGAGCACCGCGACGGCCTTGGCGACCGAGTGGATCTCCTCGCGCTCGTCGGGCGCCCAGCGGTGTTCCGCGACGGCGTCGCCGACCCGCACGTGCAGTCCGTGGGCGCGGAAGCCCGTGTCGTCGATGCGGGCGACGAGCTCGTCGCGGAGGCGGGTGGCGCGGCACATGTGCACAAGGCTACGGAGGCCCGACCGACCTCCCCCTAAGCTCGCGGGGTGCACAACATCGTCGGATCGGGGCTGCTCGCCGTCTTCGCGGGTGCGGTGGTCGCGGTGGTGGCGTTCGTGCCGTTCGTCGCGGTCAGCTATCGCCGTCGCGGGGGATTGACGCTGTGGCGCACCCTGCTGTGGGCGGGCGCCGCCGTGTACTTCTGGGCGATCTGGACGTACACGCTCATCCCCCTGCCCGACGGCGACGCCTACCGCTGCGCGGGGGTGAACCTCCGCCCCTTCGAATTCGTCGACGAGATCCGCGCGGCGGTCGCCGTCTCGGGCCGCTACCTCACCGACCCCGTCGTGCTGCAGGTGGCGTTGAACGTGCTGCTCTTCCTCCCCCTCGGCTTCTTCCTCCGCGTCCTCGGCGGACGCGGCATCCTGATCGCCGGAGTCGCGGGCCTGGTCGTCTCGGGGGTCATCGAGACCACGCAGCTCACCGGCGTCCGGGGGATCTTCCCGTGCGCCTATCGCGTCTTCGACGTCGACGACCTGATCGCCAATACCTCGGGAGCGCTCCTCGGGTCGGTACTCGCGTTCGCGGTGCCCGCGCAGCACAGGGGAGTGCAGAAGAGCCCGGATGCCGAGCAGCCCCGCCCGGTCACACGTCGCCGTCGGTTGCTCGGCATCGTGTGCGACGTGGTGGGCGTGTGGCTCGTGGGCTTCGCCGTCTCGGTGGCCGTGCAGGCGGCGATCGCCCTCACCCTGGGGGATGCCGCGACCTTCTCGACCGACGAGGTGGCCTCGCTCGCGGGGACGCTGGCCTCGGCCGGCCTGTGGCTGGTCGTGATCCTGACGACGGGGAGGTCGATCGGCGACCTCGCCACGCGCGTGCGGTTCACGAACGGTGTGCTGCCGGCGTGGGTGGCGCGACCGCTGCGCTTCCTCACCGGGGCTGGAGCGTACGCCGTGCTCGCGGGGCTGCCCGCGCCGTGGTCGTTGACGGCCTTCGTGCTCGCGCTCGCGACCGGGGCGCTCCTCGTCGTCTGGCGTGACGGGCGGGGTCTCACCGGGTGGATCGGGCGCCGCCGCCTGGTCGACGACCGGGCGGGAGTGGTGAGTCCGTCGGTCGACGCGTCGTCGTCGGCCCGCGGCACCCTCGAGTGACGGCGAAGATCGCCATCCGTCACAGCGCGTTCCAGCCCTGGATCTGACGGCCCGGGTGGACGTCACCGGTTCGCGGCGAACTCCTCGGCCAGCACGCCCATGAGCACCTCGTCGTGGAAGCGACCTCCGTGGAACGCCACGGCGCGGCGCACGCCCTCACGCACGAATCCGGCCTTCTCGTAGGCGCGAAGGGCTCGCGTGTTGAAGGCCCAGACCCGCAGTTCAACCTTGTGCAGGCCCAGCTCGTCGAAGCCGTAGCGGAGCATCGTGCGGGTGGCATCCGTGCCGTAGCCGCGGCCGACCGCGTCGGGGCCGATCATGATCGCGAACGTCGCGACACGCGCGGGCAGGTTTCCTCCCCACAGCGTCGCGTGGCCGATGAGGCGCCCCTCCTCGTCGTCGATGCTGTAACCCGCGCCGCCGGGGGAGTCGTTGCGGCTCCACGCCTGGAACATCTCCCGCACGGATGCGACGGGCCGATGCTGCACGCCGCCCTGCTGCAGGACCGCCGCGTCGTCGCGGCGCCACCAGTCCACGAGGGCGTCGAGATCGGCGTCGGTGGTCGCCCGCAGGCGGACGCATTCGCCACGGAGCAGGTCGGCACCGTAGGCGAGCGCGGAGGAGGTGTCGCGAAGGTCGTCCATCCATCGACCGTAACGGGGCGTCGCCAACAGACCCAGAGGAAAGGGCCTCAGGCGAACATCTGCCGCAGCGCGGCGAGATCTCCGGCGTCGAGAGCGCGGGCGATCACGTCCGCGTCGTCGGCCGAGGGGAACAGGCCCGCCAAATCGTCCCGGAAGATCGAGCGCATTTCGTCGAGATCATCGGCATGGGCGGCGACACGCATCGCCTCGATGGCGCGCTGATAGGGGATCTGCTGATAGCCCCCGGGGGCATCGGGGGGACTGAAGTACGGGATCCACGGAAGCGATCCATCGGGATGCAGGAGCAGCACGTCTCCGGGCTGGATCACGCGCGTGTGGTTGAGGTCGGCGATGCTCAGCGGGTTGGCGATGCAGAAACGATCGCCGATCGCGTAGAGCGAGTCGCCCGGTTCGACGGTGTAGGTCATGACGACACCGTCGTCGTCCACTCCCACCGGACCGGCGGCGAGCTCGCGCGGGCCTCGGTCGATCAGGTCGTCGTTCAGGCTCGCGCTCATCCTGCCGAAATGGATCCACCGCGGGATATCGCACCCTTCGGGGTCGTTCCGCCGGATCATGAGGCCGTTGCCGACGTCCACGTAGCCCTCGCCGAGCCCGGTCGCGTCCGTCTCTCCCGCGCCGGATGCCGCGGTCTCGGTCGGGGAGGGAGCGGGCACGGCCGCACCGATCGACGTCACGTGCGTGAAAGCGGCCGACACGGCGGGAGCGGCGAGCGCGAAGAGCCCGCCGACGACGACGATCGACACCCCGCTCGCGATCGCTGCTGCCTTCTTCATGCGCTCACCCTACGGGGGTGCCTTCGCGGATGCCGGCGATTCTGCGGACGCGGGCCGCACCCTCGCAGAGGCGGTGTCCCCTGCCTGGCGATGACCGGAGGGATGCGTGTCGCCACCCCCGAGGCGTCTCGGTCGGGAGAAGGACCGCGCTGCGCCACCCGCCGCGCTACCGTGACCCCATGAGAGAGCCGCTGTCGCCGGCGGACGCGCGCATCCTGGCGCTGGAGTCCGACGTGGTGCGCGGGCACGCCCTGAAGCTGCTCGTGCTCGAGCCGGGCCCGTCCCTCGACCTCGAGGCCGTGCGCGCGAGCGTCGCCGAACGCCTGGGTGCCTTCCCGCGCGGCCGTCAGGTCGTGGTCGACGACGGCGAAGGACCCGCGTGGGTCGACGCGGCCGAGGTCGAGGTCGCGCACCATGTCCGCCGCTTTGCCGCGGGCGACCCGGCGGGCCTGCGCGCGGTCGTCGGGCGGCTCATGTCGGAACCCCTCGACCGGTCGCGGCCGTTGTGGACGATCGACCTCATCGGGCCGCTCGCCGACGGGCGCGAGGCCGTGGCCGTGCGCCTGCATCACGCGCTCGCCGACGGACTGACGGCCGTGCGCTTCCTCGAGGCGGTGGTCTTCGAGCCGCACGACGCCCCGGCTCACGAGGTCGGCATCCGCGATCCCGCGGCGCGCCCGACGCGTTGGAGCGAATGGGAGCGGATGCCGCTGACCGTCGCCCGCGAGCTCGGCCACCCGGGATCGCATTCGCCGTTCGACCGCCCTCTCACCGCACGCCGTGCCCTGGCGTTCGTCGACGTGCCCCTCGCCGAGGCGCGGGCGGTCGGTGCGTCTCGCGCCGCGCACGCGACCGTCAACGACGTGCTCCTCGCCGTGATCGCGGGGGCGCTGCGCCGACGGCTCCTCCACCACGGCCACACGCCGCGGGTGAACGCCCAGGTGCCCGTGAGCCTGCACGAGAAGGGGGAGGATGCCGCGGCATCCGGCAATCGCGACTCCTTCGTCGACGTGGGCCTGCACCTGCACGAGCCCGACGACCTGCGCCGACTCGACCTGCTGAGCGCGCAGATGCGCGCACGCAAGAACGGACGCGATGCCCGGGCGCTCGACGAACTGTTCCACGCGCTCGCGTCGGCGGGGCCCCTCGGAACGTACGTGCGCGGCCTCGCCGACGACCCGCGCGAATTCGCGCTCGCCATCTCGAACGTGCCCGGTCCCCGCGTCGCGGTGGCCGTCGCCGGGCGCCGCGTCGGACACGTCTACACGTCGTCGGAGCCGGGCCCCCGCCACGCGCTGCGCGTCGCGGCGATCTCCAACGACCGCTGGCTGGGCGTCGGCTTCTGCGTCGACCCCGCCGCGGTGCCCGACGTCGACGAGCTCGCGGACGCCGCGCACGACGCGTGGGAGGCGCTGCGCGCCGGGACCGAGTGAATCGGTCGCGGTCGCGACCCGCCCCGGCATCCGGCGTTCACGTGTCGCGTCCCGGCCCCGCTCGATGCCGGGACGGCACCCGTTTCGATGCCGTGACACCGCACGCACCGGCACCGGCCGCGCCGCCTAGGCTGGACGCGGAGGGTCGGATGTCGTCGAGAGCAGGGCGCGCGCAACGCGTGGGCCGCGGTGTCGCCGCGGCGGCCGTCGCGACCTTCATCGCGACCGTCTCGCACGCCTCCGTCGGGGCGGAGCTCCCTCCCACGCTCAACGCCGTCCTCGCGCTGTGCCTCGCCGCCCCCGTCTGCGTGCTGCTGGCGGGGCGCACGGCGTCGTGGTGGCGCCTCTCGCTCGCGGTCGTGCTGAGCCAGGCGCTGTTCCACGGCATCCTGGCGCTCGATCTGAGCGGGAGCGGCGCGGGGCCGATGTCGCACCACGGTGCCGCGCCGCTTCTGCTGGATGCTGCCGCCACGGGGCCGGCGCACGCCGCGCATTCGCCCTGGATGTGGGTCGCGCACGCGTTCGCGGCGGCGGTCACGATCCTGGCCCTCGGTCGCGGCGAGCGGGCGGTGCGGGCGATCGCGCGCTTCTTCGTCGCGGTGCTTCTGCGGCTGCGCCCGTTCCGCGGGCCGGCGGCGCGCACGGATGCCGTCCGCACGGCACCCGAACCACTGTTGCTGACGACGGCGATGACGGTGCTGTCGCCGATGAGGCATCGGGGTCCGCCGCGCGCGGCGTGACCTCCGACACCCTCCTTCGCGGCGCGTCCGTCTGATCGGCGTGCCCATTCGCAGAAAGCAGCACCCATGTCTCGCAAGACCATCCTTCGTCGTACCCTCGCGGGCCTCGCCACCGGCGCCGTCCTCGCCATCGGCGCGCCGCTCGCGGCGTCCGCGCACGTCACCGTCAACCCGAACACCGCGACGCCGGGCAGCTACGCCACGGTGAACTTCCGCGTCCCGACCGAGTCCGAGACGGCATCCACCGTCAAGGTCGAGGTCGCCCTGCCCACCGACACCCCGCTCAGTTCCGTGCTCGTCGAGCCGGTGACCGGGTGGACCGCCACGGTCGAGAAGGGCGCCCTCCCCGCCCCCGTCGAGGTCGACGGCAACACCATCTCGGATGCCGCACTGAAGATCGTCTGGCAGGCCGACCCGGGCATCGGCATCGGCCAGGACCAGTTCCAGATCTTCTCGGCCGTGCTCGGGCCGGTGCCCGACACCGGGCACCTGCTGCTGCCGGCGACGCAGACCTACTCCGACGGGGAGGTCGTGGAGTGGGCGGCGACGCCCGACCAGGTCGCAGCCGACGACACGCTCGAGCCCGCGCCGGTGCTCTACATCAACGACGCTCCGCCGACCGGGGAGCACAGCCACGGGACGTCGACGACGGCGGCCTCCGCCACGGACGACCACTCCAGCGAGGCGAGCGCCACGACGAGCGACTCCTCGTCGGGCGTCGCGCTGGGGCTCAGCATCGCGGCCCTCGTGGTCGCCGCGGCCGGTGCCGTTCTCGGCGCCCTCGCCTTCGCGCGTCGTCCGAAGCGCGCGTGAGCATGCGCTCCCGCACCGCGCTTCGCCGCGCACTCGCCGGGGCGGCGGTGATCGCTGCGGCGATGACCGCCGCCTTCGGCGGGGCCACGGCCGCATCCGCGCACGACAGCCTCGTCTCGTCGTCTCCCGCGGAGGGCGACAGCGTCTCGAGCCTGTCGGAGGTCACCCTCGACTTCAGTGCCAACCTGCTCGGCGCCGACGGGGGGAACCTCGTCATCGTGGTGGGACCCGACGGCCGGCACTACGAGAGCGAGTGCGCTGCTCTCGCCGGTCCCACACTGACGACCGCCGTCGCGCTCGGGGCACCCGGCGACTATCAGGTCGAGTGGCGCGCGGTGTCGTCCGACGGTCATCCGGTGTCGGGCGTCATCCCGTTCACCTGGACGGGCGAGAGCGCGTCCGACGGCTCGGAGCAGTCGCCCTGCGCCGCCGCCGTCGGCGCGGGGGAGGCCGCACCGGAGACGGATGCGGCGTCGCCGGCAGGGATGTCCGGCCTCACCATCGGACTGCTCGCGGGCGGCGGTGCCGTGGTGGTCGTCGGCATCCTCATCGTCATCATCCTCCGCACCCGCAGCCGCGAGGACTGAGTCCTCGGACCGCCCGCCGTCGGACGTCCACGTCCGCGGCGGGCGGCTCGTGCCGGGGTGAAGTCCTGCGGACGACGGCATCCGGATGCCGGGACGGCGGCTCCGGGGCGCCCGACGCCGGGGCCCGGACTACAGGCTCGAGCCCGCCACCGAGAAGGTGTCGCAGGCGTTCACACCGCCCTGGCGGCCCGCGTCGAACCACCGCGTCCGCTGCTCGCTGGAGCCGTGCGTGAAGCTCTCGGGGTTGGTGACCTGGCCCGCCTCGGCCTGGATGTGATCGTCGCCCACCGCGGCCGCCGCCGAGAGCGCATCGGTGATCTGCTGCTCGGTCGGGGGCTGCAGATACGGCGTGCCGTTCTCATCGACCTGCTCGCCGGCCGCGGCGACCCAGGCGCCGGCGTAGCAGTCGGCCTGCAGTTCGGTGCGCACGCCGTTGCTGTCGGGGCCCGTGCCGTTGTTCGGGTACTCCTGCATCACCCCGGTGAGGTTCTGCACGTGGTGGCCGTATTCGTGGGCGAGCACGTAGAGCTGGGCGAGGGGACCGGCGGTGGTGTCGTACTGCTCCCGCAGGATGGAGAAGAACGTCGGATCGACGTACACGGTCTCATCCGGCGGGCAGTAGAACGGTCCCGTCGCGTTCGACGCCGTCCCGCACGAGCTCGACGTCGCCCGGTCGACGATGATCAGCTGCGGCTCCCGGTACCCGTCGAGGCGCTCCTGCCAGAACTGATCGATGCTGAGGGTCGCCGCCGCGAGGCGGCACGTGTCGTCGTTGTTGGCATCCTGTCCCGTCGCACAGTTGGCGATCGCCTCTCCGCCGCCCTGGGGCGCGGCGGGGGCGCCGCCGCCGAGGAGCCCCGACAGGTCGGTGCCGGTGAACGCCGAGATCAGCAACACCACGATCGCACCGAGTCCCACCGCGCCGCCGCCGACGGCCGCGACCGTTCCGCCGCGCCGCTTGGCCGAGTTCCCGCCGACGCGGGCATTGTCGTTGAACGTCACGGCGTTCACGGTACGCGCGCCGACAGCCGCGAACACGGGGCTGGACTTCTCACCGCCGAGTGGGAGCACACCTCCGTGAGCGCCCCGGCGCCGGGCGCCGACCTGGCGTGCCCAACGTGTCGATGAGACCGGATGCCCCATCTTCCTGTCTTGCGCCCCGGGCCGCGCCGCCGCCCATGCTCATACGTATTCACGAAACACGATCGTTACCGTCCGATGTGAACGCTTAGGCTTCCCTAAGCGCTATGCATACGTATACTGTTTGGCCATGTCATCCACCAAGAAGCGCGCTATCGCCCTCGCCGCCGTCGCGGCCGTGGGTGCACTCGCCCTCTCCGGATGCGGCGCGGGTAGCCGCACGGGGAACGCGAATGCCACCGAGGTCACCTGCGACTACACCGCCCCCGAATCCGCGACCACGGTCAACGTGCTCGCCTACAACTCCTCCGCCATCGATCCGTTCACCGACACGATGGTCTCCAGCTGCACCAAAGATGATGTCACGGTCAAGCACGACCCGATCGACTTCGGCGGCCAGGTCACGAAGACCACGGCCACCCTGTCGGGGGACACCGGCAGCTACGACATCGTCGAGACCTACGGCTTCGTCATCCCGAGCCTCGCCGTCGACGACAAGCTCGTCCCCCTCGACGATCTGTTCGCCGAATTCGCCGACAAGTACGACCTGAACGCGATCAGCGAGTCGATGCGTCAGGGCATGTCGTACGACGGCAAGCTCTACGCCCTGCCCATGCAGGCGCAGATGTTCGTCATGGCCTACCGCACCGACGTCTTCGACGAGCTCGGCCTCGAGGTCCCCCAGACCTTCGATGACATGATCAGCGCTGCCGAGGCCATCAAGGCCTCGGGCAAGATGCAGTACCCGATCGCGCTGCCGTGGCTCGCCACCGCCGACGTGACGACGAGCTTCCAAGCCGTCATGAACTCGCTCGGCGGCGACTTCGTCGACGCGAACGGCACGGTCACCCTCGACACCCCGGAGGCCAAGGAGGCGCTCCAGGCCATGCAGAGCCTGCAGCCCTACATGGACCCGCAGGTGACCACCTTCGACCAGCCGAAGGTGCAGCAGCAGATGTACAACGACACCGCGGCGATGTCGATCATGTTCTCGGGGCGCATGAGCGATCTGACCAAGTCGGAGAACAGCAAGCTGTCCGAGAACTTCGGCTTCGCGGCACCGCCGAAGGTCTCGACGTCGGCGCCGTACCTGTACGACCGCCTCTCGATCGACGGATGGTCGATCCCGTTCAACACCAAGCTCGACCACAAGATGCTGTTCGAGATGATGGCCTCCGCCGTCAGCGAGGACGCGTCGAAGGCCTCGGTCCCGGCGGCCTACCCCGCTCGCGAGGGCATGGTCACCGCCGACAACTCGCCCTACGGGCAGGCTGCCAACGACTCCATCGCGGGTGCCATGCCGCCCGTGGTCTCGCCGGTGCTGGCCCCGATCAGCAACGAGATCACGCCGATCGTGGCGCAGTTCCTCGCCGGCGGCCTGTCGGTCGACGAGGCGACGGCGCAGATGCAGGCAGCGGGGGAGAAGATCGCGGGCTGACGCCCGCCATCGCCCGCATCCACCGGTGAACAGGTGGGCCCGGCCCGGTCGACGACGACCGGGCCGGCGCCCCACTGAGAGGAGTCGTCCCGTGAAAGCACGCGAGTTCTGGGTGTTGTTCGCCCCCAGCCTGGCCATCATGAGCGCTCTGCTCGTGTTCCCCCTTCTGCGTACCGTGCAGTGGAGCTTCGAGAACGTCCGGTACGGCGTCCCGGGGACCTTCGTCGGTCTCGCGAACTTCACCGACGCCCTGAGTGATCCGCGGTTCCATCGGGCCGTCGTCTTCACCATCGCCGTGACGGTGGTCACCACCGCCATCCTGCTCGTCTTCGGGTATCTGATCGCCATCGCGGTCAACACCCTCCGCCTGTCGCGACCGCTGGTCCTCGGCATCATGCTCGTGTCGTACGTGCTGCCCAATCTCGTCGGCGCCGTCGCCTTCTCGTGGCTGTTCGACGACAACTTCGGAGGGGTGGTCAATCGATTGATCGGCTTCCTCGGCGGAACGCAGGTGCTCTGGTTCACCGATCAGGTGCCCAACGCCCTGCTCGTCATCCTGAACACCGTGTGGCAGATGCTGCCGTTCGCGATGCTCATCATCCTCGCCGGTCTGCAGGGAGTGCCGGTCGAGTTGCGGGAGGCCGCTCGTATCGACGGGGCGAACGCGTTCCAGACGCACCTGCAGGTCATCATCCCCACCATCCGCGGGGTGCTGGGCTTCGTCTGCCTCATCACGATCATGGATGTGCTGCGCATCTTCGACGCCCTGATCCCGTTGTCGCCGCAGGCGGAGACGATCGGCAACGAGTCGATCATGCTCTACGTCTATTCCGTGGCCTTCGCCAACGGCGCACAGGAGCTCGGTCTCGGCAGCGCCATCAACGTCCTGACCATCCTGCTGATGCTGGTCATGCTCATCCCCTTCATCCGGGGCATCTTCAAGGAAGCGAAGGCGGCCCGATGACCCTCCGCACCGAAGCGCTCTCCACGCGCGCGATCACCACCGGCGACATCGAGGGCAAGAACCGACGGCCGCGGCCGCGGCGCCGCATCCGAGGTGTCACGGGGTTGCTGCTCGGCATCCTGTGCTTCCTCATGCTCAGCCCGTTCATCTGGATGACGCTGTCGGTGACGAAGCCGACCGACGTCGCCTTCGCCAACCCGCCCGTCCTGTCGGGCTACGAGCCGACGCTGAAGGCGTTCGTCGACCTCTGGGAGACCACCTACTTCGCCGACTATCTCGTCAACACCCTCTCGGTGGCGGTGATCTCCACGTTGATCGCCCTCGTCATCGGCATCCCCGCCGCATATGCGCTCTCGCGGTTCCCCAGCTACATCTCGGCCCTCCTGCTCGTGCTGGCCCTGATCTTCCGGGCCCTGCCGCGCTTCGCCGTGGTGCTGCCGATGTACGACATCAGCCGCGCGCTCGGGATCTACGACACCACCTTCGCGCTGGCCATCGCCCTCGTCGCGATCAATCAACCGTTCACGATCTGGCTACTGCGCAACTTCTTCGCCGAGATCCCCCGTGAGCTGGACGAGGCGGCCATGATCGACGGCTGCACCCGCATCGGCATGCTGCGCCGGGTCATGATCCCGCTGATGGGACCCGGCATCCTGACCGCCGGCATCTTCGTCTTCCTCTTCGCGTTCCAGGAGTATCTGACGGCGCTGGTGCTCACCGATACCTCGTCGAAGACGGTCCCCGTCTTCATCGCCACGCAGCTCGGTCAGACGCTGCCGATGCTCCAGCAGGCGGGCGCGGCGTCGATGCTGCTGACGATCCCCGTCGTCGTCATCGCCTTCATCGCGCAGAAGTACCTCGTGGCGGGTCTGAGCGACGGCGCCGTCAAGGGCTGAGGGTGTCGGCTGCGCCCCTCGTCCTGCTGGCGGGGATGAACTGCACGACCGACCTGTGGACGGGGTGCGGTCTCGACGACGCTCTCACCCCGGCGGTGGATGCCGACGACCTCGACGCCCAGGTCGACCGGCTTCTGCGGACGCTGCCCGGACGGTTCGTGATCGGCGGCCTCTCGCTCGGCGCGATCGTCGCGATGGCGCTGGCGGTGCGCGCGCCCGAGCGCGTCGTCGGCCTGTGCGTCACGGCGGCCAACGCGAAGGCGCCCACCCCGCGGCAGCGCGAGGGATGGGCGGTGTGGCTCGACCGGCTGTCCGCGGGGGAGTCGCCCGCCGCACTGCAAGCCGGCATCCTGCCCGTCCTGCTGTCGGCGAGTGCGCGCGAGACCCGCCCCGACCTCGTCGAGCGGACGATACGCATGGGGGAGGAGACTCCGTCCCGGGTGCTCGAAGCGCAGCTGCGCCTGCAGGGGAGCCGCATCGACCTCCTGCCGCACCTGCGTTCCACCGCCGTGCCGACGCTCGTAATCGCGGGGGCGGACGACGCGCTGTGCCCACCGGATTTCCACGACGAGATCGCCGCGGCGCTGACGGGCGCGCGTCAGGAGCGGCTCGAGGCGGGGCATCTCGTGCCGCTCGAGCGACCGTCCGAATTCGGCGCCCTCGTGCGCGCGTGGCGGGCCGGGTCGGATGCCGTGCCGCGCGGTGCATCGGCACGCTCGGGTCGCACCGGAGCGAGCGACCGTCCGCTCTGACGCCGGCAGCCGGCGACGCGCGGCCGGGCGCTCGGGTACCGTCTCGGATGCCGCGCGGGCTCCTCGCCATCATCGATCCGACCCGGGCGCGTCTCGTCGATGAGCCCCGCCCTGGGGGAGGGTTCCTTTGCCGCAGATGGTCTCTCCCCGGCGCGCGGGGCGACCACGCGGGGCAACTGACGCCGGGCGCGGGAGGCGCGTTTGCCGCAGATGGTCTCCCCCGGCCGTACCGGGGCGACAACGTGGGGCAACTGGCCGCGATGGGCGCGTTCGCCGCAGATGGTCTCTCCCCGGCGCGCGGGGCGACCACGCGGGGCAACTGGCGCCGGGCGCGGGAGGCGCGTTTGCCGCAGATGGTCAGGGGTGAGAGGGGCGGGCCGGGGGCTCAGGAGAACTCAATCGACAGCCGCCCGAAGGCCGCGGAGGTGCGTCATGAGCGATGACGCGAGGTTGTAGACCACGAGCCTCGCTCCGTCGTCGAAGGCCGCCGCCGCGGCGGCGGGGGTGCCGACGATGTCCATGCGCATCTTGCCCGCCGCCGCCACCGCGCGGTTCACGACTGCGGTCGCCTCGGGGAGGGGGAGGTCGTCCGGGCCCGTGGATGCCGCGAGGTCGGCCGGCCCGATCATGATCCCGTCGAGGCCGGGCGCGGCGGCGATGGCGGCGGCCGCGGAGACCCCTGCGGGCGACTCGATCATCCCGAGCACGAGGGTGTTGCGCAGGTACCAGTCGCGGTGGTCTTCGGGCGCCGTTTCGCCGAAGCGTCCGGCCCGGCTGTAGGTCGCGAAGCCGCGCGTGCCGACGGGCGGGTAGTGAGCGGCCGCGACCACGGCTGCCGCCGCGGCCGCGTCGTCGATGTGCGGCACCAGCACGCCTTGTGCGCCCTGGTCGAGCACGCGCAGGATCGCGCCGGGGTCGTCCTCGCCGACGCGGACGATCACGGGCACGCCGTGCATCGTCGCGACCGCGATGTGCTGACGCAGCGCGATGACGTCGGCGGGGCCGTGCTCCGCGTCGATCAGAACGAAGTCGAACCCGGCGACGGCGAGCATCTCGGTCAACTCTTCGGCGGGCATGCGCAGCAGTGCACCGATGAGCCGTTCCCCGGACTCGGCACGCGCGCGGAGCGAGACCGGTCGGCCCGGCGGGTTCACGCGATCATCCCCGCGGAGAGATCGACGTCGGCGCCGCACATGCCCGGCATCGCCAGCATGGCCACGACCGCCGCTCCGACCTCGGCCTCCGTCACCATGCGCCCGAGTGCTGCGCGCGAGACGAACGCGGCCTCGGCTTCGGCGGCGGTGCCGCCCGAGCGCTCGGCTTCGCGTCGGAAGTTGCGGGCCATGCGCTCCCCCTCGACCGGCCCCGGCGACAGCGTGTTGACGCTGACCCCCGCGGGGCCGACCTCGAAGGCCAGCGTGGCCGTGAGGCCGAGGACCGCCATCTTCGACGCGGTGTAGGGCGTGCGGTGCGCGAGGGGCCTCTTGCCCGAGACGGAGGCGAGATTGACGACGTCGCCGGCTCCTCGCGCGACCATCGCGGGCAGGAACGCGCGGCACATGAGAAAGGTCCCGCGCACGTTGACCGCGAAGACCTCGTCCCATTCGTCGACGCCGATGTCGGTGAGGGCGGCCACCGGGCCCGCGATGCCGGCGTTGTTGACGAGGATCGAGACCTCGGTGCCGGCGAGCGCCTCGCTCAGAAGAGCCACGGAGTGCTCGTCGGCGACGTCGCAGACGAACGCGCGCGCCGATCCCGGCAGCCGATCCACGACGGCGTCGAGCGCGTCGCGCCGGCGCCCGACGACGACGAGGTCGGCCCCGGCGGTCGACAGGGCGTGGGCGATCGCCGCTCCGAGACCGCTGCCTCCTCCCGTGACCAGCGCGGTGCGTCCGGTCAGATCGGTCATCGCGCTCCCGCCGTGCTCTGCTCGATCCAGGGGAAGGTCGCGTCGCCGTGGCGCCAGGCGCGCGCGTCGCCGGAGCGGGCGTGGCCCTCGAAGAGCTCGACGCGCGCAGCGCGGCCGCAGACCTCGCCGAGCATCGCGGAGGACGCGGGGTCGGTGATCTCCTGGTACGTGATCGTGCGCAGGTACTTGCCCACCCAGAGGCCGCCGGTGTAGCGGGCGGCGCCGAGCGTCGGAAGCACGTGATTGGTGCCGATGACCTTGTCGCCGTACGAGACGCAGGTGTTCTCGCCGAGGAACAGCGCCCCGTAGTCGTGCATCTTCTCGAGCGCGGCGCGGGGCTCGCGCGTGAAGATCTGCACGTGCTCGAAGGCGAACGAGTCGGCGAGGGCGTATGCCTCCTCGAGATCGTCGACCACGATCACCTGGCCCCAGTCGCGCCACGCGGGCTCGGCGTAGTCGCGCGTGGACATGCCGGGCAGGATCTCCTCCACCAGCTCCATCACGCGTTCGCCGAGGGCCCGCGAGGTCGTGATGAGCACGGCCGGCGATTCGGGCCCGTGCTCCGCTTGCGAGAGCAGGTCGACGGCGGTCAGGAACGGATCGGCGTCGTCGTCGGCGACGATGAGGATCTCGGTCGGGCCCGCGAAGAGGTCGATGCCCACCTCGCCGAACAGCTGCCGCTTCGCCTCGGCGACGTAGGCGTTACCGGGTCCGGCGATCAGGTTGACGGGGGCGATCGTCTCGGTGCCCACCGCCATGGCCGTGACGGCCTGGACCCCGCCGAGGATGTAGATCTCGTCGGCGCCGGCGAGCTTCATCGCCGCGACCGTCGCCGCGGGGATCTCGCCGCGGATCGGCGGGGTGCACGCGACGACGCGCGGGACGCCGGCCACCTTGGCCGTGATGATCGTCATGTGCGCGGATGCCGTGAGGGGGTATTTGCCGCCCGGGATGTAGGCGCCGGCGGCCCGCACGGGAACGTGCTTCTGCCCGAGGTGCACGCCGGGCAGGGTCTCGACCTCGATGTCGACGAGCGAGTCGCGCTGTGCCTGCGCGAACGTGCGCACCTGCTCCTGGACGAAGCGGATGTCCTCGATCACCTGGGGGTCGAGGGTGGCCATGATCTCCGCGACGCGCGCGTCGTCGAGGCGGAAGGGCTGCTCCCACCGATCGAACTGCGCCGCGTACCGGCGCACCGCGTCGTCTCCCTGCGTGCGGATGTCGTCGATGATCGTTCCCACCCGGGCGGCGACGTCGCTCTGCGCGGTGTCGGTGAACGACTTCGTGGGCGCCTTCTTCAGGTAAAGGGGCATCTTCGCATCCTCTCGTTGCATACGTATGCTCACATCATGACTGCGTATGCACGCGGGGTCAACCTTTCGCTAGACTTCGACCCTCAGCACTGAGTCGCCAGGGGGGATCCATGGCCGTCACGAGCAGAGACGTCGCTCGACTGGCCGGCGTCTCGCAGCCCACCGTCTCCCGCGCTCTGCGCGACGACCCCCGCGTGTCGGAAGACACCAAGAAGCGCGTCCGCGACGCCGCCGCGCTCCTGGGATACGTGCCCAGCGAGGCGGGGCGCGCGCTGTCGTCGGGGCGGACGCGCCGCATCGGCCTGCTCGTGACCGACCTCGACAACCAGTTCTATTCGCACATCATCGCCCCCCTCCACCGCGAGCTCGAGACCCACGGCTATCAACTGGTGCTGCACACCGAGACCACCGACGAGTCGGTGGCGGAGCGTCTCATCGCCAACGGCCTGGACGGCGTCATCCTCGCCACGACCACGGTCGAATCGGTCGTGCCGCTGCGCCTGCGCGACAGGGGTCTGCCCTTCGTGTACTTCAACCGCACGGCGGCGCTCGTCGACGCGGATGCCACGGTCGTCGCCCCCTCCGCCGGATTGCAGGATGCCGTCGATCGCGGCCTCGCCCTCGGGCATCGGCGCATCGGGGCGGTGCTGGGGCCGCAGAACACCAGCACGGGCCGTTCCCGCGAGCGCGCCTTGCGCGCAGCGCTCGCCGACCGCGGAGTCTCACTGGACGCCGATCTCGTGCGCCACGGACCGTTCGACACCGACGCGGGCGACGCCGCGACCGCGGAGCTGCTGGCGCTCGAGGGTGCTCCCACCCTGATCTTCTGCGGCAACGACGTCATGGCCTACGGGGCGCTCAACGCCGCCCGGCGGGCGGGTGTGCCGGTGCCCGACGGCGTCTCGATCATCGGTTTCGACGACCTGCCCCCGGCATCCTGGCCCATCATCGAGCTCTCAACCATCGCCTACGACTACGTGCAGATGGCGCGCGAGGCGGGACGCCTCATGGTGCGCCGCATCGAGGAGCGCCCGCAGGAGTACGCCCACGTGGAGTTTGCGACGACCTTCATCGAGCGCCGCACGCTCGCCGCCGCCGTCACGCGCTGACCCTTCGGCGCGGACTCGAGCGGGAGATGTCCGGCGTGCGCAGGACTCTTGCGTGGCGGTTGTGCATACGCATACACTGCCGACATCGCCCGCGCCGACCTGGCGCCACACACGAAGGAGCCCCGAGTGCCTCTCGACCCGGTCGCCTACCAGCCGTACGCGGATCCCGATGACTTCATCCGCGAGGTCACCGATCTGATCTGGGTGGACCGTTCCATCAGCTTCATCCGAGACAACTACGAACCCGACTCGATCGTCCACGGGGCGTACGGCACCTCGACCACCCGCGACGAGGTCATCGAGGGCACCCTCATGCGCATCTCGGCGACCCCCGACCGCACCGGACAGGCGGAGGACGTCATCTGGGAGGCGCGCGGAGACGATGCGTTCCTCAGCTCGCACCTGGTGCTGTCGGGGCACCTGCAGTCGTCCGACTACAGCCGCACGATCGCCAACTGCCTGTACCGCCGCGGCCGCATGGTCGAGGAGTGGGTCGTTCGCGACACCCTCGCCGGCGCCCTCGTGCTGCAGAGCGATCTCGACGAGCTCGCCCGTGCGCAGGCGTTCCGCGGCTACACCGGCACCTGGACCGAGCCGGCTCCGGCCGACCCCATCGCGGTGGGCGACTCGGGCCCCCGTCCCGACGACTACCGCCCCGAGGTGGAGCGCGTCGTCGAGATGATCCAGACGGTGTGGAACGACCGCGACCTGCAGAAGGTCGAGAAGTTCTTCCATCGTGACCTGGTGCTGCTGACCGTCGGCAACCGCCTCGTCATCCGTCCCGAGGGGTACCGCCGCGCGCTGCTGCGGTTCCTCGAGTCGTTCCCGGCCGGGCGGTTCGAGATCCGCGACATCCAGACCAACTACGACGTGCGATACGCGGGTCTGCGCGTCGCGGTCACGTGGAAGTTCGTCGGCGACTACAACGGCGTCGCGAACTACGGCCCCCTCACCGGTCGCCCCGTCGACGTACTGGGGATCTCGCAGTTCACCTTCCACCAGGGGGCGCTGGTGAAGGAAGTGCGGCTGTGGGACGACATCGCGCTGCGCGCGCAGATCGCCGGAATGCGAGGCGACGAGCCCGTCGTCCTCGGCAACATCTACTGATCCAACGAAGGAACACATCATGAGCACCGACCACGCGAGCCCCTCCACAGACGTCGACGGGGCCGAGATCCAGCGGCGAACGATCCGCAAGAGCGACTGGGCCCCGCACAACGCGGCCTTCATCGACTGTCGCACCCCCGGGTCCGACCGCAAGTCGAACTACGCCTTCATCGGCGGCGGCGTCTCGCAGAACGCGGGGCAGGTCATCAACCTCACCGAGGAGCACGGCTTCAACACCGGAGCCGCGGGGATGCCGAACGGCATCTCGAACAACCTGCACCTTCACTTCACGGCGGAGGTGTTCGTCAACCTCGGCGGCGAATTCCGCCTGCGCTGGGGGATCGACGGCAAGCAGGGCGAGTACGTCAGCACCGACGGTGACATCATCTCGATCCCGACCTGGATCTTCCGCGGTTTCACGAACGAGGGGCCGGACGACGGCATCCTGTGGACCGTCCTCGGGCGCGACGTGACGGGGGGCATCATCTGGGGGCCGTCCGTACTGAAGGAGGCGGAGTCGTACGGTCTCTATCTCACCGCCGACAACCAGCTCATCGACACCGTCGCCGGTGACGAACTGCCCCAGGACGTGGCGCTCATCAAGCCCATTCAGCAGCGGTACATCGACGAGCTGACCCCGTTCTCGGTCGAGCAGATGCGTGAGCGGGTCGTCCAGCCCGGCGACCGCGTCTACAGCGCCAACGCCCTCCTGTGCGCGAGCCTGCCGGGCGGTGCCGCAGAACTGAGCCTCGCCATCGGCTACGGCATGACCGAGGACCGCCGTCAGGTCCCCCGCATCCACGAACCCCACTCCTTCAACATGGCCTGGGTCCGTGCCGCCGAGGACGAAGGCATCCTGCGCCACCGTCACGACAAGAACCAGGCGCTGCTGGTCAAGAGCGGACGCTGGGCGGTCACGCTGAACGGCGACCCCTCCACGACGGTCGAGCTGGACCCCTCGGACTCGTTCTCGGTGCCCGCGGGCGCCTGGCGCGCCTTCCGGTGCATCGAAGCCGGCGACAGCGGCGCCGGAGAGCTGCTCGTGGTCAACTCGGGAGACGACCGGGTGTACCTCGAATGGGCCCCCGAGGTCGTGGACGCAGCCCGCGACGCCGACTGGATGCTCGACCCCAACGGCTACCTCGCGCCCGTCGGCGTGATGGTGACCGCGACCGAGGACGACTGATCTCCCCTCGGGAGCTCGTCGTCGCCGCGACCTCCCCCCGCATCGTCGTGGGGGAGGTCGCGGCCAACCTCGAGACGGTGCGCGCCGCCGTCGCCGACGCAGCTCATGCCGGTGCGCGACTGATCGTCGTGCCCGAGCTCGCCCTCAGCGGGTACGTCTTCGCCGACGTCGCGGAGGCCCGGTCCGCGGCCGTCGCCCGCGACGATCCCCGCTGGGCGGCGATCGCGCGGGAGCTGCCCGAGGGGGCGGTCGCGGTCATCGGCTACGCCGAGGATGCCGGACCCCGGCTGTTCAACACCGCGGCGCTGCTCTCGCGCGACGCCCGGCTGGGCGACTATCGCAAATCGCACCTCTGGGGCGAGGAGTCGATGTTCTTCGCGCCGGGGGACACCGCCGGCGCCGTCGTGGAGACGCCCGTCGGTCGGATCGGGGTGGCCATCTGCTACGACAACGAGTTCCCCGAGGTTCCGCGGCGCCTCGCCCTCGCCGGGGCGGAGGTGCTCGCGCTCCCGGTGAACTGGCCCCTGGTCGACCGGCCCGCGGGGGAGCGCGCCCCCGAGACGATCCAGGCGATGGCCGCCGCCCGCTCCTCGCGCCTGGCGACCGTGATCGCCGACCGCCACGGGGTCGAGCGCGGCGTCGTGTGGACAGGGGGCACGGCGATCATCGACGACGACGGGTGGATCGCGGCGGCGCCGGAGGGCGGCGGCGGCTCGGCCGTGGCGACGCTGCGTGTGCGGCATCCGTCCGACAAGTCGCTCCCGCCGTTCAACGACCTGTTCGCCGACCGGCGCCCCGAGCTGTACGGCTGAGGCCGCCGCGCGGAGCGGGACGCGCCGGCGCGCGTCAGCCGCGGACCCGCGGGTGCGTCAGGCGACCGCGCTGCGTCCCGCACGCGCGCGCAGCATGTCCTGCGCCATGTCGGCCAGGCGGCGGGCCGCCGGTGACAGTTCCGTCCCCTCTCGCCGCGCGAGCGCGATCGTGTCGTAGAGGGGTTCGGTGAAGGGAGCGATCCGGATGCCGGCGGGGAACGCCGGCGATTCGGCGATCGAGCGCGAGACGATCGTGTCGGCGGTCCCGGAGGCCACCAGGCCCAACGCCGTCTCGACGTTCTCGACTTCGATCGCGGGCTCGAGGAGCAGCCCCTGGGCGCTCGCGCGCTCACGCAGCTGGCGCCGGGTGGGATCGTCCCAGCCGGCGTAGGCGTCGTACAGCACGAGTTTAGCGGCGGCGACCTCGGCCAGGGTCACCGGGTGCGCCGGTGCGTCGGGGCGAGCCGAGGCGTAGACGACCTCGTCGCGGATGAGCGGGGTGATCGACAGGCCCGCGTCGTCGACGGGGAGCACGAGGAGTCCCGCCTCGATCTCGCCCGCGGCGATGGATCGCGCGACCAGGGCGGAGTTGATGCCCACCAGCCGCACCCGCACCCCGGGATACTGCTCGTGGAACCGTTGCAGCAGATCCGACAGCTCGTAATAGGCGGCGTTGCGCAGCACGCCGAAGGTGCAGGTGCCGGACTCGAGCGCGGTGAGTGCACGCATCGCCTCCACCCCGTGATGGATCGCGCCCACCGCGCGCTCCGCATGCGCCCGCAACGCGAGGGCCGACTCGGTCGGTACGAGGCGCCGCCCTCCGCGTTGGAACAGCCGCACGCCGAGCTCGCGTTCGAGGCGGGCCACGAGCTCTGAGACCGAGGCCTGCGTCGAGTCGAGTTCGACCGCGGCGGCGGTGAACGACCCCCGTTCCAGAGCGGTCAGGAAGGCGCGCAGCTGGGTGATGGTCACGAGCCAATGGTAAACCCGATGGTTTGCATCGCATCCATCGTTCTTGTGGGGGTGGATCGGGAGATCTAGCGTCGACTCATGCGATTCACTCCCGCGCTCCTCGAGCGCCTCGACGGCTCCTTCCACCACCTCAAGACGCCGCTCATCAACGCCCCCGCTGCTCAGCGCGACCCGGCTGTCATCGAGACCGTCTCGGCCATGCTCAGCGACATCGGTCGTCGGGGGATGAATGCCGTGCTCGATTACGCGCGTCGACTCGACCGCTACGAGGGCGGCGACATCGAGCTCACCACCGCGCAGATCGCCTCGAGCGGCGACCGCCTCGCGCCCGATCTCCGCGCGGCGATCGAGCTGGGGTCCGAGCGGACGAAGGCGTTCGCCGCCGAGCAGCGCGGTCGTCTGACCGACTTCGAGACCGAGCTGGTCCCGGGACTCGCCACGGGCGTGCGCTACGTCCCCGTGTCGCGTGTCGGCGCCTACCTGCCCGCGGGGCGCTTCCCTCTCACCGCGAGCGCGTTCATGACGGTCGGGGTCGCGAAGGCGGCCGGTGTGCCGACGGTGATCGCCTGCACGCCCCCGCAGCCCGATGGCGGCGCGAACGACGCCGTCGTCTACGCCGCCCACCTCTCGGGGGTCGACCGCGTGTTCGTGCTCGGCGGTGTGCAGGCGCTCGCCGCGATGGCCTACGGCCTGCTCGGCGACCTCCCCGTCGACATGTTGGTGGGCGCCGGCAACGCCTATGTCGCCGAGGCGAAGCGTCAGTTGTTCGGCACCGTCGCCATCGACCTCCTCGCGGGGCCCTCCGAAGTCGCCGTGCTCTCCGACGACAGTGCCGACCCCGAGATCGTCGCGGCCGACCTTCTCGGGCAGGCCGAGCACGGCCCCAACTCTCCCGCGGCGCTGGTGACCACGTCGCACGAGCACGGGCAGGCCGTGATCGCCGCCGTCGAACGTCAGCTCGAGACGCTCGCCACGGAGCCGATCGCGGGTCCCGCGTGGCGCGACTACGGCACCGTGACGGTCGCGGCCGACCGCGAGACGGCGGTCGCCCTCATGGACGACCTGGCGCCCGAGCACCTCGAGGTGATCACGACCGACGACGACTGGTACCACGACCACCTCCGCAACTACGGGTCGATCTTCCTCGGGCCCTGGAGCACGGTCGCCTACTCCGACAAGGGCATGGCGGGGACCAATCACGTCCTTCCCACCGCGGGCGGCGCCAAGCACAGCGCCGGCCTGTCGGTGTCGCGGTTCGTCAAACCGCTCACCTACCAGCGGATCAGCCGGGCCGCCACGCCCGCCCTCGCCGAAGCGGTGCAGACGATCTCCGACTCCGAGGGCATGGCTGCGCACAGCGCGACGGCGACCATGCGCCTGGCGACGTACGCGGAGTGAGGACGGGGCGGACGGTCGCTCCCCGACCCGTCGCGTATCCGCACGCCGGGTCGGGACGCGGCCGTCCGAGGCTGAGCCGCTCGCGGGGTCGGTCCCTCCCGCGCACGGCGCCCCGCGTCAGTCCAGGAACTCCCGCGCCGCGACGACGAGGTTCTCGACACCGCGATCGATCGTCGGCTGCATGACCGGAGCGAAGAAGGGCGAGTGGTTCGTCGGGATGTCGCGCTCGATCGTGCCGCCGGCCACGGCATCCGCGAATTTCTGCGGGTCCACCCCGCCCCAGAACCAGAACACCAGCGGCGCGCCCGAGTCGCGGGCGAACCATGACACGTCCTCGCTCCCGGTGAACATGCCCGGGTCGACGACGCCGGCCTCGCCGAACGCCCGACGGAACGCGGCCGTCAGGCGGGAGGTGGCATCCGGGTCGTTGATGGTGGGCGGCAGGGAGTGGTCGGTGGTAATGGTGGGTTCCTTCTCGGCTCCGGATGCCGCCGCCTCGGCGCGGACGATCCGCTCGACCTTGCCCATCACGCGCTCGCGCGCCGCGTCGTCGGGGTAGCGCAGGCTCAGCTCGAGCTTCGCCTCCGCCGGGATGATGTTGTTCTTCAGGCCCGCGTGGATCGAACCGACCGTCACGACGGCGACGTCGCGCGGGTCGACTTCGCGCGAGACCACGGTCTGCAGGCGCATCACGGTGGCGGCGGCCATGACGACCGGGTCGATCGTGGAGTGCGGGCGCGAGCCGTGACCACCGCGGCCGTGGAGCACCACGGTGAGACCGTCGGATGCCGCCATCTGGGTGCCCGGGCGCACGCCGATGACGCCCGCGGGCAGCGGCGTGACGTGTTGGCCGAGCACGATGTCGGGCTTCGGGTAGCGCTCGAGCACGCCGTCGGCGATCATCGCCTGCGAGCCCGCGCCGTACTCCTCGGCGGGCTGGAACACCGCCACGACGGTGCCCGACCACTCGTCGGTCGTCGCGACGAGCCGCTCGAGCGCCCCGATGAGGGCGGTCACGTGAATGTCGTGACCGCACGCGTGCATGACCGGAACGGCGTTGCCCGCCGGATCGGTGCCGCGGGCGGTGCTGGCGTAGGCGAGACCGGTCTGCTCCTCGACGGGGAGACCGTCCATGTCGGCGCGCAGCCAGACGACGGGGCCCGGGCCGTTGTCGATCCGGGTGACCACACCGGTGCGCCCGACGCCTTCTTCGACCTCGAGGCCGAGGTCGGCGAGGTAGCGGGCGATGACGCCCGCCGTCCGCGTCTCCTGGAACGACAGCTCCGGGTGGGCGTGCAGATCGGTGTAGAGGCTTTCGAGGTCGACGCTCATGGATCGAGCCTAGTTCGCGACCACTCGCCCGCGCCCGCCCGGCCGCCCTTTCTATCGAGTGTCCGAGACATGCCGCGAGGCGCGTCCGAGACGCGGCGTGTCCTGGACACTCGACCTGCTTCCTGCCGGACCGGGGCGGGCGCTACCGGATGCCGCGCGCGCCCGCAAGCCGTCCGGTGCGGTCAGGTCGGGCGGGGACGCTGAGCGCATGACCACGACACACTTCGACTACCTCATCGTCGGCGGCGGGATGGTCGCCGACACCGCCGCGCGCGGCATCCGCGAGATCGACGCCGAGGGATCGATCGGCATCCTGAGCGACGACATCGACGAGCCGTACACGCGCCCCGCCCTCAGCAAGAAGCTGTGGACCGATGACGAGTTCACGTGGGACAAGGTCCCGCTGGGCACCGCCGCCGACACCGGCGCCGACATCCGGCTGCGCACGCGCGCCACGGCGGTCCGCCCCGAGGAGCACGAGGTGGATGCCGACGGCGAGACCTTCTCGTACGGCAAGCTCCTTCTCGCGACGGGAGGGAAGCCCGTCGCCCTCCCCGTCGACGACGCATCGAACGGCGAGCGGGTGCTGTCGTTCCGCACCGCGGAGGACTACCGGCGCCTTCGCGCCCTGGCCGAGGACGTCGACCGCATCGCGGTCGTCGGCGGCGGGTACATCGGGTCCGAGCTCGCGGCGGCCCTCGTGCAGAACGGTGTCGACACCGTCCTCATCCACACGGGTGCGGTGCTGGGCGACGCGGTCTTCCCCGCGGCGCTCGCCGAGCGTTTCGAGACGCTGTTCCGCGATGCGGGCGTCGAGATCGTCGCGGGATCCAAGGTCGAGGGCGGATCGGCGGATGCCGACGGCGTCACGCTCGGGCTCGAGAACGGCGACGAGGTGCGCGCCGACGCCGTCGTGAGCGGTCTGGGCATCGAGGTGGCCACCGACCTCGCCGAGAAGGCCGGCCTCGCGGTCGACGACGGCGTGCACGTGGATGCGCAACTGCGCGCCTCGGTCGACGACGTCTACGCCGCCGGCGACGTGGCGAGCTACCCCGACCGCCTGCTCGGGCGTCGCCGGGTCGAGCACGTCGACAACGCCAACGAGCAGGGCAAGGCCGCAGGCCGCAACCTGGCGGGCGCCGCCGAGCCGTACACGCACACCCCCTACTACTACTCGGCGGTGTTCGGCATCCGGTACGAGGCGGTCGGAACCCTGGACTCGTCGCTCGAGACGGTGGAGGACTGGATCGACACCGACCACGGGGTCGTCTACTACCTCGACGACGACCGTGTCGTGGGCGTGCTCCTCTGGAACGTCGAAGAGGCCCGGGATGCCGCCCGCGCGGTGCTGGCGGAGGCCGACACCCTGACGCGCGACGACCTGGTGGGCCGCATCCGCTGACCCGTCTGAGCCGCGGCGGCGCCGACGGGCAGCGTCACACCGGTGCCGGCACGTGCGCGGCCACGGTGTACGTGTGCACTCCGGATCCGACCTCGAACGTCTCGCCCCCCGGCAGTGCGACGACTCCCGTCGTTCCGGTCGGGACCGCGACGTCCACGTGGAGCTCGCCCTCGTCGACGTGCCACGCGATCGAGGCCCGCCCGTAGGGCGTCTCGTGGGCTGCGCGCGCGAAGGTGAGACCGCCGCCCGGCTGGGGCCGGAAGGCGATCCGGCGGTAGCCGGGGTCGATCGGAGCCAGACCTCCGACGGTGCGGTGGATCCAGTCGGCCACCGCGCCCAGGGCGAAGTGATTGAACGACGTCATCCCGCCCGGGTTCACCGTCCCGTCGGGGAGCAGGCTGTCCCAGCGTTCCCAGGTCGTCGTTCCTCCGGAGAGGACCGTGTACATCCACGAGGGGCATTCGCGCTCGAACAGGAGGTCGTACGCGGCGTCGAGATGCCCCGAGTGCGTCAGCGCGTCGGTGATCAGCGGTGTTCCGGCGAAGCCGGTGGCGATCCGGTTCCCTCCCTGGCGCACCAACGTCGCCAACCGCTCTCCCCAACGGGCGACCTCCTCTTCGCCCTCGGCCAGGTCGAACTCGATCGCGAGCGCATAGGCGGTTTGGGCGTCGCTGGTCAGGAGGCCCGAGGCGGCCACGTACTCGCGACGGAACGCTGCCTTCACCTCGGCCGCCAGGCGCGCGTACGTGCGCGCGTCATCGACCTTGTCGAGCACCTCCGCCATCTTCGCGAGATGACGGCTCGACCACGCGAAGTAAGCGGTCGCCACGAGGTAGCGATCCGTGGTGGCGTCTGCGGGGTCGTGCGGCGGTGCCGCCGGGTCGAGCCAGTCGCCCAGCTGGAAACCGGTGTTCCACAACCGATCCGGCCCGGCGAGCCGAGCCACCAGATCCACCCACCTGCGGGCCGAGTCGTACTGCTCCCGAAGGATCTGCGCGTCGCCGAACTGGCGATAAAGGGTCCACGGGGTCAGGACCGCGACGTCGCCCCATGCCGCACCCGGGCGGATCGGCGTCCACTCGTCTCCTCCGGGGATGACGGGGACGTACCAGGGCACCGTCCCGTCGGGGAGCTGCTCGACCGCGACGTCACGCAGCCACGACCGGAGCATTCCCGAGCAGTCGTAGAGGTATGACGCCGCGGGGGCGAACACCTGCAGGTCGCCGGTCCACCCCAGCCGTTCGTCGCGCTGCGGACAATCCGTGGGGATGTCGACGAAGTTATCGCGCATCGACCATCGGACGTTCTCGTGCAGGCGGTTGAGGAGCGGGTCCGACGACTCGAACCAGCCCGTGCGCTCCATGTCGGTGTGGTAGACCCGGGCGACGACCGCGCCGGGCGCGATCTCGCCCGGCCACCCGTCGATCTCGGCGTAACGGAACCCGTGAATGGTGAAACGAGGCTCCCACTCGAGCGGCGAGCCGTCCGTGATCAGCACATCCGTCGCCGCCGCGCCCCGAAGGGGTCGCGTGTACAACTCGCCGTCCTGGAGGACCTCGGCATGGCGGAGTGTGATCTCCCGCCCGGACTCGGCGTGCACGCGCAGGCGCAGCCGACCGGAGATGTTCTGCCCGAAGTCGAGGATCCAGCCTCCGGACGCGCCCCGGACGACGGAGACGGGAGCGAGCTCCTCGGTGCACCGCACGGGTGCGCCCTCGGGCGCGACGAGCGTTCGATGATCGACCGGGAGCGCCCTCGCGGGCCTCCACGACGGGTCGGCGGCGCCCGCCCATTCGTCCTGCTGCAGACGGGAGTCGTACCGCTCGCCCTCGTAGAGACCGGTGGTGACGATCGGGCTCGCCGCGACCTCCCAGGCGTCATCCGTCGCGACGACGACGCGGCTGCCGTCGGCGTATTCGATCTCCAGCTGGGCGATGAGACCGATGTCGCTGCCGTAGAGGTTCGGGTATCCGCCATGGAAGCCCAGCCGGCCGCGGTACCACCCGTCGGCCAGCCACGACCCCACGGTGTTGCGCCCGGAGACGAGGTGCTCGGTCACGTCGTAGGTGTAGTACCTCAGCCGCTCGCCGTACACGGTCCACCCGGGGGACAACGCGTCGTCGCCGACGCGGACGCCGTTGATCTCGACCTCGTACAGGCCGTGCGCGCTCGCGTACAACCGCGCGCGTGCGATCGGACCGACGAGGTCGAAGGCGCGGCGGACGCGAGGCGGGCGCCGCAGGGCCTCCGCGTCCTCCGCCCAGTCGGGACCCACGACCGACGCGATCCAATCGCCTTCGCGCAGGAGCCCCGCCTCGACGGGGGCGGGTGTCGACCACTCCGACGTCGAACCGTCCTCACCGTGCACGCGCACGCTCACCTCGGCCCGCTCCCGCGACGTCAGTGGGGAGAACGGCCAGGTGACCAGCACGGAGTCGGTGTCGGCGATGAGAGCGGTGGTCTCGACTCGCCCGTCCGCGGACAGAGCGACCTCGTACGCGCGCTGGCGCCATCCGGCGGGAGCCGTGGTCTTCCACGACAGGCGGGGTGCGGCGACACCGATGCCGAGGGCGCGCGGCAGGTGCTCGAACGTGACGGGGGATACCTGGATCATGCGGGGGGATTCTCATCCTGCTGGGGGTGGACCATGGGTTTGAGGGCGGACGGATCGCGGCCCGGCAGCATGAGCGCGTTGTGCACATCGCTGAGCGGATGGACGCTGGTGACGAGCCGGCGCAGATCGATGCGTCCGCTCGCCGCCAGTGCGATGGCGTCCGGATATTGGTGCGCGTAGCGGAACGTCCCGGTGAGGGTGATCTCGCGGGACTGGATGACGTCGAGGGGAACGGACGTCTGCCCGTCGGGCGACATGCCCACGAGAACGGCGCGACCGGCGGGACCGAGGGCGGCCAGCCCCGTGCTGATCGCCGCACCGACGCCTGAGCACTCGATGAGCACCGTGAAGCCCGGGGGGAGCTCGTCGGCACTCACGTCGATGGTGTCGGTCGCGCCCGCCTGCATCGCGGCGACGAGGCGATCGCCGGCCACGTCGCTGACGCTCACGTCGGCACCCGCCGCCCGGGCGACCTGGAGGACGAGGAGTCCGATCGGGCCCGCGCCGCTGACCAGAACGCGGTCCCCCACGGTGACCGACGCCTTGCCGACCGCCCACATCGCCACGGCGAGTGGCTCGATCAGGGCCGCCTCGTCGTCGTCCAGGCTGTCGGGGACATCGTGGGCGAAGTCCGAGTGGGTCACCACATGGGTGGCGAAGGCGCCATCCACCGGTGGCGTCGCGAAGAACTGCACGTCGGGACACAGGTTGTAGCGTCCCGCTCTGCACAGGGCGCACCGCCCGCAGGGAACGCCCGGTTCGAGTGCCACGCGGCTACCGATCCGATTCCGTGGAACGCCCTCTCCCACCTTCACGATGACGCCCGACGCCTCGTGGCCGAGGATCAGGGGCGCCGATACGACGGTGCTGCCGATGCGGCCGTCGCGGTACCAGTGCACATCCGACCCGCAGACGCCGACCGATCGGACTTCGACGAGCACCTCGCTCGCCTCGAGCGGTGCGATCGTACGCGTCTCCACGACGGTCTTCTCGACCGCCGTCATGACGGCGGCGTGCACGGGCTGCGCCGCGCTCACCCCTTGACCGCCCCGCTCGCGAGGCCCGCCATGATGCGCTGGTTGAGAACGAGATAGATCGCCAGGATGCCGAAGACGTTGATGCAGATGGCGGCGAAGAGCGGACCGTACTGGGTGGCGCCGAACTGCCCCGTGAAGTTGAGCAGGCCCACCTGCACCGTTCGGAGCTGCGAAGAGTTGGTGAACGTCAGGGCGATGAGCAGGTCGTTCCAGAAGAAGAAGAACTGCACCAAGCCGACGGTCACGATCGAGTTACGCGCCATCGGCAGGGCGACCGCGCGGAACGAGCGGAAGATCGATGCGCCGTCCAGCGTCGATGCCTCGAAGACCTCGCGCGGGATGGCTCGGAAGTACGTCGCCATCATGAACACCGTCAGGGGGAGCCCGGTGGCGGTGTAGGTGATGATGAGCGGCCACAGCGAGCCCGTGAGGCCTGCCTGGAAGTACACGGAGAACAGCGGGAGGAGGATCATCTGACCCGGGACCATGATCCCTGCGAGGAAGAGGAGCAGGATGCCGCCCCGCCCTCGGAACACCATGACCTCCAGCACGAATCCGGCGGCGACGCCCAGCACGAGCATGAGGAACAACGCGGGGAAGACCGCGAGCACGCTGTTGAGGAGGTAATGGCCGATGTTGCCGGTCACCCAGGCGTCGGCGTAATTCTGGAAGTTCAGTGCCCGAGGAAGGGCCCAGGTGGGCGCATTGAGGAACTCGTCCTGGCTCTTAAAGGAGTTCATGAGCAGCCAGAGCAGGGGCAGCACCTCGATCGCGACGAGAAGCGCGATGAGGAGCGTTCCGGGAAGACGTCGCAGTGACGCGCGGCGCACCGGCGGGCGGCGACGGTCGCGCTCGACGGAAGTCGGGGTCTGGGGCAAGGTGGCGGTGGACATGGAGATCAGCCCTTCGTGACGTCGCGTCGCGACGACCGGAAGATGAAGACGGTCACGATCAGGCAGAGCATCGTCAGCAGAAGCGCGATGGACGCGCCGTAGCCGTACTCGCCGTAGCTGAACGACGTCTGGAACATGTAGAGGGTCAGCGGCGTGGTGGCCGTGCCCGGCCCGCCGTTGGTCAGCGCGACGATCGAATCGAACACCTTGAGCGTGCCGTTGATGGAGAAGATGATCGACGACAGCAGCACGGGCAGTGACAGGGGCAAGACGATGCTGCGGACGAGACGAAATCCGGTGGCCCCGTCCAGACGGGCGGACTCCATGATGTCGTCGGGGATGTCGAGAAGGCCGGTGTACAGCAGCACCGCATAGAAGCCCATCGAGCGCCAGAGGTCCATGATCACGAGCACGACGATCGCGCTGACCGGGCTTCCGAACCAGTCGATCGACTCGACTCCGAACATGTTCAGGATGCCGTTGACGGGACCGGTCTGCGGTGCGACCTCGAACAGCTTCTGGAACATCAGCGCGACGGCCACGGTCGGGATGATCACGGGGAAGAAGACGAGCGTACGCACGACACTGCCGCGGTTGCGCAGGACGAACACGTAGAACAGCGCCAGGAGATAGCCGAGCAGCACCTGGCCGGCGGTGATGATCACGGCGTAGAGAAGGGTGAAGCGGAGCGCCTCGCCCACGCGCGGGTCGCTGAACAGGCGTGCGAGGTTCTCCACGCCCACGTACTCGAAGCCCGAGATCGCATTCCCCTCGAAGAGGGTGTAGCCCAACGACCACACCACGGGGATGAGCATGACGAGGGAGTAGACGACCAGCGCCGGGCCGAGCAGCAGCGCGATCGCCCTCTTATCGCCGAGGACCTTGTGCATAGCGGATGTTCCTTCGCATCGATGGCGGAGGCGAGGACCGTTCGCAACGGCCCTCGCCTCCCCGAGGGTCAGCCCAGGTCTGCCTGGACCAGGCTCATGAAGTCCTGCGGCGAGATGGCGCCCGTGACCAGCTGAGCGGCGTTCTTCTGGCTCGTCTCCGTGGCCTTGGCGTTGAAGAGGGCCTCGAACCACAGAACCGACTCCTGCGTCGATGCGATGCGGTCCTGGACGAGCGCGGTGAGGTCGTCGACCTGCACGTCGCCATTGACCTTGAAGCCGGAGATCGTATCGGCCTCGGAGAGCGACTGCGCACCGTAGTTGTTCGCGATGCACGTCAGCCACTTGCCGGTGTCGTCGGTGTACGCCTTCGCCGACAGGGCCATCGGGAGTCCGACGTTCGCCGGGGTCTGGCTCGAGTCGCCCGCACCGCCTGCGACGTCGGGGAACGGCATGAAGCCGATGTTGTCGGAGCCGATCTGGTTCGCCGACTCGTCGGCGAAGTTCGCCAATGCCCAGCTGCCCATGTAGAAGAAGGCGGCCTTCCCGGTCAGGAAGGTGTTGAAGGCCGTGTCGTAGTCGATCGACCCCACGCCCTGACCGAAGTACCCGTTGGCGCCGAGGTCGGCGACGGCCTGAGCGGCCGCGACGTACTCGGGATCGGTGAGCTTGGCGTCACCGTCAGCGACCTTCTGCAGGGCGTCCGGGCCGAGGTCGCGGAAGATGTAGCCGCTGATCAGGCGGGTGATGGGCCACCCCTGCTCGCCGGACGCGGAGAAAGGCTGCACGCCTGCGGCTTGCAGCTTCGCTGCGCCGGCGGAGAGCTCGTCCCAGGTGCTCGGCACATCGATGCCGTTATCGGCGAGCAGCTGCTTGTTGTACCAGACGCCCTCGATGTTGTACTGGTACGGCAGCACGTTGAATCCGCCGTAGAGCTGCTCGATGGTCGAGATGGCGGCCGGCTCGATCTGGTCGATGACCCCGAGGTCGGTCAAGGTCTTGTCGAGGTCGAGGACCTGACCGCCCTGGGCGAGCTCCTTGGTCAAGGCGGGGGCGTTGCCCGCCGCGTACTGCGCCGGAAGGGCGTTCTGGCCGGCGAGCAGCTGCAGCTTCTGGTCCAGCTGCGTCTGCGGCACCGTCTCGACCTGAAGCGGCTGGGCGTCGTTCTCGGCCTTGCACTGGTCGGTGCTCAAGCTGGTGAGCAGCTCGGGAATGGTCGTGTTCTCCTGGTTGACCAGGAACGAGAACGATGTCGCACCCGCCGACCCGCCGCCGGCGCACGCGGTGAGGGCGAGGAGCCCGGCGGCACCGAGCGAGGTGATCGCGACCATGCGGCGCGAGCGCGGGAATGCTGTGGACACTTTTCCTCCTTGAAAATGCGCCTCGATCATTGAAGCGCTTCAAGAGGATTATGCATGGGTGCTGAAGACGCGTCAACTCATTTTTGAAACGCTTCAGTCTCGGAGTGGCGTGGCCCGCTCGCGCCCGACGGTGCTTTCGCGCACGACCAACTCGGGGCGCAGCATCGTGGTGACATGTCGGTGCTCAGCAGGGTCCTCATCGATCTCGGCGAGGAGCAGGCGCAGTCCCTCGCGCCCCATGTCGAGACCCTTCATCTGAACGGATGTGAGCGGGATCATGCCGCCCCAGGCGGCGGAGTTGTGGTCGCACCCCATCACCGCCACGTCTCTCGGCACCTCGACGCCCCGGGCGCCGAAGACCTGGATGATCGCCATCGCCAACAGGTCCGTGACGGCGATGACGCCGTCGAGACTGCCGCGACGGACGTCCTCCACGAGTCCCTCGGCCGCCCGCAACCCTCCCGGCGGATCGAGGTTCTCCGTCGGGACCTCCTGCAGGGTGACGCGCCCGCCCTCCTCGGCGACGGCGCGCCTCACCCCGCGGCGCCGAAGCGCGACGGGCTGCAGATAGTCTCGACCGCCGACGAACGCCAAGCGGGTGCGTCCGTTGTCGATGAGATGTCGCGCCGCGAGGTAGCCGACCTCCTCGTTGTCGACGAGGACCTGGCAGCAGTCGTTGCGCCCCGTATCGAAGTTCAGGACCACGGTCGGCCGACCGTGGGTGCGGATGCGCGCGACGTCCTCTCCGGCGTCCTCCATCGGAGCGAGCAGGATCCCCCCCACTCGAGCTCCGTCGAAGAAGTCGAGATCCGCTCGCTGCTGGTCTGCCCTGTTGTCGCTGTTGGCCATCAGGACGTTCATGCCGAGCTCCGACGCGTACCGTTGTGCGCCGCGCGCGATGTCGACGAAGAGCGAGTTGCTGATGTCGATCACGACC
Organism: Microbacterium galbum; assembly: GCF_032464915.1. Taxonomy (NCBI): domain Bacteria; kingdom Bacillati; phylum Actinomycetota; class Actinomycetes; order Micrococcales; family Microbacteriaceae; genus Microbacterium; species Microbacterium galbum. Next base: position 1,238,329 of record NZ_JAWDIS010000001.1, on the reverse strand, counting down.
AGTCCGATGCTGCGCGATCGTCCCGCGGCGAGTTGCTGGGCGTTCGTGTTGCGCACGAAACCCAGTTGCTCGATCGCCCCCTGCACCCTCTCCAATGTGGCGGGGGCGACCTTGTCGGGGTGGTTCAAGACGTTCGACACGGTGCCCAGCGCCACCCCGGCAGCGCGCGCGACATCCGACATGCTCGGCGTTCGCCTCGTGTGCTGCACCACGCCCCCTTCGACCGCCGTGACTCTGAGATGGATGCTAACCGATCGGCGCGATGGATTTGATGCGCTTCAACGCGGACCGGAGCGCTCGACGCCTCCGTGGCGATCCTCGAGGACAAGCCGCGATATCCGCGGAACCCGATCCACGGAGGTCGGCCACCACGGGGCTGACGGTCCGCGGACTATTCGCGTCGCCCCGCGAGCGGCGCGCGCGGGTGATCCTCGCGAGCGATGCGGAGACGCGGCGGTGACCGGCGAGCGGGCCGCGGTCGCACGGAGGGGTCGACGCGTGCGGCGCGATGGTCCGTGAGCGGTGCATCCCGCACTCGCGCGGCCCGGCAGGGGTGTCACCCCGCACGACGGGTCTAACCTGGACGCGCGCTGTGAGTCTCGCGGCGCGCGACACCCGGGAGCACCCATGGCCACCGCCGAGCTTCGTCTCACCCTGCCCGTCGACCGTGCCCGCGACGCCGTCGCCGCGGCTCTCACCGAGCAGGGCTTCACGGTGCAGCCGACCCCGGGCGGATCGCTCGACGTCTCGCGCGGCAGCCTGGGCACGACGCTCGTCGCGGGCGCGTTCGCCGGGCATGACATGCACGTCCGGTTCGACGTGCACCTCGCCGAGACAGCCGAGGGTGCGCTCGCGTCATTCGAGCACTCGACCGCCGGCGGGTTCCTCAAGGGTGGGGCGATCGGCGCCGCCAAGGCGGGCGACGTCGTTCGCGAAGCCGCGCATCTCGCGGGCCGGCGCCTCGCGTCTCAGGGGCTTCTCGTCGATGCTGCGGAGGCTGCCCCCACCGGATCGGGGGATGCCGCGGCTCCTTCGCCCGGTGATGCCCCGGCCGCGTCCGTCCCCGCGTGGCCCGCGCCGGTCGCTCCGGCGCCGCCGGCCGCCGAGGGAGAGCCCGCGGCCCCCGCCCCGCCGTACGTCGGAGCGCCCCCGGTACCGCCGAGCGGATATCCCGGTGCCTCCGGGTACCCCGGCTATCCGGGAGCGGCCGCGCCGTCGGATACGCCGTACGCGCCCGGAGCCTCGCCCTCCGGGGCCGGAACGTCGCCATACGCCCCCGGCGCGGCATCCGGGACCTCCGAACGCACGAACGGCGTGGCGATCGCCGCGATCATCATGGGCTTCGTGCTGCCGATCGGCGGGATCATCGCCGGGGCCGTCGCCCTCGCCCAGATCAAGCGCACCGGCGAGAAGGGCCGTGGCCTCGCGATCGGCGGGATCATCGCGGGCGGCGTCATCACGGTGCTCTCGATCGTCGCGATCTTCGCGCTCGTGCTCATCGCGATCTTCGGTGCCGGCGTCGCGTCCTCCTCGAGCGATCCCTTCGAGCTGCCCGCCGAACCGGGCGACGGAGGGGTGACGATCGGCCCGAGCGAGCAGGCGCCCGGTGGTGCGTACACGCTGCCCGTGGGGGCGTGCCTCGACGACATCCCCAGCGGCTTCATCTCGCCCTCCAACCTGGTCGACTGCGCCCAGCCGCACACCTACGAAGTCTTCGGCGGCTTCTTCCTCGCCGACGGCGCCTTCCCCGGTGACGACGCGATCGAGTCGTCGGCTTACGAGGGCTGCGACGCCGTCTACCCCGACTACGTCGGTGTTCCGTGGGAGCAGTCGACGCTCGCCTACACGTACGTCTCGCCGACCGCGGAGACCTGGGCCGAGGGCGACCGCGAGATCTCCTGCATGCTCTACGACCCCGAGGTGGATCAGACCACCGGATCGCTGCGGGGCTCCGCGCGCTGAACGCGTCGTCCGCGGCCCGGCCGCTGCGTCACCGAGACGGAGCGGCGGTCGAGCCGCGGTCGACCAGCTCGAACGGCAGCGTTCCGCGACCGCGGGCCGGCTCGGCGCCCTCGAGCTCGGCGAGCACGGCGTCCGCGGCGCGTTCGCCCTGGCCCCGCGCGAACTGGTCGACCGTGGTCAACCCGAACCAGCGGCCGAGCTCATGTCCGTCGACGCCGATGATCGAGACGTCCTCGGGCACGCGCAGCCCGCGTTCGCGCGCCGCGAGGATCGCGCCGATGGCCATCTCGTCGGATGCCGCGAACACCGCTGTCGGTGCATCGGCGGCCTCGAGGGCGCGCGCTGCTGCCGCCGACCCGCCCTCGATGGTGAAGTCGGCCGGCTCGACGCGGGCGTCGGTGATCCCGGCCTCGGCGAGCACCTCCTCGAAGCCGCGTCGACGCAACGACGGCACGGTGGATCCGGCGTCGATGACGGCATCCGCGCCGATGTGCGCGAGGCGGCGGTGCCCCAACTCGAGCAGGTGCGTGGTCGCGAGGCGACCGACGGCCAGGTCGTCGACGGTCAGGGTGGTCAGCAGGGGGTTGGGTCCGGCGATCGCGACGATCGGGACGCCGAGGCCGCGCAGCGACGCCGACTCCTCGGCATCCAGCTCGAGGGCGATCGTGATGACCGCGTCGATCCGGCGGCGGCGCAGGTGGTCGTCGAAGACGCGGCGGCGTTCGGCGGGGTCGGCGCTGACGCTGTAGAGCGTGATGTCGTAGCCCTGGCGCACGAGGGCGTCGGAGATGCCCGCCAGCACGGTGCTGAAGAACCACCGGTCGAGGAAGGGCACGACCACTCCGACCGCTCGCGTGCGCCCCGAGGCGAGGCTCGATGCGGCGGCCGACGCCACGTACCCGAGCCTTTCGGCCGCGGCGACCACGCGATCGCGCGCCGCGGCCGAGACAGGGCCGCGCCCGCTCAACGCGCGCGAGACCGTGGCCGTCGACACTCCCGCCGCGCGGGCGACGTCGTCGATGCCGACCACGGTCTCGTGCGTCGTCCGAAACGGTGGATGCCGCGGCTCAGGCCGCCGCGATCCAGACGGTCGTGTCGGCGGGCAGGCGGTCGCCGTCGAGGGGGCCGCTCGCGATCAGCACCTCTCCGGCGGGCAGCTCGACGGCGGCATCGCCCAGGTTCGCGACGACGAGCAGCGACCCGTTGCGGAACGCCACGACGTCGTCCCCGAGACCGTCGACCCACTCGAGGTCTCCGGCGCCGAGGTTGCGGGCGCGGCGCTCGGCGAGAAGCGAGCGGTAGAGCGTGAGCGTCGACGAGGGGTCGTCGACCTGCTGGTCGAACGCGAGGTCCGCCCACTCGGCCGGCTGGGGCAGCCACGACGCACCGGTGTCGTTGAACCCGTATGCCGGCGCATCGGCCGTCCAGGGCAGCGGCACGCGGCATCCGTCGCGGCCGTAGCGCTCGCCGTTCGTGCGGAACCAGGTGGGGTCCTGGCGGGCGTCGTCGGGCAGATCGATGACCTCGGGCAGGCCGAGCTCCTCGCCCTGGTAGAGGTACGACGAGCCGGGCAGTGCGAGCATGAGCGACGTGGCGGCGCGGGCGCGACGCAGGCCCTTCACCGGGTCGGGCTGGCCGGGGGAGGCCGGGCCGATGCCGGCGCCCTGCGGGTTCTCGGCCGTCAGTGCCAGGCGCGAGGCGTGACGCACGACGTCGTGGTTCGACAGCACCCACGTGCTCGGGGCGCCGACGGCGCCGTACTCGTCGAGCGACTCCGTGATGACGTCGCGGAGGGCGGCGGCATCCCACTTCGTCTCGAGGTAGTGGAAGTTGAACGCCTGGTGCATCTCGTCGGGGCGCACCCACAGGGCGGTCTGCTTCACCGTCGGCAACCAGGCTTCGGCGCAGAGGGCACGGTCGCCGTCGTACTCGTCGAGCACCTCGTGCCACTCCCGCCAGACGTCGTGCACACCGGGCTGGCCCCAGTAGGGGACCTCCTCGGCGTCGCCGCCCATGGAACCCGCCTCGGGGTCGGGGCTGTAGTCGGGCAGGCCCTCGGCCTTGATGAGGCCGTGCGCCACGTCGACGCGGAATCCGTCGACCCCGCGGTCCAGCCAGAACCGCAGCACGTCGCGGAACTCCGCGCGCACCTCCTCGTTGGTCCAGTCGAAGTCGGGCTGGCTCTCGTCGAAGATGTGCAGGTACCACTGGCCGGGCGTGCCGTCGGCCTCGGTCACGCGCTTCCACATGCCGCCGCCGAACACGCTCTCCCAGTTGTTGGGGGGCAGCTCGCCGTTCTCCCCCTTGCCGTCGCGGAAGATGTACCGCGCGCGCTCCGGGCTGCCGGGCGCAGCCTCGAGCGCCTGCTGGAACCACACGTGCTGATCGCTGGAGTGGTTGGGGACGAGGTCGACGATGACCCGGATGCCACGCTCGTGGGCCCCGGCGAGCATCGCGTCGAAGTCGGCCAGGGTGCCGAAGATCGGGTCGACATCGCGGTAGTCGGCGACGTCGTAGCCCGCGTCCTTCTGCGGTGAGGTCTGGAAGGGGCTGAGCCAGATGGCATCCACTCCCAGATCGCGCAGGTCGTCGAGGTGCGCGGTGACACCGGGCAGGTCGCCCAGGCCGTCGCCCGAGGCGTCGGCGAAGGAGCGGGGGTAGATCTGGTAGATGACGGCGGTGCGCCACCACTCGGAGCCCGGGGCCGAGACGAGATCGGCGCGCGCGCCCTCCTGCGTGAAAGTCATGCGCCCCACGTTACTGCAAGCGCTTACACTCACGTCAACCGCTCCCTCATCGCTTCGTACGCCCGCCCCCCTCCGCCGCGTCGAGTGTCCAGAACACGCCGTGATCGCGCGGGCTGCTGCGGCGTGTTCTGGACTTTCGACGGGGGAGAGTGCGGGGGCGGCAGGGGAGAGCCGCGATTAGGCTGGGGCGGTGCCCGACGCCTCCGCCCTCTCCCGCGCTGAATCGCTGATCACCAGCATCCCCGACTACCCGAAGCCGGGCATCGTCTTCCGCGACATCACCCCGCTGCTGACGGATGCCGCAGCCCTGCGGACCGTCGTCGAGGCGCTCATCGAGCCCTTCGCGGGCCGCTTCGACGCTGTCGCGGGGGTCGAGGCGCGCGGGTTCCTGCTCGCCGGCGCCGCCGCGATCGCCGCGAACGTGGGTCTCATGCCGATCCGCAAGGCGGGCAAGCTGCCGCGCCCCGCGGCGACGATGTCGTACGACCTCGAGTACGGCTCGGCGCAGATCGAGATGCACGACGACAACGCCGCGGGCGCGCGCGTCCTGCTTCTCGACGACGTGCTCGCGACCGGCGGAACCCTGCGCGCCGGGCGCGACCTGCTCGAGGCGGTGGGCAGCGAGGTCGTCGGGATCGCGACGCTGCTCGAGATCGACGGCCTCGGTGGCCGCGACGTGCTCGGCGACGACGTGCACGCGGTCTTCCGCGTCTGAACGGCTGCGTTCTCCGCGTCTGAGACGCGGCACGGAGATCCGGCTCACCGCGGCGTCCGACGGTGCACGCCGACGTGGCGAGGTCACCACGGGTCGACTCCTGGCGCGCCTGCCCGCGGCGCCACCGTCATTCGTGCGCGGCACTCCGCGTGAGAAGGTCGGGGAGCGGCTGCTCGGCATCGGCGACCTCCGTGAACGTCGCGGTCACGTGCGACAGGGGCGGAGCGGTCATCACCTTGGTGATCACGGCGCGCGCGGCCAGCCCGAACCGGGTGCGCGGGTAGGCGAAGCGCAGCATCCCGCGGGGGATGCCCTGGATGCGGTCGACGAGCGGTCGCATCCAGGCGTCCATCTGCTCCAGTGCGTCGTCGAGAGCGTCGCGGCCCGGTCGCCCCTCGATCTGCGAGAGGAATGCCGCGAGCACGTAACCGCCGGTCAGCGCGAGCGACGCGCCCCCGCCGCCCATCGGTGTGACGCACCACGCCGCGTCGCCGATGACGCACACACGCCCGCGGTGCCATCCGGGCATGCGGATCTGCGTCAGCTCGTCGATGTAGACGTCGTCGGAGTCGTCGAAGCCGTCGAGCACGCGCGGAGCCTGCCAGCCCGCGTCGGCGTACCGCTCGCGCAGTACGCGCAGGGCCTCCTCGCGGTCGCGGGAGGCGAGGTGATCGTCGCCGGCGTAGGCGAGGATCGCCCGGGTGGTGCCGTGGGGGTCGGGACGCAGGTGCACCTGCCGGCCCTCGACGGCGTTGTACCAGCGCCAGCGGTCGTCGTCGTCGGGCGTGCGGGGGATCGTGCCGAACGCCATCGTCACCCCGAGGGGGCGGGCGTCGATCTCGGTCGACGCGAAGAGGAGGTCGCGAGTGCTCGAGCGCACCCCCTCGGCGACCACGAGGAGGTCGGCCTCGAGCCGCTGCCCGTCGTCGATGGTCACGACCACCCGATGCTCGTCGGTCTCATCGACCTCGGCGATCGACGCTCCGTAGACGACGGGCGTGCCGACGGGGAGGGCGTCGAGGATCGTGCGCGCGAAGTCGCCGCGCAGCACCTCGAGTTCGGCCGTCGCCCCGTCGGCTCCGTTCGAGGGGAGCTCACCGATGACCTCGCCTCTCGCGTCGACGATCACCGTCCCCGTCTCGGTCGTGTTCTTCGCGCGGATGGCGTCGGTGAGTCCCATGCGCTCGAGCACGTCTTTCGCGACCCCGCGGACGTCGACGTTCTGGCCTCCGTCGCGGAACGACGTCGACTTCTCGATCAGCGTCACCTTCCACCCGATGCGGCGCAGCCACCAGGTTGCGGACAGGCCGGCGATGCTCGCGCCGGAGACAAGGGCATGCGGGGCGGTCATGGGAACTCCTCGAGGTCGGTAGAGAAAGCTTTACGGCAAAGTCACTTGACTGTAAAGTCATTGCGTGACCGGATCCGATGCGCTCTCCACCTCGTGGTCGACAGACGAGGTCGCCGTCATGCACGGCCTGCGTGACTGGTCGCTGGCCTCCGAGGAGCTGCACCGCCACCTCTCGGCGTGGATGGCGCTCCCTGTGACGGATGCCGACGCACTCGGCCGCATCGTGTGGGCTGAGCAGTCGGGGCACCCGCTGTCGCCCGCTGAGCTGGCGCGGCAGATCGGGATGACCTCCGGGGCCGTGTCGGTGCTGATCGACCGTCTCGAACGGGCCGGGCACGTCGAGAGGCACCGTGGCGACGCCGACCGTCGGCGCGTGAACCTGCGTCCGACGTCGGCGGCGAGGGCGGGGACGGCGGATTTCCTGGACGCGGCCGGAACGGAGATCGCCGCCGCCGTGCGCGACACCCCTGCCGAGGAACTGCGTGTGGTGCGCGCGTTCCTGGACCGCATGACCTCGGCGTCGGGGGCCGCGAACACACGATTGCGCGCGGGCTGAGCGCGGCCGTCTCTGCTGCGCCGACCCGCGAGGCTCCGGAGGTGGTTCCGCTCAGCGGCGCAGCACACCCTCGACGGAGTCGCCGAGGCGCAGGCCGTCGCGATCGACCCAGTACCGGCGTTCGAGCCGCAGGCCCGCGACCGACTGCACCGATCTGACGCCGGCGAGGGTGCCGAGGTCGTCGCGCACGAAGCGGGCGAGATCGACGGGCCCGGCGAAGACGCCCGCGAGGCTGACCGGCGCCGAGCCGGTGACGGTCGACAGCAGGCGCACGCTGGGGTGCGCGGCGAGGGTGTCGAGCGCGCCGCGGATGTCGCGCGGCCGGACGTCGATGGTGACGACCGCGTTGAGGGGGAAGCCCATGAGGTCGGGCTGGATCTCGATGCGGGGGGAGATGGCCCCGGAGTGGATGAGGAGCCGCATCGCGCGGGCGGCGGTCGTGGGCGAGACGCCGAGCGTGCGCCCCACCTCGGCGGCGGTGACGCGGCCGTTCGCGCCGAGCATCCGCATGGTCTCGAACTCGAGGTCCGACAGCTGTTCGAGGTCGCGGAGCGGTTCGCCGTCGGCCACGGAGGAGTGCTTCTCGAGCTCCGCGGTGCGCGCGGCGTCGAGTCGGCGGTACCGCCACGATTGTCCGACCTTCGCGGGCTCCAGGATCATCCGGCTGTCGATGGCGCGCACCCCGGGGATGGAGGGGATCGTCGAGGTCAGCAGGTCGTGGGGGTCCGACCCGCGCAGCGGGAACAGGTTGGCGTAGATGTCGGCCGCGCCGCTGGTGCGGAGCACGAACTGCACGTCCGGAATGCGCAAGAGCTCGCTCACGACGGCCTCGGAGTGCCCGGGGGTGGAGGTGACCCACAGCTCGAACGGGTTGCTCGAGGTGATCAGCTCCCAGGCGAACCGACCGACGACCCGGAGAAGGCGTTCGTCCTGCAGGCGCGCGAGGCGCCGGGAGGCGGTACTGGTGGGGATGCCGAGGATGTCGGCCAGTGCGGCCGTGGGGACGCGGGGGGCGATGTGCAGGGCCGCCACGATGTCGAGATCGGTCTCGTCGAGCTGGGGTCGGACCGCGCGCGGGTCTGATCGGTGCACGGTCTCAACCTATCTCAGCCGCCTCTCGCTGGCCGGAACGCGAATATCCCATTCGAGGAAACACGAACGACACATTTGCCCATCATGCTTGCCTCCAAGTTTGTTTATTCCTACAGTTGCCTGCATCGATGACGCAGGTGTCGTCGAGGGCCAGGAGGATCGCATGGACGAGCAGCAACCGTGGCAGTGGGACGAGAGCGTGTGGCGCGGCCACGTGGAGCACGTCCGGGCGGGGCGCCGGCTCGTGCACGACGACCCCGCACAGCGATGGCCGTCGGGCGCGCGGGTCGCCGTGCTGCTGTCGTTCGACTCCGACCACGAGTCGATCCCCCTCCGCGACGGGGAGACGTCACCGGGTCGGATGGCGCAGGGCGAGTTCGGCGCACGGTTCGCGGTGCCCCGGATCCTCGACCTGCTCGCCCGGTACGAGGCGCCCTCGTCGTTCTACATGCCCGCGGTCTGCGCTCTGCTGCGGCCGGACGAGGCGCCGTCCTACGTCGCGGGCGGTCACGAAGTCGCCGTGCACGGCTGGATCCACGAGCGCAACACCGCACTCGGCCACGACGACGAGCTCGAGCTCGTCAGCCGGTGCCTCGATGTCTTCGAGCGGCAGATCGGACATCGCCCGACCGGCATCCGGACCCCGTCGTGGGACTTCTCGGGGTCGACGCTCGCCGTCATCCGCGAGCTCGGGTTCGTGTACGACTCCTCGCTGATGGCGGATGCCGACCCCTACGAGCTGCTGGAGCACGGCGAGCGCACCGGGGTCGTCGAGATTCCGGTCGAGTGGATCCGTGACGACGCCCCGTACTTGATGATGGACCGCTTCGGCGGCCTCCGTCCCCACATGCCGCCCCGCAGCCTCCTGCAGATCTGGATCGACGAGTTCGACGCGGCGCGCGAGGAGGGCGGGGTCTTCCAGCTGACCATGCACCCGCACATCATCGGGCACCGCTCGCGCCTGCGGATCCTCGATGAGCTGCTCCGTCACATCCGCTCGTTCGACGACGTGTGGATCGGCACCCACGCCGACCTGGCCGCCCACGTGCGCCCCCTCCTCTGACCCGCACCGCCTCGAGAGAGAATGCAGATGACCTCCACCGCACCCGAGACCGTCCACGCGACGAAGCTCAGCAAGAAGGGCAAGAAGGCGATCGTCGCCGGCTCGATCGGCAACGCCGTCGAGTTCGTCGACTGGGCCGTCTACTCGACGTTCTCGTCGATCTTCGCCCACCACTTCTTCCCCGCGGGCAACGACGTCGCGGCCCTGCTGTCGACGCTCGCCATCTTCGCCGTCGGCTTCATCATGCGTCCCATCGGCGCCGCGGTCATGGGCACGTACGCCGACCGTTTCGGCCGCAAGAAGGGCCTGCTCTTCACCATCACCCTGATGGCGGTCGCCACCCTCGTGATCGGCCTCGCTCCGACCTACGAACAGGTCGGCATCTTCGCGCCGCTGCTGCTCGTGCTCGCCCGCCTTGCCCAGGGCTTCGCCGCGGGCGGGGAGTTCGGCTCGGCGTCGGCGTTCCTCGTCGAATCCGCTGCTCCCCAACGGCGTGGATTCGCCGGATCGTGGCAGCAGGTCTCGGTCGCCGCGGGCGTACTCATCGCGTCGGCGCTCGGTTTCACGATCACGACCGCGCTGCCGCCGGAAGCGGTCGACAGCTGGGGCTGGCGCGCCGCCTTCATCTTCGCCGCCTCGCTCGGATTCGTCGGGCTGTGGCTGCGGCGGGGCATCGAGGAGACGCAGTCGTTCGCGACCGGCCGGGAGCGCGTCGACGGCTCCGCGAAGCCCGCCCGCCACAACGCCTTCGTGCGAATGTTCCGCGACCACCCCAAGGCCACGCTGCGCGTCTTCGGCATCACCATCGCCGGCACCCTGCTCTACTACATGTGGGTCAACTTCATGCCCACCTACGCGGCGGTCACCACGGGCATCCCGCTGAACCAGGCACTGCTGGCGAACGTCATCGCGATGATCATCTTCATCGTGCTGCTGCCCTTCGGGGGTCTGCTCTCCGACAAGATCGGTCGCAAGCCCACCATGGCGGCCTTCGCGGGCGGCTTCCTCATCTTCGCGTGGCCCGCCTTCCAGCTGATCGGCGGCGGATTCTGGGCGCTGCTGGCCGTGGAGATCATCGGCATCGTGCTGCTGGTCGGCTACTCGGCGAACTGCGCGGTGATCATGGCGGAGCAGTTCCCGCCCGAGGTGCGCGCGACGGGCATCGGCCTCCCGTACGCCCTCGCGGTCGCCTGCTTCGGCGGCACCGCGCCGTACATCACCACGTGGATGAACACGAACGGCTACGGCGGATGGGTCTGGCTCTACGCGTCCATCGCCGCGGCGATCGGCCTCGCGGTGTACCTCACCATGCCCGAGACCAAGGGCAAGGAGCTGGACTGATGCGTCACGTCCTCGTGACCGGGGCGGGGTCGGGGATCGGCCGCGAGATCGCCCTCGCCTTCGCACGACGCGGCGAGGCGCTCACCGTCGCCGACCTGCACGCCGAGCCCCTCGCCGAAACGGCCGCCCTGGCCCTCGACGCGGGCGCGCCGAGCTGCGCCACGACGACGGTCGACCTCCGCGAGGCCGACGCCCCCGCCGACCTGATGCGCACGGCGTGGTCGACCGCACCCGTCGACGTGCTCGTCTCCAGCGCGGGCGTGTACCCCGCGACGCCCTTCCTCGACCTCGACGCGCACACCTGGGACCGCGTGCTCGACGTGAACACGCGCGCGCCCGTGCTGCTCACCGTGGCTCTCGCGCGCCGCGCCATCGAGGCCGGGCGTCCGGCATCCGTCGTCAACATCTCTTCCGGAGCGGCGCTGCGCGCTCGACCGGGAGCGGCGCCGTACTCGACGTCGAAGGCGGCGCTGGAGGCCGCGACCCGGGCCTCGGCCCTCGAACTCGGGCCCCATGGCATCCGGGTCAACGCCGTCTCGCCGGGGTTCGTCACCGTCGATTCGCGCGTGAATCCCGTCACAGACGAGTACGCCGCCGCTGTCGGCGACACGCCTCTCGGTCGCCGGGGGACGCCCGCCGACATCGCCCGCGCCGTCGTCTGGCTCGCGGGTGGAGAAGCCGAATGGATCACCGGGGAGGTGCTGCGCGTCGACGGCGGATCGTCGACCGGCGCGTGGCACCTCCCGCAACACTGGGCCGCCACCGGCCAGGGAGAGCACGAATGACCTCGAATTACACGATCATCGGCGCGGGAGCCATCGGCGGCACCCTCGCGGTGCACCTGCATCGGGCCGGGGCGGAGGTACGCCTGATCGACACGGATGCCGAGCACATCGCCGCCGTGCGCGAGCGCGGCCTGCGCATCGAGCACCCCGGTGGGGCGTTCACGGCGCGCCTGCCGATCTCGACCCCCGAGGAGGCTCCCGACGAGCTCGGCGCGGTGCTCCTCGCCGTCAAGGCGCAGGCCACCGACGCCGTCGCCGAGTGGATCGCGCCGCGTCTCGCCCCCGACGGGTGGGTCGCGTCGATGCAGAACGGTTTGAACGAGGCCACCATTGCCCGGCACATCGGCGTCGACCGCACGGTCGCCGCCTTCGTCGACCTGTTCGCCGACGTCGTCGAGCCCGGTGTGGTGCGCGACGGCGGCATCGGCGACATCGCGCTGGGCGAGCACGCCGGCGGGTCCAGTGACCGCGTCCGCGCACTCGCCCACGATCTGCGCGAGTGGGGCACGCCGATCGTCTCCGACAACGTGCCCGGATTCCTGTGGTCGAAGCTGGGATTCGGCGCGATGCTCGTGGCATCCGCCCTCGCCGACGACGACATGGGCGACCTGATCGACCGCCACCGCGCGGGCCTGCACGCCCTCGTGCGGGAAGTGCTGGAGGTCGCGGTCGCCGAGGGGATCCACCTCGAGGGGTTCGACGCCTTCGTCCCCTACGACTACCTCGGCGAGGCGAGCGCCGCCGACGCCGCGACCGACGGGCTCGTGGCCTGGCTCGCCCGCCAGACGAAGAAGCGCTCGGGGATCTGGCGCGACATCGCCGTGCGCGGTCGGCGCACCGAGGTTCCGACGCAGTACGCGCCGGTGCTGGAAGCAGCCGAACGCCGGGGGATCCCGGCCCCGCTCACGCGGTGGCTGGTGTCGCGCATCGAGCAGCTCGAGACGCACGCCATCGCGATGGACGAGGCGCACCTCGACGAGCTCGACCGGATGGTGACGGCATGAGCGCGCTGGTCACGGCCGCCGAGGCCGCGCGCGAGGCGCTCGTCGCCGACCTGACGGCGTACACGCAGCAGGAGACCCCCTCGGACGACCTCGACGCCCTCGCGGGGGGACTCGCGTGGGTGCGCGCCTTCGTGACGCGCCACCTCGGCGCCCCCGACGCGGAGCGCGTGATCGACGCCGCTCCCCACGGCGATGTCGCCGTGCTCGACTGGGCGGCGACGGGCGGCGGCGCGGGGTCCGTCGCGATCCTCTGCCACTACGACACCGTGTGGCCCCTCGGCACCCTCGCCGAGTGGCCCGTCACGGTCGACGGCGATCGGCTCACCGGCCCCGGCGTCTTCGACATGAAGGCGGGTCTCGTCCAGGCGACGCACGCGATCGCCATCGCCCGCGCTCAGGGACTGCCGCTGCCCGCCATCCGTCTCGTGCTCAACGGCGACGAGGAGATCGGTTCGCTCGGCTCCCGCCCGCACATCGAGGAGGCCGTCACGGGCCGCGACGCCGTGCTGGTCTTCGAGGCGAGCGCCCGCGGCGCGCTCAAGACGGCGCGCAAGGGCGTGGGGATCTTCCGCGTCACGACGCACGGCGTCGAGGGCCACGCGGGGCTCGACCCGGAGCGGGGGGTCAGCGCCATCGACGAGATGGCCCGCGTCGTGCTCGCCCTGCACGCGCTCGCGGACCTCGGTGCCGGGACGAGCGTCAATGTCGGCACCGTCGCGGGTGGGTCCCGCTCCAACGTCACCGCCGGTCGCGCCGACGCCCTCGTCGATGTGCGCGTGACCGACGTGGCCGAGAGCGAAAGGATCGACGCCGCGCTCGCCGCCCTCGAGCCCCACCGCGCGGAGGCGACGTTGGACATCGCCGGCGGGTGGAACCGACCGGTCATGCCGCGGAGCGCATCGACGGTGGCGCTGTTCCGCATCGCAGAGGCGGTCTCGGCGGAGCAGGGATGGGCGGTCGAGGAGATCTCGGTCGGCGGCGCCAGCGACGGCAACTTCGCCGCCGCTCTGGGGCTGCCGGTGCTCGACGGCCTCGGCGCCGTGGGCGACGGCGCGCACGCGCGTCACGAGTGGATCTCCATCGACGGCATGGTGCAGCGCACGGCGCTCGCGGCCGGCATCCTCGTGCGCCTGGGCGGAGGGGATGCCGCGTGACCGGCATCGTCGAGCCGATGAGGCTGCGCGAGCTGACGCTGCGCAACCGCATCTGGATCGCCCCGATGTGCCAGTACTCGGTCGATGCGTACGACGGCATCCCCACCGATTGGCACCGGGTGCACTACGGCGCGCTCGCCGCGGGCGGCACCGGTCTGCTCGTGGTCGAAGCGACGGCGGTCGTCCCCGAGGGGCGCATCACCCGCCAGGACACCGGGCTGTGGAACGAGGCGCAGGTCGAGGCGTGGCGCGGCATCGTCGCGTTCGCCCACGCGCAGGGCGCGGCGATCGGCGTGCAGCTGAACCACGCCGGCGCCAAGGCGAGCACCTTCGCAGGCTTCGGCCGCGACGGCGACGAGCGGGGCTCCGTCCCCGTCGAGCAGGGTGGCTGGCAGACGGTGTCGGCATCGGACGCGCCGGTCATGGGTCTGGCGGCGCCGCGCCCGGCCACGACCGCCGAGCTCGAAGCCGTCGCCGAGGCGTTCGTGGCCGCCGCGCGCCGTGCGGACGACGCGGGCTTCGACGTGGTCGAGGTGCACGCGGCCCACGGCTATCTGCTTCACCAGCTGCTGTCGCCGCTGTCGAACCGCCGCGACGATCGCTACGGAGGCGACCTCGCCGGCCGGGCGACCCTGTTGCTCGACATCGTCCGTCGCATCCGAGCGGAGCTGCCGACGGTGCCGATCATCGTGCGGTTGTCGGCGACCGACTGGGTCGAGGGGGGTCTCACCCCCGACGATGCCGCCACCGTCGCGGGGTGGGCGGTCGAGGCGGGAGCGGATGCCGTGGACGCCTCATCCGGAGGGCTCGTGCTCGCCGACATCCCCGTCGGGCCGGGCTATCAGGCGCACCTCGCCGAGCGCATCACCCGGGAGGGTGTCGTCGCCTCGGCCGTCGGTCTGATCGAGACGGCGCAGCAGGCGGAGGAGGTCGTGCAGCGCGGCGTCGACGCGGTGCGTATCGGGCGCGCGGCCCTGCGCGACCCGAGCACGCCTCTGCGCTGGGCGCGTGAACTCGGCGCGACCGTCGATTGGATCCCGCCGCAGCGCCTTCGGGCGTACTGAACGCGGGCAGGCGCGGCCGCGACGGTCGTCCGGTATCGGCGCCCTCAGCCCAGGACGCTCGCGCCCAGCTCCACCGGGCTGCCCTCGATGTTGCCGACGATCCCCCGGATGACACCCGTCCCGTCCTCGCGGCGCAGGCCCTCGTACCAGGCCTGCGTCGCATCGACGTCGAAGGCGTGCGTCTCGAACGCCCGCTTCCGGGCGCGCAGCACGAGGTCGCCCGCGCGCTCGGTGCGGATGCGCTCATAGCGCTTCAGCGAGTCCTCGACGCCCAGGGTCGAGGTGGCGAAGACGATGCCGAGGGCGAAGCTGTCCTCCAGGGCCGAGCAGGCGCCCTGGCCGATGTCGGGCGCGGTGTTGTGCGCGGCGTCGCCGAGGATCGCGACCCTCCCGCGCACCCAGGTGTCGAAGGGGTCGATGTCCCAGATCTCCACGCGGTTGAGCGACTCGTCGGGGTCGATGCCGTCGAGCAGGGCCCGCACACCGGGGGCGCCCCACGCGCCGAACGCCTCCTCGAGCGCGGCCATGCGGTCCTCGAGCACCCCCGAGGGCCCCGGCACGTCGACGAAGAAGTAGAAGCGGTCGCCCGCGACGGGCATCACCGCGCACCGTTTTCCGTCGCCCACGTACGTCGTCCACTGGTCGAGCGGTCCGATGCGCTCGTCCGCGGCCACCAGACCGTTGTAGTTGACGTATCCGGAGTAGGACCGCTCGGGACGGATGCCGGTGGGCTCCGTCACGTAGTCCCGCACGATCGAGCGCGCCCCGTCGGCGCCGATGAGCAGGTCGGCGGTGTCGGTCGACCCGTCGGCGAAGGTCGCGGTGACGGTCTCGCCGTCGTCGGCCACGGCGACCAGCTGCATCCCGAGGCGGATGTTCGCCGGGCCGACGGCATCCATCATCAGGGCCTGCAGGTCGGCGCGGGCGACGGGATAGGGGCGCTGGCCCGTCTGCGCGGTCACGGGGGCGAGGCTGAAGCGGCAGAGCTCGGCGCCGGTGTGGCCGTCGTAGTAGGCCATGTCGTCCATCCGCCCACCGAGGGCGGCGACCTGCGGACCGAGGCCGAGCCAGTTGAGCACCTTCACGCCGTTCGACCACAGCGACAGGGCGGCTCCCACCGGGCGGTTCTCGCGCATGCGGTCGTAGACCACGACCTCGTGGCCGAGCTTCTGCAGGGCGAGGGCGGCCGAGGTTCCGCCGACACCCGCGCCGATGACGATGACCTTCATGACTCTCCTCAGCTGCCGCGGTAGGTCGAGTAGGCGAACGGGCTCAGCAGCAACGGCACGTGCAGATGAGCCTCGCCGGCGACGGTGAACGCGACCACCGCCACGGGGTGGAACGACGCGACGCCGCGCCCGCGGAAGTAGGCCCCCGTACCGAAGGTGAGGGCGTAGTCGCCGTCGCCGAGCACGTCGGGGCCGAGGGCGAGGCGACCGTCGGCGTCGGTGGTCGCGGAGTCGATCGTCGCGCCGTCGAGGTGGGCCAGCGTGACGGTGACGCCGGCTGCGGGGGTGCCGGCCGTGGCATCCAGGATGTGGGTGGTCAGGTGCGTCATCGCAAGACTCCTCGGGCGGCTCGTGCGGGGGTGAGGGCGCTGCGGGTCACTCCGCGTCCTCCGGTTCGGCGGGCGCGTCGTCGGCGAACGTGGTTCGCAGGCGCAGCAGGGCGATCTCGGCGAGCTGTCGCGTCGCCTCGATCGTCTCGGCCGCCGGGTCGTTCGTCAGCCGACGCTCGAGCTCGGCCCGCATCTCGCCCGGCGTGCGTCCGGCGGCGCGGATGAGGAAGACACGGCCGAAACGCCCCTCGTACGCGGCGTTCCCGGCGGCGATGGCCGCCACGTCGTCGTCGGCGGCGGATGCCATGGATCCCTGCTCGCGACGGGATGCCGTGGCCTCGGCCCCCTCGCCCGACACCTTCGCGCCGATGCGGGGGTGCGCGTGCAGGGCGGTGGCGAGGTCGTCGGGCGACCACGCCGACGCGAGGTCCGCGGCGTAGGCCGCGAGGGCGTCGACGTCGGCGTACGGCCGGGCGTCGACGATGGCGTCGACCCATCCGGGGACGTCGGCCCACACGCGGACCACGGCCGAGGCCTCCGCGTCGTCGAGGGCGTGGAAGTGGCGCAGGAGCATGCGGGCCAGGCTAGGCGGGCCGCGTTACGGGGCTGTGGCGCGATGTGTCGGCGATGTTGCTGTGGGGAACATTTCGGGCGTGTGCGGCGTCACGAGAACAGGGGATGCCACCGGAACAGGCCCATTCGGCGGATTCCGGCCTGTTCTCGTGCCGGCGCCTGTTCTCATGACGTGGCGGGTGCTCGGCGGGAACCGCCGGTGACGATCGCGCGCGTCAGGCGTGCACGATCAGCCAGTGCGCCACGGCATCCGTCCCGCCGGTGTTGTGCAGACGGTGGGGGACCGAACAGGGATAGCTGATCGCGTCGCCGGCGCGCAGGATGACGCGCTCGGCCTCGAAGTCGATGGTGAGCTCGCCTGCGACGACGGTGCCGACCTCGTATCCCTCGTGGTGGAAGAGGCCGTCGGCGCCGTGCGCGGAGGCCCCGGGCGGGTAGATCGACTCGAAGTAGTCGACGCCGGGGGAGGAGCCCGGGGTCAGGCGACGGAACGAGACGCCGCTGTCGAGCACGATGTCGGGCGATTGCCCCGCGCGCTGCAGGGTGAAGCCCGAGGGCCCGACGGGATCGACGGGACGATCGGATGCCGGATCGAACGCCGCGACGAGCGGCACGCCGAGGGCGTCGGTGATGGCGATGAGCCGCGAGACGCTCGGCTGCATCACTCCGCGCTCGATCTGCGAGACGGCGCTGGGGGAGATGCCGAGGGTCGCGGCCAGCGCGCGTGCGGAGATGCCGCGGGCCTGACGGAGGTCGCGGATGCGCGCCCCGACGGATGCCGACGGCTCGGCCGCCACGGCCGCGTCGTGTTCGACGGCGTCGGCGAGGGGCGGCTGCGTCATGCCCCCGAGTCTAGGCAGCCGACGAGTGTGAAGGAGCGACTTCACATACTCGTTACATGAGCGAAACCGCCACGGTCGTGTGAACCCATAACTTCACATCAGAGCTCCACTCCGGCCGCGGACTCCACGTCGTGGCATCCATCCGTCCTGAGAGGAATGACATGACATCCACCCCGCTCACCGGCCCCCACGATCTCGTGGAGGCCGCCGGCCACCCCCACGGGGGCGGCAACATGAAGCCGCACTACGACGACCGGCTCGCCAACGAAGACCTCGCTCCACTGCGGAAGCAGAAGTGGTCGAGCTACAACATCTTCGCGTTCTGGATGAGCGACGTGCACTCCGTCGGCGGCTACGTCACCGCCGGCTCGCTCTTCGCCCTCGGCCTGCAGTCGTGGCAGGTGCTCGTGGCGCTGATCGCCGGAATCGTCATCGTGCAGGTGTTCGCGAACCTCGTCGCCAAGCCGAGCCAGAAGACCGGCGTCCCCTACCCGGTGATCAACCGCGTCGTGTTCGGCATCCGGGGTGCGAACATCCCCGCGATCATCCGCGGTCTCATCGCGATCGCCTGGTACGGGGTGCAGACGTTCCTCGCGGCCGAGTCACTGAACATCGTGTTCCTGAAGTTCATCCCGGGTTCGGCGGCCCTGCTCGACGTGTCGTTCGCGGGCCTGTCGGCGCTCGGCTGGATCTCGTACGCGATCCTGTGGACCGCGCAGTTCCTGCTGTTCTGGAACGGCATGGAGGTCATCCGCCGCTTCATCGACTGGGCGGGTCCGGCGGTCTACCTGGTGATGATCGTCCTCGCCGTCTACCTCGTGTCGCAGGCCGGCATCGAGAACATCTCGTTCACCCTCTCGACCACCCAGCTCGACTTCTGGGCCTCGATCCCGGTGATGTTCGCCGCGATCGCGCTGGTCGTGTCGTACTTCTCGGGCCCGATGCTCAACTTCGGTGACTTCGCCCGCTACGGCAAGAGCTTCGCCGCGGTGAAGAAGGGCAACTTCTGGGGCCTGCCGATCAACTTCCTCTTCTTCTCGCTCCTCACTGTCATCACCGCCTCGGCCACGGTGCCCGTGTTCGGTGACCTCATCACCGACCCGATCGCGACCGTCGAGCGCATCGACACCCCGTTCGCGATCCTGCTGGGCGGACTCACCTTCGTGACCGCCACGGTCGGCATCAACATCGTCGCCAACTTCATCTCCCCCGCGTTCGATTTCTCCAACGTCGCCCCGAAGAAGATCTCGTGGCGCGCGGGCGGCATGATCGCGGCGGTCGGCTCCACGTTCCTCATGCCCTGGAACTGGTACTCCAACAGCGACGCCATCCACTACTCGCTCGGCGTGCTGGGTGCGCTGATCGGCCCGCTCTTCGGCATCCTGATCGCCGGCTACTACTTCGCGGCGCGTCAGCGCGTGAACGTCGACGCGATGTTCACGATGGATGCCGCGGGCCCCTACTGGTACCGCAACGGATTCAACCCGAACGCGGTGAAGGCCGTCATCGCCGCGGGCGTGCCGACGGTGGCGATCGCGATCTTCCCGAAGCTCTTCGCCGACCTGGGGATGTTCGACGTCTCGGCGGTCAGCGACTACAGCTGGTTCATCGGTTGCGCGTTGGGCCTGGTGCTCTTCCTCCTCTTCGAGCGGCTCGATCCCCGCGTCCCGACCTTCGACGGCGAGACCGAGGGGATCTCCGACGGGACGACGGATGCCGTCGAGGCCCCCGCCGAGGCCGATGCCCTCGTGCTCGCGCGGACGGCTGCGGACGCCACCGACGCCCCCTCGGGCGCGCCGTCGCCGCAGCGGGCGCCGGGCGTCGCCGGTGGGCGTGAGGCGCTCGCGTGAGGATCCTGCTCCTGAACCCCAACACCTCCCGGGCGATGACCGCGAAGATCGCGGATGCCGCTCGGGGGGTGGCGGGGCCCGACGTGGTCATCGACGCCGTATGCCCGGCGACCGGAGCGCCGGCCATCGAGAGCCACGTCGACGAGATCGCGGCGGCGGCGGCGGTCGTGGAGCTGATCGTGGCCGATCGCGACGGCGTCGACCCGGCGGACGCCTATGTGATCGCGTGCTTCGGCGACCCGGGGCTCGACGCGGCGCGCGAGCTGGTCGAGGTACCCGTGATCGGGATCGCCGAAGCAGCCATGCATCTGGCTGCGGTGTCGGGGCGGCACTTCGGCGTCGTGACGACGCTGAGCCGCACCCTCGGCCGGGCTCGCGACCTCGTCGCGCGGTACGGCATGGATCGTGCCTGCGCCTCGCTCGCGGCCACCGGCATCCCGGTGCTCGATCTCGAGGACACGGGCTCCGTGGCGGTGGAGACCATCGCCCGCTACAGCGCGGATGCCGCGGCCTCCGGCGCCGACGTGATCGTGCTCGGCTGCGCGGGAATGGCGGATCTGTGCGCCGAGCTCACGGCCCGCGTCGGGGTACCGGTCGTCGACGGGGTGGCGGCGGCGGTGGGGATGGCATCCGGGATGGTGCGGATGGGCTTGGGGACGAGCAAGCGCGACGAGTATGCGGCGCCGCCGGTTCGCGAGCCGGTGCGCGCGGGGAGCGGCTTCGCGGCGACGGTGGGGCCGGAGCGTCGGGAGGCGGCGTTCGCGGGTGGCCCCGGGGCGTCGGTCGTGCCCGGTGTCGGGGGTGCGGCGTTCGCGGGTGGCCCCGGGGCCACTGCGCACGCCCCGGGGCCACCGGCGGCATCCGGCTGCGAGATCCCGCGCGGGGGCTCCGGACACCGGCGCGACTCCTCCCCAGGTGGCGCAATTCCGGGTGTTCCCACAGATGTTGATGACGGTTACATTCGTGAAACGCAGGGCGCTTAGCGTGAACGGCATGAGCACACGGATCGCCGCGCGTCGGGTCTTCCTCGACGGCGCCTTCGCGCCCGCCACCCTCGTGATCGACGACGGTCACATCGCGGCGCTCGAGTCCTTCGACGCCACCGCCGACACGGTCCTCCCGCAGGACGCGACGCTGCTGCCGGGCCTGGTCGACTCGCACGTGCACTTCGACGAGCCCGGCCGCACCGAGTGGGAGGGCTTCGCGACGGGAACGGCGGCCGCGGCAGCGGGCGGCGTCACGACGGTGGTCGACATGCCGCTGAACAGCGTCCCCGTGACGACCTCGGTGGAGGCGTTGGATGCCAAGCGAGCGGCCGCGCGCGGCAAGCTCGCCGTCGACGTGGCGTACTGGGGCGGCGCGGTGCCCGAGAACCTCGGGTCGTTGCGCGCCCTCTCCGACGCCGGCGTCGTCGGTCTCAAGTGCTTCCTCTCGCCGAGCGGCATCGACGAGTTCGGCCACCTCGACGCTGTTCAGCTCGAGCAGTGCCTCGCGGAGCTCGCGGTCTTCGACGGCCTCCTCATCGTGCACGCCGAAGACCCCGCTCATCTGCCCGCGCACGGCGCGCTCGGACCCCGGTACCGCGACTTCGAGGTCAGCCGCCCGCCTCTGAGCGAGCGCGCGGCGATCGAGCGCGTGATCGGTGCCGCCCGCCGAACGGGCGCCCGCGCGCACATCGTCCACGTCTCCGACGGCGGCGCGCTCGACGCGGTGCGGGCGGCCAAGGCCGAGGGCGTGCGCCTCACGGTCGAGACGTGCCCGCACTACCTCACGCTCGATGCCGAGGAGGTGCCCGACGGCGCGGGGGCGTTCAAGTGCTGCCCGCCCATCCGCGGCGCGGGCAACCGCGATCTCCTGTGGGCCGGAGTCGTCGACGGGACGATCGACGCCATCGTGAGCGATCACTCGCCCGCGACGGTCGAGCTGAAGAGCAACCCCGACTTCGGCCTCGCCTGGGGCGGCATCGCGGGCCTGCAGACCGGTCTCTCGGCCATCCACACGACCGCGCGCGAGCGGGGGCTCGCGTTCGAGACCCTCCTGCCGCTCATGACCACGGGGCCCGCGCGCATCGCCGGTCTCGCAGGCCTCGGAGTGATCGAGCCCGGCGCTCCGGCGCACCTCGTGGCCTTCGCCCCCGACGAGCAGGTCGTGGTCGACGCGGCGAGTCTCGAGTACCGCAATCCGGTGTCGCCGTGGCACGGCAGGACGCTGACCGGCGTCGTACGCGAGACCTGGGTGCGCGGTTCGTCGGTCTATCGCCGAGGGGCGCCCGTCAGCGAGCGGGAGGGGCGCGAGCTCCTGCGCGAGGCCGCGGCGGTGCAGGCGTGACTGCCGCGCCCGAGGCCCACGAGCCCGTCGCCTCCGCCGGAACGGAGGTCCCTGAGCCCGTCGAAGGGACCGGCTCTCACGCCCGCACGTCGACACCCGTCCCCATCCTCCAGCCGGGCGTCGGGTTCGTCCCCGGCGACCACTACCTTCCCGCCACACCCGCCACCGTGATGTGGGGGCGCCTTCCGTGCGCGGCCGATGCGCCCGCGCTCGAGATCGGCTCGGGCGAGAGCGTGACGTTCGACACCGTCAGTCACGAGGGCATCCTCGACGACCAGGGCAAAGACCCCCTCGCCTTCTTCGCGGCCCACGGCGTGCCCGCCGATCACGTGCTCGACGACGCGATCGAGATCGCGGCATCCGTCGCTCGGGATCCCTTCGCCGACGGACCGCACGTCGTGGTGGGGCCCGTGCACGTGCGCGGGGCCCGCCCCGGCGATCTGTTGAAGATCACCGTCGAGACCCTGACCCCGCGCGTCCCGTACGGCGTGATCTCGAACCGCCACGGCAAGGGGGCGCTGGTGGGCGAGCTGCCGCGCGGCGAGCACAACGTCAGCGTCTTCGCCGCCGTCGCCGAGCGCGAGGGCGTGCTGCACGGAACCCTGCCGATCGTCGAGGGCGACGACCCGATCGTCGCTTTCCCGCTCGCCCCGTTCCTCGGCACGATGGGCGTGGCCGTCGCGGCCGACGAGCGACCGCACTCGGTGCCGCCGGGCACGCACGGCGGCAACATCGACATCAACCTTCTCGTCGCAGGCACCACGCTGTTCCTGCCGGTGCAGGTCGACGGGGCCCTCGCGTATGTCGGCGATCCCCACTTCGCCCAGGGCGACGGCGAGGTCGCGCTCACCGCGCTCGAGGCCTCGTTGCGCGCGACGCTGCGCTTCGAGGTGATCCCCGCGGATGCCGCCCGCGCGGCGTTCGGCGAGGTGACCGGCCCGCTCGTGCGAACGCCCGAACATCTCGTGCCGACCGGCATGGACCCGGACCTCGACGCCGCGATGCGCGCGTGCGTCCGTGCATCGCTGGCGCTCATCGGGGGACGGTGGGGCATGGACGAGCACCTCGCCTACGCCTATCTGAGCGCCGCCACCGACTTCGACATCTCGCAGGTGGTCGACATCGTCTCGGGCGTGCACGCGCGGATCCGTGAGGCGGATTTCGCCGAGATCCCGTCCGTGGAGCCCGTGCCGCTCGCATCTGCTCACGAGGGAGGCGTCGCGTGAGCCCGATCCTGGCCGCAGCCCTGGCCCGCGCCGAAGCGGCTGACGTGTGCGTCGAGTCGGCGACCGACGTCGCCGCGCCGCTGCCGCCCGCGAATCGCGTGTCCGGGAGTCCCGAACGAATCCCTCGGCTGTCGGTCTTCCGCGGACACCCGACGCAGCAGAAAGGCGGGCGACGCTCATGACGGATGCCGAACAGGGACAGGCCGTGGCCGTTCCCGCAGACGACGCAGCGATGCCGGACGACCTGCGCGCAGCTTTCGACGCCTACGAGAGCGCGATCGTCGCGAACGACCTCGACGCTCTCGACGCCTTCTTCGCGCCCGGGACGCAGACCCTCCGAGGCGACACCGCGGGTCTGCTGGTCGGGCACGACGCGATCAGCGGTTTCCGGGCTCTGCGCGGCGGCGTGCCGCCGCGCGAGATCGCCGAGATCCACTACCGCCCTCTCTCCTCGGGACGCCGGGCCGCACCCGTCGCCTCGGACGACGTCCGTGACGATGCCGGCGCCCCGGGCACCCCGGCAGGCAGCGACGACGGCGATGTGGCCCTTCTCGTCTCGGTCTCGGCGTTCCGAGGCGGTGGGCGCGGTCTGCAGACGCAGATCTGGCAGCGCATCGACGGGCGATGGCTCATCACGGCCGCCCACGTCACCCCGCGGACTCCCGCGCTCGACCGCACGATCTGGCGCAGCGTCGGCGACCCGTTCCTGCAGGGCGCGTGGGAGGGACCGCTGGCGGGCCTCACGGTCGCGGTGAAAGACCTGTTCGCGATCGCGGGCTTCCGCATCGGGGCCGGCAATCCCGCCTATCTCGAAGAGGCACGCCCCGAGAAGGCCACGGCCCCCGCCGTCGCGGATCTGCTGAGAGGGGGTGCCTCACTGCGCGGCATCGCGCGCACCGACGAGTTCGCCTACTCGATCGCGGGCGACAACGTGCACTACGGCACCCCGCCCAACGGTGCCGTCGTCGGAGCCCTCCCCGGCGGGTCCTCGAGTGGACCGGCGTCGGCCGTCGCCCTGGGCCACGCCGACATCGGCCTCGCGACCGACACGGCCGGTTCCATCCGCGTGCCCGCGTCGTACCAGGGTCTGTGGGGGCTGAGAACGACCCACGACCTCGTTCCGCGCCAGGGCATGCTGCCCCTCGCGCAGTCGTTCGACACGATCGGCTGGCTCACCCGCGACGGCGACACGCTGCAGCGCGTGGCCGACTGGTGCCTCAGCTACGACGGCTCGGCCTCGACCGAGAGCGTCTACGGAGCCTCGGGCGATGACCTGCCGTGGCGCTTCCTTGTGCCGGAAGAGATCCTCGACTGCGCCGACCCCGACACGCGCGAGGCCTTCTCGCGGTTGCTGGCGGCGCTCGCGGCATCCGACGATCCGCCGTCGTTCCGCGCCGTGCACACGGGCGAGGTGGATGCCGCCTTCACCGCGTTCCGCACCGTGCAAGGCGCTGAGGCCTGGCGCAACGACGGCGAGTGGCTGCGCGCGCACCCCGGGGCCGTGGGGGAGGCGGTGGCCGAGCGCTTCCGCGCCGCGTCGCAGATCACCGCCGCCGAGGAGTCCCGCGCCCGCGCCGACCTCGAACCGATCGCCGCGCACCTGGCGGAGCTCGTCGACGGCGCCGTGCTGATCTTCCCGACCGTCCCCGGCCCCGCGCCGTTGCGCACCGCCGACGTGGATGCCGTCCGCGCGGCGACCCTGCGCATGACCGCCCCCGCGGCGGCGGCGGGCCTGCCCGCGATCTCGGTGCCGCTCCTGACGGTCGGGGGTGCGCCGGTGGGCGTGTGCCTGGTGTCGCGCGCCGGCACCGACATCGCGCTCGTCCGCCTCGCCCGTCGGCTGGCTGCGCTGATCGGGGCGGGGGACGGGCGATGAGCCGCCGGCCGGCCCCGACTCGGTCGGCGGCCCGCTCCGTTCCGGCGGCGCCTCGCTCTGCGCCGGCACAACCCCTGCAGTTGCGCCGTTCGGCGGCATCCGACGCCTCGATCGCCCGGATTGCCGAAGTTGTGCCGACCCGCGGCACCGCTCGCCCCGTGCCGATCCGCGTCGCAGCTCGCCCCGCGTCGCTCCACCCCGCCTCCCGCCCCACCCGCACCATGGAGTCCCGATGACCCACCTCCCCGGCCCGATCGACCCGCCCGCCCGCCTGCTCATGGGCCCTGGCCCCATCTCGGCGTACCCGAGCGTGCTGCGCGCGATGGGCGCCCCGCTCGTCGGCCAGTACGACCCGTTCATGACGGCGACGATGACCGAGACGCAGGAGCTCTATCGGCGGGTCTGGGGCACCGACAACGACGCCACGCTGCTCATCGACGGCACGAGCCGTGCCGGTATCGAGGCGGCCATGGTCTCGCTCATCCGCCCCGGGGACCGCGTGCTGGTGCCCGTCTTCGGGCGGTTCGGCCACCTGCTCGCCGAGATCGCCGAGCGGGCCCTCGCCGAGGTGCACACGATCGAGGTGCCGTGGGGGCAGGTGTTCCCGGTGTCGACGATCCGCGAGGCGATCGAGCGGGCGCAGCCGCACCTCGTGGCGTGCGTGCAGGGCGACACCTCCACCACGATGCTCCAGCCGCTCGACGAGATCGGCGAGATCTGCCGTGCGCACGGCGCGCTGTTCTACACCGACGCCACGGCCTCGCTCGGCGGCAACCCCTTCGAGATGGATGCCTGGGGCCTGGATGCCGCGACCGCGGGACTGCAGAAATGCCTCGGCGGCCCCTCCGGATCGGCGCCGATCAGCCTGTCCGCGCGGGCGGTCGAGGTCGTCCGCTCGCGTGCCCGCGTCGAGGCCGGCATCCGCGAGGAGGGCGATGCCGTGGCATCCGACTTCATCCGCTCGAACTACTTCGACCTCGCGATGATCCTCGACTACTGGGGACCGCGCCGCCTCAACCACCACACCGAGGCGACCACCATGCTCTACGGCGCGCGGGAGTGCGCGCGCGTGCTGCTGCTCGAGGGCCGCGACGAGGTCATCGCGCGGCACCGGCTGCACGGCGACGCCATGCTCGCGGGTGTCGAGGGGCTCGGGCTCACCGTCTTCGGCGACGTCGCGCACAAGATGACGAACGTCGTCGCGGTCGAGATCCCGGATGCCGTGGTCGGAGACGCCGTGCGGAGCGAGCTGCTGAGCGACTTCGGCATCGAGATCGGCACCTCGTTCGGTCCGTTGCACGGACGCGTCTGGCGTATCGGGACGATGGGGTACAACGCTCGGAAGGACGCCGTGCTGACGACGCTGGCCGCCCTCGAGGCGGTGCTGCGCCGTCACGGGGCGACGGTGTCGGCAGGTGGAGGTGTCGAGGCGGCGCAGGGCGTGTACGCGGGGGCGGGCGCGTGATGCGCAGCGTCACCCACCGAGAGACGTCGACGGGATGCCGCGCATGACCGCCGCCACACGCCTGCAGGACGCCCCCGAACGTATCGCGGCGGCATCGCGCCGCGTGATGGGCCGCTGCGAG
The DNA here is from genome assembly GCF_032464915.1 of Microbacterium galbum. Classification (NCBI taxonomy): domain Bacteria; kingdom Bacillati; phylum Actinomycetota; class Actinomycetes; order Micrococcales; family Microbacteriaceae; genus Microbacterium; species Microbacterium galbum. The sequence continues at coordinate 1,211,656 of NZ_JAWDIS010000001.1, read as the reverse complement.
GAGCTCGCGCGGGTCACGGCGACGCCCGGGAGCATCACGCGCGTCTACCTCTCGCCCGAGCATGCACGCGTCAACCGCCTCGCGGCGGAGTGGATGCGCGAGCTCGGCATGACGACTCACCAGGACGCCGCCGGCAATCAGGTGGGGCGCCTCGCCCCCGCGGGATCCCCCGACGCCCCCGCTCTCCTGCTCGGGTCGCACCTGGACACCGTCCCGGACGCCGGACGCTTCGACGGCATCGTCGGGGTGCTGATGGCGCTCGAGGTCGTGCGGCTTCTGCGCCGTGTCGACGATGACGGCGCGGCATCCAGTCCCTTCCCCTTCGCCCTCGAGGTCATCGCTTTCAGCGACGAGGAGGGGACGCGCTTCGGCAAGGCCCTGCTGGGCTCGTCAGCGGTCGCCGGGCAATGGGATGCCGCGTGGTGGGACCTCGCCGATGCCGACGGCATCACGCTGCGCGAAGCGTTCCGCGACTTCGGGCTCGACCCGGGCCGCGTGGGCGAGGCCGCGCGGCGACCCGACGAGCTCGTCGCCTACCTCGAGGCGCACATCGAACAGGGACCCGAGCTGCACCGCAGCGGGCAGGCGCTCGCCGTGGTGTCGTCGATCGCCTCGGCCCGGAGGTTCCAGCTCGTCGTCGAGGGCGAGGCCCGGCACGCCGGCGGCACGCCCTACGACATGCGGCGCGACGCTCTGCTCGGGGCGAGCGAGGCCGCCCTCGCGGTCGAACGCATCTGCCGGGGCGAGCATCACATCATCGGGACGGTCGGGCAGCTCGAGGCCTTCCCGGGCGCCGTGAACGTCGTGCCCGGGGAGGCGCACTTCTCACTCGACCTGCGCGGGGAGTTCGACGACACGCGCGATCACACGTGGGCGGAGATCTCGAGCGAGCTCGACGCGATCATGGGACGTCGGGGCCTGCGGTGGCGCGCCCGAGAGGTGCACAGCGCTCCCGCGGTGTTCTGCGCACCGCTGCTGCAAGACGTCGTCCGCGCGGGTATCGGGGCCGACGCCCCGACCCTCTTCAGTCGCGCCGGTCACGACGCCATGTCGATCGGCGCGATCACCGGGGTCGGAATGCTGTTCCTGCGCAACCCCGACGGCATCAGCCACCACCCCGATGAGGCGGTCACCGGGGCCGACGTCGCGGCCGGACTCCGGGCGCTCGCCGAGGCGGTGCTGCACCTCGGGGCGGAGGTGCGCTGAGGGGTGCTCCCAGGCGCCGGCCATGGCTCCGGGGCGCGGTGTGCGCGGGTGCGGCAGCCGCAGGGGCGCCGGCCATGGGCCCGGGAGCGCGGTGCGTGCGGTGCGGTAGCCGGAGGGGCGACGGAAGTGGCCCCGGGGCGGCCGCGGTGGCCCCGGGGCCACCTGGGCACAGCGCTCCTGACGGGCTTGCGGGGTGAGCCCATCGAGAACCCGCAGTCGCACCGCGAGAATGGACGCATGACCTCCGCTCCCGAGATCCTCGAACTGCTCGCCTTCGCCGCGGAGCCGGGCGGAGGCAATCCGGCGGGAGTGGTTCCGGATGCCGTGGGCCTCGATACCGCGCAGATGCAGCGGATCGCGACCGACCTCGGCCACCCCGAGACGGCGTTCGTGGGGCAGCGCGACGGCCGCCGGGTCGCCGTGCGGTACTTCTCGCCGGAAGCCGAGGTGCCCTTCTGCGGGCACGCCACGATCGCGACCGCCGTCGCGCTCGCCGAGGCCGAGGGTGTCGGCCCGTTCATGTTCGAGACCGCGGCCGGCGTCGTCGAGACGTCGACCGAGCGCGACGCCGAGGGCCGCGTGACCGCCGGCTTCCGCAGCGTCGAGCCGCACCTCGAGGCCCTCGATCCGGGGGTCGCCGACCGCCTGCTGGGCATCCTGGGTCTGCGCTCCGACGACCTCGATGAGCGGATGCCGCTCGCCCAGGCCTTCGCCGGCAACCTGCACCCGGTGGTCGCGATCGCCTCTCGTGAGACGTTCGACGCGTTCACCTTCGATCCCGCGGTCCTTCGCACGCTCATGGACGAGCGCGGATGGAAGGGCACCGTCATCACGGTCCACATCGGGGGCGACCTCGTCGACGGCCTCGTCGCCGAGGCGCGCAATCTCTTCCCCGTCGGTGAGATCACCGAGGATCCCGCGACGGGTTCCGCCGCCGCCTCTCTGGGTGCGTACCTGCGCGAGCAGGGCGGCCTCGCCGCGCCGTTCGCCTTCACGGTGCTCCAAGGTCGGCATATCGGGCGACCGAGCGTGCTCGAGGTCGAGGTCCCGGCATCCCGAGGCATTCTCGTGCGGGGAACCGCGACGCCCCTGTGACGCGTGGTTCGGGGCGCATTCCGTCGTTCGGAGCGCGAGTCGTCCGCCCCGAACGACACGATGCGCCCCCAGCCCGGCGAGGGCCTCGCCGGCTTCACCGTCATCTCGTTCGGGGCGGGTTCTTGCGTTCGGGGCGTGAATCTTCCGCCCAGAGCGACGAAACGCGCCCCCAGCCCCTCCGCTCGGCCTCAGTCGACGACGCAACGGGAGCCGAGCCGGACCCCGCTCATTTCCCGCCCGCCAGCCGCCACACCCGATCGCGCGAGAACGGCAGCTCGTAGCCGCGACGACCGAGCGCGCGCGAGACGGCGTTGCCGATCGCCGCGCCCACCGGGTTGTACGGCGATTCGCTCATCGACTTCGCGCCGAAGGGGCCGAGGCTGTCGTCGGTCTCGGCGAAGTACACCTCGGTGTCGGGCACGTCGGCGAACTGCGGAACCCGGTAGGTGCGGAACACCGGGTTCTGCACCACGCCGTCCTCGAGGAGCACCTCCTCGTACAGTGCTCCGCCGAGCGCCTGCGCGGCCCCGCCCTCGATCTGCCCGCGGCACTGCGCAGGGTTGATGACGACCCCGGCGTCGGCCGACTGGATCGACTGCAGCACCTTCACGGTCCCCGTCTCGGGGTCCACCGCGACCCGGGCCGCGTGCACGTTGAAGGCGAGAGAGCGCAGGTCGCCGAACTCCGCGCCGTCCGCGGTGAGCTCGTCCCCGCCCCCGGCCGCGACGATCCGTCCCCACGAGACGACCTCTCGGCCCACCCGGATCCCGGATGCCGTGAACTCCATGTCGTCCCTCCCGGATGCCGAGTCCGCGAGGGGCGCGTCATCCCCGTACGCCGCCGCGGGGCGTCCGATCGGCGTCCTCGACCCGACGGCGGATGCCGCGACCGCGAGTTCAGCGGCATCTCCGGTCGCGAGTTCCCGGGCGATGTCGACCATCCGCCGCCGCAGCGCCGTGCAGGCGCCGAAGAGGGCCTTGCCCGCGACCACCGTGCCGGCCGAGGCGAAGGCCCCGGTGTCGTGGCGGACGGCGTCGGTGTCGGCGGCCCACAGCTCGAGGCGCTCGGGAGCGGCGTCGAGCACGGTCGCGGCGATCTGCCGGTGCACGGTCGAGGTGCCGTTGCCGAACTCGGCCGTGCCCACGCGCAGCAGGTACGTGCCGTCGCCGCGCAGGGTGGCGGTGGTGTGGGCGATGTGGCCGCGCGGTGCCATCGTGGCGATCATCGCCGTCGCCATGCCCTCGCCGACGAGCCATCCCTCGGGGGCCTCGACACCGTTGCCGCGGCGCAGCGCGTCCTGGGCCAGGTCGAGGCACTGGTCGAGGCCGTAACTGCCCCAGATCAGGTCTTCCTCGTGCGTCTCGCCGTCGTCGGGGTGCAGCGGATCGCCCTCGCGCACGGCGTTGATGCGGCGCAGGTCGAAGGGGTCGATGTCGAGTTCCTGGGCGAGGGCGTCCATCGCCGATTCGACGGCGAACACCACCTGTCCGAGGCCGTATCCGCGGAACGCCCCCGACGGCGGGTTGTTGGTATAGACCGCTTCGGCGTCGATCCACTTCGCCGGAACCCGGTAGAGGGTCGTCGACTCCGCGCACGAGTGGAACAGCACACCGATCGCGTGGTTGCCGTAGGCGCCGGTGTCGCTCAGCACGTCGATCTTCATCGCGGTCAGCCGCCCCGCGGCATCCGCCCCCAGCGTCGCGCGCACGCGCATCGGATGCCGCAGCGACGCCCGCACGAACTGGTCGGTGCGCGAGAACTCGTACGCCACCGGGCGCCCGAGCTTCAGCACGGCCAGGGCCGTGAGGTCTTCGGTGAAGAGCTCCTGCTTGCCGCCGAAGCCGCCACCGACCCGCGTGGCGTAGACGCGCACGCGGTCGCGCTCGAGGCCGAAGACGTGCGCGAGCTCGTTGCGGGCGAGGAACGGCACCTGCGTCGATGAGCGGATGACGAGGCGCCCGTCGTCGTCGAGCCATCCCACGGCCGCATGCGTCTCGAGCGCCGCGTGCGTGACGCGCGAGGAGCGCCATTCGCCGGTCACCGTCGCGTGACTGGTCGCGAGGGCGGCGTCGATGTCGCCGCCGTGCCCGGTGTGGAACCCGGCCACGACGTTGCGTCCGGCATCCATCACGCGGTCCGCGGGGGTGCGGTCGGGGTGCAGGAGGGGCGCCCGAGGGCGCCGGGCCTGCTCGGGATCGAAGACGGCGGGCAGAACGTCGTAGTCGATGCGCACCGCGCGGCAGCCGGCATCCGCCGCCTCCGCCGTCTCGGCGACGACAGCGACCACGCGCTGGCCGACGTGTCGCACGACGTCGTCGAGCATGCGGGTGTCGTCGGGGTCGTCGGTGCGGTGCTCGTGCCGGCCCGTGGAGTAGCGCACGTCGGGCACGTCGGCGTGGGTGAACACGGCGACGACCCCCGGTACGGCAAGCGCCTCGGACGTGTCGATCGCGCGCACGCGGGCGTGGGCGTGCGGGGAGGTCACGACCCGCAGCACGAGGGCGGGGCCGCCGGGCACGGGCTCGTCGAGGGTGAACGGTTCGCGTCCCTGCACGATGCGGCGCGCCGCCTCGGGGATGACCGAGGTGCCGACGCCCGCGGTGGGGGAGGCGGCGGGCGCGGACGACTCCTGCAGATCGGTTCCTGCGAGGGCGGACGAAGGTCGGTCGAACCGCTCCGCAGGAGGAGTGCGCGCGATCAGGGCGGGCCCTGCGTCGCCCGGAGTGCGGTGATGGCCGCCGCAGCCGGCGCCGCACGCGGCAGTGTCGGTGTCCGCGCCGCCCGCGTCCGCCCCGCTTCCGGTCTCGCGCACCGGACCGAGCACCGAGGCCCGGATCGCTTCGCGGATCGGTCGGTACCCGGTGCACCGGCACAGGTTGCCCTTCATGCGGCGGTCGAGGTCGTCGAGGTCGTCGGCGGTGAGGGTGGATGCCGTGACGCTCATGCCGGGGGAGCAGAAGCCGCACTGGAACCCGAAGCCGCTCGCGAGCGCCTCTTGCACGGGGTGCAGGTCGTCGCCGGGGGCGAGGCCCGCGGCCGTGGTGACCGCACGCCCCTCGAGGCGCACGGCGGGCACGATGCACGAGTGGGTGGGCGTGCCGTCGAGCAGCACGGAACAGGCGCCGCAGTCTCCGGCGTCGCACCCCTTCTTCACCTCGACGTGCCCCGTCTCGCGCAGCAGCGTTCGGGCGCACTGACCGGCCCGCGGCTCCACCTCGACGGGGGAGCCGTTGACGTGGAACTTCATCCGGCTGCCTCCCCGGCGGTCGTCGCCCGGCCCCTCGGGGCGGCGGACGGGTGCGCTCCCCCTCGGCCCGGGAGGGATGCCGCCGTCATGCCGCACCCCGCTGCGGCTCGCGCTGGAACTCCGCGCGCAGGCGCTCGGCGAGCACGATGCTCACTCCGCGGCGCCAGTCGGCGCTGCCGAGCGGGTCGGTGTAGAAGTCGGTGGCGCCGGCCACGGCATCCCGCAGTTCCCCGGCTCCCGGCACCCGTGCGAAGCGCAGCACGCGCGGGCGGCGCACCGCCGCCGTCACGACGAACACGCTCGATCCGTCGGGGTCGACGCGCGCGGTGACCACTGCGCCGGAGCGGCCGAGCTCGGCGAGGGCGATCTTGCGCAGGCCGACCTGGGCGGTGAGGGCACGCAGCGGGATGTCGAGCGCGCGCACGACCTCTCCCGGCGCGAGCGAGGTCGCGGCGTTGTCGACGACGAGGTCGGCCACCGCGATGCGGCGCTTGCCGCCGTCGGGCGTCCACACCAGTGCCGTGGCATCCAGGGTCGACAGCAGCGCGATCATCGCGCCGGCCGCGAACGCCTGGCAGACGTTGCCTCCGACGGTCGCGGTGTTCCAGATCTTGAACGACGCCAGCAGGGCGTCGGCGGCGGGGCGAGCGAGAGCGAGGGAGGTCCACGCGAGCGGGGCCTCGTGCTCGACCCACGCCAGCAGGCGCGCGATGGTGCAGGTCGCACCGATCCGCAGGCCCTCGTCGGTCACTTCGAGGTCGGGCCAGTCGAGGCCGGTCAGGTCGACGAAGCCGGTCGTGCCCGGCTGCGGCTCGCTCATGAGCCAGGTTCCGCCGGCGATGACGACCTCGCCGTCGCGCAGCGCGAGGTCGGCGCGCGTCCGGGCGACGCGGTACGAGGTGACGCTGGTGATGTCCATGCCTAGCCCGCCAGGATCCGGCCGGTCCAGCGCCCGTCCGCGAGCGAGTAATGCTGACGCGTGCTCTGCCCGAGGGCGTCGCCCCTCCAGAACGTGAGCGTCACGGGGCGCACGCGGAAGCCCACCCATCGCTCCGGTGGGTCGAGCTCGGGATGGGCGGCGTCGAACTCCGCCCACAGGTGCCGGCGTTCGAGCACGTGCAGGTGGGCGTTCTCGTCGGTGTTCAGCCACGCGAGCAGCTGCAGGTAGCGCGAGCGCCGGCGGTACACCTCGGCGGCGTCGGCGGTGCCGACCCGCTCGACGATCCCCCGCACGACGAGCTGGCGGCCCACGTCAGGCCAGACGACCGACATGGCCGCGACCGGGTTCGCCGCGATCTGCGCCACCTTCGCGCTCGCGGCATCGGTGTGGAAGTACAGCCCGGTGAGGTCGCGATCGCTGACCAGCACGTGCCGCAGCGAGGGCAGGCCGTCGCGGCCCATCGTCGCCAGCGCGGCGAGGGGGCGGAGCTCGCTGTCGTGCGGCGGCAGCCAGCGCACGAGCAGCGTCAGCGGATCGTCGACGAGTGTGTCGACGTCGTCGACGTCGGAACCGAACGTGGTGCCGGCCGTGATCATGGCGACCTCCGAGGATGCTGCGGGTATCGACGAGCGTAGGCAGCGCGCGTTTCGGCGATGTTGCCGCCATGAACATTCGTCGAAACACGGCGTTCGTACACTCCCCGCATGAGCGTGCTGCCCCTCATCGACTCGTGTCCCAAGCGCATGGAGTACGGCCCGTGCGGCGGGGTCGGCTTCGACGGCTCCTGCGAGGTCGACGCGGCGCAACGGTGCGCGTTCGTCCACCGTCCGACCGTGCCGTGGACGGGCCTGGACCGCACCACGGCGGTACGGCCCGCACCGCGCACCGCCGCCGCGACCGCGACCCTCGACGCGCTCGGCACGCGCCCCTGGATCGTGGCCGATCTGCCGGCGCGGGCGCTGAGCGTGGCATCCATCGACGCGTGCGCCGGAATCCTCACGGGAGAAGTGGATGCCGTCCTGGCCGGCGACGCGGGAAGCGCCCGGGTGCAGTTCCCTCCCGCGTACCGCGCGCACCTGCTGCAGCGGCGCGGCCTGCGCGTGTGGACGGGGCTCAACATGCGCGACCGCAACCGGGTGGCGATCGAGGGGGAGCTCGCCGCCCTCGCGGTCGAGGGCGTCGCCGGGGTGCACTGCGTGACGGGCGATCACACGCAGACGGGGCACCGCCCCGACGCCGCACCCGTGTTCGACCTCGACTCCACCGAGGCCGCCGCCCTGGCCCGCGCCGCCGGGCACGTCGTGTCGGTCGCCGCCTCTCCGGCCGCCCCTCCCGTCGACCGGCGCGCGGCGCGGCTGCGCGAGAAGCTCCGCGCCGGCGCCGACGTGTGCTTCGTCAACCACGCCGGTGGGGCGGAACCCGTGCGCCGTTTCATCGACGAGGTCGGGGACGGCATCCGATTCCTCCCCTGCGTGCCGGTGGTGGTCGACCACGCCTCGGCCGATCTGCTGGAGTCGTTCACGACGCTCGTGCTGCCCGAGGACTTCCTCGCGCGCGTGCGGCGTGCTCGCGACCCCCGCGCCGAGGGGATCGCCCTCGCGGTGGCGATGGCGCAGGAGATGCTCGCGCTCCCCGGCGTCGTCGGCGTCAACCTGTCGGGCGGACGCGAGGGTGCGGAGGAGTCGTTCGCCGAGGCTCTCGCCGAGATCGGGCGGCGCCTGCGCTGAGCGCGCGGGGGCGGCCGCGGCCCCCGGCGGGTGTCCGGGGGTGCCGCGCGCGTCGCGGGGATGCGACGTGTCCGGGGCGCTCGACGACTGGGCGGTGCCGGGGGCGCGGCGCCGCGGGCGATGCGGGTGGGGCGATGTCGCCGGGCGCGGTGTCCGGCGACGCGGGGCAGCGCCGTGTCAGCGCGTGACGGCGGGGGAGAGGTCGGCCGCCACCGCGACGAGATGGCCGCCCTTGCGCTCGGCGCGGGCGATGCCGCGGGAGTCCGCGGCGTCGCGCTCGAGCAGCCGCCACGGGTGCGCGTCGATGTCGGCGCCTCCGGTCGCGCACGCCAGCAGGGCGAGGGGCTCGAGCACGCGCCAGCGGCCCCGCGGGCGCTGCATGTCGACGATGCCCGCGCGACCGCCCGGGCGCACCGCGGCGCACGCGCGGCGCCAGGCCTCGTCGCGCGCGGGGATCACGCTCAGCGCGTAGGTCGAGAACACGGCATCCGCCGCGCGCCCCCCGTTCGCTGCGACGATCGTGGAGGGGTCGAGGGTCGCGGCATCCGCCGACACCAGGGTCACCGAATCGTTCCACCCCGACGCGGCGACCCGACGACGGGCCACGGCGAGCATGTCGGAGCTGCGGTCGACACCGACCACGCGCCCCGTCGGTCCCACGGCCGCGACGAGCCCGGCGAAGTTCAGACCGGTGCCGCAGCCGAGGTCGATCACGGTGTCGCCGGGTCTCGGGTCGAGAAGGCGGATGCCGGCCTCTCGGCCCGCCCGGTACACCCAGCGTTCGCCCGAGAGCACGTCGTACCAGCGTGCGCCGACGCCGTAGCGGCGCATCGGTGTCGTCATCGCGCCACCCCCTCTTCCGACCACCCTAGGCTTCGGGGATGACCTCCGTCTCGCGTCGCCGCGCCCGTCCGCTGACCGCCGTCGAAGCGGGTCGGGCGGAGTGGGACCTCGTCGTGGTCGGGGCCGGGAGCGCGGGACTGGTCGGAGCCCGCACCGCGGCCGTGCTCGGGGCGAGGGTGCTGCTCGTCGAGGCGAACGGGTTCGGCGGGGAGTGCCTGTTCACCGGCTGCGTCCCGTCGAAAGCGCTCATCGCCGCGGCCGACGCCGCGCACGACGCACGCGTCGCGGCGCGGATGGGCATCCACGTCGACGGGGTGCGGGTGGACTTCGCCGCCGTGATGGCCCACGTGAAGGGCGCGATCGCCGCGATCGAACCCGTCGATTCGCCCGAGACGCTCGCCGAGACCGGCGTGTACACGCTGCGCGGCCGTGCGCGGTTCGACGGTCCCCGCTCGCTGGTCGTCGAGGGAGTCGGCATCCGCTTCCGCGATGCCCTCGTCGCGACCGGCAACACGCCGATCGTGCCGGAGGGCGTCGACGTGCTCACGAACGAGACGCTGTGGGACCTCGACGAGCTGCCCGCGAACCTGCTCGTGCTGGGCGGGGGAGCGATCGGATGCGAGATGGCCCAGGCCTTCGTCCGCCTCGGCTCGCGCGTGACCCTCGTGCACCGCGGTGACCGGCTGCTGCCGAAGGAGGATCCCGCCGCGAGCGCCCTGGTGCTGTCGGCTCTGCGCGCCGACGGCGTCGACGTGCGCCTGGGGATGACGCTCGCCGAGGCCTCCCGCGGCGTGGGGGGCACGACCGCGCGGCTCGCTGACGGCACGACGGTGGTCGTCGACCGCGTGCTCGCTGCCCTCGGCCGCCGTGTCGACACGACGGGACTGGGGGTGGAGGCCGCGGGCGTCGACCTCGACCGCGCGGGCGCGATCGCGGTGGACCGCACCCTCGCCACGAGCAACCCGCGCATCCGCGCCGCCGGCGACGCGACGCCGCTGCCGCGCTTCACCCACACCGCGGGGATGTTCGGCAGCATCGCCGCCACCAACGCGGTGCTCGGCCTGTCGCGTCGCGTACGTCTCGACGACGTTCCGCGCGTGACGTTCACCTCTCCCGAGGTGGCGGCGGTGGGGACGTCGACGGTGGATACGGCGGACTCGGACGTGCGCATCGTCGAGACTGCGCACCACGACCTCGACCGCGCGATCGCCGAGGGCCGCACCGCGGGGTTCACGCGGCTCGCGGTCGACCGGAAGGGACGTGTGGTGGGCGCGACGATCGTGGGTCCGCGCGCCGGGGAGTCGCTCGGGGAGCTCTCGACGGCGGTGTCGCGCGGGCTCTCGGTGCGCGACCTGGCCGGCGTGCTGCACGCCTACCCGACGTACTCGGATGCCGGCTGGAACGCCGCCGTGCGCGACGCCCAGGGCGCCCTGCGCACGGGCGCGGTCGCGGCGGTGATCCGGCTGCTGCGGCGCGTGCGGCGGCGCCGGGGCTGACTCGCGGCCCGGACCCGCGCGGCGCCTCCCGGGGTCGCCGCTCCCCGGCGGTCACCGCAGCAGGCGGTACCCGACCACGACGCGCTGCACGGCGCTCACCCCGACGAAGAGCGCCCACGCCAGCGCGATCCACCCCGCCCAGAACGGCAGCAGCAGCCAGAGCGCGTGCACGATGATCGTCTCGGTGCCCTCGGCGATGCGCCCCAGGAACGACAGCGATCGCCCGTCGTCGAGGCGGCGCCCGGTGCGTTCGGCGATCGACGAGAACGCCAGGAAGGCCGTGCCGTTGACGTAATAGGTCAGCAGCACGAGCAGGAAGGGCCACCACGGGATGCCGAACGCCGCCGTCGCGCCCCACGCGACGCCGAAGACGCCGGCGCCGTAGGCGATGAAGTCGGCCGCGATGTCGAGGAAGCCGCCCGCCTCGCTCTCCCCGCCGTCGCCTTCCGCCCGGCGCCGCCGCGCGAGCGTGCCGTCGAGCCCGTCGGCCACCCGCGAGAGCAGCCACAGCACGGCGGCGACGACCCACCATTGCGCAGCGGCCGCACCGGCCGAGGCCAGGGCGAGCACGAGGCCGGCGACGGTGAGCCGGTCGGGCGTGATCCCGGGACGGTCGAGGGCCGCGGCCGCGGCATCCAGGGGGCCCGAGAGCGCTGCGCGCATCGTGCGGTCAAGCACCGGGGGCTCCCCGCTGATCCCGGCGACGGCGCACGATCGCCCCGGCGACGAGTCCGCCGATCACGAGCACGCCGATCGCGGCCAACGCGGTCCAGAAGCCGGGGCCCAGCTCCCACCCGAACGCGCCGAGGGCCACGTACGCGGCCGACCCCGGGAGGATGCCCACCGCGGTGCCGATGGCGTAGTCGCGGCGCCGCACCGAGGTCAGGCCGGCGCCGTAGTTGATCAGCGTGAACGGGATGACGGGGATGAGCCGGGCGCTCAGCACCGCGAGGAGACCGCGGCGTCCGAGCGCGGCATCCAGGCGGGCCACCCGCGCCCCCGTGAAGCGTTCGACGGCCTCGCGGCCGAGGGCGCGACCGATCAGGAAGGATGCCGCGGCCCCGAGCAGGGCGCCGACGTAGACCATCGCGAACGCCACCGGAAAGCCCCACACCAGACCGGCGGCGATCCCCAGCACGTTCTTGGGGGCGGGGCTCAACGTCAGCGCCGCGTACAACAGCGTGAAGAGCACGACGCCCGTCCAGCCGACCTGGGTCGACCACGCGCGGATCTGTTCGACGTCGTGCGGGACGAAGACGAAACCAACCGTTGCGACGACTGCGACGAAGACACCGAGAAGCACCAGGCGGAGAAGGGGTCGGCGCATCGCACCGCCCGCGGGTGCGTCGGTTCGGTTCGGTTCCATCGATCACCCTCCGCTTCCCCATACCCTAAGTCCGCACGCGACCTGCGGTCGCCGGTCCCGACCGAGGAGCCCCATGACCCCCCTTCGACACCGACGTCGTCTCGCCGCGATCACCGTGGCCGCGGCATCCGCCCTGTTCGCCCTCACCGGCTGCGCCGCGCCCGCGGCCCCCGACACGGCGGAGTTCGCCGACTGGGAGGCGGTGCTGTCGGCCGCGAAGGGTCAGACCGTGCAGCTGTGGATGTACGGCGGCGACGACCAGGGCAACGCCTACATCGACGACGTGCTCGCGCCCGCGGTCGCGGAGTACGGCGTGACGCTCGAGCGCGTTCCCGTCACCGACACCCGTGACGCGCTGAACCGCGTCTTCACCGAGCTGCAGGCCGGCCGCGACGACGGCAGCGTCGACCTGGTGTGGGTCAACGGCGACAACTTCCGCACGGGCAAGGATGCCGGGGCGTGGCGCTGCGGCTGGACCGGGATGCTGCCCTCGATGGCGAACACCTCGGCCGACGACCCGCTGCTGCAGTCCGACTTCGGCACCCCCGTCGACGGCTGCGAGGCGCCGTGGCACAAGGCGCAGTTCACCCTGGCGTACAACGCCGAGGCGATCCCCGACCCGCCGACCACCCTCGCCGGGGTGCTCGACTGGGCCGACGCCCACCCCGGCCGGTTCACGTATCCCGCGCCGCCGGATTTCACCGGCTCGGTGTTCGTGCGCGAAGCCCTGGCGAGCGTGTCGGGCGGAGCCGACGAGGTGCCCACGGCCTTCTCCGAGGACGCCTTCGACGAGCTCGCACCGGCCCTGTGGAGCCGGCTCGATACGCTCGCGCCGAACCTCTGGCGCGGCGGCGACACGTACCCCGCCAACGAGACCGAGCTCGGCCGGCTGTTCGCCGACCGTCAGGTCGACATGACCATGACCTACGGCCCGGCGACGCTCACGGGCCTCGTGGCTGACGGCACCTACCCCGCGCAGACCAAGGTGCTGACGCTCGAGGACGGAACGGTCGGCAACGCCAGCTTCCTCGGCCTGCCCGTCAACTCCGACGCCGCAGCGGGCGCGATGGTCGTCGCGAACGTGGCCCTCTCGGCCGAGCAGCAGGCGAAGAAGGCCGAGCCCGACGTGTGGGGGCAGTTCCCCGTGCTCGACCTGAACGCCCTGTCGGCCGAGGACCGCGCCCTCTTCGACGCCCTACCGGTCTCTCCCGTGGTGCCGCCGTACGACGAGATCTCGCGCAACGCGCACGGCGAGCTCGCCGCCGAATGGGTCCCCGCGCTCGACGACGGCTGGCGGCAGAACGTGCTGTCGCGGTGACCTGGGCGCCCGTCGCCCGGCGCGCCGGCTCGCCCCGCGAGAAGCTGCGCGGGGCGCTGCTGGTGCTGCCCGCCGCCGTGCTCTCGCTCGTGGTGCTGGGCGGCGGCATCGGGGCGACGGCGCTGCAGGCGTTCGGGCTGCTGCCGGTGGTGGGGCGGCCCACCCCGGGGGTCGCGGCCTTCACCGCGCGTCCGGGCGAGCTGTTCGCCGCCGTCGGCGTCTCGCTCAGCGTGGCCGCGGTCAGCACCGTGCTGGCGGTGATCATCGGCACGCTCGCGGCGATCGTGATCGTCTCGCGCACGCGCAGCAGCCGCGCGGTGGCCGCCCTCGGCACCCTCACCGTCACCATCCCGCACCTCATCGCCGCGGCCACCGTGGGGCTGCTGCTGTCGGACGCCGGCGTGCTGCCACGCCTGCTCGGCATCCCTCCCGAATCGTGGGCGCCGTGGGTCGGCGGCCCGCTGTGGGGCGCCGCGATCGTCGAACTGGCGTGGAAGGAGTCGGCGTTCATCGCCCTCATCGTCACGGGCACGCTCGCGACCCGCATCCAGACCTTCGACGAGACCGCGGCGCTGCTCGGCGCGGGCCGCGCGCAGCGCTTCCGGCACGTGCTGCTGCCGTTGACGGCGCCGACGATCCTCATCGGAGCGGCGATCAGTTTCGTCTACGCTCTCGGCTCCTACGAGGTGCTGTGGTTGCTGGGACGCACCTCGCCCGAGCCGCTGCCCGTGCTCGCGGTGCGCCTGTTCCAGGGCGTGTCGCTCGACTCGCGACCCGAGGCGGCCGCAGTGGCGCTGGTGACGAGCGCGCTCGCCCTGGCCGCGGTGGCCCTGACCTTCGCCGCGCTCCGGCGGACGGCGGCGTGGCGATGACCGCCGTCGACAGCCCCCTCACCCGCTCGCGCGGCGCCGGCAAGGCTCTGCGGCGACTGCTCGCCGTCGTCCTCGCGGTGTGGTTCGCTCTGCCCCTGCTGCCGCTCGTGCTGTGGTCGTTCGCCGACCGCTGGAGCTTCCCGTCCGTGCTCCCCACCGCCCTCGGCATCCGCTCGATCGACCAGGCGATCGCGTTCGGCGCGGTGCCGGCGCTGGGCCGCTCGCTCGTGCTCGGGATCGTCGTCGCGATCACGGCGACGCTGTTGGGTGCGCTCGCCGCCCGCGCGCTCACCTTCGGGGCCGTGCCCGGGGCGCGGTTCGTCTCGGTGCTGCTGCTCGCGCCGATCGCGCTCCCGCCCTTCGCCGCGGTGCTCGGCGTCAACGTCGTGCTGCTGCGCGCGCACGTGCCCTCGCTCGTCGGGGTGGCGATGGTGCTGACGGTCATGGCGCTCCCCTACACGGCGTTCGTGATGCGCACCGCCTACGGCGCCTACGACCGCTCGTACGAAGAAGAGGCGCGTCTGCTCGGTGCCGGGCGCCTGCAGGTGCTGCGGCGCGTGCAGCTGCCGCTGATCGCGCCGGCGCTCGCGCGCGCCGCGTTCCTCGCCTTCCTCGTGGCGTGGAGCGACTACATCGTCACGCTCATCGTCGGCGGGGGAGAGGTGGTCACCCTGCCTCTCGTCGTGGCGTCGGCGGCCGCGGGCCTCGGTAACGACGCCGCCGTGGCGCTGATGTCGCTGTCGGCGATCGTGCCCCCCGTGATCCTGCTCGTCGGCGTCCTCGCTCTGGGGCATCGTCGGCACCCCCGCACCCGGAAAGAGGTGGTCGCGTGAGCGCCGACCTGGTCCTGACGGGCCTGACCAAGACCTTCCCCGCCTCGACGGCCCCCGCTCTCGACGACCTGTCGCTGACGGTCGCCGCGGGAAGCTGCACCGCGGTGCTCGGACCCAGCGGCTCGGGTAAATCGACCCTGCTGCGCGTGATCGCCGGCCTCGAGACCCCGGATCGAGGGACGGTCGCCATCGCCGATCGGGACGTCGCCCCCATCCCCGCCGAGCAGCGCGGCGTCGGCATGGTCTTCCAACGGTCGCTGCTGTTCCCGCACCTGTCGGTGCTCGACAACGTCGCATTCTCGGACCGGGTGTCCGGGATGCCGCGTGCCCGCGCCCGCGAGCGCGCAGAGCGGTACCTCGACACCGTGCGCCTCGCCGGCTACGGCCGACGCCGGGTCGGGGAGCTGTCGGGCGGGCAGGAGCAGCGCGTCGCGATCGCGCGCGCCCTCGCCGCCGAGCCCGCCGTGCTGCTGCTGGACGAACCGTTCAGCGCGCTCGACTCGGCGCTGCGGGCCGACATGCACGACCTGCTCGAAGCGGTGCGCGCCGACGTCGCCCCGACGATCCTGCTCGTCACGCACGACCGCGACGAAGCCGCACGGGTCGCCGACCGCATCGCGCTCGTCGAGCACGGCCGGCTGCTGCACGAGGGCACGGTCGTCGAGGCCTACCGCCGCCCGGGGAGTCTGCGCGCGGCCGAGCTCATGGGCACGCGCAACGCCGTCCCCGGCGAGGTGCGCCGCGGCATCCATCGCAGTGCGCTCGGTGAGCTCGCCGCGACGGGTCTCGCCGACGGAGCGGCGACGCTCGTCTTCCGCCAGGAGGACGTGCGGGTGGGCGACCGACCGGATGCCGCCTCCCTCGGCGTCGTCGGAACGGTCGGGGCGCGGCGGCCGGTGGGTGCGCGCAGCGAGGTGACGGTGCGCGCGGGCGCGCTGACGCTGCACGCGGAGGTGCCATCGGTGTCGGGCCTGCGGCCCGGCGATGAGGTCGCCGTGTCGATCGCGGCCGAGCTCGCGCACGTCGTCGCGGGCTGACGTCGAGCGGGGCGGCCCGGCCGACGGGGCGCGCAGAGCGCACCTGATCAGCCCGTACCGGCAGCATGCGCCGCGAGCCGAGATCCTCCGACCCGCAGCTTCCCGCACGCGGCTCAGGCCGTACGCGCGCCCGTCTCGCGCACCGCGGTCAGACCCGAGGGGCGCGCGGTCACCGTGGCGCCCGGACGCACCGTCGGCAACGGCAGGATGCGGCGGAGCTCCTCATTCTCTCCCGGGTCGAGCACGGAGTGCTGCACGCACGCGGGCACCAGACGGCCGTCCTCGGGGTGCGCCATCGCGTACATGCACGCGCCCAGGCGCTCCTGCGTCTCGCGCAGCAGCGGGTCGTCGGCGACGACGCCCTCTTCCATGAGCTTCCACGCGGGCGCGACCTGCTCGGCATCCATGAAGTTGTGGATCACGAAGGTCTTGAACGACACCTTGCCGCGGCGGGCCGCCGACACGACCTGTCGCAGACCACCCGCGCGGCGCAGCACGCGCGCCATCAGGCCGATCAGCGGAGGGATGTCGCGCGGATGCGACGCGAGAGCGCGCACGACCTTGACGGCCAACACGTGACGGGGGATGCCGCCGAAGATCATGCCGCCGAAGTGCGACAGGAACCTGTCACGGGCCGCGATGTCCTTCGGGTCCTCGGGGTCGAGCACGGGGGCGAAGGTCTTTCCGACGCGCACACCCACGGTCGAGCGGTTGCAGCGCGGGTCGCCGAACTGCGTCGCCTGCCACGGCAGCTTCTGCCCCGCGCCGGCCTCGATCTTCTCCCACACCGCGTCGATCGTGACCTCGCCGAAGTCCTCGCGCCAGCGGCGGTCGTCGCCGATGAACGCCGCCGGCTGGAACGACATCATGTCGAACGGCATCTCGAGCACGTCGCGCGTGACCTGCTCGACCTCCGCGACGTTCGAGGGGGTGACCGTCATGTTGTGCGCGAGGTAGCTGCTCACGCCGTGGTCGCGCTTGAGGTCGACGAACATGCGGGCGAACTTCTCGCGGAACGGGTTGAGCTCCGCCTCGCCGCGGGGGCGCACGGCACCGCGACGGCCGCGCATGAGCGAGTCGAAGTGCGCCGCGAACGACACCTTGTCGAAGCGCGGCTTGCCGTCCTCGTCGAGGACGACGTCGAGCAGGTAGTCGTAGTCGAAGTCGCCGTGCGTCATCGACATGGGCTCACGGCCGACGGCGCGCATGGCGAGCAGGGAGCGGGCGTGGTCCTCGGCGCTGAGCAGGCTCACCTCGCCGCCGATGAGCTGGGCATGGGCGCGTGGTCCGCGCACCTCGCGCAGATAGTCCATCTGGCGGGTGACGTTGTCGACGGTGTGGTCGCCGTCGATGCGTACCTTGTTGGCGTCCGCCGAGTGGTAGCAGGGCGAACACGTGAGGTTGCACTTGGGGAAGACGCCGTGCGTCCCCTCGCACCCGACGGCGCTGCGCCCGAGCAATTGACTCGGCGTCTTGGCGTGTTCAGGCAGTTCCGCCCACCGCCGGTCGAGGGCGCGGCGCGTCTCGGGGTGGATGGGGCGGGTGTCGAGTTCGAACCGCCGGAGGGTCGTCGCCAGTCGCATGTCGTCCTTTCGTGGCGTCGTCGCACTACGAGAAGTCTTCGCCGCGCGCCCGGGTTCGGATTGCGCAGGGCTCCATCCTGCCCCCACGCGGCGTCGATGCGGCGCGCCGGGGCTGATCGGCGCCGAAGAATCCCGTGGATGCGGTCCTGCCGGAGGTCGGGACGCACAGTGGCCTCCGGGCCTCCGCGCGGGTTCCCGATCGGATCAGCGGATGCCGGCGACCCGACGTGTCGTGACGGCGGCCATGACCGCCCCCGCGACGCGGTCGGTGTGGCGGAGCGAAAGGGCGTTGGAGTTCGGTCGGGTGAAGGCCCCGGCCTCGAGCCCCGCGGTGAAAGGACCCAGCGCGAAGAGCGTCTCCTGCGCGATGCCGTCGCGCGAGACCACCCGCCCGTCGGGGTCGACGTCGATGCGGCCGAGGGAGCCGGCGAACTGCTCGTCGGCCACGTGCACCTCCCGCCCGTGCCGGGTCGCGAGCTCGCGCAGGACCGGGTTGTCGCTCGCTGCCGCGGCGGGTGCGGGCAGCCACGCGTCGACGAGAGCGGCGGCGACGACCTCGCCCCCGCGGCGGAGGGAGGTCGCGACGAAGCCCCGGGGCGGGTCGAGGTGCACCGCCAGGTCGGGACCGAGGAAGCGCACGACGCCCGCGTCGGCGAGCGCGAGCAGCTCCTCCAACCGGTGCGGCGGCGGGCCCGACGCGACGTAGCTGAAGAACGTGTGCCAGGTGACGGGCAGGTCGACCGCGCGCGAGCGTGCGCTCCATCGATCGACCGGGATGTCGCCGAGCGCGAGGAACGACCCGAGGATCGTGAGGAACAGCGCCTGCGTCGTGCTGTGCTCCGCCGAGGTGCGCAGCAGCAGATCGTCGGCGATGTGCCGGCGGACACGCGCGTGCACCGCCCGCTCATCGAGGAAGGTCTCCTCGCCCAGCGGGACGTCGAGGGTGCGCACGTCGAAACGGTCGAGGGGATTCGGCACCACCTCGGCGACGGCGCGACGCAGCGCCGCCGTGTCGCCGTCGACGGCCCGCAGCGTCGCGCGGAACGCCTCCCACGTGGTGCCGACCCGTTCGGGATGCCCGGTGAAGAGCTCGCGATAGTGCGCCCACACGAGCTCCCGCGCGATGAGCGGCCACACGTCGTCGACGAAGTCGATGCTGCCCGGTCGATCCAGCAGCTCGGCGATGGCCGCGGGCGTGAGCACTTCGCGCTCGGGTGCATCGCCCTGCACCTGGGACGCCACCTTCGACCGGTACGGCACACCGCGCCGCGACCCGAGATGCAGACGCGGCTCGCGCCCCGAGGCGGTGTAGGCGAGCTTCCCGTCGGCGCGGCGCGAGAAGCGGCCCCCGCGTCCCTGGGTCAGGAGCACGACGGCATCCACCGACGCCAGTCCCATCCCCCGCACGATGACGTCGGCGCCGGGTGCGAGGCGCGACAGGTCGGCGTCGGCGGTGAAGGCCGGCTCGAGGTAGACGAAACCCGCGGCGGCGGCTGCGGCGCTCACGTCGAGGGCGGTGCCCTCGGGCTCGCGTCCGTTGTGTCCGACCGCGTAGACGACGACGTCGCCGCTCAGGCGCGTGCCGTCGGCGAGTGCGACCTCCCACCCTTCGGGGGTGTCGTCGACCCACTGCACGCTGCCCGGATGCCATCGCACCTCGACGCCGGGCGGGGCGATGGCGACCGTGCGACGCCAGAACCAGTCGAGGTACAGGCTCTGCAGGCGGCGCGTCGGAAAGCTGTCGCCGCGCAGACCGTGCACCTCGTCGGTCAGCGCGGGATCGTCGATCCGCACATCGGGCAGGCGCCCGTCGCGCACGCGCTCCGCCCACTCGATGAGGGAGGGGCCCGAGCGCACCGGACCGGAGATCACACAGCTGTCGTCGGTGAAGACCGTCACGTCGCGCGCCATGGAGTTGAGTTTCAGCAGCGGTGACTGTTCGTACCGCCAGATGCGGCCGCCCCCGGGCGGGAACGGGTCGACGAGCGTGATGCGCAGGGGCGCGGCCGTGGCGCGCGTGCGCCGTGCGAGCAGGCGCTCCACGAGCATCACCGCCCGCGGTCCCGCCCCCACGATCACGACGTCGCTCACGGCGCGGTGACCCGTTCGCGAACCGCCGGCAGCCCCAGCAGGTCGTGCAGCGTCGCACCCTCGTCGTACGAGCGGCGGTACGAGCCCCGCTCCTGCAGCAGCGGCACGACCCGGTCGGCGAACTCGTCGAGACCGTGCGGGGTGACGTGCCCGACCACGGTGAACCCGTCGGTCGCCCGCTCCTGCACGTAGCGGTCGATCTCGAATGCCACGTGCTCCGGCGTCCCGACGAAGGTGTGGTTCGCCGTCAGGCGGATGACGAGTTCGCGGATGCTGAGGTTCTCGGCCGCGGCCTGGTCGCGCAGCTGCCCGACCCGGGCGCGGATCGCGGCGTGCCGGCCCGCGAAGCCCTGTGCGGTCTCGACGCCCGTGTCGGGCTCGACGTCGGGGAGAGGCCCGTCGGCGTCGTAGTCGCTGAGGTCGCGGTTCCAGATCTGCTCGAGATACGTGATCGCCGTCTGCGGGCGCACCTGGGCGAGGGCGATCTCGCGCGAGCGCTCGCGGGCCTCCGCGGCGGTGTCGCCGAGCACGAAGGTCGCGGCGGGCAGGATCTTCAGGGAGTCCTCGTCGCGGCCGTGCGCGGTCAGCCGCCCCTTCACGTCTCGGTAGAACTGCTGCGCGTCGGCGAACTCCGTGTGCAGCGAGAAGATCACGTCCGCGTGCGCGGTGGCGAAGTCGCGACCGTCGGCCGAGTCGCCCGCCTGCACGATGACCGGCCGCCCCTGCGGCGAGCGGGGCACGTCGAACACGGCGTCCACGTCGAACAGGCGCGACGCGCGCCGCACCCGCGCGATCGCCCCGGCCCGCAGGAACGTTCCGGTCTCGGCATCCGCCTCGATCGCGTCGTCGCGCCACGACGACCACAGCGCCTTCGACAGCTCGGCGAACTCCGAGGCCCGCACGTAGCGATCGGCGTGGTCGAGGTAGCCGCCGCGGCGGAAGTTGGCGCCGTGGAAGGCGTCGGAGCTGGTCACGGCGTTCCATCCGGCACGGCCGTTCGACAACAGGTCGAGGGTGCCGAGCTGACGCGCGAGCTCGTACGGTTCGTTGAAGGTGGTGTTGAGCGTGCCGACGAGCCCGATGTGCTCGGTGACCGCGGCCAGCGCCGCGAGGATCGCGAGGGTGTTCGGGCGCCCGGCGACGTCGAGGTCGTGCAGCTGCCCGCGGTGCTCGCGCAGGCGGAGCCCCTCGGCGAGGAAGAGATAGTCGAACAGGCCGCGCTCGGCGGTGCGGGCGAAGTACTCGAACGACGAGAAATCGATCTGGCTGCCCGCGGCCGGGTCGGTCCACACCGTGGTGTTGTTCACACCGGGGAAATGGGCGGCGAGGTGGATCTGCCGACGGGTCATGCGCCGACCTCCTGACGGGCGTAGCGACTGGCGGGGCGGGGGAGTCCGAGACGTTCGCGCAGCGTCGCCGCTGCGTCGTCGGGCCGCAGGATGCCGGCCTCCGCCGCCCGCGGGACGACGCTCGCGGCGATGGCCTCGAGGTCGGCGGGCAGGCGGGCCGGACGCAGGCGGATGCCGTCGACCCCGGCCGCGGCCAGGGCCCGCAGCTCGTCCACGACATCGTCGGCGGTGCCGACGACCACGCGGGCGTCGGTGGTGAGCGTCGCCCGATCCTGCAGGCGGTCCCACACGGCGGAGGCGGCCTCGCGCGTCTCCTCGACGAGCACGAGCACATCGGCGAACACGCGCAGCGGCTCGTCGAGCGTGCGCACCGCGTCCGCGGCATCCCGCAGCTCATTGAGGATGCCGGTCGCCGACGCCGCGTCGGAGGGGGTGATGAACACCAGGTCGGCGTGCTCCGCGGCGAAGCGGTAGGGCACGCTCTGGTGCGCGAGGGCGGTGATCAGCGGCTGGCCCTGCGGGGAGCGCGGCACGATCGAGGCGCCGGTGATCGAGAAGAACTCGCCCGCGTAGTCGATGTTGTGCACGCGGTCGCGGTCGAGGAATCTGCCCGTCTCGAGGTCGCGCACGATCGCCTCGTCCTCCCACGAGTCGGCGAGCCGGCGGATCACCTCGGCGACCTCGCCCGCCTCGCGGAACGCACCGAGCAGCGCCGGATCGTCCTCGACCCGACCCGACGCGGGCAGGCCCGCAGGGCCGCCGGTGCGGCGTCCGAAGTTGGCTCGCTCCTGCTCCGTCGATCCGGCCACGAGCCGCACGCCCCCGCGTCCGCGGCTCGCGTGATCGAGCGTCTGCAGCCCGGTCGCGACGTGGAAGGGCTCCGGGTGCGCCGTCGTCACCGTGGGCACGAGGCCGATCCGGCCCGTGACCGGGGCCAGGAACGACGCCAGCAGCACCGCGTCGAGGCGCCCGCGGACGCGGTCGCGCCGCGTCTCGGCATCCGGTTCGCTCGAACGGCCGCCGAGGCTGAGCGCATCCTCGATCGTGGCGAAGAGCACCCCGGCGCCTTCGGCGGTGCGGATCAGATCGCGCCAGTACGCGGCCGATGTCAGTGCGGTGGGGTGGGCGCCGGGCTCGCGCCAGGCGGCGGGATGCCAGCCGGCCCCGTCCAGGGCGACGGCGAGGTGGATGCGGTCCGGCATCGAGGCTCCTTGTTCTGCGGGCGGCGGATCAGCGGGCGGCGGATCGTCTTCACTGTCGCGCGAGGGTGGCGCGGGCCTCAATTGGTGACGTAACGCAACGCCTCGCAGCGACACGTTCGCCGACGAGGCCGCGGAACTTAGCGCTTCCCGCCGGACGACGCACTCCTCGGAGCGGTCTGTGACGCCGCGCGACGCGGCGTTTCCGACGGTGACGGGGCGCTACGGCCCGTGTCGGCCGAGGTGAGGGCGGCGGCACCGGGGCCTACCTTCGGCCGGAGTCCCGTCGCCCATCGCATCCCGGAGAGAGGTTCGCCCATGAGCACTTCCGCCGTCGTCGCCCCGCTCACCGGTCTGCCCGCCCTGCTCGACGCCGTGCGCGAGGTCGCCCCGCACCTCGACGTGCGCGCGCCCTCGGCCGCGACGGCCCCCTTTGCCTTCGACGCCGGAACCGTTCCCCGTCACGGGGAGGCGGACGAGGACGGGCCCGCGGTCTCCTTCCCCTCCACCGTCTCCGAGGTGCAGCAGCTCGTGCGCCTCGCCGGGCGGCACGGGGTGAGCATCGTTGCGCGCGGTGCCGGCAGCGGGTTGTCGGGAGGCGCCTCGGCGACCCGTCATCAGCTCGTGGTGTCGACGGACCGTCTCGACCGCATCGTCGAGGTCTCGCCCGCCGACGAGGTCGCGGTCGTCGAACCCGGCGTCCTCAACGCCGCTCTCAACGAGAGGCTCGCGCCCCTCGGCCTGTTCTACGCCCCCGACCCCGCGAGTTGGCGCATCTCGACCATCGGCGGCAACATCGCCACCAACGCCGGGGGCCTGCGCTGCGCCAAGTACGGCGTCACCCGCGAGTCGGTGCTCGCCCTCGACGTCGTCCTCGCCGACGGGAGCCTCGTCTCGATCGGCCACCGCTCGATCAAGGGCGTCACCGGCCTCGACCTCGTCTCGCTCTTCGTCGGATCCGAGGGGGTGCTCGGCATCGTCGTCGGGGCGACCGTCCGCATCCGACCCCTCCCCGTCGCCCGCCGCACGGTGACGGCGTTCTTCGACTCCACCGCGGCGGGGGCCGCCGGCATCGGCGCCATCACCGCGTCGCGCGTGCGCCCGAGCGTCATCGAGTTCCTCGACGAGCCCACCCTCGTCGGCATCGACGCCGCGCAGGAGTCGGGACTCCGTGCCCGGGGCGCGGCCCTGCTGCTCATCGAACTCGACGGCTTCGGTATCGACGAGCAGACCGCCGAGCTCACCGTCGCCCTCGAGAGCGCCGGCGCTCGCGTGCGCGTCGAGAGCGACGCGGATGCCGAGACGCTGTGGGAGCTGCGACGGTCCGGGCGCCGGTTCGACGACGACTCGTGGTTCGTCGGTGGAGATGTCGCCGTGCCGAAGTCGCGCATCGCCGAGGTCTTCGCGGGCTTCCCCGCCCTCGAGGAGCGCTATGGCGTCGCCGTGAGCGCCGTCGCTCACGCCGGAGACGGCAACCTGCACCCCGTCATCACCCTGCCCATCCCCGCCGGCGCTGATCCCGCCGCCTTTCCCGCGGTCCTGCACGACGCGGCCGACGACCTCGTCCGAGCGGCCCTCGCCGTCGGCGGCACGGTCAGCGGAGAGCACGGCATCGGCACGGTCAAGCGCGAGCTCGCGGCTGAAGAGCTCGCGGAACGCGTGCGCGTGGCCCAGCTCGCGATCAAGGACGCGCTCGATCCGACCGGACTCTTCAACCCCGGCAAAGCCCTCTGACACCCGTTCCCCACAGCACCTCCCCACAGCACAAGGACCCACATGACCACTCGCTTCCGACGCCTCCTCGGCGTCGCCTCCGCCCTCATCGTCGGGGCCGTCCTGCTCAGCGGATGCGGCGCCGGTACCGCAGCCGGCCCGGCCGAAGGCTCCACGCCGAAGCCGGGCGGCGACCTCGTCTTCCTGATCGACTCGCTCGGCGCGACCTGGATCCCGAACAACAGCGCGATCTCGAGCTACCAGGGCCAGATCTGGGGCAACCTCACCGACAAGCTGATCTACGTCGACGCCGAGGGCACCCTGAGCCCGTGGATCGCCGAGAGCTGGGACGAGAACGCCGACAAGACGCAGTTCACCCTGCACCTCAAGGACGGCGTCACCTTCTCGGACGGCACGCCCCTGGATGCCGCCGCGGTCGTCGCGAACATCGACATCTGGGCCAAGGGGCGCCCCGACGACGGCATCAACCGCATCGGCCTGTTCCCCTCGGCGAACTACGTGGGCGCCGAAGCGGTGGATGCCACGACGGTGACGGTGTCGTTCTCGGCTCCGACCCTGAGCTTCCTCCCGGCCCTGGCCTACCACGGCTCGATCCTCATCTCGCCGGCGACCCTCGCCCTCCCCGCCGCGCAGCAGGCCGACCTCACGAAAGACATCGGCAGCGGCCCGTTCGTCGTCGAGAAGGTCGCCGAGGGCGACAGCGTCGTGCTGAAGAAGCGCGACGACTACGACTGGGGCCCCGAGGCCGTCGGCCACGAGGGCCCGGCCTACCTCGACACGATCACCTACAAGCAGGTCGCCGAGCCCACCCTGCGCACCGCCTCGGTCGAGTCGGGCCAGGCGCAGGTGGCGTACAACGCCAGCCCGCAGGATCTCGAGGCGCTCAAGGGCGAGGGACTGACCGTCGAGACGCCCCGCTATCTCGGGTTCGTCAACGGGTACGCCCTGAACACCTCGGTGGCTCCCTTCGACGACATCACGGTGCGCCAGGCCGTGCAGCACGGCATCGACCGTGACGAGATCCTCTCGACGGTCTACACCCCCGACTGGTTCGCGGCCGAGTCGCTGTTCCAGAGCACGGTGCCCGAGGCCACCGACCACACGGCCGACTTCGCGTACGACCCCGACAAGGCCGCGGCCCTGCTCGACGAGGCGGGCTGGACGAAGGGCGCCGACGGCGTCCGCACGAAGAACGGCCAGAAGCTGTCGTTCACGCTCTACCCCAACCCCTACCTCCAGGCGTCGCAGTCCGTCGATGAGCTCGTCGACCAGCAGCTGACGAACCTCGGCTTCGAGGTGAACCTCGAGACCTACGACGTTCCGACCTACGGGCAGAAGGTCATCGGCAACGCCGCGGTCCCCGCGAACGAGATCACCCGCAGCTTCGTCGACGTCGGGACCGTGGCCGGCGTCCTGACCTCGCAGAAGAAAGGCGACGAGGACTGGTTCAAGGTCGGCACCTCGGATGCCACGCTGAACGACCTGTCGACGCGCATCGCCACGGCCACCGACCGCGACGCCCGCGCGAAGGTGGCCGACGAGCTGCAGGGCTATGTGCTGCAGCAGGGCTACTTCGTGCCGCTCACCCAGATCGTGCAGCGCGTCTACGTTCAGGCGCCCGAGGTGAACGGCGTCTCGTACAACGGCCTCGCCTACGCGTACTACCTGGACGCCTGGCTCACCCGCTGACGTCCTCCCGACCTTCGCGAACGAAAGGAGAGAGCATGCTCGGCACCTACGGCCGCTTCGCGCTGCGGCGCACGGGCCAGGCGCTCGTCGTCGTGCTGCTGGCGTACCTGTTCACGTTCTTCGTGATCAGCATCCTGCCCGGCGACCCGATCACGAGCACCCTGCGCAACCCCGACAACGGCTTCACCGAAGACGACATCGCCCGCATCGTGTCGTACTACGGCCTCGACCAGCCGTGGTGGGTGCAGCTGGGGTCGTCGCTCGGCCGCTTCGTCGTCGGCGATCTCGGCGTCTCCCTGCGCTCGAACCTGCCCGTCGGAACCCTCGTGCTCGACGCGCTCGGCTCGACGCTCAGTCTTGCGGCGGCCGCCCTGCTGGTCGCCGTGGTGCTGGCCGTCGCGATCGCGTACGGCACGCAGTTCCTCCCGCCCCGGTTCGGTCAGGGAGTGCTGCGCTCGCTGCCGTCGCTCTTCCTGTCCGTGCCGAACTTCGTGATCGGCCTGCTGCTGATCCACGTGTTCGCTTTCGGGCTCGGGCTGTTCAGCATGATCGACACCGAGACGCCCTGGGGAACGTTTTTCGCGGCGGTGGCCCTCGGCATCCCGGTCTCGGCGCAGCTCGCCGAGGTGCTCATCGCCTCGCTCGACCACGAGTCGCGGCAGGAGTACGTCGCGGTGGCGCGCTCACGCGGCCTCGGTCAAGGCGCGCTGTTCCTGCGTCACCTCGTGAAGCCCTCCGCGCTGCCGACGGTGACCGTGCTCGCGCTGATCGTCGGCGAGCTGCTGGGCGGCGCGCTCATCACGGAGGCGATCTTCGGTCGCGTGGGCATCGGGACCCTCGTGGAGCAGGCCGTCGCGAGCCAGGACCTTCCGGTGCTGCAGGCGGTGGTCTCCCTCGCGGCGATCGTGTTCGTCGTGGTCAACCTCGTCGCCGACCTGGCCTACCCGCTCCTCGACCCGCGGGTGTCGATCGGCTCGCGCGGGAGCACCGTCGCCGCCCCCGCGGCCGATGCACCCGCACCGGCGCTGCGTGAAGAGGTGAGCATCGTATGACCGCCGCACCCCTGTCCCCGGTCGCATCCCCGGTGCCGCCCGCGGCCGACCCGTCGCAGGGATCGGTGTCGGGATCCGCCCCGGGCGGGCCGCTCGCCCGCATCCGCGGCATCCGTCTGTCCGTTCCGGTCGACGTGATCGTCTCGTTCGCGGTCGTCGCCGTGGTCGTGGCGTTCTCGCTCGCGCCGTGGCTCTTCACCGCGCAGAATCCGGCGCAGGGCGTGCCCGCCGACAAGCTGCAGCCGCCGAGCGCGGCGCATCTGCTGGGCACCGACCACCTCGGTCGCGACCTGTTCGCGCGCATCGTCTTCGGCGCGCAGTCGTCGGTGACGAGCGCCCTGGTCGCCGTGGCGATCGGGGTCGTCGTCGGGGGCCTCATCGGCTTGCTCGCCGGATTCCTCGGCTCGTGGACCGACACCGTGCTCGCCCGCTTCGTCGACGTGCTGTTGGCGATCCCGGCGTTCCTGCTCGCCGTCGTGATCGTCAGCTCGCTCGGCTTCCAGACGATCAACGCCGCGATCGCGACGGGCGTCTCGGCCGTGGCGGTGTTCGCGCGGGTCATGCGGTCCGAGGTGCTGCGCGTGCGCTCGTCGGTGTTCGTCGAGGCGGCGCGGCTGCAGGGCGGATCGACCCTGCACGTGCTGTTCCGGCACGTGCTCCCCAACGCCTCGCGCTCGCTCATCCCGCTCGCCGTGCTGCAGTTCGGGCTGTCGATCCTCGTCATCGCGGGGCTCGCCTTCCTCGGCTACGGCGATCCGCCCCCGGCATCCGACTGGGGTCTGCTCATCTCGGCGGGCAAGGACTACCCGCGCGCGCCGTGGCTCGTCGTGTGGCCGGCCCTGGTGACCGTGGCCACCGTGCTCTCGATCAACCGCATCAGCCGGTGGCTGAGGAGGACGTCATGACCATCACCCTTCCCCTCCGCGAGGAGGCGGGCGCGACGCCCGCGCCCCTGCTGCACGTGCAGAACCTCTCGGTCGCGTACGGGCGCACCCCCGTGGTGCACGACGTGTCGTTCTCGATCCCGCGCGGCGGCAGCCTCGCGCTCATCGGCGAATCCGGGTCGGGGAAGTCGACGATCGCACGGTCGGTGCTGCGGCTTCTGCCGCGCGACACGGGTCGGGCGAGCGGGCGCGTGGAGTTCGCCGGCGACGAGGTGCTGGGGCTTTCCGAGACGCGGTTCCGGCCGTTCCGCGGCCGCCGCATCGGTTTCGTCCCGCAGGACCCCTCGCACGCGCTCAACCCCGTGCGCACGGTCGGCGCGCAGGCGCTCGAGGCGGCGGCGCTGACCGACGCCCCCGGCCGCCGCGCGGCCGTCCTCGACATCTTCGCCCGGGTGGGTCTGCCCGACCCGGCCCGCGTCTACGACTCCTACCCGCACCAGCTCTCCGGCGGCATGCTGCAACGCGTGCTGATCGGCCTCGCGGTGCTGCCGCGGCCCGATCTGCTCGTGGCCGACGAGCCCACGAGCGCTCTCGACGTCACGATCCAGAAGCGCATCCTCGACCTCCTCGACGAGCTGCGCGGCGAACTCGGAATCGGTCTGCTGCTGATCACCCACGATCTCGCGATCGCCGCCGAGCGCACCGACGAGATCGTGGTGCTCAAGGACGGGCGGGTCCAGGAGGCGGGCGCCACCGGAGACGTCTTCGCGGCGCCGACGTCGGATTACACCCGGCAGCTGCAGGCCGACGCCCCGGCCCTCAACCCCGACCGCTACCGTCACGCCGACGGGCGCGGGGTCGACGCGTGGACCACCGACACCACCGCCGCCCGCATCGAGGTGCACGAGATCTCGAAGAGCTTCGTCGTCGACAGCACCGCTCGCGCCGCCGTGGCCGGGGTCTCCTTCCGCGTCCCGCCGGGCACGACCCACGCGCTCGTGGGCGAGTCGGGTTCGGGGAAGACCACCACCGTGCGCCTGCTGCTGGGGCTCGAGACCCCCGACGCCGGCGAGATCCTCGTCGACGGCGCGGCGGTGACCGGGCGCACCGAGGCGGAGCTCCGCGGCATCCGTCGTCACCTCCAGCTCGTGTACCAGAACCCCTTCACCTCCCTCGATCCCACGTGGAGCGTCGGGCGGATCATCCGCGAACCGCTCGACCGGTATCGCGTCGGCACGCGCGCCGAGAGGTCCGCCAAGGTCGCCGAAGCCCTGGATGCCGTGGGCCTGCCGCCGCAGCTCGCTCGCCGCCGCCCCGACGCGCTGTCGGGCGGCCAACGTCAGCGCGTCGCGATCGCGCGCGCCCTGGTGCTCGAGCCCGACGTCATCGTGCTCGACGAGCCGACCTCGGCCCTCGACGTCACCGTGCAGGCGGGGGTGTTCGACGTCCTCCGCCGCCTGCAGCGCGAGCGCGGCCTCACCTACCTGTTCGTCTCGCACGACCTGGCGCTCGTGCGGCAGATCGCCGACACCGTCTCCGTGCTCCGGGGCGGACGCGTGGTCGAGGCCGGGCGCGTGGCCGACGTGCTCTCGCACCCGCGCGAGGAGTACACGCGCGCCCTCGTTGACGCGATCCCGTCCCCCGATCTCCGGAGCTCCCGATGACCGTTCTCGCCCCCTCCCGTCCCGTGCTCGTCCGGGCCTTCAGCGCGCCGAAGGGGTTCGGCGACCAGACCCTGCGCGAGCGCCGTCCGGACGCGATCGAGCTGCTCGGCGGCATCCCGGATCCGTCCGTGCTGCCGACCGCCGAACTCACCGAGGCCACGGCCCGCGTGGTCGCCCGGCCCGGCGCGCCGTCGCTGCAGTACTCGCGGACCGAGGGCATCCCGGCGCTGCGCGAGTGGATCGCCGCCCACGAGGGCGTGGCCGTGGAGCGGGTGCTCGTCACCAACGGCGGATTCCACGGGCTCGCCATCGCGGTGCAGACGGTGCTGGAGCGCGGCGACCTCGTCGCGGTCGACAACCCGGTGTTCCCGCTGTTCCTGCGCGGGCTCGAGCTCGTCGACGCGCGCGTGCTGCCCATCCGCGTGGGGGCCGAGGGACTCGATGTCGATGCGCTCGCCGCGGAGTTGCGCGCCGGAGCCCGGCCCGCCGCGGTCTACACGGTGCCCGAGTTCCACAACCCGTCGCAGTCGTCGCTGCCCACGGCTCGCCGCCGCGAGCTCGTCGACCTGGCCGAGAAGTACGGCTTCATCGTCTTCGCCGACGACCCCTACCGCGAACTGCGTTTCCACGGCGAGCCCGAGTCGCTCGCCCCGTTCCACGACTCCGACCACGTCATCCACGTCAACACCTTCACCAAGACCCTCGGCCCGGGTCTGCGCCTAGGCTGGGTCGTGCTTCCCGAACGCCTGGTCCCGGATGCCGTGGCCCTGCGCAGTCGCCAGGACTCGCACTCGTCGACGCTCGTGCAGGCCGTGGTCGCCGAGTTGTTGACGGGGGACGCCGGGCTGTTCGACCGGGTCCTCACGGGCGCGCGGGAGCTGTACCGGTCGCGGGCGCACGCCCTGGCCGAGGTGCTCTCGGCATCCGGTTCCTTCGACGTCACGGTGCCCGACGGCGGACTGTTCCTCTGGCCGCGACTCGTCGACGACCGGGTGGATGCCGATCGCCTCGCCGCCGACGCGAGCGCCGAGGGCGTGGAGTACCAGCGCGGCTCGTTCTTCCCCTCGGGGCCGGGGACGGATGCCGACCGGCACCTGCGCCTCGCTTACGGCGACGTCGACGAGGAGCGTCTGCGCGAGGCGGCGGCGCGGTTGGGGCGGGCGGTGGCGCGGCAGCGCTGAATCGCACGGCGGGACCGACCGGACTCGCGCAGGCTGGGCGGTTCGCGGCTCTCGCGAGCCGCGCGACCCCCGCGTTATGCGCGGTTGCGGTGAGCGGCGCCCGGTCAGTGATCGCCGGTCTCACGCCGCGACGGGCGTCAGGTGGCAGGCGCCCATCCCAGCAGCGGCCCGAGACGCCCCGCGATGTCGTCCAGGATCTGCGCGTAGTCATCGGCCGCGAAGTCGAACGGCAGCGCGAAGGCCACCTCGTCGACCTCCGGGAACGCCCGCGACGACAGCAGCTGCTCCGCGATCTGCTCCGCGGTGCCGACGAGGTCTTCGGCGAAGAGCAGCCCGCGCGGGCCCTGGGGGATGCCGACCCGCCCACGCCGCGCATCGGCATAGGCCTCGTAGCGCCGGCGCTGTTCGGGAGTCGCCGAGTCGGTGGGGATGACGACGAGTCCCTGCGAGACGCGGGCGTGCTCGCCCGCGGGATGCGACTCGCGGTACAGCCGGATCTGCGTGTGCTGCTCCTGGTCGAAGTCGGTGCTCTCGCCCGCCTGCACGACGCTGCTGGTCAGCAGGTGGAAGCCGTTCTCGGCCGCCCAGGCCGCCGACCGGGCGCTTCCCGCCCCGTACCAGAGGCGTTCGGCCAGGCCGGGGGAGTGCGGCTCGACGCGCTCGGAGAACTCCTCGATCCCCTCGATGCCGGCGCGGGTGCTCACGGGTTCGCCGGAGATGAAGCGGCGCAACCGCGCGAGGCGTTCGTACCCGAACTCCTCGTGCTCGACGGTGTCGGGGTACAGGGCAGCGGCGACATCGTCGAGACGCGGGGGAGGGCCCACCGAGAAACCCGGCTCAAGGCGACCGCCGGAGAGGACATCGACGGTGGCGAGGTCCTCGGCCAGCCGCAGCGGGTTCTCCCACCCGAGGGGGATCACGGCCGTCCCGAGCCGGATGCGACTCGTGCGCTGTGATGCCGCGGCGAGCACCGCGACGGGAGAGGAGATCCCGTACTGCAAGTGGCGATCGCGCAGCCATGCGCTGTCGAAGCCGAGGTCCTCGCCCCGCTCGATGATCGACAGCGTCGTCTCGTGTCCAGCCCGCGGATCGTCGCGGTCGAACAGGCCGATGGTGAGGAAGCCGAGGGAGCGCAGGCGGCGGGTCATGCCGGCGTACGCACCGCCGCGAAGCGGTTGCGCCGCCGCAGCGCGAAGCCGAGCTTCTCGTACGCGGCGATCGCGTTGACGTTCGTCGCGGCGGCGTGCATCATCGCGCGATCGCCGCGCTGCTGGATGTGGAAGGCGACGTCGAGCACGAGGCGCGAGGCGAACCCCTGGCGCCGGTGGTCGGCATCCACCGCCACCGCACTGATCTCGGTCCAGCCGGCGGGGTGCAGACGCTCGCCCGCCATGGCGACGAGACGACCCTCCCGACGGATGCCGATGTACCGGCCGAGCTCGTACGTGCGGGGTCGGAACGGGCCCGGCTGGTTGCGCTCGACGAGCGCGATCATGTCGGCGGCGTCATCGGCCCCGAGCTCGATCGCCTCCTCGAAAGGGCGCGTGTGCAGGGCGTCGGTCTCGACGAGCTGCACGCCCTCGCCGCCGCCGAGGTACTCCCAGCCCGCCGGGAGCTCGCCCTCGTAGCCCGACAGGCCGACCTCGGCGCCGGGTCCGACGAGCTCGTGCAGGGCGTCCCACACCCCGGGCTCGTCCCACGAGCGCACGGCGACGAAGGGTGCGACGTCGGCCGGATAGCGCCGCGCGAGGTCGCCCCCGATCGCGAACGAGGCGTGCGGGCCGGCGAGCGAATGCCACGCGGCGTTGTCGAGGACGGTGGCGTCGGCGTGGGGGAGAGGCAGGGTCGAGGCGGAGGTCACCGGGACACTCTGCGCCGGTCGCGGGCGCGGTGCAACTCGTCGGTCATCACGCGCAACCCGAAGCCGCGAGAAGGGCTGCCATTTCGTGTCCCGAGCGACGCTGAGAGGCGTGTTACCGGTCGTTTCGCCGTCTCGTTCCGTCCTCCGGGACGAAGGCGATACTGACCAGATGACGGCTTCGCACGCGACATGGGTCCTCGAGAGCGTCGACTGGGACGACCGCCGCGCGGTCGCGCTGCGCGAGGCGATGGATGCCGAGGTCTCCCCACGCTATGCCGAGGTCTTCGCCGCCTTCGACGCCGAGGTCGCCGCGCTTCTCGCCGAGGACTTCGCGGTCGATCCCGCGAGCATCGTCGACGCGGTGCTGGTGATCGACGCGTCGGGGGAGCCCGTCGGGCATGCGGCGCTTCGTGCCCTCGGCGACGAGCTGGAGGTCAAGCGGGTGTACGTCGACCCGAGGGCGCGGGGCCGGGGCGCCAGTCGCGCGCTGATGGCGGAGCTGGAGCGCCTGGCGCGCGGGCGCGGCGCCGACAGACTGATCCTGCAGACCGGCGATCGTCAGCCCGAGGCGATCGCGCTCTACGAGAGCATCGGGTACCGGGCGGTCGAGGTCTTCCCGCCGTACCAGCGGTTCCCGTCGTCGAGGTGCTTCGCCAAGCCGCTGCGCTGACCGAGCGCGGGGCACCCGACGCTTGCGCGACGCGGCCGAATTCTGTGCGGTTCCGGACCAGATCGGCCGCCATCCCGGCATCCGCTGTTGACTGGGAGGGTGACCCAGGAGCTTTCGCGCACCCGTGTCCGGCCGTCGAGCGCGGGGGCCAGGCTTCTGCCCGCCGTGCAGACCTCGTGGGAACCTCTCGCGAAGCAAGCCGTCGTGGCGGCTCTCGTCGTGGTGGCGGGTGTCGCGAGCGGGTCGATCCCCTGGCTGCTCGTCACCGATGCCGCGCGCATGTGGCAGGGCGTGGGTGTGGCACTCGCCCTGGTCGTGGTGACGCTGCTCATGGCGCGATGGCCCGCCCTTCGCCGGGCCGAGATCGTGGTCCCGCTCGGTGACTTCCTCGCCATCGGGTTGCTGCGGTACGGCACCGGCGACAGTCAATCGGTCTTCTTCGTCATCGTCGTGCTCCCGGTCATCTGGATCGCAGCCGGACGCGGCCGGTGGCGGATCCTCGTCCCGCTGCTCGGGGTCTGCGCGGCGCTCCTGCTGCCGCTGCTGCTCTCTTCGGAGCGCGGCCTGACACCCAGCGAGCTCGTCCGCCTCTCCATCGCGATGCTCGTGTACGCCGCGGTCGGCGGGGT
This sequence comes from Microbacterium galbum, assembly GCF_032464915.1. Lineage (NCBI taxonomy): Bacteria > Bacillati > Actinomycetota > Actinomycetes > Micrococcales > Microbacteriaceae > Microbacterium > Microbacterium galbum. Next base: position 1,178,090 of record NZ_JAWDIS010000001.1, on the reverse strand, counting down.
GGTGAACGAGTTGTCGCGTCGGTCCCTGCTCAAGCTCTCGCTTTCGCAGCACCGTCGACGGCTCGCCGAGGCGGAGGTGTCGGAAGCCGCTTTCGTGCAGCGCTCGCTCCAACCCGCCGACGGCTCGGATCTGCCGGACGCGTTCCGGGTCGCGGGTGCGTGCGTTCCGGCTCGAACGGTGGGCGGCGACTTCTTCGACTGGTATCCGACGCCCGACGGGGGCGCGGCCGTCACCCTCGGCGATGTGATGGGCAAGGGCGCGGGCGCCGGCATGATCGCCGCCGCGGTGCGCACGGTCATCCGCAGCGGTCGCGACGATGCGGATCCGGCCGTGGCCTTCGAACGGACGGCGGTCGGCCTGAGCACAGGGCCGACCGATATGGTCGGCGCGCAGTTCAGTACGTGCTTCCATGCGCGCATCGCCCCCGACGGCACGATCCGGTGGGTCGACGCCGGTCACGGTCTGACCGTGCTGCGGCGCAGTGACGGCGCTGTCGAGTTCCTCCGGTCCGGTCACCTGCCCGTCGGTGTCGGCACCAGCTGGTCCAGCTTCGACGCGGCTCTGCATCCCGGCGACAGCCTCGTCAGCGTGAGCGACGGAGTGCTCGACCTGTTCGGAGGCTCCCTCGACTCGATCGACCGCTACGCCGCCCTGGTCGCCGCGCACCACGACATCGACGCCCTCGTGGACGACCTCATCACCCGCGCCGGCGCCCAGGAGCAGGACGACGACGTCACGGTGCTCGCCGTCACGTGGTCGCCACGCTGAGCGGATCCGGAACGTCTCAGAGGTCGTATCCGAAGGCCTTCAGGTCGAGGAAACGCCCCGGTTCCACCTCGACGGGGTTCTCGCGTTCCGTGAGCCGGCGGAACCCCAGCTTGCCGTAGAGCGCGTGGGCGCCGAGCATCTCGGGCCCGCTGTTCATGACGACGCGCGCCGCCCCGCGCTCGCGCGCGATCGCCAGCACGTGCCGCGTGAGCAGCTCCCCGATGCCACGACCGCGCGCCGACGGTGCCACGGCCAGCTGACGGAAATCGAGTTCGCCGTCCTCGGCGAGGGGTGACAGGCGCTCGCCGGGTCGGGGCGTCCACACCGTGCCCACGATTTCGCCGCCGTCCACCGCGACCCAGACTTCGCCCTGCGAGACGCGGCCCGCGACGTCGGCGAGCGAGTCGAGATACGCCTCGGACAGGCCGTCGTAGCTGTGACGGTAGGCGTCGGCGGTGACGCGACCGGCCTCGGCGTACTCGTGCGCTTCGACGAGACGGATCGTCACGGTCGATGGGGGCGTGGGGGTCATGGCATCCATTCTTCTCGCAGGACAGGCAGCGGGGCCCGGTCGCGGGCGACCGGGCCCCGCTGGAGGGTCAAGACTTCGGGAGTCCGGGAGGGTTGATCTCGCTCTTGTCGACGCCCTCCGACGTCAGGCCCCAGGCGTCGAGCACCTTCGCGTAGGTGCCGTCGGCGATGTAGGCGTTCAGCACGATGCCGACGGGCTCGATGAGGCCGTTGCCCTTCTTCGTCGCCGCGGCGATGTCGGCCGCGAGCGGCCAGCCGCCGGGGATGATGCCGACGAGCTTCGTCTGGCCGGTCTCGCGCGCGGCCCAGGCGGCGGTCGCGTTCGGGCCGAAGGTGGCGTCGACGCGGCCCGACTGCAGGGCGAGGGTCGCGGCGGCGGTGTCGTCGTAGTAGTTCAGCTCGGCGGGGGCCTTGCCCGCGGCGGTCAGCTCTTCGTTCCACTTCAGCAGCACCTTCTCCTGGTTGGTGCCGGAGCCCACGACGATCTTCAGGCCCGAGATGTCATCGGCCTCCTCGATCTTCGAGATCGCGCTGTCGGAGCGCACGTAGAAGCCGAGCAGGTCCTGGCGGTAGCTGGCGAAGTCGTACAGCTCCTTGCGCTCGTCGGTGACGGTGACGTTCGCGGTGATCAGGTCGTACTTTCCCGATTGGATGCCGAGCGGCCAGTCGGCCCACGCGACCACGACCGGGTTGTACTCCAGGCCGAGACCCTCGGCGATGAGCTCACCGATGTTCGGCTCCGTGCCGGCGACATCGGTCGCGGCTGTCGTGCCCTCGCGCTGGTAGCTGAGCGGCGGGACGAAGGCGCCGACCGCCACGGTGAGTTTGCCGGGTTCGATCGGGGTGAAGCCGCTCGCCTTCAGGGCGGCGACGGCCTCGGGCACGGCCGTGCCCGTGATGCGGGGGATGTCGCCCGTGTCGGGGTTCGCGCCGGCGGTGGCCGTGGGGGCGGCCGCGGCCTCCGCCTCGACGGGGCGGGTGAGGCCGATCGTGACGCCCACGCCGACGACGGCGACGAGGGCGGCGGCGATCACGCCGAGGGCGATCCCCTGTTTCTTGCTGAGGGCCATGGTGTGTGTCTCCTTGTGAGGGTGGGATGCCGCGGCGCAGGGTCGCGTCGCGGGGTCGGAGGTGGCTGAGCCTGTCGAAGCCACCGGGCGCATCGTGGGTGTCGGTCCCTTCGACGGGCTCAGGGACCTGGATTGCACCGGGCGCTTCGCCGGTCCCGGTCCCTTCGACGGGCTCAAAGGCCTGTGTCGGGGGTGCGCGTCAGCCGAGCACCTTCGCGAGGAACTCGCGCGTGCGCGGGTGCTGCGGGCGCACGAGCACGTCGTCGGGTGTGCCCTGCTCGACGATGCGCCCCTGGTCGAGGAACACCACGCGGTCGGCGACCTCGCGGGCGAAGCCGATCTCGTGCGTGACGATGACGAGCGTCGTCCCGAGCTTCGCCAGGTCGCGGATGACGTCGAGCACCTCGCCCACGAGCTCCGGGTCGAGGGCGCTCGTCGGTTCGTCGAACAGCAGCACCTTCGGTTGCAGTGCCAGGGCGCGGGCGATCGCGACGCGCTGCTGCTGGCCGCCCGACAGCTGCCGCGGGTAGGCGTCGGCCTTGTGCGCGAGCCCGACGCGGTCGAGCAATCCGCGCGCGAGCTCGGCGGCACCATCCTTGCCGAGGCGTCTCAGGGCCAGGGGTGCTTCGGTGACGTTCTCGAGCGCGGTCAGGTGCGGGAACAGGTGGAAGTTCTGGAAGACGATGCCCACCTGGGTGCGACGTCGCAGCACCTCGCGCTCGCGCAGTTCGTGCAGTCTGCCGTGGCGGAGCTCGTAGCCGATGAATTCCCCGTCGACGGTGACCGAGCCGGCATCCACGGTCTCGAGGTGGTTGATCGTTCGCAGCAGCGTCGACTTGCCCGAGCCGCTCGGGCCGAGCAGCGCCACGACTTCGCCGGGGTGCACCGTCAGGTCGATGCCTTTCAGCACCTCGGTGCCGTGGAACGCCTTGTGGACGTTGCGGACCTCGACGAGTCCGCGGGTGGGGGCGATGGCGCTCATGCGCGCACCCCGTTCGCGGCGGCGGGGCCGTCGGCATCCGTTCCGCCGGGAGGGGCGTCGCCGAGCCGTGCCCATTGCGCGCTGACCCAGCGGCGGGTGCGCTGCACCGGCGTCGGCGGAAGAGCGCGGGCCGAACCGCGGGCGTAGTGCCGCTCGATGTAGTACTGCGCGACGCTGAGGATCGTGGTGATGAGCGTGTACCAGACCACCGCGACCAGCAGCAGCGGGATCACGCGACTGTTGCGGTTGTAGATGACCTGCACGGCGTAGAACAGCTCGGGGATCGCGATGACGAACACCACCGACGCGCCCTTCACGAGCCCGATCACCTCGTTCGTGGCGTTCGGCACGATCGAGCGCATCGCCTGCGGGAGGATGATGCGGAACAGGCGACGGGATGCCGGGATCCCGAGGGCCGCAGCCGCTTCGTGCTGGCCCGGGTCGACCGAGACGAGCCCTCCGCGGATGATCTCGGCGGAGTACGCCGCCTGGTGAAGGCCCAGGCCGAGGATCGCCGCGGCGAAGGCGCTCACGAGCTGCACGGTGGGGAACTCGACGATCCAGAAGTCGGTCGTGAACGGGGTGCCGAGGCCGAGCGTCGGGTAGAGGTAGCCGAGGTTGTACCAGACGATGATCTGCACCACGAGCGGCACCGACCGGAAGAACCAGATGTAGCCCCACGCGACGGCGTTCAGCAGAGGGGAGGCCGACAGGCGGCCGAGGGCCAGCAGGGTCCCGAGCGCGAAGCCGACGACGGCCGAGATCGCGGTGAGCCCGAGCGTGTACCCGATGCCGATCAGCACCGGCTCCGCGAAGAAGTACTGCGCGAAGGTGCCCCACATGTAGCGGTCGTTCGTCACGAGGCTCCAGGCGAACTGGGCGACGACGAACAAGAGCAGGGCGCTGAAGATCCAGCGCCACCAGTGGCGGGTGGGGACCACGGCGATCGTGCCGAGGTCGACCTCGGCGGTCGACGCGGCAGGCGGTGCCGTGCGGTCGGCGGGTGCCGGCGCGGTGGTGGTCATGGCGTGCTCCTCGAGACTCCGGAACGACGCGGGGGCGTCGGTGGGTGAGGGTCACGGTACGACCGCCTCGGAGAGCTCCGCGAGGCGCGGATTCACGGGTCGAAACGCTCCGCCACGCGCCGAAACCCGGTGTCACGGGCGGTAATGCGCTCGACGGCAGAAGGGCGGCGCGCTAGCGGTGCGGACCGGGGTGCCGCGGTCCGGAGAGGCGCGCTGAGACACCGGCATCCGGAAGGCTTCCCACGGTGGGGACCCGACCTCGCCGGAGTCCGGCGCGGCTCGCGGTGCGGACCGGGCTCCCGGGCGGTGTTTCAGGCCTCGCGCAGGATCCGCGCCGTCACCCGCGTGCCGAACGCGAGCGCCTCGACGGGAACCCGCTCGTCGGCGGCGTGGAATTGTCCGAACACGTCGAAATCGGCGGGCACGCGCAACGGCACGAACCCGTACCCGCGGATGCCGAGCCGGCTCAGGTGCTTGTTGTCGGTGCTCGCCGGCAGCAGGTACGGCACGACCACCCCGTCGGCATCCTCCGCGCTGATCGCGCGCTGCAGCACCCCGACCAGCGGTGCGTCGACGGGCGACTCGATCGCCGCGATGTCGCGCGCCCACGTCACCTCGACGTCGTCGCCGACGACGGCGGCCAGCTCCGCGCGCACCGTGTCGTGCTGCCCGGGGACGATCCGCACGTCGAGGACGGCGCTCGCCGAACCGGGGATGACGTTGGGCTTGCCGCCCGCGGTCAGCACCGTGGGCGACGCGGTGTTGCGCTGCCCCGCGTCGAGGAGGGATGCCGCGAACCCGAGGTCGTCGATCCGCCCGCCCGCGCGCTCCCAGGTCTCGACGAACCGTTCGAGCGTCGCCGTGCGGACCACGGGGAACGCGTGCGCACCGACCGCGGCGACGGCCTGCGCCAGGCGCACGACGGCGTTGTCGGCGGTCGGACGCGAGCCGTGCGCGGCGCGGCCTCGGGCGGTGAGGGTCGCGGTCGAGACCCCCTTCTCGGCTGTGGCGACGAGGTACGCGCGCCGGTCACCGGGCAGCGGTAGCGAGAACCCGCCCACCTCGCTGATCGCCTCGGTCGCCCCGGCGAACAGCTCGGGGCGGTTCCGCACGATCCATCGCGCACCCCACACGCCCCCGGCCTCCTCGTCGGCGAAGAACGCGAAGATGAGGTCGCGGCGCGGCACGATCCCCTCGCGCCGGAATGTCCGCGCGATCGCCAGCAGCATGCCGGCGAAGTCCTTCATGTCGACGGCTCCCCGGCCGTACAGCATGCCGTCGTGGATCTCGGCGCCGAACGGCGGATGCGTCCAGTCGGCGGCATCCACCGGCACCACATCGAGGTGCGCGTGGGCGACGAGGGCACCGGCATCCGGATCCGACCCGGCCAGGCGCGCGATCACGCTCGCCCGCCCGGGAACGGGCTCGACAAGCGTCGTGTCGTACCCGGCGTCTTCGAGCTGCGCCTGCACGAACCGCGCCGCCCGGGTCTCGCCGTCGCCGATCGTCGCGGGGTCGCCGGTGTTGACGCTGTCGATGCGGATCAGGGCGCGGATGAACTCCAGCGCCTCCGCCTCGAGGGCGTCGGGCTGCGGGCCGCCCGGATGCGGCGACCCGGCCCCGGTCTCGTCGTCCACGGGGAGGAGCCGTCAGTGCTCGTGGGGACGGGCGTCCTCGCCGAGCTTGAACGCCAGGCGGCCGTGCGCGTACCCGCCGCCCGCGCGGATGGCGGTGGCGACCCAGGCGGCCTCGGCCAGCTCGGCCTCGGTCGCACCCGCCTTGACCGCGTTCTGCGAGTGCCCGTCGATGCAGTAGACGCACTGCGTGGTGATGCCGACGGCGAGGGCGATCAGCTCGCGGTACTTCAGCGGGATCGCGCGCCCCTCGGGAGCGAAGACCGCCTGATCGAACGCGGCGAATGCGGCGAGGATGTCGGGCGTCTCGTGCTTGTAGACCTTCGTGTAGGTCTTGTCGGCGGTGCGGTCGAAGTACTCGGACATGTGCTCTCCAGGTCGGGAACGGCGGGACGGATGCCAGAGCCCTACCGTAACCACCGCCCTCCGGCGCGCCGCGGGGCCGCCGTCACGCGCGGTCACACGCCGCTGTTCACCGCGCCCCCGCCTCAGTGCATGATCATCCCGCCGGTGACGTTGATCGCCTGCCCCGTGAGGTAACCGCCCGCGGGGGAGGCGAGGAAGTGCGTGACCCCGGCGACGTCCTCGGGCACGCCGAGTCGGCCGAGCGGTGACTTCGCGCTCCACGCCCTCACGTCGTCCTCCGAACGCGTGTCGGCGCCCATGTCGGTGAGCACGTAGCCGGGGCACACGGCGTTGACGCGGACGCCGTGGCATCCCCATTCCTGTGCGCCGGCGCGCGTGAGGGCGACGACCGCCGCCTTCGAGGCGGCGTAGTGCCCCTCGCCGCCGCCACCTTGTTTGGCGGCCATGCTCGCGATGTTGACGATCGTGCCGCCTCGCGCCTCGAGCATCCGGGGGGCGACGGCCTGCATCGTCACGAGCGTCGCTCGGGCGTTGACGTCGAGGACGAGATCCCAGTCGTCGACGGTGATGTCGAGCAGCGATGCGTGCTGGAACACCCCCGCGCAGTTCACGAGCACGTCGATCCCGCCGAGCGCCTCGACGGCTTCTCCGACCGCTCGTCGCGTGTCGAGGGGATCCCGCAGGTCGACGGCGAAGAACGCGGATGCCGCATCCTCGGCCGGGGCGCGGCGATCGAGCACCGCGACCCGGTCCCCGTCGGCGGTGAACCGGGCCACGATGGCGGCGCCGATGCCGCCCGAGCCTCCCGTGACGATGACGCGCTGCGACATGAGGTTCCTCCCGCGGGCATCGGGTCGCCCTGGCGGTCACGGTACGCCCGGCCCCGTACGCCGCGGAGACGGCGCTGTTTCGCGGCGGTAACAGGCGTCGGGGGGTGGGGAGGCGCCGATGTTTCGGCGGCGTGAAGCTTCGTCGTGACGGCGGCGACGGCGGCATCCGGCGGTCTACGCTCGGGGCGTCGTGCGATCAGCGGCATCCCGAACCCCACCGGAAGGACCCCCGTGACCGACGCCGTGCACCCGGCCATCACCGATCCGCCCGTGCGTGCGCACCTCGCGCGCCTCGCCGCTCAGGCAGGGACGATCCCGTCCGGGGCGACGGATGCCGACGGCGACGACGCCACGCGGATCGCCGAGTTGCGCGCGAACCCGTCGTGGGTGCGTCTGCCCGACGACCACGACCTCGAGTCGTTCGACCTGGATGCCGACGGCCTCGCCCTGCGCCTGTACCGGCCACGCGCCGGTCACCGCGGCACGCTCGTGTTCGCTCACGGCGGGGGATGGGTCGCCGGGGACCTCGACAACAACGACGCGCTGTGCCGCGCGCTGGCGCTCGCCGCCGGGACGCAGGTGCTCAGCGTCGACTATCGACTGGCGCCCGAGCATCCCTTCCCGGCCGGACTCGACGACATCGAGAGCGCGCTGCACTTCGCGGCGACCGGAGTGGAGGGGCTGATCGACCCCGCGCTGCTCGGAGTCGCCGGGCACAGCGCGGGCGGGAACCTCGCGGCCGCCCTCGCCCTGCGTGCGCGGGACGGCCGCGCTCCCGGCATCCGGGTGCAGGTGCTGCTGTGCCCCGTTCTCGACGCCCCCGATCCCGACCGTCCCAGCTACCGCGCCCACACAGAGAACCTGCCGCTGACCGCGAAGGGGATGCAGTGGTACTGGGGGCTGTACCTGCAGGATGCCGGTGGCGGGGCGCCCGTGGCCGCGTCGCTACCGCGGCCGGATGCGGCCGGTGCGGCGCCGGGTGGCACGACGGGGAACGGCGCGGCTGAGGTTCCCGTGGAGGCCGCGCCGCTGCGGGCGCCGGAGCTCGCCGGCTCCGCGCCGGCGGTGATCGTCGCGGCGGCCGTCGACCCGCTCTCGGACGAAGCCGAGGAGTACGCCGCGCGGTTGGCGGCATCCGGAACCCCCGTCGAATTCGTGCGGCGCGAGGGCGTGCCGCACCTTTTCCTCGTGTTCCCGTCCACGCCCGCGCGCGACGAGGTGCTCGCGCAGATCGCACCGGCGGTGCGGGCGGCGTTCGCCTGACCCGCTCGACCCTCGTCCCACTTGTGGTGGGTTGAGGGGCGCTGCACAGGCCCTTTCTGGGACACGCACCGCCAGAAGTGGGACAAGGTTCTGCTGGGGCGCTGCCTTCGCGCTGCGCTGCGCACCCCTGTCCCACTTGTGGTGGGTTGAGGGGCGCTGCACCGGCCGTTTCTGGGACATGCACCGACATAAGTGGGACGAGGCTCCCTGCAAAACCCCCGCCACCGGCCCGGAACACCGCGGAAACACGCCATTGTTACCGTCATCAACATGTCGCTCCTCGTCACGAACGCACGTCTCATCACGGTCCCCGCGGGCACCGACGACCCCGGCTACATCGAGCGCGGGTACATGCTGGTGCGGGACGGCCGTATCGCCGCGATCGGCGCGGGCGACCCCGATCCGGGACTCACCGCCGACGAGGTCCTCGACGTCGACGGCAAGTTCGTCGCCCCCGGCTTCGTCTCGAGCCACAGCCACCTCTTCACGAGCGGTTCGCGCGGACTCGGCGTCGACCAGACGCTGTACGGCTGGTGCACCTCCATGTTCAGCGTGCTCAACAACGCCTCGCCCGACCAGATCTATTGGGCGACGCTGCACGGTTCGCTCGACTTCCTCGCCAACGGCGTGACGACCGCCTACAACTTCACCGACCCGCTCCTGCCGTGGGAGCCGATGGTCGAGGGCAAGCGCGCCGACGGCGGCGGCATCCTGCGCGATCACGCCTGGCACACCCGACAGGCCGACGGATGCCATGACGCCGGGCTCCGCTTCGTCGACTCCATCGCGCTCGACGCGACCGTCGGCACCGACGACGAGATCTTCGCCCGGTTCGAGGCCTCCCTCGATCACGTCCTGGCCATGGACCCCGACATCGCGCTCGGTGCCTCGATCATGGGCCAGGTGCAGTGGTCGACCCGCCCCGACGCCGCCGAGATCGAGGTCGCCGTCATGGACCGCTTCGGCGTCACCAACCAGGCGCACTTCCTCGAGACGTACGAGGCGATCGAGCACCAGCAGACGAAGTTTCAGCTGTACAAGAACGCCGGCGCCCTCCGCCCCGGCATGATGTTCGGTCATTTCATCCAGACGACGCCGGAGATCATCGCGGATGCCGCCGCGGGCGGCGCGAGCATGTCGTGGCAGCCGGCATCCAACGGACGTCTGGCGTCCGGCATCGCGCACGTGCCCGAGATGCTGGAGCAGGGCATGAAGGTCGGCATGGGCCTCGACGACCAGGCGTGCACCGACGTCGCGGACCCGTGGCAGAACATGCGCGTGGGCATGTTCATGCAGCGCGCCCGCACCCACGACCCGCTGTCGATGATGCCCGAGCGCGTGCTGCGCCTGCACACCCTCGGGGGAGCGGAGATCATGGGTGTCGACGACCGGGTCGGCAGCCTCGAGGTGGGCAAGTTCGCCGACTTCGTGGTCGTTGATCCGCGGAAGCCCGACGTCGGCCCGCTGTGGAACCCGGTGCGCAGCTACGTGCTCGCGTGCGGCCTCCGCAACCTGACGCAGGTCTACGTCGGCGGGAAGCTCGTGAACGAGAACGGCGTCTCGACGAACCCGCTCGCGGTCGAGGCGTCCGAGGTGCTGCACACGCAGCTGCCCGCCCTGGCGGACGAGTTCGGCGTCATCCTCTAGTCCGACGGTTCCGCCAGCCCTGCGGCTCCGTTCTGCCCCGCGCCTCGCGCGCGCGGCGGTTCCTATCGCCCCGAGCGTCCAGAACGCCCGGACGTGCCGTGGCAGGCGCCCGGGTGTTCTGGACACTCAACCACGGGGACGCGCGCGTCACCCTCCGAACTCGGCCCGCACCTCGGCGATGTCTCCGAGCTCGTCCCGGAGCCGCGCGACGAGCTCCCCGCCCTCGGCGACCCATCGATCCCGGTCGGGGATCTCCTCGTCGAGGTCTCGGTCCTGCCAGTGCTCGTTCCAGGCCTCGAGCGCGTCCTGCAACTCGGGCGAGAGCGGCAGGACGTCGCGCTCGAAGGGATAGTTCTCGGTGTAGCTCTCCCACAGGGGAAGGCAACTGACCCACTCCGGGAAGACGCGGATGAGCCGACGACCGTCCTCGAGCCGCGGCGGCTGGGTGGATCGCAGGGACCGTTCCTGCCAGCTCCGGTGAGCCAGGCGCGATCGCTGCTCCTCGGTCTCGGGCTCCATGAGAACCACGCTACGCGTCACGTGATCGCCGCCGAGAGGATTCCGGTCCGCTCGACAGGCTCAGAGTCCTCGCTCGCGGCCGCGGCGCAGGCGCTTGAGCTCGCCGGAGCGTCCGGCCGAGCGCGCGGCGGTGAATGGCCGTCAGATCACCGACCATCCCCCGTCGCTCGGCAGCAGCGCGCCGTTGACGTTGGCGGAGTCGTCGCTCAGCAGCCAGGTGATGGCGGCGGCGAGCTGTTCGGGCTGGGCGACGGGCGGGACGACGACCTGCAGAAGAGGGCCGACGCGTCCCGCGGCGTAGGCGCTCCCCATCGGAGCCTCGATGTTCGTCGCGACCGCTCCCGGGGCGACGGCGTTCGCGCGGATGCCCTGCGGTCCGTGGAAGAACGCGACGCTCTTGGTGAATCCGGCGATCGCGTGCTTAGACGAGGTGTACGCCACACCGGCGGCAGATCCGCGCAGCGCCGCCTCCGAGGCGACGTTGACGATCGCGCCCCCGCCGGCCGCGATCATGAGGGGGAGCACGGCGCGCGTCAGGCGCATCGGGCCGGTCAGGTTGACGCTCAGGACCCGGTCCCAGGTGGCGTCGTCCACCTCGCTCGGCGGCAGGAAGGCATCCATGATCCCGGCGACGTTCGCCAGTCCGTCGACGTGATCCCCCGCCGCCTCGATGAGGGCGGCGATGGTGTCGGGCGCCGAGACGTCTCCGACCACCGTCTCGACGGCGAGGCCGCTCAGCTCCTCGCGCAGGGCGTCCAGCCGCTCGGCGACGACGTCGGTCGCGATGACGCGGCCGCCTTCGTGCGCGATCCGCGTCGCCGTGGCGCGCCCGATGCCGGACCCGGCGCCGGTGACGATGATGGTCTTGTCTGCGAATCGTGCGACGGTCGACGCGGTCATGATCTTCTCCTCCGTGAGGGCGCGAGTGCGCCACTCCCGGTTTTAGCACTCAGTGCCGAAAGGTGTCTATGGAACATCCGAACGAGCGTGCCGCGGGGCGACCGCGCACGATCGATCCCGGCCGCGTCTCCCTCGTCGCGCTCCGTCTCTTCGATGAGCAGGGGTTCGACGCGGTGTCGATGGACGACGTCGCAGCCGCGGCGGGAGTGAGCAGGCGGTCACTGTTCCGCCTGTTCCCGAGCAAGGCCGCTCTCGTCTGGGACGGGTTGGAGGAGTCGCTCGAGCGCTTTCAGGCCGCTCTGACCGAGAGCGCGAAGGAAGACCCGGTCTGGGAGGTGATCCGCCGCGCCTTCGAGGCCAGCGCGGCCATCCCCGCCGAGTCGATCGAAGTCACGCGCCACCGGCTTCGCGTCATCCGTGCGAACCCGTCCCTCGCGCAGCTCGGTGCCCCGACGATCGGGACGATGACGGATGCCGCGGCGCTCTTCGCCGCGGAACGGACGCACGCGCGACCCGACGACTTCTCGATCGTCGTCCGCGTGCATGTGCTCGCCGCGGCGGTCGATGCGTCCGTGGTCTGGTGGGCGCTCCACGGGGGCGAGGAGACTCCGCGGAGTGTGGCGGGGCGAGCGCTCCGCGAGATCGCGATCTGATCCCGAGGGCCGGGTCTCGCGCGTGCGTCCCGGGCTCTCGACGGACTCGGGGACCTCGCTCGTGCAGCGCCGCCGCGTCCGTGGTCACCGCCGCGCCACCCGCAACAACGCCTCACCCGCAGCCGCGATGCCCGCGGCCAGCGCCAGCGACACCGCGATGGTGACGAGAGCCGTCGCAGGCCCCGTGGCATCCAGAGCCGCTCCGGCGATCACCCCGCCGATCGGCACGCCGAGCGACATCGCGGCGGTCGGGTAGGCGAGCGTCTCGGTCACGCGGCCCTCGGGGGCGCGCGCGGATGCCACGAGGATGCCGGAGACCATCACCGGCGACACCGCGAGACCGAGCAGCAGGATGACGCCGAAGAGCAGCGGCACCGAGCCCTGGGCGAACGGGAGCCCTGCGGCGACGACGGCGGCCAGGGCGGCGAAGCCGATGTACCGCGCGGCGGGGGACAGTCGCCACGTCCGCGCCCCGGTCACGACCGATCCGATCGCGATGGCCACCGCGAGGGCGCTGAAGGCGGGCCCGGCGAGCCAGGGACGGTCGCCGACGTCGGCCCACCCGACGAGGCTGACGTCGAACGCCCCGAAGACGCCGCCGAGCGCGACGCAGGCCAGGGCGATCGGCACGACGCCCGCGGGCGGGAGGACGAGCCCGCGGCGCGCCCCGCCCGGCTGCGGGGGAGGCTGCGTTGCGCGCTGGGCGGCGAGCCATACGCCGCCGACCACTCCGAGCCCGAGCGAGCCCAGCATCGCCACCGCCGGATCCAGGGCGGCGGCCACCGCCGTGATCGCGGGCGGACCCGCGATGAACACCATCTGATCGGCGATTGTCTCGAGCGCCAGCGCCGGGGTCCGCTGGGACTCCGGCGCGAGCACGGTCCATCGCGCACGCACCGCGGAGGTCAGGTCGGGGGTGGCTGCTCCCGTCGCGAACGCCGCGACAAGCCACGTCCAGAACGGCGCGCCCGTCAGCACGAGCGCGAGCAGACCGGATGCCGCGAGCACGAGGCATCCGAGCGAGATCAGGATGACGCGGGCCTGGCCGTGCCGGTCCATCCGCGACGACCAGAGAGGTGCGGCCACGGCCATGCCGCCCACGAGCGGCGCCACGACGAGCCCCGCCGAGGCGAAGCTCCCGGTCGTGGCCGACACGAGCAGGATGATGCCGAGCGACAGCGTCGCGCGCGGGAAGCGCGCGAGGATGCCGGCGGCCACGAAGCTGCGGGCCCCGGGCAGGCCGAGCACCTGTCCGTAGGCGCGGACGCCGGTGGCCGGGGCGGCCGTGACGCTCACGTCGTCATCCCTCGGATGCCGGCATCCGGATTCGTCACGCCGTGTAGTCGAATCGGCTGATCTCCTCGAGCGCCTCGACGACGAACGAGACGCTGTCCTCGAACAGCTCCGCGCCGTGGGCGGCGTTCGCCCCCGTCGGGTCGCCGAGCACGCCGGTGGGGCCGAAGTCGTTCGAGAGCCACCCGAAGGTCACGGGCTTGCCGTTGAAGCCAATGTGCCGGAAGTCGCCGATGTGCGCCGGAACCGTGGCCTCGAATTTCGTGGCGTCCACGAGCTCGGGGCGCAGGTGCATGATCATGCTCGTCTCGCCGTGACCGGCGTGGATGCCGGTCCCGTGCTCGTCGGGGCCCCCGTCGGTGCCGTCGAACGAGGGCACGCGCGCGGCGGGCATGAAGAACGTGCGCAGTCCGAAGCGGCGCCGCAGCTCACGGTTCGCGACGTTCAGCAGCGCGACGTTGCCGCCGTGGCCGTTGAGGAACACGAGCGTGCGCGCCCGGGTCGTGAGGATCGAGCGGCCGATGTCGACGATGGTCTGCAGCATGGTCTCGGGCGTGAGCCACAGCGTCCCGGGGGCCCACGAGTGCTCGTCCGACTTCGTGATCGACAGCGTCGGCAGCTGCCACACGTCGAGCCCCTGGGCGGCGGCGCGCGCGACGGCGGCCGTGGCGGACGCCTCGGCGACGATGGCATCCGTCGCCAGGGGCAGGTGCGGTCCGTGGTGCTCGATCGCCCCGGTGGGCAGCACCAGGATCGAGTCCTCGGTGAGGGCCTCGGCGGCGGCGGAACCGCTCAGCTCGGCGAGAAGACGGGTCATGAGATGATCGCTCCCTTGCGCGCGCCGGTGTAGTCGGGGTTGAGCTTGCCGGGGTTCAGCAGGCCGTTCGGGTCGGTGAGGCGCGCGGTCTCGACCGTCTGCTCGACGTTGAAGTCGACGTTCCACTGGTGGGGGTTGTGCACGCCCACGCCGATGGCGTTGAGCGCGGCGATGCCGCGGTAGACGTCGTCCTCGCTGACGTAGGGGGCTGCCAGCATGCCGATCGGGAACGCCTTCGTCGACTCGATGTGCAGCTTGCCGCCGGCGAATACGCTCTCGACGGCCTCGATGTCGTCCGCGAGCGGCGCACCCGCGACCTCGAGGTGGAACACCTCGTGCGGCTGGCTCTTCTGGTACCACTCGATCGGGTGGTTGTAGCTGAGCATCGACAGGCGGATGCTGGCCTGCGGCCCCTCGCGCACCGCCTCGACACGTCCGCCCGCGCCCTCGACGATCGCGGTGATCTCCTCGATCAGCGACGCGTCGACGATCGCGCGCAGGCTCGATCGGCCCTCGGGGATCGCCTCGTCGGAGGGGAGGGATGCCGAGATCTCGGGCCCGTCGCCCGACACGAGCCGCGGGGTGGGCTCGAGATTGCCGATGGTCTGCAGCACGGCGAGGGTGCCGGCGAAGTCGGGGAAGCTCGCCCACAGCCCACGCCACTCGCGCAGCGGTTCGAGGCGGACCGTCGCGCGCACGATGACCCCGGCGGTGCCGTAGTTGTGCACGTACTTCTGGGCCTCGTCGCCCTCGACGTGGATGATCTGGTCGCTGCCGTCGGCGTGCACGACGTCGAGGGCGGCGACGAAGCCCCGATCGTTGGAGCCGTGTGCGATCGACCCGGTGCCCCCGGAGCCGCCCGAGAGGAAACCGCCGATCGTGGACTGCGCGGTCGACGGGTACATCCACAGCGCCTGGCCGGCGGCCCACGCGGCCTGCTCGAGCAGCACCATCGGAGTCCCGGCCTCGGCGGTGATGTACCCGTCGCCGACCTCGACGATGGCCTTGGCGCGCGTGGTGTCGATCACGAGGCCGCCCTGCATCGGGATGGCCTGACCGTAATTGCCGGTGCCCTTGCCGCGCACGGTGATCGGTACCCCGTGACGGGATGCCGCGGCCACGGCCGTGGCGATCTGCTCGGCGTCGGCGGCGAACACGACGAGGTCGGCGAGGCCCAGGGGGAGCTTCGCGGCGATGATCGGTGACATCGGGGAGCCGTCGACGCTGGCGCGCTCGCGCACGCGCGGTTCGGTGCTGACGGCGGCGGGGCCGAGCAGGTCGAGCAGTTCGTCCTCGAGGGAGAGGACGCGGGTGGCGGTGTCGCTCATGGGTGTTTCTCCGGGTGGGGCGGGTGGGGTGGATGCCGCGGTGCGGCCGAGCTCGTCGTCGTCACCGGTCGTGCGGTGGGGCGGAGGTGGCTGAGCCTGTCGAAGCCACCGGGGGTGTCGGGGGCTCCGGTCCCTTCGACGAGCTCAGGGGCCCGGGGCGCGAGAGGGAGCCGAACGGCCCGGCCCGCACGAGGCGGACCGGGCCGAGCGGGTCAGAACGAGATCGAGGTGTCGATGAACTCGTTCGTGTAGAGGTCGGCCGGGGTGTAGCCCGACGCGGGCGGGGTGCCGAGGTCGGTGTAGACCTTGCCGGCCTTGTCGAAGAAGTCCGCGAAGCGGTCGTCGTCGAAGTTGCCGTAGGTGGAGTCGGGGCCGTCGCCCACGAGGCCGAGGTCGACCTGAGTCTTCACGGAGTAGTCGGCCACGCCCTGCGTGTAGGTCCAGCCGGTGGCGTACTCGTCGACGAGCTTCAGGATGAGGTCGTTCGCGGCGGAGGGGTCCTTATAGTACGCGACGCCGGCCTTCTGCAGCACGGGCACGAGCTTCGACAGGCACGGCGACAGCTCGTCGAAGGAGTCGGACTTGACCGAGACCGACGACTGGTAGGTCTGCCACCCGGCGTCGTGGATCAGGGCGAAGTCGACCGGCTTGCCCCAGGCCGACACCTCGTTCTGGTAGACGTACGGCTCGGCCGAGGCGAAGCCCTGCTGCATGTCCTTGCCGCCGGCGGCGACGAAGTTCGAGGGCGTGCCGTCGTACGAGCCGTCGAGGATCGCCGAGTCGGCGAGACCGGCGCTCTTGAGGTACTCGATGTAGGCGGAGCCGTCGAAGTAGCGCCAGACGCCGCCCTTCGCCGTGAGGGCGGCCTTGACGTCATCGATCGTCTTGACGTCGGGGTAGGTCTCCGGGTCCCACATGACCATCGTCGGGCTGATGTCGAGAGGGGCGAAGACGGCCTTGGTGGGCGTGGTCGACGAGAGCTGGATCGCCTCGTCGGTGCTGATGTAGCCGAGGGTGATCGCGTCGTCCTGGTACATCTGCGCCGAGACCGTCTGGAAGCCGATGGCGGGGCCGCCGGCTCGGATCTCGAGGTTGACGCCGGTGTATTCGCCGTCCGACATGAGGGGACCCGTGACCGCCTTGGTGTTGGCGTCGATCGTGTAGTCGTCCTTGATCATCTCGTAAAGGTGACCGTGCTCGGCCTCGGGGTTCCAGTCGGTCTGGACGACGATCGTCGAGGGGCAGTCGGTCGAGAGGTCGACCGAACCGATCTCCATGTCGGAGGAGGCGGCCGGCGCACTCTCCGCCGCGCTGCCGGCGCAGGAGGTGAGGGTCAGGGCGATCGCGACGGCGCCGGTGACGGCGGTGCCGCGGAGAAGGGTGGAGCGCTGCATGCTGGTTCGCTTTCTGTGACGTCGGTGGTGCTCGGGTGCGGGAGGGGGAGCTGCGGTATTTCGGGTACGCCGGATGCCGCCTCCGGCGCATGCGCGCGGGAGGGCGGTGCGGTGGCATCCGGGGTCTAGAGGGCGCTTTCGTACCAGCGGCCGACGGCCACCTTCGACAGCCAGCCGAAGAACGCGAAGATCGCGACGCCGAGCAGGCAGGCCGCGAGGATGGCGGCGAACAGCTCGGCGCTCTGCAGGCGCGACTGGTAGTTGGCGATGAGTGAGCCGATGCCCGGCTCGCCGCGGCGGAAGAAGTAGTCACCGACGATCGCGCCGATGACCGACAGGCCCGCCGAGGTGCGCATGCCGACGAAGATCGAGGGCAGGGCGGCGGGGAGGGTGAGCTTGGTCAGCACCGTCCACTTGTTCGCCTTCTGCAGGCGGAACAGCTCGCGCTGCGACTTGTCGACCGACTGCAGGCCGAACAGCGTGTTCGAGACCATCGGGAACAGGGCGATCAGCACGCAGACGATCACGCGGGCGGTGAACTCGTACCCGAACCAGAAGCCGACCAGCGGCACGAGCGCGAGGATCGGGATGCACTGCAGCATCACCGCGTAGGCGTAGGTCGAACGCTCGACCCACCGCGCCAGCGACATCGCGATCGCCCAGCCGATGCCGAGGATCATCGCCACCGCGAGGCCGGTGAGCGCGACGCCGGTCGTCCGGAACAGGGCGATCCAGATGTCGGCGCCCACCTGCGGGTCGAAGAACCCCAGCGTGAACATCTCGTGCGGCATCGGCATGAGGAAGCCCTTGCCCGACGCGGCCAGGGCGATCGACACGGCGTACCAGCCGCCGAGCAGCACGACGAGGACCGCGAGCGGGGGACCGATGACGGCGGCGCGGGATCCGAAGCCCCGACGACGCGGTGCCGTGCGGGTGCGGGGCGGCTCGACCGGGGGAGTGGATGCCGGGGGTACGGCCGCCTCGTCGACGACGGGCTCAGCGGAGGTGGTGCTCATGAGTGTCCTTCCCGGAGGGCGTGGGAGACCTCGCCGACGAGCTTCGCGAACTCGGCGGTGTAGCGGATCTCGGGGTCGCGCGGCATGTCGAAGGGGACCTCGAACGTGTCGACGAGGTGGCCGGGGCGACCCGACATCACGACGACCTTCGTGGAGAGGTAGATGGCCTCCGAGACCGAGTGGGTGATGAAGAGCCCGCCGAACTTCTGCTCGACGAAGATCTTGATGAGCTCGTCGTTCAGGCGTTCGCGGGTGATCTCGTCGAGCGCACCGAAGGGCTCGTCGAAGAGGAAGAGCTCGGGGTCGAGCGTGAGGGAGCGGGCGAGCGAGGCGCGCATCTTCATGCCGCCCGACATCTGCTTGGGGAGGTGCTTCTCGAACCCCTTCAGGCCGACGAGGTCGATCGCCCACTGGGCCTTCGGGGTGCGCACGCGCTTGGGCTGCCAGTTGAGCTCGGCGAGCAGCTCGACGTTGGCCTGCACGTCGCGCCACGGCAGCAGGGTCGCGTCCTGGAAGACGTAGCCGATGCGGTCGGTGTTGACGGTCGCGGTGCCCTCGCTGGCGGATTCGAGACCCGAGGCGATGCGCAGCAGCGTGGATTTACCGCAGCCCGAGGGGCCGACGACGCTGACGAACTCGCCGCGCTCGACAGTGAGGTCGACGCCCGAGAGGGCGGTGGTGCCGTTGGGGAACGTCATGGCGACGTTGCGGAAGTCCAGGATCGGCGCGGTGGGATCCGCGACGGATGCCGGGGCGGGGGAGGCCAGGGTCACGGGGGCGCTCACTTTCCGTGGGGTCGGGTTACGACGCCGTCGCGGGTGCGGCGGTGCGGGTGGGGACGGACGAGGAGAGGGCGGCGGTCTCGGTCGCGACGCGGGTGCGGCTGACGAGACGTCCCCGATGGATGACAACGCGGTCGGCAGTGGCGAAGGCGACGGCTTCGCCGAGGGAGTCCGCCTGGATCGCCAACAGTTCCGCCCGCGCGCCGGCGACCGGTCCCGCGAACGGCAGCCCCATCACGTCTCGCGCGCCGACGGTGACGGCCTCCAGGGCGTCCTCCGGGGCGAGGTGCCCGGCGCTGACGAGCAGCGAGGCGGTCTCGAGGTGGTCGCAGCGGCCCACCGGGTTGAAGGGGTCGCGCACGTTGTCGGCTCCGGCCGCGACGCGGACGCCGGCGGTCTTGAGCCGTCCGATCGGCGCGATCCCGCGGGGCACGGCGTGCTCGGCATCCCATCCCTGCAGGTACAGGTTGGTGATCGGCAGGGCGATGACGCCGATGTCGGCGGTGCGGACCTGCTCTGCGAGGGCGGTGAGGTCGGCCGCGGGCATCATGCTCAGCCGCACGCAGTGGCCCGCGGTCCGTGGCCGGTGCCAGCCGGTGACGGCTCGGGCGTAGGCGGCCAGGGTGTCGGCTCCCGCGAGGCTCTCGTCGGTGTGCAGGTCGAGGCCGACGTCGCGGCGCCGGGCGAGGGCGACGAGGCGTTCGAGGTCGGCGACCGGGTCGTCGGCGAGATGCGGCGCACCGCCCACCAGGTCGACGCCCGCGTCGAGCGCGGCCTCGAAGACCTCGTCGGCGACCGTGGGGCCGCCGAGGGCCACGAGCTCGAGGTCCATGACTCCCGCGAGCTCCGCCCGCAACCGGACCAGGGCGCGGACACCGGTGAGGGCGTCCTCTCCGCGCAGGAGGTCGACGTGGGTGCGGACGGAGGTGATCCCGGATGCCAGCATCCGCAGCGCCGTGGAACGGGCCCGGCGCAGCGTGTCGTCCTCGTCCAGGGTCAGGGCGAAGGCGTGCCAGCTCTCGATGGCGCGCTCGAGGTCGCCGAACGGGGGCCGGATGGCATCCCACGACTGCGACTTGTCGAGGTGGGCGTGCGGCTCGGCGCCGGCGGCGGTGACGAGGTAGCCGGGGAGGTCGAGCACGACGCCGTCGGTCTCGGGCAGCGGGGTGCCGGCCGGGACCACCGCGAGCACCGTGTCGCCGTCGAGCGCGATGTCGACGATGTCGCCGGAGGCGAGTCGCACACCCCGCAGAGCGGCGATCGAGACGGGTGGAACGGCGGACACGAAGACCTCCGGAGAGTCGGGAAGGCAGGAGTCGAGACGAGCGCCACGGCGATGGGGCGAGCCGCTCGGGGCGGCTGCGTCAGTGTTGGTGTGAGCAACATCTGGCGGTGATCCGATGCTAGGAAGCGTGCGTTTCCGCCGTATTTCTCCCGCGTGACCCTCATGACAAACATGTCGGACAGGCTGCGGTTCGGTGCGTGAACGCGGGATGCCGACAGCGTCCATGCGTTCGTCGCGGACGACGCGCGCCCCCGCCTCTCGCGAGGGTGGTCGACGTCGGCTCAGCGCGCCCGAGCGAAGATCCCGCGCGCGTCGGCGTAAACCGCCTGCACACGGTCGACGTGGCGACCGAAGTCGAGCGCCGCGGCGCTCGCGGCGGCCCCCCGGGCCAGGCCCTCCCGCAGCGTCGCATCGTGCGCGAGGCGACGCAGGGCGCGGGCGAGCGACCCCGGTGTGGCGTCCGTCGTCACGAGTCCGTTCTCGCCGTCTCGCACGAAAGCGCCGGCGGCCTGGGGGGTCGCGATCACCGGGCACCGCATGAGCAGGCTCTCGGCGATCACGAGCCCGAACGTCTCGGGCCAGAGCGAGGGGAACACCAGCGCCGTCGCGGAGGCGATCAGGTCGGCCTTCTGCTGGGCGTCGACCCATCCGGCGTAGGTGATCCTCCCCGTCGCCGCCGCGCGTTCGATGGTCGGCCGCTCGGGGCCGTCGCCGGCGACGACCAGCTCTGCGTCGATGTCGGCCTGCTCCCACGCCCGCAGCAGCAGGTCGATGCCCTTGGTCGCCTGGAGCTTGCCGAGGAACACGAAGCGCGGACGGGTGCGTCCCCCGGTCTCGATGTGGGCGGGTGAGACGGCGGGTGCCGGCCACCCGTGCGGAACGACCCGCTGCTCGACACCCTCGGCGGGCATGCCCAGGGCATGGTGACGGGCCAGTGCGCGCTCGCTCGGGAACACCAGGATGCTGGCGCGTTGGGCCGCGAGCCAGTTGGCGCGAGCGCGCAGCCGCTGCACGCCGCCGAGACGCGCGGGCTCGTGTCCGTCGCGGATGGAGGTGGACGTCGTGTCGACGAGGCAGTAGTCGTGCGCGGTGTGCACCACCGCGCCGTGTCGAGCCCGGAGCACCTGAGCGCCCACGCCTTGGAAGCGGTGGACGTGCACCACTGCGTCGGACCGCGCCTCCTCCGGCATCCAGGTCGCCGGTCCGAGGGTGCCGAGCACGTCGAGCGCGTGGAACGCGATCTTGGCGGCGGTGCCCGCTCCGTGCTGGTCGGGGCGATACGGGCGATAGGTCGCGCGCACGCGCACGGCCACGCCGGCTCGGCGCGCCCGCTCGACGGTGTCGGGGTCGGTCCACGCGGTGAGGATCTCGACCTCGTCACCTCGCCGGGCCTGCTCGGAGGCCAGGGCGAGCACGTACGACTCGGCCCCGCCCAGCGATGCGACGAAGCTGCTCTGGACGTGCGTGATCCTCACCTCGGCTCCCTTCCCGGGCGGACACTACGCGTCGGTGGAAGCGTCGACGCCCCCGGTCTCGCGTGGCCGCGCGGCATCGTGAGCGCGCACCGTCCCCGTTCTCACCCGCTGGCGGAACTCGCCGCGACCGGCTGCTTCACCCGCCCTGTGCGGGAGCGCGGCCGGGGGAGTGCGCGAGCGATATCCGCAGAGTGGGCTCGAGCGCCGCGCCGTCGGCGCCGGGGAGGACGCACGTGAGGATCGTCAGTGTCGCGCCGGTGGTGCCGTTCGACGGCATTCCGCACGCCGGAGGCCAGTACTACCTCCTCCACCTGCGGGCGCTCGCCGACGACGGACACGAGGTCACCCTCGTCGCCCCCGACTCCGACGACAATCGCGCGGCCCGCGCGCGATCCACGGTGACCGCGACCATCGTCCTCGTGCCTCTCCCCGCCCCCCGACGCGGTCTGCGGCGCCTCACCGCTCTCGACGAACGGCAGCAGCGGCGGTTCTTCCCCGTCCGCCCGGTGAGGCGCGTGCGCCGCGCCTTCGCCCAGTCGGCCGAGGTGCGCGCGCTCTTCGCCGCGGCCGATGCCGTGGAGTTCCAGTGGACGCAGATGGGGTGGTTCGCCCGCTGGGTGGGGGCTCCGGCCCGACGCCTCGTCTTCGCGCACGACGTCATGCTGCAGAGCGCGGAACGCTTCCTCGCCGCGGCCGGATCGCGGTGGTCTCCCCGGGGCCTGGTCGCCCGCGTGCGACTCGCCACCGTGCGCCGTGACGAGCGGCGGGTCTACACCGACGTCGGCACGGTTCTCGTCTTCAGCGCGAAGGATGCCGCGGTGGTGCACCGCGCGGCGCGTTCCGCGGCCCCGGTCCGCGTCGTGCGGCCGCCCCTTGCCGAGCCGGCCGCGCCGGGTGCCGCCTCCGTCGCAGCGTCGGCCGTCGCGACGGCCACGGGTGGGGGAACGGTGCTGTTCGTGGGGGCGTTCGACCGCTCCGTCAACGCCGACGCCGCCCTGTGGACCCTGCGCGAGATCGCTCCCCGCGTCCACCGGCGGCACCCGGGCGCGCGGTTCGTCTTCGCGGGCGCGAACCCCACCGACGAGATGCGGCGGGAGGCGGAGCTCGTGCCCGACACCGTCACGGTGACCGGTCGCGTCGACTCCCTCGAGGAGTACTACGCCGACGCCGCCCTGGTCCTCATCCCGCTGCGATCGGGTGCCGGCGTGAAGTTCAAGACGGTGGATGCCATGGTGCGCGGCATCCCCGTCGTGTCGACCTCGATCGGCGTCGAGGGCATCGTCGACGACGTCCTCTCGGCCTTCGCCGTCGCCGACGACGCCGCGGGTCTGGCGGACGGCGTCTGCGCTGCGCTCGACGATCCTGCCGGCGCGCGCCGCCAGGCTCGCGCGGTGCAGCCCGCGGCGGCTGCCGAGTTCTCGGTGGAGCGCTTCCGGCGCACGCTGGCCGATGTCTACGCCCCCGCCTCCGACGAAAGCTGAGCTCGTGACCTCTTCTTCTCCTCTCCCCCGCGTGGTCGGGGCCACCGTCACCTACGGCGCGCGATCGGCGTCATGTCTGGCGACCGTCGACGCGTTCCTCGCCGCGGGGGTGAGGGAGGTCGTCGTGGTCGACAACGGCTCGACCCCGTCGTCCCGGCAGGCGCTTGTCGAGTATGCGCGCGAGCACGCGCCGCGGGTGCACCTGCACCACCTGGAACGCAACGAGGGATCGGCGCTCGCGTTCGGGATCGCCCTCGCCCGGGCCGTCGAGGCGGGGGCCGACCATGTGTGGGTGCTCGATGACGACAACCTTCCCGCCGGCGACGCGCTGGCGGCGCTCCTGCGCGAGGAGCGGGCTCTTCGCGCGGCGGGACACGGGCTGTGCGCGGTCGCCCCGACCCGGGCCCCGGGAGCCGCGCCCGCCGAGGTCGCCGAGGCGAGCCGGGTGGAGCAGGCGCGGGAGCAGCCGCGCGAAGACCGGTCGTTCGCCGGCGTCGAGCTGACCCTCTTCGCCCGCCGCGCGGGGGAGCGCCTGGGGCTGCGGCGTCCGGCGGCTGCGAGCGGGGCGGATCTGGCCTACGCCCCGTATGGGGGGCTCCTCGTGGGGGCGGACGTCATCCGGCGCATCGGCTTCCCCGACACCGCTCGCGTGCTCTACGGCGACGACCTGGAGTACACCTCGCGCATCGTCGCGGCGGGCGGGCTCATCCGTCTGTCTCGCGACGCCGTCGTGGTCGATCCGCGCGGCGAGCGATGGATGCCGCCCGGGTTCGAGGTCCTGGCGATGTTCCGGTCCACGAACGACGCCCTGCTGTACTACTCGGTCCGCAATCGCATCCACCGTGAGCTGCGCACCGGTCGTCGGCGCAGTCCCGCCCGCTCGGTGAATGCCGCCCTGTTCTGGGCCCTGTGCCTCGGCTGTACGGTGCTGACGGGGCGTCCCGGGAAGCTGCGCGTGCTCCGTCGGGCGGCTGCCGATGCGCGGGCCGGCCGTTTGGGTCGCCGCGTCGAGTTCTGAGTCGCCGTGCGCGAGGGGTCCTGCGACCAGCGGGTGATCGTGAGGGTGAAGCCCTAGAGCTCGAGGGTGATCCGATCGCACGCGGCTCGCGAGACGCACGGCATCATCGTGCGGTTGGCCTCCTGCTCTTCCGGAGACAGCACGGAGTCGCGGTGCTCGACGTCGCCGTCGACGACCGCGACCTCGCAGGTGCCGCACGTGCCCACGCGGCAGCTCGAGGGCACGACGATGCCGTTCTCCTCGACCACGTCGAGGATCGACCGCTCCGGCGGAACGGTCACGGTCAGGCCCGACATCATGAGGTCGACCTCGAAGGGCTCCGTCCACACGGGCGGACCGAGCACCTTCGCCTCGAAGCGTTCGACGTGCAGGCTCCCGCGCGGCCAGACCGCCATCGTGGCGTCGAGGGCCTCGAGCAGACGCGCGGGTCCGCACGCGTACACGACCGTGCGGGCGACGGGCGTGCCCAGGCGTCGGGGGATGTCGAGTCGGCGCCCCTCGTCTGCGGCGAACACCTCGACGCGGTCGCCGTGGCGCTGCTCGAGCTCATCGACGAAGGCCATCGTCGCACGCGACCGTCCGACGTAGAGCAGGGTCCAGGCGGCCCCCGCCGCCTCCGCGGCCTCGATCATGGGCACGATCGGCGTGATCCCGATGCCGCCGGCGACGAACACGTACGAGCGCCCCGCGGTCGGGGCGAAGAGGAAGTGGTTCGCGGGGCCCCGGACCCGCAGCGTGGCCCCGACGTGCGCGTTCTCGTGCAACCACACCGAGCCCTCGCGCTCGCGGAGCACCCCGATGCGCCACGTGCCGCGCGCGCTCGGCGAGCCGCACAGCGAGTATTGCCGCTCGAGTCCGTCGGGCAGCACCACGTCGATGTGCGCCCCCGGTGACCAGTGCGGCAGCGTCCCCGTCGCGCGCTCGAGGTCCAGCACGACGATCCCGTCGGCGGCATCCCGTCGCTCCCGCACCACGGCATCGAAGCTCACCCCTGCGCTCACGCGTTCTCCTCCTCGGTCAGACGTCGGTCGGATCGTCGGCGCCGTCGCCGTGGACGACCTCCTTGACGATCAGCAGGCGATAGGGCGTGCCGTCGGGCGAGTGCCAGCGGTGCGGCGTGCCCGAGCGGCAGTACACCGAGTCGCCGACGTGCAGCGTGCGCTCGCCGAAGGCGCCGAACGAGATCACGATCGAGCCCTCGAGCACCGTGAGGAACTCGTCCTCGTCGTGCACGTAGTGATCGCCCGGCTGCGGGTTGGACCCCGTGAACTCCAGCGGCTCGAAGCGGCGCGGGCCCTCCGCGAGCAGGCGCGCGGTGCCCTCCGCGTACGGACCGGTCACGCCCTCTCCGGCCGCGACGAACGACGGCTGCGCATCGGCGTCGGCACGCGGGGGCTCGGAGCCCGCGATCAGCTCGACCCGGCTCGTACCCAGGGCCCGTGCGAGCCGCTCGAGACTCGCCATGCTCGGCCGGGCGAGCCCGCGCTCCAGCTGGCTGAGGAACGGATGCGACAGCTCGGCCGCCTCGGCGAGCTGGGTGAGCGTGAGTCCGCGCGCCTTCCGCAGGCTGCGCAGGTGCGCGCCGAGGCGCTCGTCGCTCGTGGGGGTGTGCGTGTCGGGGGTCGGAAGCGCGGAGAGGGGGACCGCCGGTGGAGCCATGGACGTCATCGTGCCACCCTCTCGAAGAGGCGGGCGACGATCTCGCCCTCGTCGGCCGTCGCGAGGCGGCCCTCGTCGACCACGATCCGCCCGCCCACGACGACCGTGCGCGGGCGCCGGCCGGGCGAGGCCCAGAGCAGCCCCGCGACGGGATCCGCGACGCCCGCATCGGCCACGCCCGAGACGTCCCACAGGCACAGGTCGCCGGCCGAGCCCGGCGTCAGGCGTCCGAGTTCGGGGCGACCGAGACCGTCGGCGGAGCCCTCCGTGGCCATCGACAGCACCTCGGATGCCGGCAGCTGCGGTCCCACCAGCGCCGAGACCTGCATCGCCAGGCGCGCGTCCGCGAGAAGATGGCCCGCGTCGTTGCTGCCGCCGCCGCTGGTTCCCAGGCCCACCGCGATCCCCGCGTCGAGGAGACGCCGAACCGGGGCGACTCCCCAGCCCATCGGCACGTCGCAGCCGGGCGCATGGGTGGCGGTGACCCCGGATGCCGCGAGGCGGGCGATCTCGTCGGGGGCGACGTCGCAGAGGTGGGCGAGCGTCACGTCGGGAGCGAGCCAGCCCCACTCATCGAGCAGATCGAGGGGTCGTCGTCCGTAGCGCTCGAGCGCGATCGCGACGTCGACCACCTCGTTGGCCTGCGTGCGTCGTCGGAGCCCGTGGCGTCGGGCCACCTCGCCCAGCAGCTCGAACGTCTCGCGGGGATCGCTGTGCACCCCGGCGGGCCCGACCGCGACCTGCAGCATCCCGTCGACCGAGACGCCGCCGGCGCCCTCGGACACGAGCGCCGAGACGATCGCCTCGGCCGAGGCGGCGGCCTCCTGCGGGTCGTCGCGCGCGGTTCCCCGCACGAACGCGAGGCGTGCACCGAGCCCCGCGGCGGCGTCGGCCGCGGCCCGCGCCATCCCGACGGTGTCGGCACCGCTCGGCCAGGTCAGATGGTGATCGGCGACCGTCGTCACCCCGCTCAGCAGCGCTTCGGCGAGGCCGGCACGCGCGGCCAGCAGCGTCAGGTCGGGGTCGACGCCCGCTTCGCCGTATGCCGACGCCATCGCCGGAAGCCACTCGCGCATCGGGATGCCGCGGGTGCCGGGGAGCGTACGGAACGCGGTCTGCAGCAGGTGGTGGTGGGCGTTGACCAGGCCCGGCGTCACGACGCACCCGCTCGCGTCGACAACCCGCGCTCCGGTGAGGTCGGCCGCGTCGACGACCCGCCCGTCGGCGATCACGACGTCGCCCGTGCGCACGCGGCCCGCCGCCTCGACGACGGCCACGGCGCCGCGCACCACGAGCGCGCTCATGCGGTCCTCACGCCGCACGCGAGGCCGGCGTCGTCCGCGGCCGAGACCCGGGCGCGCGCTCCCGAGGAGGGGCCGTGTCCCGCGGCACCCGGTCCGTGCAGCCTCGCCCCCGCCTTCTCGCGCAGGGGTCGTGCGCTCGCCGCGTTGCGGGATGCCACGATCTCGGCGATCACCGACAGGGCGGTCTCTTCGGCAGAGGCGCCTCCGAGGTCGAGGCCGAGAGGGGAGTGGAGCCTCGAGAGCTCGGCATCCGTCACTCCCGCGTTCCGCAGCAGTTGCGCGCGGCGCGCGACGGTCGCCCGCGCGCCCATCGCGCCGACGAAGCCCACCGGCATCCGCAGTGCCGTGCGCAGGGCAGGGATGTCGAGCCGCTCGTCGTGCGTCAGGACGCACACCGCGGTGCGCTCGTCGGCGTCGTCGACGGTCGCGAGGTACTCGTGCGGAGCGGCGACGACGACCTCGGCGGCGTCGGGGAAGCGCTCGCGCGTGGCCAGGAGCGCCCAGTCGTCGCACACCGTGACCCGGAATCCGGCGGCCGAGCCGAGCCGGCACAGCGCCGCCGCGTGCTCGCCGGCGCCGAGGACGATCAGGCGCGGGGCCGCGGGCCGCTCGAGCACGACCGGTCCTCCGTCGAGATCGAGGCGCACGGTCGCCTTCCGTCCGGCGCGGGCTGCTTCGAGCGCCGGGCGGACGCTGTCGTCGAGCGGGTAGGCCACGACGTCGACCGCACCCCCGCACGCGAGGCCCGCCGCGATCGGGGTGACGGTGCCGTCGTCGGTGAACCCGAAGCGCGCGCGACGCACGTGTCCGGTGCGCAGGGCGTCGAGACCGAGCATCACGGCGTCGTTCTCGACACAGCCTCCGGAGATCGATCCGATGACGCGCGCGTCGCGCGTGACGACGAGGGTCGCGCCCACGCCGCGCGGGGCGCTGCGCACCACGGCGGTCACCGTGACGGCCGCGAGCGGCACCCCGGCATCCATCAGAGGCACCAGGTCGGCGGCCAGATCGAGCATGGGACGACGGTAATCGGGGCGTGTTTCGCGCACGCTACGCTGTCGTGACCATGCCCGCCGCGCCTCCCGTCGCCGTCTCGGGGCTCGTGCTGGCCGCGGGCGCGGGTCGTCGTTTCGGCGGTCCCAAGGCTCTCGCGCGCACCCCCGCGGGAACGCCGTGGATCGCCCTCGCCGTCCGCGCGCTGACGGAGGGCGGATGCCGCGACGTCACGGTCGCGCTGGGAGCCGGGGCTGAGGAGGCCGTCGCTCTCGTTCCTCCTGTGGCGACGATCGTGACCGTGGCCGACTGGGAGTCGGGGATGGCGGCCTCCCTGCGGGCCGGCCTCGGCGCGCTGGGATCCGGGGCGGGGATCGCCGCTGTCGTCGTCCCCGTCGACACCCCGGGGATGCCGCCCGCGGCCGTGGCGCGCATGCTCCGGCACGCGGATCGGGACGCGCTCGCGCAAGCGGCGTACGCCGGGGCCCCGGGTCATCCCGTGCTGCTCGGCCGATCGCATTGGGCCGCCGTCGCGGACGCCGCCCGGGGCGACGTGGGCGCGCGGCCGTACCTCGTCGCGCAGGGCGCGTCGCTCATCGAGTGCGGCGATCTGTGGTCGGGCGCCGACCGCGACACCCGCTGAAGACTGTCTCGGCCGCGTCTTTCCGGGGATCCGGCACGTTCGGTCACGGTCTGATCACGGCGTGGACAATTTTGACGTGCCTATAGACAAAACCCCCCGCGGTGGATATTTTTTCGGAGCCGTCATAATTCGACGGACCAGAGTGCCGGGACGATGACGTACCCGATCCGACGCCGGGGAGGGCGCGGGTACGGACCACACGGTCCCTGCTGTTCAGAGAGGAACGCAGATCACATGCTGAAGAAAATCCTGACCGGTGCGGCCATCGCCGCACTCGCGGTGGGCCTCGGAGCCTGCAGCTCGACGCGCCCCGCCGAGGGCGGCGGAGACGCCGCCGGCGCGAGCGGCGACTGCAACGTCGGCATCGCGATGCCGACCCGCAGCCTCGAGCGCTGGATCAACGACGGCGAGCAGCTGCAGAAGAAGCTGCAGGATGCCGGGTGCACGGTCGACCTGCAGTACGCCGACAACAAGACCGACCAGCAGATCAGCCAGATCCAGAACCAGATCTCGGGTGGCGCGAAGATCCTCGTCATCGCCGCCATCGACGGTTCGACGCTCGGCCCGGTCCTCGAAGAGGCCAAGTCGCAGAACGCCACCGTCATCGCCTACGACCGCCTGATCAACGGCAGCGAGAACGTCGACTACTACGCCACCTTCGACAACTACAAGGTCGGCACCCTGCAGGGCCAGTACATCGAGGAGCAGCTGGGCCTGAAGGACGGCAAGGGTCCCTTCAACCTCGAGCCCTTCGCCGGCAGCCCCGACGACAACAACGCCAAGTTCTTCTTCGCCGGTGCCTGGGACGTGCTCCAGCCCTACGTCGAGAAGGGCCAGCTGGTGGTCCCCAGCGGCAAGTCGCCCGCCAACGACGACGCATGGGCGTCGATCGGCATCCAGGGCTGGGCGTCCGACAAGGCGCAGGCCGAGATGGACAACCGTCTCTCGTCGTTCTACGGCGACGGCAAGAAGGTCAACGTCGTGCTCTCGCCCAACGACAGCCTCGCCATCGGCATCGAGGCGTCGCTGAAGTCGGCCGGCTACACCGCCGGCGCCGAGTACCCGATCATCACGGGTCAGGATGCCGACAAGGCCAACGTCAAGGCGATCCTCGACGGCACGCAGTCGATGACGGTCTGGAAGGACACCCGTGCCCTCGGCGACCGCGTCTTCACGATGATCCAGGAGATCAAGGACGGCAAGGAGGTCGAGGTCAACGACACCAAGACCTACGACAACGGCAAGAAGGTCGTCCCGTCCTACCTGCTGACCCCCGAGGTCGTCGTCAAGGACGACGTGCAGTCCAAGCTCATCGACTCGGGCTTCCTGAAGGCCTCTGACGTCGGGCTCTGATCCCCATCGGCCGGGGCGGGCTCGCCCGCCCCGGCCCTCTCGCGGCGGGGCGGGTTCGCCCGCCCCGCCGCTCGATCCTCGCCATCGCAGCGAGGGAGCTGACGGAGGAAACACACCATGACCGAACCGATCCTGCGCATGGCGGGGATCTCGAAGTCGTTCAACGGCGTGCCGGCCCTGGCCGACGTGTCGATCGACGTGTACCGCGGTGAGGTCCACGCGATCTGCGGCGAGAACGGCGCCGGCAAGTCGACCCTGATGAAGGTGCTCAGCGGCGTCTACCCGGCGGGCTCCTTCGAGGGCACCATCACCCTTGAGGGCGAGCGGATGGAGTTCCGCTCGATCAACGACAGCGAGGCCGCCGGCATCGTCATCATCCACCAGGAGCTGGCGCTGAGCCCCTACCTCTCGATCGCCGAGAACATCTTCCTCGGCAACGAGAAGTCCAAGCGCGGCGTCATCGATTGGAACGCCACCAACACCGCCGCCGCCGACCTGCTCAAGCGCGTGGGGCTCCGCGAGAACCCGGCCACCAAGATCTACGAGCTCGGCGTCGGCAAGCAGCAGCTGGTGGAGATCGCGAAGGCACTGGCCAAGGAGGTCAAGCTCCTCATCCTCGACGAGCCGACCGCCGCCCTCAACGACGACGACTCGGCGCACCTGCTCGACCTCATCGACCAGCTGCGCACGCAGGGCATCACGTGCATCATCATCAGCCACAAGCTCAAAGAGGTGCTGCGCATCGCGGATCGCATCACGATCATCCGCGACGGCCGCACCATCGAGACGATGCACCGCTCCGACCCCGACACCGACGAGGGGCGCATCATCCGCGCCATGGTCGGCCGCGACCTCAACAGCCTGTTCCCGCCGCGCGAACCCGACATCGGCGAAGAGCTGTTCCGCGTCGAGAACTGGACCGTGCACCACCCCGTCGACACCGAGCGCGTCGTCATCCAGGACGCGTCGTTCATGGTGCGCGCGGGCGAGATCGTCGGCTTCGCCGGTCTCATGGGCGCCGGTCGCACCGAACTCGCGATGAGCATCTTCGGTCGCATGTACGGCACCGGCATCTCGGGCGAGGTCTACAAGAACGGTCAGCAGATCGACGTGCGCACCGTCGACGCGGCGATCAAGCACGGCATCGCCTACGCGACGGAGGACCGCAAGAAGTACGGTCTCAACCTCATCGGCGACATCCAGGTCAACGTGTCGGCATCCGCTCTGGCCCGCCTCGCCCGCCTGGGCGTGGTCGACCGCTATCGCGAGTACAAGGTCGCCGACTCCTACCGCTACAAGATGAACATCAAGGCGCCCAGCGTCGCCGCGATCACCGGGCGCCTCTCCGGCGGGAACCAGCAGAAGGTGGTCCTGTCGAAGTGGATGTTCACCGGACCCGACGTGCTGATCCTCGACGAGCCCACCCGCGGCATCGACGTCGGGGCCAAGTACGAGATCTACGGGATCATCAACGAGCTCGCGGCCCAGGGCAAGGCCGTCATCGTCATCTCGTCGGAGCTGCCCGAGGTCATCGGCCTCTCCGACCGCATCTACACCATCTCCGAGGGACGCATCACGGCCGAGGTCAGCCGCGACGACGCGACGCAGGAGACCCTCATGCGGCACATGACCGCCGGAAGGAACTGACAGCAATGGCCACCGCATCCACCCAGACGGTCGAGGCGCCGACGCAACCGGGTCCGCGCCGCCGCGGCATCCTGTCGCGCATCAACTTCCGTCAGTTCGGCATCCTCGCCGCTCTCGTCATCATCATCGTGTTGTTCCAGGTGCTCACGGGCGGGCGCCTGCTCATGCCGGGCAACGTCAACAACCTCATCCAGCAGAACGCCTATGTGCTGATCCTCGCGATCGGCATGGTGATGGTGATCATCGCCGGCCACATCGATTTGTCGGTCGGTTCGGTCGTCGCGATGGTCGGCGCCATCGCCGCGATCGCGATGAATCAATGGGGTCTGCCCTGGTTCGTCGCCGTACTGCTCTCGCTCGTCGTCGGTGCCGTGGTCGGTGCGTGGCAGGGCTTCTGGGTCGCTTTCGTCGGCATCCCGGCGTTCATCGTCACCCTGGCCGGCATGCTGCTCTTCCGCGGCCTCACGCTCGTGCTCCTCACCGGTGGCACGATCAGCGGCCTCCCCGACGGCTTCACCGCGATCGGCGCCGGCTGGCTGCCGCCGTTCCTGGGCTACCTCGGCAACTGGGACTCCCTGACCCTCGTGCTGGGCGCGATCGCGTGCGTGCTGCTGATCGTCCAGCAGCTGCGCACCCGGGCCACGCTGCGCCGCCTCGAACTGCCCCGCGAGCTCGCGTGGTCGTTCTGGCTCAAGAACGCCATCGCGGTCGTCGCGATCATGGCGGTCGCCTTCACGATCGCCGCCTACAACGGCACCCCGATCGTGCTGATCATCCTCGCCGTGCTCGTGCTGGCGTACACGTTCGTGCTCAACCGCACCACGTTCGGTCGCCACATCTACGCGATGGGCGGCAATCTCTTCGCCGCCGTGATGAGCGGCGTGAAGACGAAGTGGGTCAACTTCTTCATCTTCGTGAACATGGGCGTGCTCGCGGGCCTCGCCGCGGTGGTCAGCACCGCTCGCGCCGGTGGCGCCGTGGCATCCGCCGGTCAGAACTACGAACTGGATGCCATCGCCGCGGTGTTCATCGGCGGCGCCGCCGTGCAGGGCGGCATCGGAACGGTCGTGGGCGCGGTCGTCGGTGGCCTCGTCATGGGCGTGCTGAACATGGGCCTGTCGATCCTGAGCGTGGACGCCGCCTGGCAGATGGCCATCAAGGGCATCGTGCTGCTCCTGGCGGTCGCCTTCGACATCTTCAACAAGCGCCGCAACGGCGGTGTCTGACCGGATGGGGAGCGCGGCCCCGGGGCCCGCTCCCCATCCGCGTCGCCGCTTCACCCGCCGCGTGCTCCGCTGCGTTTCTCGTCCGTGTGACTCCGATGGGATGATGGGGGAGGTGCTCCCCTCATGACCCCTGCCGTGTTCGAGCCCGCGACCCCGCTCGCGCCCCCGGCCGGTCGTACGACGAACGACCTGATCCGGCAGCAGAACCTCGCGTCGGTGCTCGCGCTGCTCCACTCTCGGGGAGCGCTCTCACGCGCGCAGCTGGGGGCGATGACGGGGCTGAACCGCTCCACCGTCACCGGGCTCATCATGGAGCTCACCGAGCTCGGCCTCGTGCGCGAGGCGCCGAGCGGGGAGCGCACCGGCAAGGTCGGGCGCCCGACCCTCGACCTCGAGCCGGAGGACCACGTCGCCGCCCTCAGTGTGCGGGCCGAACCCCACGCGGTCACCGTCGCGCTCGTCGGTCTCGGGGGAGTGGTCCACGCCCGACTCCGACACGACACGGCCTCGGCGCCCTCGCCCCGCCGCTTCGTGCAGATCGTCGCGTCGTCGGTCGAGGCGATGCGCGCCGACATCGACCGGCACTACCGCGTGGTGGGGGCGGGTCTCGCCGTGCCCGGGCTCGTCAACGCCAACGGCTCCGTGCTCGTCTCGCCCACTCTCGGCTGGCGGCGCGATCCGGTGTCCGCCCGGCTGAGCGACGAGCTCGGGATGCCGGTGACCGCGGGCAACGACGCCAGCATCGGCGCCCTGGCCGAGTCGCGCTTCGGGGTCGGGGTGGGCGTCGGCAACCTGCTCTACCTCGGTGGCGCCATGCACAGCATCGGCGGCGGCCTCATCATCGACGGCACCCTGCTGCGTGGCACCTCCGGCTATGCCGGGGAGCTCGGGCACACCGTCGTCGACCCGCGGGGTCGCGCGTGCGTGTGCGGACGTCGAGGGTGCCTCGAGGCCGAGGTCAGTCTCGACATCCTCGAACCGCTGCTGGGCCGTCGCAAGCTCGACGAAGACGAACTCGACGTGGAGCTCGGCGTCGCCCGCAACCCGCGCGTGATGACCGAGGTCACGCGTCAGGTCGAGATGCTCTCGCTCGCCCTCACCAACTTCGTCAACGCCTTCGCCCCCGAGACCGTGGTGCTCTCCGGGTACCTCGGGGCGCTGCTCTCGGTGAGCCGTGAGCGTCTCGCCGACGCCGTCCGCGTGCATCCCCTCGGCGCCGAGGGTCGCACCATCCGGCTCGAGCGTGCGCACCTGCGGTCGCGGCTCATGCTCATCGGCCCGGCGGAACTCGCCTTCGCCGACCTGCTGTCGAACCCGGCGGGCTTCCGCGGCTGACCGCCGTGGCCCGGCGGCCTGCCGTCGCCTCGCGGCCTCGCGGCCTCGCGCCCCGTCCCCCCGCGCCCGCGCCCCGGCGAATCCCCGTCGAGTGTCCAGGACGCGCCGCATCCGCCGGACGGCGGCGGCGTGTCCTGGACACTCAACGGGTGAGGGGGCGGAGGCGTCAGCCGCCGAGCACGACGTTCAGCGGCTCCTCGCCCGCGGCGAGGCGTTCGATCTGACGGCGGACGAGGCGCGCGATGCGCGGGCGCATGGCATCCGTCGCCCCTCCCACGTGCGGGGCGATGAGCACGCCCGGAAGGCTCCACAACGGGTGGCCCTCGGGCAGCGGCTCGGGGTCGGTGACGTCGAGCGCCGCACGGATGCGACCGCGCCGCACGTGGTCGACCAGAGCGTCCGTGTCGACCAGCGGTCCACGTCCGACGTTCACGACGAGCGCGCCGTCGGGCAGGGCCGAGAGTGCCGCGTCATCGAGGATGTGGCGCGTGGAGTCGCCGCCGGGGAGCGAGGCGATGACGATGTCGGTGTCGGCGAGAACCTCGGCCAGCTTGCCGAGGGGGAACACCTCGACGTCGTCCTGCAACCGGCCGTGTGAGGCGACGGCGCGCAGGTGCACCTCGAAAGGCTTCAGGCGCGCGGCGATCGCGCGGCCCACCCCGCCGAAGCCCAGCAGGGTGACGCGGGCGTCGGCGAGGCCGGGCGCCCCGCCGCCGGTCCACTCGCCGCGGTCCTGGGCGCGCACGAACTCGGGCAGCCGACGTCGAGCGGCGAGGGTGAGGGCCACGGCGAGCTCCGAGGTCGCCGTCTCGTGCACGCTCGCCGCATTGGCGAAGACGAGTCCCTCGGGCAGTCGTCCCTCGACGTTGTCGTACCCGATCGACTGGCTCTGCACGAGCCCCACCTCGATCTCGCGCAGACGCTCGATCACGCCGGTCATCGACATGTACGGCGGCACCACCATGTCGAAGCGTTCTCGGGGAGCGGCATCCTGCATGTCCCACACGACCACCTCGACGCCGTCGGGCAGTGCGCCCAGGTCGTCGCGCAGCTGGGGGGTGGGCACGGACACGAGAAGAGGGGTGGAGGTCGTCACCCGATCGACGCTACCCGCGGATCCCGCGGCGGGGAGGAGTCTTGCGCGCGGCGGCCGATGTGCACGCCCACCGGCACGTCGTAGGCGAGGTACTCCGCGAGCAGGCGGTCGGAGTCGCGCTCGAACAGGCGACGCGAGAGGGCGGCGGCGAGCTTCGTGGCGCCGCCGACGAGGCCGGGGATCTGATGGCTCAGCATGCCCTGGCTGATCCGCGCACCGTGATTGAACATGTGGATGCGCGACAGCGCCGAACGGCGGGGCGCACTTCGGCTGACGAGCCCGAAGTCGTCGTCGAGGTACGGGAACGCCGCCAGCCCCGGGTTCTGCGCGATCTGCGCGGGCGACAGGCGATCGCTCCACCGCACGGCGTCCGCGGCGACGCCCGCCAGCTCGGGGCGCCGTTCTAGCTCGGCCACGATCCCCGTCGCCGCGAGCACGACGTCGTAGTGATGGATGCCGTGCGGCGTCGCCACCGCGATGTCGCGGCCCGTCCACGACACGCTCTCCCACGGCGAGGAGGTGAGGAAGCGGAACGTGTCGAACGCGTGCGCCCGCCACAGCGCGTTCTGCGTCGCGGGCTGGTCGACCGCGGAGAGGTGCACGTTGAACGCCCATTTCTGCGCGTCGGTGAAGGAGCCGTAGTTCTCGATGAGTCCGGCGAACTCCATCCAGCGGTACGGGCTCACCTGCGGCATCGACGGGCGGCGCATGTGCACGTCGACGCTCGCCGCCCCGTGCTCGAGGGCGGTGGCGGCGTTGTCGAACGCCCCGGTGCCGGCCCCGAGGATGCCGATGCGCAGGCCCGCGAGGGCGGAGAAGTCGATGTCGTCGTGCGTGTGATGGACGCGATCGGCCGGTAGGCCGTCGAGCAGAGGGGGAAGGTGCTTACCGCCCGCGCCCTCGATGCCCGTGGCCAGCACGACGTGCCGGGCGGGCAGCATCCACTCTCCGTCAGGCCCGTCGAGGTGCATGGTCAGGGGGTCGTCGGCGCCCCCGACGACGAGGGAGCGCACACGGGTGGATGCGACCGTGGTCACGGCCGAGGCGTCGCGGTACCAATGCAGGAAGCCCTGCCACGCCACCGTCGGGAAGTACTCGATGGCCTCCCAGGCCGCGTCGCCGTAGACGGCCTCGAACCACGCCCGCGGGCTCACCGCGGGGGTGCCCCAGGTCGGCCACGCGATGTCCTTCGGGGTGCGCAGGGTGTGCATGCGCGCGTAGGTGGTCCACGGGCCGGCCGCGTCGGCGCGGGCTGCGTCGATCACGACGACGTCGTCGATGCCGCGGCGCCGCAGGCCCCGGGCGAGGACCAGACCGGCTTGACCGGCGCCGACGATGACCACCGGGCGCACGCCGTCGCGGGTGCCGGCCCACGTGCGTCCGTCCCCGGCGCTCAGCTCCGCCTGGTGCGCGGCGTCTCGTTCGAGCGACGCCAGGCGTGCGGCGGCGTCGGGGAGGGGGGTGAGCACCCTCACTCCCCGTCGATCACGACGCGCACACCGTAGGCGTCGTCGAGACGGTGGTTGTGGTGGTCCGAGACGTTGGTGTCGTCGAGCTCGAGGTTGACGAAGTCCATGCTCGGGTCGGCGAAGAACGGGCCTGCGTGCCAGGTGCCCTTGCGCATCGTGACGGCGGTGCGCGGCGGGATGCGGAAGGCCCGCAGGTCGCCGAGCGCGGGCTCGTCGATGCCGGGGGCGGCGACGGCGAGGGTCCACTCGACGTCGCCGACGGCCATCAGCGTCTGCGTCGTCTCGAGGTGACGGGTCACCCGCACGAATTCGGCGGGCTTGTCGTCGAGGCGCATGAGGTAGAAGCGCGGGATACCGCCCGACACGTCGAGCACGGCCTCCTCGGCGGTGAACGGAGTGCCGTCCTCCAGGGGGATCAGGACGACGCCGAAGGCCTCGAAGGCCTCGGCGGAGACGACCTCGGATCGCAGGGGGTGGACGGTCAGGGTGTCGGTCATGACGGCTCGCTTTCGTCGGGTGACCCTGACGTTACGCTTGTCCAACAAGGCTCTGAGTCGCTTGTCGGACAAGTTCACCGTGCTGTTACGCGTCCGAAACGCTCACGCCCGTACGCGCCGGATCAGCGCGTTGCGCAGCCCCGGGGGTGCGGGGAGCTGAACCTCGCGCGACCAGTAGCCGATGGCGTCGTCGGCGCCGTACCCGCAGTAGGTCATCTCGATGACCGGCGTCGTGGGTGTCGACGACAGCAGGGCCGCGCGTTCGGCATCCAGGCCGCTCGCCTCGATCCACAGCGTCTCCCATGCCACGCGCACGCCGTTCGCGGCTTCCGCCAGGGCGAAGACCGGGCTGTGGGGGTCGAGCTCCCCCTCGCGCGTGATGGGCACGAGGTCCTCGGCGAGGGCGTACGGCTCCCCATCGACGCGCCACATCTTCACCGTGCGCAGCACGCTCGTGCCGTCGGGGAGATCGTCGAATCGATCGATGCCGGGAGTCAGCATGACGCGCTCGGACGACACCAGGTCGAGGGCCGCGTCGTAACCGGCGGAACGGATCGACAG
The DNA here is from genome assembly GCF_032464915.1 of Microbacterium galbum. Classification (NCBI taxonomy): domain Bacteria; kingdom Bacillati; phylum Actinomycetota; class Actinomycetes; order Micrococcales; family Microbacteriaceae; genus Microbacterium; species Microbacterium galbum. Next base: position 1,140,229 of record NZ_JAWDIS010000001.1, on the reverse strand, counting down.
GAGATGGTCGAACTGCTGGTCGATGCGGCGCCCGACGCCCGGCAGGCGCCGGTTCGGCGAGGTGCGCGCCCCTTGCGTGCGGTGGACGTATCCGCGCTCCTCGAGGCGGATCAGCGCCTCGCGCACCGAGTTGCGACTCGCGCCGGTCAGCTCGGCCAGGCGCGGCTCGGACGGCAGGGTGTCGGCATCCGCTCGCCAGAGGTGCAGGATGCGATCGATCAGCGCGTCCTGATCGGGGGCGCGCTTGTCGGTCACGGCGGGGCCGGGTCAGGCGGCGGCGTTCACCGCGGCGGCGATGGCCGACGTGAAGAAGCCGAGGCCGTCGACGCCCGAGCGCATCGCTGCGGCGGTGCCCGGGCCGAAGCCGGGCTCGACCGCGTGCTCGGGGTGGGGCATGAGTCCCACGACGTTGCCGCGCTCGTTGGTGAGGCCGGCGATGTCGTCGAGGGAGCCGTTCGGGTTGACGCCGACGTAGCGGAAGGCGACGAGGCCCTCCCCGTTCACGCGGGCCAGGGTCTCGGCATCCGCGATGTATCCGCCGTCGGCGTTCTTCAGCGGGATGACGATCTCGTCGCCCTCGGAGAAGTCGCTGGTCCACGCCGTCGAGGCGTTCTCGACGCGCAGGCGCTGGTCGCGACGGATGAACTGCTGGTGGGCGTTGCGGATGAGGCCACCGGGCAGCAGGTGCGCCTCGACCAGCATCTGGAAGCCGTTGCAGATGCCCAGGACGGGCATGCCCTTGGCTGCCGCGTCTTTGACCTCGGCCATGATCGGCGCGAATGCGGCGATGGCGCCGGCGCGCAGGTAGTCGCCGTAGCTGAAGCCGCCGGGCAGCACGAGGGCGTCGACGCCCTTCAGGTCGTGCTCACCGTGCCAGAGCGCGACGGGCTCGCCACCGGCGAGGCGGATCGCGCGCTGCGCGTCGCGGTCGTCGAGGGAGCCGGGGAAGGTGATGACCCCGATGCGTGCGGTCACCGCTCGATGACCTCGATGTTGACGACGTCTTCGATGACGGCGTTCGAGAGCATCTCGTCGGCGAGCTCGCGGGCCCGGGCGAGCGTGGCCTCGTCGACCTCGCCCTCGACGGTGAGCTCGAAACGCTTGCCGATGCGGACGTCGGAGAAGCGGTTCTCGCCGAGCCGCGAGAGGGCGCCGGCGACGGCCTTCCCCTGCGGGTCGAGAAGCTCGGCCTTGGGCATGACGTCGACGACGATGGTGGGCACTGCAGCTCCAGAAGTCGGGTGGCGTTGTGGAAGTCATCTTACGCGAGCGCGCCGACGCCTCGTGGTGCGGGGTGCGCTGCGGGGGTGGGGGTGTGGTGGGGCGCGCCACGGGCCCGCGGACCGCCGCCGGGTGGAGCGCGGCGGGAGGGGGCGTCGCGCCGCTCCACCCCCGGGTGTGAATGCTCGCAGCAGGGATGAACGCCGCGCCTGGGGGTTTCCCCTGACGGCGGGCTTTTCCTGACCCGAACACTCCCCGGTCTCGGGCCGGTAACGGTATGGGAGCGCTCCCTTGACGCCGTGGGAGCGATCCCATACTCTCGACCCGATCGGTGAGAGCGCTCCCACAGCGCGACTGCTCGCACCGCTCCACACCCACCACAAAGGAGTGATCTGTGAACACCCATGCCCTGCGCCGGACCGCGCTCGTCGCCGCGGTCGCGTCCACCTCCGCCCTCGTCCTCGCCGGTTGCTCCGGCGCCGGGGGCTCCGCCTCGGGCGGAGACGGCGACGTGACCCTCACCATCGCCACCTTCAACGACTTCGGCTACACCGACGCGCTCCTGCAGGAGTACATGGACGCGCATCCGAACGTGAAGATCGTGCACAACAAGGCGGCCACCAGCAACGAGGCCCGCGAGAACTACTTCCAGAAGCTCGGCAAGACCGGCCTCGCCGACATCGAGGCCATCGAGGTCGACTGGCTGCCCGAGGTCATGGAGTACGCCGACCTGCTCGCGCCCGTACCCGACGACCTCAAGAGCCGTTGGCTCGACTACAAGGTCGAGGCCGCCACCAGCGCCGACGGCAAGCTCGTCGGCTACGGAACCGACATCGGTCCCGAGGGCGTCTGCTACCGCTCCGACCTGTTCGCCGCGGCGGGGCTGCCCACCGACCGCGCCGAGGTCGCCGCGATGCTCGAGGGCGACTGGTCGACCTACTTCGCGGCGGGCGACACGTACGTCGCCGCCACGGGCAAGGCCTTCTTCGACTCCGCCGGCGGCACGTACCAGGGCGCGATCAACCAGGTCGAGGCCGCGTACGAGAACCCGGATGACGGGTCGATCACCGCCACGAGCAACCCCGAGGTCAAGAAGATCTACGACCAGGTGCTCGCCGCCAGCGCCACGCAGTCCGCCCACCTCGGTCAGTGGTCCGACGACTGGTTCGCGGGCCTGTCGAACGGCGCGTTCGCCACGATGCTCTGCCCCGGCTGGATGCTCGGCGTGATCGAGGGCAACGCCCCCGAGGTGAAGGGCTGGGACATCGCGAACGTCTTCCCCGGCGGCGCGGGCAACTGGGGCGGTTCGTACCTGACCGTCCCCGGCAACGGCAAGAACGTCGAAGCCGCGCAGGAGCTCGCCGACTGGCTGACCGACCCCGAGACCCAGGTGAAGGCGTTCGAGAACGCCGGCACGTTCCCGAGCCAGACCGACGCGCTGAAGGCCGACGCCCTCACCGGCAGCGTCAACGCGTACTTCAACGACGCTCCGGTCGGCGAGATGCTCTCCGAGCGCGCCCAGGCCGTGAAGGTCTCTCCCTTCAAGGGCCAGTTCTACTTCCAGATCAACGACGCGATGCAGAAGGCCCTGACCCGCGTCGAGGACGGAACGCAGAGCGCCGCCGACTCGTGGAAGCAGTGGGCGACCGAGGTCGACGCCCTGTCCTGACCCCGCGATCGGATGCCAGGGGCCGCGGCCTCGCGCCCCTGGCATCCGTCGCCCGTCCCCTTCTCGCGTGAGGGGTCGAGACCCGTCGCTCCCGCATCGTCGCGGGCGATGGCTTCCGGCCCCTCGCGCAACGGAAACGGAGCACAGATCGTGACCAGCACACTCGAACGCCCCACGGGGGGCGCGGCGCCGCAGACGCGCGCCCGCGAACCCCGACGCGTGGGATTCAGCACGCGCCGCAGCACGTGGGACCTCAAGCTCTCGCCCTACCTCTACATCTCGCCGTTCTTCATCCTGTTCGCGATCACGGGGCTCTTCCCCATCGCGTACACCGCCGTGATCTCGTTCATGGACTGGGACCTGGTGCGCAACTCCGGCGAGTTCATCGGCTTCGACCAGTACGCGTGGGTGCTCTCGCAGCCCAAGTTCTGGATCGCGCTGCGCAACACCTTCAGCATCTTCCTGCTCTCCAGCGTCCCGCAGCTGATCGTCGCCATCTTCATCGCCGCGATGCTCGACCAGAACATCCGCGCCAAGACCTTCTGGCGCATGAGCGTGCTGATCCCCTACGTGATGGCGCCGGTGGCCGTCGCCCTCATCTTCAGCAACATGTTCGGCGACCAGTACGGCGTCGTGAACACCACCCTGCAGAACCTGGGCCTGCCCGCGGTGCCGTGGCATTCCGACGCGTTCGCGAGCCACATCGCCATCGCGACGATGGTCAACTTCCGGTGGACCGGGTACAACACCCTCATCCTGCTCGCCGCGATGCAGGCGATCCCGCGCGAGTACTACGAGGCCGCGACGGTCGACGGCGCCGGCAAGATCCGCCAGTTCTTCTCCATCACGTTGCCCAGCCTCAAGCCCACCCTGATCTTCGTCATCATCACCGCGACGATCGGCGGACTGCAGATCTTCGACGAGCCGCGCATGTACGACCAGTACGGCACGGGCGGAGCCGACAACCAGTGGCTCACCGTGACCCTGTGGCTCTACAACGTCGGCTGGGGGGAGTGGAACTTCGGCCGCGCCGCGGCCCTCGCGTGGATCCTGTTCCTGATCATCCTCGCCATCGGCGCGATCAACATGGTCGTCACGCGTTCGCTCGTGCGCGACGACGGCAGCCGCGATCCCCGCAGCCGCCGCGAGCGGCGGGCGCAGGCCCGGGCCGCCGAAGAACGATTGAGGGCGGATGCCGCGTCTGTCGGCATCCGCGGAGAGGAGACGCGTCGATGACCGCCGTGAACGCCGCACCCGTCCCGATCGTGGAACGCGACACCCCGTCGCCTTCGCGCCGCCGCCCGCGTCCGGTGCGCGGATCGCGCCCCGGCTGGATCGTCTACGCGAGCCTCGGTGCGGTGCTGCTGGCCAGTGTCTTCCCCTTCTACTGGTCGCTGTTGATCGGCTCGGGCGACTCCTCCACCATCCGCGACGCGAACCGCTCGTGGATCCCGGGCGGGAACTTCTTCACCAACGCCGCCGCCGTGATCGGCGACTCCGCGGTCAACTTCTGGCCCGCGCTGCTGAACTCGATCATCAGCTCCGGCCTGATCGCGGCATCCGTCGTGTTCTTCTCCACCCTGGCGGGATGGGCGTTCGCGAAGCTGCGTTTCCGCGGCGGGCCGTGGCTGCTGGTCTTCGTCGTCGGGACGATGGCGGTGCCGATGCAGCTGGGCGTGGTCCCGCTCTACATCCTCTTCAGCGAGCTCGGGTGGACCGGGCAGCTCGGCGCGATCATCATCCCCGCCCTCACGAGTGCGTTCGGGGTGTTCTGGATGACGCAGTATCTGCGTCAGGCCGTGCCCGACGAGCTCATCGAGGCGGCCCGTGTCGACGGGGCGAGTTCGTTCCGCACCTTCCTCACGGTGGGCGTGCCCGCCGCGCGCCCTGCGGCGGCGATGCTCGGCCTGTTCACGTTCGTGAGCGCCTGGAACAACTTCTTCTGGCCGTTCATCGTGCTCGACCGCCAGAACCCGACCCTGCCGGTGGCCCTGTCGCTGCTGCAGTCCAACTACTTCGTCGACTACTCGATCGTCCTCGCGGGCGTGCTCCTGTCGACGATCCCGCTGCTGCTGCTGTTCGTCTTCGCGGGCAAGCAGCTGGTCAGTGGCATCATGCAAGGGGCGGTCAAGGGATGACCCTCGCGCCCACGGAAGGAACCCGATCCATGTCCACCACCCGTTCGTTCCCCGACGGCTTCCTCTTCGGCGCCGCGACCGCCGCCTACCAGATCGAGGGCGCCGCTTTCGAAGACGGCCGCACCGCGTCGATCTGGGACGCCTTCAGCCGCGTCCCCGATGCCGTCATCAACGCCGACAACGGCGATGTCGCGTGCGATCACTACCACCGCTACGCCGACGACGTGCAGCTGATGAAGCAGCTCGGCCTGCAGACGTACCGCTTCTCGACCTCGTGGTCGCGCGTGCGCCCCGACGGCGGCGCGCTCAACGCGAAGGGCGTCGACTTCTACAAGCGCCTCGTCGACGAACTGCTCGATGCCGGCATCCTGCCCTGGCTCACCCTGTACCACTGGGACCTCCCGCAGGCCCTGCAGGAGCGGGGCGGGTGGACCGTGCGCGAGACGAGCGACCGCTTCACCGAGTACGCGCTCGACATGCACGACGCCCTCGGCGACCGCGTCGACGTGTGGACCACGCTGAACGAGCCCTGGTGCTCGTCGTTCCTCAGCTACACCGCGGGCATCCACGCCCCGGGGCACTACTCGCAGGCCGAGGGGATGCTCGCAGCCCACCACCTGCTCCTCGGTCACGGGCAGACCGTGCGCGAGCTGCGGGCGCGCGACTCCTCGCTCAACCTCGGCATCACGCTGAACCTCACGGTGGCGGATGCCGTGAATCCGGCCGATCCCGCCGACCTCGACGCCGCACGGCGCGTGGACGGGCAGTTCAACCGGTGGTTCCTCGACCCGATCTTCCGCGGCTCGTACCCGGCCGACATCATCAAGGACTTCCGCGACACCGACGCCGAGGCCGTGGCGCGCTGGCAGGAGGCCGTCCACCCGGGCGACCTCGAGGTCATCTCGACCCCCATCGACTCGCTGGGCGTGAACTACTACCACGGCGAGTTCGTGGGCGGCACGCCGCCCGAGGTCGACCCGCCCGCGGGCGACGCACCCACCACGCGTCCGATCGGTGTGCCGTTCCCGGCGCACGAGAAGCTCTACTGGCACGACCGCGGTCTCCCTCGCACCAACATGGGCTGGGAGGTGCAGCCCGAGGGCCTGACGCGCCTGCTGGAGCGGGTGAGCGAGGAGTACGCCGCCCCCGCCGACGTGGCTCTGTACGTCACCGAGAACGGCGCGGCGTACGACGACGAGGTGGTGGCCGACGACGGCGACGAGCGCGTCCACGACATCGACCGCGTCGAGTTCGTCGAGGCCCACCTCGGGGCCGTCCTCGACGCCGTCGAGCGCGGCGTCGACGTGCGCGGCTACTTCTACTGGTCGCTCATGGACAACTTCGAGTGGGCCTGGGGCTACGCCAAGCGTTTCGGCATCGTGTACGTCGACTACCGGACCCAGGAGCGCGTTCTCAAGGACTCGGGCCGGCAGTACGCTCGCATCATCGCCGAGCGTGCTCTGGCCGCGGCCCCCGCGGTCTAGAGCTCGACCACCGGGTACGCCAGGAGGCAGGGCTATGGAGATCGCACCCGTTCGCGGTACCGCCACGATCGAAGAGGTCGCGGCGCGGGCCGGCGTCTCCCGCTCGACGGTGTCACGCGTGGTCAACGGTTCCACGGCCGTCTCTCCTGCCGCGCTCGAGGCCGTGCGCCGCGCGATCGACGAACTGCAATACGTTCCGAATCGCGCGGCGCGCTCCCTGGCCAGCCGGCAGACGCGGGCGATCGCACTGGTCATCCCCGAGCAGACCGACCGCTTCTTCGGCGATCCGTTCTTCGCCTCGATCGTGGCCGGAATCGGCGAGGTGATCGGCGACAGCGACTACATCATGAACATGCTGATCGCCAGCGACGACGCCAGCGCGAAGGCGCTCGCTTATCTGCGCGGCGGCAGCGTCGACGGGGCGATCGTGGCCTCGCACCACACCAGCGACACCTTCCTCGACCGCGTCGCCGACGTGGTGCCCGTCGTCTACGGCGGGCGCCCCGCCCGGGTGCGCGCCGACGACTACTACGTCGACGTCGACAACGTCGAGGGCGGCCGGGTCGCGACCTCGTACCTGCTGGCCCGAGGACACCGCCGCATCGCCACGGTGTCGGGTCCGACCGACATGCCCGCCGGCATCGACCGTCTGCAGGGCTTCCGCGACGCGATGGCCGAGGCGGGGCTGCAGCCCGTGGCCGTCGAGAACGGCGATTTCACCGAGGTGGGCGGGGCGCTGGCGATGGCCCGCGTGCTCGCCGCGGGCGAGTGCCCCGACGCGGTCTTCGTGGCGAGCGATCTCATGGCGCGCGGTGCCTACACGGTGCTGCGCGAAAAGGGCCTGGAGCCCGGGCGCGACGTCGCCGTGATGGGTTTCGACGACTCCGCGGTGTCGACGGCCCTCAGCCCCGCCCTGACCACGGTGCGGCAGCCCTCGCTCACGCAGGGGCGGTACATGGCATCCGTGCTGCTCGACATCCTCGCCGGGCGGCCGGCTGCGCACGCGACGATCCTGCCCACCGAGGTCATCGAGCGCGGCTCCGCCTGATCACTCCCAGCGTGCGGTGTCGGGGTCGATGCCGTGTGCGCGGGCGCTCGCCTCGATCGCGTCGCGCAGCCACATGGCGAGCCCGGGGCGGATCGCGTCGTAGTGCGCGGCGAAGCGCGGGTCGGCTGCGTACATGCGGCCGAGGTGCACCTGCATCTGCCGGGTGAGGGGGAAGTACTGCGAGAACACCGTGCGGTGCCGCTCGACGAGCGCGTCGGCCAACGCGTCACCGGGCTCGACGCCGGAGGCGACGGCGTCCGCGAGCTCCGCGTCCACGGCGGAGACCGCCCGCGTCACCTCCGCCCAGTCGTCGACGGAACGGGATGCCGAGCGCTCGGCGTACTGCTGCCATTGCGGTGATCCGCCATAGGCGTCTCGCGCCTCGGCGGGCCAGCTCGTGTCCCAGCCGGGCCCGAACGTCTCGTGCTGCTCGTCCTCGGAGAGGAGGATGCCGCGCTCTTGCGCCGCGATCATGCGCTCGAGGTCATCGTCGACGATCTGCAGCTGCGCGATGCGCTGAGAGACGTGGGTCCGCTGGACCCGGAGCTGTGCGGCGACGTCTCCTCCGGGCTCGTCGATCACCGCGCGGATGGCATCCAGGTCGAGACCGAGCTCGCGGTAGACCACGATGCGGCGGAGGCGCTCGAGGTCCTCGTCCGTGTAGAGCCGATAGCCGGCGCTCGAGCGTGCGGCCGGGCGCGCGAGACCGATCTCGTCCCAGTGATGGAGCGTGCGCACGGTGAGACCGAGCCGAGCGGCCGTCTCGCCCACCGGCATCCCCTGCTCACTCATGGGACCCATTGTCGTCGCGCCCGATCCCCACCGACTGCAGGTTGCGGCCTTCGACGGTCGCCGGGTCGAACACCTTGGCCGCGGTGAAGACGACCCGCGCCTTCTCGGGGGTGATCACCTCGACGTCCCGGGTGTTCCACGGGGTCTCGCGCACCTCGGGAACGGTGCCGAGGGCGCGCACCGACGAGACGACGGTGTCGATCTCGTCGAGGACGCAGGCGAAGCTCACGCTGGCGGGCGGGGCGCTCGAGCTCTTCTCGCCGACCACGAGCAGCACGTCCTGGAAGGCCCATCGTCGAAGATGGACCATCTGCCCGGGGATCGCGAACAGCTCGAAGAAACCGAGGCCCCGCGTCCAGAAGTCCACGGATGCCGGCAGGTCGGCGGTCGAGAGGGTGACGAACATGGGCATGCCGTAGATGCCGCGGTACAACGGGGGCGCGACGGCATCCGGTCCGGGAGGGGGCACGGGGCTGACCGCGAAGGCCTCGAAGTTCTCGTCCATGGCCCCAGCGTCGGCCCTCACGCCGCGTGAGGGTCAAGAGCGTGATGAGGCAGCGCTGCTCTCGGGGCTATGGTGAGCGCAGAGAGTGGTCGGTGCGGGACAGCGCCGTCACGCGGAGGGGGTCTCGCCATGAACCGTGCATTCATCGCCGTATCGGGCGCGCTGCTGATCGCGGCTGCGGCCCTTCTGACGGGGTGCGTCCCCGAGCCCCCCTCGCCGGCGTCGACCGCGACCGTCGACTCGCCGTCGGCGACCGCCCCGAGCGCCTCGCCGACGGGCTCCGCATCGACCCCGACCCCGACCCTGACGGCCGCGCCGACCGCCCCGACCGTCGACCCGGCCGCCATCCCGGGATCCTGCGACGATCTCGGCACGGCGGCGACACGGCAGCAGACGGTGGGGGGCCTGACCGCCCAGCACGCCGACGGCTTCGTGCGGCCGGCACCCGCGAACGCGACGACCGAGCTGTCGTGCAACTGGATCCAGGAGGAGTCGGCCGGCGTTCTGCTCCTCATCAGCACCGCGTCCGCCGCCGACGTCTCCACCGGGGTCGACGGGCTCGACGCCCAGGGGTACGAGTGCCAGGCCGCGGAGGACTTCGGCGCCCAGTACTGCGTGAAGGCCGGCGGCACGGCGCAGACCGAAGACGTCGTGGTCGCTCGAGACAGCGTGTGGATCTATCTCGAGACCGTCAACGTCGACGCGCGCGCGTGGCTGTCGGAGATCTCGTCGCAGATCTTCGGCTGACGGTGACGCCTCAGCGTCGCGGCTGCTCCGGCTGCTGGTACACGTCGGGGACGTCGTCTCCGTCGGCATCCACCTCTTCGGCGAGGGCGAGCTGCTTGTAGCGCCGGTTGCGCACGAGCAGCACGGCCGCGGCGAGGACGGATGCGAGCAGCGAGGCCGCCATGATCGCGATCTTCGCGTCGTCGGTGTGCGGGGAGCCGGCCGGGAAGCTGAGCTCGGCGATCAGCAGCGACACCGTGAAGCCGATGCCCGCGAGCAGCCCCACCCCGGCGAGGTCGATCCACTTGAGGGCCGGGTCGAGGCGCACCTTCGTCACGAGCGTGAGCAGGCGCACGCCGAGCAGGATGCCGACCGGCTTGCCGAGCACGAGGCCGGCAACGACGCCGATGGTCACGGGGTCCATCAGGGCGCGGACGATCCCCTCGCCGCCGCCCACGGCGACACCCGCGGCGAAGAACGCGAAGATCGGCACGGCGATGCCGCTCGAGAGCGGACGGAAGCGGTGCTCGAACTGCTCGGCGAGGTCCATGCCGTGGTGCTCCGGTTGGCGCTTGGACGCGGCAACGGGGATGGTGAACGCCAGTGCCACACCGGCAATCGTGGCGTGCACGCCCGAGGCGTGCAGGAACGCCCACGCGGCGAAGCCGATCGGCAGCAGCACGACCCAGGCACCCCACGCGTTGCGCGAGAACCACGCGCGGGCGCGGTGGGCGATCACGCCGTAGACGACGACGAGCACGGCGAAGACGCCGAGGGGGAGGAGCTGGATGTCGGTCGTGTAGAAGATCGCGATGATCGCGATCGCGATCAGGTCGTCGACGACCGCGAGCGTCAGCAGGAAGATGCGCAGCGGACCGGGCAGGTGCGAGCCGACGAGGGCGAGGACGGCGACGGCGAACGCGATGTCGGTCGCTGTGGGGATGGCCCACCCCGCCAGCAGGCTCGGCTGCGTGTGCACGATCGCGACGTAGATGAGGGCGGGCACGGCGACACCGGCGAAGGCCGCCGTCACGGGGACGATCGCGGTGCCGAATCGGCGGAGGCTGCCGGAGACGATCTCGCGCTTGAGCTCGAGGCCGACCATGAAGAAGAAGACGGCGAGCAGGCCGTCGGCCGCCCACGACCCGACGCTCAGCTCGAGGTGCCAGGGCTCGTAGCCGAAGCGGAAGTCGCGCAGCGCGAAGTACGCGTCGGCGGCGGGGGAGTTGGCCCAGATGATCGCGATGATCGCGGCGACCACGAGCAGCATTCCGCCCACGGACTCCTGACGGAGCAGTGTGGTGACGCGGTGGACTTCGCGGTAGCCCGGCCAGCTCGGCGCGCGCGTGTGGGTTTCGGTCATGGAGGAGGTCCCTTCCGGGGTCGATCGACAGATCGTCGACCAGACTTCCCGACACGCCTCGACCATTCTATCGGCCGTGCGGGCGGCATTCGCCTGGGGCCGGACCATCCGCGAGATCGCAGGTCACGGACGAACGCACACGCCCCGGCAGGTTCGGAACGTGTGCGCTCGTGCGCATCGGATGATCTCGGCACCGGATGCCGCGACCCCGGCGGCTCAGCTCGGGTCGCCGCCCAGCGGGCCGACCGCGGGGATCGGGCCGCCGTCGTCGGCGCCGGTCTTGCGGGCGCGGGCGATCGCGTTGCCGAGGTGGTAGATCACCAGGGCCGCGACCGAGCCGAGCACGATGGCGCCGAGCTGGAAGTCGCCCCACTGCATCGTGAACCCGGCGATCGCGAGCACCAGGGCCACCGCGCCGGTGTACTGGTTGACCGGACGTGAGAAGTCGACGCGGTTGTCGACCCAGATCTTGATGCCGATGATGCCGATCAGGCCGTACAGCGCCGTGGTCACGCCGCCGAGGACGCCCGGCGGGATGGTGTTGAACACCGCGCCCACCTTGGGTGAGAGGCTCAGCACGATCGCGGCGAGACCCGCGACCCAGTAGACCGCGGTCGAGTACACGCGGGTCGCGGCCATCACCCCGATGTTCTCGCCGTACGTCGTCGTGCCCGAGCCGCCGAAGGTTCCCGCGAGCGTCGTGGCGACGCCGTCGGCGATGAGGGCGCGCCCGGTGGAGCGGTTGGCGGTGGCATCCGTCATCGCCGCGACCCCGCGCACGTGTCCGACGTTCTCGGCGACGAGCACCAGGACGACCGGCAGGAACATCGCGATGACCGACCAGGTGGCCGGCTTCGTGAAGTCGGCGATCTCGAAGGTCGGGAGCCCGACCCAGGGGGCCTGCTCCACGACGGAGAAGTCGATGAGGACCTCACCCGTCGTCAGCTGGATGATGACGGTCGCGACGTAGCCCACGATCACGCCGAGGAAGATCGAGATGCGGCCGAGGAAGCCGCGGAACAGCACGCTGAACAGGATGACGGCGACGAGCGTGATGGTGCCGGGCAGGGGCTGCACCTGGAAGTTCGACCACGCCACCGGGGCGAGGTTGAAGCCGATCAAGGCGACGATGGCGCCCGCGACGACCGGCGGCATGACCTTGTCGACCCACCCGAGGCCCGCGAACTGCACGACGAAGCCGATCGCCGTGAGCAGCACGCCGACCGCGACGATGCCCGCGAGGGCGGAACCTGTGCCGGCGGTGGTCGTGGCGGCGGTGATCGGCGCGATGAACGCGAACGACGACCCCAGGTAGCTGGGGAGGCGGTTCTTCGTCACGAGCAGGAACAGCAGGGTTCCCACGCCCGAGAACAGCAGCGTCGTCGACACCGGGAACCCGGTGAGCACCGGCACGAGGAAAGTCGCGCCGAACATCGCGATGACGTGCTGGAGGCCGATCGCGACCGTCGCGCCCCAGTTCAGGCGTTCGCCCGGGGCGACGACGGCTCCGGGTGCGACGGTGCGGCCGTCGCCGTGCAGCTTCCAGCGGAACATGTGTCTCCTTGCGAGGGGTGGTCCCTTCGACAGGCTCAGGGACCTCATGGGGTGGTGCTCAGGGACCGGGTGGGGTGGGGCTCTGGGGCCTCGTGCGGCAGGGACGGTGGCTGAACTCGTCGAGGCCTCCGCGGGCGGGTCAGGACGCCGTGAGCAGGCGCAGGAGGGTCGCGTAGCGCTCGCGCGTGCGCTCGACGATCTCGGCGGGGAGGACGGGGGGCTCGCCCTGCTTGTCCCAATTCGCCGACAACCAGTCGCGCACGATCTGCTTGTCGAAGCTCGCCATGCGCTCGGCGGGGGTGGTGCCGGTGCGCCAGGCCTCGGCATCCCAGTACCGGGACGAGTCGGAGGTCAGAACCTCGTCGGCCAGGGTCAGCACGCCGTCGGCGTCGAAGCCGAATTCGAACTTCGTGTCGGCGAGGATCAGCCCGTGGGCCTCGGCGGTCGCGGAGGCGCGGTGGTAGACCTCGAGCGACAGATCACGCAGGGCGGTCGCGGTCTCGGCGCCGACGAGCTCTACGGAGCGTTCGAACGTGATGTTCTCGTCGTGCTCGCCCATCGGAGCCTTCCACGCCGGTGTGTAGAGCGGCTCAGGCAGGCGGTCGCCGTCGTTCAGGCCCTCGGGGAGGGGGATGCCGCACACCGTGCCCGACGCGCGGTACTCGGCCCATCCCGACCCGGTGAGGTAGCCGCGCACGACGCACTCGATCGGCTGCATGTCGAGGGAGCGCACGAGCATCGCGCGCCCCTGTACGGCATCCGGGATCAGGCTCACCGTCTCCTCGCCTTCGAGGCGGTGGTCGGAGACGAGGTGGTTCGGAATCGACGGCCCGCCGTCGCCGCCGGCGAGCTGGTCGAACCACCACAGGCTGAGGGTCGTCAACAGCTCGCCCTTGTCGGGGATGCCGGGTTCCAGCACGTGGTCGAAGGCGCTCACGCGGTCGCTCGCGACGACGAGGAGGTGTGCGGGAGTGGCGTCGGGGGCCGTCTCGGCGGGCACGTAGAGGTCGCGCACCTTGCCGGAGTAGACGTGGCGCCAACCGGCGAGCTCGAGGGGGGAGGCGGAGGTCACCCGCTCATTATCGCGGGTACGCGCGTCGCGTCCACGCGGCGCACCCGCGCGGATTCTCGCACAACGCCGCTCGCGGCGCCTGCCCCCCGGGCGAGGAGGGGCGGCTGACTACCCTCGGAGGAATGACCGATGACACCTCCGGACCCGCGGTAGCCATCGATCCTCACGCGGGCAGCCGGCACAAGACGATCCGCGGCTGGGTGTTCTGGCCCGCCGCCGCCATCGCGCTCGCGTTCATCGCCTTCGCGCTGTTCTTCCCCGCCGCGGCCGAGGCCACGTTCGACACGGTGCAGACGACCATCGTCTCGACCTTCAACTGGTACTACGTGCTGATCGCGGCGTTCTTCGTCGTCTTCGCCCTGGCGATGGGGTTCAGCCGCTTCGGCAACATCAAGCTCGGGCAGGATGACGACGAGCCCGAGTTCTCGACGATGTCGTGGTTCGCGCTCCTCTTCGCCGCCGGCATGGGGATCGGCCTCGTCTTCTACGGCGTGAGCGAGCCGCTCAGCCACTTCGTCTCGCCCCGCCCCGGCGTCACGGGCACCCCCGCGGAGCTCGCGCAACAGGCCATGTCGCAGACCTTCCTGCACTGGGGCGTGCACGCGTGGTCGATCTACGTCGTGCTGGGCCTCGCGCTCGCCTACGCCTTCCACCGTCGCAAGCGTCCCCGCACCATCCGGTGGGCGCTCGAACCGATCCTCGGCGCGCGCCTCGTGCAGGGCGGCTGGGGCAACGCGGTCGACGTCGCCGCCCTCGTCGGCACGCTCTTCGGCGTGGCGACCTCCCTCGGTCTCGGCGTCATCCAGATCAGTGCGGGTCTCGACTTCCTCGGGGTCGTACCGCCCAGCATCATCAGCCAGGCCGTGATCATCGGCATCATCACCGGCTTCGTCCTGTTCTCGCTGCTGTCCGGCGTCGGTAAGGGCATGAAGTGGCTCTCGAACATCAACCTCGTGCTCGCCGGGGTCCTGATGCTCTTCCTCCTCTTGGTCGGCCCCACCGAGTTCCTGCTCCGCGACGTCGTGCAGTCCATCGGCAACTACATCCAGAGCTTCGTCGGCCTGTCGTTCACCGTCAGCGCCTACGCGGGCGACGACGGCGTGGCCTGGCAGGGCGCGTGGACGGCGTTCTACTGGGGCTGGTGGATCTCGTGGGCCCCCTTCGTGGGCATCTTCATCGCGCGCATCTCGCGCGGCCGAACGGTGCGCGAGTTCGTGGTCGGTGTGATCCTCGTGCCCACGCTCGTCGGCATCCTGTGGTTCACCGTGCTCGGCGGGACCGCGATCTACGGCGAGCTGACCGGCACGGCCTCCTACACCGGTGCGGACGGCTCGGTCGACGTGTCGACGGCGCTGTTCCAGATGCTCGAGGGAGTCCCGGGTTCGGCTGTGCTGATCATCGGCTTCCTCATCCTCATCGCCGTGTTCTTCGTGACCTCGGCGGACTCGGGCGCACTGGTGATGAGCATGATCGCGACCGGCGGCGAGGAGGAGCCCAAGAACTGGGTGCGCGTGTTCTTCGCCCTCGCCACCGCCGTGATCGCCTTCGCCCTCCTCATCGCGGGTGGACTCCAGGCGCTGCAGACGGCGGCGATCAGCATCGCGCTGCCCTTCAGCGTCGTGCTCCTCGCGATCTGCTGGGCGACGGTGGTCGCCTTCCGCCGCGAGATGAAGGCGTACGACAGGGCCGAGCGTGCGCAGTTGCGCGACGCGATCGGGCAGCACTACGGCCTCGAGGTCGAGGAGCCCAACCAGCGGGGCATCTTCGGCCTGCCGGCCCGCTGGCGCCACCGCCGGTCCGCCGCGGCGCCGGGCGAGGGCGCCGCCGGCGCGCCCGTCGCCGACAAGGATGCCCACGAGACGGTGTCCGGTTCGTCCTCGTCAGGCTGAGTCCACTGTTCGACGCGAAGACGCCGCCCCGGTCCGCCGGCGCGGCGTCTTCGTCGTGAGTGGGCGGTGCGCAAGCCCACCGGCCACGGCAACCGCCGGGCGTTGACTGTCCCCGACACGCCGCACCGCGCGTGCGGGGTCGGCGTGTTCTGGACACTCGACGTTCACTCGCGCGGACTCGCGCGGCGGGCGCGTGAGGCGTATAGTCCATGTGGACTAGTCGAGACGGACCACACGAGCGGAGGAGAAGACGGATGCCGGAAAGCACTCGCCTCACGCCCGTCGCGGTCATGATCCTCGCCACCCTCCGCGAGGCGGACATGCACACCTACGAACTCGTGCGCCTGTTGCGCGAGCGAAAGGACGACCGGCTCGTGCCCCTTCAGAAGGGCACGATCTACCACACGGTCGCCCGGCTCCAGCGCGACGGTCTGCTCGCCGAAGCGGGCGTCGACCGCGAGGGGAACCGTCCCGAACGCACCACCTACACTCTGCTCGACGCCGGTCGCCGCGCGGTCGAGGAGTGGGTGCGCACCGAACTGCCGCAGATCGAGCGCTCGACCGACTTCCGCGTCGCGCTCTCCGAGGCGCACAATCTCGAGCGCGACGAAGTGGTCGCCCTGCTCGATCGACGCCGTGCCCTGCTCGTCGCCTCGGCGCACGAGCACCGCACGGGCCTGGACGGGGCGGCCCATCGCGGCGTCCCCGACCAGTTCATGGTCGAGGTCCAGCGGCAGGCCGCGCTCCTCGACGCCGAACTCGCGTGGCAGGACGCCCTGCGCGCGCGCCTCGCCGACGGCTCCCTCGCCTGGGGCCCCGACGAGATCCCGGAACACTTCACGAAAGAACGCGTCTCGAAGGAGACCACCCCATGACCGATTCCCGCGCCGCATCCGCGGCAACCTCTTCCACCGGATCGACCCGCACCGGGTCGCACGGCACCCCTGCCCGCAGCCCCTGGCCCGCCCTGTGGGCCCTGGTCATCGGCTTCTTCATGATCCTGGTCGATACCACGATCGTCTCGGTGGCCAACCCGGCCATCAAGGCGGCCCTCGATCCGGACACCAACAACCTCGACAACGTCGTGTGGGTCACCAGCGCCTACCTGCTCACGTACGCGGTGCCGCTGCTGATCACCGGCCGCCTCGGCGACCGCTTCGGCCCCAAGAACATCTACCTCGCGGGCCTCGCGATCTTCACCCTGGCCTCGCTCGCGTGCGGTCTCGCCCCCACTCTCGAGGTGCTGATCGTCGCCCGCGCCGTGCAGGGCCTGGGCGCCGCCCTCATGACGCCGCAGACGATGGCGGTCATCACCCGCACCTTCCCGCCCCAGAATCGCGGTGCGGCCATGGGTCTGTGGGGAGCCACCGCCGGTGTGGCGACGCTCGTCGGTCCCCTCGCAGGGGGCCTGCTGGTCGACGGCCTCGGCTGGGAGTGGATCTTCTTCATCAACATCCCCGTCGGCGTCATCGGCTTCATCGCCGCCGTGATCCTGGTCCCGCAGCTCCCGCGCACCGCGCACAAGTTCGACATCCTCGGTGTCGTCCTGAGTGCCGTCGGGCTCTTCCTCATCGTGTTCGGGCTGCAGGAGGGCGAGCACTACGCGTGGGCGGCCTGGATCTGGGGCATGGTCATCGCCGGCGTCGCCGTCATGGCGGTGTTCATCTGGACCCAGGCGCGCAGCACGGGCGAGCCCCTCGTGCCGCTCGACCTGTTCCGGGACCGCAACTTCTCGATCGCCAACCTGGCCATCGCCGCCGTCGGTTTCACGGTGACGAGCATGGCGCTGCCGCAGATGTTCTACCTGCAGCTGGCCCGGGGTCTCACGCCCACCGAATCGGCGCTGCTGCTGGTGCCGCTCGCGATCCTCTCGGGCGTGCTGGCCCCCTTCGCCGGCAAGCTGCTCGATCGCACCGACCCGCGCTTCCTGCTCGTGCCCGGTCTGCTGCTGGTCGGCGGATCGCTGGGACTGTACACGGCGCTCATCATGAACGACGCCCCGATCTGGGCCTTCCTCATCCCCGCGGCGTTCATGGGCATCGGCAACGCCGGGATGTGGGGCCCGCTGGCGACCACCGCGACGCGCAACCTGCCGCCGCGGCAGGCGGGTGCGGGTGCCGGCATCTACAACACCACTCGCACCGTCGGCTCGGTCATCGGGTCGGCATCCATCGCCGCCTTCATGCAGGCCCGCCTCGAGGCCAACCTGCCGGGGGCAGCGGATGCCGGAGCCAGCTTCGGATCGGGACCGCTCCCGGAGCAGGTGGTCGGCGGATTCTCGCAGGCGATGGGTCAGTCGCTCCTGCTGCCGATCGGCGTGATCGCCGTCGGCCTCGTCGCGGTGCTGTTCATGCGCCGTCCCGCAATGATCCGCCCGCACGGTGCTCCGCGCGACGCGGGCTCCGCGCAGCAGACGGCGCAGGCCGCACCCGCCTCCGCGGGGGAGTAGGACCCGGATGTCGGACGCCGTCACCCCGTGCGGGTGGCGGCGTTCGTCGTTCGTCGGCGCGGCGACGTCGAATCGCGTCCGGCTGGCGCGTGTCGAGCGAGAACCGTGTCGAGTGGAGGACGCGGAGCGAGCGGAGCAGGGATGCCGGGTGCGCTTCTTCCGCCGTCCCGGGTCCTGCTCCGGGCGCCGTCAGCGCCGTCTTTCGCGCACCCACCGCTGCTCGGCAAGGCCCGTGCCGGGGTCGATGAGAATCTCGCCGACCGGGGCGAACCCGTGTCGCCGGTAAAACCCGTGCGCTCTGCTATTGGCCCGGAAGACCAGAAGGTGTGCAGCCTCGTCGCCGATCGCCGCGTCGAGCATCCGGTCGGCGAGCCCCGTGCCCTGCACCTCGGGTAAGAGATAGAGGGTGTTCAGCTCGAGCTCCGGCAGCGAGAGCTGCGGGTCGGAGCGCGTCGTGCTCGCTACGGCGACGAGCCGTTCCCCGAGCGAGGCCGTGAAGGCTCGACGGCCGCCTGATGCGAGGCGCTCGGACCACCGCGCGGCGGAGGCGGCGGCATCCATTCCGCCCAGGAACCGGTCGGGCACGACACCCCGATAGGTCTGCTCCCACGCCGAAGTCTGGAATTGGGCGATCGCGCCCGCGTCGGCCGGGACCGCCCGCGCGATCACCATCGGCGACCTCACGCGCGCCGCTCGCAGCGCAGCGCTCCGACCGCGCGCTCGCCCCGTGCCTCACGCGTGTGCGTCTCGATCACGTCGAAGCCGGCGGCATCCACTCGACGAGCCAGCTCGCCGGCCGGCCACCGCCAGGCGCGCGTGACGGCGTGGTCGAAGGGCTCCAGCGACGTCCCGACGAAGAAGCCGACGAGCAGACCACCACCCGGGCGGGTCACGCGCGCGAACTCCCGCAACGGCGTCGAGATCTCCTCGGGCTCGTGGTGGATGGTCGAGAACCACGACAGGATGCCGCCGAAGGCGCCGTCCGCCGCGTCGAGTCCGTCGATCGAACCGACATCGAATCGGACACCGGGATGCGCCGACCGTGCGTGCTCCACGAATCGCGGCGCGAGGTCGACCCCACGCACATCCACGCCGCGGTCGGCCAGGTGTCGCGTCCAGTGGCCGGGGCCGCAGCCCGCATCGAGGACCGGGCCCGAGAGCCCCCCGGCCCACGCGTCGACGATCGCGCGGTCGACCGGGTGCACGGCATCCATCGATCCGAGCGCGGTGATGTATTCGTCGGCTCGGGCCTCGTACGCGATCGCGCTCATCCGTCGAGGGTACGGTGCAGGGCGGGGGTCGGGTCGGCCACCGAGCACGCGGGAGGCCTGTTACCCCGTCGGAACGCCTCGCCGTCAGGCGGGCGGCGGCGCGGTCGACCCGCGGACGATCAGCTCCGAGGGCAGGACCGCCGCAGCGTCGGGGGTGGTGCCGCTCATCGACTGCAGCAGCAGGTCGACGGCGAGGGCGCCGGACCGGCCGATCGGCATGCGGACGGTGGTGAGGCTGGGGGTGACGGCACCGGCGAGATCGATGTCGTCGATCCCGACGATGCTCACGTCGTCGGGGCATACCCGGCCGAGCTCGCCCATGCCGGCCTCCAGGCCGAGCGCGACGAGGTCGTTGTAGGCGATCACGGCGGTGGCTCCGCTCGCGATGGCCGCGGCGGCGTTCGCTCGCCCACCCTGGATCGACGCGGCGTGATTGCTCAAGCGGGTGAGGCGGATGCCGAAGCGCTCGCAGGCGCGCGCGACGGTGTTCGCGCGCTGGTCGTCGGCCCAGGAGCCGTGGGGGCCCGAGGCGTAGGCGATGTGTGCGTGTCCGAGGGCGGCGAGGTGCTCGACGGCCTGGCTCGGGCCGCGGTCGGCGTCCATGATTACGCAGGAGGCGCCGGGGATCAGTCGGTTGATCACGACATGGGGCGTCTCGCCGATCAGTGAGAGCACCTCCTCCTCGGGCAGGCGCGGGGAGCACAGCACGAGGCCGTCGGCCTTCATCGCGAGCTCGATGGACTCCCGCTCGCGGCGCAGATCTTCGTCGGCGTCGTAGAGCACGATGCGATGGCGCCCGTGCCACGCCTGGCCCTGGATGGCCTTCAGGAGGGTCGCGTAGACCGGGTTCGCGGCATCCGGGACCACGACCGCGATCGTGCGCGTCCCCATCGGAGCCTGGGGGGCCGCGTAGCCCAGCTCGGCGGCGGCGACGCGCACCCGCTCGAGCGTCGCGGGGGCGAGGCGGTCGGGTTCGCCGAAGGCGCGGGAGGCCGTGGCGATCGAGACGCCCGCATGCCGCGCCACCTCGGTGAGATTCGCCGCCATCCGTGCTCCTTCGTGCAGTCCTCCCATCATCGTGCATGGTTCCATGAAAACGGTTGACAAGTTTGTACAAACAACGCACACTGCTTGTATGCCGATCATCGACGATCCCTTTGGACCGACCGCGAGCCTGCACCGCGGCGCGCGGACGTCCGTCGCCTCTTCTCCCGCCCCGAGAGCCGCCGGCATCCTGCATCTCGGTCTCGGCAGCTTCCACCGGGCCCACCAGGCGGTCTACACCGCTGCGGCCCTCCGCGCCGAGGGCGGGGACTGGGGCATCGTCGGCGTGGCCTCCCGCTCGCGCCGGGTCGTCGACGCGCTGCACGCCCAGGACCACCTCTACGCCGTCGCCACGGTCTCGCCCGAGGCGACGACACTCGACATCCCCGGCGTCCACACCGATTCGTACGTCGCCGCCGCCGATCCGGCCCGAGTGGTCGCCGACCTCTCCGACCCCCGCATCCGGATCGTGACGCTGACGGTGACCGAGAACGGCTACAGCTTCTCGCCCTCGACGCAGCACCTCGACGTGACCGATCCGCGCGTGCAGGCCGACCTCCGCGGCGGCGCACCCATGTCCACCGTCGCCCAGCTCGCCCGAGGCCTGCAGGCGCGGGCATCCGCCGGCGGGGCGCCCCTCTCGATCCTGAGCTGCGACAACCTGCTCTCGAACGGCTCGCACACAGAGAAGCTCGTCCGCGAGTTCCTCCAGGAGCTCCCGGATGCCGAGGGCAGCGACGTCCTGACCTACCTCGACCGTGCCGTGACGTTCCCCTCGAGCATGGTCGACCGCATCGTCCCCTCGACCACCGCCGAGCTGACCGACCGGGTCGCCGGACTGCTCGGTGTGCGCGACGAGGTCCCCGTCCCGGCCGAGCCTTTCACCATGTGGGCCATCGAGGACCGCTTCGCCGGCGGTCGACCCGCTTGGGAGGCCGGAGGCGCCGTGTTCACCGACGAGGTCGGCGCGTACGAGCAGCTCAAGGTGCGCCTGCTCAACGGCACGCACTCGCTCATCGCCTACCTCGGCGCTCTGCGGGGGGTTCCGACGATCCCGGATGCCATCGCCCTGGCCGACATCGAAGCCGCCGCCGCGGCGGTCCTGCGCGGCGAATACGAGCCCTCGGTCACCGCTCCGGCCGGGGTGGACATCGAGCAGTACGAGCGCGACCTGTTCGCCCGGTGGGGGAACAGCGCGCTGGGGCACCGCACGAGTCAGGTGGGGTCCGACGGATCGGTGAAGCTCGGGCAGCGCATCCCGGGGCCGATCGCCCACGCCCTCGACCGCGGGGAGTTCCCGCACCTCATCGCGCTCACGGTCGCCGCCTACCTCGCCTGCGTCGCCCCGCCGGCCGGCTTCGACCCCGGCCCGCACGCCGAGGCGATGACCGACCCCGCGCGCGAACGGCTCACCGCGGTCCCGACGCGCGACGGGCGCGACCTCGCGCACCGCGCCATCGTCGACCTGCGGCTGTTCGGCGACGACGTCGCCCATCGGACGGCCTTCGTCGACCGGGTCGGCGACCTCGTCGACACCATCGTGCGGCGCGGCGTCGAGAGCGCGATCGCCGACAGCCTCGCGGCGGCCGGCAGCCTGGCGCACCCCGCGACCTGACCCCACCCCCGGTGCTCCCCGAGCGCCCCACCACCCCGGCGCTCCCGAAGCGCGAGACGACAGGAAAGAGACGCGATGAAGCTCCTCGCGATCCACGGCGCGGAAGACATCCGCTGGGAAGACCGCCCGACGCCCGAGCCGGGCGAGGGCGAAGTGCGCCTGCGGGTGCGCTACGTCGGCATCTGCGGGTCGGACCTGCACTACTACTTCCACGGCAAGAACGGCGAGTACGCCGTGCGCGAGCCCCTCACCCCGGGCCACGAGCTCTCCGCCGAGGTCGACCTCGACCCCTCCGGCCGTCTCGCGCCGGGCACCCCGGTCACGGTCCACCCGGCCCGCTTCGGCCCCTCCGTCGCCGGTCTCGAGGACCGCCCGCACCTGCGCGCGGGCGGCGACTACCTCGGCAGCGCCGCGGGGTTCCCGCACCGCCAGGGCGGGGCCGCCGAGATGCTCCTCGTCGAGGAGCACATGATCCGCGTCCTCCCCCCGGGGCTGTCCCTCGAGCGCGCCGCGCTCGCCGAGCCCCTCGCCGTCGCCATCCACGCCGTGGGCCTCGCGGGAGATCTGACCGGTAAGCGCGCTCTCGTCATCGGCGCCGGGCCCATCGGCCTGCTCGTCGTCGCCGCGGCCGTGAACGCGGGCGCCGCGATCGTGGGCGCCGGCGATGTCCGGCCCGAGCCTCTGGATCGGGCGCGCGCTCTCGGCGCGACCGAGACCTTCCTCGTGGGCACCGACGCGATCGCCCCCGAGTCGTTCGACGTCGTCTTCGAGTGCTCGGGAGTCGGCGTCGCCCTCACGCAGGCCGTTCGCGCGACCCGCCGCGCCGGCACCGTCGTGCAGGTCGGCATGCTCCCCGACGCCGAGATCGGGGTGAACCTCGCCCCGATGCTCGCGAAGGAGGTCACTCTGCGCGGCGCGTTCCGCTTCTCGACCGAGATCGACGACGCGATCGCCCTGCTGGCCTCCACCGATGCGCTCGACGCGGTCGTCTCGCACGTCCTCCCCGCGACCGACGCGGTGGCCGCGTTCGCCACGGCGCGCGACTCCTCGGCCTCCGCCAAGGTCCTCCTCTCCCTCTGACCCGCTTCACCGAACGATCATCATCACTACGAAGGAGTAATCCGATGAGCAGCTCTTCCGCCCCCGGCGTCGACGCGTCGTCGTCGACGCCCGTCGCCAAGCGGTCCGTGGGCGACCTCGCCCGCGCGGCCGTCTCGGGCTGGCTCGGCACCGCGCTGGAGTTCATGGACTTCCAGCTCTACTCGCTGGCCGCCGCCCTGGTCTTCAGCCAGATCTTCTTCGCCGGGGGCGACGCCGCGATGGCGGTCGTGCTGGCGATGGCCACCTACGGCGTGGGCTACGTGGCCCGCCCGGTCGGCGCGTTCTTCTTCGCCCGCATCGGCGACAAGATTGGTCGCAAGCAGGTGCTGTTCTACACGATCCTGCTCATGGGGGCCGCGACGACGCTGATCGGCGTGCTACCCACGTACGAGCAGGTCGGCATCCTCGCCCCGATCCTCCTCGTCATCCTCCGCCTGGCCCAGGGCTTCGGCGCGGGCGCCGAGATCTCGGGGGCGGGCGTCATGCTCGCCGAATACGCCCCCGACAACCGTCGCGGCGTCGTGGCCTCGCTGGTCGCCCTGGGCACGAACTGCGGCACGCTGTTCGCCTCGGGCATCTGGGCGATCCTGCTCGCCGTGATGATGGAGAGCGACGTCATCGCGTGGGGGTGGCGCATCCCCTTCATCGGCAGCGCGATCATCATGCTCTTCGCCCTGTGGGTGCGCTTCAACCTCAAGGAGAGCCCGGTCTTCGAGGAGCGCACCGATGTCGTCGACGGCAAGGCGCTCTCGCGCGCCGAGCTGCAGAAGGTCGCCACCGAGACCAACGACATCCGCACGCTCGAGTCGCTGCAGAAGAAGCCCCTCAAGGCCGTGCTCGTGTCGTTCTTCCTCCGCTTCGGCCAGGCCGGCAACTCCGGCATCGTGCAGACCTACCTGATCTCGTTCATCACGATCACCCTCGCCATCTCGAAGGAGGTCGGCCCCGAGATCGTCATCGTCTCGTCGCTGATCGGCTTCGTCACCATCCCCGTGGTCGGCTTCCTCGGCGACAGGTTCGGCCGCCGCCGCATGTACATCGTCATGTCGGCGCTGTCGCTGCTGCTGATCGTCCCGACCCTGCTGCTGATCAACTCGCGCGAAGTGGGTGCGATCTTCGTCGGCTACGCGCTGATCCACAACATCTCGGTGCTGGGTCTGGCGTCCATGGAGAACATCTCGATCCCCGAGATCTTCGGCGCCCGCAACCGCTACACCCTCACCGCCGTCGTCCGCGAGATCGCCGCCATCATCGCCACCGGTATCGGCCCCGTCGTCGCCGCCGCGTGGGTGGCCGCCGCCACGGGCAGCATCGTCCCGATCATGGTGCTCATGGGGGTCTTCACCGCCTCGGCCCTGGTCGCCGCGATCGTCGCCCCCGAGTGGACCGGTCGCGACCTGACCGACCCGCGCGCCGCGATGTGACCGCGGGGCGCGACGCCCCGCACCCCGGGCGGGCTCGTGACGGCGAGCCCGCCCGGCATCCCTCTTCCCTCCTCGAGAAAGACCCCGCATGAGCATCGAATCCGTCGACGTCATCGTCACCAGCCCCGGCCGCAACTTCGTCACCCTGAAGGTCACCACCAGCGACGGCGTCGTCGGATGGGGGGATGCCACCCTCAACGGCCGCGAGCTGTCGGTGGCGTCGTACCTCTCCGACCACCTCGCCTCGATGCTCATCGGCCGCGACGAGGACCGCATCGAGGACACCTGGCAGTACCTCTACCGCGGCGCGTACTGGCGCCGCGGACCCGTGACCATGGCCGCGATCGCCGCGGTCGACATGGCGCTGTGGGACATCAAGGCCAAGAAGGCCGGGATGCCGCTCTACCAGCTGCTCGGAGGCGCGAGCCGCGACGGCGTGCGCGTCTACGCCCACGCCTCGGGCACCGACTTCGCCGCGCTTTCGAACGCGATCACCGGCTACCGCGAACTCGGCTTCACCGCCGTGCGTGTGCAGACGGGCGTCCCCGGCCTTGGCCAGATCTACGGCGTCTCGGCCGCGGGCCCGGGCGTGCGCTACGACTACGAGCCGGCTAAGCGCTCCGGCGACCGCCCCGCCGAGGAGACCTGGGACACCCGCCAGTACCTCAACCACATGCCCGGGGTGTTCGCAAAGATCCGCGAGGAGTTCGGCACCGACCTGCGCCTCCTCCACGACGGTCACCACCGCATGTCGCCGATCGAGGCCGCCCGCTTCGCGAAGGACGTCGAGCCCTACGACCTCTTCTGGCTCGAGGACGCCACCCCCGGCGAGGACCAAACGGCGCTGCGCCTCATCCGTCAGCACTCGACGACCCCGCTCGCGATCGGCGAGGTCTTCAACACCGTGTACGACTACCAGACGCTGATCACCGAGCGCCTGATCGACTACGTGCGCTCGGCCGTGACCCACACCGGCGGCATCACCGCGATGAAGAAGCTCCTCGACTTCGCCGCGATCTACGGCATCCGCTCCGGCATCCACGGCCCCACCGACATCTCGCCCGTCGGAATGGCCGCTGCCCTGCACCTGGATCTGGCGATCCACAACTTCGGCATCCAGGAGTACATGCCGCACAACGAGCAGACGCTCGAGGTGTTCCAGACCTCGTTCACCTTCGACAAGGGCTTCCTGCACCCCGGCGACCAGCCCGGTCTTGGCGTCGAGCTCGACGAAGAGGCCGCCGGCGCGTTCGAGTACACGAAGGCGTACCTGCCCGTGAACCGCCTCCTCGACGGGACCGTCCATGACTGGTGAGCTCCCCTCCCGCACCGTCGCCTCGAAGCTCGTCGTCGTCGCCCGGGCGTCCGCCGCGTCGGATTACGTGCCGGTGCTCGCCGCTCTCGCCGAGGCGGGCGTGCAGAGCGTCGAGCTGACGCTCACGACGCCGGGCACCTTCGACGCCTTCGCCGACCTGCGCTCGTCGTTCGACGGCGACCTCGGCATCGGCACGGTCACGAACCTCGATCAGCTCGAGCGCGCGATCGCCGTCGGCGCCGACTACGTCGTCACCCCCATCACCTCGACCGCCCTCGTCGAGCGCGCGGTCGCCGCCGGCATGCCGATCGTCCCGGGTGGTCTCACTCCCACCGAGCTGTTCGCCTCGTGGTCGGCGGGCGCCTCGGCGGTGAAGGTCTTCCCGGCCGGACAGGTCGGCCCGGGGTACCTGAAGGACCTGCGCGGACCGTTCCCCGACATCGCCGTCGTCCCCTCCGGGGGAGTGGATGCCGACTCCGCGGCCGCGTGGCTCGCCGCGGGCGCCGTGGCCGTCAGCGTCGGCGGCCCGCTCCTCGGCGATGCGTTCCGAGGCGGCGACCTCGGCGCGCTCCGCGACCGGGCGAGGCGGTTCGTGGAGGTGTGCGCGTCGTGACGCGCGTCGTCACCCTCGGCGAGACCATGGCGCTCGCCCGCACGACCGAGATCGGCTCGCTCCGGCACGCGTCGGGGCTCGTGCTCGGCATCGGTGGGGCCGAGAGCAACGTCGCGGTCGGGCTGCGGCGCCTCGGCGTCGATGCGTCGTGGCTCGGTCGGGTCGGTGACGACCCCCTGGGCGAGCGGATCGCGCGCGAGCTGCGCGGGGAGGGCGTCGACGTCCACGCTCTCATCGATGCCGGAGCGCCCACGGGCCTGATGATCAAGGAGCGTCCGTCCGCGGCATCCACCGCCGTGCACTACTACCGCCGCGGCTCGGCGGGGTCCCGCGTGAGTGCCGCCGATGTGCCCGACGGGTGGGTCGAAGAGGCGGCGCTGCTGCACGTGACGGGCATCACGCCGTTGCTGTCCGACACCGCCCGCGCCACCGTTCTCGCGGTCGTCGAGCGGGCCCGCGACGCGGGCGTGCCGGTGAGCTTCGACATCAACTACCGTTCGGCGCTCGCCGCCCCCGAGATTGCGGGGCCGCTGCTGCGCGAGATCGCGGAGCACGCGACCCTCGTCTTCGGCGGCGTCGAGGAGCTCGAGCTGCTGGGGCCGGATGCCACCGCCTCGCTCCTCGCGGAAGGGGTCGCACAGGTGGTCGTCAAGCGCGGCCCCGAGGGGGCCGCCGTCTTCACTCCCGACGGCGTGACCGAGGCTCCGGGCTTCCTGATCGAGCCGCTCGACACCGTCGGCGCGGGAGACGCCTTCGTGGCCGGCTATCTCAGCGCCTGGCTCGAGGAGCGGTCGGGCGCGGACGCCCTCGTCCGGGGCAATGCCTGCGGGGCGATGGCCTGTCTCGTGCCCGGCGACTGGGAGGCGGCCCCGACGCGGCGCGACCTCGAGCGCTTCCTCGTCGGCGGTGGGGATCCGGTGCGGCGCTGAGCGTGACAGTCGCGCCGCACTGAGCGGTCCGCGGCCGATCGGTGCGCGGCGGGTGCGGGGCGCCGGGGATGCGGTCGTGTCGGGATGCGATCGAGGCGGCGGAGGCGTGGCCTCCTCGCCCGCTGTCAGTCCTGAGCGACCCTCGCCGCGATGTCGGTGCGGAACTGCCCGCCCTCCAGGCCGATGCGCTCGAGCCCCGCGTAGGCGGCCTCGCGCGCCTCGGAGAAGGTCGTGCCGGTCGCGACGACGGAGAGCACGCGTCCGCCCGTCGCGATCAGTTCGCCGTCGCGGTCGGCCGTGGCCGCGTGCGCGACGTGCACGCCGTCGACTTCCTCGGCCTCGTCGATCCCGGTCAGCACGCGGCCGGTGATCGGCGCTTCGGGGTAGCCCTCGCTCGCGAGCACGACGGTGACGGCGGTGGCCTCGGCGAACGCCGGGCGGGGCTCGTCCTTGAGCGTGCCGGATGCCGCGGCCAGCAGCAGGCGCGACAGCGGGTCGACAAGGCGCGGCAGCACGACCTGCGTCTCGGGGTCGCCGAAGCGGGCGTTGAACTCGATGACCTTGACGCCCTGCTCGGTGAGGATGAGTCCGGCGTAGAGGAGCCCGATGAACGGGGTGCCCTCGGCATCCATCTGCCGGATCACGGGCTCGGCGATCACGCGCGTGACGTGGTCGACGAAGGAGTCCTCGTCGCCGAAGCGGTCCGACAACCAGGGCAGCGGCGAATACGCGCCCATGCCGCCGGTGTTCGGGCCCTCATCGCCGTCGCGCAGGCGCTTGAAGTCCTGCGCGGGGCTGAGGGGGGCGACGTGATCGCCGTCGCTGAGGAAGAAGAGCGAGACCTCGGGCCCGGAGAGGAACTCCTCGATGAGCACGGCACCGGTGGGCAGGTACGTCTCGGCGTGGGCGATCGCGGCGGCGCGGTCACTCGTCACGATCACGCCCTTGCCCGCGGCGAGGCCGTCGGCCTTGACCACGTAAGGCGCCCCGTACGCGTCAAGGGCGGCCTCGACGGAGGCGAGGTCGTGCGCGCGCGCCGAGCGTCCGGTGGGCACGCCCGCGGCATCCATGATGCGCTTGGCGTAGGTCTTGGATCCCTCGAGCTGCGCTGCGGCCCTGCCCGGACCGAAGACCGGGATGCCGTGTGCGCGCAGCGGATCCGCCACGCCCGCGACGAGCGGGGCCTCGGGTCCGACGACGACGAGGTCGATGGCCTCGTCCTTCGCGAAGGTCAGCACCGCGGTGGGGTCGAGGGGGTCGAGGCCGACCAAGTGCGCCTCGCGCGCGATGCCGGCGTTGCCCGGCGCGGCGAAGATCGCGTGCGAAGCCTCTTCGGAGCGCAGGGCGAGGATGATGGCGTGCTCGCGCGCGCCCGAACCGAGGACCAGGATTCTCACGCGGCCAGCCTACCGAGCGGCGGGCGTCGGCTCCGGCGAGGGTTCGCGGGCGCAGACTGCGTGATGCGCGGACCTCGGTCGGCAAGGGCGCGGGGGAGCTGAGTTCGCGCAGATCGCCGACGTCATGCGGGGAGCCGCACAGGAACCGCCGCGCCCCGATCGCAGCGCCCCTGCCCGCCCCCTTGGGTCGTCCCGCCGCTCCGCCCGTGGCGTCGCCCATGGCCCGCCCCCGTCGCCCCCGAGTAGCGTGGATGCCATGCCTCCCCGCCGTATCGAGACCGGAGACGGACGCGCCGCGCTCGCCGCCGTGGCCGCCGGAGACGCTCCCCGCCCGGCGACCGCCACCGCGGTGCGCTACCTGCTGCAGCTGCTGGCGGAGAAGGCGCCGGGCAACTCCGTCGAGATGCGCGTACCGCCCTTCGGCGCCGTGCAGGTGATCGAGGGCCCGCGCCACACCCGCGGCACTCCGCCCAACGTCGTCGAGACCGATGCCGCGACCTGGATCGCCGTCGCCACCGGCGAGGAGCACTGGACGGATGCCGTCACCGCCGGCCGCATCGTGGCATCCGGGGTGCGCGCCGACCTGAGCGCGCTGCTTCCCCTGCGGCCGTAGGCCCTCGGCCTCCATCCCTGCCCTCTCCGTCCGGCCCGCCGCCGGTGCCTCGACGCCGAAGAACCCGACCCGCTCGCGGCGCAGCGGTGGGAGAATGTGCCTATGTCCGACCAACCCGCTCCCGAACGACCGGTGTACGTCCGCGACGACATCGAGACCGTCACGGTGCGCCGCGCCCCCAAGTACGGCGTCTTCTTGGCCGCGGGTGCCTTCCTCGGCATCCTCGTCGCCCTCATCCTCACGGTCGCCATCGACGGCAGCGACGTGAGCCCCTACACGCAGGTCGTGTACTCCGAGATGCAGGTCTTCGGCTTCACGGCGCTCATCTGCGTCGTGGCGGGAGTGGCGGTCGCCGCGATCGTCGCTCTCGTCTTCGAGCGCACCCTCGGCGCACGCACCCGCCAGGTGATCGTCGACCACGAGCAGTTCGAGGTCTGACCCTCACGCCAGTTCGGCGATGATCGGGTGGATCGCGGTGTCGAACGCGACCACGTCGCTGCGCAGACCGTCGGTCACCGCGACGGTGAGCGAACCGATCCACCACACGCCCCGCTGAGCCAGCGGCAGCACCTGCACGTTCAGCTCGAACGAGTGCGCCCGGCGGCCGACGACGCGCTCGTGCGCCGCGATCGCGCTCGCGTACGCGCGATACGACACCCCGGGGCGAGCCGCGGATTCCCGTGCGTAGCGATCATGGGCGAGTCGGGCGAAGTCGACGGCGTCGTCCGCGTGCCGGGCGATGGCCCTGCGCAGCACATCGGCGCCCTCCACCGGCAGGGCGACGAGGGTGTCGAAACCATCGACCAGTTCGAGCGGCACCGGTGAGGGGTGCGCCTGCGGTTCCACCGTCAGCGCCCAATAGCTCCGCCACTCGCGCTCGAGCTGCTGCTGGGCGGCATCCGTCCGCTCGTCGATCATCGGCGAGGGAACGCGCCGGAGTGCGGGCAGCTCCTCCGGAGAGCGGATGCCGAGCGCCTGTCGCAGATAGAGCGCGACGAGCACCGGCTGAGCCGCGTCTTCGCGGATCACCCATTCCGGCTGGCCGCCCGTCATGGCGCCATTGTAGGGAGGCGCGGCGGCGGGTGGGGCGGGCCTTGCGTCGAGCCCGGAACACCCGCGCGTGTCACCCCGGGTAGTCTGTTGCGGTGGCCTCCGCTCCCCACGAAAACCCGTACTCCGCCGCAGGCGTCGATACCGCCGCCGGAGATCTCGCCGTCGAACTGATGAAGTCCGCTGTGCGTCGCACGCACGGCCCCGAGGTGCTCGGGGGCGTGGGCGGCTTCGCCGGTCTCTTCGACGCCTCCGCGCTGCGCGACTACGCCAAGCCGCTGCTCGCGACCAGCACCGACGGCGTCGGTACCAAGGTCGCGATCGCGCAGGCGATCGACAAGCACGACACGATCGGCGAAGACCTCGTCGGCATGGTCGTCGACGACATCGTCGTGGTCGGTGCGCGTCCGCTGTTCATGACCGACTACATCGCGTGCGGCAAGGTCGTGCCGCAGCGCATCGCCGACATCGTCGCGGGCATCGCGCGCGGCTGCGCCATGACGGGCACCGCGCTCGTCGGCGGCGAGACCGCGGAGCACCCCGGTCTGCTCGGCGTCGACGACTACGACGTCGCGGGAGCCGCGACCGGCGTGGTCGAGGCCGACCGCGTCCTCGGCGCCGACCGCGTCAAGAGCGGCGACGTCGTGCTGGCCCTCGCATCGAGCGGCCTGCACTCCAACGGCTACTCGCTCGTGCGTCACATCATCACGGGCGCCGGCATCGCCTACGGCTCGGCTTCGGCGGAACTCGGCGCGACCTGGGGCGAAGCGCTCCTCGAGCCCACGCGCCTGTACACCTCGCCGCTGCTGCGTCTGCTCGACGACGCGGCGGTCGGCTCCGGCATCCACTCGCTCAGCCACGTCACCGGCGGCGGCATCGCCGCGAACCTCGCGCGCGTGCTGCCGCAGAACACGTGGGTCGACGTGGATCGTTCGACGTGGAGCCCGTCGCCCGTGTTCCGCGTGCTCGCCGACATCGGCGGACTCGACCTCACCGCGACCGAGGGCACCTGGAACCTCGGCATCGGCTTCCTCGCCGTCGTGGCGCCCGAGATCGCCGATGCCGCGACCGCGGCGCTCACGGCCGACGGCATCGCCACCTGGCAGGTCGGAGTCGTCCGCGACGACCAGCGCCCCGAGGGCGACTACGAACAGGGCGCGAAGGGCGTCGACGGCGGCGCCGTCCGTCTCGTCGGAACCTACGCGGATGCCGGTCACCCGGCGAACGGAGCGAAGTAACACCCCATGTGCGGCATCGTCGGCATGGCCGGGCAGGGCCCGGTCAACCAGGAGATCTACGACGCGCTCCTCCTCCTCCAGCACCGGGGACAGGACTCCACGGGCATGGCCACGGCCGAGTCCAGCGGCGTGTTCCACATCCACAAGGCCCGCGGCCAGGTGCGCGAAGCGTTCCGCACGCGCGACATGCGCGCCCTCCTCGGCGACATCGGCCTCGGGCACGTGCGCTACGCGACCAAGGGCACGGCATCCAACGAAGAAGAGGCGCAGCCCTTCTACGTCAACGCCCCCTACGGCATCGTGCTCGTGCACAACGGCAACCTGACGAACACGCGCGAGCTGACGACCGAGCTCTTCCACAAGGACCGTCGTCACCTCAACACCAGCAGCGACACGGAGCTGCTCGTCAACATCCTCGGCTCCGAGCTGCAGTCCGAGATCACCGGACCCGACCTCGACCCCGCGCAGGTCTTCCGCGCGGTCGGTCGCGTGCACGAGCGCGTCGAGGGCTCCTACGCCTCGATCGCGCTCATCGCCGGCTACGGGCTGCTCGCGTTCCGCGACCCGTTCGGCATCCGTCCGCTCATCCTCGGCAAGCGCCCCGCGGCGCAGGTGCCCGGCGGTGAGCCGCGCGACGAATGGATCGTGGCATCCGAGTCCCTCGTGCTCGAGAACGGCGGCTTCGAGGTCGTCCGCGACGTCGAGCCGGGTGAGGCCGTCTTCATCACCCTCGACGGCACCCTGCACGCCCAGCAGTGCGCCGAGAAGACGATGCTCGCGCCGTGCTCGTTCGAGTACGTCTACCTCGCGCGCCCCGACTCGGTCATGAACGGCGTCTCGGTGTACGAGACCCGCCTGCGCATGGGGGAGCGGCTCGCCGACACGGTCGCCAAGTACACTCCCGCGGGCGCCATCGATGTGGTCATGCCCATCCCCGATTCGGCACGTCCGGCGGCGATGCAGGTGGCCCGAAAGCTCGGCATCGAGTACCGCGAGGGCTTCTACAAGAACCGCTACGTCGGCCGCACGTTCATCATGCCCGGGCAGGCGGTGCGCAAGAAGAGCGTGCGCCAGAAGCTCAACGCGATGTCGACGGAGTTCCAGGGCAAGAACGTCCTCCTCGTCGACGACTCGATCGTGCGCGGTACCACCAGCCGCGAGATCATCCAGATGGCTCGGGATGCCGGGGCCAAGAGCGTCACGTTCGCCTCGGCCGCACCTCCCGTGCGCTACCCCCACGTCTACGGCATCAACATGCCCTCGCGTCACGAGCTCGTCGCGCACGGGCGCACGATCCCGGAGATCGCCGAGGAGCTCGGCTGCGACTACCTGGTGTACCAGGAGGTCGAGGACCTGAAGGCCGCCATCATGGAGGGCACCGACCTGGTCGACCTCGACATGAGCTGCTTCGACGGGCGCTACGTCACGGGCACCGTGTCGGAGGAGTACCTCGCCTGGGTCGAGGGCAGTCAGGAGTCTTGACCCCGGCGAGAGCGGCGGGAACGCTCGCACTGGTCGCTTCGGCCATCGTGCTGCTCGCGTTGACGCTGCGCATCGCCGTCGCGTCGTTGTCGCCACTGCTGCTGATCATCGGCCGCGACTTCGCGCTCCCGGCCGCGGTGGTCGGTCTCATCGGCATGGCCCCTCCCGTGGCGTTCGCGCTCGCCGGCATGGTCGCGCCCGCCATCGAGCGCCGCCTCGGTCTCGAGCGCAGCGTGCTCATCGCCGCCGTCGTCGCGGCGGTCATGCTCGGCCTCCGGGCGGCCGTGGTCGACGCGTGGACGCTCCTCGCCGCCACGGCGGGGGTGTTCGCGGCGGTCGGCGTGGCCAACGTGCTGATCCCCGCGGTCGTGAAGAAGTACTTCCCCGAGCGCATCGGCCTGATGACCACCGTGTACACGACCACGATGGCGGTCGCGACCTTCACGCCACCGCTGGTCGCGGTCCCGCTGGCCGACGCTGTCGGGTGGCGCGGATCGTTCGCCGTCTGGGCCGTCGTGGCGCTCGCGGCCGTGGTGCCCTGGATCGCGATGAGCCTGCGGGCGCGGGCCTCCCGCGCCGACATGGTGGAAGAGCCCCGCACCTCGGTGCTGTCGCGCGTGGTGCGCGTGCCGCAGACGTGGGCGCTCGTCGTCACGTTCGCGGTGAACTCCTCGATCGCCTACGGCCTGTTCGCCTGGCTCCCGCCCCTGCTGATCGATGTGGCGGGGGTGGATGCCGCCACGGCCGGCGGTCTGCTGGCGCTGTTCGCCTTCATGGGGTTGCCGGTGTCGCTCGTCGTTCCCCTGCTCGTTCAGCGCATCGGTCGGACGACGCCGTTCTACGCGGCGGCCGTGATCTCGGGTCTGCTCGGGGCGGGCGGCCTGCTTCTCGCCCCGACGGCGGCGACCGTGCTGTGGGTGGTGCTGATCGGCATCCCGCCCCTGCTTTTCCCGATGGTGCTCGTGCTCTTCGGGCTGCGCACGCGTGCGCACGAGACGGCGGTCGCCCTGAGCGGTCTCGTGCAGAGCGTCGGCTACGGCCTGGCGGCGCTGATGCCGCTCGCGATCGGCCTGACCCACGAGATCACCGGCGGGTGGACCGCGGCCCTCGTGCTGCTCGGGCTGGCGGTCGCGTGCGCCGTGCCGGCGGGCATCGTCGTCGCGCGGCGCGAGAGCATCGAGGACGCGTGGGAGCGCCGCACCGGGCGCACCTGGTGACGGACGCCACCGGGCGTGGTCATCGAGAGGTGCACGTGCGAACGGCGGTGACGATGTCGTCACCGCCGTTCAGCGTCGAGGGTCGGCGAATCGCGTTGTCGCTCACCCGACGCTGAGGCGTCGGCGCGTGAACGAAACGAGCGGAAGGCGTCAGGCCTTCTCGTCTTCGTATTCGTCGGAGTACTGGTCGGCCCACTTGTCGACGTACGCGTCTTCACCCGCCGCGGGTGCGCCGAGCTCGCGCTCGAGCGCCGAGTAGTTCACCGAGTAGGTGTCGTACTTCAGCTCACGGGCGATCTTGGTGTTCTTCGCCTTCTGACGGCCACGCCCCATGCGAGACCCCCTCACGATCGACGTCGAGGGCCGCATTGCGGGCCCTGCGTATTGCGGTTCCGGACCGAGCCGGTAAGAGTAACAGCCAGGATATCACGGCGCATTCCGGCCCAGCCGTCCGGCCCGAGAGGGCGCGGATGGCGGGCGGCTCGGCGCCGGTGTGGCGAGAGGAGCAGGCATGACCGAACAGTCCCGTTCGCACGGCGCCGCGGGAGCGGTGATCGCCGGAGTGGTTCCCGGGCAGTCGCCGCGGGTCGTGCGGGAGGCGGCCCGCTACGCGGCGCTCGCGGGAGCGCCCCTCGTGGTCGTGCACGTCGACACGACCCGGTTCGTCGCGTTCGAAGACCCCGACGGCTACGTGCACTCCTCCACGGTCGATGTGGCGGGTGCGGCGTCGAAGGCGGCGCTCGAGGAGGTGCGCCGCGCGGCCACCGAGGCCCTGGCCGGCGACGACGTGAGCTGGAGCGTGCAGCAGGAGATCGGTGACCCCGCGCTCGCGCTGATCCATCTCGCGGACCAGCTCGAGGCCTCTCTCCTCGTCGTCGGCACGCGCAAGCGCGGGCTGGGCGAGTCGCTGCGGGAGTTCCTCACCGGATCCGTCGCGGCTCGGCTCACGCATCGTCAGCGCCGACCGGTGCTCGTCGTCCCCGTGGGCGAGCCGGCCGGCGCCGACGATCAGCTGCCGTGGGAGTGACGCCCTAGCTCCGCAGGGCGTGCGCGACGGCGTCCGACGCCCGTTGCAGCGCCTCTTCGATCCCGTCGACCCCGGATGCCGAGAGCTCGCCGCCCCGGGCGACGTGCGCGCGGAGCTCCGAGCGCACGCGTCCGCGGAACTCCGTGATCGCCGCGTCGGCGCGCGACAGCTGCTCACGGCTGCGCGAGCGGGCGTCGTCGGCGGGAGTCGTCTGCGCCTGTTCGCGTTCCTCGCGGGAGGCGGCGGCGAGGTCGGCGCGCAGGCTGCGCATCGCGTCGCGGACGCTTCCGCGCACCTCGTCGGCGATGAGCCGGACGCTGTCGGCGAGTCCGGCCTGGATGCCCTCCAGGTCGCCGGAGCGCTCGGCGACCTCGGCGCGTCCGGCATCGGTGATCTCGTAGACGGTCTTGCGGCCGTCGACGGTCTTGGTCACCAGCCCCTCTTCCTCGAGCTTCGACAGGCGCGGGTAGATCGTGCCGGCGGAGGGGGAGTAGGTGCCGCCCGTGCGCTCGGACAGGGCCTGCATGAGGTCGTAACCGTGGCGGGGGGCCTCGTCGAGCAGGCTGAGGATGTACAGGCGCAGATCGCCGTGGGAGAAGACGGGGCTCATCACCACTCCTCCTCTCCGGCGAGCTCCTCGGGGCGCAGGCCCGAGATGCCGCGGCGTAGCACCGTGATCTCGCCTGAGACGGTGTTGGCCCGGACGTCGACGAAGCTCCCCGCGAGGGTGCCGGTCGATCCCGAATAGGTGGTGGGGCCCTTGCCCGAGCGCACGATGCCGTCGATCTGCACGCGGCCGCTCACCGAGCGCGAGACGTAGTTCGCCGGGAGCGACCGATCGAGCCGGATGGTCGCGGTGCCGCTGACGGAGTTGAGCGAGATGGACTGGGTGTGACCGCTGGAGTCGACGAGCATCGCCCCCGAGACGGTGTCGATCGAGGCCTTCGTGATGCGGCCGGTGGCGGCGACGTCGCCCGAGACGCTGTTGGCGCTGAGCGCGCCGTCGAGCTCGCGCACCTGCAGGTCACCGGAGACGGCGTTCAGGTCGACGTCGCCCTCGATGCCGTCGACGATGATGTCGCCCGAGACGGTGTTCAGGCGCACGTCGCTGCGCAGGCCCGCGACCAGGGCGCTCGCGCTGACGACGCCGAGCGTGAGGGCGACGGTGCGCGGCACGGCGACGCTGATCTCGGCCTTGGGGCCGCCGGCACCGAAATTACGGAAGACCTCGAGGAAGTTGTCCCACCGCAGCTGGGGGTGGTCGATCTCGAGACGGCCGTCGACCATCTCGATGCGGAGGTCTTTGACGGTGACGCCGTGCACCTCGATGCGGGCGTCGGGCTCGTCATGGGCGATCACGTCGACCTGCCCGCCGACGAGGCCGATCTTCAGTTCGCGCAGGGCCGCGACGTCGATGACGCGCGTCTCGCCCGGATGGACAATCCATTTCTCCATGGTCTGGTCTCCTCACTCGCGATATATCGCGTTGAGTCGAGTATCGCGATATATCGCGTTCGAGTCAACCCCCGCCGCGTGGGCGGTGGCGGCGTCCGGTGGTTTCGACGCGCTCAGCCACCTCTCGGTGCAGATGGTGACGTCCGGTGGCTTCGACGGGCTCAGCCACCTCTGTGTGGGCGTGGCACTGGGCCTCGCCATTCGCTCCGCGCCGCTCCGGAGTTCCCTGAGCCTGTCGAAGGGACCGGGACCCCCGGAAACGACGGATGCCACGCCCTCGGTGAGGACGTGGCATCCGGGGCGGGAAGACCCGCCGGGAGTCGAGGACGACGCGCACCCGAAACGCGTCGCTCCTCGATGAGGTCAGACGGGCTTGCGTCCGCTGATGAGACGGAACAGCAGCACGATGAGGGCGATGAGGCCGACGATGATGGCGATCCACAGCAGGAAGTTGGCCGCCTGGCCCAGTCCGCTGAAGATGGCGATGACGATCGCGGCGACGATGATGATGATGAGGAAGATGTTCATGGGGGGCTCCTTCTTCCCCGCGCGATGGCGCGGGACCTGGCGAGTAGGTCCATCCGCTGCGCTCCGCGCGAACGCCGCACGCACCGGATGATCGGTATCCACCGTGCCACCGGTGAGGGGCGCTGTCGGTGGGGTTGACGCTGCGCGAAACCGGCTGGTAGCCGCGTGGTTGTCAACCCCGCGGACGCCGCGACGGGCGCGCCCGTAGCGTCGGATCCTCGACGGAAGGAGACGGCCATGCCCCAGGGGCGAGGATCCAACAGCCTGAAGGACCCCGAACTGTACGAGGAGTTGCGCGCGCAGGGCGACTCGAAGGAGAAGGCGGCCCGCATCTCGAACGCCGCCGCCGCGCAGGGACGCGACAGCATCGGTGAAAAGGGCGGCCACGCCGAGAACTACGAGGACCGCACCGTCGACGAGCTGAAGAAGCGCGCGAAGGAACTCGGCATCACCGGCTACTCCGGCAAGAAGAAGGCGGAGCTGATCGACATGCTCCGCTCGCACTGACGCGAATGGCGCGACTGATCCGCGTCCGGCCCTACGAGGATCCGGGGTATCGCCGGGTGCGCTCGGGGTCGGGGTTCCGCTTCGTCGATCACACCGGGGCGGCCGTTCCCGACCGCGACGCCGAGCGCGCGCGCGGTCTCGTCATCCCGCCCGCGTGGCGCGAGGTGTGGATCGCGCGAGAGCCCAACGCCCACATCCAGGCGGTCGGCACCGACGAGGCCGGGCGGCGCCAGTACACGTATCACGCCGACTGGTCGAAGCGTCAGGACAAGGGCAAGTTCTCCCGTGCCCTGCAACTCGCCGAAGCCCTCCCGCGCGCTCGCGCTCGCGTGACGCAGTCGCTGCGGCGCAGCGACATCGATCGGGAACGCGTGCTGGCGGTGTCGTTCCGCCTGCTCGACCTGGTCGCGCCCCGCGTCGGCAACGCGCGCTACTTCGTCACGAACGGCAGCCGAGGGCTCACCACCCTCCAGCGCAGGGATGCCACGGTCGAGGGTGATCTCGTCCGGCTGTCGTTCCCGGCGAAGAGCGGCAAGCGCGCCGATCTGCGCGTGCACGACGCCGAACTGGCATCCCTCATCGGAGAACTCGCGCTGGGGCGACCGCGAGCGGCGCTGCTGAGCTACAAGCGCGGACGGCGACGCGTTCCCCTCACGCCGGGCGACGTCAACGCGTACGTGCGCTCCCTCACCGGAGGACCCTTCAGCGCGAAGGACTTCCGCACGCTCCGCGGCACGATCATGGCCGCCGAATCGCTCGCGAAGGTGGGAGCCGTCGGCGGCAAGAACGAACGCAAGAAGGCCGAGGTCGCCGCTGTCCGCGCGACGGCGGAGGCGCTCGGCAACACCCCCGCCGTGGCGCGGTCGAGCTACATCGATCCGCGCGTCTTCTCGCTGTACCGCAAGGGCCGCACGATGGAGTTGGGCGGATCGAAGGATGCCGCGATCAGACGCCTGATCCTCGGGGAGTGACGACGGCACGCGTGCCCGCACCGGTCGTCGAGCGTCTCCGGGACACCCGGACGCCGCGGAGGATCGGCCGGGTACCGTGGGCGCTCGACGACGGTGAGCGGGCCGGACGTGAGCGAAGGCCGGCGGGCGCCGGGGGAACGCGGCGGCGGCGTAGGGTGGCGCGGTGAGCATGTGGCGTGACGCGGTCCTCGTCGCGGTGGGCGGTGCCATCGGCACGGCCGTGCGCGCGGGACTCACCCTCGGTCTCGGCGACGACCTGGGTTCCGCCCTCGTGCCGATCATCAACGTCGTGGGGGCGTTCGCGATCGGCATCCTGTTCGGATGGCGGGCCCGGATGCCGGAGTCCTTGCGCGCGCAGCGCGTGCAGCTCTTCATCGGCACGGGGGTGCTGGGCGGGTTCACCACCTACAGTGCGCTCGCCGTGGAGTCGGCCGACCTCGCGCTGCTGTGGTGGGGAGTGGCGACGGTCATCGTCGGCACCGCGGCCGCCTGGGGCGGCGTGCTGCTCGGGCGCGGGGGGCGCGCACGATGACGCCCCTGGTCTTCGTCGCGGTCGCCTTCGCCGGCGGCGTCGGCGCGGCGCTGCGATACCTGCTCGACGTCACGATCCGCCGCCGCACGGGCGAGCGGTTCCCGTGGGGCATCCTCGTCGTCAATCTGACCGGCGCGCTGGCGCTCGGCATCCTGAGTCCGCTCCCGGCGGACGAGGCGTGGCGCTGGATCCTCGGCACGGGGCTGCTCGGGGGGTACACGACCTTCAGTGCGGTCGCGGTGACCACCGCCCTGCTCGCCGAAGAGGGGCGTACGCGGGCCGCGGTGTCGTACGCCCTGCTGTCGTTCGTCGGGTCGGTGCTCGCCGCCGCCCTCGGCCTCACGGTGGGTTCGCTGCTCTGAGCCGCGCCGGGCCGCGGAGGGGCATGGGATACTGGCTTCTCGATACACCCCTGTATCGAATCGTGATCCCGGAGGGTCCTTCGTGTCGTACCTGGCCGTTCTGAGCCTGAAGAACCGTGCCCTCATCGCCCTCGTCACGATCGTCGCGGCGATCTTCGGCGGCCTCGCGCTGACGAGCCTCAAGCAGGAGCTCATCCCCTCGATCGAGTTCCCCCAGCTCGCGATCGTCACGACGTACCCGGGCGCCTCCCCCGAGGTGGTCGAGGCCGACGTGTCGACGCCCGTCGAGAACGCGATCCGCGGGGTCGAGGGTCTCGAGTCCACCACCGCGACCAGCACGACGAACTCCTCGATCGTGTCGGCGTCGTTCACCTACGGCACCGATCTCGCCGCGGCGCAGCAGAAGATCCTGGCCGCGATCGCGCGCATCAACGATCAGCTGCCCGAGTCGGCCGACACCACGGTCGCTTCCGCCAGCATCGACGACTTCCCCGTGATCCAGCTCGCGGTCACCGGCTTCACCGACGCGCAAGCCACGCAGTCGATCCTGCAGAGCAGCGTCATCCCCGATCTCGAAGACGTCGACGGCGTCAACGGCGCCCAGATCGTCGGCGGCACCGGCCAGCGCGTCACCATCACCCCCGACACGACGAAGCTCGGCGACCGCGGCTTCAGCCAGCAGGCGATCACCGACGCCCTCGACGCGAACGGCGTGCTCTTCCCCGGCGGCTCGCTGACCGAGGGCGATCAGACGCTCACCGTCCAGACGGGCACCAAGCTCACCAGCGTCGACGAGATCGCCGCCCTTCCGCTCGTGCCGACGGATGCCGCGCAGTTCCAGGCGGGGCAGACGACCATCGGCGACGTGGCGTCCGTCGAGCTGCAGACGGACCCCGTGACCACCCTCTCGCGCGTCGACGGCCAGCCCGCGCTGACCATCGCCGTCACCAAGCTCCCCGCGGC
This sequence comes from Microbacterium galbum, assembly GCF_032464915.1. Classification (NCBI taxonomy): domain Bacteria; kingdom Bacillati; phylum Actinomycetota; class Actinomycetes; order Micrococcales; family Microbacteriaceae; genus Microbacterium; species Microbacterium galbum. The sequence goes on along the minus strand of NZ_JAWDIS010000001.1, from coordinate 1,099,665 downwards.
CAATACGGTCGACGTCTCGCGCGGCGTGCTCGCCGCCCTGCCGGGTCTCGAGTCGCAGCTCGGCCAGGGCGCGACCTTCACCGTGGTCTTCGACCAGGCGCCGTTCGTGACGCAGTCGATCGAGGCGCTCGCGCAGGAGGGGCTCCTCGGTCTCGTCTTCGCGGTCGTCGTGATCCTGATCTTCCTCATGTCGGTGCGCTCGACGCTCGTCACCGCGATCTCGATCCCCACGAGTGTGCTCATCACCTTCGTCGGGCTCCAGGCCTTCGGCTACTCGCTGAACATCCTCACGCTCGGCGCCCTCACGATCGCCATCGGCCGCGTCGTCGACGACTCCATCGTCGTCATCGAGAACATCAAGCGGCACTACGTCGGCGACGCGGAGAAGATCCCCACCATCATCCGGGCCGTGCGCGAGGTCGCGGCCGCCATCACGGCATCCACGATCACCTCCGTCGCGGTGTTCCTGCCGATCGCGTTCGTCGGCGACGTCACGGGGGAGCTGTTCCGCCCGTTCTCGCTCACGGTGACGATCGCGATGGCGGCGTCGCTGCTGGTCTCGCTGACGATCGTGCCCGTGCTGGCGTCGTGGTTCCTCAAGCCGGGGAAGGTCGTGCGGGATGCCGAGGGCAACGCCATCGACCCCGAAGCGGCCGACGCGCCCCCCTCGCGTCTGCAGAAGGCCTACGTTCCCGTGCTCAGCTGGACGCTGAAGCACTCGTGGGTGACCCTGGGCCTTGCCGTGCTGGTGCTCGGTGGCACGCTCGCCTCGGTGCCGCTCCTCAAGACGGACTTCCTGGGCGACTCCGGCCAGAACACCTTCACCGTGACGCAGAAGATCGGATCCGCCCCGAGCCTGGATGCCGAGGACGCGGCCGCGCAGAAGGTCGAGGCGGTGCTGCTCGACACCGAGGGCGTGCAGACGGTGCAGACCTCGATCGGCTCCAGTGGTTCGGCGCTGCGCGACGCCTTCTCGGGAGGCGGTTCGGGCATCACCTACTCGATCACCTCGCAGTCGGGCACCGACCAGGTGGAGCTGCGCGAGCGCGTGCGCACCGAACTCGAGAAGCTGACGGATGCCGGTGAGATCGAGGTCTCCGCGCAGGGGAGCGGGTTCGGCTCGACCGACATCACGGTCGACGTGACCGCGCCCGACGCGACGACGCTGCAGCAGGCGAACGACGCGGTCGTCGCCGGTCTCGACGGACGCGACGGCATCGGCCAGGTCACCAGCAGCCTGTCGGCCTCGCTGCCGTTCGTGTCGGTGCGCGTCGACCGCGACGCGGCCGCCGAGCGCGGCCTCTCGGAGCAGACCGTCGGCGCCCTCGTGTCGGGCGCCCAGCAGCCGCGCCAGGCGGGCACGGTCGAGCTCGACGGTCGGGGCGTGACGGTCTACCTCGCGACGGCCAACCCGCCGCAGACCATCGACGATCTGCGTGCCCTCGAGATCCCCAGCGCCCGGGGCGCCGTGCGCCTCGATGAGATCGCCACCGTCGAGCAGAGCCAGACTCCGCCCTCGATCACCACCGCGCGGGGACTCCGCACGGCATCCGTGACGGTCACCCCCACGACCGACGACCTCGGCAGCTCTTCCGCGAGCGTGAACGCGGCCCTCGCCGACGTGCAGCTGCCCGAGGGAGCCACCGCGAAGGTCGGCGGGGCCGTCACCGACCAGCAGGACGCCTTCGGTCAGCTCGGTCTCGCGCTGCTCGCGGCGATCCTCATCGTGTACGTCGTGATGGTCGCGACGTTCAAGTCGCTGCGCCAGCCCCTCGAACTGCTCGTGTCGGTCCCGTTCGCCGCCACCGGCGCCATCCTGCTGCTGCTGGTGACGGGCGTGCCGCTCGGCGTCGCCGGGATGATCGGGGCGCTCATGCTCGTGGGCATCGTCGTGACGAATGCCATCGTGCTGATCGACCTCGTCAATCAGTACCGTGCGCGCGGGCTGAGCGTCCACGACGCCACGATCGTCGGTGGGGCGCGACGTCTCCGGCCGATCCTCATGACGGCGCTCGCCGCCATCTTCGCCCTGGTGCCGATGGCCCTCGGCATCACGGGCCACGGTGGGTTCATCTCGCAGCCGCTCGCGGTCGTCGTGATCGGCGGCCTCGTGTCGTCGACGTTCCTGACGCTGCTCGTGCTGCCGACCCTCTACAACCTCATCGAAGGAGCGAGCGAACGTCGACGGGCGCGGCGTGCCGCGCGCGACGAGGCGTCGTCGCCGTCGGTGGGCGCTGCGCCGATCGCGGACGACGGGCACCCGCTGAGCCGACGCGAGCTGCGCGAGAAGCACTGACGGCGCGCGGGCCCGCGGCGGGGCTCGCTCCGCTCGTCACGGCGGTGCGTCCGCGGCGCGGTCCGCACCCGCCCGCCTGAGCGACGATCGCGGGGCGGGCGGCGGATGCCGCGGGGCCCCGCGCCTCGAGGGGAGCCGAGGTCGTCGCGGCGTCGTCGCGGGCGTTCGCCCGAGTGGCGGTTGCGAGCGACCGCGTCGAGTGGGGGTCGGTCGTGGTCGCTCCCGCGCGAGGGCCGCGTGCCGAGGACGCCGCAGCGGAGCGGAGCCGGTCTGCGCCGACCGAGCGCATCGACGAGCCGCGGTCGATGCGTCCTTCGGCGCGGGCCGCGAGCGATGAGGCGGGGCGGCCGGCGAGGAGGGCGAGGACGCTCATGCGACGAGCGGTACGACCCGGGCCGCTGACGCGCGGGGAGCGGGTGCGCGACACGGACGCGGCGGCGGTCGTCGAGGAGACGACGCCGAGGGAGCCGGCCAGACGGCGGCTGCGCGCGCGGCGACCCGCGAGGTGGGCGCCGGAGCGCGAGGAGTCCGCGTGCGCGGGAGTCACGGCCCGTGAGGCGGCGCCGGCCAGTACATGCGTGAACATTCCCGACCAGGCGAACATCGCGGTGCACGAGATGGTCTCGAACAGAGCGAGATTGATCGTCGCCGAGACGAAGAGGGCGATCGAGACGACCAGCCACACGGTGGCGATCACGGTGCTCACCGCCATCCGCTTGCCGAGGCGGTTGAACATGATCGGCGCGCTGATCAGGAGGGCGAGGAAACCGAGGACCATCGAGCCCGCGACGCGATCGTGGAGGTCTTTGTCGGTGTTCAGCGGAATGCAGCCGACGAGAGCGAGATTGACGCCGACGACATTCAGGCAGATGAATGCCACGGTCGCAGCCCCTCGGCGCACCGGTCCCCGGCCGAGCCGACGGACGTCGCGGCGCACGCAGAACGCGAAGACCACGACGATGACCCCGCTGACCTTGAGCGTGGTGTTGAAGAACGCGCTCGAGAGGTCGCCGAAGATTCCCAGCTGGCTGAAATGCAGCTGCCACCACAGCGGGTCGCTCGTCGTCGCGATCGCCAGCAGCAGGCCCGTCACGAGCACGGTCAGTGCGGCGGCCCCGACGTGCAGCGACGGGAGAGAGCGCAGACGGCGGGTGAGGCCGGTCAGGTGCGGCGTCGACAGGGAGAAGGGGACGGCGGAGCGGAGCGCGCTGCTCATGATGGGGGATCTTTCCTCGTGACGGAACGAGGATCCCCCCACATCGCGAGACCCTCGGCCCCCGTCGGCTCATTCGGGTATGAACCGGGGCGAACCTTGACCCTTTGCCGCCCCCGGCCTTGACGGAAATCCGTCACGACGAATGGTATCGTTCGCGTCGCCCAAATAGGTACGGGGTTGTCCCAGCTTTCCCCAGGTCATATGCGAGATTTTATGTCCCCCAAATGGGGGACAAGGACACCTATGCCGAGAAGCGAACTCCCCATTCCCGGTGGAGAATGTCTCCCGGTTCGAGCCGTTCGAGATCGTCCCCCGTGGCGAAAGCGTTCGCGGGCGCCGTCATCGGCTCGATCGCGACGGCGAGGGAGTGGCCGGGGTAGCGGTCGGTCGTGAACACCTGCGCCCAGCGGAACCCCTCGTCCTGCCAGAGCTCGACGCGAGCCCCGTCGGGGGCGGTCAGGGTGTGGTGCGCGAGGCCCTCGGCATCCCTGTCCAGGCCTCGATAGCCGTTGTCGAGAGCGGCGTCGCCCAGGCGCACGCCCGCGCGCAAATCGGTGCCCGCGCCCACGGGGACCTCGTCGACGGGGATGTTGCGGTCGTCGAGGACGAGCGTCGTCGTGCCGGTCGAACGGACCACGAGGTCGGCGGTGGGAACCCCGCCGATCTGCAGGTAGGGGTGCACGCCCAGCGCGACGGGAGCGGCCGTCGCTCCGACGTTCTCGATGTCGTGGGCGACGTGGAGTCCGTCGTTCCGGAGGGAGAAGGTCACACGGGTGCGCAGGTGGAACGGATAGCCGGTCTGCGGGACGACGTCGGCTCCGAGCACGAGTCGTTCGTCGGACTGCTCGATCGGCTCGTACGCGCCGAAGCGCAGCAGGCCGTGGCTCGCGTTGCCGAACTTCGGCTCGCTGATCGCCAGCTGCAGGTCGGCGCCGTCGAAGGAGTACCGGCCGTCGCGGATGCGGTTCGGCCACGGGACGAGGACCACCCCGGATGCCGCGGGCGTCGGCACGTCATCGGGGTAGCGGGGCACGAGGTCGACGCCGTCGACGGTGAGCGCGCGCAGAGCGGCGCCGACCTGGGCGATCTCGGCGGAGGAGTGCGCGCCGCGCAGGTGGAAGCGCCGGCCGGTGGGATCAGCGGTCATGACGAGGCCTTTCGGGAGCGGGGCGGACGCTGCAACCACGGACGGAGCAGCCGGGTGACCCACGGCAAGACGGCGTAGGTCATGACGGGGGTGAGCATGAGGGTGGTGGCGAGCACGCGCAGGGGCAGGGGGATCTCGGCGAACCCCGGGACGAAGCCCAGCAACCACGACGCGAGGAGGTTCGTGGGGAAGAACCCGACCCAGATCGTCACGGCCTGCTTCCACCGAGGGGGAGCGGGGGGCACCGGCTGCTGCACGGGGGAGGTCGTGGCATCCGTCGGGGCGAGGACCGAGCCGAACGCGGCGTCGAACCACCCCTCGATGCCGGTGCGCCGCTCGGTGCGCTCCTCGCGCGCGAACGGGCGCCCGGAGTCGAGCCACCATTCACGCTGCGAGGAGGTCTCCCACTGCTCGAGCGTGGTGATGTCGCGGAAGCGGTACAGCATGTACCAGAGGTCGCTGTCCTCGCCCGCGCGCACCCAGCCCGAGCCGAGGAAGCCCGGGAACGCGGTCGCGAGGTCGGTGCCGGCCTGCATCCAGGAGGTCGCTTCGGCGGTGCGCGTCGGGTCGATGCGCCGCTCGATCGCCACCGTGATGGGGTGGGCGTCGGTGTCTGCCATGCGTCCATCTTCGGTCCTGTCGGCGCTTCCGTCGGCACCGGCCGTGACGAGAACAGGCGATGTCGCGAGAACAGGGGGCTCTCCGCCGAATCGGCCTGTTCCGGTGGCATCCCCTGTTCTCGTCGCACGCGGCGACCCGGGGCGTGGATGCCATTCCCAGGCGCGGGCTGTAACGTGGGGCGGTCGGCTCTGGACACCGCGTGTGATGCGCGGATGGGTTTGTGAGTCCAAGGGGCCGATGGACAGGACGCGATCGCGGCCTCGACCATCATCAGTGAATGGCCCCCGGCCGACGACAGTCCGGGTATCTCACCGCCACGAGCGGTGTCGCTGTTTCGCGCGAACAGAACCCAGGAAGTCCCCCATGCCCAAGAACAAGAAGCCCGCCGGCGGTCGCGCCGCGAAGAACTTCGAGCCGCGCTACGGCGCCAAGACCTCGTTCCAGGACCGCAAGCGTCGTCCCGGTGCCGAGGGCCCCGTCAAGCCCGGCAGCAAGAGCCCCAACCACCGCGGCTACCGCGCCGAGACCGAGGCCGCCCCCGACAAGCGCCGGTGGAGCGCATCGGATCGTGCCGGCCGCGACGAGGCCCGTGGCATCCGCCAGTCCGCTCGCGACGACCGTCCCGCCCGTTCGTTCGACGACCGTCCCGCGCGTTCGTTCGACCGGAACGACCGCCCCGCCCGGTCCTTCGACCGGAACGAGCGTCCCGCCCGGTCCTTCGACCGGAACGAGCGCCCGGCGCGTTCGTTCGATGGTGACGAGCGTCCGCGTCGTGACGCGGGTGAGCGCCCGGCCCGTTCCTTCGACCGGAACGACCGTCCGGCGCGTTCGTTCGATCGCAATGACCGTCCGGCGCGTTCGTTCGATCGTGACGAGCGTCCGCGTCGTGACGCGGGTGAGCGCCCGGCCCGTTCCTTCGACCGGAACGAGCGTCCCGCGCGTTCGTTCGACCGTGACGACCGTCCGGCGCGGTCCTTCGATCGCAACGACCGTCCCGCGCGTTCGTTCGACCGGAACGACCGTCCCGCGCGGTCCTTCGACCGGAACGACCGTCCGGCGCGTTCGTTCGACCGCAACGATCGCCCGGCGCGTTCGTTCGATCGGGACGACCGTCCCCGTCGTGACGCCGGTGAGCGTCCAGCGCGTTCCTTCGACCGCAACGATCGTCCCGCGCGGTCGTTCGACCGTGACGAGCGCCCCCGTCGCGACTTCGGCGACCGCCCCGCCCGTTCGTTCGACGAGCGTCCGCGTCGCGCCGACGGCCCGAGCCGCTCGGATTGGAACGCCAGCCCGAAGCGCTCGGCCGAGCACGAGCAGCGCGTCGACGTCGTGCACGAGCGACTGCAGGCCGAAGCGGTGGATGCCGCGACCGTGACCGGCGCCGGCTTCGCCGAGCTGGGTCTCGGCGACAACATCGTCCGCGCTCTCGCGGGCCTCGGTGCCGACAAGCCGTTCCCGATCCAGGCCGCGACCGTGGCGCCGATCCTCGAGGGACGCGACGTTCTGGCCCGTGGCCGCACCGGCTCGGGCAAGACCATCGCCTTCGGCGCGCCGCTCGTCGAGAGCATCCTGCGCGCCCAGGCCGGTCAGCGTCGTGAGTTCGGTCGCGCGCCGAAGGCGCTCATCCTCGCGCCGACCCGCGAGCTCGCCCTGCAGATCGACCGCACGGTGCAGGTCATCGCCCGCAGCGTGGGGCTCTTCACCACGCAGATCTACGGCGGCGTCCCTCAGGCGCGTCAGGTCGGTGCGCTGAAGAAGGGCGTCGACATCATCATCGGCACCCCGGGTCGCATCGAAGACCTGCTCAACCAGGGCAAGCTCGATCTCTCGCAGGTGCAGGTCGCCGTGCTCGACGAGGCCGATCACATGTGCGAGCTCGGCTTCCTCGAGCCCGTGCAGCGCATTCTGCGCGCCACCGCGAAGGGCAGCCAGAAGCTGCTGTTCTCGGCCACGCTCGACCGCGAGGTCGCGGCCCTGGTCGACGAGTTCCTCGTCGAGCCGGCCGTCTACGAGGTCGCCGGTGAAGACCAGGACTCGAGCACGATCGAGCACCGCGTGCTCGTGATCGAGCACCGCGACAAGGCGCAGATCCTCGACTCGCTCGTCGATCGCGAGGGCAAGACGCTCGTGTTCGCCCGCACCCGGGCCTACGCCGAGATGCTCGCCGAGCAGTTCGACGACGCCGGTATCGCCGCCGTCGCGCTGCACGGCGACCTGAACCAGCAGAAGCGCACGCGCAACCTCGAGAAGCTCACCTCGGGTCGCGTCAACGTGCTCGTGGCCACCGACGTCGCCGCTCGCGGCATCCACGTCGACGACATCGATCTGGTCATCCAGGCCGACGCCCCCGACGAGTACAAGACGTACCTGCACCGTTCGGGCCGCACCGGCCGCGCCGGTCGCAGCGGCACGGTGGTGACGCTCATCACGCGTCAGCGTCAGCGCCGGATGACCGAGCTGCTCGACCGTGCGGAGATCGAGGCGCCGTTCGAGCCGACGCAGCTGGGCGACGACGTGCTCGAGGAGATCTCGGGTCGTCAGCTCTCCGACGTCACGTCGTAATCCGTCACACCGGTAAGCCCCCGTTCGCGTTCGCGCGGCGGGGGCTTTCCCGTTGCCGTCGGTGGCCGCGACGTCCCGGCCTTCGCCGTCAGAACAGCCTCGGCTCGCTCGCCGGCGCGACCTGGGGGCGAGGGGATGCCGGGCCCCGGGTCGTGCGAACCGGCCCCAGGCTGCTGGTGGCCGGGGTGCGGGCCGCGAGTCCCGGTTGTGGGCGACCACGTGGGTGGTCGTCTTCGTCCCACCCGTCGAGTCGGTGCAGGCGCAACAGTGGGCGGAGGCGCTTGCCGAGCCACGTGCGGTACGCCTTGGGTGCGGTGACCGAGACGCCGGGATAGAGGCCGCGGTAGGACGACACGAGGTGCGGGTGCTCGCGTTCGAGCCACGCGAAGAACCACTGCTTGGCGCCCGGGCGCAGGTGCAGCGCGCCGTAGACCACCCTCGCGGCGCCGGCCGCACGCAGGCGGGCGAGGGCGTCGTCGAGCGCCGGGATCGAGTCGGTGAGGTGGGGGAGGATCGGCATGAGGAACACCGTCACGCGGAATCCCGCCGCCGTCGCGGTGCGCACCGTCTCGAGGCGCGCCTCGGCGCTGGGGGTCCCCGGCTCGATCGAGTGCTGAAGAGCGTCGTCGAAGACGGCGATCGACATCGCGAGCGAGACCTTCACCTGCTGGGCGGCGTCCGCCAGCAGCGGCAGATCGCGCCGCAGAAGCGTGCCCTTCGTGAGGATCGAGAAGGGTGTTCCGGTGTCGGTGAGGGCACCGACGATGTCGGGCATCAGGCGGTAACGCCCCTCGGCCCGCTGATAGGGGTCGGTGTTCGTGCCGAGCATGACCGGTTCGCGCGCCCAGGATCCGCGCTGCAACTCGGTCCGCAGAACGTCGGGGACGTTGACCTTCACCACGATCTGCGAGTCGAAATCGGCGCCGGAGTCGAGGTCGAGATACTCGTGCGTCTTGCGGGCGAAGCAGTACGAGCACGCATGGCTGCAGCCGCGGTACGGATTCACCGTCCAGTCGAACGGCATGGCCGACGCGCCGGGCACGCGGTTCAGGGCGGTCTTGCACAGCACCTCGTGGAACGTCATCCCCGCGAACTCGGGGGTCGTGACCGACCGGACGAGACCGTCGATGCGCTCCATGCCGGGCAGCGCCGCCGTGTCGTCGACGCCCAACTGCTGACCCTGCCACCTCATGCGAACAGTCGAACACATGTTCTACCCAGAAGCAAGGCCGACCTCTCCACATGCGTCCGCATGCACGAACCGCGAACCGCTACTGTGGCTGCGAAGCCCGCCCCGCGCGGGTGGACAGGGGGCGGACATGGATGCGGACCGGCACGTGTGGGGGCACACGCTCGTGAACGGGTCCGCGCGCCGGGTGGAGTCGCTGCATCCCTCCTTCGTGGTGCGGCATCCCACCCTGTCGGGATGGATCTGGCTCGGCGTCGCGGTGGTGCTGCTCGTGGTCTGCGAGATCTGGGTGGAAGACGAGACCGCCGGCGTCGTCCTCTCGCTGCTCGGCGCCCTGCCGTCGCTCGGCGCAACGCTGCTGGTGCTCGCGCAGACGCCGCGCACGCATCTCGCGTACGAGGAGTCCATCCTCGGTCACTTCTTCGCGCGGTTCTTCGCGGTCCTCGGCGCGCTGATCCTGTGGGTCGGCTCCGTCGTCCTCGGCGCGGCGGTCGCGGTGCAGCTGGCCGAGGACACCGGGGCCGATCCCGAGAAAGCGTGGGTCGAGGCCTTCGAGATCTTCGGTGCGGTCGTGCCGTTCATCGTCGCGATGCTCTGGGCCGTGCTCGTCTTCCGCTGCGTCGGTTACATCGCGCGCCTGCGCGGGTGGGCGGGCGTACCCGAGCGCCATCGGATCCCCGACGAGTTCCTCACCGAGCTGCCGCACACCCGGCGCGTCGTCATCGGGCTCGCGCACCCCTCGCTCCTGTTGGTCGCGGGAGTGCTGAGCATCGTGGTCGCCCTCTTCGCGGCGGCCGAGGTCGCATCCAGCGGCATCGCCTGACGCGCGGCGCGCCAGTGTCGCGGCGGGACGAGCGGTCGCAACCACCTCAGTCGGGCAGACGGGCCGCGATGAACCGCAGGGCCTCTGCGCCCGCCGTGAAGGACTCCTCTTGTTCGCGTCGTACATGGTCGGGCAGGTCGGGCTCCGCCAGGATCCCGCGCGTCACGCGCTGCCCGCCCGCGAGGATCTCCACCAAGAACTCCTCGTCCCCATCCGCCAGCGACACCGGCAATTCCGCGTCGTCGAGCGGCCACCCGCTGGGAGCGAGGGGGCCGGGATGCCGCGCGGCCGCCGCGCTGCCGGCAGCTTGAAGCCGTTCCGTGCGGGCCGCGATGACCGGGTCGCCGCCGACGCGTTCGACGGAGCCGGTGTTGCCGAGCTCGGCGTAGACGGTGTGCCAGACGGGCATCGGGAAGCTCAGCTCGTGGGTCGGCTCCGAGGTGTCGACGAGCGGGTCTTCGACCTCCTGGTCGAACGCGATCGAACCGACCGTGTCGTCGCCGACGGTGTCGAGGGCGACCCAGTGGCCGTCGGTCTCGTCGTGGTAGCCGATCTCCCCCGAGGGCGACACCTGCATCGAGGGGCCGCCGGGGCGCGGAACGAAGGGGGTCTCGGTGGCGATGTACGCAGAGGGGGACGGTGGAGGGGTTTCGGGCCGTGCCCCCAGGAGCACGCGCGTCAGAGCGGCTCCCGAGTCGAGGAGCTCGTCGAGGGCCGCCGTCAGATCGTCATCGGTCGGTGCCTCCTCGCCCCGGACGGCGGCGCGGAGCACGGTGCCGCGCAGCAGCTCCTTTGCGAACGAGCCCGTCGTGCCCTGCGCGCGGTCGGCTGCGGCCTCGATCGCCTCCGCCGACAGCGGCAGACCCTGGGCGTAGCGACGGAACAGTCGGCGTCGGTCGGCGTCGTCGGGGAGCGGGATCTCGACGCCGAGGTCGACGCGACCCGGTCGGGCGGCGAGAGCCTCCTCGAGGATCTGCACGTGATTGGTGGTCATGACGAAGGCGATGTCGGCATCCGGTTCCAACCCGTCCAGGGCGTCGAGCACGTCGAAGAGCACGGGCTCGGGCGAGAAGCCGCGATCGGCCGCCACCAGGTCGATGTCTTCGAGCACGACGAGGGCGGGGGCGAAGGTGCGCGCGATCTCGGCCGCCGCGGTGATGAAGCGGATGCTCGATCCGGTGAGCACGACGGCCGTCGTCTCCGGCGTGCGGGCGAGCAGGTGGCGCACCGTGAGCGTCTTGCCGGTGCCGGGAGGACCGTAGAGCAGGACGCCGCGCTTGAGGTGCTGTCCGGCGGAGCGCAGGGCCTCGCGGTGGTCGCCGATACCCACGACGTGATCGACAATCCGCTGCAGAACCCCCTCGCCGAGCACGATGTCGTCGGCGCCGACCTCGGGGCGGGGCAGGAAGGTGGCCCCGGCCTCGTGCCCGTACTCGGTCGGCACGAACGACAGCACGTGGCCGCGCAGCACGCTGCGCTCGATCATCAGTCGTCGGATCTCCGCGAGCGCCGCCGCCGTGGCATCCGGATCCGCGCCGATCACTTCGAGCTGGGGCTGCGACGGCATCGACCGCGGGTTCGCCGAGCGCTGCACGATCACGAGCGGGTGACCGTCGAAGGCGAGCAGCCGCACGCCGAACGAGACGACCCGCCGCTGGGCGGTGGCGCTCACGTCGCGCGACTCGTACGACACCGGTCCGGGAGCGAAGTGCGAGTAGGGGCCCGCGAACAGCTCGGATGCCGACACGTGCAACCGCTGCTCGCCCCCGGTCACGCCGATGAGGCGTCCGCCGCCGCGTTCGGTGAGCTCATCCAGGGCGATGTCGGCGTCGACGTAGCGGTGCGCCGACAGGGTCTCGGTGGTGACCGGGAGTGTGGTGACGTCCACGCCGAGATGAGCGCTCAGCTCCTCGCCGAGCGGGGTGCGCTCACCTGCCCTGTCGTCGGCGACGACGCGGTTCACGGTCTCGAAGTAGCGGCTCATGGCGCGCATGAGTGCGCGGTCGTCGTCGTCGAGCATGGTCCCCCCGGTCGGCTCACGGTGTCCCCAGACTGCCGGGCCGACGTGAGTCGGGCAACCTCCGGCCTGCCACGGGTCGACCGCAGCGGGCGTCCGGGAGACAATGGACGCAGTGATGTCCCCCGATCCCGAGCTCTCTCCCCGCCGCGCCGCGCGCGCGGAGGCCGAGCGACTCGCGACGGCGGCTGTATCGGTGGCCCCGGCGCCCATCACCCGACGCCAGTTGCGGGAAGCGGCGACCGGTGCCCTCGCGCTCCCGGCGCGGCCCGACGAACCGGCCGCGACGCCGCGGGGCGCGACGAGAGGTCGGCTCCCCGACCTCTTCGCCCCCCTGCCGCTCCGGCGCCGGCGGCGCCTCGCGCTCGTCGCCGGGGCGGCGGTCGCGGTGCTGGTGGGTGCCGTGGTGGTGGGGGCCGCGACGCTCGGGCGCAGCGCGGATGCCGAGGGCTCGGCCGCGGCGGACGCCTCCGTCGTGTCGGCTGCGGTCGCCGGTCCCCCCGCCGTCCCCGACGACGGGCTGCCGGTTCCGCAGGTCGCCGCCGTCGCCGCGACCGCCACCCCGTGCGACGACCCGGCCTTCACCACTGCCCTCTCGCAGGGCGACGACACCGCCGCGATCGCCGCTGCGGGCGGTGGGGCGGCGTTCCGCTCCGCGGTGGCATCCGGACTCGCCCCCTGCGTCTCGCTCAGCGACCCGGATCGCGAGTGGCTCGTCGTCAACAAGCAGCGCCCGCTCGATCCGCTCGACTACTACCCGGGTGACCTCGTCATGCCGTCGAACGTGCGCGCTCTGGAGCAGTCGGCCCTGCGCGCCGCTCCCGCCGAAGCCCTCAGCGCGATGGTCCGCGCGGCCTCCGACGCGGGGGTGGGCGAGATCGGCTATCTGAGCGCCTTCCGCTCCTACTCCACGCAGCAGTCCACGTACGCCGGTCGGGTCGCCGTGGGCGGCGTGGCCGAGGCCGATCGCGAGAGCGCACGCCCGGGGTTCAGCGAGCACCAGACCGGAAAGGCCGTCGACATCGTGCCGTGCAACGGCTCTTGCGCGACGCTCGACGACGTGGCGGCGTCGGCGCAGGGCGCCTGGGTGCGGGAGCATGCCTGGGAGTTCGGCTTCATCACGCGTTATGCCGAGGGACGCGAGGATGTCAGCGGCTACGAGCCCGAGGCCTGGCACCTGCGTTTCATCGGGCCGGAGCTCGCCCAGGCGTACCACGACGGCGGATACACCACCCTCGAGGAGTTCTTCGGGCTCCCGGCGGCGCCGACGTACTGAGCGTCGGGCAGGCGGCGTCCCGACGCTGCGAAGATGCACGCGGCTCCGCCGTCCCGCCCCCTGCGCACGGCCTCCGTCGAGCGGGCCGTCAGACCCGGCGTCGTCGCGCGGTGAGGCGCACCCCGGGCAGGGGCGGCGCGGGGATGCGCTCGGGTCCGTGGTCGACGACCTCGCCGAACCGGGAAGAGCGGGCCTCCCACGCCTCGCGTGCCTCGGCGATCTCGTCGTGCGAGCGGCCGACGAAGTTCCACCACATCACGATGTCGGCCTCGAAGGGCTCCCCGCCCAGCAGGAAGACCCGGGCGCCCTCGTCGCTGCGCAGCTCCAGGTGGTCGCGTCCGGTGCCGAGGTAGACCAGCCGCGTGTGATCGACGGATGCCGTCGACCCGGGCTCGATCGCGGGCGCCGGTCGTCTCGAGGCGTCGGCGTCGACGGCATCCACCCCCGTCATCGCTTCGGCGGCGCCGACCATGCCGGAGACGGCGTACTCCCACGTGGGGTCCAAGGGGATCCGCACGGTGGCACCGGCGGCCAGGCGCAGCTCCGCGCCGACGATCGGCGTGTGCACGGTCGCCGGCGACGAGACTCCGCCCAGTTCGCCCATCACGACGACCGCGTCGGATCCGTCGCCCAGGTCGAGCACGGGCAGGTCCTCGTGGCGCTCGAAGGCGGGGGCGCCGTGCCGACGCGACTCGGGCAGGGCCACCCACAGCTGCAGCGCGTCGAGAGGGATCGGTCCCTCGCCCACCGAGTACTCCGAGTGCGCGATGCCCGCGCCGCTGGTCATGAGGTTCAGGACGCCGGGCCGCACGACGACGTCGCTGCCCACGGCATCCCGGTGCCGCACCTCGCCCACGATCGGCCAGGTGACCGTCTGCAGGCCGATGTGGGGGTGCGGTTCGACGCGCATGAGGGTCTGCTGCGGACCGAACCGGTCGAGGAAGCACCACGCGCCGACCATCGGCAGCGAGCGGTGCGGGAGGGTGCGATGCACCTCCATGCCGCGCACGCCGCCCAGCGGCACCTCGCGCGCCTCGACCACGAGCGCGCGCGGCCCGTCGCACTCGACCGGGCCCTCCGCCTCGGGCGGGGCGACGTCGAGGCGGGTCACGACGCCTCGTCGGCGCCCTCGGGCCACTCGACCGAGAGGCCGTCGACGTCGTGCTCGCCGAGGTAGTGCGCGACGAACGGGCACGAGGGGATGACGGTGTCGCCGCGGCGCGCGAGGTCGGACAGTGCCTCGCCGGCTAGCTTCGAGCCGAGACCCTTCCCCTTGAAGGCCGGGTCGATCTCGGTGTGGGGGAGTTCGACGCGGTCACCGGCGGGCTCGAACTCCAGGAACCCCCCGAGCTCGTCTCCGACGTGGATCTCGTAGCGGTGCGCCTCGTCGTTGCGGGTCACGGTCAGTTCGTCGGCCATGGGGTCTCCTGTCGTCGGTGCTCACAGCAACGTATGCGCTGGCATGGATGTTCCGCCATCCCTGGACACGCCGCGCCGCTCGTCGCACCGTTCGCGCCGCTCACCGCACGATCGACGGATGCCGCGGGCGGCGGGGCACGGCATCCGCTTAGTGTCGGCGAGTCCGCAGCGCCGCGAACAGGAGGCATCATGAGCGCATCCGTCGACGACGACGTCGTCACCGACCCGAACCTTCCGCCCGTCGCGGTCCCGCCCGCCAAGCTCGAGAGCCGGTGGACCCCGGCGAAGATCGCCCTGTGGATCGGGATCGCCCTGCTGGGCGGCCTCGGCTGGACGATGCTCGCGATCGTGCGCGGGGAGACCGTCAATGCGATCTGGTTCGTGTTCGCCGCCGTCTGCACGTACCTCATCGGCTACCGCTTCTACTCGAAGGTCATCGAGCGCTACATCACGCGCCCCGACGACCGCCGCGCGACCCCCGCCGAGCGGAAGGCCGACGGCAAGGACTTCGTCCCCACCGACCGTCGCGTGCTTTACGGCCACCACTTCGCCGCCATCGCGGGCGCCGGTCCCCTCGTCGGCCCCGTGCTCGCGGCCCAGATGGGCTATCTCCCGGGCACGATCTGGATCATCGTCGGCGTGATCCTCGCCGGTGCGGTGCAGGACTACCTCGTGCTCTTCTTCTCTATGCGCCGGGGCGGCCGCACGATCGGTCAGATGGCCCGCGACGAGCTCGGGAAGATCGGCGGGACCGCCGCGATCCTCGCGAGCCTGCTGATCATGCTGATCATCGTCGCGATCCTCGCGCTCGTCGTCGTGAACGCCCTCGGCGAGAGCCCGTGGGGCGTGTTCAGCGTGTCGATGACGATCCCGATCGCGCTGTTCATGGGCCTGTACCTGCGCTACATCCGCCCGGGCCGCATCACCGAGATCTCGATCATCGGCTTCGTGCTCCTCATCGGGGCGATCGTCGCCGGCGGCTGGGTGGCCTCGACCGAGTGGGGCTACGCGGCCTTCCACCTCGACCGCTCCGTCATCGCGTGGGGCATCATCATCTACGGCTTCGTCGCCGCGGTGCTGCCGGTCTGGCTGCTGCTCGCTCCCCGCGACTACCTCTCCACCTTCATGAAGGTCGGCGTGATCGTGATGCTCGCCGGCGCCATCGTGCTCGTGCGCCCCGAGATCTCGGTCCCCGCGTTCAGCGAGTTCGCCGGTGGCCAGACGGGCCCGGTGTTCAGCGGCCCGATCTTCCCGTTCCTCTTCGTCACGATCGCCTGCGGCGCGCTGAGCGGTTTCCACGCCCTCATCGCCTCGGGAACGACCCCGAAGCTCGTCGAGAAGGAGCGCCAGACGCGCTTCATCGGCTACGGCGGAATGCTCATGGAGTCGTTCGTCGCGATCATGGCGCTCGTCGCCGCCCTCTCGATCGACCGCGGCATCTACTTCGCCATGAACTCCTCGCCTGCAGCCACCCTCGGCACCGTCGAGGGCGCCGTCGCCTTCGTGAACGGACTGGGCCTGGCCGGGGTGAACCTCACGCCCGACATGCTCACCTCCACCGCCGCAGCGGTGGGCGAGACCTCGATCGTCTCGCGCACGGGCGGCGCCCCGACCCTCGCGCTCGGCCTCGCGCACATCATGCAGCAGGCCCTCGGCGGTCAGGCGATGATGGCGTTCTGGTACCACTTCGCCATCATGTTCGAGGCGCTGTTCATCCTCACGGCGGTGGATGCCGGAACCCGCGTGGCCCGCTTCATGCTCCAGGACTCGATCGGCACCGTCATCCCGAAGTTCAAGGACCTCTCGTGGCGGCCCGGAGCCTGGATCTGCACCGCGATCATGGTCGCGGGCTGGGGCTCGATCCTCATCCTCGGCGTGACCGATCCGCTCGGCGGCATCAACACGTTCTTCCCGCTGTTCGGCATCGCCAACCAGTTGCTCGCCGCGATCGCGCTCGCCGTGGTGCTCGCGATCGTCGCCAAGCGCGGCCGCTCGTACTTCCGATGGTTGTGGATCGTGGCCGCGCCGCTGGCGTTCGCCGCGGTCGTGACGATCACGGCATCCATGTACAAGATCTTCTCGCCGGTCCCGGCGGTCGGGTACTGGGCCAACCACTTCGCGTTCCGCGGGGCGCTGGCCGAGGGCAAGACCGAGTTCGGCACCGCCAAGAGCGTCGCCGCCATGGAGGCCGTCGTCCGCAACACCTTCGTGCAGGGCGTGCTGTCGGTGATCTTCGTCACGCTCGCGATCGTCGTGATCGTCATGGCCGTGATCGTGACGGCGAAGGCTCTGCGCGCCGGGGGAGGGGAGAACCTCGAAGACGCGCCGGTTCCGTCGCGCCGCTTCGCCGCGGCGGGCTTCCTCGCCACGAAGGAGGAGCGCGCCATCGAGAAGCAGTGGGAGGCCCTCCCGGCCGACCACCCCGACCGTCCGACCGCGTCGTCGCACCACTGAGGCCGTCGATCATGGACCGCACGGATGCCACGGCCCCCGGCCCCCGCGAGAGCATGGGCACCCGCTTCGCGCGGGTGGGCCGTGGCATCCGGTGGTACGTGACGACCCTCATGGGCGATCGCGCCTACGACGTCTACGTGCGTCACCTCCGAGCGCACCACCCTCAGGCGCAGCCGCTCACGGAGCGGCAGTTCTGGCGTCAGCGATCCGACGAGCAGGACCGCAACCCCGGCGCCCGCTGCTGCTGAGTAGGCTGCCAGGATGCTCGACGCACCGTTGCTCGCGGGCGCCGTGGGTGTCGTGGTCGGCGCGGTCCTGACCCTGGCCCTCGTGTCGGCCCGGCGCTTCGCGCGCGGCTCACGCGATCTCGGCAGCGACGTCGACCGCGCCACGCACCGCACCCTGCACGTCGCCGCGGCCGCCGCGGCGGCGCTGCGCGGCGGCCGCGACGAGCCCGACGCCGAGCGTGCGGCCACGCACCTGCGCGCGCTGCTCGGAGCGGATGCCGTGGCGATCGTCGAATCGGGGGCCGACCGGGTGGCGCTCGACGGATCCGAGGCGCTGGCGACCTCCGCGCGCCGCATCGCCGCACGGGTGTACGACACGGGACGTCGGCAGGTGTTCTCCGAGGAGGGCGGGTCGGCGGTGGGCGCGCCCATCGTCGTCGACGGACGGGTGTGGGGAGCGGTCGTCGCGTTCGCCGACCAGGCGCGAGGCCCGCTCGTGCGCGCGACCGGTGACGTCGCCGACTGGTGCGCGGCCCAGATCGAGCTCGCCGGCCTCGACGCGTCGCGGGCGGCGTTGGCCGAGGCGGAACTGCGGGCGCTGCGCGCGCAGATCAGCCCGCACTTCATCTACAACGCCCTGACCGCGATCGCGTCGTTCATCTCGACCGACCCGCCGCGGGCGCGCGATCTCGTGCTCGAGTTCGCCGACTTCACGCGGTACTCGTTCCGTCGGCAGGGGGAGTTCACGACGCTGTCGGAGGAACTGCGCAGCATCCACTCCTACCTGGAACTGGAACGGGCGCGCTTCGGCGAGCGGCTCACCGTGCGGCTGCGCATCGCCCCCGAGACCCTGGCGACCGTCATCCCGTTCCTCTCCGTGCAGCCCCTCGTCGAGAACGCCGTTCGGCACGGGCTCGAACCCGGTGAGGGCGGAGGAGTGCTCACCGTGACCTCGATCGACGACGGCACGCACACCGAGGTGATCGTCGACGACGACGGGGTGGGGATGGATCCGCACGAGCTGGCGGCGCTGCTCGACCTCGACGCGCCGTCGACGCACGTGGGGCTGCGCAACGTCGACGCGCGTCTGCGCCAGCTGTACGGGCCCGCGGGCGGCCTCGTGGTCGAGACGAACGTCGGCTCGGGCACCTCGGTGCGTCTGCGCGTGCCCAAATCGCAGCCGCTGCACGAGACGGCGCACGCGTGAGCGTCGAGGTGCTCGTCGCCGACGACGAGGCTCCGGCGCTGCGCGAGCTCGCGGCGCTGCTGTCAGCCGACCCCCGCGTCGACGTGGTGCACACGGCGAGCGGCGGCGCGGAGGCGCTGCAGGTGCTCGAGCGGGGAGGAGTGGCCGTGGCCTTCCTCGACATCCACATGCCCGGGATCTCCGGATTCGACCTCGCGCGAGCCCTCGCGGCGCTGCGCGTACGCCCGGCGGTGGTGTTCGTCACAGCCGACGACTCCGGAGCGGTGCGGGCCTTCGACCTCGAAGCGGTGGATTACGTGCTCAAGCCCGTCCGCGTGGAGCGGCTGTCCCGCGCGCTCGGGCGAGCCCTCGCCACCGGGGTGGGCGCCGATGCGGCGGACGACGAGACGATCCCCGTCACGGTGGGCTCCGCGACGCGGTGGGTGCGACGGGCCGAGGTGCGCTGGGTGCAGGCCAACGGCGATTACTCGCGGCTGTACACCCCGACCGGCGATCACCTGGTGCGCGTGACCCTCTCGGAGCTCGCCGACCGCTGGGCCGACGCGGGTTTCGTGCGCGTGCACCGGTCGTACCTCGTCCATCGCGACGTGGTGCGGGAGGTACGTCTGTCGGGAACGGCCCCCACGGTCCTGCTGGGCGACATCGAGCTCCCCGTCAGCCGCCGCCTCGTCGCGGCCGTGCGGGAGGCGATGCGGCGATGACGGCGCAACCGGTCGCGGAGGAGCGACGGGAACGGCGGATGCCATGAGTCCCGACCCCCGTCCGTTGCCGCGCGTGCGGGTCACGGCATCCACCGCCGGTCGTGTCGCCCGGCCGCTCACGCGCGGGTTCGCGCTCCCGGGTCGCGTGGCCGACGAGGCCGACGCGGTGTTCTCGCGCGGTCTCGTGCGCGCGCAGCTCCGCCTCGCTCTCGCGTGCGCGACGTCGTTCGTGGTGATGGCCGCGGCGCTGACGGGGGTCATCGCGGCCCTGCCCGCGCTCGGAGACCCGGTGCTGTGGGTGGTCCCCCTGTCGTGGCTGCTGCACGCCTACGGCTTCTATCCGCTGATCCTGGTGTTCGCCGTCATCTATGCGCGAGCCGCAGCGCGCAACGAACGGCGTTATCGGCAGCTCGCCGACCCCGGGGAGGCCGGATGAACCCGGTGTTCGATCTGACGGCGGTCGGTCTGCTCGTCGTGGTCACCGCGGTCCTCGGGTTCGCCGGAATCCGCACCTCGCGCACCCGCAGCGACTTCTTCGTCGCCTCGCGCAGCGTCGGGAGCGTGTGGAACGCGTCGGCCATCAGCGGCGAGTACCTGTCGGCGGGCACGTTCCTGGGACTCGCGGGGCTCGTGCTGCTCTCGGGGGCGGAGGGCTTCTGGTTCCCCATCGGCTACGCCGCCGGCTATCTGCTGGTGCTGCTGTTCGTCGCGGCTCCCCTCCGCCGCAGCGGCGCCTACACGATCCCCGACTTCGTCGAGGCGCGCCTGGAGTCCCGCACCGTCAGACGGGTCACCAGCATCGTCGTCCTCGTGATCGGGTGGCTCTACATCGTGCCGCAGCTGCACGGGGCGGCGCTCGCGCTGGGCGTCGTGGCCGACGTCCCCCCGTGGACCGGCGGGGTCGTCGTCGCGGTGCTGGTGGCGGCGATCGTCGCCGCGGGAGGGATGCGGGCGATCACCGCGGTGCAGGCGTTCCAGTACTGGCTCAAACTCACGGCGCTGCTCGTACCCGCGGTGTTCCTGCTCGCGGCCCTGTCGGGCGGCGGCCGCGAGATCGACCCGGTGCAGGTCTTCCCCGCCGAGAGTGGACCGGGGGCGCTCGACGTGTACGCCACCGCGTCGCTGCTGCTGGCCCTGCTGTTGGGCACGATCGGCCTGCCGCATGTGCTCGTGCGGTTCTACACCAGCCCCGACGGGGCGTCGGCGCGGCGCACGACGGTGGTCGTCATCGTGCTCATCGGGGCGTTCTACGCGGTGTCGTCGACCATGGGGCTCATCTCTCGCGTCGTCGCCCCCGATCTCGCGCTCCCCGGGCTGGCGGACACGGTCGTGCTCGCCCTGCCCTCGCGCCTGTTCCCGGGGCTCGTCGGGGAGCTGCTCACGGCCCTGCTCGTCGCGGGCGCGTTCGCGGCGTTCCTGGCGACCTCGTCGGGGATCGTCGTCTCGCTCGCCGGGGTGGTGAGCCAGGATCTCTTCGGCGGCGGGGTCAGGTCGTTCCGTCTGTCGGCGGTGCTGTGCACCCTGGTGCCGCTCGCCGTCGCGCTGCTGACCGAGCCGGCCGGCCTGGTCGCGAGCGTCGGTCTCGTGTTCGTCTTCGCGGCGTCGACGTTGTCGCCGGTGCTGCTGCTCGGGGTGTGGTGGTCGCGTCTGACCGCGCGCGGGGCGGTCGCGGGCATGATCGTGGGGGCCGTGTCGTGCGGCGCGGCTCTGGTGGCGGGCGGGATGCTCCGCGGCGCGGGCGGGTGGGCGGTGGTGTTCACGCAGCCCGCGGCGTGGGCGATCCCGCTCACCACCGCGGTCATCGTCGGCGTGTCGCTGAGCGACCGCGGGGGCGTGCCGGTGCGCGTGGAGCGCTACCTCGCCCGGTTGCACACGCCCGATGCGTGAGGCCCAGGGCGGATGCCGCGGGTCGGGACCGCGGCGATCCTCAGCCGCGGGCGCGGTGGCGCCGGACGGCGGCGCGGTTCGCGCAGCGCACCGAGCAGTAGCGCTGACGGCCGTTCCGCGTGACATCGACGACGACCCGATCGCAGGGCTCCGAGGCGCACCGACCGAGGCGGTCCATTCCGCGGGTGACCAGGTGCAGTGAGGTGCCGACCGAGATGACGGCCGCGAGCACGCGCGGGAGCGCCTCGTCGCTGTCGCGGTAGTGCAGGTGCCACCCCTCGCCGTCGTGGTCGGTCAGGCGCGGGAAGGCCGCGACGGCCGCCATCTGCGCGTTCAACATCGCGGCGCGGGCCGCCGGGTCGGACTCGTCCACGACGCGTAGCCAGTCGTCGATGACCACCCGCGTCTGCGCATGGTCGTCGGATGCCACGGGGAAGCGCATCGTCATCCCCCTCTCGATCGTCCGCTCCTCGATCCCCGCGCGGTCGTCCGGCCAGTCGTTCGCGAGCGAAGCGGCGAGCAGGACCGCGTACTCCCCGTAAGGGTTGAGGTGCATAACGGCATTACATCACGCTGGTTCCATGACCGCCTCCCGAACCCGATCGGCCGCCGCTGCGGCATCCGTCCACGAACACGGCTGGATCACCGCCTCGGTGCACGCCACGAGCGTCGGTCACGTGCGCTACGTGCGCTGTGCGGGGTGCGGCGGGTGGCGCGTGGATGCCGATGTGGCGACGGCGGCGCCGCCCGCCGCCGTCTCGCGTGTCGTCGTGTGAGGCGCACGGGGCCGGCGTGCGCCGTCGCGGCGTCGGACGTCCCGCGGCGCTGTGCGGCGCCACCCGTCGGCGCCGTCCGCACGGTAGCGTCGATGAAGACCGTCGACGGAGGACGCATGGATGCCCTGACCCTGATCGCCACGATCGCGGGAGCGGTGCTGGCGATCGCGCTCGTGCTGCACGTCTGGTACGCGATCGGCCTGTCGCGCGTGCTCGCCGCGCACGGCGGCGAGCCGTGGCGTGCCTGGGTGCCGCTCGTGAACGAGGCGGAGGTCTTCCGTCTGGGCCGGCTCGACCCGGTGCGTGCCGTGCTGCTGATCGTGCCGTTCGTGAACGTCTACGGGCTCGTGCTCAAAGCGACCGCGGCGAACCGGATCGGCGAGGGCAGCGGTCGCGGGGCCGGAGCGACGGCGCTCGCGGTGGTCCTGCCGCCCGCGTGGGCCATGCTCCTCGCGCGGACCCCGCAGACGGCGGATGCCGAGGCGTCGGCTCCCGCGCAGATCACCGTTGCCGAGTCGGCCCGTGCCGACGAGGCCGACGGGCCCATCGCGGCGGTGCCGGGCATGCCGACCGCCGCAGCGACCACGGCGCCTCCGATGCCTCCCGCCGCCGGAGCAGGAGCGCGACGCGCCGCCTCGGAGCACGATGAGCCGTACGCGCTCCCCGTGCTGCCGGGGCCCCGCGAGATCGGTGCGGACGGGCCGGCGGCCGACGTCGAGCAGACCGCGTCGACGGCCCTCGACGGCGAGGTGGCGGCGACAGCGGCTCCGGCGACCGCGGCGCCTGCACCCGCCGCGCCGGTCACCGCCGCTCCCGTGACGCGGACTCCGGATGCCGGGTCGACGCCATCGGACGCCTCCACCGCAGCTCAGGCGGAGGCGGTCGACGCGCACCTCGGCGACCCGACCGGCGACCGCGTGTCGGAGACCACGGATTCCACGGCCGAACGCTCGGCCGGTCGCACTGACCTCGCCGCTCCCGTCGACGAGTCGACGCAGACCGCCCGTCCGCGTTCGCGCCGGCGGGGGGAGTGGACCGTCGCGCTCCCCGACGGTGCAGCGGTGGCGCTCACGGGTCGCACGGTGGTGCTGGGACGCAAACCCTCGAACGCCGACGAGTCGGTGCAGTACGTGGCCGTGCACGACGACAGTCGCACGATGTCAAAGGAGCACGCCCGCCTCGACTGGACCGTCACCGGCTGGACGATCACCGACCTCGACTCGACGAACGGCGTGACGCTCGTCCACGATGACGGACGCGTGGAGCGGCTGTCGGGCGGCGCCACGGCTCCGGTGCCGACCCGCTTCCGTCTCGGCGACGCCGGTCTCGAAGTGCGACCGGCGGCGGGCTGAACCCGGCGCGACAACGTCCGCGGGTCGATGCTCGCGTTTGCGGAGGCGCGCGGCCGAGCCGTCGCGTGCGCGCCGCTGTGCGATCGCGCCGTCACCCGCTGGCGCGACCGCGCCGTCGCCCGCTGGCGCGATCGCGCCGTCGCCCGCTGGCGCGATCGCGCCGTCGCCCGCTGGCGCGATCGCGCCGTCACCCGCTGGCGCGATCGCGCCGTCGTCCTCAGTCCGTGGCGGTGTCGTCGCCGTAGAGTCCGCGCCCGGTCGGCGCCGGACGGCGCGCGCCCGTGTCATCGCGGCGACGACTGACGAAGACCGCCATCGCGCCGATCGCGCCCAGCAGCACCAGCGCCCCCGCACCGATGCCGGTCGCCATCGTGATGGCCGCGGCATCCGGACCCGGGCCCACCGTGATGCTCACCGGGGCGGGCGTCGCCGTCGGGTCGGGTGAGGCGGACGACCGCACGAAGGGGTTCGAGGGTCCGCGCAGGCCCGATCCCGGGACGAGCACGAGGGCGTCGTAGGGCTGCACCACGCCCCATCCCGAGGTGTTGGACCGCGCGTCGGGCTGCCCGCGCACGGCGGTCACCTCGAGGCGGTACGCCCACTGGTCGGGCGTCTCGTCGGGATGCGCGGACGCGACGAGCGCGGCGGCGGCCGAGACGTATGCGGCCGCGTAGCTGGTCGCGGGGGCGTCGCCGGCCACCACGCAGTCGCCGCCCTGCGGCCACGACGAAGCGATCGCCTGGCCGGGCGCCGAGAGCTTGACGTGCGATCCGCGGATGCTCGCACTGGTCACGGCGCCCGACGTATTGGTCGCGGCGACGCCGATCGCGCCGGGGAAGCCGGCCGGGTAGCGCACGCCGTCCTTGTCGTCCTCCTCGACCGCGGCCTCCGAGTCGCGGTTGCCGGCGCTCGCCACGACGAGGCTTCCCTTCTCGCGCGCGTAGGCGACGGCGGAGGAGAGACCGCCGTCCTCGGCGGTCGTGCTCATCGAGACATTGATGATCTGCGCGCCGAGGTCCGCGGCGATCCGGATGCCGTCGGCCATGCGCGCGGTGTTGGGACCGAACCCCGCGTCCTTCAGCTGGTCCGACGTGCCGGCGAAGACGCGGATGGGGAGGATCTTGGCATCCGGGGCGAGACCCTGCACACCCGACTTGGAGATGACCTGTGCCGCGATCTGGCCGGCGATCACCGTGCCGTGGCCGTAGACGTCGGTGCGGGCGGTGGAGTCCGTGCCGTCGGGCACGAGGTTGATCCCGGGGAGCACGGAGGCGTCGAGGTGCGGGTTGGGCGCCACGCCGGAGTCGACGACGGCGACCACCACCCCCGCGCCCTTGGTGATCTCCCACGCGGCCGCGCTCTGCAGTTCGCCCAGGGCGGGGGGTGTGTCGGGAACGCGCGTCGAGGCGAGGCACGTGTCCTCCGAGGCCGAGAGCACCGGACGCGGCGCAAGCGGCGCGGCGTGGGCGGTCATGGGCACCGCGGCCGCCAGGAGGCCCGCGACGAGCGCGACCGCGCCGAGACGCGCGGCCCCGGCGCGACGGATCACTTCGCCTCCGGGGTGCGCTGCGCCGCGCTCTCGCTCAACGACGGACCCGTCGCCATCAGGGCCGTCCAGCCGTCGGGGATCGAACCGATGTCGTCGGACGAGTAGCCCAGGCGGGCGATGGTCTCGTCGTTCGCATTCGGGAGCGGGTAGGCGGTGCCCGTGGCATCCACCAGGGTCAGCACGCTGGTGTTCTGGTCGCCGCGCCCGCCGGCGCGGACGAGCGCGCCGTGGCTCGGGTCGACCCGCACGCCTGGCGAGACGGCGGTCGAGGTCGACTGCGTGGCCAGGGTCGAGACCGCCTGGCTCTCGGCGCCCTCGGCGCCCTCGAGCACGGCGCAGGGACGCTGACCGCTCGGGACCGTCTCGAAGCCCGTCGACGGCCACTGGTCGCCGATGCCCTTCGAGGCCGTCGCGAGACCGCGGATCTCGCTTCCGGTCACTTCCGTGACCTCGCCCTTCAGCGCGCTGCCACTGCCGAGCTGGTACAGCTGCCACGCGAGCGGAGACAGGGTCTCGAGCACCCCTCCGGTCTGCACGAGGAAGCGCTCGTCCTCGGGGGCGCCCGCCTGGCGGACCACCTGACCGACGCGCAGCGAGGTTCCCGAGACGCTCTCGCCGTAGTTCTTCAGGGTGATCGGGGTGAGCGCCGTGCCCGCGGTGAACAGGTCGAGCCACGACGCCGGAACGGTGACGGGGTCGAGCGCCGAGATCCCCGCGGCGCGCAGCACGGCGTCGGGATCCTCACTCGACACGGCGAAGCTCCGCTCGCCCTGGATCACGTGGAGGATGCCGTCGACCGAGACCACCACAGCCCGATCCGGCGCGGGAGTGGGGCCGGTGGAGGTCGAGACGCGCACGTCCAGCGCCGCGTCGTCGGACACGCAGGCGCTCCACCCCGTGTTGACGAGGCCGGATGCCGGCGGAAGCTCGTCGGGTGCGCCCGTGATGCCGAGGGTGTCGCCGACGGGGGTGCCCGCGAGGGTGGCCTGGTCGGTCGAGATCACGCCGTACTCGTTCGCCGGCAGCAGCAGACGCGCGCTGGCGGTGTTGATGACGGGGTGAAGGGTGCCGTCGACGGTCACGAAGCGCGCGCCGGTGTCGGAGACCAGCACGAGCTTGCCGTTCTCCCACCCGGTGGGCAGGCCCGGCCGGATGAGTCCGTAGAAGACCCCGACGAGGACGACGATGACCGTCAGCGCGATCGCGGCGATGACGGCACGCAGGGGAGCGGTCGGCTGCAGTTCCTTGCCGCCCGGGGCGCCGCTGACGAAGGCGGTGAGAAGGCGGCGGCGCGAGAAGTTCTGCGCCTCGATGAGATCGCCCTTGGTGGCCATCGCGTCAGGCCAACCCGGACGAGATCACCGCGAGCGGCAGCAGCGCCGCGAGCACGAGCAGCTCCGCGGTGTCCGCCACGCGGATGAGGCGCAGGCGGGTCTTCGGCGCGAGCAGGGTGATCGTCACGACGCTGACCGTCGCGACGAGCAGGACGACGAGGATGCCGACGCGCAGACCCGGCTGGGCGAGCGAGGCCACGACGCCGGCGACGACGAGCCCCAGGATGCCGGTGGCCATGACCGTCAGCACACCCGAGCGCGCGTAGGTCTGCCGCGAGGGGAACATCATGCCGGCGAAGGCGAGGGCGCACACGAGTGCGCCGGTGGCGTTCTGCGCCGCGACGAGGGGCGTGGCCACGATGATCGCCACGGCGAGAGCCAGGCGCAGCGCGATGAGGATGCGCTTGCCCTGCGCGACACGGGCGGCGATGTCGTCGGCGTCGATCGGCTGCGGATCGGCGAAGATCTCGACGTCGTTCTGCGGGGAGGCCACGCGGAGGCGGGTCGTGCTCATCGCGAGCCACGGGAGGGCGCCGGCGAGCGTCGCGACGATCCCGACCATGAGCGTCCACACCGTCGGGGCCGGGAAGAACGCGGCGAGCGTGCCGGTGACGCCGAGTGCGCCTCCGGCGACGAGCGGGGTGAGCTGGAGCTCGGCGCGGTCGCGGGTGAGCGCCAGAGCGACCCCGGCGATCACGAACGCCCCTCCGCCGGCGGCGGCGAGCGGCCAGCCCCACATGTCGAACGAGGCGGGGATCGCGAGGAACCCCGCGACGGCGGCGAAGACGGATGCCGCCATCCCGAGCCCCTGGCCCGCCTCGCGCTGACCGAGCCGGGCGACCACGGCCGAGACGACGAGCAGCACGAGGGCGCCTCCGCCGGCCACGAGCGCCCCGAAGGGCAGGGCGCGGCCCGCCGCGAGCAGCAGGACCGCGCACACCCCGAGCAGGGCGAGGCTGACGGCCAGCGCGGTGCGGGCGTTGTCGCGGGTGGTCCACGGACGGTTCTGCTGGGCGGTGGCGTCGATGACCGCCTCGACGATGTCGTCGTAGACGCGCGGCTGCGCGACGAGACCGCCGCGGACGAGCGTAAGCACTTCGCCGTCGACGATGCCCTGCGCCGAGGCGCCGAGCGAGGGGTCGATAGTGGATCCGTCGGCGCGCTGCAGGGCGTAGCCCGCGGACGTCATCGAGGCATCGAGCACTCCGAGCGAGCGGGCGAACCCGGGCAGGAACTCGATGACCGGCACCTGGGCGGGGATGGCGATGTCGAGCCGGCGCCCCTCGCTCTGCACGGAGAGTCGCAACAG
Source organism: Microbacterium galbum (assembly GCF_032464915.1). NCBI lineage: Bacteria > Bacillati > Actinomycetota > Actinomycetes > Micrococcales > Microbacteriaceae > Microbacterium > Microbacterium galbum. Next base: position 1,072,303 of record NZ_JAWDIS010000001.1, on the reverse strand, counting down.
CGCTCGTGTCGCGTTCATGACGTCAGCCATCCGCGGCCCCCTCTTTCCGGACCGAAGCCCCCTGCGGTCAGACCTCGAAATCCTATCGCCGCGCGTCGCGGCGGCGGTCGAGCGCCGTGCGGTGATCCCTCACCGCCGAGCCCTCGGTGTCGATCGCCCGGCGGTGAGGGATCAGCGCAGAGCGGTCACTGGAACCGCGCGGCCGAGGCCCGGTCGGCCGAGACGTAGTCGTCGGCGATCGAGTCGGTGGCGTTCGAGATGCGCGACAGGGCGTCGCGCATCTGCTCGAGCGTGGCGCTCCACTGCTGCTGGGCGTTGTTGTAGGCCACCTGCGCGGTGCCCTCCCACCCCCCGCGCAGGCGGGCGACCTCGGCATCCAGTCCGCCGAGGGCGGCGTCGATGCGGGCACTCTCGGATCGCAGCCGCGCGGCGGCGGCGTGCAGTGCTTCGGGGGTGACGCGGAGATCGCCCATGTCACTCTCCTCCGAGCAGCGAGCCGAGGCCCTGGATGGTGGTGCGGTGCTGCTCCTCGACCGCCTCCTGGTCGCTCGCGGTCGCCCGCAGGGCGGCGCTGAGGGTCACGAGCACGTCGTTCAGGCGCGTGGCTCCGGCCGTCCACTCGTTCACGAGCGCGTTGTACGAGCTCGCGGCGTCGCCCGACCAGTTGGCGGCGAGCTCGTCGAGCTCGGCGAGCACGCGGCGGGCGCTGTCGCTGATGTCGGCGTGCGCGCCCATCACCACTTCGGCGCCACGGACGAGCGCGCCCTCTTGGGCGGAGATGCGATCAGACATCGTCTTCTTTCTTGTCGGTGAAGGTCATCGGGCGACGCGGGTCACTCGTCGCGGCCGCCGGCCTGGGCGTTCTCGGACCGGGGACCGATCTGCTCGTCGTCTTCCATGCGCGGAGCGATCGGACCCGCGAGGCCGCGTGCCTCGTCCTTCTTGCGCTCTGAGCGAGAGCCGGGGCCGCCCATACCGCCCACCCCGCGCGTACCGGCACCCGCGGTGCGGCCGGATGCTGCGGCGGCACCGGACCGACCGGCACCGGCCGCGCCGGTGCCCGGGCGACCGTTCGCCGCGCCCGCGCGCCCGCCGGACGCGCCTGTGGTCGAGCCGCCCGCCCCACCGATGCCACCGGCGCGCGTGCCCGCAGCACCGAGGCCGCCGGCTCGTGCACCCGCGCCGCGCGCGGTGGAGTTCGCCGAGCCCGTTCCCGCCGCGCCGAGCCCGCCGACGCCACGTGTTCCCAGACCGCCGCCGGCGCCGGGGCGTCCGAGCAGACCGCCGGAACGCGCACCGCCGGCGCCACCCGCGCCGACCGATCCGCCCGCGGGGCCGCCGAAGAGACGGCCGCCGGGTACGCCGGGAGCACCCGCGCCGCCACCGATGCGTCCGAGCGCGAGCGCTCCTCCGCCACCGGCGATCAGGCCCGCGCCGAGACCCGATCCGAGCCCCGCCCCGGGGCCGCCGGGGGAGCCGACGAGCCCGCCGCCGCCGCCGGGGGCCGTCGGGATCCCACCCGGGAGGGTGGGGCTGCCGCTGATGGGGCCGTCCGGGGTGGGGTCGGGCGGGACGTTGCCGATGTCGATCGGCGGCTGCCCTCCCGGCGTCTGGCCGGGAGGGTTCGGGAACGGCCCGTACTCGCTCGGGGGAGGCTGGATGCCGCCGCCACCGCCACCGCCGCCGCCGCCGGGAGGCAGAGCGATCTCGCCGCCGCCGTTTCCGCCGCCCGGGCCACCGCCGGACACGTTCCAGTCGGGGTACGACTCGAAACTCCGTTGCTGCGATCCGTACCCGCCTTCCGGTACCTCTGTCTTGGTCGGCGGGAGGGCGGTACCCGAGATCACCACCGACGAGAAGGTCGGCGGCGGGTCCAGCTTCACGGCATCCATCTCACCGGAGTGCGTCTCGACCGCGGTGCGTGCGGCCTCCTCGCGCTGCGATGCCATGTAACCGTTGATCGCGCGGCTGGCTCCTTCGCCGGCCAGGAACGCGACCGGCCCGAACACGATCGACGCGCCGGCGGCCGCCCCGCGGACCATCGCTTCCTGGTTGCCGTTCATCTCGCCCGGTGGCAATGACGCCGCCGAGTCCCGCGCCCGGCGACGCACCTCATTCGCGTCGATCAGACGACCGTTGACGTGCTCACGCAGATACGTGATGTGCTCGCCGATCTCGGCGGCTGACGTCGCGAACCTCTCACGCGCCGCGTTTCCGGCATCTCCGTCGATGCCGGTGTCCTTCGACGCCGCATCGAGGACCTGCCTCAGAGATTCGAGGGCATTGGCGAGCTCGAAACGGGTGGGCATGTCCCACGGAACGCCACCCTCCGCGAGGTTCTGAAGGCGCTGCTCCCACGTACCTGTCACGGCGTGTTCCCCTTTCCGGCCTTGCGGCGTCGGGTGATGACGATGAGCACGATCACGACGGCGGCCACCACGAGGAGGATGCCGATGCCGATGACGGCCCAGATGACGAGTGATGCGATATCGAAACCGGATGACGGTGGTGCGGCGTCTTCGTACTGGTCCGCGCTGCGGGGTACGGTCACCGGGACGAAGCCATCGGTCTTGGCCGTGTCGATCTGCTCCTGCGTCGGTGCACCCACGGGCTTGCTCATGAGGGGCGACTCGTCGGGGAAGGTGGTCGGATCGACGCTCAGCAGGGTCGGGAGCCACGCGGCCCCGTACCCGTAGCCGTCTTCGGTGCGGGCCGGTTCGTGCTGCGTAGCGTTCGTGGTCGCGATCAAAGAGTGCACGAGCTGATCGCCGGTGGCGTCGGGGTATTTCTGCGCGGCGAGGGCGAGCATGCCCGCCACCATGGGCGCGGCGAACGACGAACCCACGGCTGCGCGCGACGAGTTCCAGTCGCCGTCGACCCCGACGGTCGGCAGATTGACGCCCGCAGCGACGACATCGGTCTTGGGCACGACGAAGGGCTTGCCGGCCCCGTCGGTCTGCACGGCGCCCTCACGGTCGATGGCGGTGGCGGCGACGACACCGTTGAAGCTCGCCACGTCCGTACCGCTGTCTACCGCAGTGTCCGCGTTGGGTGTGCCCACGACGATCGTCGCCCCGCGCGCGAGGGCGTACGCGATGGCCGGTGCGTCGTTCTCGTACGCTCTCCTCTGAACCGACGTCGTGATGATCTCGGCGCCGTCGTCCACGGCCTTCTTCACCGCGTAGCCGAACATCGAGACGTCGTCGTCCGTGTTCGGGCGGCAATAGTCCTCTTCCCGAAGGTCGAGGGTGCCGTATCCGTAGAAGGTCACGTCGGCGTCGGGGGCGATACCGCGAATGCCGCTCGCGCCGGCGCCGTTGCCGATGAGCAGGGCGGCCATCGTGGTGCCGTGAATGGAGGGTTCGGTCGCCGTCTCCGACACCGGTTCGGTGCGGGACTCGCAGAGCTGGGTGTCGCTGACGGTGAGGTTGCGGCCCTCGAAGATCGGCTGGCCCGGATCGATCTGTGCGTCGATGACGGCGATCTTGACGCCCGACCCCGTGATGCCGGCATCGTGCGCGGCCTGCACCTGATACGTGTCGTACCACCAGTCGTAGTCGCCGCCGGCTGCGGCCTGGGCGGTCGGTGCGACCCCCGCGATGGCGAGGACGCTGATCGCCAGCGCCCCACCCGCCGTGCGCAGGGTTCGAAGGCGGCGTCGTGTCACTGGGGTGCTCCGCCGAGAGCCGAACGGACGCCGGCCGCGCCGCCGGTGGGTGCCGGCTGAGCGGGTGCCGACTCGGGCTGCGACGCCGACTCGACGAGCGAGAGCGCGTTCTGCGCCATCGCCGAGCCCGACGTGTCGGTCTCCTGAAGTGATTGCGCGGCCTGCGAGAGGGCGTCGGCACTTCCCGCGATGGTCTGACGCAGCTTCTCGACCTCGGCGGCCACTTCCTGCGCGCACTGGCGCACGCGCTGTGTCAACGCTGCCGCCGCGGGCTCCGTGCCGTTGCCGTCGACGATCTCGATGGTGCCCGAAGAGGGGATCTCCTCCGGCACCTGCGTCAGCTGCAGAACGCGCTGGATGGCGAGGTCGAGGTTGAGGAAGATCGAGTCGGCCATGGGGGATCACTCGTTTCTCTGTGATCGGGATGCGAAGGGGGAATCCGCGCGTGACGAGCGCGCGAGCCCAGAGAACCGGCGGCCGCCGCAGCGACCGCCGGTCCGGGGTGGCTCAGGCGAAGCGGCCTGCGGCCGACTTGTCGGTCGAGGTGTAGCCCTGGGCGATCTCGTCGGTCTTGCCGGCGATCTGCTGGAGCAGCTCGTTCAGGCGGGTGATGGACTGCGTCCACTGGGCCTGCGCCTGGTCGTAGGCGGTCTGCGCCTCACCGTCCCAGGAGGAGCGCAGGGCGTTGACCTGCGACTCGAGCTCGTCGAGACGGGTGCGGATGCCGGAGGCGCCGTTGCGGATCTGACCGGAGAGGGCGATGACCTGCTCGGGACGAACGGACATGGACTGCATGAGAGTTCCTTCTTTCGTATCGAGCGGGTCAGCCGAGCAGCGAGCCCAGGTTGCCGATGGTCTGCTGGTGCGACTCTTCCGAAGCCGCCTGGTCGCGCTCGGTGCCGCGAAGGGCGTCTTCGAGCGTGACGAGCACGTTGTTGAGCTTGGTGGTCTCCTCGTTCCAGCGCTGCATGAGCTGCGTGTACGAGCCGGCCGCAGCTCCCGTCCAGAAGCCGGCCACCTGGTCGAGTTCGGTGCGGACCTTGCGCACCTGCTCGTCGATGCCCGACTTCGCGGTGTTGACCGCCTCGGCCCCGCGACGAAGCGCACCCTCCTGGGCTGCGATGAGATCTGCCACGTTGTCTCCTCGATGTTCCTCCGGGGCGCGCCCGGGCGTTGCGGATCATGTCTGCACGCACGGGATTCGGCCCCGAGCGCGGGATCGATGGAGTGGCCGGAGCCCCCCACCGGCCTTCGAACATACGTAATGCTCTGCGACGCGACAACCCTCTTGCGCATTTTGAAAGATGACAAAACTCTCATGTTTAGTCCCGGTGATGGGTGGAAACGTGAGACCCGCCTCCGTGCGGGCGGATACGCTGGTGCGGTTGAGCCGGCCCTCGGGTCGGTGGCGCGAGAACGAGGGGGACCGTTGAGCGCGGAAGTGATGCAGGGGCGACGCGTCGCCCTCATCGACGGCGCGTCGAGATTCGACCTCGTGGTGCCTCTGCGTGCCGAGGTCGGAGACGTCCTGCGCGCCGCGGGCACGGCGACCGAGCGGGATGTGCGCGTGGTGGGGCTCTCGGGTCGCGAGATCGACCGCTCGACGGCGATGACCGCGCTCGAAGACGGAGTCGTCCTCGTGCTGGTCGATCCCGCCGCCACGGTCGAGTCGGCTGAACGCCGCTCGACGCGGGCGCCGATCGCCGCGCGGGCGACGGCCGTATGGATGGTGCTCGCTGCGGCGGGCGGCATCCTGGCCTTCCTCTGTCTGCTCGACGCCGTCGCCCTTCCTGCCGACGTGCGCGCTCCCGTCGCCGCCACGTCCTTGCTCGCCGCTCTCGCCGCGGCCACGGTCTTCTCGCTGCGCGCGCGGCCGCGCACGCCGACACTCGCTCCCGTCGTGGCCGTCGCGGCCCTCGCCTTCGGCGGGGGAGTGGCGATCGTGCCCGACCTTCCGGCCTCGTCGGCGCAGGTGGCGGTGTTCACGGGTCTCCTCGCTGCGGCCGTCACCACCGGAGTCGGCGGAGTGATGGGGGCGACGCAGACCCTGCGCGCGCAGAGCCGCACCGCGACGATCGTCTCCGCCATGCTCGCGGCCGTGTGGGCGCTCGCGCTCCTGCTGCACCTCGACCCCTCGGCCCCGGCCGCCGTGACCCTCGGGCTCGTCCCCGTCGCCCAGCGGATCCTGCAGTCGAGCCTCGTCGACGTCGAACCCGGCACGTTCATCGACTACGGACGCTTCCAGAGCACCCGATGGACGGTGCGGCAGAGTCTGCCCGACGAGGTGCGCACGATCGAGGCCGATGACGCCGACGCCCTCGTCGAACGCTCGACCGCCCGGCTCACGGTCGGCGTCGTGCTCCTGGTCGCGGCGGGAGCCGCCAGCGCGTTCACCGCCCTGCCGACCTTCGCGGTCGCCGATCCCGTGGTGCTCGGCGGGCGCATCGCCCTCGCCGTCACGGTGGTGCTCGCCCTGCTGCTCGGCTCGCGCAAGAGCACGGTGCCCTTCCTCCGGTGGGTGGCCCGATTCGGCGCCGCCGTGGTCCTGGCGGCCGTCTTGACGGCGCTCGTGCCCACGATCCCGTCCGACATGCTCGTCGTCGTCGCGGGGGTCATCCTGCTCGCGGCCCTCGCCGTCGCGCTCCTGGTGGTCCCGGTGGGACGCGGCCTGCGGTCGTTGGGATGGTCGCGCACGGGTGACGTGTTCGAGGCGCTCGCGACGGCCCTGTCGCTTCCGGCGGGCATGCTGGCCGCCGGAGCGATCGAGGTCGCGCGTGCGATGATGGCGACATGACGCAGTCGCCGCCGTTCGGCGTGCCCGCGACGGTGGGGGTGCGCATCGGCGCCTTCAGCGTCGACGCCGCCCTCGTGGTCATCGCCGCCGGCGCGGCATCCCTCCTCGCCTCGCCCGTCCTCGGTGCCGCGGTCGCCGCGGAAGCCCTGCTGGGCCTGTGGATCCTCCAGGCGCGCCGCGGCTTCGGCCCGGGTGCGTTGTTGTTCGGCCTGCGCACCTCGCGTGCGGAGGCGCCGCTCGTGCCCGGTGCGGGAAGGGCCTTCGTCCGCGGGTCGCTGGTGCTGCTCGGGGGTCTCGTCCTCGTCGCCGGAGCCTGGGTCGTCGTCGCCTCGGCCGGGTTCGACCGCTCGGGCCTGCGGCGTTCCTGGGCCGACCGCGCGGCCGGTACCGTCCTGGTCGCCGCTCCCCGGGATCGGCAGGATCAGGATGCCGACGGCTCCTCCGCCCTTGCCGAACCCACCGTCCACGCGCGCTCCTCGGCCGGCCGCGAGCCGCTCCGCGTGTCCGCCGCCGCCGCGGCGCTGCCGACCGCGCCGGCGTGGGACACCCCGCTGCTGGCCGTCGATGCTCCGGCCGCGACCGATGCCCCGGCCGCCGTCGACGCCCCCGCCGCCGCGGGCGGGCGCACCCCCGCGGCCGCACCGCCCGCGCGGGCGGCCGAGGAACCGGTGGTCACGGGTGCCGTCGGACGCGCGCAGCTGCTCGTGGTCTTCGACACCGGACAGCGCGCGCAGATCGACCTGCCCGCCGCGGTCAACTTCGGGCGCGCCCCGGTCGCGACGGAGCCCGCAGACGTGCTGATCGCCGTCGACGACCCCGACCGTCTCATCTCCAAGACGCACCTGCGCCTCGAGCACGACGGCGAGACCGCGTGGGTCATCGACGCCGGTTCCACGAACGGCTCGGAGCTCATCGACGACGACGGAGCCGTCCACCCCCTGCAGCCCGGTGCGCGCACCCTGCTCGAAGACGGCACCCGGGTGCGTCTGAGCGAGCGCGTGTTCACCCTGAGCCGACTGATCGGAGGTCCGGTGTGAGCACGGGCCCGCGTATCGCCCCGCCGTCCCTGCCCAACGGGCGGGTCGTGCTGCAGCCGCCGCCCGAGCTCGTCCCGAGCGAGGGCGGCAGCGGCATCCTGACCTCCCTCCTGCCGATGCTCGGCAGTGTCGGCGCGATCGTGATGGTGACGATCTCCAACAGCGGACCGACGGGCTTCCTCATCGGCGGCATGTTCCTGCTGTCGTCGCTGGGCTTCGTGGCGGTGAACGGCTGGCGCCAGCGTGCGCAGCGCAATGCCGAGGTGCTCGGCAACCGGCGCGAGTACCTCGCCTATCTGTCCGAGCTGCGCGAGACCGTGCGCGTGGCCGCACGCAAGCAGCGCCGCCACGGCGGGTGGATCATGCCCGCCCCCTCGGCCCTGCCCTTCATCGCCGAGGAGCGCTCGCGCGTGTGGGAGCGCCAGCCCGGCGACGAGACGTTCCTGCTCGCCCGCATCGGCGTGGCCGATCAGCCCCTGAGCCTCACCCTCGAGGCCCCCGAGCTGCCGCCCCTGGCCCAGCTCGACCCGGTGGCCGCCTCGGCGGCGCACCGCTTCATGCTCACGCACGAGATCCAGCGCGATCTGCCGCTGGGCTTCCCCCTCGGCGAGTACGCGCGTATCGAACTCGTCGGCCCCGACGAGGAGGCCGTCCGCAGCCTCGCCCGCTCGCTCGTGGCCTCGGCGGCCACGCTCCACGACCCGGAGGACGTCATCATCGCCGTCCTCGCCGGACCCGCGCAGATCGGCGCATGGGACTGGGTGAAGTGGCTGCCGCACGCGATGTCGTCGCGCGTGCAGGACCGACTCGGACCCGCGCGCATGATCGCGGCATCCCCCGACGAGCTGATGGACATGCTGCCGGCCCAGCTCGCCTCGCGCGCCCGCTTCACTCCCGGCGGCGGGGTCACCCCGCACGTCGTGCTGGTGATCGACGGGGTCGAGTCGTCGTCGAACGCCCCGTTGACCGGGCTGGAGGGCGCGCAGGGCGTCACCGTCATCGACCTCCCCACCCGCTGGGACGAACTCGACGACCCGACGGTCGCTCGCGTGGCCCTCGCGGACGCCCCGGTCGCCGTCCGTACGCGGCGCGGCGAGGCCGCCCCCGCCACCGCGCCGGCGGAGTTCATCGATGGCGCCGGACGCGCGCAGTCCTTCGTCCCGGATGCCATGACCGTCGCCGAAGCGGAGGCGACCGCGCGCCGCCTCATGCCGCTGCGCCCCGCCCCGATGGTCGTCGTCGACGCCCCCACGACGCAGGGCCAGGCGGAGCTGACCGAGCTGCTCGGTCTGCCCGACGTGCGCGCGGTCGACTTCGATCAGGCGTGGACGCCGCGCCTGGAGCGCGATCGCCTGCGCGTGCCCATCGGTCAGGAGCCCTCGGGCGCGCCGCTCGTGCTCGACCTCAAGGAGTCCGCCTCGCAGGGCATGGGCCCGCACGGCGTGATGGTCGGTGCGACCGGATCGGGCAAGTCCGAGGTGCTGCGCACCCTCGTGCTCGCCCTCGCGATGACCCACTCGCCCGAGCAGCTCAACTTCGTCCTCGTCGACTTCAAGGGTGGAGCGACGTTCGCGGGGATGGCCGAGATGCCGCACGTGTCGGCGGTCATCACGAACCTCGGCAGCGAGCTCGCCCTCGTCGACCGCTTCCAGGACGCCCTGCAGGGCGAGGTCGTGCGCCGCCAGGAGCTCCTGCGCGCCGCGGGCAACTTCGCCAACGTCGGCGAGTACGAGGCGGCGCGGCGCGGAGGACGCACCGACCTGGCGCCCCTTCCGGCGCTGCTGATCGTCGTCGACGAGTTCTCCGAGCTGCTGACCGCCAAGCCCGAGTTCGTCGACAGCTTCCTCAACATCGGCCGCGTCGGCCGCTCGTTGCACGTGCACCTGCTCCTGGCATCCCAGCGCCTCGAAGAGGGCAAGCTCCGCGGCCTCGACACCTACCTGTCGTACCGGATCGGTCTGCGCACGTTCTCGGCATCCGAGTCGCGCACCATCATCGGCACGCCCGACGCCTACACGCTTCCGCAGGAGCCCGGCGTCGGCTTCCTCAAGAGCGACACCGAGAACCTCGTGCAATTCCGCGCGGCCTACGTCTCCGGGCGCCCGCGCGGCACGGCCGGTGTCGATGTCGCCGACCCCGCGTCCGTCTCGGGCGGTCCCGCCCGCGTCGAGGTGTTCACGGCCCTCGCCCAGCCCGACGACGACGGGTCCCCGGAGGAGATGGATGCCGCGCCAGCGGCCATCGCGGCCCCCGTGGCGGAGAAGCGCTCGACGTTCCAGATCGCGGTCGACCGCATGAAGGACCGCGGCCCCGAGGCGCACCAGGTGTGGCTGCCTCCGCTCGCGGAACCGTCGCCCCTCGATGCCCTCATGCCGGATCTGGCCGAGGATCCCGAGCTCGGACTCGTGTCGCACCGCTGGCGCAGCGCCGGCGCCCTCACGGTGCCGATCGGGCTCGTCGACATCCCGCTCGAGCAGCGCCGCGACCACTTGACCGTGTCGCTCGGTGGCGCCGCGGGTCACGTGGCGATCGTCGGCTCGCCCCTCAGCGGAAAGTCCACGCTGGCGCGGACCCTCGTCTCGGCCCTGTCCTTGACCGGGACCCCGCGGGAGTTCCAGTTCTTCGTGCTCGACTTCGGCGGGGGCGGCTTCACCGCGATGCAGCAGCACCCGCACGTGTCGGGCGTCGCGACGCGCACCGAGCCCGAGGCGGTGCGTCGGGCCGTCGCCGAGGTGGAGGCCGTGCTCGACGCGCGCGAGCAGTACTTCCGCCGCAACGCCGTCGACTCCATCGAGACGTACCGTTCGCGTCGCCGCGAGGGGCGCCTCGACGACGGCTTCGGCGACGTCTTCCTCGTCATCGACGGCTGGTCGACCCTTCGCTCGGAGTTCGAGCCGCTCGAAGCCCGGGTGCAGACCATCGCCGCCCGCGGTCTCAGCTTCGGCGTGCACGTCGTCGTCACCGCGAACCGGTGGCTCGAGATCCGGGCGAACCTCAAGGACCTCATCCAGACCCGCCTCGAACTGCGCCTGGGCGACCCGACCGACTCCGACGTCGACCGTAAGCAGGCGGCGAACGTGCCCGTCGGGCAGCCCGGCCGCGGTCTCAGCGCGTCGAAGCTGCAGATGCTCACGGCGGTGCCGCGCGTCGACGGATCCGACGACCCGGCCACGATCGCCGACGGCGTCACCGACATGATCGGCCGCGTGGCGGCGGCGTGGCACGGCGAGCCCGGCCCGAAACTGCGCCTGCTGCCGGAGAACATCACCCTCGACGAGGTGCGCGCGCTCACCGAGCCCGGCGACGGCCGCATGCTGCTCGGCATCGAGGAGGCGCAGCTCTCGCCCTTCGGCGTCGACCCCCGCGTCGAGCCGCATCTGTTCGTGTACGGCGACTCCGGAATGGGCAAGTCGTCGTTCCTGCGCGCGGTGGCGAAGGAGATCCAGCGCCTGTACACCCCCGCCGAGGCGAAGATCTTCGTCGTCGACTACCGCCGTGCGCTCCTCGGGGAGATCCCCGACGACTACCTCGGCGCCTACCTGACGTCGCACGACCTCGCGACCGGGGGCATGAACGACCTCGCGCAGTATTTCTCGACGCGCGTCCCCGGGCCCGACGTCACCCCGACGCAGCTGCGCGAGCGCAGTTGGTGGAAGGGGGCCGAGGGCTTCATCCTCGTCGACGACTACGACCTCGTCGCCACGAGCCAGGGCAACCCCCTCGCCGTCCTGCAGCCGCTGCTGGCGCAGGCGGGCGACCTGGGCCTGCACGTGGTGCTCACCCGGCGCTCGGGCGGCGCCAGCCGCGCGGCCTACGACCCGATCATCCAGCGGTTCACCGATCTCGGAGTGACCGGCATCCTGCTCGGCGGCAACCCCGAGGAGGGGGCGCTCATCGGCCGCGTCAAGCCGGAGCGCGCCGCTCCCGGCCGCGCGCAGATCGTGAGCCGGGAGCACGGGCTCGTGGCATCCCAGCTCGCGTTCTCGCCACCGACGCACTGAGTGCTCCTGTGCCGCGGCGTGCCGCGTGCCTCCTCCCCAGCCGCCCCGTCATCCCCATCGGATGACGGGGCGGTGTCGGTGTCGGCGGCCCGGGTTACCGTGGTGGGGTGACATATCCCGGCGCCGCCCCCGAGTCGTACGCCGACGCTCCGCCCGAGTCGTACGACGTCCCCGACGACCCGTACGCCGGCGCGCGGTGGGACCCCGACCAGCTCGCGCCGCCCGACGATTTCGATGCGCCACCGCCGCCGGTCGACCCCGCGTCGGCCTTCGCCCGCGCGGCCGCCGCGACGGGGACGGCCCGCGAGCTGCCGGCGGTGCGCGACTTCACCGGCCACGACCCGCGCGCCGTTCTGCACGAGGTGTACGGCTACGACGCGTTCCGCGGCGACCAGGCCGACATCGTCCAGCACGTCGTCGACGGCGGCGACGCGGTCGTGCTCATGCCGACCGGCGGCGGAAAGAGCGTCACGTATCAAGTGCCGGCGCTCGTGCGTCCCGGTACGGGGCTGGTCGTCAGCCCCCTGATCGCCCTCATGCACGACCAGGTCGAGGCGCTCATCGCCAACGGTGTGCGGGCCGGGTACCTCAACTCCACGCAGGCGCCCGCCGAGCGCCAGGCCGTCGAGCAGGCATACCTCGCCGGCGAGCTCGACCTCCTGTACGTCGCGCCCGAGCGGTTGAACGGCGCGCAGACCCTCGGGCTGCTCTCCCGCGGTCGCCTCAGCGTCATCGCGATCGACGAGGCGCACTGCGTGTCGCAGTGGGGTCACGACTTCCGCCCCGACTACCTGGCGCTCGGCGACCTCGCCGACCGGTTCCCCGGCGTGCCGCGCATGGCGCTCACCGCCACGGCGACGCCCGAGACCGCGCAGGAGATCGTCGAGCGCCTGCGCCTGCGCGACGCCCGCGGGTTCGTCGCGAGCTTCGACCGTCCCAACATCCAGTACCGCATCGACGCGAAGGTCGACCCGCGTCGGCAGCTGGTGCAGTTCATCCGCTCGCAGCCCGAGGGCTCCGCCGGCATCGTCTACGCCCTGAGCCGCAAGACCGTCGAGCAGACCGCCGCCTATCTGGCATCGCAGGGCCTCGACGCCCTGCCCTATCACGCGGGTCTCGACGCTTCGGTGCGCGCGGCGCATCAGTCGCGTTTCCTCCGCGACGACGGGGTGGTGATGGTGGCCACGATCGCGTTCGGCATGGGCATCGACAAACCCGACGTGCGCTTTGTCGCCCACATCGACCTGCCGAAGTCGGTCGAGGGGTACTACCAGGAGACCGGTCGCGCAGGCCGCGACGGCGATCCGTCGGTGGTGTGGATGGCCTACGGACTGGGCGACGTCGTGCAGCAGCGCCGCATGATCGATCAGTCGCCGGGTGATCGTTCCTACAAGATGCGCCTCGGTCAGCATCTCGACGCGATGCTCGCGCTGTGCGAGACGGTCGGATGCCGCCGGCAGAACCTTCTCGACTACTTCGGCCAACGCTCCGAGCCCTGCGGCAACTGCGACACGTGCCTCACCCCGCCCGACACCTGGGACGGCCTCATCGCCTCTCAGAAGCTGCTGTCGACGATCGTGCGCCTGCAGCGCGAGCGCGGGCAGGCGTTCGGCGCCGGTCACCTCATCGACATCCTGCGCGGGGCGAAGACCGAGCGCATCGCGCAGCAGGGGCACGATCGCCTGAGCACCTACGGTCTGGGTGCCGATCTGTCCGACCAGGACTGGCGCAGCGTGATCCGCCAGCTGCTCGCGCGCGGCGTCATCGTGGCCCAGGGCGACTACGGCACGCTCGCGCTGAGCGAGGCGTCGGCCGGAGTGCTGCGCGGCGAGACACCCGTCCCTCTGCGTCGCGACGCCCTCGGCCGCACGGGTGGCGGCGGGGGGAGTCGTCAGCGCAAGTCGAGCGCCGACGACGTCGCCCCCGACGATCGCGAGCTGTTCGAGGCGTTGCGCGCGTGGCGGGCCGAGAAGGCGCGAGAGCAGGGTGTTCCGGCCTACATCGTGTTTGGCGATGCCACCCTGCGCGCGATCGCCGCCGCCCGCCCCGGCGCGATCGGCGACCTCGACGGCATCACCGGTATCGGCGCCAAGAAGCGCGAGGCGTACGGCGACGGCATCCTGACGGTGGTCGCGGCGAACTGACCCCCGCCACTCCGGCGTGCGGGCCGCCGTTCGGGAATGTTGACCCCCCACAACGACCCCGCGCGGACGGATGCGCGTCCGTTGTGGTGAACCGACAGGAGGTTTGAGTGGTCGTTGTGGGACACCTACCGTGGAGTCATCCCTTTGCAACGTCGAAAGGTGCCGAAATGACCGACGCCGCCGTCCGTCCCACCACGCCCGCCACGAGCACGCGCACGCCCGTGGGCGGAGCGCCCACCGCCGCGCACACCGCGGCCGAGGCCGCCGAAGCCCGCATCGACACCGAGCGGGTCACCGATCTGCTGCTCGGCACGTGGGCCGAGACCCGCCGCGAGGCGCGCGAGATGATCAAAGACCCCGCGCTCTGGCGCGACGACAGCCTCGGCATGGATGCGCACCGCGAGCGCACCCTCAGCCAGCTCCACCTCCTCGTGCAGAACAAGGCCGTGCACCGGGCGTTCCCGAAGCGCCTCGGCGGTGAGGAGAACAACGGCGCCAACATCGCCGGCTTCGAAGAGCTCGTCGCGGCCGACCCCAGCCTGCAGATCAAGTCGGGCGTGCAGTGGGGCCTGTTCGGCTCGGCCGTGCTGCAGCTGGGCACGCGCGAGCACCACGACAAGTGGCTCCCCGGCATCATGAGCCTCGAGATCCCGGGCGCCTTCGCCATGACCGAGACCGGACACGGGTCTGACGTCTCGGCGATCGGGACCACCGCGACCTACGACCCCGAGACCGAGGAGTTCGTCATCCACACGCCTTTCCGCGGTGCGTGGAAGGACTACCTCGGCAACGCCGCCCTGCACGGCAAGGCCGCGACGGTGTTCGCCCAGCTCATCACGAAGGGCGTCAACCACGGCGTGCACTGCTTCTACGTGCCGCTGCGCGACGAGGAGGGGAGCTTCCTCCCGGGCATCGGCGGAGAAGACGACGGTCTGAAGGGCGGTCTGAACGGCATCGACAACGGTCGTCTGCACTTCGACCAGGTGCGCGTCCCTCGCACGAACCTCCTCAACCGCTACGGCGACGTCGTGGCCGACGGCACGTACTCGAGCGAGATCGCGAGCCCGGGGCGCCGGTTCTTCACGATGCTCGGCACCCTCGTCCAGGGACGCGTCTCGCTCGACGGCGCGGCCGCCTGGGCATCGGCCATCGGTCTGACGATCGCGATCACCTACGGCAACCAGCGCCGCCAGTTCGACTCGGGCAGCGGCACCCCCGAGGTGACCCTGCTCGACTACGGCAAGCACCAGCGGCGCCTCCTGCCGCGCCTGGCCACGACCTACGCCGAGATCTTCGCGCACGACGAGTTCCTGCAGAAGTTCGACGGCGTCTTCAGCGGAAAGGCCGACACCGACGCCGACCGCGAAGACCTCGAGACCCTCGCCGCCGCCCTCAAGCCCCTGTCGACCTGGCACGCGCTCGACACGTTGCAGGAGGCGCGCGAGGCGTGCGGAGGACAGGGCTTCCTGTTCGAGAACCGCCTGGTGGGTCTGCGCGCCGACCTCGACATCTACGTCACCTTCGAGGGCGACAACAACATCCTTCTGCAGCTCGTCGGCAAGCGCCTCCTCGCCGACTACGCGAAGCAGTTCAAGGGCAAGGATGCCAAGCAGCTCGCCGCCTTCGCCGTCGGCCAGACCGCCGGCAAGCTCTTCCACGGAGCGGGCATGCGTCAGTTGGGTCAGGCCGTCAGCGACTTCGGCTCGACCGCCCGATCGGTGGAGAAGGGTCTGCGCGCCGAACAGCAGCACGAGCTCCTGGCCGGCCGTGTCCAGCAGATGATCGCCGACATCGCGGGGCGCCTCCGTCCGGCATCCAAGCTCTCCCGCGACGACGCGGCGGCACTGTTCAACGAGAACCAGGCCGAGCTCATCGAGGCCGCGCGCGCGCACGGCGAGCTGCTGCAGTGGGAGGCGTTCACCGACGCCATCAACCGCGTCGACGACCGCGACACCCTGAAGGTGCTGACCTGGCTGCGCGACCTGTTCGGACTGCAGCTGATCGAGAAGCACCTCGCGTGGTACCTGATCCACGGTCGGCTCTCGACGCAGCGGGCCGCCGCCGTCTCCAGCTACATCGATCGCCTCTGCGCTCGGCTGCGTCCGCACGCGCAGGACCTCGTCGACGCGTTCGGCTACGGCCCGGAGCACATCCGCGCGTCGATCGCGTCCGGCGTCGAGGACGACCGGCAGAACGAGGCCGCGTCGTACTACGCCGCCCTGAAGGCTTCGGGCGACGCCCCGGTTCCGGAGAAGAAGCCCGCGCGCTAGCGGCATCCCTGTCGCCAGGACAGGGGATGCGACGAGAACAGGCCGATCCGTGCAGGGTCGGCCTGTTCTCGTGTGATCCCCTGTCCGCGCACGACCCGCGCTCGAGCCGTGCGTGCAGCGCGCTCCCTGATCGTTCGATGTCGGCGGTCCGGCCTAGCCTGGGAGCATGAACGACCTCGTGACCGGAGCCGACGGCGTCACCCGCTGCGCATGGGCCGGTTCCGACGCGGAGTATCAGCGCTACCACGACGAGGAGTGGGGCACCCCGCTGCACGGCGACCGCCCGCTGTTCGAGAAGATGAGCCTCGAGGGTTTCCAAGCGGGCCTCGCCTGGATCACGATCCTGCGCAAGCGTCCGCGCTTCCGCGAGGTGTTCCACGACTTCGAGCCGTCGGTCGTGGCGCGGTTCGGCCCCGACGACGTCGAGCGTCTGCTTCAGGATGCCGGCATCATCCGCCACCGCGGCAAGATCGAGGCCGCGATCGGCAACGCGGCGATCGTCGCGGCCATGGGCCCGGGCGAGCTCGATGCACTGATGTGGTCGTTCGCCCCGGCATCCCACACGCCCCCGGCGACCTTCGCCGAGGTGCCCGCGGTGACGCCCGAGTCGACCGCGTTGAGCAAAGACCTCCGCCGCCGCGGGTTCCGCTTCGTCGGACCGACCACCATGTACGCGCTCATGCAGTCGTCGGGCATGGTCGACGACCACGTTGCGGGGTGCTGGCGTGCGGCCTGACGGCCGCGCGGCCCGAAACGGGTAGACTGGACCCAGGAGCTTTCGCTCCGCGCGTCGTCGAACGCACCGGCCCCTTCTTCTCGGGCCTTTGACCTTCACGGCGAACGGATGCGCCACCCGGCGCCTTCGCCCACTTGGCCGCAGCATCGCGGCATCCCGAACCGCCGTGCGCGCGTGCGCCGCGGCAGGAGTATTCATGACGTCCCAGACTTTTGCCGACCTCGGCGTGCCCGCCCCTCTCATCGACGTTCTCGCCGCCCAGGGCAAGAACGAGCCCTTCCCGATCCAGGCCGACACCCTGCCCGACACCCTCGCCGGGCGTGACGTGCTCGGCCGCGGCAAGACCGGCTCGGGCAAGACCCTCGCCTTCTCGCTGCCGTTGGTCGCGCGTCTCGCCGCGTCCACCGATCGCCGTCGCGGACGCAAGCCCCGCGCGCTCGTGCTCGCCCCGACCCGCGAGCTCGCGAACCAGATCGACGAGGTCATCAAGCCCCTCGCCCAGCCCTTCGGACTCGTCACCACGACCGTCTACGGCGGCGTGAACCAGAAGCGTCAGGTCGACGCGCTGAACGCCGGCGTCGACATCCTCGTCGCGTGCCCCGGCCGCCTCGAAGATCTCATCGGCCAGGGCTTCGCGAACCTCGGCGACATCGAGATCACCGTCCTCGACGAGGCCGACCACATGGCCGACCTCGGCTTCCTCCCCGGAGTCACCCGCCTGCTCTCGCGCACCCCCGCCGACGGTCAGCGTCTGCTGTTCTCGGCGACGCTCGACAACGGCGTGGACAAGCTCGTCAAGCGCTTCCTGCGCAACGAGGTCCTGCACTCGGTCGACGAGGCGCACTCGCACGTCGCCGCGATGACGCACCACGTCTTCGCCCCGGCCGACGCGGATGCCAAGAAGGACCTCGTCCAGACCCTCGCCTCGGGCACGGCGCGACGCATCCTCTTCATGCGCACCAAGCACCAGGCCAAGAAGCTCGCGAAGCAGCTCACCGCCTCGGGCATCCCCGCCGTCGACCTGCACGGCAACCTGTCCCAGCCCGCTCGCGACCGCAACCTCGCCGCCTTCGGCGACGGCCGCGCGAAGGTTCTCGTGGCCACCGACGTCGCCGCCCGCGGCGTGCACGTCGACGGCGTCGAACTGGTCGTGCACGTCGACCCGCCCGTCGAGCACAAGGCGTACCTGCACCGCTCCGGCCGCACCGCCCGCGCGGGCTCCGCCGGCGATGTGGTGACGATCATGCTGCCCGAGCAGCGTCGCGACACCCTCGACATCCTCCGCAAGGCGAAGATCTCCGCCACCCCACAGCCCGTCACCCCCGCCTCGCCCGAGGTCGTGGCGCTGGTCGGCGAGGTCGCGCCGTACGTCAAGCCCGAGCCGGTCGTCGCCCAGCCGCAGGGCGGGGGCCGCTCGCAGGGCGCCAACGCCCAGCGCAAGCCCGCAGCCCGCACCCCGGGCCAGGATGCCGCAGCCCCGGCCGCCGGTGGCGGTCGCCGTCGTCGCGGACGCGGTGGCAGCGGTGGCGGTCAGGGTGCCGAGGCTCCCGCGGCCGCCGGTCACGCGCCCCAGGGCGGGCGCGGCCAGGGCCAGCGTTCGGGTGCCGGACGCGGACAGTCGGCCGGCGGCGCCCAGCGCGCCGGCGTCGCCCGTGCCCAGGGCGCGGGTCGCTCGGCATCCGGTGCCCCGACGACCGGCATGGTCGTCGGGGCCCGTTCGCCGCGCACGAATCGCCGCGCGCAGGGCTGAGCCCCCGTCCCCCGGTGCCCCCGCAGATCCGTCTGCGGGGGCACCGTCGCGTTCCGGTGGGGTCTTCCGGCTCCGCCCGTCCCGTGTGCCGGTGGGGCCTTCCTGCTCCGCCCGTCCCGTGTGCGCAATGGCGGATGCCGCGGGCGGCACGCCGCGGGCGGTCGCCGGTGTCGCGGCGTGTCGGAGCCCCGACCCGCCGCTGTGCTCGCGCCTGACCGGCCCGCCGCCTTCCGCCCGCCGCACCCCCGCCCGCCGCACCCGGCATGCCACACCCCCGCCCGCCGCACACGCCGCACCCCCGCCCGCCGCACCCGGCATGCCGCCCGGACCGGCGCACCCCGCGCCCTCGCTGGCCGATGTCGGTGGTCTGCGCCACACTGGGGACGATCCCGAGGAGGCGCCCATGACCGGTCCCGACGCCCACGACGTCATCCGCGTGCGGGGCGCGCGAGAGAACAACCTCAAGAACGTCGACCTCGACGTGCCCAAGCGGCGTCTTACGGTGTTCACCGGGGTCAGCGGGTCGGGAAAGTCGTCGCTGGTGTTCGGCACCATCGCGGCCGAGTCGCAGCGGCTCATCAACGAGACCTATCCCACCTTCGTGCAGCAGTTCATGGGCGAGCTGTCGCGGCCCGACGTCGATGCCCTCGAGAACCTCAGCGCGACCATCCGCGTCGATCAGGAGCGCATGGCCGCGAACGCCCGCTCCACCGTCGGCACGGCCACCGACGTCCACGCCATGCTGCGCGTGCTCTTCAGCCGCCTCGGTCAGCCGCACGTCGGGTCGTCGCAGGCGTTCTCGTTCAACGTGCCCTCGATCTCCGGAGCGGGCGCGGTGACGATCGCGACGGGTGCGAAGAAGGGGCAGAAGGAGCGCCGATCCTTCGAGATCACCGGCGGGATGTGCCCCGAGTGCGAGGGCCTCGGCCAGGTCGGCGACCTCGACCTCGACCAGCTCGTCGATGCGTCGCTCTCGCTGAACGCGGGGGCCATCCTCGTGCCCGGCTACACGGCCGACGGCTGGATGGTGCGCGTCTTCAGCGAGTCGGGCTTCCTCGACCCCGACAAGCCCGTGCGCGACTTCACTCCGCAGGAGCGCGACGACTTCTTCTACAAAGAGCAGACGAAGGTGCGCATCGCGAACACCAACATGACATACGAGGGGCTCGTCCCCAAGATCACCAAGAGCATGCTGCAGAAAGACCGCGACGCGCTGCAGCCGCACGTCCGCGCCTTCGTCGACCGTGCGGCCACGGTCGTCCCCTGCCCGGCGTGCGAGGGCACGCGTCTCAACGACGGCGCGCGCTCGTCGCGCATCGGCGGCGTCAACATCGCGGATGCCGCAGCCATGCAGATCACCGACCTCGCCGCCTGGGTGGGCACGATCGACGACCCCTCGGTGGCACCGCTCGTGCAGGGTCTGCGCGAGACGCTCGACGCCTTCGTCCACATCGGCCTCGGCTACCTCTCGCTCGACCGTTCGAGCGGCACGCTGTCGGGCGGGGAGGCGCAGCGCACCAAGATGATCCGCCACCTGGGCTCGAGCCTGAGCGACATCACCTACGTGTTCGACGAGCCCACCGCGGGCCTGCACCCGCACGACATCCAGCGCATGAACGAGACGCTCCTGCAGTTGCGCGACAAGGGCAACACGGTGCTCGTCGTCGAGCACAAGCCGGAGGTCATCGACATCGCCGACCACGTGGTCGACCTCGGTCCGCGCGCCGGCCGCGAGGGCGGCGTGATCCAGTTCGAGGGCGATGTCGCGGGGCTGCGGGCTTCCGACACCCTGACCGGTCGCTTCCTCGACCACCGCGCGCACCTCAAAGACAGTGTGCGCGAGGCCACCGGCGCGCTCCCCATCCGGGGGGCGAGCCAGCACAATCTCCGCGGTGTCGACGTCGACATCCCGCGCGGAGTGCTCACGGTGGTGACCGGGGTCGCCGGCTCCGGCAAGTCGTCGCTCATCCACGGCAACCTCCCCTCGTTCGACGACGTCGTCGTGGTCGACCAGACCGCGATCAAGGGCTCGCGGCGCAGCAGCCCCGCGACCTACACCGGCATCCTCGACGCGGTGCGGGCGGCGTTCGCCAAGGCGAACGGGGTCAAGCCGGCGCTGTTCAGCGCCAACAGCCAGGGTGCGTGCGCCGCATGCAAGGGCCTCGGCGTCATCGTGACGCAGCTGGGGTTCCAATCCACGGTCGAGACCGTCTGCGAACTGTGCGAGGGCACCGGGTTCTCCGACGACGTGCTCGAGTACACGCTCGACGGGAAGAACATCGCCGAAGTGCTCGCGATGTCGGTCGCCGAGGCGGGGGAGTTCCTCGTCGCCGGTCCGGCGGTGGCCGTCCTCGGTCGGCTGCGCGATGTGGGGCTCGGCTACCTCACGCTGGGACAATCACTCAGCACTCTGTCGGGCGGAGAACGCCAGCGCCTCAAGCTCGCGATCTCGATGGCGAAGTCCGGTGCCGTCTACGTCCTCGATGAGCCCACGACGGGACTGCACCTCGCCGACGTCGACACGCTCCTTCGGCTCCTGGATCAGCTCGTGGATGCCGGCAACACCGTCGTCGTGATCGAACACCATCAGGCGGTGATGGCGCACGCCGACTGGCTCATCGACCTCGGCCCCGGGGCCGGTCGCGACGGCGGCACGGTCGTGTTCGAGGGGACGCCCGCCGACCTCGTCGCCGAGCGCTCGACGCTCACGGGAGAGCACCTCGCACGCTACGTCGGCGGCTGATCGCCGGGGCGGTCGCGCGCGTCGTCGGTCTCCGGGCACGGGGACCGGCGCACGTCGCGTCGGCACGCGACGAGGTTCCGGTCCCGCAGCTCGCGGTGCGCCGCCGTCTCCGCGGGGGGCTCCGGTCAGCCGCGCGCGGGGAGCGATGCGTCGTGCAGGTGCCGGTCGCCGTGCGACAGCACCTTCACCATGACGCCGCGGCGGCGCAGGTCGGCCACCGCGCGCGTTTCGTCTTCGCGCGTCAGACCGAGCGCGTGAACGCTCGCCACCACGAGCACATCGCCGCGCGTCAGCGTGCCGAAGAATCGGTCGAGTCGGTTCGCCCATCCCTCGAGCGTCTCGGGAGCCGGGTGTCGGAAGCCCTCGATGGGAACCCCGAAGCGCGTCAGGTCGTCACGCTGCTGCACGACGGTGGGCATGTCGGGACGCGACACGACCAGTCCGACGAGGCGGGACCCCGCGGGGCGGGCACGCCACCAGTCCCGATCGCTCTGCAGCTCGGTGAAGCACTTCGGGCACTCGGCCGCGGTATGCATCACGGGCACCGCGGCGCTCCCGGCGGCATCCGTGGATGACGGCATCGTCGGGATCGGATCGCTCATGGAAACCTCCGCGACCATTGTGCCCCACGCTCCTGCGAAACCGCCCCCCGGGCCACGCCCGCGGCCCCTCGTCCCGCCGAGGGCGATGAGTGGCCCGGGAAGTGCCCTTCACGCAGTCCCGCGCCGGGCATACGTGGGACACGCTCGCTACCGCGAACGCCGACACCGACGCCACCCCCAACGCCAACGTGACCCCCACCCCGGCCCGACCCACCGCCCTCAGCCCCCGCACACGGAAGGGCCCGCCGCACGCGACGTGCGACGGGCCCGGGAGTCGGGACTCAGTGTGCCGAGTACCCGCCGTCGACGAGGTGGTAGCTGCCCGAGATGAACGACGCGGCGTCGCTGAGCAGGAACAGCGTCAACGCGGCGACCTCGGAGTCCGTGCCGAGGCGTCCGGTCGCGTGCTCGTTCTCGAGGTGCGTCAGGGCCTCGGGGGTCAGGCTCGAGCGCACCAGCGGGGTGTCGATGAAGCCCGGGCCCACGGCATTCGTGCGCACGCCCTGCTTCGTGTACTCGAGGGCGGCGACCTTCGTCAGACCGACCAGCGCGTGCTTGCTGGCGACGTAGGCCGCGTTCTGCGCGATGCCGACCGACCCGAGGACGGATGCCATGTTCACCACCGCACCGCCGCCGGAGGCGACGATGGCCGGCAGCTGGAACTTGAGGCCGTAGAAGACGCCGTCGAGGTCGACCGCGCGCACGCGGTCCCAGGCCTCGATGTCGTAGTCGCCGATGTTCTGGGGCGGGGCGCCGATGCCGGCGTTGTTCACGGCCAGGTGGAGTCCGCCGAAGGTCGAGCGGGCGAAGGCGACGGCCGCCTCGGAGTCCTCCCACTTCGCGGTGTTCTGCGCGAAGGCCGCAGCGGTTCCTCCCGCGTCGGTGATCTGCTGCACGACGCCCTGGGCGGCATCCTCGTTGATGTCGGTCACGACGACCGACGCGCCTTCCGCGGCCAGCTCCCGCGCGATCGCGGCTCCGATTCCGCTTCCGCCACCGGTGATGAGGGCGACCTTCTGGGCGAACCTGCTCATGGATGCACTTCTCTCCCGCCGTCGAGTCATCGCGGATCTCGCGGTGACCGCATGCGCGTGAATGAAAACCCCGACGCCGGCCGCGGTATTCCGCGTCAGTCGTCCTCGCCGTCGTCGATGCGCAGCTCGAGGCTGAGCTGGTCGGCATCGAGTTCGGCGAGGGCATGCCTGAGCGCGGCCGTGCTGTAGCGGCCGTCGCGGCCGACGTCGTGCAGACGGCGGCGCATCGCCTCGATCGAGGCGAGCCGCAACTCGAGGAAGTCGCGCACGCGCATCGAAGCCTCCTCGTCGGGCGGCTGCACGAGGCGGGCGCCCGCGCGCTCGATCATGTCGGCCGGGAAGGCGGCGCCGTCCCGCCGGACGAGCGAGCCCGACTGCACGGCCGCGATCGCGGCATCACGGAGCTCCGCGTCGAGGGCGCGTTGCTCCTCGCGCGACGGTCCCTCGCCCCCGTCGCCCGCGAGTCCGACCCGGCGGACGACGGCCGGCAGGGTCAGCCCCTGGAGGACCAGGCTGAACAGGGCGACCAGGAAGGCGACGAAGATCAGCAGCGGGCGTTGCGAGGTGTCCTCGGGGAGGGTCTGCGCCGCCGCGAGGGTCACCACGCCGCGCATCCCCGCCCAGACGATGACGCTCCCATGCCGCGCGCCCAACGGGGTGTCGCGGTAGTAGTCCAGATCGGCCAGGGTGCGCGAGATGCGCGTGCGCATCCACCCGATGCGCCGCGCGGCGCGAGCGGGGTCCTCGGCCCGGATGCCGAACTGCTCGGGCGCCGTGCGGTAGGCCTCCTCGAACCGGTCGAGGCGGCGCTGCGCGTCGTCGACGCGTTCCTGGTGACGGTCGGCGCGGCGACTGCGCCGCCCCTGGATCCAGATGAGCCACGACACGTACAGCGCACGGGCCGCGAGGGTGATGCCGAGCGCCGAGAGCGCCAGCCACGTCCCGTGCCAGAGGCCCTCGTGCTCGCGGAGGTTGGCCGTCACGATGTCCTTGAGCTCGAGTCCGAAGACGAGGAAGACCCCGCCCTCGAGGATCAGCTCGATCGTGCGCCAGTTGAGTCGGTCGCTGATGCGCTGCTCCGGGGTGAAGCGCCGTGCCGCGCCCTGTCCGGTCACGATGCCCGCGACCACCGCGGCGACCAGACCCGAGCCGCCCAGGTGTTCGGTCGGCAGGTAGGCGATGAACGGCACGGTGAAGCTCAACGCGGTGTTCGCGGCGGAGTTCGTCACACGCTCGCGCACGCGGAGGTTGACCCAGCCGACGACGGCGCCCAGCGCGAGGGCGATCGCCACGGCCCACGCGAACGAGGCCAGGGCATCGCCGAAGGCGAATCCGGATGCCACGGCTGCGACCGCCGTGCGCAGCAGCACGAGCGCAGTGGCGTCGTTGAGCAGGCTCTCTCCCTCGAGCATCGTCACCACGCGCGGCGAGATGCCCAGGCGCTTGGCGATCGAGGTGGCCACGGCATCCGTGGGGCTGAGGATGGCGCCCAGCGCGATCGCGAGAGCGAGCCCGAGGCCGGGGATGACGGCCCAGAAGAAGAGGCCGAGCACGAGCGAACTGAAGACGACGAGCAGCACCGAGAGCCCGGCGATGGGGGCGAAGTCGCGCCGGAACTCGATGGCGGGAAGCTGCACCGCCGCCGAGTACAGCAGCGGCGGGAGAACCCCGATGAGGATGACCTCGGGGTTGACCGCGAAGGCGGGGACGAAGGGGAGGAGGCTCACCCCCGCGCCGATGGCGAGCAGCACCAGGGGTCCGGCGATGTTGAAGCGCGGCCCGATGACCGTGGCGAGGGCGACGACCACCACGCCGGCGACGACGACGAGGAGCGGATCGATCACCCTCCGAGGCTAGCCCTCCGCCTCTTGCGTCCTCGACCGCGGGGTCTCAGCCCTCCGCGCGGAGGGCGTCGGCGACGGCGTGCAGTCCCGTCAGCGTCTCGGTGAAGCTCGTCGACAAGGGCGACAGCCCGATGCGCAGACCGTGCGGGTCGCGGTAGTCGGGGATCACGTCGTCCTCCCACAGCCGAGCGGTCACCGCACGCATCGCGGGGTGCGACAGCGTCAGATGCCCTCCGCGCTCGGCGGCATCGCGCGGAGACGCGAGGCGCACCCCAAGAGGAGCCAGGATGCCGTCCGCCGCGCGCACCGCGAACTCGGTCAGCGCGGTCGACTTGCGTCGAACCGCCGCGATGCCCGCCTCCGCGAGCAGGTCGAGGGTGTCCTGCATCGCGATCATCGCGAGCACCGGAGGCGTCCCCGACAGGAAGCGGCGCATGCCGTCGGCGGGGTGGTACTGCGGCCCCATCGAGAAGACGTCGGCCGCCCCCATCCACCCCTGCACCGGCTGGGTGAGGCGGCGCTGGTGGCGTGCGGCGACATAGGCGAACGCCGGGGAGCCGGGGCCGCCGTTGAGGTACTTGTAGGTGCACCCGACGGCGAGGTCGGCGCCCCACGCGTCGAGCTCCATCGGCACCGATCCGGCGGAGTGGCACAGGTCCCACAGCACGAGCGCTCCCGCCTCGTGCGCGATCGCGGTGAGCGCGAGGCCGTCGGCGAGGTACCCGGAGCGGTACGAGACGTGGCTGAGCAGCACCACCGCGGTGCGCGGGCCGACCGCGGCGCGCAGCAGGTCGGCATCCACGCCCCGCTCCGTGTCGACCTCCACCCAGACGACGCGGGCGCCCCGCTCGGCCGCGATGCCCTCGACGAGGTAGCGGTCGGTGGGGAAGTCGTCGCGCCCCACCACGATCTCGACCCGCTCGGGGTCGGCCGTGCTCTGCGCGTCAAGCGCGGCGCGGATCAGCTTGTACAGCAGCACGGTGGTGGAATCGCCGATCACCGTCTGCCCGGGGGCCGCACCGAGCGCGAGCGATCCGATACGGTCGCCGATCGCGAAGGGGAGCTCCATCCACGCTTCGTCCCAGCCGCGGATGAGGCGGCCGCCCCACTCCTCGGTCACGAACCGGGAGAGTCGTTCGGCGGTGGCCCGGGGCGGTCGGCCGAGCGAGTTGCCGTCGAAGTACACCAGCGGGGTCTCCGCCCCGACGAAGGCGTCGCGATACGACGCGAGCGGATCGTCGGCGTCGAGGGCCGCCGCCTCGACCTCGAGGGAGGCGTGCGGCACCTCCATGCGGTCGACGGATCCGAAGGCGGGGGAGGGGTCAGTCGACACGCGTGAGCTCCTCGGTCGGGACGACCGTCCCCCGGCTCAGCCAGGTGGGCACGTCGTCGGGGTCGGTGGGGGTCGGACCGGCGATGAAGGTCGAGACGGCGTCCGTCGCCGTGGAGCCGGGCCAGGGATCCGTCAGGGTGGCGACGAGGGCGTCGCCGCGAACGCCCGCCTCGTGCAGGGCGAGCAGCTCGCGGCGGTTCAGCCCCACCGGCAGGGGACCGTTGCCGAGGTCGGTGCCGTACAGCACCCGCCCTCCGCGCGCGGCGAAGGCGCGGACGTTCGCGATCGCCAGGCGCCGGGCCTCGCCGCGGTGGATGTCGAGGGTCGAGATCCACGCCTGCCCGGCCGCGACGGCCCGCGAGATCACCCGGCGCGACAGCGGAGCGTCGAAAGGGGCGTGGGCGAGGGCCGAGACGCCGGCGTCGATCGCGCGCTCCACCTGGCCGTCGCCTTGCGCGTGCGCGACGACCGCGATTCCGCGCTCGCGCGCGCTCTCGACGATCGCGGCGAGCGTGTCGTCGTCGGGGACGGGGCCCGCGTCGGCATGGAGGGCGACCTTGATGACCGACGCGCCGGCATCCGCTTGCGCGTCGACCGCGGTGCGCGCTCCTCCGTCGACTCCCGGATGCCGCGAACTGCCCGTCACGACGCGCACGATGCTCTCCGGTGCCCATGGCCGCCCGGCGGGGTAGCCGCCCGGGACGGTGAGGAACGCTCCCGCGTAGGCGACGTGGGGGAGTCCGTCCGGGCGTCGGGCGAGCGTGACGGGATCACCGCCGAGGTCGACGACGGCGGCGATCCCGCGCCGGGGGAGGTCGGAGGAGTCGACGAGGTGCAGATGCACGTGGTGGTCGACGAAGGCCGGCAGCATCGTGCCGCTCTCGCCGGTCAACGCCCGTCGGACCGACCGCACGGTCGTCAGATCAGCGAGAGTTCGCGGAGCTTGGCCTCGACGTCGGCGTTGGAGGGCTCGACGTGGTGGCTGGAGTCGGGGTAGACGACGACGGGGATGCTCGTGCGACCCGAGATCTCCTTGGCGACGTCGGCGGCGGCGGGATCGGCAACCAGATCGACGTACTCGTAGTCGATGCCGAGCTCGTCGAGCTGCTTCTTGGTGCGGATGCAATCACGGCACCAGTCGGCGCCGAACATACGGATGGATGCGTCGGAAGACATGGCTCCAGCGTACGCCGCCCGCGCTCGGCGGGCGCTGAGAACCCCACCCGACGGGTGGCGCATGACCGCTGGCCGGGGCTCAGGCGGTGACTTCGTCCTCGAGGGGCTCGATGGCGTGGACGACCTTCCCGACGCGGCTCTTCTTGGGCGCGTACACGACGAGCGCGTGGAAGACGAATCGCACGATGAAGGCGGCGATGAGCGTGAGCGCGGCGGCGACGACGCTCTGGATGTGCGCCTGGCTGACCAGGACCCAGATGACCGGGATGCGCACGATGGCTTCGACGCCGTTGAACGTGAACGACTTGATGAACCGGTGTCGCATGAGCCCGGACTCCGCGCGCATGTCGGCGAAGACGAGGTACTCGAGGGCGAGGAAGTTCGCCACGATGGTCACGACGCTCGCGATCACCGCGGCGATGAGGTACTGAACGCCGACGGCCTGAAGCGCCCACATGATCACGAGGTTCGCGACGGCCCCGAGACCGCCGACGAGGGCGAACGCGGACATGCGGCCGAATCGCAGCATCGTGAGCTGGGTGAGGAAGCGCATGCCCTGGCTGAACGACGCCTTCGACTCGCCGGCGAAGCGGGGAGCGAACGAGAAAGGCACCTCGGCGACGCGCATCTGCTTGCGCGCAAGGATCTCGAGCAGGATCTTGAAGCCGCGCGGCTGCAGGGTCTCGACCTCGAGGGAGCGCCGGTCGACGAGGAAGAACCCCGTCATGGGGTCGGAGCAGTTGTGCAGCTTCTTGGGGAACATGGCCTTGGTGAGAAGCGTGGACGCCCGCGACACCGTGGTGCGTACGGCGTTGGCCAGACCGTCGGAGGTTCCGCCGGCGATGTAGCGGGATGCCACGACCACGTCGGCATCGCCCACCTCGGCGCGCGCGAGCAGTTCGGCGATGACCTCCGGCGGGTGCTGCAGATCGCCGTCCATGACGACGCAGTAGTCGGACACCGCGGCCTTGATGCCCTCGACGACGGCGCCACCGAGCCCGCCCACGGGCTCGTCGCGGTGGATGAGGCGAACCGGAACGGCGGAGGTCGCTGCGACGGCCCGGATGATGTCGGGGGTGTCGTCGCGGGAGTCGTCGACGAAGATGATCTCCACGTCACGACCGAGCAGGGCGTCCGTCGTGCGACGAACGAGCTCGGCGACGTTCGGACCCTCGTTGAAGGTCGGAACGATGACGGAAATATCCATGTGTGCTCGCGTTTTCTCGGTAAGACAGAAGTACACAGCGTAGACCGGCCGACGCGTGCCCAAATTGGGATTGTGGAGGAGTTACCTGGGAGCTAGCGGGTGTTCACCCCAGCGTCCGGCCAGAAACCGCCCGTTACCGGCGCGATATCGCGTCGACGCTCAGCCGATCTTCGCTTTCAGATCGTCGACCGTCATTCCGTAATTGATACGGACGACAGGCAGGGCCAGCTTATCCGTGCCGATGCGGACATACCCCGGCTCGATGGTGCGTCCGAGCTCGAAGCCGGCTCGGCGCACGCCCTCCTTGGTCGTGTCGTTGTAGTGGCCGAACGGATACGCGACGACCTCCTTCGCCCCGAGGATCCGTGCGGACTGCTCCAGATCGGCGGCGATCGTGTCGGCATCCTCGTTGACCATGCGCCCCTTGCCGTCGGCGCCGGCGCGATGCATGTCGTGCGTGTGCGAACGCTGCAGCACGAACTTGTTCGGTGTCGGTTCGGTGCGGAACGACGTGATGACGAACGACGTGGTCAGCAGGTTCTTGCCGTCGACGATGGGAGCGGCGAGTTCGAGCCAGCTGGAGTCCGCGTCGTCGTCGGTGATGATCACGGAGTGTCGGGGCAGGAAGAGGGCTCCGTCGATGAAGGCGCTCAGCTCGTCCCACGTCGGCAGGTAGAAGTCCGCGTCCTTGATGTACGCCATCTGGGCATCGAAGTCGCCGACGTACGCGTAATTGCCGCGTAGCCAGCCGTCTTCTCCCTCGGGCTTCCGCGTGAACTGGTGGTACATGAGGATCGGGATGCCGGCATCCTCCGCCGCGTTCGCCTGGGGCGTGACCCACCCGGCGTGCAGCACCCGTTCGCGATCGGTGCAGGTCACGAGGTCGGCGCCGTTGACGCGGGTGGAGGCGGTCAGTGCGGAGGCGTCGGAGGTGGTCGGGTACCAGCCGGCGAACACCCGGCCGTCCGCGCGCGGGATCGGCAGCGCCTCGTAGCGGACCCCCTGCGTCTGCACCTGCGGGTCGAGGGCGATGCCGTCGCCCGCGAACGAGACCGCGCAGGCGTTCGGGTCGGTGGTGGTCGACAGCAACCGCTGCGCCGGGGAGAGAGGCGTCGGCGTCGGGGTGGGCGTCGGGGAGCTCGACGGCGCTCCGCTCGCGGCCCTCGTCTCGGACGGCGCGATCGGCGCACGGGTGAGGGCGAAGACGGCGACCGCCCCGGCGATCAGGGCGACGGCGACGGTCGCGACGAGGGTGCGCCGCGCGCGGACGCGGCGGCTGGCGCGCCGACGGCGGGCGGCTCGGGTGGTCGTCATGATGCCTCGGGATCGGGTGGGGCGGCTCGCCGCGATCCTAGCGGGGCGCTTCGCGCGCGCCCGGGACCCTTCGCGTCGCGATGCGCGGGCGCGAGAGGATGGGCGCATGATCCGTATCGGCATCGTCGGCACCAGCAGCATCTCCGAGCGCTTCGCCGAGGCGGTGGGTGCGGTGGACAACACGGTGGTCTCGCGAGTGGCCTCTCGAGACGAGGGCCGGGCGCGCGCCTTCGCCGACGTGATCGGCGCCCCCGGTGTCGCGGTCGGGCTCGACGACCTCCTCGCCGCCCCCGACGTGGATGCCGTCTACCTCGCCAGCCCCAACTCCGTGCACGCCGCGCAGATCGCTCAGGCGGTGGATGCCGGCATCCCGACCCTCGTCGAGAAGCCGGCCGTGCTGTCGGCCGCCGACTGGGACACCGCGGTGGGACGTGCCCGGGCGCGGGGCGTGGTGCTTCTCGAGGCCATGCGCACCGCTTACGACCCCGGGCTGTCCGCCGTGCGCGACCTCCTTCCGCGTCTCGGCGCGGTGCGACGGGTCTCTCTGCGCTACGAGAAGAGATCGGCGCGGTACGACCACGTCCTCGCGGGAGAGCAGACGAACATCTTCGACCCGGCGCTCGGAGGCAGCGCGCTGCGCGATCTCGGGGTCTATCCCCTGCATGCCCTCGTCCGCCTGTTCGGCGAGCCGAGGTCGATCCAGGGCGCGCGCGTGGGCATCGCCTCCGGGACCGACGGTCTCGGCAGCGCCCTCGCCGTCTACGACGGATTCATCGCCGACGTCGCCTGGTCGAAGATCACCGACACGGCCCTGCCGAGCGAGATCCAGGGCGAGGACGCCTCGCTCGCGATCGATGCCGTCGACGCGCCCCGACGGCTCACCGTGACCCCGCGCGGTCGGGCCCCGTACGCGATCGAGGTCGACGCCCCCGACAACCCGATGGTGGGGGAGGTCGAGCGTCTGCGACAGGCGATCGAGGGCGCCGACATCGCCGGGGACCAGGACCTCACCGCGGCGACGCTGCGCCTCGTCGACGAGCTGCTCGCCGTCCCGCTCGCGTAGACGGAGCTCCACGAGTTCACCTGTCGTTTCCCCCACGGCGAGAGGATCGACGGATGCGGCGGGCGGGATCGGTGGGCGAGGTCTTCCTCGCGTTCCTGAGGCTGGGACTCACCTCCTTCGGCGGTCCCGTCGCCCACCTGGGGTACTTCCGCGACGATCTCGTGACCCGGCGCCGCTGGATGGACGATCGGGCGTACGCCGACCTCGTCGCCCTGTGCCAATTCCTCCCCGGACCCGCATCCAGCCAGGTCGGGTTCGCGATGGGGCTCCAGCGCGCGGGCATCGCGGGCGCGCTCGCGGCCTTCGCGGCCTTCACCCTCCCCTCGGCGGTGCTGCTCGTCGCCTTCGCGGCGGGCGCGGCCGTGATCGGCGCACCGATCGGCGACGGGATCCTGGACGGGCTCAAGATCGTCGCGGTGGCGATCGTGGCCCACGCGGTGTGGGGGATGGCCCGCACCCTCGCGCCCGATGCCCGCCGAGCCGGGATCGCGGTGGTCGCCCTGGCCCTCGCGCTGCTGCTCCCCGCCGCTCCGGGGCAGCTCGGCGCGCTGGCGATGGGCGTCGTCGCGGGGCTGCTCCTGCTGCGCGGTGCGGACGAACCCCCGGGGGTCGAGCTGCCCCCGTTCGGCGTCCCCCGCGCGGCTGCCGTGTCGTGCCTCGTGCTCTTCGCGGTCGGGCTCGTCGCTCTCCCGCTGCTCGCCGCGGGTACCGGGGCGGGGGTGCTCGCCCTCGCCGATGCCTTCTTCCGCTCGGGCGCCCTGGTCTTCGGCGGCGGTCATGTCGTGCTGCCGCTGCTGCAGGCCGGTGTCGTGCAGACGGGGTGGGTCACGCCAGAGGCCTTCCTCGCCGGCTACGGCGCGGCGCAGGCCGTGCCCGGCCCCCTCTTCACGTTCGCGGCCTATCTCGGCGCCGTCTCCGACGTAGGACCGGGCGGCGTCGCGGGCGCCGCGATCGCGCTCGTGGCGATCTTCCTCCCCGGGCTCCTCGTGCTGCTCGGAGTCCTCCCGTTCTGGGACGCCGTGCGCACGCGGCCGCGTGTTCGGGCGGCCATGCGCGGGGCGAACGCCGCCGTCGTCGGCATCCTGGGCGCTGCTCTCTACACTCCCGTGTTCACCACCGCGATCACGGGGCCGGGGCCCCTCGTGCTCGCGGTGGGGGGATTCGTGCTGCTGGTCGCGGTCAAGACGCCGGCGTGGGCGGTGGTGCTCGTGGGGGCGGCCGGCGGCGTCATCCTGTCGCTCACCTGAGCGGCGGCCGAGAGCCGGTTCCGCACGGGGTGACACCGCGTCCCACCGATGCCAGGATGAGCGGACGGCCCCGGCCGCCGCGCCTGTTTTCGAGGGAGAGAACCGTGTTCCAGAGCCCCTATCCGAGCATCGACGTTCCGGATCAGAGCATCTACGACTACCTGTTCGCCTCGCTGGGGGACGACGATCTCGACCGGGTGGCCCTGGTCGACCCGTCCAGCGGGGCGGAGACCACCTACCGCGCCCTGCGCGCGCAGGTCGACGCCTTCGCCGGGGCGCTCGCCGCACGCGGGGTCGACACCGACACGGTCGTGGCGATGCTGTGCCCGAACGTGCCGGCTTTCGCGACGGTGTTCCACGGCATCCTGCGTCTGGGGGCTGCGATCACCACCGTGAACTCCCTCTACACGGCCCGCGAGATCGAGAACCAGCTGCGCGACGCCTCCGCCACCTGGCTCGTCACCGTCTCACCGCTGCTCGCGCAGGCGAAGGCCGCGGCCGACGCCGCGGGCATCGCCGACGATCACGTGATCGTGCTCGACGGTGCGGACGGGCACCCCGATCTGCGCTCGCTGCTCACCGAGGGCCGGACGCCGCCCGAGGTGTCGTTCGACCCTGCCACGCACGTCGCCGTGCTGCCGTACTCGTCGGGCACGACCGGAGTGCCGAAGGGGGTCATGCTGTCGCACCGCAACCTCGTCGCGAACGTGCACCAGTGCCGATCGGTCATCGAGATCTCACCCGACGATCGCGTTCTCGCCGTGCTGCCGTTCTTCCACATCTACGGGATGACGGTGCTGCTGAACCTCGCTCTGCGTCAGCGGGCGACGCTGGTCACCATGCCCCGCTTCGACCTCATGGAGTTCCTCCGGGTCGTGCAGGAGCACCGCTGCACGTTCCTCTTCATCGCGCCGCCCATCGCGGTTGCCCTCGCCAAGCACCCCGCCGTCGACCAGTTCGACCTCTCCAGCGTGCACAGCGTCTTCTCCGGTGCGGCCCCGCTCGACGGCGAGACCGCCGAGACGGCCGGCCGGCGCATCGGTGCCCGGTTCTTCCAGGGCTACGGCATGAGCGAGCTAAGTCCCGTCTCGCACGCCATCCCCGCCGGCTCGGGATTCCCGGTCAGTTCGGTCGGCGTGCTCATCCCGGGGTGCGACGCCAAGCTCGTCGACCCCGAGACCGGCGCGGAGCTCGAGCAGCACGGTGACGACGGGCTGACCGCGCCGGGCGAGATCTGGGTGCGCGGCCCCAACGTCATGCTCGGCTACTTGAACCGGCCCGACGCCACCGCCGAGACGCTCGACGCCGACGGCTTCCTGCACACCGGTGACATCGGCGTCCACCACGTCGACGGCTACTTCACGATCGTCGACCGGTTGAAGGAGCTCATCAAGTACCACGGCTACCAGATCGCCCCCGCCGAGCTCGAGGCGCTGCTGCTGTCGCATCCGAAGATCCAGGATGCCGCGGTCATCGGCGTGCGCGGGGACGACGGTGAGGAGATCCCCAAGGCGTTCGTCGTGGCGGCACCGGATGCCGGCCTGACGGCGGAGGACGTCATGGCGTTCGTCGCCGGCCAGGTCGCGCCCCACAAGAAGGTGCGGCGGGTGGAGTTCATCGACGTGGTGCCCAAGTCGACGTCGGGAAAGATCCTGCGGAAGGACCTGCGCGCGCGCGAAGCGGTGTGACGACGACGAAGGGCGGGGCGTCTAGCGACGGCCCCGCCCTTCGTCGTTCAGGTCACGGCGTGAGCAGGGCGCCGGTCTGCGCGGCGGACTCCTCCGCGCGCTTCTCCTCATCGTCGCGGCCGCGACGCTCGTCTGCGGCTTCCTGCAGCGCCGACTTCGCGCGCAGCGGGGGCGTGCGGAAGAACAGCGACAGCACGAACGCGAGCAGCACCACGCCCATCGCCACCCAGTAGACGCTCGTCGCCGACGAGTTGAAGCCGACCAGGAAGGGCTTGGTCAGACGCGCGTCGGCGCCCACGAGGAAGGAGGTGTCGTCCAGGGTCGAGTCGCCGATCGAGGTGTTCTCACCGCCGTCCTCGAATCGCTCCTCGAGCGTCGTCGCGACGGTGTCGACGAAGGCCGCGCGGTCGGCGGCGTTCGAGAAGTCCAGGCTCACCGATCCGTCGCTGCCCACGCGGGCGACCGGAATCTGCTGCTGGATCTGCGTCGCGGCGGCCGACGTCGCCTGGGTGATCGCCGCTTGCGTGGCCTGCGCCTGCGCGGCGGCCGGGATCTGCCCCGCGGCGACCTGCGCCGCCACGGCCCGAGTCGCGGCATCCTGTGCTTGCTGCACGCCCTGCTGCACCTGCTGGGTCACGGCATCGGTCGTCTGGGTCACGATGGGCGTGTAGATGCCCGACATGATCTTCTCGTTGGCCGGTGCCGAGGCGACCGTGGGGTCGAAGGCGGCGTCGAGGGCGTCGGTGAGGGTGCCGCGGTCGGAGAAGGACCCGATGATGTTCGACGGCATGAGCGTGAACAGCAGCGAGAGCAGGACGGCCGTGCCGAGCGTTCCACCGATCTGGCGGAAGAACGTCGACCCGCTCGTCGCCACGCCCATGTCGCGCAGACCCACGGAGTTCTGGCTGGCGATCGTGAGCGTCTGCATGAGCTGGCCGAGGCCCAGGCCGATCACGAGCATCGCGAGCGCGACGTGCCAGTAGGGGCTGTCGTACTTGAGGAAGGTCAGCAGGAAGAAGCCCACCGACATCAGCGCCGTGCCGAGGATCGGGAACATGCGGTAGCGACCGGTGCGCGCGATGATCTGACCGCTCGCGATCGAGGCGATCATGAGGCCCAGGATCATCGGGAGCATCTCGAAGCCGCTCTCGGTCGGCGTCGAGCCGAGCACGAGCTGCAGGTAGAGCGGCAGCGTGAGCATCGCGCCGAACATGCCGAAGCCCACGAGCACGCCGATGATCGTCGCCATCGAGAAGGTGGGGGAGCGGAAGAGCTTCAGCGGGATGAGCGCGTCGTCCTTCATCTTCGTCTCGGCGATGATGAAGGCCAGGATGCCGAGGGCCCCGACCGCGTAGCAGGCGATCGCGATGGGCGAGCCCCAGCCCCACTCGCGCCCCTGTTCGGCCACGAGCAGCAGCGGGACCAGCGCGACGATGACGGTCGTGGCGCCCCACCAGTCGATGCGCACCGAATGGCGCGGCTGCTTGGGGATGTGCAGGAACCGCCACACGATCGCGAGGGCCGCGATGCCGATCGGCACGTTGATGAGGAACACCCAGCGCCAGCCGGTGATGAAGAGGATCTGGTCGGCGCCGGCGAACAGACCGCCGACGAGCGGGCCGATGACGCTGGAGATGCCGAAGACGGCGAGGAAGTAGCCCTGGTACTTCGCGCGCTCGCGCGGGGCGAGGATGTCGCCCATGATCGCCAGCGGCATCGACATCAGGCCACCGGCGCCGAGGCCCTGGATGGCGCGGAAGGCGGCGAGCTCGGCCATCGAGGTC
Organism: Microbacterium galbum; assembly: GCF_032464915.1. Classification (NCBI taxonomy): domain Bacteria; kingdom Bacillati; phylum Actinomycetota; class Actinomycetes; order Micrococcales; family Microbacteriaceae; genus Microbacterium; species Microbacterium galbum. The sequence goes on along the minus strand of NZ_JAWDIS010000001.1, from coordinate 1,036,869 downwards.
GAGAAGCTCGCGAGCACGGATCCGACGATGAAGATGAGGATCGCGAGCAGGAACAGTGGGCGACGGCCGAAGATGTCGGAGAGCTTGCCGTAGATGGGCGTCGAGATCGTCGAGACGATCAGGTAGGCGGTCGTGACCCAGGCCTGCAGGCTCAGGCCCTGGAGGTCGTCGCCGATCGTGCGGATCGAGGTTCCGACGATCGTCTGGTCGAGGGCGGACAGGAACATTCCGGCCATGAGGCCGAAGATCACGAACATGATCATGCGGTGGGTCATGACCGTGTCGGTGGTGCCGGTGTGCGCGCGCCGGCTGCGGGTGATGTCTGACATCTGTCCTCATCGAGAAGGGGTGGCGGGCGGCTCGATCGGGCGGGGCCGGGCGCCAGGTGTTTGCTAAAAGTCAACAAATAGTAGCGCCGTCCACCGGGGTCGGGGAACCACCTGCGGGTCGGCATCGCCCCGGGCCCGCAGAAATACCCCCGTGGGGGGAGTCGTGCCCCGGACCGGCGTCCGGAGTGCGGGCGGACCGTGCCCGTGCGCGCGGGGCGGGGTGCGGCGGGCGCCGGCGGCGGGCGCGGGCGCGGGCGCGGGCGGCGGGGTGCGGCGGGCGCGGATCGTGGCGGCCTCGCGCGAGAACAGGGAATCGCACCGGGACAGGGCGATGTCGGGGCTGGTCGTCCTGTTCTCGAACCCTCGCCTGTTTTCACGCGTGGCGCGTGGGGGAGGCCGACGCCCGGCGCAGCAGGTCAGCGTGCTGCGGTGGCTCGACGACCGAGCGGTCGGAGCCATGCGGGGCGGCATCCCTCGCCGGGGAAAAGCAAAACCCCCGCCATGTAGAAGCTAGGCGAGGGTTTCTGGGACCGTTGTAATGACGGTCCGTGTGGCTCCGACGGGCGTCGATCCCGTGACCTCACGATTTTCAGTCGTGCGCTCTACCAACTGAGCTACAGAGCCGAGCGGCATGTCTGCCGCTTCCTAAACGAAAGGCCTCCTCGAAAGAAGGCCCGTCGCTGTGGAGCGACCCTGACGGGACTTGAACCCGCGACCTCCGCCGTGACAGGGCGGCACGCTAACCAACTGCGCTACAGGGCCATGCATTTTCAATTGTACTTCACCGGAAAGTGACCCCAACGGGATTCGAACCCGTGCTACCGCCGTGAAAGGGCGGCGTCCTAGGCCGCTAAACGATGGGGCCGGATGAGGCGAAAACCTTGCGATTTCCTTCTCGCTTGCCGACGACCGAGCCTACTTCACATCTCGCGAGATTGCCAATTCGGGGCGTGGCGTACGCGGCTCGCGCGTGTCGGGGGCGCAGGATGGGCGCTGCCGACGGGAACTCGCCCTGTTGTGTGTGTGACTCGTGTTGCTACTGTGAGTCGAGTTGCGACCGGTGAGATGAGGTATTCCCGTGACGCTCGAGCGCCCCGTTGAGTCAGACGATTGCGGCTGCGCGCCCACCGCGAGCGAGCGGCGGCGCCTGTGGCCGACGTTCGATCGACGCAGCGCGCTGAAGTTCGGTGCCCTGAGCGCCGCGGCCCTCGGCGCGTTCGGCGCTGCGGCATCCGGGTTCTCCTCTCCCGCCGTCGCCGCCGACTACCCCTCGTGGGCCGACGTCGAGGCGGCGCGCGCGAACGAGTCGGCGAAAGCCGGCGAGATCGCCCGCATCCAGGGCCTCATCCAGGGCCTGCAGTCCGAGGTGGCGCGCACGCAGGCCGAGGTCGTCGCCCGCTCCGACGAGTACTACACCGCGCAGCAGGCCTACCTCGACGCCGATTACCGTGCGCAGCAGATCCAGGCGCAGGCCGACGCCGAAGCGGCCAAGGCCACCGACGCCGCGGCCAAAGCCGGCAAGGTCGCCGCGCAGCTCTATCGCTCCGGCGGCGACGACACCTCGCTCGACCTCTTCTTCTCGGGGTCGGCCGCCAGCGCCGACGACCTGCTGGCCAAGCTCGGCACGATGGACAAGCTCATCGAGCGCAACCGCTCGGTGTACGCGGCGGCCGTGACGGCGCGCGACTCCGCGACGCAGCTGAGCAACCAGGCCAACGACGCCCGCACCGAGCGCGATCGTCTGCAGAAGATCGCCGAGGAGAAGATGGTGGCCGCCCAGCAGGCCGCCCAGGCCGCGCAGGAGGCGCTGGCCGCCCAGCAGGCGAACCAGGTGGTCCTCGAGGCCCAGCTGGCTGCTCTCCAGGACACCACGGCCAAGACCGTCGCCGACTACCAGGCCGGTGTCGAGGCCGAGCGCAAGGCCCGCGAAGAGCGCGAGCGGAAGGCTCGGGAAGAGGCCGAGGCGCGGGACCGCGCCGAGCGCGCGCGTCGCGAGCAGGAAGAGCGCGACCGGCAGAACAACAACAACAACGGCGGTGGCGGCGGCGGTGGAGGCGGCGGCGGCTCCAACAGCGGCGGGGGTGGCGGAGGCGGCGGCCAGGCCACCGGCTCCGGCTGGGCGCGTCCGTCGTCGGCCGGAACCACCTCGGGCTACGGCCCGCGATCGAGCCAGTGCAACGGCAGCTACTGCGCGAGCTCGTGGCACCTCGGTCTCGACTTCGGCGCCGGCTGCTACTCGCCGATCTACGCGGCGTCGGCCGGGCGCGTGACCTACGCCGGATACAACGGCGGCTACGGCAACTACATCCGCATCCAGCACGACGACGGGTCGGCGACCGGCTACGCGCACATCGTCAACGGCGGCATCTACGTGTCATACGGCCAGCGCGTCGGCGCGGGGGAGCAGATCGCGGCGACCGGCCAGACCGGCAACTCCTTCGGCTGCCACCTGCACTTCGAGGTCTACCCGCCCTGGGGCGGTACGACCGATCCGGCCCCCTGGCTCCGCGATCGCGGCGTCTGGGTCTGATCCCGGTACGAGAAAACCCCCGGTCCGTCGACCGGGGGTTTCTTCGTGTCACCGAACTCAGAGGGTGTTGGGAGCCTCGCCCGCACCCTGCGTCTTGGTCTGCGCGTCGTGCTCGTCGAAGCGCGTGAAGGCCTCGGCCACGAGACGCTCGGCCTCGGCGGCGTTCGCCCACTCGTCGACCTTGACCCACTTGTTGGGCTCGAGGTCCTTGTAGTGCTCGAAGAAGTGCGAGATCTCCTTCTTGGTCCACTCGTCGATGTCGTCGACGTCCTGGATGTGGTCCCATCGCGGGTCCTTCGCGAGCACGGCGACGACCTTGTCGTCTCCACCGGCCTCGTCGCTCATCTTCAGCACGCCGACGGGACGCACCTTGGCCAGGATGCCGGGGTGCAGGTCGCGGTCGAGCAGCACGAGCACGTCGAGCGGGTCGCCGTCTTCGCCGAGGGTGTTCTCGAAGAAGCCGTAGTTGGCCGGGTAGCCGAACACCGTGTAGAGGATGCGGTCGAGGTAGACGCGGCCGGTGCCGTGGTCGACCTCGTACTTCACGCGGCTGCCGCGGGGGATCTCGATGACGGCGTCGAAAGCGCCCATACTCGTGCTCCTTAGATCTGTGGATTTCCGCGGCCCAGCCTAGCCGGAGCGTCCTTTGTCCCGCCGGTTCCCTGCCCCCCGACACAACGATGGAGATCCGTGCGGTACCCCGCGGACCCGCCCCGGACGTGCTGGAGGCTCTGACGAGGTTTCCCGTGTTGTGTTCGCGGCGGCCCTTCTGCCGGGAGGGATAGCGTGGACGCCATGCACGAACGGCGACCCGGTCTCGACCCTGCCGTCGCCGAGGTGCGCCGCGCCGTGCGCGCAGCCCTCGAGGGCCGCCAGGGTGCCGTGATCGTGGCGCTGTCGGGCGGGGCCGACTCGCTCGCCCTCACGGCGGCGACGGCGTTCGAGGCGGCGCGGCTCGGCATCCGGGTCGAAGCCGTCGTGATCGATCACGGGCTGCAACAGGGATCGGATGCCGTGGCGCATCGTGCGGCCGAGGCGGCGCGCGGGCTCGGCATCGACGCGCGCGTGGTCGCGGTCGAGGTCGGGTCCGCGGACGGACCCGAGGCCGACGCCCGCACCGCCCGGTACGCGGGCCTCACCGGCGCAGCGGCGGAGGTCGGCGCGGACGTGGTGCTGCTCGGGCACACCCTGGACGACCAGGCGGAGACCGTGCTGCTGGGTCTCGCGCGGGGGTCCGGGGCGACGAGCCTGGGCGGCATGCCGGCCGAGCGACGGGATGCCACCGGCCCGACGTGGCTGCGACCGCTGCTGGGCGTGCGCCGGTCGGCGACCGCAGCGGCGTGCGCGGCCGAGGGGCTCGAACCGTGGGCGGATCCCCACAACCTCGATCCCGCCTACACGCGGGTGCGGGTGCGCGAGCGGGTGCTGCCCGCACTCGAGGACGAGTTGGGACCGGGCGTCGCCGAGGCGCTGGCGCGGACGGCCGAGCAGTTGCGCGAAGACGCGGCGGCCTTCCAGGACATGATCGACGAGACCATCGAGGACATCGTCGAGCACGCCGAGGCGGGGATCTCGATCTCGGTCGCCGCCCTCGCCGCCAACCCCGCGGCGCTGCGCAACCGGATCGTCCGGTACGTCGTCGAGAGCGAGTTCGGCGTGTCGCTGACCCGGTCGCAGACCCTCGAGGTCGCCCGTCTCGCGGTCGATTGGCGGGGGCAGGGCCCGATCGATCTGCCCTCGTGCGTGGCGCGGCGCGTGGGGAATCGGATCGAGATCGTCGCGCGCGCGAGCGCTCCTGATCGCCGTCGGCTCAGCTGACGGAACGCTGTCGTGCGAGACGCTTCTCGACCGCCGACATCGTCGTGATCGACACCAGGGCGATCGCCGCCAGCCCGATCGTCAGCAGTGCGAGACCATCGAACAGGAGCCACTGGGCGAAGACACCGCCGAGCAGGTTGCCCAGAAGATATCCGGCGCCGACCACGACCGAGTACGCGCCCATGATGAGTCCGCGGTCGTCGCGGAACTCCGCCGAGATGTCGCTCAGATGGGTCAGTGCGGCGGGGGTGAATCCCGCCTCGAGGAACACCCCGATCATCACCAGCGGCAGCGCGACCGCCAGGGGCGCCCCGCGGTTGGCGAGCATCAGCCCGACCGAGGCGATCAGCGCACCTGCCGCCGTGACGAAGAGCACCGGGATGGTCGGAAGGCGCCCGATGAAGAAGGCCCACGCGACGATGCACAGGCTGAAGAAGAGCACGTAGACGCCGAGGACGATCGACAGTCCCGCCTCGTCGCCGCGGAACGCCCCGGGGAACAGCTGACCGTCCGCCCGTCCGTCGCCGGCCAGCACGAAGGTGATCTGCGAGGTCACCCACGTGCCCAGGATCGCGTTCACGGCGATCCACCCCGGGAGGAACGCCAGCAGGCGCGGTTGGACGAGGACACGCACGCGGTCGCCGAGCGAGGCGCGGGCGGGAGTGATCATGGACGCCGGCCCCGGCCGTAGGAAGACCAGCACCAGCAGGGACGCGACGACGTAGACCGCGGCGAGGACCGCGAACGTCCAGAGCCCGAGCGTGCCGTAGAGAAGGGGCCCCGCGACGGCGCCCAGGGCGATCCCGCCCGACGATGACAGCTCGTACAGGCTCGTGACCCGCCCGCGGCGTCGCGGATCGCCGTCGCTGGAGTCGGCGAGCAGCCCGAGCGTCGTCGGAGCCGCGATCGCCGCGCCCGCGCCGTCGAGCAGGCGCGATGTCCCGACGATCACGACGACCAGGGCGATCGACGGCACGGCCGCGAGCAGCGAGGCTCCGGGCGTGAGCAGGACGCCTGCCGCAGCGAGCAGGGGGGCGGTGACCAGAAAGATCTTCCGCCCGCGTCGATCGCTGGCGGACCCGGCGAGCGGGGCGAGCACGAGCTCGGCCAGGAAGCCGGTTCCCGACAGGATGCCGAGCAGCAACGGCCCCACCGAGGTCCCCTGTCGGGAGAGGTCGACGAAGTAGGACCCGAGCGCGAGAGCACCCGCGGCCGAGGCGATCCGCAGCATGAGTTGGGCGAGGATGACGGCGCCGGTGCCGCGCGTTCGTGGCGGGGATGACGTGGTGGAGGTCATCGATTCCCTTCCGGAGTGAGCAACGGCGGCCGGAAGGCGACGCTACCCGCCCCCGGTGCTTTCCGGGCGGCACGACGGCGATCCGCATCGCCGGGGCACGGCATCCGGAATCGAGCGACGTAGACTTCTCCAATGCGCGCGGCCGACATCTCCGACGACATCAGCGAAGTGCTCCTCACCGAGGAGCAGATCCACGACAAGCTCGCCGAATTGGCGACGCAGGTCGTCGCCGACTACGAGGGTCGCGACGTCGTGCTCGTGGGCGTGCTCAAGGGCGCGGTCATGGTCATGGCCGATTTCGCCCGTCACCTGCCCATGCACGTGTCGATGGACTGGATGGCCGTGTCGTCCTACGGCGCCTCCACCCGCTCGAGCGGCGTCGTGCAGATCCGGAAGGACCTCGACACCGACATCACGGGAAAGCACGTCCTGATCGTCGAGGACATCATCGACTCCGGTCTCACCCTGAGCTGGCTGCTCGAGAACTTCGCCTCGCGCGGGGCGGAGTCGGTCGAGGTGCTCGCGCTGCTGCGCAAGCCCGACGCGATGAAGGTCGAGGTCGACTGCCGGTACGTCGGTTTCGACATTCCCAACGACTTCGTGATCGGTTACGGGCTCGACTACGCGGAGAAGTACCGCAACTTGCGCGACGTCGCGGTGCTCGCGCCGCACGTGTATTCCTGAGGCGTTCGGAGCGGAGTCTCCGTACGCCCTCGACGAACGCACAGGCCCGGCATAGTCCACGGGCGTTAGCCTGATGCGACCGCGTTTCTGCGGAGGATCACGAAAGGGCTGGGCTCGCCCACCATGAATTTCAAGAAGATCACGCGCAACCCGATCGTCTACGTTCTGCTGGTCGGTCTGCTTCTGGTCATCGGTTTCTCCCTCATCTCCAACCTCAGTGGTGCCCGCCAGGTGTCCACCAAGGAGGGTCTGGACCTGCTCAAGGGCGGCACCGTCACTCAGGTCGTCACCAACGATCCCGATCAGCGCGTCGATCTGACGTTGTCGCAGCCCTTCGAGGGCGCGAACGACGTGCAGTTCTATTTCAGCCAGGCCCGCGCGGACGAGGTCGCCAGCGCGATCGACGCCGCGGCCCCCGCCGACGGCTTCAACGACGTCGTGCCCAAGCCCAGCTGGTTCGACGGCCTCATCGGCTTGCTGCTCCCGCTGATCCTCCTCGGCCTGCTCTTCTGGTGGCTGCTGTCCAGCGCTCAGGGCGGCGGCAGCAAGGTCATGCAGTTCGGCAAGTCGCGCGCGAAGCTCGTGACGAAGGAGACGCCCACCGTCACCTTCCAGGACGTCGCGGGCTCCGACGAGGCGATCGAAGAGCTGGACGAGATCAAGGAATTCCTGAAGGACCCCAAGAAGTTCGAGGAGGTCGGTGCGCGCATCCCCAAGGGCGTGCTGCTGTACGGCCCTCCCGGAACCGGTAAGACCCTGCTCGCCCGCGCCGTGGCCGGCGAGGCAGGCGTGCCGTTCTACTCGATCTCCGGCTCGGACTTCGTCGAGATGTTCGTCGGTGTCGGCGCCAGCCGCGTCCGCGACCTGTTCAACCAGGCCAAGGAGAGCTCGCCGGCGATCATCTTCATCGACGAGATCGACGCCGTCGGCCGCCACCGCGGTGCCGGCATGGGCGGCGGTCACGATGAGCGCGAGCAGACGCTGAACCAGATGCTCGTCGAGATGGACGGCTTCGACCCCAAGGTCAACGTCATCGTGATCGCTGCGACCAACCGCCCCGACATCCTCGACCCCGCCCTCCTGCGTCCGGGCCGCTTCGACCGTCAGATCGGCGTCGACGCCCCCGACCTGAAGGGCCGCCAGCGCATCCTCGAGGTGCACGGCCGCGGCAAGCCGCTGTCGGACTCGGTCGACCTCGAAGTCGTCGCGCGCAAGACGCCCGGGTTCACCGGTGCCGACCTCGCCAACGTGCTGAACGAGGCGGCCTTGCTGACCGCGCGCTCGAACGCGCAGCTCATCGACAACCGCGCCCTCGACGAGGCCATCGACCGCGTGATCGCCGGACCGCAGCGTCGCACGCGCGTGATGAAGGACAAGGAGAAGCTCATCACGGCGTACCACGAGGGCGGGCACGCCCTCGCCGCGGCGGCGATGAACCACACGGACCCCGTGACGAAGGTCACCATCCTCCCGCGCGGCAAGGCGCTGGGCTACACGATGGTGCTGCCGCTCGACGACAAGTACTCCGTCACCCGCAACGAGCTGCAGGACCAGCTGACGTACGCCATGGGCGGCCGTGTCGCGGAGGAGATCGTCTTCCACGACCCCACCACCGGCGCCTCGAACGACATCGAGAAGGCCACGAGCATCGCCCGCAAGATGGTCACCGAGTACGGCATGACCAACGAGGTGGGCCCCGTGAAGCTCGGCTCGTCGTCGGGCGAGGTGTTCATGGGCCGCGACATGGGACACGGCCGCGACTTCTCGGAGCGCATCGCCGAGCGGGTCGACGCCCAGGTGCGCGCGCTCATCGAGCAGGCGCACAACGAGGCGTACCAGGTCATCAACGACAACCGCGACGTGCTCGACCGCCTGGCCCTGGCGCTGCTGGAGAAGGAGACGCTCGACCACATCGAGCTCGCCGAGATCTTCACGGACGTCAAGCGCCTCACCCCGCGCCCGCAGTGGCTGTCGTCGGGCGATCGTCCCGTGTCGAACCAGCCGCCGGTCGATGTCCCGCGTCGCCAGGCTCCGGCCGGCATCGCCGCGTCCGCCGAGGCGGAGGCGCAGACGCAGGCCCAGGCGCAGCCCCGTCCGAGCGGACAGACGCGCCCGGCGACCGCCTGAGGCGCCGTGGCCGTCGATCGAGAGCGGGTCGCAGCCCTCGTCCGTGAGCTGCTGGAGGCGATCGGGGAAGATCCCGATCGCCCCGGGCTGCGGCAGACCCCGACCCGGGTCGCCGACAGCTGGGCCGAGTTCTTCTCGGGCGTGAACCAGGATGCCGGCGCCCCGCTGCAGCACACGATCTCGGTGTCACGCGGGCCCGCGCCCGACACGCTCCCCTCGGGAGCGGTGATGCTGCGCGACATCGCGTTCCGCTCGATGTGCGAGCATCACCTGCTGCCCTTCCGCGGCCGCGCCCACGTGGCGTACCTGCCGGGCGAGGAGGTCGTGGGCCTCGGGGCGCTGCCGAAGGTCATCGACATCCTGGCCGCCCGTCCGCAGGTGCAGGAGCGTCTCGGGGAGCAGATCGCCGACGCCATCGCATCCGCCCTCGATGCGCGGGGTGTGCTCGTCGTCCTGGATGCCACCCACGAGTGCGTGACCATGCGCGGCGGACGACAGCTCGACGCTTCGACCGTGACGATCGCCGCGCGCGGTGCGTACGCCGAGCCGGCTGCCCGTGCCGAGCTCGTCGCCCTGATCGGAGCACGCGCGTGACACTCGTGATGGCGATCGTCAACGTCACCCCCGACTCCTTCAGCGACGGCGGGAGGTACCTCGATCCCGACGTGGCGATCGCGCACGCGCGCCGTCTTCGCGCCGAGGGGGCCGACCTGCTCGACATCGGCGGGGAGTCCACACGACCCGGCGCCGAACGGGTCTCGCCCCGGGTCGAGCAGCAGCGCGTCCTGCCCGTCGTCGCCGCCCTGGCCTCCGAGGGGGCGTACGTCAGCATCGACACCATGAACGCCTCGACCGCCGCAGCCGCCGTCGCGGTCGGAGCCCGTCTCGTCAACGACGTCTCAGGAGGTCTCGCCGACCCCGAGATGCTCGACGCCGTGGCGCAGAGCGGTGCGGAGATGGCGATCGGCCACTGGCGCGGGCCGTCGAGCGAGATGTACGCGCGAGCGGAGTACGTCGACGTCGCCGCGGAGGTGACCGCCGAGCTCGACGAGCGCGTCGCGGCCGCGGAGGCCGTCGGGATCCCGTCGTCGCGCATCGTCGTCGACCCCGGTATCGGGTTCGGCAAGCGCGGCGAGCAGAACTGGCGGACTCTGGGTGCGCTGCCCGCGCTCGTCGCCCGCGGCCGACGCGTGCTCGTCGGCACGAGCCGCAAGAGGTTCCTCGCCGACGCGCTCGGCGACGACGCCGACCTCGCGCGCCGCGACCTGGCCACGGCCGTCACGAGCGCCCTCGCCGCCCAGGCCGGCGCCTGGGCCGTGCGCGTTCACGACGTGCCGACCACCCGCGACGCGCTCGCCGTCGCCCGCGCTTGGGAGTCCTGATGGATGCCGTCGACCACATCACCCTGACGGGCGTCCGCGCCTTCGGATACCACGGGGTCTATCCCGACGAAAAGCGCGACGGGCAGGAGTTCATCGTCGACGCGACGGTGGTCCTGCCTCTGGCCCGCGCGGCCGTGACGGACGACGTCGCCGACACGGTGCACTACGGCGAACTCGCCGAGCGGATCGCCGTGATCGTGTCGGGCGAGCCGGTCGACCTCCTCGAGAAGCTCGCCGCGCGCATCGCCGACGAGGTGCTCCGCGATGAGCGGGTCGAGTCCGTGACCATCACCGTGCACAAGCCTGCGGCGCCCATCCCCGTCCCCTTCGCCGACGTGTCGGTGACGATCACGCGCGGGCGCTCGTGAGCGTGCGGCTGGCCCACGGCATCGGAGAGGCGCCGCGCACGTCCCCCGTCGCCGCGGTGATCGCCCTGGGAGCCAACCTCGGGGAGCGGGCCGAGACGCTCGCCGCAGCCGTGACGGAGGTGCGGGCGTTGCCCCTCACCACGGACGTCGCGGTGTCGGCCCCGATCGAGACGACCGCCGTGACCCTGGACGGCGAGGACGACGACGCCCCCCGCTATCTCAACGCCGTCGCGACGCTGCGCACGCGACTCGCCCCGACGGCGCTGCTCGCCGCCCTGCACCGCATCGAGGCGCGGCACGGGCGCGTGCGCCGGGAACGCTGGGGCGACCGCACGCTCGACCTCGATCTCATCGCCTACGGCGGGGAGATCATCGACCGCGACGACCTCGTGGTGCCGCACCCGCGCGCGCACGAGCGCGAATTCGTGCTGGTGCCGTGGCTCGACGTCGACCCGGATGCCGTGATCCCCGGGCGCGGCCGGGTCGACGCCCTGCTCGCCGAACTGCGGGGAGGGGCGCGATGAAACGCACGGGTGCCGGCATCCTGCTCATCGCCGCCATCATCGGCGGCGTGGTCGGCTTCGTCCTCGACACGATGCTCACCGCGATGGGGCGCGCGACGTTCACCCCCGCGGCGAGCCTGCCCACGATCCTCGCGCTGGTCGGTGCGGTCATCGTCATCCTGGCGGTGCCGGTGTTCCGTGCGACGCGCGGGCGCAGCGAGCGGCGCATCGATCCTTTCCGCGCCCTGCGTGTCGCGATGCTCGCGAAGGCGTCGTCGCTCGTGGGGGCTGCCGCGTTCGGGTTCGGCGTCGGACTCCTCGCGTTCCTGCTGAGCCGGCCCGCGACCCCCTCGCTAGGCTCGATGGGATCGATCATCGCGACGGTCGTGTGCGCGGTCGTCCTCGTCGTCGCGGGGCTCGTGGCCGAGCAGCTGTGCACCCTCCGGAAGGACGATGATGACGACACCCCCGGGAACACCCCCGCCGGACCCGTCGGCATCTGAGGCGGTGGGCGCCGACGTGTCAGGTGCCGACGCGGTGCGCGCCGATGCGGCGGGTGCCGACGCGGTGCGCGCCGACGGGGCAGGCGCCGACGCGGTGCGCGCCGACGGGGCAGCCGCCGACGCGGTGGGCGCCGATGGGGCAGGCGCCGACGCGGTGGGCGCCGATGGGGCAGGCGCCGATGCGCTCGACGCCCGGACCTTCTCGCGCGTCCTGGAGCCGCGCGCCGCCGGCCGGCTCCCGCTCGGCGAGGGCACGTGGCACCAACTGGCGCGCGCGTACGTGTGGGTGCAGCTCATCTCGCAGGGAGCGGTATTCCTCCTCGTGCTCGCGGTGGCCATCGGCGTCCAGGCCTTCACCGGAGTGCCCTGGCCCTGGATCCCCGCCGGCATCGTTCTCGTCGTGACGGCGATCGGGCTGCTCATCACGCCGCGGCAGGCGCGCTCCTTCGGGTACCAGCTGCGTCAGGACGATCTCGTCTTCCGCCGCGGCATCCTGTGGCAGCGCGTCGTCGCGGTGCCGTACGGGCGGATGCAGCTCGTCGACATCACGCACGGCCCGCTCGACCGCGGATTCGGTATCGCGCAGCTCAAGCTCGTCACGGCCGCGGCCTCGACGGGTGTGACGATCCCGGGGCTCACGCAGGAGGCGGCCGAGCAGTTGCGCGACACGCTCGTCGCCGTGGCGGAGACGCGACGGACCGGACTGTGAGCGACACCGACGATCGCAACCGCGGCGAGGCGGTCGGGACCGGCGCAGGGGTGACGCCGCCGCCGTCGAGCGACGCGCCGGGGCCTCCCGCGGGGGCGCCCGTCGACGCCGCGGACGCGTCAGCGGGCGACGAGAGCGGCCTCGTGCCGGGTGTGGGCGTGCCGTCCGGCGACGGGGGCGTCATCGCGCCGGGCGCGAGCGGGCGGGAGGGGGCGCGGGCGGTCGTGCGCTCGCCGTACAGCGACGGTGAATGGCACCGACTGCACCCGTTGACGCCGTTGCTGCGCGGCGGCCTGTCCCTGCTCGTCATCGTGGGCCTCATCGTCGCGAATCTCCGCGAGCGGCTGCTGGAGCTGTTCTTCCCCGTCTTCACCGACCTGCCGCCCGGGGCCGTTCCGCCCGACCCGGTCGACTTCCTGCTGGCGAACAACCTCATCCTCATCGCGGCGGGAGCGGCGCTGGTGGTCCTCCTGGTGCTGCTGGGGCTCTTCCGACTGTCGTGGCGCTTCCACACCCTGCGTATCGGCGACGACGACGTCGAGGTGCGCTCGGGTGTGCTCTTCCGCACCCATCGCCGAGCCCCGCTGGACCGCGTGCAGGGCGTGAACCTGACCCGTCCGATGGTCGCGCGCCTTCTCGGGCTGGCGAAGCTCGAGGTCGTGGGGGCGGGCCTGGACGCCAACGTCAAGCTCGAGTACCTCTCGGGCAAGGATGCCGAGGCGGTCCGCGGCGACATCCTGCGGCTGGCGTCGGGTCGGCGTCTCGCCGAGGCGGGTGCCGGGCCGGGCGCGAAGCGCTCCCGCGTCACGGCGGCCGCCGACACCGTCGCCGACGGGCTGCAGGGCATCGTCGACGGTGAGGACTTCTCCGATACCGAGCCGGAGAGCATCGTCCGCATCCCCGTGGGTCGACTCGTCGCCTCGCGTGTGCTGAGTGGCTCCACCCTCGTGCTGATCGCCTTCGTGATCGGCATCGCCGTCGCGGCCTCCGTGTCGACGCTGTGGCTGCTCTTCACGGTCGTGCCGATGTTCCTCGCGTTCGGTGCGTACTACGTGCGCTCGATCGCGCGAGGGCTGCGGTACTCGATCGCGCCGACCTCGGACGGAGTGCGTGTGACGTTCGGACTCTTCACCACGGTGAGCGAGGTGATTCCGCCGGGTCGGGTGCACGCGATCGAGGTCCGTCAACCGCTCATGTGGCGTCCGTTCGGCTGGTGGGCGGTGACGGTGAACCGGCTGTCGGGACGCTCCTCCACCGACTCCAGCGCCGATCAGGTCGCGGCGGTGCTGCCCATCGGCACACGCGCCGACGTCGAGCGGGTGCTGCGGATCCTCGCGCCCGGCTTGTCGAGCGAGGAATGGACACTCGTGTTCCGTGACGGCATCCTGGGTCCGGTGGATGACGACCCCTACGTGACGACTCCGCGCCGCGCGCGGTGGCTGCGGCCGCTGTCGTGGCGCCGCAACGGCGTCCTTCTCACCGCCGACGCGCTGCTGCTGCGCCGGGGCTGGGTGTGGCGCTCGCTGACCGTGCTGCCGCTCGCCCGGCTGCAGTCGATCGGTGTGCGCCAGGGTCCGCTCGCCCGTGCGGTCCGCACCGCGACCCTCACGGGTCACGTCATCACGGGCACGGTGCAGACCCATCTCGGCGCGATCGACCGAGACGACGCGCTGCGCGTGTTCGAAGCCACCGCGCGCGGCGGCGTGGCTGCGGCCGCGGGTGACCGCACGCACCGGTGGGCCGGATGAACGCCGGTCGCGACGGGCGCCTCGGCGTCGGCGTGATCGGTGCCGGACGGGTCGGACCGGTCATCGCGGCGGCTCTTGCGGGCGCGGGACATCTCCTGACGGGGATCACCTCGGGGTCGGATGACGATCGCGTCGAGGCGATCCTCCCCGGGGTGCCGCAGCTCACGTCCGACGAGGTCGTGCGCCGCAGCGAACTCGTGGTGATCGCGGTGCCGCACGACCAGCTGCCCGGACTGGTCGCGGGACTCGCCGAGCTCGGTGCCTGGCAGCCCGGACAGCTCGTGCTGCACACCGACGCCGCACACGGTGCGCGCGTGCTCGATCCCGCCGCGCAGCGGGGGGCCATCCCTCTCGCCATCCACCCCGCGATCGTCTTCACCGGCGCGTCGTCGATCGACCTCCGCCAGCTCGCCCAGGCGTACGCCGCGGTGACGGCGCCGGCGCCCGTGCTGCCGATCGCCCAGGCGCTCGCCGTCGAGCTCGGGTGCGAACCCGTGGTCGTGGCGGAGGCGGATCGGCCGACGTACGCGGAGGCGATCGCGACGGCGACGGAGTTCTCCCGCTCGATCGTGCGCCAATCGTCGGAGCTGCTGAGCCGCGTCGGGGTCGACAATCCCGGCGGGTACCTGTCGGCCCTGGTGCGCTCGAGCGTCGACCAGGCGCTCGTCGAGGGCAGTGGCGCGGGCCGCCTCGACGGCGACGCTACGATCGACGGATGATCGCCACCCTCGAGGATCTGCGCGCCCGACTCGACGAGATCCGAGGGACCGACCGCGCCGCACAGGGACTGCGTATCGCCCTCGTGTCGACGCTCGGAGCCCTGCACGAGGGCCACGTCGACCTCATCACGCGCGCTCGGGAGCAGGCCGACGTGGTCGTGGTCTCGACCTTCGTCAACCCGCTGCGGTTCCGCACGGCGGACGACACCGCGGCCTACCCCCGCTCTCCCGAGGCCGATGCGCGCGTGCTCGACGACCTCGCGGTCGACGTGGTGTTCGCTCCGAGCGCGGCGGAACTGCTGCCGGCCGGCACGGCCACCACGCGGGTGTCGGCGGGTGACGTCGGACTCCGTTACGAAGGGCGGGTGCGCCCCTTCTACTTCGACGGAGTGCTGACCGTCGAGGCGAAGCTCTTCCACCTGGTCGCTCCCGATGTCGCCGTCTACGGGGAGCGCGACCTGCAGCGCGTCTTCCTCGTGCGGCGGATGGTGCGCGACCTGGACTTCCGCGTCGAGATCGATACGGTTCCCACGGTGCGCACCGACGACGGCCTGCCGGTGTCGAGCCGGATCGCCCTGTTGGACGAGGCGGATCGCCGCGCGGTCGCCAAGCTCCCGCGTGCTCTGGAGGCCGCGGCCTCGAACGCCGACATGGGCGTCGACGCGTGCATCGCGGCGGCCCAGTCGGCGCTCATGGGCGAACAGCGCATCTCCCTGGAGTACTTGAGCGTCGTCGATCCGGCGACCTTCCTGCCGGTCGATGAGGGCCACCGCGGCCGCGCGTTCGCGCTCATCGCCGCGACCGTCGGGGGCCATCGATTCATCGACAACGCGGAGATCTCGCTGCGCTGACGCGCCGCAGGCCCGACGCCACCGGCGCGGGAGCGCCGTGCGGGCGTGGGCTCGCCGAGGTCGACGGCCTCCGACCGGTGACGGCCGGGGGTCGCGGTGCCCCGAGGGGCCCGGGCCGGGCGAATACACTGGGGAGGACCCCGAGGAGCTTCCACGATGACCGACGCGCCCGCGAACGACGCCGCCGAACCCACCGAAGACGAGGTCTTCGAGCAGAAGGCGGTGCGCCTCGCCAAGCGCGAGCGACTGCTCGCCGAGCGCGACGACGCCGCGGGCGGCGCCTACCCGGTGTCGGTGCCGGTCACCACCACCATCACCGCGGTGCGCGCCCGCTTCGGAGAGCTCGAAGCCGGCGCGGAGACCGGCGAGACCGTCGGCGTCGCGGGCCGCGTGGTGTTCAGCCGCAACACCGGGAAGCTGTGCTTCGCCTCGCTGCAGGCCGGGGACGGCAGCCGCATCCAGGCGATGGTCTCGCAGGGCGCGGTCGGCGAGGAGTCGCTGCAGGCGTGGAAGGAGCTCGTCGATCTCGGTGATCACGTGTTCGTGTCGGGCGAGGTCATCTCGAGCCGCCGCGGCGAACTGTCGATCATGGTCGCCGAGTGGCGCATCGCGGCCAAGGCCGTGCTGCCGCTGCCCAACCTGCACACCGAGCTCAGCGAGGAGAGCCGCGTGCGCAGCCGCTTCCTCGACCTGATCGTGCGCGACCGCGCTCGCGAGACCGTGCTCGCCCGCGCGAAGGTCAATGCGAGCCTGCGCCGCACCTTCACCGAGCGGGACTTCGTCGAGGTCGAGACCCCGATGCTGCAGGTGCAGCACGGTGGTGCATCGGCGCGACCGTTCACGACGCACTCGAACGCCTTCGACACCGAACTCTTCCTGCGCATCGCGCCGGAGCTCTACCTCAAGCGCGCCGTCGTCGGCGGCATCGACCGCGTGTACGAGATCAACCGCAACTTCCGCAACGAGGGGTCCGACTCCACGCACAGCCCCGAGTTCGCGATGCTCGAGGCCTACCAGGCCTATTCCGACTACAACGGCATCGCCGATCTCACCCAGACCCTCATTCAGGATGCCGCGATCGCGGTCGCCGGTTCGACCACCGTCACGTGGGCCGACGGCACCGAGTACGACCTCGGCGGCGAGTGGGATCGCATCTCGATGTACGACTCGCTGTCGGCGGCATCCGGTCATGAGGTGACGCCCGAGACGTCGCTCGACGAGCTGCGCGCTCTCGGCGAGAAGTCCGGTGTCGACGCGCCGCCGCACGAGACGCACGGCAAGTGGGTCGAGGAGCTGTGGGAGCACTTCGTGAAGGGCGGCCTGACGCGCCCCACCTTCGTGATGGACTTCCCCGTCGACACGAGCCCTCTCGTCCGCGAGCACCGGTCCATCACGGGCGTCGTGGAGAAGTGGGACCTGTACGTGCGCGGGTTCGAGCTCGCCACCGGGTATTCCGAGCTGGTCGATCCGGTGATCCAGCGCCAGCGTTTCGTCGAGCAGGCGAAGCTCGCCGCGCGCGGCGACGCCGAGGCGATGCCGATCGACGAGGAGTTCCTCCGGGCACTCGAGCACGGCATGCCGCCCACGGGTGGCATGGGCATGGGCATCGACCGTCTGCTGATGGCCATCACCGGGCTCGGGATCCGCGAGACGATCCTCTTCCCGCTGGTGAAGTAGGCCTCTCGAAGACCCATTCCGGGAGGCGGCCCGCGTCGAGCAGGCTCAGCATGATGGTGCTCAGACCATGCTGCGAGTCGATGCGGAGCGCCTCTTCGGCGTAGGTCGCCGCGTGCGACGAGCGCCCCTGGGCCCACGCCAGCCACGAGCAGGCCGACAGGGGCCCGGGTCGGCGATCGAGCGGAACGGCCGCGGCGACTCGCCGAGAGGTCTCCAGCGCGGTGCGCAGGCGCTCGGGATCGGGCCGCTCGCCCTCTCCCCACATCGGGCGCGCGAGGTCTTCCGGGAAGGGCGTGCCCGCGCTGAACGCGGTCTGCGCGCGCAGCACCGCATCGCCGGTGGCGACGTCGGCGGCCCACTGCATGAGGGCGACGTCGCGCAGCGAGGGCCGCTCGAGGCAGAACGCCAGGGCTGCGATCACGGGCGACCGCATGCCCCCCGTCGCGGTGACCGCCCTCTCGAACAGGGCGGGCGGATCGGTCAGCAGCGACACGACCTCGTCGGCCTGCGCGCGGCGCGCGAGCGGCAGGCGACGGCGGTCCCTCGGCCGACCGAGGGCGTCGTCGACGTCGCCGAGCAGTCGTGCCACCCATTCCACGGCCTCGGCGTCGACCGCGGGCAGCGCTGCGGCGGAGAACTGATCGGTGCGGGGGAGACCGTCGGGCACCCGAGCCGCTGCGTCGGAGATCTCGGACAGCAGGCCCGGAGCCGCACCCGCGGGGTCGAGATAGCAGGCCCAGGCGTCGGGACCGACGACGAGGGCGTCGAGCACCCGCAGGCCGCAGATGCCCGCGCGCGAGACGACCTCGTCGATCAGCGCACGTTCCGGGAGCCCGGAGTCGCCGGCCACCGCCTCGTCGGTGTACACGACGGAGACGATGGCATCGGTGGAGGCGACCTTGCATGCCATGCCGATGACGGTCGACGCGATGCTCTCGGCTTCGGCGGGCCCGCCGCGGGGCAGATCGACGCGCATGGCCCCGAGCGATCGACCGTCGGCGAACGGGACGACGACGAGGCTGCGCCGCGGTGTGCACTCCAGCACGTGCGGCACGAGGGCGAGGAAAGAGGCGGACGAGGCGGTGCGGACGACGGTGGGGATCATGAGCAGAGGGTGCCGGGGGACGGGATCCCGGCGCGGCGTCGGAAAGCTCGATCGTGGATAACCCGGCGCCCCCGGCGCGTGGGGAGGAGTGGTGCGCGGGTATCCTGGACCGTATGGATGACACCTGGGTCGCGATGCTGTGGGCGATCCTGCCCACGATCGTCGTCTCGGTCGTGTTCTTCTTCATCCTCCGCAACGTGATCCGCATGGACCGCACCGAGCGCAAGGTCTATTCGCGCATCGAGGCCGAGGAACGCGCGAAGCGCGGACTTCCGCCGGTCGCCTCCCCCGGCGACGGCTCCGCGAACTGACGTACGCGCGACGGGTGTCGGGGCCCGTCGCTACGCTGGGTGGACAACCCCGCCCAGGAGGACACGTGATCAACGCCACGTTCGACGCGAGCTGGCTCGTCATCACGCTGTTCGTCGTCGATCTCGTGGTGCGCATCGCCGCGATCATCATCGTCCCGCGCAACCGCCGTCCCACCGCCGCGATGGCCTGGCTTCTGGCGATCTACTTCATCCCCTTCCTCGGGGTGTTCCTCTTCCTGCTCATCGGCAACCCGCGCCTGCCCCGCACGCGCCGCCGCAAGCAGGCCGCCATCAACGAGTACATCCACGACACCAGCGCGTCGCTGGAGTTCGGCACCCTGCGCCCCAACGCCCCCGACTGGTTCCGCGCCCTGGTTCGCCTCAACCGCAACCTCGGGGCGATGCCGATCGCCGGAGACAACGCCGCCACGCTCATCGCCGATTACCAGCAGAGCCTGGATGCCATGGCCGAGGCCATCCGCCGCGCCACGCGGTACGTGCACGTCGAGTTCTACATCCTGCAGACCGACGACTCGACCGACAACTTCTTCCGGGCGCTCGAGGAGGCGGCCGAGCGCGGCGTCGTCGTCCGCGTGCTGCTCGACCACTGGGCGAATCGTGGCAAGCCCTTCTACAAGCAGACCCTCCGGCGCCTCGAGGCGATGGGTGCGCACTGGCACCTCATGCTGCCGGTGCAGCCGCTGCGCGGGCGCTACCAGCGGCCCGACCTGCGCAACCACCGCAAGCTCCTCGT
The DNA here is from genome assembly GCF_032464915.1 of Microbacterium galbum. Classification (NCBI taxonomy): domain Bacteria; kingdom Bacillati; phylum Actinomycetota; class Actinomycetes; order Micrococcales; family Microbacteriaceae; genus Microbacterium; species Microbacterium galbum. The sequence continues at coordinate 1,017,454 of NZ_JAWDIS010000001.1, read as the reverse complement.
CATCGACGGCGACGTCGCCTACATGGGCTCGCAGAACGTCACCGATTCGTCGTACAACCTGCGCAAAAACATCCGTCGCGGCCTGCACTGGGTCGACCTCATGGTGCGCGTCGAGGGTCCGGTCGTGGCCAGCATCAACGCCGTCTTCCTCTCGGACTGGTACAGCGAGACCGACGAGACGCTGACCGACGAGATCGACCTGTTCTCGGTGAGCTCGGGCCCCGGAGACCTCGACTGCCAGATCGTGCCCTCGGGTCCCGGCTTCGATTTCCAGAACAACCTCAAGCTCTTCCTCGGGCTGCTCTTCGCCGCACGCGAGCGCATCATCATCGTCAGCCCCTACTTCGTTCCCGACGAGGCCCTCCTGCTTGCGATCACGACGGCGTGCCAGCGCGGCGTCCACGTCGAACTCTTCGTCTCCGAAGAGGGCGACCAGGCGATGGTCTACCACGCCCAGCGCAGCTACTACGAGGCGCTCCTGCGCGCGGGAGTGGTCATCTGGATGTACCGCAAGCCGTTCATCCTGCACAGCAAGAGCGTCACGATCGACGACGAGGTCGCGGTCATCGGCTCGAGCAACATGGACATGCGTTCCTTCGGTCTGAACCTCGAGGTGTCGATGCTGGTGCGGGGCGAGGAGTTCGTCCGCGACATGCGCGCCGTCGAGCACACCTACCGCAGCCTCAGCCGCCAGCTCACCATCGAGGAGTGGAAGCGTCAGCCCCTCCGCTCCACGATCCTCGACAATTTGGCGCGGCTCACTTCCGCGCTGCAGTGATCCCACGGCGTCAGCGCGTGGCGGTTCTCGCCGCCGGCATCCAGGAATCTCCGCCATCATGGGGCGGAACTCGCCCCGGAGGTTCGCATGTCCCGTGATCGCCTGTCCCGTCACCGTCTGACTCTCGTCGCCGCACTCGGCGCCGGCCTGCTGGCCGTCGGTGCTCTCACCGGCTGCGCCACCGGCGTGTCGTCGTCGCCGGAGGCGGCCCCTTCGACCGCGACATCGAGTCCGGATCCCGGGGCGTCGGCGTCGCCCGCGGAACTCGGCGCCGCCTGGCTCGACGCGGGTCGCGCGATCGCCGTCGTCACCCGCGGGAGCTCGACGTGCGTGCCCGTGGTCAGCGGCGAGCCGAGCGCGTCCGCAGACACCCTCACCGTCACCCTCGAGGAGTCGGCGCGTACGGACTGCACGCGTGACATGGCTCCGCGGGCCACGCTGGTGGGCGTGCCCGCGGGCGTCGATCCGACTCGACCGCTCGAGGTGACCGTGCAGGGCGCGGCCGAAGGCCGCACGACCCTCGCGGCGCTGACCACCGCCCCGTCCGACGCGGGGCAGTTCGCGCCGAGCGCCGGGTGGGTCGACGCCCGCACGATCGCCCTCGTGACTTACGGCAGTTCGGGCTGCCCGCCCACGGTGGAGTCGGTCACCACGACCGGAACGGAGATCGCGGTGCAGTTCGCCGCCCCGCCCGCCGATCAGGTGTGCACGATGGATCTCGCCCCCCGCGTCACCCTTGCCGACGTCGGAGAAGGGGCGCCCGCCGGAGCGGCGTCAGTGGTTCTGTCGGGCGACGGCGTCGACGCGACGGACCCCATCCCGGTGCTCGGCTCGCGCTGAGCGTCGCCTGAGGGGCCTCATGGGGCGACGACCAGCAGGTCGCCCACCTCGCACTCGAGCACGCGGCAGATGGCCGACAGCGTCGAGTAGCGGATCGCCCGCGCCCGATCGTTCTTCAGCACCGAGAGGTTGACGACTGAGACGCCCACGAGCTCGCTGAGGCGGGTCAGCGTCATCCCGCGTGCTTCCAGCAGCTCATCGAGACGGCAGTGGATGCCGGTGGGCCCCTCGTCGGCGACCGCCGGGCTCATACGAGCCCCTCGGTGTCGCGACGCAGGCGGTCGCCGACCGCGAAGACGGTGCTGGAGAGTCCCGCGACGAAGCCGATCACGATGAGGATCGGGAGATCGATCTGCTGGGTCAGTCCGCGGTCGTAGGTGCGATCCGACAGCCAGGCGAGGGCACCGTTCGCGACCATGTTCTGGAAGAACGGCACCGCGAAGGCCGCGATGAGCGAGACGATGCCGACCGCGACCACCAGTCGGGTGTGCCGGCGGCTGAAGATCTCTCCGCGGAGGATGCCGATGCACAGGATCAGGAGCAGAGTCACCACCGTCACGACGGCAGCGGCGAAGGTCCCCTCCGCCAGGAACAGCGCCCAGAGCGAGGCGAGGGGGAGCGAGGGGGCCGTGACGACCGCGCCGGTCAGCTCGACGGGCACCGACGCTCCGTCGGGGCCGATCGGTGCCTGGGCGATGGTGTCGAGGAAGTCGACGGGGACACGCACGTCACGGTTGCCGGCCGCCGCGACGATCGTTCCCACGGAGCGGATCACCGCCCAGAGGGCGATGGCGACGCCGGCGACGATGAAGAGCAGGAAGCTGCCGGTGTCGCCGCGGGAGAGGGTGCGCGAGGTGGATCGGGGGGATGCCATGGTCGCTCCTTAACGATATTCGTTGTTATCGATCGTCGATAAGGTATCGATGATCGATGGGTTTCACAATGCCGGGTGTCACGGCGGTATGCCCACGGCGAACACGCGTCTCTGGCATCCGGGCGCTGGTTACTCTCGATGTACGGCGCGCGGAGGCGTGCCTGTCAGCCCATTTCTGGAGGGACTGAGATGTTCGAGAGATTCACCGACCGTGCCCGTCGTGTGGTCGTCCTCGCCCAAGAAGAGGCGAAGATGCTCAACCACAACTACATCGGCACCGAGCACATCCTGCTCGGGCTGATCCACGAGGGCGAGGGTGTCGCTGCCAAGGCGCTCGAGTCGCTCGGCATCTCGCTCGACGCCGTGCGCGAGCAGGTGCAGGACATCATCGGCCAGGGTCAGCAGCAGCCGACCGGCCACATCCCCTTCACGCCGCGTGCGAAGAAGGTGCTCGAGCTGTCGCTGCGCGAGGCGCTGCAGCTCGGCCACAACTACATCGGCACCGAGCACATCCTGCTCGGCCTCATCCGCGAGGGCGAGGGCGTCGCAGCGCAGGTGCTCGTCAAGCTCGGCGCCGACCTCAACAAGGTGCGCCAGCAGGTCATCCAGCTGCTCTCGGGCTACCAGGGCAAGGAGCCCGCGGGAGTGGCGACCGGTGCCGGCGAGCAGCAGTCCTCGGGTGCGCAGGGCGGCTCGGCCGTCCTCGACCAGTTCGGACGAAACCTCACCCAGGCCGCGCGCGACAACAAGCTCGACCCCGTCATCGGGCGCGAGAAGGAGATCGAGCGCGTGATGCAGATCCTGTCGCGCCGGTCGAAGAACAACCCCGTCCTCATCGGCGAGCCCGGTGTCGGAAAGACCGCCGTCGTCGAGGGCCTCGCCCAGGCCATCGTCAAGGGCGACGTCCCCGAGACGCTGAAGGACAAGCAGGTCTACTCGCTCGACCTCGGTTCGCTCATCGCCGGTTCCCGCTACCGCGGCGACTTCGAAGAGCGCCTGAAGAAGGTCACCAAGGAGATCCGCACGCGCGGCGACATCATCGTCTTCATCGATGAGATCCACACCCTCGTGGGTGCGGGAGCCGCCGAGGGCGCGATCGACGCGGCATCCATCCTCAAGCCCCTCCTCGCCCGTGGTGAGCTCCAGACCATCGGTGCCACCACGCTCGACGAGTACCGCAAGCACTTCGAGAAGGATGCCGCTCTCGAGCGCCGCTTCCAGCCGATCCAGGTGGCCGAGCCGAGCCTGCCCCACGCGATCAACATCCTGAAGGGGCTGCGCGACCGCTACGAGGCGCACCACAAGGTGCAGATCACCGACGGCGCGATCGTCGCGGCGGCCAACCTCGCCGACCGCTACATCAGCGACCGCTTCCTGCCCGACAAGGCCATCGACCTGATCGACGAGGCCGGTGCCCGCCTGCGGCTGTCGATCCTGTCGTCGCCGCCGGAGCTGCGCGAGTTCGACGAGAAGATCGCCAAGGTCCGCGAGCAGAAGGAGCAGGCCTCCGAGGAGCAGGACTTCGAGAAGGCCGCGTCGCTGCGTGACGAGGAGAAGTCGCTCCTCGCCGAGCGTCTGCGCCTCGAGAAGCAGTGGCGCTCGGGCGATGTCGCCTCCCACGCGGTGGTCGACGAGGGCCTGATCGCCGAGGTGCTCGCCCAGGCGACCGGCATCCCGGTGTTCAAGCTCACCGAGGAGGAGTCCAGCCGCCTCATGTTCATGGAGAAGGCCCTGCACCAGCGGGTCATCGGCCAGGAAGAGGCGATCGCGGCCCTCTCGCGCACGATCCGTCGTCAGCGCGCGGGCCTCAAGGACCCCAAGCGCCCCTCGGGCTCGTTCATCTTCGCCGGCCCCACCGGTGTCGGAAAGACCGAGCTCGCCAAGGCGCTCGCCGAGTTCCTGTTCGACGACGAGGGCGCGCTGATCTCCCTCGACATGTCGGAGTTCGGCGAGAAGCACACCGTCTCGCGCCTGTTCGGTGCCCCTCCCGGGTTCGTCGGCTTCGAAGAGGGCGGCCAGCTCACCGAGAAGGTGCGCCGCAAGCCGTTCTCGGTCGTGCTCTTCGACGAGATCGAGAAGGCCCACCCCGACATCTTCAACTCGCTGCTGCAGATCCTCGAGGAGGGTCGCCTGACCGACGGTCAGGGTCGCGTCATCGACTTCAAGAACACCGTGATCATCATGACGACGAACCTCGGTTCGTCGGCGATCGCCGGTGGTCCCGTGGGCTTCCAGGTCGAGGGCAGCGCCCAGACCTCGTACGAGCGCATGAAGGGCAAGGTCGACGAAGAGCTCAAGCGCCACTTCAAGCCCGAGTTCCTCAACCGCGTCGACGACGTGATCGTCTTCCCGCAGCTGAACAAGGACGAGCTCCGTCAGATCGTCGGCCTGTTCGTGAAGCGCCTCGCCGACCGTCTGCTCGACCGCGACATGACGGTGGAGCTGTCGGACGACGCGAAGGACAAGCTCATCGAGATCGGGTTCGACCCCACGCTCGGTGCGCGTCCCCTGCGCCGCGCCATGCAGCGCGAGGTCGAGGACCGTCTGAGCGAGAAGATCCTGCACGGTGAGCTCGAGTCGGGCGACCACGTGAAGGTCGGCGTCGAGAACGGCCAGTTCACCTTCGACACCGCCCCGCGCGGAGAGAAGGTCGCGATCGGCGTCGGGACGGCCGGCGAGATCGCCGCGACCCCCGATACCCTCGCCGGGAGCTGACGCGTAACAGACAAGGGACCTGGATGCCACGGCATCCAGGTCCCTTCTGCGTTGCGGCGTACGCTGGGACGATGACCCCATCCGCGCCGTTCGTCGTCCGCCCCGCCGGAACGGCCGACGTCCGACGCATCCACGAACTGCTCGAGCCGTTCGTGCAGAAGCGCATCCTGCTGGGCAAGGACCTCGTCGTGCTCTACGGTTCGGTGCAGCAGTTCGTCGTCGCCGAGGCCGACGGTGTCGTCATCGGCTGCGGTGCGCTGCACGTGATGTGGGACGATCTCGCCGAGATCCGCACGCTCATCGTGCACGACGACTGGCTGCACCACGGCGTGGGGCGGGCGATCGTCGAAGACCTCGAGCAGCGCGCGCGAGAGCTGGGCGTCGCCCGGTTGTTCTGCCTGACCTTCGAGGTCGACTTCTTCACGCGGCGCGGATTCGCGCCGATCGGCGAGCAGGTCGTGGACCCCGACGTCTATTCGCAGCTCGTGCGGAGCCCTGACGAGGGCGTCGCGGAGTTCCTCGACCTCGCGCACGTGAAGCCCAACACGCTCGGCAACACCCGGATGCTCAAGCACCTCTGATCGTCCCCGCCTCCGCGGACAGGCCCGGAAGAGCCTGTGAGCGCGCCGTTGCGTGCGCGCCGTGGAATGCGGCCACGGCCGTGGCGCCTACCCTGGAACCATGACCGATGCCCCCCGTAGGCGGAGGCAGTCCCCGGCGGTCTACCGTCGTCGTCGTCTCGCGGCGGGCCTCCTGGCCCTCGTCGTGATCGGCCTCGTCGTGTGGCTCGTCGCGGCTCCGCCGTGGCGCTCCGCCCCGACAGCGCTCGACGCCCCCGCGCCCGCCGAGAGCACTCCCGCCGTCGCCCCTTCGTCGTCCGCCCCCGCGGCGGCACCGTCGACCTCTCCGACGCCGACCGCCAGCGCGCCCTCGGGGCCCGTCGAGTGCAGCGCGGCCGACATCACCGTCGAGGCGCTCTCCGACAAGGGCGAGTACGGCCAGGGGGAGAACCCGCAGCTGTCGATCCGGCTCACCAACACCTCGGCGAATCCGTGCACGATGAACGTCGGCACCAGCGCGCAGTCGTTCACCGTCACGAGCGGATCCGACGTCTGGTGGCGTTCGACCGATTGCCAGACCGAGCCGAGCGACATGGAGGTGACCCTGGCCGCCGGCCAGGTCGTCACCAGCTCCGCCCCGCTCACGTGGGACCGCACGCGGTCGTCCGTCGGGTCGTGCGAGAGCGAGCGCCCGTACGCCCCGGGCGGAGGGGCGACGTATCACCTGAGCGTGTCGATCGGCGGCATCCCGTCCGCGGGGACGGCGTCGTTCGTCCTGCAGTGACGCCGGGTCGCGGCATCCCTTCGGGGCGTGATCCTCGCGCCCCGAACGACGGAACGCGCCCCGAACCCGGGGGCTCCCTTGCCGAGGGAACGCGGCGGAGGGGCGGATGCCGCGGCATCCGCCCCTCCGCCGTTCTCGCTCAGGAGCGTCGGTCGCCGAAGACCTCGCCCTCCATCGCGTCGTAACCCTCCCTCTGCGGGTCGCCGTGCAGTCCGCCCGACAGGGCGTACTCCTCCTCGGGGGAGAGGACCAGGCGGTGGCGGCCGTAGACGGCGAAGGCGATGAAGATCACCGCGTAGACGACGATAATCGCGACGATGGCCAGCAGATACGCGGGGTTCAGCAGCAGCCCGAAGAACACCACCGCGGCGATGATCGCGGCCGAGTAGGCGCCGAACAGCCCCCACGGGCTCTTGTAGGGCCGGACGGCGTTCGGGAACTTCCGCCGCAGGACGATGAACGCGACCATCTGCAGGAAGTACGCCAGCACCGCGCCCCACACGGCGATGTTCAGCACGATCGCTCCGGCGGGGCTCGCGTCCCCGCCCGCCGCCTGCACGATCACCAGCGCGAGGAAGCCGAGGACCGCTCCGAACACGAGGGCGACCCAGGGCGTCTTGCGCGCCCCGGTGAGCGACAGCCAGCGCGGGTAGTAACCGGCGCGCGAGAGCGAGTACATGTTGCGGCCATAGGCGAACATGATGCCCATCAGGGACGCCAGCAGCCCGACCAATGCGAGCAGCGAGAGGAGGGCCGCGGCCTGATCGCCGACCATCGCGCGGAATCCGTCGAGCAGGGGCTCGAGCGATCCGCCGGTCTCCTCGGCTCCGAGAACGCCGGTGTTCAGGAACAGCACGATGAGGCCGGTCACGATGAGGGTGCCCCGCGCCCACAGGCCGGCGCGCGGGATGTCACGGGCCGGGTCGTGCGACTCCTCGGCGGCGAGAGGGAGCTCCTCGATGCCGAGGAAGAACCACATCGCGAAGGGGAGCGCCAGCAGGATCGAGCCCACGCCGAAGGGCAGGAACTCGGTGTTGCCGTCGGTGGGGGCGATGTTCCACAGCGAGCCCCAGTCGAACGCGCCGGACATCAGCGCCATCGCGCCGAAGACGACGATGATGCCGATCGAGATGATCGAGACGACGATGGCGAAACCGAACGAGATGTTCGCGCCCGCGGCGTTCAGAGCGATGAACAGCGCGTACAGGATGATCCACCACACGAAGGCCGGAAGGCTCACCCCGGTCAGCAGTTCGAGTGCCGAGTCGGCGTACTGGCCGGAGAAGTAGACGACGACCGCCGTGGTCGCGACGTACTCGATCGTTTCGGCCAGGCCCGTCGCGAGACCGCCCCAGGGTCCCATCGCCGAGCGGGCGAACGAATACGCGCCGCCGGTGTGGGGCATGGCGGCGGCCATCTCGCCGATCGAGAACGTGAGGCCGTAGTACATGACGACGAGGATGACGAAGGCGATCAGCATGCCGCCGAAACCGGCGAAGCCGATGCCGAAGTTCCACCCCGAGAAGTCACCCGAGATGACCGCGGCGACCGCGAGACCCCACAGGCCCCACACGCCCGCCGAGCGTTTCAGGGTGCGTTTCTCGAAGTAGCCGGCATCCGTTGCCGTATAGGTGGCTCCGGCGACCTTTTTGCGGGAACTGCTCGAGGTGGACATGTGACCTCCAGGAAGATGCGGGCAGGCGTCGGGCTCGCCTTTGCGGAAGATCATGGCCCTCTATTGGTCGACCTGTCTACCTTTGACGTGTAAGTTCCTCGTTACGTCCTCCGCACCGGAGGGCGTCGAAGAGGCGAGAGGGACACGACACATGGCGGGCAATCTCACCACCGACGACCTGGATGCCGCGATCGAGGCGGGAGAGATCGACACCGTCGTCGTCGCCTTCCCCGACGCGCAGGGCCGACTGGTCGGAAAGCGCGTGGCCGCGCGGTTCTGGCGCGACGAGGTGCGGGGGCACGGGGCCGAGGCGTGCAACTACCTGCTCTCCGTCGACGTCGACCTCAACACCGTCGACGGCTACGCGATGTCGAGCTGGGAGAAGGGCTACGGCGACATGCTGCTCGTCCCCGACCTCGACACCCTCCGTCGCATCCCGTGGCAGCCGGGTACGGCGTTGGTCTTCGCGGACCTGGCGTGGGAGGACCGCGAACGGGTCGTGCAGTCGCCCCGCGGCATCCTGAACGCCCAGCGCGAGCGGCTCGCGGAGCGCGGTCTCACCGCCTACGCGGGGACGGAACTGGAGTTCATCGTCTTCGACGACTCGTTCCGCGACGCATGGGCGAAGGGATACACCGGGCTCACCCCCTCGACCGACTACAACGTGGACTACAACCTCCTGGCCACCACGCGCCTGGAGCCGTTGCTGCGCGACATCCGTCTCGGCATGGACGGAGCGGGAATGTACTGCGAGGGCGTGAAGGGCGAGTGCAACTTCGGTCAGCAGGAGATCGCCTTCCGCTACGCCGAGGCGCTCGAGACCGCCGACAATCACACGCTCTACAAGAACGGCGCCAAGGAGATCGCCGACCGCCACGGCAAGTCGCTGACGTTCATGGCGAAGTTCAACGAGCGCGAGGGCAACAGCTGCCACATCCACCTCTCGGTGCGCGGCGACGGCGGCGATCCCGTCATGGCGGGCGACGGGGAGCACGGCTTCAGCCCGCTCATGGAGCACTGGATCGCCGGCATCCTGGCCACCCTCCGCGAGTTCACGCTGCTGTACGCCCCCACGATCAACTCGTACAAGCGCTACGCCAAGGGCTCGTTCGCGCCGACCGGTGTCGCGTGGGGCGTCGACAACCGCACATGCGCGCTGCGCGTCGTCGGCCACGGGGCATCGCTGCGGGTCGAGAACCGCGTGCCCGGGGGAGACGTGAACCCCTACCTGGCGATCTCGGCCATCATCGCCGGAGGCCTCTACGGCGTCGAGAACGAGCTCGAGCTGCCCGCCCCGCTCACCGGCAACGCGTACGCGGCGGGCGTCGACACCCTGCCCACGACCCTGCGCGAGGCGGCGCGACTCTTCAGCGAGTCGGCGATCGCCCGCGCCGCCTTCGGCGACGACGTCGTCGAGCACTACCTCAACCAGGCGCGCATCGAGGTCGAGGCCTTCGACGCCGCCGTGACCGATTGGGAGCGGGTGCGTGGTTTCGAGCGCCTCTGATCCGAGCAGGACCCCCGTGGTGGGGCTCACCACCTATCTCGAACGAGCGAAGCAGGGCGTGTGGGACGTGCGTGCATCGTTCCTGCCGCAGCAGTACTTCGACGCGGTGACCGCCTCGGGCGCCGCCGCCGTGCTGCTCCCGCCGCAGCCCCGACCCGCCGAGGCCGCCGCCGCCGTGCTCGAGGGCCTCGACGGGCTCATCCTCACCGGTGGTCTCGACGTGCAGCCCGAGCTCTACGGCGCCGAACGGCACCCGACCACCGACCCCGCGCGCGCCGACCGCGACGCGTGGGAGATCGCGCTGCTCGCGGGGGCGCGGGAGCGCGGCATCCCGGTCTTCGGCATCTGCCGCGGGCTCCAGCTCATCAACGTCGCGATGGGCGGGACGCTGCACCAGCACCTGCCCGATGCGCTCGGCACCGAGCGGTACCGCATCGGCGGCGGCGTCTTCGCCGAGAACGTCGTCGAGGTGGATGCCGACACCCGCCTCGCCGGCCTCGTCGGGGCCGGCGCGCTCACCGTCCACAGCTATCACCATCAGGGGGTCGACCGCGTCGCCGAGGGTCTCGTCGTCACCGCCCGGACGGACGACGGTCTGGTTCAGGCCGTCGAGACCGAGGGGGACGACTACCTCGTCGCCGTGCAGTGGCATCCAGAGGAGAACGCCGAGGACCGGCGGTTGTTCCTCGGTCTCGTGGCCGCCGCGGCACGCTACCGCGCCTCGCATTCCTCCGCGCACCAGGGAGTCTCCGCATGAGCACCTTCACCGTCATCGACCCCTCGACCGGATCGCCGATCACGACGCTGCCGCGCGCCGAGATCGAGCAGGTGGATGCCGCCGTCGCCGACGCCGTGCGCGCGCAACGCGCGTGGGCCGGGCTCGCCCCCGTCGCCCGCGGCGACGCGCTGCGGGCGTTCGCGCGCGTCGTCGAGGCGCACGTCGAGGAACTCGCCGCGCTCGAGGTGCGCAACTCGGGCCACCCGATCGGGTCCGCCCGGTGGGAGGCGCAGCACGTCGCCCAGGTGCTGAACTACTACGCCGGTGCCCCCGAACGCCTGATCGGATCGCAGATCCCGGTCGCCGGCGGTCTCGATGTGACTTACCACGAGGCCTACGGGGTCGTCGGGATCATCGTGCCGTGGAACTTCCCCATGACGATCGCCGCGTGGGGCTTCGCGCCCGCGCTCGCCGCGGGCAACGCCGTGGTGCTGAAACCGGCGGAGCTGACTCCGCTCACGGCGGTCCGCCTCGGTGAGCTGGCGCTCGAGGCCGGGCTGCCGGAGGGGCTGTTCCAGGTCATCGTGGGGTCGGGCTCGGTCGTCGGTCAGCGGTTCGTCTCGCACCCCGACGTGCACAAGGTCGTCTTCACGGGGTCCACCGAGGTCGGGACCGAGGTCGCTGCCGGGTGCGCGCGGATGCTCAAGCCCGTCACCCTCGAGCTCGGCGGAAAGAGCGCGAACATCGTCTTCGCCGACGCCGATCTCGAGAAGGCCGCGGCGGGGGTCCCGGGGTCCGTCTTCGACAACGCCGGCCAGGACTGCTGCGCCCGCAGCCGCCTGCTCGTCGAGCGGAGCGTCTTCGACCGGTTCCTCGAGATGCTCGAACCCGCGGTGGCCGCGTGGAAGGTCGGCGACCCGCACGACGAGTCGACCCAGATGGGCCCGCTCATCTCGGCATCCCACCGCTCCACCGTCGAGGGCTTCCTCGACGGCGTCGACGTCGCGTTCCGCGGCTCCGCTCCCCAGGGCGACGGCTTCTGGTTCGCGCCCGCGGTCGTGCTCGCCCAGCCCGGCGACCGCATCGCGCGCGACGAGGTCTTCGGGCCCGTGCTCGCGGTGATGCCGTTCGACGACGAAGCGGATGCCATCCGCCTCGCCAACGACACCGCCTATGGCCTCGCGGGCTCGATCTGGACCGAGAACCTGGGGCGTGGCATCCGGGTCTCGCGCGGGGTGCGCAGCGGTGTGCTGTCGGTGAACTCTCACTCGTCGGTGCGCTACGCGACCCCCTTCGGCGGTATGAAGGCGTCCGGCCTCGGCCGGGAGCTCGGTCCGGATGCCGCCGAGCACTTCACCGAGGTGAAGAACGTGTTCTACGCCACCGAGTGATCTGCCCCTCGCCCCCTTGTCCCACTTATGACGGTCCTCGTCCCACTTATGGCCACTTCGGAGGCTCCCAACCAGCCATAAGTGGGACGAGGTTCGGCTCGAAAGGAATCACCGCACCATGACCATCGACCTCACCCAGCGTCTGCGCGACCGCGTCGCCATCATCACCGGCGGGGCCAGCGGCATCGGTCTCGCGACCGCCCGCCGCTTCGCCGCCGAGGGCGCGCGCGTCGTCATCGCCGATCTCGACGAGACCACCGGCACGGCCGCCGCCACCGAGGTGGGCGGGGTGTTCCGACAGGTGAACGTCGCCGACGAGGCATCCGTCGACGCCCTCTTCGACGGCGTCGCCGCCGACCTCGGCAGCGTCGACATCGCCTTCAACAACGCCGGCATCTCGCCGGCCGACGACGACTCGATCGAGACGACCGAGCTGCCTGCCTGGGATCGCGTGCAGGACGTCAACCTCAAGAGCGTGTACCTGTGCTCCCGCGCGGCGCTGCGGCACATGGTGCCCGCAGGCCGCGGCTCGATCATCAACACCGCCTCGTTCGTCGCGCTGCTGGGCTCGGCGACCTCGCAGATCTCGTACACCGCGTCGAAGGGCGGAGTCCTCGCGATGACCCGCGAGCTCGGCGTGCAGTTCGCCCGGCAGGGGATCCGGGTGAACGCCCTGTGCCCGGGACCGGTGAACACCCCCCTCCTGCAGGAGCTGTTCGCCAAGGACCCCGAGCGGGCGCAGCGCCGACTCGTGCACGTGCCGATGGGCCGGTTCGCGGACCCCGCCGAGATGGCCGCGGCGGTGGCGTTCCTGGCATCCGACGACGCGTCGTTCATTACCGCGACGGCCTTCGTGGTCGACGGCGGGATCACCAACGCGTACGTGACGCCCCTGTGACCTGGGGCATGACAGGCTGAGGTGATGACCGAAGCGCCGTTGGACGATCTGCGCCGGGCCGTCTACCGACCCGTCCGCAGCGGCAACGCGCTCGAGGACACCACCGCGCGCATCGTCCAGACCGTGCGGTTGGGCCTGGTCGCTCCGGGGGAGTCGCTGCCCGCCGAGCGCGAGCTCGCGGCGCTGTACGGCGTGAGCCGCGACACGGTGCGCGAGGCGATTCGAGAGCTCGCCGATGCCGGGTGGCTCGAGACGCGGCGCGGTCGCTACGGCGGGACGTTCGTCGTCGATCCGGTGCCGCGCCCGTCGGAGCCGGCCGTGGTGTCGCCCGCCGAGCTCAGCGACGTCGTCGCCCTGCGCGGCGTCCTCGAGCCCGGGGCCGCGTGGGCGGCCGCCGGGCGCTCGCTCTCCGCCGACGAGCGCGACGTGCTGTGGGCCCGGCACGAGGCCGCCGCCGTCGCCGGGGGAGAGGACTACCGCCGGCTCGACACGCTGCTGCACCTGACGATCGCGGAGCTCGCCGGCATCCCCTCTCTCGTTCCCCTCGTCGCCGACAACCGCGCGCGGGTCAACGCGTGGCTGGACACGTTCCCGCTGCTGCCCCGCAACATCGATCACTCCACCTCGCAGCACGCCGCGATCGTGTCGGCGATCCTCTCGGGCCGACCGGATGCCGCCCACGCGGCGATGCGCGATCACCTCGCCGGATCCGAGGCGTTGCTCCGGGGGTTCCTGGCGTAGGTCGGCTGCCCAGCGGCGTCGCGGCCTCGCGGCCTCGCGTGCCCGTTCGGGACGCGTTGCTCGCCGTAGGGCGTGGGATCGCAGGTTCCGCCCCGAACCCGGGATTGCGGCAGCGGGCGGACGCCGGGGCGGGAGGGGCGGGGAATGGATGCCGCGGATAGGCTCGGAGGATGGCCGGGAGCAAGAAGCGCAAGGGAAAGAAGCACGACATGGACTTCAAGAACACCGCGCTCACCGACGCCCTGCAGACGCAGGACATGGCCGCCATCGCCTTCGCTCTCCGGCACGGACCCACGGTCGTTCCGCTCATGACCCCGGGAGACGCCGACGACCCGCGCAGCGTGGGCGAGGTCTGGACCTACCGCGACCCGAACACCGGGCAGCTGGCGCTGCTGCTCTTCAGCGACGCGGCGCACAAGCCCGAGACACTGCCGCCGCACGTCGCCTTGCAGTCGCCGCAGTGGCTCCGATCGTTCCTCGGCGCGCATCAGGATGCCATCACCACGGTGTTCATCGACATCGCGGGGCCGCACCCGATCCAGGCGTCGCCCGCCGACCTGATCGCCGCACTCGACGCCTGAGGCGACGGCCGCGGCGCGATTACCGGCGGCTCGCCGCCGTCCGTGTGCACAGCGGCGGGTGGAGGTGTCGACTCGCCGGTGGAGTGTGCGTACGGGACGGCGTGTCGTCCAGCGGGCCCGCCGTTGTGCTCGGACGGGGCGGTGGCCGAGCAGTGGGGCGTGGCGGTCGTCGCGGGTGCTCCGGCCGGGGGATGCGTCGAAGGTGAAGGACCCGAGTCGCGCGGGTGAAGGACGCGTGCGAGACTCGACGGCATGGAGTACGTGATCGCCGGCGCCGTGTGCGCCGCCGGACTTGTCATCCCCGTCGTCCTGGGAATGACCTCCCCGCACCGCCGTCGCCGGTCGGCTCCTCCGGGCCGCTGACGGCGGGGACGTTCAGCCCGCCCCGGGCACCGCGAACGGGGGGACGCTTGGCGTTGCGGTCACGGTATGCATCGCCCTCGGTGGGTCGACCGCCGCTGTCGCGCCGAACGTCGGGGGAGGGTCAGAATCCCGGGTCGGTGTCGTCGCGCGGGACGCCGCGCACCTGCAGCTCGTTCAACGCCTGCGCGAGCTTGCGCGACGAGGCGTCGAGCACGGTGTGATAGCCCAGCCGCTTCGCCTCGGACGCGCGCTGAGCGGCCTGCGTGACGTTGCGGATCTCGCCCGTGAGCGTCAGCTCGCCGATCGCCGCGAGACGCTTCGACACCTTGCGGTTCTTCACCGCGTTGGCGACGGCGATGGCGATCGCCAGGTCGGCGGCGGGCTCGACGAGGCGCACACCGCCCACGGTCGAGACGTACACGTCGCGGTCGGAGAGCGTGAGACCCATGCGGCTCTCGAGCACCGCGAGCACCATCGCGACGCGGGAGGAGTCGACGCCGTTCACGATGCGGCGGGGATTGGGAGCCGTCTGCCGCACGGCCAGGGCTTGGATCTCGACCGGCAGGGCGCGGCGGCCCTCCATCGCGATCGTGACGCAGGTTCCGGGCTCGGGCTCGCCGTGGCCGAGGAAGAGGGCGCTCGGGTCGGCGACCTCGGCGATACCGGTGCCGGTCATGTCGAAGCACCCGACCTCGTCGGTGGGGCCGAAGCGGTTCTTGAGCGCTCGCACGAAGCGCAGCGAGGTCTGACGGTCGCCCTCGAAGTGGCACACGACGTCGACGAGGTGCTCGAGGATGCGCGGACCGGCGATCGAGCCGTCTTTGGTGACGTGGCCGACGATGATCACCGGGAGCCCGCGCTCCTTCGCGACGCGGATGAGAGCGGACGCGACCTCCCGCACCTGCGCGGGCTGCCCCGCCGCCCCGTCGCTGTGGGCCGACGAGACCGTCTGGACGGAGTCGACGATGAGCAGCCCGGGCTCCACCTGGTCGATGTGCCCGAGGATCGTGGCGAGATCGGTCTCGGCCGCGAGGAACAGCTCGTCGTGCAGTGCTCCGGTGCGCTCGGCGCGCAGGCGCACCTGCGCGGCGGACTCCTCGCCGCTGGCGTAGAGCACGCGGCGTCCGGCGCGGGCGCTCTGCGCCGCGACCTCGAGCAGCAGGGTCGACTTGCCGACGCCGGGCTCGCCGCTCAGCAGGATCGCGGCGCCCGGGACGATGCCCCCGCCGAGGACACGGTCGAACTCGCCGACGCCGCTCGTTCGACGCGGGGCGTCTTGCGTGTCGATCTCGGTGATGCGCCGCGCGGCGCGGGCCGCTCCCGGCGCCACCGGCGTGATCGATCGGACGATGCCGGTCTGCTCGGCGGCCTCGACCACCGTGCCCCACGACTGGCACTCGCCGCAGCGCCCGACCCACTTCAGCGTCGTCCACCCGCACTCGGTGCACCGGTAGGGAGCGGGAGCGGTTGCCGGACGACGGGATGCCATGGGTTCAGGCTACGCGGGGCCTCCGACATCGCCCGCGCCTCGTCCACGGCATCCGGAATCGGCACGTCCGGGGAGCGCGCCGATGAACGCCCCCTGTGCGGGAAAACGGCGCGAGAGCGTATCTATCGGCAGGGAGAGCGTTCATCGCGGGTGGAGGCGAGGGCGCCTCAGCCGCGCAGCGAGTCGGCGACCGTCGTGAGGGCGTCCGCCGAGCGGCGCAGGAGCGTCTTCTCGTGGTCGGAGAACGGCGTCGCGGCGATGGGCACCGCGCCCCGTGCCGACACGATCGACGGCACCGACAGGGCCATGCCGTCGACGCCGTGGAAGGTAGACAGGACGGTGCTCACGGGGAGGATCGCGTGCTCGTCGCGCAGGATCGCCTCGACGATGCGGGCGCTCGAGAGCCCGATGGCGTAGTTGGTGGCGCCCTTGCCTTTGATCACCTTGTAGGCGGCGTCACGGACGTCGACGGCGATGGCATCCAGTTCGTCCTGGTCGAAGTAAGAGCCGTCGGGCAGCTCGAACTCCGTGATGGGGACCGAGCCGATCGTCGCGGTCGACCACAGGGGGAACTCGGTGTCGCCGTGCTCGCCGACGATCCACGCGTGGACGCTCGAGGTGGCGACGCCGGCGCGCTGGGCGATCTTCCACCGCAGGCGCGACGTGTCGAGCACCGTGCCGGAGGCGAAGATGCGCCGCGTCGGCAGGCCGGTGGCCTCCTGAGCGAGCACGGTGAGCACGTCGCACGGGTTCGTGACGATCACGTAGATCGCGTTCGGGGCGACCTCGAGCAGCTGCGGCATCATGTCGCGGATGATGCGGGCGTTGGTGGCGGCGAGCTCGGTGCGGGTCTGGCCGGGGTTCTGCTTCGCTCCGGCCGTGATGACGACGACGTGCGACCCCTCGGCGACGGCGACGTCGCTGCCGCCGGTGATGTCGCTCGATCCGGTGAACTGCGTGCCGTGGGCGAGGTCGAGCACCTCGGCCTCGACCTTCTCGGCGGCGATGTCGTACAGCGCGACGTGGCGGGCCGACCCGCGGATGAGAGCCGCGTACGCGACGCTCGCCCCCACGCTTCCCGCGCCCACGACCGTCAGCTTCGAGTTCTCGATCACGCTCATGGCTCGATCCTGGCAGCGCGCGCGAAACGGCTCCACAGGGGTGCTTCGACGGTGGAGGAACGGATGCCGGATGCCGATTCGGCGCCGATTCGCGGCATCCCGGAGAGTGTCGTAAGCTAGTCGGCGGTGACGTGTCCGAGCGGCCGAAGGTGCAACACTCGAAATGTTGTGTAGGTTCACCCCTACCGTGGGTTCAAATCCCACCGTCACCGCCACCACGAAGGCCCTGAATCCTCACGGATTCGGGGCCTTCGTCATGTTCTTCCCGAGATGTGCGGACAGGTGCGGCCTGCCACGATGAGTGCATGCCCGTCATCGAGTCCCGCTGCGTCGTCCCGGTCGATCCGAGCACGGCGTTCGCCGTCTCGCAGACCACCGGTGAGATCCGCAAGCGATGGGATCCGTTCATCCGACGCCAGTACTTCGTCGACGGCGCGACCGCCCCGGGCAAGGGCGTGCGGACCCACACCGTGCAGCGTTTCGGCTTCCGCATGGAGAGCGAGTACGTCTCATACAACCCGCCGTCGAACGTCGGCATGAAGATGACGAAGGGGTCGTGGTTCTTCGAACGACTCGCTGGCGGGTGGAAGTTCACCCCCGTCGCCCACGACCCGCACAGCACTCTCGCCGTGTGGCGCTACAACTTCGCGTGCCGCCCCCGGTGGCTGGCGCCGCTCGCCGAACGGATCGGCGCGCTGCTGCTGCAGCACGACATGGACCGGCGCATCCGGGGCTTCGCATCGAGGATGCAGCGACCCGCTCGTGCTGGCCGCGGTGCGCTGACCGCGTCGCCGGCGTACGGCGACGGGGAGCCCCGTTGTGCGGCGGCTCGTTTTCTCTCGATCCCGTCACCGATTCCGGCGAAGGAACGACACCCGGCCCGCGCTCGAGGAACCGCCTCGCGCTCAGCGGGCGGTCGAGCGACCGAGGACGAGCTGCGCGGGCTCGACGTGGCGGCCCGGGGCGTATTCGGTGCCGCCGATGACGTCGGCGAGGTAGTTCGCGGCACGGTCGCCGAGGGCGCTCAGGCGCAGATCGATCGTGGTGAGACTGTCGTCGTCCTGGCCGGTGGAGCCGGCGAGGTTGTCCATTCCGGTGATCGCGACGTCGTGGGGGACGCGGATGCCGGCCTCGGCCAGCACCCCGGCGACGGCGGTGGCGATCGTGTCGTTGCCGCAGCACACGCCGTCGAAGGCGACGCCCGAGGCGATGAGGCGCTGGGCGGCCGCGCGGCCCCACGCCTGCGACCAGTCGCCGCGCAGCACGAGGGCGGGGTCGAGCGCGAGTCCCGCCTCGCTCAGCGCGTCGGAGAGCCCCGTCGAGCGGTCGCGTGCGGAGCGGTCGTGGTCGGCGGCCGAGACGTGGGCGATGCGACGGCATCCGATCGAGACGAGGTGCTCGCCGGCGAGGCGACCGGCCCCGTAGCCGTCGTGGAGGAACGACGCGTCCTCGGCGTCGTCGGAGTGGCCGTAGGCGTAGACCACGGGCACCGTGAAGCCGGCGCTGATGGAGTGGATGTCGGAGCTCGAGCCGTCACCGATCACGAGCAGGCCGTCGATGCTGCGGGCGCGGAGCTTGCGGGCCGTCGCCGCGAACAGGGCGCGGTCCAGATGGGCGTCGGAGACGAGCACGGAGAGGTCGCGAGCGCCGAAGGCGGTGGTGGCGCCGGTGAGCACCGGCATCGTGAAGGCACCGGGGGCGTTCACGGTCAGCACCGCGACGGTGGCGCTGCGCCCCTGCGCGAGGAACTGCCCCAGGGCGTTGGGCTGGTAGTCCAGGCGCTTCGCGACGGCCAGGATGCGTTCGCGCGTGGTCTCGGAGACCTTGCCCTGTCCGCGGAGCACCTTCGACGCCGTGGGAACCGACACTCCTGCCAGAGCCGCCACGTCGCGGAGGGAGATCGCGTCTTTCGCCATTGCGGATCGATCTTAGGCCGTCGCGGCGCCGATGCCGCGGACGTGCAGGGTCACCGTCGAGCGCACCGTCGCCCCGGGGGCGACCTCGATCGAGCCGAGGGCGTCGCCCGGCTGGGCGTACGGGTCGGACGAGGGCTCGAGTCCCACGGCATCCACCTGCGCCCACCACGGGAAACCGGTCGATCCGCGGCGCTCACGCCAGACGAACAGGCGGGGGAAGAGCCGCGCGTCCCAGCTCAGCGCGAGCGCGAGCTCACGACCCTCGACGGTGAGCGAGCCCGCGGCCCCCGAGACGTCGTCGAAGCCCGCCGACGGCGCCGGGGCGACCGCGAGGCCGCCGCCGCCGGTCGAGACCACGGCGTCATCGAACAGATCGCCCGCGAAGGCCGGGTGCTCCGCCCACCCGATGCGGGCGGTCTCGGACGAGTGGTTGTGCACGGCGGTGTCGACGCGCAGCCCGCTCTCGACGAGCGAGACGACGCGGTCGACCTCGAGGGGGACCGTGCGCAGGTGCACGCGGGCGCGACACGAGGCGCCCTCCTGCGACAGCGTCCACGTGCGCCAGGCCGCCTCGCCGTGGAACGGCTGCGTCGGCGCGACGCCGGCGGGGGCGTCACCCGCGCGCGGGAGCAGGACGTGCCACCCGCCCGGGTAACGGCGGTGCCACTCGCCGCTGGAGTCGGGGAGCGAGAACGCGTCGCGCGCCTCGTCCGCCCAGGGGGTGGTCGCGAGGATCTCCCGGCCGGTCGGCACATGGGTCAGGCGGGCGATGCGCGCCCCCTCGGCGTCGACCTCGACGAGCAGGTCGTCCGATCGCAGCGCGACGCGCGCCGGCCCGGCGCTCACGCGGCGACCTCGGCGAGGCGGTCGCGGGAGGGGAAGCCGGTGTGGTCGCCCGGGTCGGCTACGACGCGGGCGGCGCACCACGCGGCACGGCGCAGGGCTCCGTCGACGGGGAGCCCCTCGAGGACCGCGGTGATCCACCCGGCGGCGAACGCATCGCCCGCGCCGACCGGGTGGTGCGGCGGGGGGATCTCCACGGCGGGCGAGCGTCGCACGCCCGCGGCGTCGCCCGCGACGGCTCCGTGGCGGCCGAGCTTGACCACCACCGTGCGCGGTCCGCGGGCCAGGAGGGTCGCGACGGCCTCCTCCGCATCGTCGAGGCCCGTGAGCACCCGCGCCTCGTCTTCGTTGCACAGCAGGGTGTCCACGTGCTCGATCACGTCGTCGACGGCGTCACGCAGCCCGGCGTCGTCGATGAGCTGCGGCCGATGGTTCGTGTCGAGCGAGACCGGGACGCCGCGACCCGCCGCCTCGTGCACCACGCGTTCGAAGAGCGCACGCGGCCCCTCGCCGAGGGAGGCCGTGATGCAGGAGACGTGCACCAGGTCGACGTCCGCGAGATCGTCGGCCGTGAAGTCGGCGGCGGTGAGTCCGGAGGCCGCCGAGCCGACGCGGTAGTGCTCGCTGCGCACCAGGTCGTCGCTCAGGCGCTGCTTGACGATGAGACCGGTCTTCTCCCCGGGCGCCGCGCGCACGAAGCGGTCGTCGATCCCCTCGGCCGCGAGCGTCGCGCGCACGAGGCCGGCGAAGGCGTCGTCGCCGAGGCGCGACATCCACGACGAACGGTGGCCGAGACGAGCCACGCCCACGGCGGTGTTCAGCTCGGCTCCGGCGACGGCGACCATCGACGGCTCCCCGCCGGCATCGACGAAGAAGGTCGCGAGCGCCTCGCCGAGGGTGAACACGTGCGCCATCAGCGGCCGATCGGTGCGAGTCCGCGGATGACGTAGAGGGCGTCGCCGGGGAACTCCGGCTGCGCGAGCCGCACGCTGCCGTCGACGAGACTCCAGCGCGCGGCGTCCGGGCGGCGCGCGGCGAGGTCGTACACGCTCACCTCGAGACCCGCGTCGGCGCGCCCGCGCAGGGTCAGGGCGAACGCCTCGGGCGCGTACACCGCGACGACGCCGTCGGGCGTGCGGCCCGCGACGGCGCCGGAGGGTTCGTCGACCAGCAGATCGTCGTCGCCGTCGAGGCCCCACAGCCGCTCGGCATCCACGATGCGCCGCACGAGGGCGACGTCGTCGGCGCCGGGGAAGGCCGCGGCCACCGCGAACGGGAAGGGATCGCCGTGCACGTCGGCCGCGGCGAAGCCCTCGCCCCGCCGGTGCCACGACCACACGCCGTGCGCGCCGTAGCCGAGGCCGGCCGCGGCGCCCGCGACGACACCCGTCCAGCTCGCCCGGCGGACGTCGGCGGCGGAGTGCCGTGCGCGCCCGGCGAAGCGCCCGAGCCCCTCGTAGCAGGGCTCGAGGTTGATGATCGGGCGGTCGACGTCCATCGCGCGGTAGTACCGGGTCAGCTCGGAGGGGAGGGTGTCCCAGGCCTCGTTGTGACCGGACTGCAGGCCGTGGAAGTCGAGCAGTCCGCCGTCGGCGAGGGGTGCCGGCATCCGGGCCGTGGGAGTGTCGTGCCAGGTGATCAGCTGGTCGGGCGCGAGCTCGCGCACCTGCGCCGCGACCGCGCTGTAGCGCGCCAGAGCAATGTCGTCGTTGAGGTCGTCGTCGCCCGAGACGATCCAGATCGGGTCGAAGCGCGCGAAGCGGGCGACGGCGTCGGCCACGTACGACGCCGTCTGCTCGGCATCCATCACGTGATCCGGGGTGAGACCGGCCCCCCACGTGCCGGGCACGAAGTTGTTCCACAGCAGCACGAGCATCGGCGTGAAGCCGTGCGCGCGGGCGGCGGCGAGCACGCGCTCGGCGTCGTCCCAGTAGGCGGGGTCGCCGGCGGCGAAGTCGAGCCGCCCGTCGCGGATCGCGTAGGGCGAGAGCGTGCCGCTGGAGCGATCGTGCTCGATCGGCAGGATGCTGAACAGCAGCGCGTTGAACCCCTGACGACGCCGGCGCTCGAGGTGATCGAGCCACTCGTCGGGGCGGGCGCCGCCGAAGGCGGCCCAGACGGTGTCGGCCAGGAGGAAGGCGGGCTCGCCGTCGCGGAGCAGCCAGCGCCGCGAGGGCGCGAGGGACCAGGTCATGCGGGATCTCTCTTCGGAGGGGGCGGAAGGGTCAGGGGGCGATCAACGCGCCGTCGGGCGCGCGCACCTTCGCGGCCCACGCGTCGTGGCCGGACAGCCCCGCGGGGAAGCGGGCGGCGGCCTTCTCGTCGACCTCGATGCCCCACCCGGGGGCGTCGTTGGGGGTCAGCCAGCCGTCGACGATGTCGATCATGCCGGGGAACACCTCGTGGGCCGCCTCGTTGTAGACGTGCCCCTCTTGGATGCCGAAGGCGGGCGAGGTGACGTCGAGGGCGACGGCGGCGGCGACCGCGAACGGCGAGGCGTCGCCGGGGGAGTGCCAGGCGGTGCGCACGCCCTCGATGTCGGCGAGGACCGCGAGGCGCCGGGCCGCGCTCACCCCGCCGACGTCGGAAAGGTGCGCGCGCAGGTAGTCGACCTGGTGCTCTCGCACGAGCCGGGCGGCATCGGTGAACGAGGTCGCCAGCTCGCCGACCGCGATCGGCACGGGTGACGCCTGACGCACCTCGCCGAGACGGTGCCAGTGCTCGGGGGCGAGCACGTCCTCGACGAAGAAGGGGCGGTAGGGCTCGAGACTGCGCGTCAGCGTGATGGCCTGGCTCGGGCTCAAGCGCGAGTGGACGTCGTGCAGCAGTTCGACACCGTCGCCGAGCTCTTCGCGCACGTGCGCGAAGAGGCGCGGCGTGGCGACGAGGTAGTCCTCGACCCGCCACCCCGCGGCGTGCTTCGCCCAGGCGAACTCGCCGACGAGCGGGGGCGCCCCGTAGTGGCCCGCGCCCTGCTGGCCGGACTGGATGCGCACGTGACGCTGTCCGGCCGCCATGAGCTTCCGGACGTGGTCGGTGGTCGCCGCGGCATCCGCGCCCTCGGCGTGCAGGTACGTGTCGGCGGCGGCGCGGACCCGCCCACCGAACAACTCGTACACCGGCATCCCGGCTCTCTTGCCGGCGATGTCCCACAGCGCCATGTCGAGCCCCGACAGCGCGTTGTTGCCGACCGGTCCCTCGCGCCAGTACCCGGTGAAGCGCACGAGGCGCGTGAGGTCGTCGATGTCGCCGGGGTAGCGGCCGACGACGAGCGGGCGCACGTGCTCGAGGAACGCCACGACCGCCTTCCAGCGCTGCGTGAACGTCGCACAGCCGTAGCCGTAGAGGCCCGGCTGGTCGGTGTCGACGCGCACCACGACGAGCGGGATCCCCTCGGGGGCGGTGACGATCGCGCGGAGGTCGGTGATGCGGACGTCCTCGCGCGGCAACCAGGGCTGTGGGAAGGCCGTGTCGGTCTCGGCGAGGGTCATCGTTCGCTCCTGATCAGGGACGCCCGTTCGGTGGCGGTGCCGTCGTGGATGGATTCGCTCGGCGCGAAGCCCAGCAGGTCGCGGGCCGCGCTCGTGTCGACGAGGGCGGCGCGCCCGACGACCGGGTGCGCGAGGACGGTGCCGGGGGCGTACCGCGCCACCAGCTCGGCCGAGTCGACCGGCAGCAGGGTGTCGGCGGCGCTGAGCGGGATCACGGGCGCGCCGACCACGTCGGCGTCGAGCGCGCGCTGCACGGCGCGGGTGGCGTCGTGCATCGTGAGGTACGCCCAGCCCTCGCGGGCGAGCCGACCCGGGTCGGCCTCGAACTCGAGGGCGACGTCGCGCAGCACGTCGGGCCACTTCACCAGGGGGAAGCGCAGCGCGACGACGTCGAGACCGTAGCGGCGGTGGGCGTAGGCCGCGGTGCGCTCGTCGACGAGCTTGGACAGCGAGTACGCATCGGCGATGTCGGGCGGCGTGTGCGCGTCGAGCGGGAAGGCCGGGGGGAACGCGCCGTGGGGGTTGTTCGGGTATCCGATGGCATTGATGCTGCTGGCGATCACGGCCCGACGCACCCCTCGCTCGCCGGCGCGGGTGAGCACGGTGAAGGTCGCGGCGGTGTTGACGCGGAACACGTCGATGGGGGTGCCGAGGGTGGGGTGCGGGATCGCGGCGAAGTGGGCGACGGCGTCGACGTCGTCCATCGCGCGGTCGACCACGTCGGGCGAGGTCGCGTCCCCCTCGACGAGGCGGTCGGCCGGGTGGTGCGACGAGAACGACAGCGACAGGGCGGTGACGGAGTGACCGGCGGCGACGAGGCTCTCGCTGACGGCGCGGCCGATCTCTCCGTCGGCCCCCGTGACGAGGATGCGGCTCATCCCTTCACCCCGCCCGCCATGCTCGCGCCCCGCAGGAACTGGCGCTGGAAGACGAGGAACAGCGCCACCGGGATGACGAGCGAGAGGAACAGCGCGGCCATCTGCACGCTGAGCTCGGTCTGATCGGCCAGGCGCGGCAGCGCCACCGAGACCGGCTGGTTGTCGGGGGTGGGCAGCACTAGCAGCGGCCACAGGTAGTCCTTCCACGACGCCACCACGGTCAGCAGGCCGACGACGCCGAGGATCGGTCGCGCCAGGGGCAGGACGATGCTCCACAGGATGCGAAGCGGGCCGGCGCCATCGATGCGCGCCGCCTCGTACAGGTCGGCGGGGATCGCCTCGAGGAAGCGCGAGATGATCAGCACGTTGAAGGCCGTCGCGCCCGCGGGGAGCCAGACCGCCCACCACGTGTCGATGAGCGAGATGCCGAGGACCGGCAGTTCGCGCACCGTGAGGTACAGCGGCACGAGCGAGACGATGCCCGGGATGAAGAGGGTGGCGAGGATCGCGCCGGAGAGCACCTTGCCCCAACGCGGGCGCAGCACCGTGATGACGAAGGCGGCGGTCGTCGAGACGAGCAGCGTGGTCACGACCGAGCCGGCCGCGAGGATCGCGGTGTTGGTGAGGTAGTGACCGATGCGGCCGCGTTCCCACGCGATGCCGAGGTTCTCCCACTGCACGACGCCGCTGGAGAAGAAGGAGAACGGGCCGCGGATGAGGTCCTGCGTCGGCGAGACCGCCGCGAGGGCGAGCCAGACGATCGGCCCGAGGCCGGCGATGATCAGCGCCGCGAGCACGAGGACGTGACCGACGCCGAGGCTGATCCGCACGGAGGGGCGCGAGCGGTCGGCATCCGAGATGTTGGTGCGGGTGAGGGGCTCGGGGGCGGCGGCGGGGCGGCGGCGACCGAGGGAGAGCAGGCTCATGAGCGGCTCCAGCTGCGCGTGAGGCGGAAGTAGGCCAGGGAGAACAGGCCGAGGACGAGGGCGAGGAGCACGCTGAGCGCGGTCGCCGCCCCGTAGTCGACGCGGGTGAAGGCGTAGTCGTAGATCGTCATGAGCAGCGTCTTCGTCGCTCCCTGCGGACCCCCGCCGGTGAACAGGAACGGCTCGGTGAAGACCTGCATCGTGCCGATGATCTGCAGCAGCAGCATCGTGCCGATGATCCCGCGCATCTGCGGGAGGGCGACGTGCCAGACGCGGCGCCAGATCCCGGCGCCGTCGAGCTCGGCGGCCTCGTACAGCTCGCCGGGGATGCTCGTCAGCGCCGCGATGTAGATGATGACCGCGGTTCCGGCTCCCGCCCAGGTGGTCTCCAGGACGATCGAGGGCATGGCGCTCGCGGGGGAGTTGAGCCAGGGCAGGGGACCGATGCCGACCCACCCGAGGACGGTGTTGAACAGGCCATCCGCGTCGGGGGCGTAGAAGAACTTCCAGAGCAGGATCGCCACGACCGGCGGCACCATGACGGGCAGGTAGGCGAGGGCGCTGAAGTACCAGGCGCGCGAGCGCATCTCGGAGATGAACACCGCGAGGGCGAGCGGCACCGGGAAGCCGAAGACGATGGCGAGCACCGTGTACAGCACCGTGTTGCCCGCGGCCTGCGGCAGACCCGGATCGCTCAGGACGTAGACGAAGTTGTCGAGACCGACGAAGTCGCTCTGCCCGGTCAACACGACGCGCTGCACGCTCATCACGAGCGAGCTGAGGATGGGTCCCCACGAGAAGTAGGCGTAGACGAGGATCGCCGGGGCGGCGATGAGCAGCGCGGTCAGGCCGGGGCGCCAGGGGCGTCGCCGGCGGGCGGTGCGCGCGGGAGTGGCGGTGGTTCGCGCGGCGGTGCGCGGACGCTCGTCGAGATCGGTCATGGACGTCTCCGGGGGAGGGAGGGGCGGGCCGCGCGGCGACCCGCCCCGGGTGGGGTGATCAGCGGCTGAGGCGCGACTGCACGTCGGTCTGAGCGGTGCTGAGCAGGGAGGGGATGTCGGCGTCCTGATCGGTCAGGACCGTCTGGACGACCGTGTCGAGGGCGCCGTACACCTCTTGCGCATTGTTGACCGGCTCGGCGACGACGGGGATGGATGCCGACGCGTCGAGGTACGAGGTGAAGTTCGCGCTCGGGACGTTGATGTAGTCCGCGATCCAGTCGAAGTACGTGGAGTACTGGTCGCTGTTGACGACGGGAAGCCCCGGGAGGCCCGTGACGGAGCCGGCCTCGTTCGACGCCTTCGCATCGTCGACGGCGGTGGTCTCGTCGAGGTAGCGCTGCAGGTAGAAGAACTTCACCCACTTGACCGCAGCGGCCTGCTGCTCGGCGCTCGCCTTCGGGTCGACGATCTGCACCGTGCCGCCGCCGAGGGTCCCCTCGTCGGCCTTGGCCTGCGGCATCCCGCCGATGCCGAAGCTGTCCGCGGGCAGCTTCAGGTTCTGCACGATGTTGTAGTACGAGTCGCTCGCGCCGATGATCATCCCGATCTTGCCGGCGGCGAAGTCCTGCCCCTGGGTGGGGATGTCGTAGAGGGTGTTCTCGGGCATGGTGCCGTCCTTCCACCGCATGTCGCTGATCAGCTGCAGCGCCTGCGTGGAGGGCTTGTCGTCGAAGGTGGCCTGCGAGCCGTCCTCGTTCTCGACGGTGCCGCCGAACGAGTAGGTCATGCCCGAGAACTGCCACCCGCCGGTGTTCGCGGTGGTGAGGATGGAGAAGCCGGCGGCGCCCGTGGCGTCGTGGATCTTCTTCGCGGCGGCGCGCACCTCGTCCCAGGTGGCGGGCGGGGAATCGGGGTCGAGACCGGCCTTGGTGAACAGCTCGCGGTTGTAGACGAGGCCGAAGGAGTAGGCGTTGGTGGGAATGGCGTAGGCGCGCCCCTCGCTGTTCTCGGCGAGCTTGAGCACCGTGGGGTTGAGGCTGTCGAGGAGGCCCTCGTCCTTCAGGACGTCGGTGAGGTCGGCGGCCTGGCCCCGCTTGATGAGACCGGCGGGTTCGGTCAGCGGCACACTCATGACGGTGGGCAGGCTGCCACCGGCCGAGAGTGCCTGGAAGGTCGACGCGTCGTAGCTCGTCTCGACCGGCTCGAGAGTGATGTCGGGGTTGGCCTGCTGGAAGGCTTCGACACGCTTGTCGAAGTAGGCGCGGTCTTCGGGTCGGTCGGCGCTGGGCCGGTCGCCGATCTGAATCGAGACCTTGCCGTCGGTGGTCCCCGTGGAGGGGGAGCTGCAGCCGGCGAGGGCTGCGACCGACAGGCCGCCGAGTGCGATCACGGCGGCGACGGAACGGACACGTTTCGTCATTGAAACTCCTTGGCGAAGAGCGGAAGCAAGAGGGAAATCGCTTGCCCTGAGATGTCTAGCACCTCATGGGCTGAGCGTCAAAGTGTGATTCGCTTCGGCGCGCCGTCGCGCATTCCGGTGTTGACAGATCGATCAGCCTCTCCCACACTGCTGGAGGGCAAACGCTTGCCTAGATTCCGAATCCGCTCGACGAGGAGAATTCGTGTCCGCCACTGCTGGAAACCGTCCCCCGCGCGTTCGCGGCGGCCTCATCGGGACGGGGTTGCTGTGCGCAGCGCTCCTGGTCCCGGCATCCCCCGCCCTCGCCGCCGCTCCGAGCGTCGCGCTCACACCGCTGGTCACCGGCAACCTCTTCCGCCAGGGGGAGACTCCGCGGATCGCCTATGCCACCGACGCCGCCCGGGTGGCGTGGACGGTCACCGACCAGACCGGCGCGGTCGTCGCCGACGGCGCCGAGGATGCCGACGGCACGCTCGAGCTGCCGGCATCCGGCCTCGGCTGGTACGCGCTCGCCGTCTCGGTCGACGACGACGCCGCGCGGGCCGAGACGAGCTTCGCCGTGCTGCCCGATCGCGATGCCGCCGACTCGGCGACCGCACGTTTCGGAGCGGCGACGCATTACGGGCAGTCGTGGAGCGTCGACTCCCTGCCCACGCTGGCCACGGGCGGCTTCGCCCAGCTGCGCGACGAGGTGTACTGGAGCGAGGTCGAGACGCAGAAGGGCGTGTACGACTGGGACCGCCCGCGCGCGGAGTTCCTCGACGCGGCGCGGGAGGCCGGCGTCCGTCCGCTCCTTCTCGCCGGCTACGGCAACCCGCTCTACGACGGGGGCGACGGGCCCACGAGCGACGAAGCCGTCTCCGCCTACGCGGCCTACGCCGCCGCCATGGCGACCGAGTTCGGCGACCAGGCCACGGGGATCGAGCTGTGGAACGAGTGGGACCTGGGGCTCGGGGGCAACACCCGCACCTCGCCCGAAGACTACGTGAACCTTCTCGCCGCGGCCTCCCCGGCCGTCAAGGCGGCGGCGCCCGACCTGCCCGTCATCGGGCCGGCGGTGGCGAACCTCAACACCGATTGGCTCGAGCAGACGTTCCGCCTCGGGGCGCTGCAGTACGTCGACGGGATCGTGCTGCACCCCTACAGCTACCCGGTCTCGGCCGACGCCCTCGACGACACCCTCACGCGCATCGACGCGCTCGTGCGGCAATACAACGGCGGGGTGAGCAAGCCGCTGTGGATCACCGAGCACGGCTGGCCCACCGGCACCAACGCCCGCGCCGTCTCGGAGCGCGAACAGGCGTCCGACATCGCCCGTTCCGCCGTGATCGCCGCGGCGCACGACGCCGCGCGCTACTACGTGTACGACCTCGTCTCCGACGGCGTCGACCCGGCCGAGACCGAGCAGAACTTCGGTCTGCTGCGCGCCGCCGACGACACGCGCGGGGCCTACACGCCGAAGCCCGCTTTCGCGTCGTACTCCGTCGCCGCCGCGCAGCTCGAGGGAGCGACCTCCGCCGGTCGCGACGACGCCGTCGCGGGGGTGCGGCAATACCTCTTCGACACGGCGGAGGGCCCGCTGCGCGTGCTCTGGGCGAATACCGCGCAGACCCTGCGGCTGAGCGGCACCGGCGCCGTGACGGTGACCGACGCCTACGGCCGAGCCGACACCCTGGATGCCGACGGCGGCGACGTGGTCGTCACGGTCGACGACGACCCGCTCTACGTGCGCGGCGACGTGACCGGCGCCGCAGCATCGGAGACGTCGGTCTCGTTGGACGGCGGTGTGGTGGGAGCGGAGGTGACCGGTCGCTGGAGCGTCGCGGGCCGCTCGGACGGCGCGGCGACCACGTGGCGTCTGAACCTTCCGGACGGGCGTGCGTTCACACAGAGCACCGACGGCACCGCACCCGCGACCACCGCCATCTCCGCGCCCGCACCCACGTCGACGGGATCGTACGAGACCGTGGCGCGGCTGTTCGACGGCGACCGCGCCGCCGGCCTGCTGCGGGCGCGCACGACGATCGAGCAGCCGGTCGCCCTGACCGGAACGCAGGCGATCTCGGCGGACGGCACGGACGTGCTCCGGCTGCGCCTGAGCAACGCCTCGGCATCCGACCTCCCCCTCCAGTCCCTGACGTACACGATGGGCGGAACGGATGCCGCGGCCGACGTGCCCGCCGTCCTGCCCGCGAGCGACGCCGTGACCGTCGACGTCCCCCTCGGCGAGCTCGACGCGCGCACGACGTTCTCCGCGGAGGCGATCGTCGACGGCGCCGCGGTACGGGTCGAGGGCGCCGTGTCGCCCCTCGACGTCGCCGCTGCCTATGGTGCGGCCCGCCACCGCGTCTCGGTCGACGGCACGCTCGACGACCTGACCGGCCTCACACCGGCGACGTTCACCCCGGAGGGGACAGACACTCCGCCCGCCGTCGACGACCAGTCGGCGCGCGCGTGGCTCACCTGGGACGACGACGCGTTGTACATCTCGGCCGAGGTCGTCGACGACGTGCACGACCAGCCGGCGACGGGCGCGAACATCTGGCAGGGCGACTCCGTGCAGTTCACCGTCGCCGGTGGCGCGCCGGGGGCGGCGAGCGTGTGGCACGAGTTCGGCATGGCGCTCACCTCGGAGGGGCCGCAGCTGTACCGCTGGCTCTCGGTCGGTCAGGGTGCGGGCGTCGTGCCCGGCACCGAGGTCGCGATCTCCCGCGATGAGGACACCCACCGCACCGTGTACGAGGTGTCGGTGCCCTGGACGGCGCTCGCCGGAGTCGATCGCGACGCCGCGCTGCTGTCGAGCGCGATCATCGTGAACGAGGCCGACGGCCAGGGCCGTGACGGCTACCTGGCCTGGGGCGGAGGCATCGCCGCCGAGAAGGACTCGGCGCAGTTCCACGCCGTGCGTCTGCTCCCCGCGGTCGAGCCGGAACCGGGCACCCCGACCGACCCGGGCACTCCGACCGATCCGGGGACTCCGACCGACCCGGGCACCCCGGCGCAGCCGGGTGGCGGCCGGGGGTCGGCGGACCCCGCGCCCGATGCCGGGGGTGCCACCGGCTCGGGGGCGCTCGCGAGCACGGGGACTCCCGCGGTGCTCGGCATCCTGTTCCCCGCCCTCGGCGCGCTCCTCCTCGGCGCGGGAGCGCTGATCGTCCGCCGGCGACTCGCCCGGCGCTGACCCCTCTCGCGATGCCGCCGTCGTGTCCGGCGGCGGCATCGCGACCGAAAGGACCCGTGTGATCCCTCCGTCCGTGCGGCTGATCGGCCCGCGCATCGGCCGCCGCCGCGACGTCTCCGTCGCCGCGGAGCCCCGCCCTCCCGTGTCGTGGACCGTCGACGCGCCGACGGGATGGCGGGCCGAGAGCGCCGAGCTGCGTCTCGACGACGCCGAACCGGTCGCGGTGCCCGCCCACGGGGTGCTGGTGCCGTGGCCCTTCGCCGACCTGGCCGCCGGCGCCCGCCACACTCTGCGCGTGCGCGTGCGAGGCGTCGACGACGATTGGATGCCGTGGAGCGGGCCCGCCGAGATCGAGGCGGTGGTCTTCCCCGGGCCCTGGACGGCGCCGCTGCTCGCCATCGACGGGCCCGACACGGAAGCCGCGCCGTTCGCCGTGCGGCGCGAGATCTCCGTGGCCGACACCGTGATCGCCGCGCGCCTGTGGGTCACGGCCCACGGTGTCTTCGACGCGGCGATCGACGGCATCCCGGTCGACGACGCGCTGTTCGCGCCGGGGTGGACGGCCTACCGGAAACGGCTGGGTCTCGCCACGACCGACGTGACCGCGCTGCTGCGCCCCGGCGCGACCCAGGTGCTGTCCGTCCGCGCCGCGGGCGGGTGGTTCACCGAACGGTACGGGTTCGGCGACACCGCCGAGCGCTTCTACGGCGACCAGGCCGCCGTGGGAGCCGTGCTGCGGCTGACGCACCGCGACGGGCGCGTCGAGGAGATCGGCTCCGACGAGCGGTGGCGGCTGACGCGGCGCACCGAGATCGTCTCCAGCGGGCTGTACGTGGGCGAGCGCGTCGACTTCCGCCGCGCGCAGGGCGGGTGGCGCGAGCCCGGTTTCGATGCGTCCGGGTGGGAGACCCCCGCGTGCATCGCGCCGATGAGCCTCCCGGCGGTGATCGACGTGGAGCCGGTGCGCCGCGTGCGCACCCTCCGCGGGTCGCGGGTGCTACCGAGCGCCGCCGGCACCCTTCTGCTCGACGTGGGCGAGAACGTCGTCGGGCGGGTGCGGCTCGTCGCCGACGGGGTCGCCGGCTCGCGCGTGACCGTGCGGCACGCCGAGGTGCTCGAGGACGGCGCACTGAACGTCCGGCCCCTCCGTGCGGCGGCGGCGGTCGACGAGTTCGTGCTCGACGGGACCGGGCCCCGCGCGTGCGGACCGGCCTTCACGTTCCACGGGTTCCGCTACGTCGAGATCACCGGCGGTGCGGTCGATCCTGGGAGCGTGGTGATCGACGTCCTGCGCACCGACCTCCGGCGCACCGGATGGTTCTCGTGCTCCGACGATCGGCTCGACCGACTGCACGCCAACATCGTGCGCAGTTTCGAGGGCAACGCGCTCGCGCTGCCGACCGACTGCCCGCAGCGCGACGAGCGTCTGGGGTGGACGGGTGACGCGCAGGTGTTCGCCGCGACGGCGATGACGCTGTTCGACGCCGGCGCCTTCTACGCGTCCTGGCTGCGCGACCTGCGCGCCGAACAGGAACCGCGCGGGGGACGGGTCCCCACCGTCGTGCCCGACCCGCTGCCGGCGGTCGGCGACGTGATGGCCGCGGGATGGGGGGATGCCGTGACGATCGTGCCGTCGGTGATGGCCGCTCGTCTCGGTGACGAGGCGATCGTCGCGGAGCTGCTGCCCTCGATGCGGGCGTGGGTCGACGCCGTCGCCGAGGCGGCGGGACCCGGGCGGCTGTGGGAGACCGGCTTCCAATACGGCGACTGGCTGGACCCCACCGTCTCGCGCCCCGACAAGGCCAAGGCCGACCCGGGACTCGTCGCGACGGCGTACTTCTTCCGCTCCGCCGACCTGGTCGCGCGCGCCGGCGGCGGGGAGGCCTACGCGCGGCTGGCGGAGGAGGTGCGCGCCGCGTTCTGCGAGGCGTACCTCACCCCGGCCGGGCGTCTGGCATCCGATGCCCCCGCCGCCTACGCTCTCGCGCTCGCCTTCGGGCTCGTCCCGGCCGAGCGCCGACAGGCCGCGGCCGATCGTCTCGCCTTCCTCCTGCGCGCCGGCGGATACCGGATGGCGACGGGGTTCCTCGGCACTCCCGTCGTGCTCGACGCGCTCCTCGACAACGGCCATGAGGCCGCAGCCGAGAGCCTGCTGCTGCAGACGATGTGTCCCTCGTGGCTCTACCCGCTGTCGATGGGCGCGACGACGATGTGGGAGCGCTGGGATGCCGTGCGCCCCGACGGGACGGTGCATCCCTCGGGGATGACGTCGCTCAACCACTACGCGCTCGGTGCCGTCGGCGACGTGCTGCACCGCCGGGTGGCGGGCCTGGGGGTCGAGAGGGCGCGCGTGCACGTGCGGCCGTGGTTCGTCGAGGCCCTCACGTGGGCGGAGGCGGTGCACGACACCCCCTTCGGTCGCGCCCGGGTGCGGTGGCGGCGCGCGGGGGAGGCGATCGCCGTGACGGCGACGGTCCCGCACGGCATGCTCGCGCGGGTCGAGCTGGGCGACCGGCCGGTGTTCGAGGTCACGGCGGGGGAGCATCGGTGGATGGTCGACGCACCGCTCGCGCCGCCGCGAGAGCCGGTCGGCGTCGACAGCGACCTCGCCGTCGTCGCCGACACCCCCGGCGCGTGCGCGGTCGTGTCGGCCGCCCTGGGCGCGCACGACGTCGACATGCAGGTCGAGTTCGACGCCTACATCCGCTGGGTGCCCGGCCGCCTCCTGCGTGCCGAACTCGCCGCCGTGGCCGCGCCGCCGGCGGTGGTCGCCGCCGTCGACGCCGCGCTGCGCGATCTGGATCGCTGAGGGCGCGCCCCCGCTCAGCCCACCTTCGGCTGCTGCTGCGTGATGCAGTGGATGCCACCGCCGCGATCGAAGATCGGACGCGAGTCGATCGTCACCACGCGTCGGCCGGGATAGGCGTCGGCGATGATCTCCGCGGCGCGCGCGTCGGCGGCGTCGTCACCGAAGCCGCACAGCACGACGCCGTCGTTGGTGACGAGGTGGTTGATGTAGCTCCAGTCGACCCAGCCGTGCTCGTCGCGCAGGGTGGAGGGGGCGGGGACGCCGGTGATCGTCACCGACCGACCGAGGGCGGCGAAGGCGTCGGTGAGCTCCCGTCGAACGAGGACCGAGACCTCGGCGTCGGGGTGCGCGGCATCCGTCTGCTCGTGCACGAGGACGTGGTCGGGCGAGGCGAAGGTCGCGACGATGTCGACGTGGCCGTTCGTGCCGAGGTCGTCGTAGTCGCGGGTGAGGCCGCGCGAGAGCCAGATGGCGTCGGTCGCGCCGATCGTGCGCGCCATCTCGGCCTCCACCCGCGCGCGGTCGGCGAAGGGGTTGCGCCGCGGGTCGAGCTGCACCGTGTCGGTGAGCAGCACGGTGCCTCGACCGTCGACGTGCAGGCCGCCGCCCTCGGCCACGAGCAGCGAGTCGATGCGCTCGGCGCCGGCGTGCGCGGCGACCACGCGCGCGAGCAGCGCCGACTTCTGCCACTCGGCCCAGTCGGGGGCGCCCCAGCCGTTGAAGATCCAGTCGACGGCTCCGAGCACGCCCGGGCGGTCGGGGTCGACGACGAAGGTCGGGCCCACGTCGCGCATCCAGAACTCGTCGAGGGGTGCTTCGACGATCTCGACGTCGGTCGACAGCATGCGCCGGGCGCGCGCGATCTCGGTCGGATCGACGACCATCGTCACGGGCTCGAACTGCGCCACGGCGTGCGCGACCTCGGTCCACGCGCGATAGCCCTCGTCGCGGGTCTCGGCACCCTCGCCGAGGGTGACGCCCTCGCGCGGGAAGGCCATCCACGTGCGCTCGTGCGGGGCGGATTCGATGGGCATGCGCCACATGGCGGGCTCCTGGGGTTCGGTACGGGGGCGGATTCAGCGGCGGGGGATGCCGCGCGGGGTCAGAAGCCGGTGCTCAGCACACGGTCCAGCGCATCGACGAAGACGTCGACCGAGGCCCGCGTGATCACCAGCGGAGGCTTGATCTTCAGCACGTTCTGGAAGTCGCCGGTCGGCTGCATGATGACGCCCCGCTCGAGCAGACGGTTGCAGATCGCCGCGGTCTCGGTCGTGGCGGGTTCGAGGGTCTCGCGGTCGCGCACGAACTCGAGCCCCAGGTAGAGCCCCGATCCGTGCACGGCGCCGACGAGGTCGTGCCGCTCGCCGAGCTCTTCGAGGCGGCGCTGCAGGTGTCCGCCGACGACCCGCGCGTTCTCCTGCAGGCCCTCTTGCTCGATCACGTCGAGCACGGCCATGCCGATGGCCGACGACACCGGCGATCCGCCGGTGGAGGAGAAGAAGTAACCCTGCGTACGGTAGCGGTCGCCGATCTCCCGGCGCGTGATGACGGCTCCGAGCGGGTGCCCGCCGCCGATGGACTTGGCGACCGCGACGATGTCGGGAACGGCATCCTGCTGCTGGAAACCCCAGAACCACTCGCCGAGCCGTCCGTAGCCGACCTGCACCTCATCGGCGATCGCGAGACCGCCGTGGCGGCGGACGGCCGCGTACACCTCGCGCAGGTATCCGTCGGGGAGCGCGACGCCGCCCGCGTTGCCGAAGTACGTCTCGGCGATCATCCCGGCGGGTCGCCGACCGGATGCCGCGAGCCCATCGATCACCGCGACCGCCTCGGGGGCGTACCGCACGGCATCCGCTCCCCGGTGTCTTCCGCGGTAGGAGTTCGCCGCGTCGACGGTGTGCACCCACTCGGGTCGCGTCTCGAGGGCGAAGGGGTTGTCGGCGATGGAGGTCGACACCGCATCGCTGGCGTAGGTCCAGCCGTGGTACGCCTCGCGCATCGCGACGATGTCGGGGCGTCCGGTCGCCGCCATCGCCAGGCGGATCGCGAGGTCGGTCGCCTCCGACCCGGAGTTGACGAAGAAGACCGTGTCGAAGCCGTCGGGGAGGGTCGCGGCGATGCGGTCGGCGTAGTCGGCGATCGCGCGGTAATGGAAGCGCGAGTTGGTGTTGAGCAGGTGCATCTGGCGCGATCCCGCCGCCACGACGTGCGGGTGGGCGTGACCGACCGAGGCGACGTTGTTGACCATGTCGAGGTAGACGCGGCCCTCGACGTCGATGAGCAGCTCGCGCCACCCGCGTTCGATGCGCGGCGGCACCCCGTAGTAGTGCTCCTGCACCTCGGCGAGCACCTCGTGGCGCCGTTGCAGGGAGTCATCGTGCGCCGGTGCGGTGGGAGGGAGGCCGAGGGCGGCTCCGGGATCGCCGGCGACCTCGCGCCACGCGTCGGCGAGGGCGCGGGTGGTGCGCGGGGGAGGGACGAGCCCGTCGACGCTCCGCCGCACCGACAATCGCGTCCGCGCGGGGAGGGTTCCGGATGCCGCAGCGGCGGCGGCTCCGCTGATCGTCAGGGCCTCGGCATCCTCCGTCACGATGAGCGCATCGCCGTCGACGCGGGTGTCGCCGTCGAGGAGCAGCGGTTCGGCGAGCCACACGAGCACGTCGGTGGGCACGGTCTCGGCGGTCGAGGGGAGCGGGTCGGTCGTTCCGGTGAGGCGCGCGCGCCACGCGGGGACGGTCGCGATCTCGGCGCCGGCGTCGAGTGCGGCGAGGGCCGCGTCGTCGAGGGTCGCGGCGTCGAGCCAGGCTCCCGCGTCGTTGAGCGGAGACTCGGTCGAGGCGTCCAGCTCGACGCGGCGCCCGGGCGGCAGCAGCGGCGTCCCGGTCCAGCCGGGCTCGCTCCGCCGCGGGCGACCGAGGGCCGCACGCGTCGCCGCGGTGAGGACGGGGAGGGGCACGGATGCCGCCTGCTCGAGGATGCGGAACTCCCGCTCGAGCGCCCCCGAGGCGTAGTCGTTGGCGTCGTCGAGGCGCACCTGCGCGCGCCCGCTGAGCACGAGGACGGATCCGCGGAGGACGACGAGGGGCCAAAACGCCGTGATCTCGTCGTCGCCGAGTTCGCGCGCCCGGTCGAAGGCGCGGATCGCGGGGAAGGCGCTCTCGGGGGTGGCGCCGTCGTGGTGCAGCACGGAGGAGACGGTGACGGCGATCTCGCCCACCCGCCACGACGCGCACACGTCGCCGAAGTCGATGACGGCGTCGGGCACTGTCGCGCCGGGGGCGCGCAGGACGTTGTCGTCGGTGACGTCGAAGTGCCCGGCCTGCAGCGGGAGGGCGTCGGCGACGGGCGCGAGGGCGGCCCGGGCCGCGTCGGTGGCGCGCTGCACGGTGCCGCGCACCTCGGCGTCCGGATCGAGGGGGAGCAGGGTGTCGATCACGCGCGCGGCGTGGCGGAGGTCCCACTGCAGCACGCGGCCGCTCGCGGGGTGCGTGAAGTCGGCGAGCGCGAGGCTCACCGCACCGGCAAGGGCGCCGAGTCCCTCCACGACCGCGGGCGCGAGGTAGCTCGAGCCGGTGAGCGTGCGCCCCGCGATGTTCTCGATCACGCGCGCGTGGATGCGCCCCTGGCTGGAATCCCACCAGGTCGACATCGGCCCGTGAGGGCCGTCGACGATGCGGGGGATGCGCACGTGCGGGCTCCGTTCGGCCACGCGGGACGCCGCGGCATCCTGCATGTCGATCTCAGCCTCGCTGAAGACGGGATTACTGAGCTTCAGCACGCCGAGGGGCTCAGTCGATCCGCGAGGGAACACACGGAAATTCTGGTCCTGCTGACTGCCGAGCGCCTGCACGTCGATCTCCACGCCGAACGTCTCGGCGAAGAGGGACTGCACCTCGTCGTCGCGGAGCGTCGGGGTGGGCAGGTCGACCTGGCGGAAGTAGTCGAACACCGGGACGGGGGTCGTGTCGTTCACGGGCTGTTCCTCGGGTGATGCGGGTGTCACAGGGGAGAGTCGGATGCCGTGCCGACGGCGCCGGCGACGGCTCCGCCGGCGTCGCGCACGGCGACGACGACGAGCGGACCGAAGGGGGCGACCCACTCGCTCACGGGCTCACCGTACGCGTCGGGCGCGACGCGGGCCATCCCGCGGAGGTGGTCGCCCTCGACCTCCACGTCGACCCGCACGCCGTCGACGTAGGCGGCGTGGTCGCGGGCCGTGCCGCCGGTGATCGTCGCGCGGAAGCGCACGAGTCCGCCGTCGCGGCGTACCTCGTCGACGACGACCGCGAGCTCTCCCTCGCCCGTCGGCCGGGGGGCGGCGAACAGCGCCTCGTCGGGCAGGGCGGGCGTGCGCGCAGGGGCGGTGCGGCGCTGCCCGAGGCCGGCGATCGCGGCTCCGAGCTGCACGAGGCGGACGTCGCTGTAGGCGGGCCCGGCGATGGTGAGGCCCACCGGCATCCCGGTGTCGTCCATGGTGCCCATCGGCACGGTGACGGTCGGGATGCCGAGGTGGCGGGGTACGAGGTTGCCGTTCGAGACCCAGACGCCGTTGCGCCAGGCGATGTCGGCCGAGGCGGGGTTCACGTCGGCGTCGGCGGGGCCGACATCGGACTGCGTGGGGAAGATCACGGCGTCGATACCCTCGGCGTCCATCCACTGCTCGACGTCGACGCGGCGGGTGTGCTCGAGGCCGCGGAGGCCGTCTTCGAGGCTTGCGACGTCGCGCCAATCCGGCTCCCACTGCGCGGCGCGGGCGACGTACTCGCCGATGTCGTACGAGATGTCGTAGTGCCAGATGCCGTAACGGTCGGGCAGGGCGCCGGGCGGGTGGGGGAAGATCAGCGCGGGGTCGGCGTCGGACAGCCGGGGCAGCGCCGGGTCGCCGTTGGTGCGGAGGAACCTGTCCATCGCCCACACCGCGAGGTCGCCCACCTCGTCGTCGAGGAACTCCCGCGTGACGAACCCGCGGTCGAGGAAGTCCTCGTCGCCGTCGTGCAGCTTCTCGTAGCGGTCGACGACGGGGAAAGCGGTCTCGACCACCTCGGCGCCCGCGGCCTCGAGGTCGCCGCGCAGGTCTTCCCACAGTCGCATCACGCTGTCGCGCGTGAGGATGGGCGAGGCGTTGTCGGGATCGCCGTTGACGTAGATGCGGGGCACCGCGAGGCGCAGGCCCGCGAGCGGCAGGGGCTCCAACCGGGTGAAGGAGTGGGGGCGCACCTCGGACGGGCGGGGGAGCGGGATCCACGGCTGGGTGCGCCACAGGTCGCCTTCGGTCTGCGGGTCGTCGGCGACGACGGCGTCCAGCACGTGCTGCAGATCGCCGATCGTGCGGGTGTGCGGCACGACGACGTCCATCGTCGGCACGAGCGGCCAGTTGCCGCGCACCGAGATGACGCCGCGCGAGGGCGTGTACGCGACGAGGGCATTGTGCGAGGCCGGCGCGCGACCCGACGACCACGTCTCCTCGCCCAGGCCGAAGGCGCAGAAGCTGGCGGCTGTGGCGGTTCCCGAGCCGTTGGACGAACCCGAGCCGAACGCCGAGGTGAGGTATTCGCCGTTGTACGGCGATTCGGCGCGTCCGTGGACGCCGCGCTGCATGCCGCCGGCCGCCATCGGGGGCATCGTGGTCAGTCCGAGGAACACCGCCCCGGCCGCGCGCAGGCGCTCGATCGCGAAGGCGTCGTCGCCGGCGATGAGGTCGCGGAACGCCGGGGAGCCGGATGCCACGGGCAGACCCTCGACGCGGTAGCTGTCCTTGGCCGTGAAAGGGATGCCGTCGAGGGGGCCGATCGTCTCGCCTCGGGCGCGACGCCGATCACTCGCCCGCGCGTGCGCGAAGGCCCGGGGATCGAGCACGGGGACGCTGGTGAGCCGGATGCCGGTGCGGTCGTACGCGGCGATGCGGTTGAGGTACCGGGCGACGAGCTCGACGCTCGTGACATCGCCGGCGTCGAGGGCGGCGCGCAGCCGGTCGATGTCGGCTTCGACGACGGTGAAGGCCTCGGTGGTCATGGCAGAAAACCTACACCGTTTGTTTTGTGAGTTCGAGAGGGATTTCCGTCCCCACGAGCGTTCCCTCCCCACTCGGCAAGAGCTACCCCTCGGCGGCGCCGTCCTGGCACGATTCGAGGATGGATGCCACGACCGACGAACCCGCACTCCTGCCCGACCGCCCACGCACCGATGCACGCCGACCCGTCGCGCTGATCGTGGGCGTCGTCGCGACCGTGCTCTTCGTGGCGCTGCGGCTCGCGGTCGACCTCGACGGGGGTGCGCCGCTCGCCTTCGACCAGTGGTGGGACGACACCATGGCCGCGCTCGCGAACCCCGTCGTGGTGATCATCGCCTGGATCCCCGCCACGGTGGGCGGCACCATCGGCATGATCGTGATCGGCATCTCCACCACCATCGTGTTCCTGCTGGTCAAGCGCCCGTGGGACGCCCTGAACGTGGCGGGGGCCATCGCCCTGGTCGTGCTGATCGGCGCCCCTCTGGCGGCCGTCATCGCCCGCGCGCGGCCCACCGACTCGCTGGCCGAGACGCAGGCGACCTCGTTCCCCTCCGGTCACACGGCGGTGGCCACGACGATCGCGATCACGCTCGCGCTCATCCTCCGCCGCGGATGGATCTGGGTCGCGGGGACGGTCTGGGTGCTGCTCATGATGTGGAGCCGCACCTACCTCCACGCGCACTGGCTGTCGGACGTCGTCGCCGGCTTCCTCGAGGGCGTCGCGGTGTCGACGCTCGTGTGGGCGCTGGTGGAAGTGTGGCGCGTGCGTCGCGCGCAACGGGTGGCCGAGGTCGACTCCTGAGCGCTAGCGTGCACGGATGACTTCCGCCTCCGCTTCCTCCGCGGCCGATAAGGCACAGGACTCCACCGCCTTCCGCGTCGCGGCGCGGATCGGCTACGTCGTCCTCGGGCTGCTGCACCTGCTCATCGGGGCGATCGCCATCTCGATCGCGACCGGCGGCGGGGGCGAGAGCGCCGATCAGAGCGGTGCGATCCAGCAGGTGGCGGCGGCGCCGGCGGGAATGCTGCTCCTCTGGGTCATCGTCATCGGTCTCGCCGCTCTGGCCGTGTGGCAGATCGCGGATGCCGTCGCCGAGCGCGATCCGGATACGAAGAAGCGCTGGGCGCACCGCGCGAAGTACGTCGGAACCGCCGTCGCCTACGGGGCGATCGGCGCCACGGCCCTCACGGCGGTGCTCGGAGGCCGTTCCGAGTCGGCCGACTCCTCCCGCACGCTGAGCGCCCAGCTCATGGCGATGCCCGGCGGCGTCTTCGTGCTCGTCCTCATCGGGCTCGTCGTGGCGGCGGTGGGCGTCGCGTTCGTGGTGCGCGGCGTCACGAAGGCCTTCATGAAGCGACTGTCGAGCCCGGGCGGGGAGATCGGCCGCGGAATCCGCATCTTCGGGATGGTTGGCTACATCGCCAAGGGCATCGCGGTCGGCGTCGCCGGCATCCTGTTCCTCGTCGCCGCCTTCGCGCACGATCCGAACGCCGCGGGCGGACTCGACGCGGCGCTGCGCGCTCTCGCCGGGCTCCCCTTCGGACAGTTCGTGCTGTGGCTCGTGGGCGCGGGACTCGTCGTGTACGGCCTGTTCTGCTTCGCCCGCGCGCGCTACGCCCGCATGTGACGAGCGTCGCTCAGGCGGCGCGGGGCCGAGCTCCGGCGATGAGCAGCGACAGGCCGAGTTCGAACGCGCGCGTGGCGACCGGATCCACCGGGTCGTGGGCGGAGAGCGTGGCGTAAGCGGCGGCGAAGCGCGGCACGGCCGCCTCCTGCCCGGTCGGGTCGAACATCACCGCCGGTCCGCTCATGTCGAGCACGCTGCCGAGGATGAACGACTCGAACGCCGTCAGCAGCGGCAGGATGTCCTCGCTCGTCCAGCCGACGCCCTCGGCCGCGACGGCGAAGTCCTCGTACTGCGACATCAACAGCGGCGCCGACGAGCGGTGCGACATGAGGAGGGGGATCGTCCTCGGATGCCGGCGGAAGGCGTCGCGGTACGAGCGGGCCCAGAGCAGGAGCCCCTCCTCCCACTCCCGGTCCCGCAGGAACGACGAGTCGATGCGCGACGACACGAGCGCGCGCACGTCCTCGACCAGCGCGGCCAGATTGGGCACGTGATTGTAGAGCGAGGTGGGGTGCACCTTGAGGCGGTCGGCGACGCGGCGGATGCTCGCGCCCTCGCTGCCGTCACGGTCGACGAGGGCGAGGGCGGCGCGGGCGATCGCGTCGCGCGAGAGCTTGGGCTGGGTCGGCCGGGGCACGGCGGGGCCTTTCGGTGGTGTCCGACCACGGTACGCGATGCGCGTGGCGCGGGCCGTGCGCGGCTGCGCGGGACGCTGCGGCATCCGCCCGCGCGGGGTGCGATCGCCGGGGATCGCAGCGGGCGTCCGGGCAACCCCCACCCGCCACCCAGGCGGGTCGGATATCCCAGGAAGACCACGCCGACGAGGAGACCCATGACCGCTCCAGCCGCTTTTCCCCGTCGACGCGCGGGTGTCGCCGGTTTCATCGCCCTCGGGCTGACGGCGCTCGCCGGGTGTGCGCCCGAGGGGCGGACGGATGCCGTCCCCACGGCGTCATCGTCCACCTCGCCCCGTGTGTCGGCGCCCGGCTCCGCGCCCGCCCTCGGCGACCCCGCGGTCGTGGTCGACGGACTGACGACGCCGTGGTCGGTGGCGTCCTCCGGCGGCGTGATCCTGCTCAGCCAGCGCGACACCGGCGAGATCCTCGAGGTCGTCGACGGCGACGCGCGCGTGGTCGGGGCGATCCCGGGCGTCGCGCCCGGCGGGGAGGGCGGACTCCTCGGCATCGCCGTCCGCGACGGCTTCCTCTACGCGTACGCGACCACCGCGGACGACAACCGCGTGCTGCGGTCGCCGCTCGAAGGCGAGCCCGGGGCACTGCGCCTGGGCGCCGCGCAGACGGTGCTCGACGGAATCCCGTCCGCGAACATCCACAACGGCGGGCGCATCGCCTTCGGGCCCGACGGGATGCTCTACGTCACCGCGGGCGACGCGTCGGAACCGCGAGCCGCCCAGGACCCGGAGGCGCTCGGCGGCAAGATCCTGCGCGTGGCCGCCGACGGCTCGATTCCCGCCGACAACCCCTTCCCCGGCTCGCCCGTCTGGAGCCTCGGCCACCGCAACCCGCAGGGGATCGGGTGGGATGCCGAGGGCACCATGTACGCGTCGGAGTTCGGTCAGAACACGTGGGACGAGCTGAACGTCATCGAGCCGGGCGCGAACTACGGCTGGCCCGAGGTCGAGGGCATCGGCGGGCGGGACGGGTTCGTCGATCCGGTGCAGCAGTGGGCTCCCGCCGAGGCGAGCCCCAGCGGCCTCGCGGTCGTGGACGGCGCGGTCGTGATCGCGAACCTCCGTGGCCAGCGGGTCCGCGTGGTGCCGACGTCCGATCTGGCGTCGGCCGAGGAGTATCTCGTGGGCGACTACGGCCGCCTGCGCGATGTGGTCGCCGCGCCCGACGGGGCCGTGTGGGTGGTCACGAGCAACACCGACCGCGGCGGAGGCGACACCGACGCCATCCTCCGGGTGCCGCTCGTTCGCGACTGAGGGCGCTCAGGGCGTGAGGACGGCGACGCCCGCCTCGGCGAGGGCCGCGGCGAGGTCGGGCGACGGCGGCGCGTCGGTGATGAGGTAGTCCGCCTTCTCGAGCGGCGCGATCTGCGCGAACAGGCGGCGATCGAGCTTCGAGGAATCGGCCAGGATCGCCGTGCGATCGGCTTTCTGGATCATCTCGGTCATCATCGTGGCGTCGCCGAGGTTGCTCGTCGAGAAGCCCGAGCCGTCGACCGCGCCGACCGCGATGAGCGCGTAGTCGCACCGGATGTCGACCTCGGGGGAGTGCGAGTTCATCGCGAGCGTGACGGGCCCCGTCGTCGCCTGCGTGATCGTGCGCACCGCGCCGCCGAAGATGAAGAGGTCGCGGAACGCCGAGGGCGAGATCTCCGCCGGGATGCGCAGATTGTTGGTCGCGATCGTCAGGTCGCGGTGGTTGCGCAGGGCGCGGGCGACGGCGAGCGTCGTGGTGCCGGCGTTGAGCATCAGTACGGAACCGTCTTCGATCAGCTCGACGGCGAGGGCCGCGATGCGTTCCTTCTCGGCGATCTGCATCTGCGAGCGCACGTCGAGGCCGCGATCGCGACCGGGAACCGACATGGCGCTGACGGCTCCGCCGTGCGTGCGCACGACGATGCCCTCGCGGTCGAGCTGGTCGAGGTCGCGGCGCACGGTGTCGATGGAGACGCCGAAGTGCGAGGCGAGGTCGACCACGGTGACCTGGCCCGAATCGGCGACGTAGGCGGCCAACTCCGCTTTGCGCCCCGCCGGCAGTCGCCGTTTCGTCGTGGCTGTGGATGCGTCCATGCGGTCGTGTCTAGCACAGGACCGCACGAACAGCGGCAGAATTCGCGGCAAAACAGCACGGAAGTGCGCTTCCGTGCGTGAATGTGCCCCGATTGCCCGCATTTGTTTGCCGGAATTGTCACGAATCTGCATCCATCCCTTGACCCGCCCGGCAGACCGGCGCATACTCGTGCTGAAAGACGCAAGAACGCGCAGAACAGCGCGAAATGCAGCAGATCTCAACGAGGAGAAACGATGGACAACAACGGGCGCCGGCGTCGGAACGCCATCAAGCTCGTCGGAGTCGCGGCAGCGGCCACGACCCTCCTGGCCATGGCGGGGTGCTCGTCGAACACCTCGGCCACCTCGGCCGACGGAGACGTCACG
Organism: Microbacterium galbum; assembly: GCF_032464915.1. NCBI lineage: Bacteria > Bacillati > Actinomycetota > Actinomycetes > Micrococcales > Microbacteriaceae > Microbacterium > Microbacterium galbum. Next base: position 973,249 of record NZ_JAWDIS010000001.1, on the reverse strand, counting down.
ATCGAGTTCGCGCAGTGGTGGGAGCCGGAGCTCGGCGACGGCCAGTTCCGCGGTCTCATGGACCAGTTCGAGCAGGAGAACCCCGGCATCAAGGTCGACCTGGTGAGCGGCCCCTACGCCTCGACGAAGGAGCAGCTCTTCGCCGGTGCGGCCTCCGGCACCATGCCCGACGTCGTCGGTCTCGACGGTGCGTGGGTGAGCGACTTCGCCAAGCAGGGCGTCATCGCCGACCTGTCGCAGCTCATGAGCGACTCCGGCTACGACGACAGCCAGCTCGCCAGCCAGATCAAGGTCGACGGCAGCACCTACATGATCCCGGTGGTGAACTTCGTCTACCCGATGTTCACCAACGACGGTCTGCTCTCGCAGGCGGGCGTCTCGGCCCCACCGTCGACGCGCACCGAGTTCGCCGACGCGGCGAAGAAGATCAAGGCCCTCGGCGGCGACGTCTCGGGCTGGGTGCTCCCGCTCTCGCTCGAGGCCCCCAACGGCGTGCAGAACGACGTCATGTCGTGGGTCTGGGCCTCCGGAGGCTCCATGTTGAAGGACGGGCAGCCCGACCTCACCAACTCCGACGTGTCGTCGGCGACCGACTACATCCAGCAGCTGTGGGATGACGGCGTCATCGCTCCGGGGTCCTTCACCATGAAGGAGCAGGACAAGGTCGAGGAGTTCACCAACGGTCGCGTGGGGATGATGATCGACTCGCTCGCGCACATCAACCTCATCCGCGAGTCCAACCCCGACCTGACCTTCTCGATCTCGGCCATCCCCGCCGAAGACGGTTTCTCGGGCGAACGCGGCATCCCCTACGCCTCGTGGGGCATCGGTGTCGCCGAGAACTCCGAGCACAAGGACGCCGCCTTCAAGCTCGTGCAGTTCCTGATGAGCAAGGACGTCAACAGCGAGCTGTCGACCATGGCGAAGGCCTTCCCCGGCAACACCGAGAGCGTGCCCACGTTCGTGGAGGACGACGAGCTGTTCAAGACGGCGTTCGACATCTACAAGGAGGGCTACCCGGCGAACGAGTTCACCGGTCTCCCCGTCGCCGAGGAACTCATGCGCCAGTTCGGCGAGCAGTTCCAGTCCGCGCTCGACGGTCAGCAGTCGATGAGCGACGCGCTGAAGAAGACGCAGGACGAATGGACGTCGGAGTTCTGATCCGACCCCGATCCGGGATGCCGCACCGCCTTCGCGGTGGTGCGGCATCCCGCCCATCGAAAGCCGCACACCATGACCATGCGCACCCTGACTCCCCCCGACACCGAGGTCATCGTCACCGGACGACCGGTCTCGCGCCGCACCCGGCAGCTCCGCAAGGCAGGCGAGGCCTACGTCTTCCTCTCGCCCACGCTGATCCTGCTGTTCGTCCTGATGATCGTCCCGATCGTCATGGTGATCGGCTACTCGTTCCAAGACAACGTCATCCTGAACAAGAGCCCCGAGGTCGTCGGTGCCGACAACTACGTCGCGATCCTCACCGACCCCGGTTTCTGGAAGGCCACCGGCAACACCCTCTTCTTCACGCTCACCAGCGTCGCCGCCCACCTCGTCCTCGGGCTGTCGTTCGCGATGATGCTGAACTCCCGCCTCATCGGCGCCGTCCCCCGGGCGATCTTCCGCGGCCTGTACGTGCTGCCGTGGCTGTTCACCGTCGCCGTCATCGCGGTGCTGTGGCGGATGCTGCTCGCCCCCAACGGCATCGTCAACTTCCTGCTCAACACGAACATCGAGTGGCTCGCGTCGCCGCAGCTCGCGCTGGGCACGGTGACCTTCATCAACATCTGGGCCGGCTACCCGTTCTTCATGGTGAGCCTGCTCGCAGGACTCCAGGGCATCCCGAGCGACCTCTACGAGGCGGCGACCGTCGACGGCGCCAGCCCCGCGCAGCGCTTCTGGAACGTCACCATCCCTCAGCTGCGTCCGATCATCGTCAGCCTCGTCCTGCTCGATCTCATCTGGACCTCGCAGCAGTTCGCCCTCATCTGGCTGACCACGGGCGGCGGGCCGATCGACGTCACCGAGATGCTCAGCACCTTCACCTACAAGCTCGCATTCGCCAAGTACGACTTCTCCATGGCCTCCACCTCAGCGGTGCTGGTGCTGGCGATGTCGATGATCATCGCGGTGCTCTACGTCCGCCACCAGAAGGCGAGGGACTGACATGGCCCTGACCACCCCCGCGCGCCCGCGCGTGTCGACCGCACCGGCACGCCGGCGCCCGTCGAGCACCGCCGCCCGACGACGCCTCGCCAAGACCGCGGTCATGGTCGGTCTCATCCTCGGCGCCGTCTTCGCCGCCGGTCCCGTGCTGTGGATGCTGTCGAGCTCGTTCAAATCGAACACGCAGATCTTCGAGCTGCCGCCGCGTCTGATCACCGACACCTTCTCGTTCGACGCGTACGTGTCGATCTTCACCAACCCCGAGACCGTGCGGTTCTTCATCAACAGCTATGTCGTGGCGGGAGCGGTCACGATCCTGACGCTCCTCGTGGCCATCCAAGCCGCCTACGCCTTCAGCCGCTTCGAGTTCCGCGGCAAGCGCATCGTCAACGTCATCATCGTCAGCGTGCAGGCGGTGCCGCCCATCACACTGCTGATCCCGTACTTCGGTCTCATGGTCGGGCTGGGGCTGTACAACACCTACCCCGGGCTGATCTTCACCTACATGGTGTTCACGCTGCCCTACGCGATCATCATGATGACCGGGTATTTCAACACCCTGCCGAAGGAACTCGACGAGGCCGTCCGCGTCGACGGCGCCGGCTCCTTCACGGCCCTGTGGCGCGTGCTCGTGCCGATCTCGATCCCCGGGATCGTGTCGGTCGGCATCTACACGTTCATGATCGCGTGGAACGAGTTCCTCTTCGCCCTGACCCTCACGCGGACGATCGACATGCGCACGGTGCCGATCGGCATCCAGCTGCTCATGGGCCAGCACTCCTACGAGTGGAACCAGATCATGGCGATGAGCATCCTCGGCTCGATCCCGGTGCTGGTGCTCTTCCTCTTCTTCCAACGCTTCTTCATCAGCGGCCTCACGGCCGGCTCGGTGAAGAGCTGATCCCGACCAACCACCCCGAACAAGGAGAAATCCGTGCTCTACACCGGCAAGTCCATCCTCGACGTGGCGAACGCCCACAGCTTCGCCATCCCGGCCTTCAACATCAGCGACTGGGCGATGTTCACCGGGATCATGGACATCAGCGAGGAGAAGAACGCTCCGGTCATCATCGCCATCCACCCCGACGAGGTGTCGCACATCACGACCGACCTCATCCCCGCCATGCACGCCCGCGCCCACCGGTCGAGCGTGCCCGTGGCCATCCACTGGGACCACGGCGGAACCTACGAGCAGATCATCACCGCGATCCAGGCCGGGTTCACCTCGGTCATGATCGACGCCTCGCTCGAGCCCTTCGAGCAGAACGTCGCCCTGACCCGCAAGGTCGTCGAGGCCGCGCACGCGGTCGGCGTGCAGGTCGAGGGCGAGCTCGGCACGATCGGGGCGAACGACAGCTACGGCGAGTCGGGTGCGGCCGAGATCATCTACACCAACGTCGACGACGCCGTGCGCTTCGTCGAGCAGACGGGCGTCGACAGCCTCGCGATCGCCATCGGCACCTCGCACGGGCTCTACCCCTCCGACAAGAACCCCGAGCTGCGCCACGACCTGCTCGAGCAGATCAAGGCGGCCGTCGGCATCCCGCTCGTGCTGCACGGCGGCTCCAGCAACCCGGATGCCGAACTCGCCCGCGCCGTGTCGCTCGGCATCAACAAGATCAACATCTCCAGCGACATCAAGGTCGCGTACCACGACCGCATGCGCGAGGTGCTCGGCACCGACCGTCGTCTGCGTGAGCCCAACGCCATCCAGCCCGAGCCGATCGCGGCGATGAAGGTGACGGCGGCCGAGAAGATCGACCTGTTCGGCGCCGCCGGCAAGGCCGACCTGTACTGATCGGAGGATGATCGGCGCCATGGCAGAAGACCTCGTGCTCGGGCTCGGCGGAACCGTCGACTACGAGATCCGGTGGGATGCCGCCGTCCTGTCCGCACTCGCGGAGGGGTACGGCATCCGTTCCGACGAGCTGACCACCACGACGCCGATCATCGACGAGCGGGCGCTCGTCGTGACGGTGCTCGCCTTCCTCGCCACGGGCGGGGGAGGCGAGCGCTTCGTCCTCTCCTCCGACATCGTGGAGCGATTCGCGGCGCACTTCGACGTCGAGATCACCCTCGGCGGGACCGGAGTACGGGCGGGGATCGCCCTCGACCGCATCGGCGTCCCGACCGTGCAGCACCTCGTGAGCATCGACGACAACGTGCGTAGGCTGCTCCCGCGGTCGATGCGGGTGGTGTCCTCGGCCACGCGCGACACGCTCGATCCGCACCTCATCGTGCAGTACCCCGAGGGGACCACCGTGCGCCTGGTCGACGCGGAGGTGACCGCTCCCTCGTCGAACCGCCTCATCTTCGCCAATGACGCCCCGAACCGCGAGATGGCGATCGCCGCCGAGCTCGCAGACGCCCTCACCGACGCCGCCGCGTTCCTCGTCTCGGGCTTCAACACGATGCAGGATGCCGACCTGCTGGCGCGCCGGCTCGACGACCTCGTCGCGGCGATGCGGCGTCTTCCCGCGGACGCCCTCGTGTACTACGAGGACGCGGGGTTCTATCAGCGCGACCTGTCGGCGGTCGTTCGCGCGCGCCTGATCGACCGCATCGACGTCTACGGGATGAACGAGGACGAGCTCCAGGAGTACCTCGCCCGGCCCGTCGACCTCCTCTCCCCCGACGACGTCGTCGCGGCGCTCGCCGAGGCCCACGCCCTCATCCCGGCCCGCGCGCTCGTCGTGCACACGAAGTACTGGGCGATCGCGGTGGGGCCCCGCGCCGTGGCCCACCGGCCCGGGCTCGAGAGCGCGGTGCGCACGGCGGCGACGCGCTACCGCCTCGGCGACGCCTGCACCGCGGCCGACCTCGACGAGACGGCGCGTCTGCCCCGTCACGCCGGGGGAGCGGCGGTCGTCGCGGAGGCGGAGCGGGTTCTGTCCGCCGCCGGGGTCGCCGCGTTCGAGGTCGACACCCCGCACCCCACCACCATCGGTCTCGGCGACACCTTCGTCGGAGGGTTCCTCGCGGCCGTTCCGGTGGCGGCGCGGATCGCGACCGCCGCGGCCCTCGAACGGGCCCTCGACGCGGCGGCGATGATCGCGCGCTGATCGCAATCGCTCGGATCAGCGCGCCCCGGTGTCGGCATCCGGGTCGGAGAACGGCCCGCACGCCGCGATGACCCGGCGCAGCGCCACGGCGGCCTCCCACCCGTCGAGAGGCTCGTCATCGGCATCCAGCCGTCGAAGGCGCTGCGTGTAGGCGGTGAGCGCGGTGTCGGCCTCGTGGAGCTGCGCGGCGGTGCCCTCCGGCTCGGGCGGTGTGGTCACCAGGCGCGACACCGCGCGAACGGCCGCGGCGAGGGTGCGGCGCGCGTCGTCGGGGAGACGCGTGTCGGCGTCGGGTCCCGCCGTGAGCCGGGTGAGGGCGGCGACGAGCTCGCGGGTCGCGTCCGCGGTGCCGGTCAGCGCGTCTAGACGTCGTCGGCCGAGGTCGCGAGGCGCGTGGAGGCGGCGCCCGCGGGGGTTGTACCGACGGCTCTCGTCGGCCAGCTCCACCTCCTCGCGCACGTCGGCCAGCGTCGCCATGAGCCCCTCCGTCGCGGCCTCCGCGGCCTCGGGGTCGAAGGCGTGACCGGCCAAAGCGTCCGCCATGCGGTCCAGGGCGGCGCCCAGCGCATCGCGCAGCCGCGTCAGACGATCGTCGGCCCGCCCGACGCGCAGCGGAGGCACGACGACGAGGTTCACCACCACGCCCACCAGCACGCCGAAGGCCATCGTCATGAGGTACGACGACGAATAGCCGTCGGGGTCCGCGCCGCCCAGGAGCAGCACGAACAGCGCCGCGATCGCCACCCAGTCGCGGCCGACGCCGAGGGCACGCACCCCGGCCAGCAGCACGCCGATCAGGATCACGACCGCGACCGCGACGATGCGGGGGAGGCCCGTTCCCACCACCGCGAGCGATCCGAGTCCCAACCCGATACCGAGGGCGAGTCCCACCAGCGCCTGGACGCCGCTGGACGCCGAGCGCGCGACCGTGGGGTACATGCTCACGAGCACACCGAGTGGAGCGTAGTACGAGTACTCGCTCTGGGCGAAGGGGACGAACGGCGCGAGGTACCAGGCGAGGGCGGCGGCCACAGCGGTCTTGGCCGCCAGCAGCAGCCGATCGGCGGAGACGGCGTCGGCCCACCAGCGACGGGGATCGAGGGCGGGGGGAACGGTCATGGGCGCGGAGTGCGGGGGCGAGTCGGCACGTTCCCATGCTGAACGTCGGGCGCCCGGTCGTCGCGGGGGTTGCCGCGCCGGAGCAGTCGAGGTACGTCAGCGCCCGGGACGGTACGCGTTCCACAGCACGTGCGCGTGCCGGGCCTTCGCCTTCTCCACCCCGTCGTCGTCGTCGCGCGCCGCGCTGAACCACTCCGCGAGCCGGCTGCCCACGGCCCCGAGCACCATGCGCACGTCGGCGTGCTGCGCCGGCGGGACCGCGGCCTCTGCCGCCGGCATCCGCCCCTTCCGGGGGAGGTCGTCGTCGATGTGGCGCAGCACGAGCCGGGCGACCCCCACCGCGTGGCTGTTGACGACGCAGTGCGCCGCCCCCTCGATCTCCCACCGTCGCGCATCGCGGGCGCGCGTGACCAGGCGCGAGTGCAGTCGCCGTGGCGAGGGGCGGTCGAACTCGCCGCGCAGCAGCAGCAGCTTCGCGTGACCCGCCCCGATGCGGTCGGAGATGCGGTACCGCAGCATGTAAGGGAGCGTCTCGAGGAAGTAGACCAGGCCGCACAGCAGGTACGCCGAGACCGCGAGCAGTGCGACGTGCAGGGATTCGCGGGCGGTCGACTGCACGAAGCGCACCGCCTGCACCACGGCTCCCGACTCCTCCTCGTCGACGACCGGGCTCACGAGCACCGCGTGTGACAACTCGGGCCGGCGCGAGAGCACCTCCGTCACGACCTGCGTCCCCATCGAATGCCCGATGAGCACGGGGTCGGTCAGGCCGTAGTGGTCGAGCACGCCCTCCACCTGGTCGGCGAAGAAGGAGGCGGTGGGCTGTGCACCGGATGCCGGCACCCCGGCGAACCCGGGGAGGTCGAGGGCGTAGACCTCGCCCCTCTCGGCCAGTAGCGGCGCGAGGAATTCGAAGTAGGTCGACGCCACCCCGATGCCCGCGATCAGCACGAAGGAGCGCCCCTCGGTCGCGCCGGTCGACAGGCGCGTGATGCGCGTGCGGGCACGGGAGGAACGGTACGACTCGACCTGCACGTCGATCGAACGGTGGTCGGAGGCCATCCTTCAAGGATGCCGCACCCGGTGGGGCGACCTGTCAATCCCGGGGGGTGTGCCGGACTCCGCCGCCTAGCCTGCCGGAATGAGCGATACCTCCCGCGAAGAAGAGACCCTGGGTGCCGTCCGCGAGGGTGAGAACCCCGCCGAGAAGGACCCGTCCGACTGGGTCACCGGTGATGAGCCGATGACCGCTCCCCAGCGCAGCTACCTCGACACCCTCGCTCGCGAGGCAGGCGAGGAGATCCCGGCCGACCTCACGAAGGCCGAGGCCTCGGAGCAGATCGACCGCCTGCAGAACGAGACCGGTCGCGCCACCGAGTGACCGGCGTCGCCGAGCGTCCCGTACGTGCCGATCAGGCCGTGCGGGACGCTTCGTCGTCCGCGGCCATGGCGTCCGTGTCCGCTCGCTCGCCCCGCGCGATGTCGTCGAGGAAGTCGGCGACGATGCGGCGCTCCGCGGGCCCGAGCTTCGCCGCGGCCGCGGTGGCCGACGCGCGCCGTACCGACAGGATGCGGCGGGCGGGGGAGGAATCGGCGATCGTCTCGCGCACGACGATGGACCGTCGGTCGCCGGGGTAGGGCTCGCGCTCGACCCACCCGGCTTCGGCCAGGCGGTCGATGAGCGCCGTGGTCGCCGCCGAGGAGATCCCCAGCATGGCGGCGAGCATCCGCGGCGTGACCGGCTCGTCGTCGGGCAGCCGCTGCAGCAGGAAGCGCAGCACCTTCGCGTCGTTCGGGCCGATCCCCAACGTGGACAGAGCCGCACGCTCGGAGGCGATGCCCGAGTCGGTGAGGTCGTTGAGGGCCTTCACCACGTCGTCCGTGCTCGCCGTGCCACTCATTTCGCCTCCCCCCCGTGTCTCGCTGCGCTAGAGTCTCCGATGTCGATCTACGCGTGTGTCGAGTAGATAGCTGATCTACTTACCATCGTACCTGTGCACCACGCGCACCGGCAGGGGGCTGGACGAGCTCCCCTGACGTAAGCTGCCCTGGTGGAAAACGGGTCCGAGTCGTCGCGTTACTGGTACGGCGCGAGCGAAGAAGATCGCCGCCGCCGCGCCGTCGACGTCCTGCAGGCCTTCCGCGTTTACCGTGCGGCCGAGGTCGCGATGCGGCGTCGCACGCGCGAATCGATGTCGATGGGCGAGAACGAGCTCCTCGTTCTGCGATACCTGCTCAAGGCGGCCGGGCAGGACCGCCAGGTCTCGCCCAGCGAGCTCACGCGCTACCTCGGCGTCTCCACGGCTTCGACCACCGCGATCGTCGACCGTCTCGAGAAGACCGGCCATGTCACGCGCGTGCCGCACCCCACCGACCGTCGCAGCATCTTCATCGTGGCCACCGCGGCGAGCGACGAGGAGGTGCGCGCCACCCTCGGGTCGATGCACTCCCGCATGATGGCGGCCGTCGTCGACATGACGCCCGAGGAGAGCTCGGCCGTCGTCGCGTGTCTCGGTCGTCTGCAGGATGCGGTCGATCAGGTCGACCCCCACCCCGTGACGGTGGACGCCGCGCAGTGAGCGGATGCCGGTCGCACGGGCGCTAAGAAGGTAGGCGACCTTCCTTCCTCCGTAGCATTAGGCGCCCCGGCGGAGCCGTGAAACCATGAAGTCATGGATGACAAGGCGGTGGATGTGACCGAGACCGCTCGTGCGTCCGATGCCCTGCCGTCGGTCGACGGCGTGCAGGTCGCCTCGTTCCGCGGCGTCCTCTCGCGTCTGCGCGAAGACTATCCCGGCGAAGATCCCGCCCGCATCGAGGCGATCGTCCTCCGCGAGTGGGAGGCGTTCTCGGCAGGTCGGCCGCTGGTCGTTCCCGCCGCCGTCGAAGAGGGAGCTCGCGAGATCCTCGGTCAGCCGCCGGCCTGAACCGGACGGCACGCGAGGGCGTACGCGGGCGCTGCGGCCGGCTCAGGCTCCGGGCTGATCCGGTTCCGGAACGAGCAGCAGACCGCCGGAGGAGTTCGCGGACGTCGCGAGGGCCTCGATCCAGGCGCGGCTGAGGAGGGCGGGCTCGGGCTCGTCGAACACGAACCGCAGCGGAATCGACGGGTGCAGCCAGACGGTGCTGCGCCCCACCTCCTGTCCGGGGCCGTGCGTCCACGACAGGGTGAAGCTCTCGCCACGACGCAGCTTGGTCGCGATGACCACCTTGACGTGCGCGAGGGCGCGGTCCTCGATCTCGATCGGCGTCGCAACGTCGCCGTAGTACAGCGTTCCCACACCCGAACGCTACTCGCCGAGAGACCGACGGCTCCCGGGGGTTGCCCCACGGGCGGTGCGCGTGGCACCCGACCGGCCGGATCGCGGTTCCCGGACGAAGCTGCGTTCCTCGACTAGGATTTTCCGCATGGGCCGATTCATCTACGACACCGTCGCGAACGCCGTCGACATCGATGACCGCACGCTGGCGCACCTTCGCATCGTGGTGATGAACAAGCTGCGCCGCTCCGAGTCGTTCATGTTCGATGTCGAGGTCGGCGACGGCAGCGGTCGCCGCAGCTTCTGGATGCACCCGTCGGTGCCGATCCAGTTCCACTTCTACGGCAGCCGTCAGCCGCGCATCAACCGCGTGTGGGTCGAAGACCTCATGCTCGCGGCATCCGGCCCCAACGGCCTGGCCATCACGCCGGAGCCGAGCGAGGACGCCCACGTCGAAGAGGGCTGACCTCTAGCGCTTCTCGGCGTCCTGCGCGGGAGCGACGTCCTCGGGGACGAGCATGATGCCGCCCGAGGAGTTCGCCGAGTCGGCGAGCCGCTCGATCCATTCCCTGCTGAGGGTCGTGGGTTCGGCATCGTCGAAGACGAACCGCAGGGGGATCGCCGGGTGCAGCCACAGCGTGCTGCGACCGCGCTCCTCGTCGTCGCGGTGCCGCCACGAGAGCGTGAAGCTCTCGCCGCGGCGGAGCTTCGTCGAGATCACGACTTTCAGGTGGGCCAGAGCGCGGTCCTCGATGTGCACCGTGGTGCCGCTTCCGCCGTAGTGGATGGTCCCCATGCCCTCACGATACGCCAGGGGCCGCGCGGATACGCCCGCCATCGACGGGTGTCAAGACCACCACTCGCGTCCCGAGGGCCTGTCACAGTGGAGGCACTGCACGGAAGGAGGCGCCGTGACACATCCCCCCACCCCTCGGCATCCCGAACCGGCGGGCGACCCCGACGACCTGCCAGAGGTCTTCCGCGGACTGATCGGCATCGACGTCGTGGACGGTGAACTGGTTCCGCGCGCGACGGAGCCGCCGCGCGCAGCTCCGCCCGCATGATGCTCCCAGCGACCTCGTAGCCGCCGCGGCTACCGTCGGAGGCATGTCGGACCCGCTGGACGATCAGCAGATCACCGTTTCCGGGGCGGCGTTGCGGGCTCTTCGCGACGAGTTCCAGCGTTTCCTCATGGAGTACCGTTTCGGGCTCGCGGAGGTCGAGACCAAGATCTCGATCCTGCGCGAAGAGTTCCAGGAGATGCACGCCTACAACCCCATCGAGCACGTCTCGAGCCGGGTCAAGTCGCCGGACAGCCTGGTCGACAAGGTGCGGCGGAAGGGCATCGACGCCGACTTCGACTCCATCCGCTCCGCCATCACCGACATCGCCGGCATCCGGGTCACCTGCAGCTTCATCGACGACGCCTACCGGCTCTCCGATCTGCTCACCCGGCAGGACGACATCACCGTCCGCGACGTCAAGGACTACATCGCCGAGCCGAAGGCGAACGGGTACAAGAGCCTGCACGTCATCGTCGAGGTGCCGGTGTATCTCTCGACGGGGCGGGTCGACGTCCCGGTCGAGGTGCAGTTCCGCACCATCGCGATGGACTTCTGGGCGAGCCTCGAGCACAAGATCTACTACAAGTACGACCGTCTCGTGCCGGCGGACCTGCTGGCCGAGTTGAAGAACGCCGCCGACACGGCCGCCGAGCTCGACACCCGGATGGAACGTCTGCACCGTGAGATCCGCGGTCCGCGCCCGGGCGTCGTCTCGCTCTGATCAGCAGGTGGTCGAGGCGGCCGAGGGCGACGACAATGAGGGGATGAGCGACGACGCCGCCCGCCTGGACGAAGCCGCCGCCGAGCTGCTCGCCCTGCCTCCCGCACGGTTCACCGCCGCCCGGAACGAACGCGCTGCCGCCGCGGGCGGTGCCCTCGGGCGCGGTATCGCGAAGCTGCGGAAGCCGACGGTGGCGGCGTGGGCCGTGAACCTCCTCGTCGTCGACGGGCAGCTGGGGGAGGCCGTGGAGCTGTCGCGCGCGCTGCACGAGGCCCAGGACGACCTGGACGCCGCGGAGCTGGCGCGTCTGGGGCGCCAGCGCCGCCAGCTCGTCGCCGCCCTCGCGCGCCGCGCGGCCGACCTGGCGGCCGAGGCGGGCACCCCGCTCAGTGCGGCCGTCACGGACGCGGTCGAGAAGACCGTCAACGCCGCGGTGGTCGATGCGACCGTGGCGGCGGTGGTGCTCACCGGCAGACTCGTCGCCGCGATCGACCTGGCCGATCTCGACGCCTCCGCCCTGGGCGCCGCTGTGGCGGGCTCGGTCCCCGCCGCCGCCCCTGCCCCCGCTCCGCCCGACGACCTGGCGGCGCGTCGCGCGCGCAAGGCCGCGGAGCGCGCGGTGCGCGAAGCGGAGCGCGCGCAGGCGGACGCCGAACGCGAGAAGGCCGCGGCCGACAAGCGTCTCGCCACGGCCCGTGAGCGTGCAGATCGACTGCGCGAGCGGGTCGACGGGCTCCGCGCCGACCTGCGCCGTGCCGAGGCTGAGGCGACAGAGGCCGAGGGGACGGTGGCCGAACACGAGAAGACGCAGCGCGACGCCGCGGTGGCCGCCCGCGACGCGGCGCGCGCACGCGAACGCGCGGAGGCCGCGCGAGACGCGGGAGCGGACGCATGATCGACGCCGCGACCCTGTTCGATGCCGCCCGGGCCCGTCTCGTCGACGCCCCGCGCGAGCGGATCGGCGAGCTGCAGGAGGGGCGGCGGCTGCTCGGCATCCGGCGTGCTCCCCGCATCGTGCCGCGTGGAACGGCGTGGCACCTCGGGGTGCTGCTCGTGACCGATGACGAGGTGCTCGCGACCGGCGACATCGTCCGAGCCCGCGCCGAGGTGCGTCGTGGTTTCGCGGCGGAGTCGCAACGGCGCCGCGCCGAGCTCGCCGCCGCCGCCGCTCGGGGCGGTGTTCCCGAGGGCGAGACGGTGCACATCGGGTGGCATGCGGTGGATCCGACCCGGCTCGAGGCGGCCTCGCGGCCGCTCGCGGTGCGAGAGGGAGAGCCGCTCGTGCGGTGGAGCGTCGCGGGCGGCTGGATGCCGCTGGCGAGGTACCTCGACGAGCGCGTCGAGCTGCTGCGGCATCCGCCCGAGCGCGCGTGAGATCCCCCGTGCACAAAGACCCGCGCGCATAGTCGGGGGCGCCCCGGGTGTCAACAGCCGTGACCCCGCCCGTTCGCGGAAACGACGCTGGTCTATCGTGAGCGACGTGCAGCAGGTATGGCCAGGATCCAGTTATCCCCTCGGGGCCACTTACGACGGTAACGGGACGAATTTCGCCCTGTTCAGTGAGGGGGCAGAGAAGGTAGAGCTCTGCCTCTTCGATGAGGACGGAACGGAGACGTGCTTCGAGCTGATCGACGTCGACGCGTTCGTCTGGCACGCCTACCTCCCCAACATCCTCCCCGGGCAGCGATACGGCTATCGCGTCCACGGCGAGTACGACCCGGCGAACGGCAAGCGCTTCAACCCCGCGAAGCTCCTGCTCGACCCGTACGCGAAGGCCGTCGAGGGACAGGTCGACTGGGGCCAGGCGGTCTTCAGCTACGAGTTCGGCGACCCCGACTCGTTCAACGACGAGGACTCCGCCCCGCACATGATGAAGGGCGTGGTCGTGAACCCGTTCTTCGACTGGTCGGGCGACCGCCAGCCGAAGATCCCCTACGCCGAGAGCTTCATCTACGAGGCGCACGTGAAGGGCCTCACCCAGCTGCACCCCGACGTCCCCGAGGAGCTGCGCGGCACCTATGCCGGCATCGCGCACCCGGCCGTCATCGACCATCTCAGGAAGCTCGGCGTCACGGCGATCGAGCTCATGCCGGTGCACCAGTTCGTCAACGACTCCACGCTCGAGGAGAAGGGGCTGTCGAACTACTGGGGCTACAACACCATCGCGTTCCTCGCCCCCCAGAACACCTACTCCTCCACCGGCGACCACGGTCAGCAGGTGCAGGAGTTCAAGGCCATGGTCAAGGCGCTGCACGCGGCCGGCATCGAGGTCATCCTCGACGTGGTCTACAACCACACGGCCGAGGGCAACCACATGGGCCCGACGCTGTCGATGCGCGGCATCGACAACGAGGCCTACTACCGCCTCGAAGACGACGACAAGCGCTACTACACCGACTACACCGGCACCGGCAACAGCATGAATGTGGGCAACCCCCACACGCTGCAGCTGATCATGGACTCGCTGCGCTACTGGGTGCTCGAGATGCACGTCGACGGCTTCCGCTTCGACCTCGCCTCCACCCTCGCGCGCGAGTTCTACGAGGTCGACCGCCTCGCGGCGTTCTTCGAGCTCGTGCAGCAGGATCCGATCGTCTCGCAGGTCAAGCTCATCGCCGAGCCGTGGGACGTCGGCCCCGGGGGCTACCAGGTCGGCAACTTCCCGCCCCAGTGGACCGAGTGGAACGGCAAGTACCGCGACACGGTGCGCGACTTCTGGCGCGGTGAGCCGCAGGCCCTGGGTGAATTCGCCTCGCGCCTGACCGGTTCGGCCGACCTCTACGAGCACTCGGGCCGGTTCCCGGTGGCATCCATCAACTTCGTCACCGCTCACGACGGCTTCACGCTGCGCGACCTCGTGTCGTACAACGACAAGCACAACGACGCCAACGGCGAGGACAACAACGACGGCGAATCGCACAACCGCTCCAGCAACATGGGCGTCGAGGGTCCCACCGACGACCCCGAGGTGCTGAAGCGTCGGGCGCAGCAGCAGCGCAACTTCATCGCGACGCTTCTGCTCAGCCAGGGCGTGCCGATGCTGCTGCACGGCGATGAGCTCGGCCGCACGCAGGGCGGCAACAACAACGGCTACGCCCAGGACAACGAGATCACGTGGGTGGACTGGTCGAACATCGACGCCCCGCTCATCGAGTTCACGGCTGCCCTCGCCCGCCTGCGCAAGCAGCACCCCACCTTCCGCCGCAGCCGGTTCTTCGACGGCCGCCCCGTGAAGATGGAGGAGGGTGCGCCGGTTCCCGACGTGGTCTGGCTGCGCCCCGACGGCTCGCTCATGCAGCCGGAGGACTGGGACAACGGCTTCGGTCTCGCCGTGGGCGTCTTCCTCAACGGCCAGGGCATCCGCGAGCGCGACCGCCGCGGCGAGTCGATCAGCGACGACCACTTTCTCGTGCTGTTCAACGCCGGCGACGACAAGGTCGACTTCCAGCTCCCCGACTTCGACTACGCCCCCAAGTGGGACGCGTACGTCGACACCGCGGGGGAGCGGGCGAACACCGAGCCGCTCGGGCCCGGCGAGACGCTGCCGCTCGAGCCGAAGTCGCTCATCGTGCTGCGCGAGCACCACCTGCCCGAGCCCGAGGTCGACCACTCGGTCGCTGCCTCGCTCACGGCGCAGATCCCGGTGGTCGGCACCGACGACCTGCCCGGCCAGGCGCCCAAGCCGGAGCTGTGAGCGACATGCGGACTCCGCTCTCGACCTACCGCCTGCAGATCCGCGAATCGTTCACCCTCGACGACGCCGCCGAGGTCACGGGATACCTCCGTGACCTCGGGGTCTCGTGGGCGTACCTGTCGCCGATCCTCGAAGCCACGCCCGGCTCCGACCACGGCTACGACGTCGTCGATGTTTCGCGCGTCGATCCCGCGCGCGGGGGTGCGGAGGGTCTCGACCGTTTCGTGCGTTCCGCGCGCGCCGACGAGCTCGGCATCCTGATCGACATCGTGCCCAATCACATGGGCGTCTCGGAGCCGCGCAGCAACGCGTGGTGGTGGGACGTGCTGCGCCAGGGCCGCGCGTCGACGCACGCGGACGCGTTCGACATCGACTGGGACTTCGGCGGCGGCAAGGTGCGCGTGCCGGTGCTCGGCGATCACCTGGACGCGGTGGTCGATGAGATCTCGTACGACCCGGCGCCCGCCGACGACGCACCCGACGGTCTGATCCGCTACTACGACCACGCTTTCCCGGTCGCGCCGGGAACGGGGACGGATGCCGCGGCCTCGGGCTCGCGCGACGCGATCGAAGCCCTCCTCGACGCCCAGAACTTCGAGCTGCGGTTCTGGCAGGACGAGGCGGACGACCTCAACTATCGGCGCTTCTTCGCCGTCACGACCCTCGCGGGTGTGCGCGTCGAGGTGCCCGAGGTGTTCGACGCCACGCACGTCGAGATCCTCCGCTGGGTGCGCGAGGGGCTCGCCGACGGCCTGCGGGTCGACCACCCCGACGGTCTCGTCGACCCGGGCGGCTACCTCGACCGGCTCGCGGTCGCGCTCGAGGAGGCCGGTGACGGCGAGGTCGGCTACGTGCTGGGCGAGAAGATCCTCGAGCACGGCGAGGCGCTTCCCTCCTGGTGGAAGACCGCCGGCACGACCGGCTACGACGCCCTCGCCGAGATCGACCGCGTGCTCACCGACCCCGCGGGCGAGGCGGCGCTCGACGGCCTCGATGCGCGCCTGCGCGCCGACAGCGACCTCGCGCCGCTCACCGGCTGGCACGACCTGATTCACGACACCAAGCGCAAGATCGCCGATTCGATACAGGTCTCGGAGATCCGCCGGCTCGTGCGCGGCCTCCCGACGGCCCTCCGCGAGGAGTTCGAGGCCGACGTCCTCCAGGACGCCCTCGCCGAGATCCTCGCGTGCTTCCCCGTCTACCGCTCCTACCTTCCCGCCGGTCGTGCGCACCTCGACGCCGCCGCGGGCGAGGCCGAGGTGCGCCGGCCGGAGCTCGGCGACGTGATCGAGAAGCTCGTCCCGGTGCTCGCCGACACGAGCCTCGAGGTCGCGTGGCGATTCCAGCAGACGACCGGGCCCGTCATGGCCAAGGGCGTCGAGGACACGGCGTTCTACCGCTACACGCGGCTGGGCTCGCTGACCGAGGTGGGCGGCGACCCCGGCGAGTTCTCGCTCGGCGTCGCGGGCTTCCACACCGCGCAGGCGCTGCGGCACGCGTCATGGCCCACCGCCATGACGACCCTGTCCACGCACGACACCAAGCGCGGCGAGGACACGCGCGCCCGCATCGCGGTGCTCGCGGAGATCCCGGAGCGCTGGGCCGAGGTGCTGGCGGAGTTCCGGGGTATCGCCTCCACCGGGCACGGCCCCTTCGACGCGCTGCTGTGGCAGGCCATCATCGGTGCCTGGCCGGCCTCGGCATCCACTCCTGAGGGGCTGAAGATCTACCGCGAACGCCTGCACGCCTACGCCGAGAAGGCGGCACGCGAGGCGAGCGAGGTCACCGGATGGTGGGAGCAGGACGAGGCTTTCGAGGAGCGCATGCACGCGGTCGTCGACGCGGCCACCGGTCCCGCCGCCGAGCGCGTCCGCGCCTTCGTCGACGAGATCTCGCCCGCAGGCTGGTCGAACGGTCTCTCGGCGAAGCTGCTGCAGATCATGGGCCCCGGCGTCCCCGACGTCTACCAGGGCTCGGAGCTGTGGGAGCAGTCGCTCGTCGACCCCGACAACCGTCGTGCTGTCGACTTCGCCGAGCGGCGTCGGATGCTCGCCGAGATCGACGCCCCGGGGGCCCGCCCCCCGCTCGTGGATGCCATGGGGGCGGCGAAGCTGCTCGTCACCTCGCGCGCGCTGCGGCTGCGTCGGGAGCACCCGCTGGAGATCTACCGTCCGCTGGAGGCTGCCGGGGTGGCATCCGATCACGTCGTGGCGTTCGATCGCGGCGGCGTCTTCACCGTCGCGACGCGCCTGCCCCACGGGCTGCAGGCCGCGGGAGGGTGGCGCGACACGGTCGTGCTGCTGCCGGACGTGCCGGTCGTCGACGTGCTGACCGGTCGCTCGTTCGCCGGTGGCCCGACCCCCCTCGCCGACCTGCTGGCGTTCCTCCCGGTCGCCCTGCTGATCTTCTGACGCGAGCGCGTGAGGCGCCGAGATTCGTCGCCTCACGCGCTCCCGCAGCGACAATTTCTGGCACCTCACGCGTAAGGACATCTCATGAGCATCGACGTTTGGGCACCCAAGAGCACGCGGGTGCGGCTGCGCCGGCTGGACGACAGCGGCGACACCGTCGTGGAGGACATCGAGATGACGTCGGCATCGGACGGCTGGTGGACCGCGCCGATTGACCTCGCCGACGGCGAGCGCTACGGCTTCGTCCTCGGCGACGGCGACGACCTGCGTCCCGATCCGCGGTCGCGGCGCCAGCCCGGCGGCGTGCACGAGGCATCGGCGTGGTTCGACCCGTCCGTCTACGCGTGGAACGACGACGCCTGGACGGGGAAGCAGCTCGCGGGCGGGCTGATCTACGAGCTGCACCTCGGCACCTTCACGCCCGAGGGGACCCTGGATGCCGCGATCGGGCGCCTCGACCACCTCGTTGACCTCGGCGTCACCCACGTGGAGCTGCTGCCGGTGAACGGCTTCAACGGCACGTGGAACTGGGGCTACGACGGCGTGCTCTGGTACACGGTGCACGAGGCGTACGGCGGACCCGAGGCCTACCAGCGCTTCGTCGACACGGCGCACGCCGCGGGCCTGGCCGTCATCCAGGACGTCGTCTACAACCACCTCGGACCCTCGGGCAACTACCTGCCGGAGTTCGGCGAGTACCTCCGCGAGGGCAGCCGCAACACGTGGGGCGACTCGGTCAACCTCGACGAGGATGCCGTGCGCGCCTACATCGTCGAGAACGCCCTGATGTGGATGAGCGACTACCACGTCGACGGGCTTCGCCTGGATGCTGTGCACGCGCTGCTCGACCACCGCGACCCGCACGTGCTGCAGGAGATCGCGGAGCGCACCGACGCCCTGTCGGCGCACCGCGGCATCCCGCTCACGACCATCGCCGAGAGCGACATGAACGACCCGAAGCTCATCCTGCCTCGCGAGGCGGGCGGGTACGGGCTCACCGCGCAGTGGTCGGACGACTGGCACCACACCGCGCACGTCGCCCTCACCGGCGAGACGATCGGCTACTACGAGGACTTCGCCGATCTGGATGCGTTCCGCAAGGTGAGCGAGGGCGGCTTCTTCCACGACGGCACGTACTCGTCGTTCCGTGAGGAGAAGCACGGCAAACCGATCCCGGAGGACGTGCCGAACTGGCGCCTGGTGACCTTCGCCCAGGACCACGACCAGATCGGCAACCGCGCCGCGGGCGACCGCCTCTCGCAGTCCCTCGACTACGACCACCTCGCCGCGGCAGCCGTGCTGACGCTCACCGCTCCCGGGACGCCGATGCTCTTCATGGGGGAGGAGTGGGGCGCCACCACGCCCTGGCAGTTCTTCACCTCGCACCCTGAGCCCGAGCTCGGGAAGGCCACCGCCGAGGGGCGCATCGCCGAGTTCGCGAAGATGGGCTGGGACGAGTCCACCGTCCCCGACCCGCAGGACCCGTCGACCTTCGAGAACTCGAAGCTCGACTGGGACGAGGTCGGCGAGGGCGATCATGCGCAGCTGCTCGGTCTCTACCGGGAGCTGGCGAAGCTCCGGCGCGAGCGCCCTGAGCTGACCGACCCGTCTCGCGACGGGTTGTCGGCGGCGGCCCGCGAGGCCGAGGGCGGACGCGTGTACGAGCTGCGTCGCCGTGACCTCGTGGTCGTGGTCAACCTCTCGGATGCCGAAGCCTCGGCATCCGTCGCCTCCGGTGCGCGCGTGCTGCTCGCCACCGCGGAGGGCGTGGTGCTCGACGGCACTGCGCTGAGCGTGCCGGCGGGGGCGAGTGCGATCGTGGGGCCGGTGCTCTGACGTCTCGCTGACGGCCCCGTCCCGCGCCGGACGGGGCCGTCAGCGTGTCTGCGGGATGCGCCCCATCTCGGCCTGGATCGCCACGGCTGCGGCTCCCCGCGCCCACGCCGAGAAGCCGGCACGGTCGACGTGCACCCGCACCGGTGTCGAGCCGCCGGGACGGACGCGCGCGAGGGCCTCGTCGACGCGGTCCCGCGCGAGGTCGACGATCGCGGTCGCCTCGCCGGCGAGCACGATGTCGGCCTGCAGCGACAGGTTCGCGGCCAGAGCGCACAGGATGCCGAGGGCCTCGCCGGCGTCGTCGATCGCGGCCCGGGCCGTCGGTTCCCCGTCGCGGGCGAGCGAGAACACGTCGTCCGCGCCCCCCGTGCGTCCGAGGTCCCGCGACACCCGCGCGGTCAGCGCGCCGGTGGTCAGCAGGGCGTCGGCGCAGCCGCGATGTCCCTGCGGGCAGGTGGGGCCGTCGGCGAGGAGGGGGAGGTGACCGACGGTGCCGTGGGCCGCGTCGGGGGAGCGGACGGTGCGCCCCTCCACGACGAGGCCGAGACCGACACCGGCGCCGATCGTCACGACGGCGAATCCGGGGATGCCCCGTCCGACGCCGAACCAGCGCTCGGCGTCGGTGAGGGCTACGACGTCGTTCTCGAGCGCGACCGGGATTCCGAGCCGCTCGGCGAGCATCTCGGCGAACGGCACGTTCCGCCACTCGAGGAACGGGGCGTCCAGGGCGACACCGCCCTGCACGTGCCCCCCGAGTGCGACGCCGACGCCGCGTACCCCGCTCACGGCCTCCACGAGGCCCGCGATCGTCGTGGCGACCGCGTCGGGGGAGGTGTCGGCGAGGGCGCTCTCGTGCGCGGCGATCACCTGGGCGCGCATGTCGGTGGTGACCAGGTACAGACGCTCACCGGTCAGCTTCACTCCCACGAAGGTCCCGGCGGTGGGGGAGAGGTCGAGAGGACGCGATGGGCGGCCGACCGATCCCGGACCGCCGCCGTCGTCGTCGCGCTCGACGAGCAGCCCCGCGTCGAGCAGCGGACGCGTGAGACGGGTCAGGCTCGCCGGTGACAGGTGCAGGCGCGTCGCGAGGGCGCTGCGAGAGAGCGGCCCGTGGATGAGCACCTCGCGCGCGACGGCGGCTTCGCTGTCGGTGAGCATGGCGGCCTCCTCGTCGATCAAGCGCGAATAACTTCCGTGATAAAAATAATGCCATGTCGCATCCCGTCACCGCCGCCGAGACCGCCGTTCATCTCCGCAACGGCGGGACGAGCGTCGTCGTCGACCTCACCGCGCACCCGGCGCCCGCGATCATCCACTGGGGCGCCGACCTCGGCGAGCTCGGCGCGGAGGCCCTGTCGTCGCTGGTCGTCGCCGCGCAGCCGCAGCGCGTCTCGGGTGGCATCGACCAGACGCCCCGCCTCGCGATCGTGCCGACCGCGGCGGCCGGGTGGCCCGGCGCCCCCGGGTTCGTGGGAGGGCGCGGCGGCGTGGTGCAGGGAACGGTCTTCTCCCTGGCATCCGTCGATCCGACCGTCGACGCCGTGACGCTGCATCTCGTCGACGCGCAGCGCTCCCTGCGCCTTCGCGCGGAGCTGCGGGTGGACGCCGCGGGAGTGTTCACGCAGCGGCTCACGCTGGTCAACGACGGCGCCGACGACCTCGTCGTGCAGGCGCTGCAGCCGACCTTCCCGGTGCCGTGGGAGGCGACCGAGATCTTCGACACGACCGGGCGTCATCTGCGCGAGCGCTCGGCGCAGCGTCATGCCTTCACCTTCGGCACGCACCTGCGCGAGAGTCGTCGGGGGCGACCGGGTGCGGACGCCACGCTGCTCCTGGCCGTCGGACGGCCGGGCTTCGGGTTCGAGAGCGGGCTCGTGCACGGCATCCACGTGGGGTGGAGCGGCGATCAGCGCGTGTTCGCCGAGCGGCTGCCGCTCGGCGAGGCGCTGCTCGCGGGAGGCGAACTGCTCGCGTGGGGCGAGATCGTCGTCGCCCCCGGCGCCGAGGTGTCGTCGCCGATCGTGTACGGCTCGTGGGGCGAGGGGCTCGATCAGCTCGCGTCGCGCTTCCACGCCACGTGGCGCGCGCGTCCGCAGCACCCGCGACGCCCGCGCCCGATCACCCTGAACACCTGGGAGGCGGTGTACTTCGACCATCGTCTGCCGAAGCTGCTCGAGCTCGCCGACGTCGCCGCCGAGATCGGCGTGGAGCGCTACGTGCTCGACGACGGGTGGTTCCGCCACCGCCGCGACGACACCGCGGGCCTGGGCGACTGGTTCGTCGACGAAGGCGTGTGGCCCGACGGTCTGAGCCCGCTGGCCGATCACGTGATCGACCGGGGCATGGAGTTCGGTCTGTGGTTCGAACCCGAGATGGTCAACCCCGACAGCGACGTCGCCCGCGCGCACCCCGAATGGATCCTGCGCGGGCGCGACGAGCTGCCGCCCTCCGCCCGCCAGCAGCAGGTGCTGAACCTCGCCCGCCCCGACGCCTACGCCTACCTGCTCGAGCGCATGACGGCGGTCCTGCGGGCCTACCCGATCGCGTACGTGAAGTGGGATCACAACCGCGACCTCGTGGATGCCGCGACCGGGCCCGGCGGAGGCTCGGCCGTGCACGCCCACACGCTCGCCGTGTACCGCCTCATCGACGAGCTCAAGGCCGCGTTCCCCGGACTCGAGATCGAGAGCTGCGCCTCGGGGGGAGCGCGGGTGGATCTCGGCATCCTGGACCGCACCGACCGCATCTGGACGAGCGACTGCCTCGACCCGGTCGAGCGGCTCGAGACGCAGCGTCACACCGCGCTCGTGGTTCCGCCCGAGATGATGGGCATGCACCTGACCACCCCGCACGTGCATTCGACGGGGCGCACCGTGTCGCTCGCGTTCAGCGGCGCCGTGGCCCTGTTCGGCCATTTCGGCATCGAATGGGATCTCACGGCCCTCTCCGGCGACGACCGGGCGCTCGTGGCCGAGTGGGTGGCGCTCGCCCGTCGGGTGCGGCCGCTCGTGGCGACCGGGCGCCTGGTGAACGTCGACACGACCGACCCCGGGCTCGACGTCCGAGGCGTGGTGTCTCCCGAGCGCGACCACGCCTTCTTCACGATCGCGCAGACCGAGACGCTCATCGCCTCCCCGGCGGGCCGCGTGCGCCTGCCCGGGCTCGACCCCGACCGCCCGTACCGGGTGCGGCTCGTCACCCCGGGTGGGCTCGTGCAGGAGCCGGCGCAGTCTCCGCTGCCCTGGGCCCACCACGACACCGTGCTCACCGGGCGGCAGCTGGCCGTCGCGGGCCTGCGGCCGCCCGTCCAGAACCCCCAGCAGGCGGTGGTCGTCGAGCTCTCCGCGTGATCGGGTCGCGATCGTGATGGCTGCGGCTCAGGCGGAGATCGCGAACAGCCCGCCGACGCCCACGGCGTAGAGCACGAGCACGACGAACGAGTCGACGCCCATTCCGATGATCCGTCGCTGCGGACGGAAGATCAGGCCGACGACGTACACGAGCGTCAGGAGAGCCGCGAGCGCGGTCAGGTAGATGTCGGCGCCGTTCGCGCGCGGGAGCACCGCCGATCCCGAGATCACCGTGGCCAGCAGGAACAGCACGGGCAGGAAGGCGTTGCCGCCGAAGATGTCGCTGATGGCGAGGCTGTCGTCGCCCTGACGGATGGCCTGCAGGCCGGTCGAGATCTCGGGCAGGGATGTCGCCAGGGCCAGCACCGTCGCACCGAACAGTACGCCCGACAGACCGATCTGGGAGGAGGCCGCGTCACCGGCGCGTTCCAGGACGACACCGGCGACGAGCGTGGCGAGCGCGGAGACCGAGAAGACCGTCGCGGCCTTCTTGGTGCTCATCTTCTTCTTCGCGGGCGCGGGCTTCGGGCTCGCGTCGGGGGCGCGGCCGTCCTCGTGCCACGGCAGGTGCTTTCCGGCCCGCTGCACGAGCACCAGCCCGATGATCCACAGCGCGGCGATGAGGACCACGTCGGGCGTCAGCCGCAGCACCTCCAGGCTGTCGGGCAACTGGCTGCCGGCGATGACGACCGCAAGGACCGCCACCACGACCAGCCCTTCCAGCACCAACGTGAGCGAGGCCGCACGGTAGGTGAGCGGCTTGACGCCACGACCGCGTTTGCCGAAGGCGTCGAGGATGACGAGGACGACGGTCTGCAGGGCGATCCCGCCGAGGATGTTGCCGACGGCGACCTCGAGGTTGCCCGACATCGCGGCCGACACGGTGATGGCGATCTCGGGCAGGTTGGTCGCCACCGCGAGCACGATGAGCCCGCCCAGGGCGCTGCCCAGATGCAGCCGCGCGTCCAGAACGTCGGTCGCCTTCGAGAGCTGGATGCCGGCGACCCACACCACCGCGGCGGCGGCGACGAAGATGACGACGAGAAGGGCGAAGGGCAACGAGTCCACGCACCGATCAGACCACCGGTCGCCGTGGCATCCGATGCTCTTGTGCGGCGGATGCCGAGGGGTTAGGCGTCGTGGCTCCGCCGGAGCCCCGTTCGCCCAGGCCGTCGACGCGGCAGCGGATCGGGCGCCCCGCACGCCCTCGCGCGCTCGTGCCCGGTCAGTCGACGTTCGGGCGGATCAAGCGCAGTGTGCTCACGATCGCGGGGGGCACCAGCACGACGACGGCCACGATGATCGCGGTCACCCCGATCGGTGCGCTCTGGGGCTGTCCGCCGAAGCGCTCCACGGCCAGCCAGCTGAGGCCCCAGGCGAGGGCGAGCGCCGGAGCGACGCGCCACGAGCTGCGCCAGGCGATCGCGAGTCCGATGAGCGCCACGACGATCAGCACCGCGATGCCGATGACATCCGCTCCCTCTTCCCACGACGGCGGGACGACGGTGGTGAGCCACGCGGCGGTGTTGGCCACGGTCGCGAGGGTCACCCATCCGAGGTGCAGGCCCGTGACGCCGTCGATGAGCACGGAGTCGACCACGCCGCCGCGCGGCTCGCGGGTGGCGACGGCGACGCGGAAGGTCCAGCCGAGAGCGGCGAGGAGCAGGATGATCACGACGACGGTGAGGAACAGCGTTCCGAAGCGGGCGGCGACCAGCCAGAGTCCGTTCAGCGTCATGGTGAGCGCGATGAGCCAGCCCAGGGCGCGCTGGCGCGGGTTCGTGCGCTGGCGGGGGAGGGCCTGCCAGATCGCGTAGACGATGAGACCGAGGTAGATGATCGACCAGATCGAGAAGGCGGGTCCCGCCGGCGCGAGGTACGACCCGTCGGTGTCGAGGGCGCCGCCCTGCTGGTCTTCGACGGCGGAATTGCCGAAGGCGCCGGCTCCGATGACGGCCGCGATGAGCATGAACGACACCGCGGAGAGGACGACGATCTGGCGCGCGAGGTCTGCGCCCCGCCACTGAGCTGTTGCGTTCATACCGAGAACACTAGAAAAGCTAGGTAAATCCGTGCCTCGGGCTTGACTTTCCCGACCCCGACGTCACGTCGCCGGGCCGTCGTCCCTGCACATCGGCAGCATCCGCCCGCGCCGGCGTGCGGGCCGAGCCGCGCAGCGTGTCGCCGCGTCGGCCCGCCGTCGCGCGCTCCGCCGTTGCGCGGCCCATCGCTGAGCGGCCCGTCGCTGCGCGGCCCATCGCTGCGGCGCGGAACGGCGCCGGCTAGGCGGCGACGGCGCGAGCGGCGAACGAGCGCAGAAGCCGGGTGGGCTGCTCGACCGACGCGGTGCGCACGTGCGCCGACACCTCGTCGAACGCGTCGGCGTCGAAGTACCCGGCATCCCGGTACACGACCATGCGCTCCACGAACGCTTCGGTCGTCGGTTCGGGGTGGAACTGCGTCGCCCACAGCGCGCGCCCCGCCCGGTAGGCCTGCACCGGACAGGCCGCGTTCTCGGCCAGCAGCGTCGCCCCCGGCGGCACGCTCGCGGTGCCCTCCTTGTGCGCGGTCAGGGCCTCGAAATGCGGTTCCAGGATGCCGAACAGCTCGTCGGCGCGGCCCGCGTCGGTGAGCGAGATGTCGGCGGGGCCCGTGCCCTCGGGATGGCCGAGGGTCACTTCGCCGCCGAGGAAGCGCGTGACGACGCCGATCCCGAAGCACGTGAACAGCGCGCTCGTCCGGCCCTCGATCGCGGCGGCGGCCAATCGCTCGAGATCACTCTCGAGGCGGCGCTGCACGTCGGTCTTGTCGGGGTCGGTGACGTTGAACGGGCTGCCTCCCACGACGACCGCGGCGAACCGGTCGAGGTCGGCCGGGAGCGGCTCGCGCACGAGGTCATGGTGCACGAGCTCGTCGTCGCGCACCCCCAGCCCGTCGCGGAACGACGCCCACTCCGCCACCGCCGCGACCCGCTGAGGGCGCGCGCAGACGTACAGGAGGGGGGCGGTCACTCAGGGATTCTATGCGCGTCCCGTCGAGACCGCGCCGGAGGGGACACACGGTGACACCTGCGCGCGGGTCGCCCGGGGCGGAGCATCGGCCGTCCCACCCTGGTGGCGGGGAGGGCGACAGGATGCCGCCGACACGCCCCTCAGCCGGCGACCGGGCGCGCGAGCACCGCGACGTCGTCCAGCCGTACCCGCACGCGTTCGCCCACGGTCAGTGCGAGGTCGGCCCCGTGCTGCACGTCCACGCGCGAACCGTCCTCGGTCGTCAGCGACGAGCGACGGGCGTTGCCGAGGAACGTGCTCTGTTCCACGACACCCGCGACGCCGTCCTCGCCCGCACCGACGAGTCGGATGTTCTCCGGTCGCACGAACACCTCGCATGCCCCGTCCGGTGCCGGTGCGATGAGGGGCAGGCGTCGACCCCACACCTCGACCGTCCCGCCGTCGACGACGCCCGGGACAAGGCTCGACGCGCCGACGAACGCCGCCACCTCGGCGTCGGCCGGGCGCAGGTAGAGGTCTTCGGGACTGCCCACCTGCAGGATGCGACCGGCGACCATCACCGCGACGCGGTCGGAGACCGCGAGGGCCTCCTCCTGGTCGTGCGTCACGAAAACGGTGGTCGTACCGAGACGGAGCTGGATGCGGCGGATCTCGTCGCGCAGTTGCACGCGCACCTTGGCATCCAGGGCCGACAGGGGCTCGTCGAGCAGGAGGACGCGCGGCTCGGTCACCAGCGCGCGAGCGAGGGCGACGCGCTGCTGCTGGCCCCCGGAGAGCTGGTGCGCGTATCGATCGGCCAGATGCCCGAGCCCCACCAGATCGAGGGCGTCGCCCGCGCGTCGCCGCGCCTGCGCGGTGCCGACCCCCCGGCGCCGCAGCCCGAAGGCGGCGTTGTCGAGAACGCGCAGATGGGGGAAGAGAGAGTACGACTGGAACACCATGCCGATGTCGCGCTTGTTCGTCGGCACGGTCGAGACGTCGCGTCCGCCGATGCGCACGTCGCCTCCGCTCGCCCTCTCGAGCCCGGCGATCACGCGGAGCGCCGTGGTCTTGCCGCAGCCCGAGGGCCCGAGCAGTGAGACGAACTCCCCGGGGGTGACGTCGAGGTCGACGCCGTGGAGCACGCGGGTCGTGCCGTAGTCCTTCACGACACCGCGCAGCTGCACGCCGGCGCTCTCGCGCTCGCCAAGCAGCAGGGCGTTCGCGGCGGTGTCGGGGAGCGCGCGGATCGGGGAGTCGGCGGTGGTCATGAGGTCTTCCTTCCGGCGCCGATGCGTCCGACGCGTCCGATGACGAGCAGCAGCACGAACGCGAACGCGAGGGCCAGCAGCGTGAAAATGGCTGCGACCCAGCCGTCCTGCTTGTTGACGACGAGAAGCGCGGTCTGCAGCGTCTGCCGGTTGAGCAGCGACGCGATGGTGAACTCGCCGAGCACGACCGCCACCGAGATGAGCGAGGCCGCGAGCAGGCCCGACCGCAGGTTGGGCAGAATCACCCGCAGCAGCACGGCGCTCCATCCCGCGCCGAGCGTGCGCGCCGCCTCGGCCAGGGTCGTGACGTCGATCGCGTCGATCGAGGCCTGGATCGAGCGGTAGGCGAACGGGAGGACGAGGATGCCGTAGGCGAAGGCGAGCGTCCACGCTCCGGTTCCGAGGCTGCGGCCGATCTGCAGGTAGATGGGCGTGAGACCCACCACCAGCACGATCGCGGGGAGCGAGATCGGCAGCAGGGCGACGAACTCGAACACGCGACGCAGCCCGGGGAACGCGAGGGCGACGAGCACCATCGTCGGGGTGAACAGGCACAGCACCAGGGCCACGGTCACGGCAGCGAGCACGAGCGAGTTGCCCAGGCCCGTCCAGATCGGACGGTACTTCGCCGCGTTCGCGGGGTCGAAGATACCGGCCCAGTGCGTCAGCGACAGGCCCGAGGCGCCGGGGGCGGGCGCGAGCGTGAACAGCAGCGTGGCGACGAAGGGCACGGCGACGACGGCGGTCACGACGACGCCGATGATCCAGCGCGCTGCGCGCGGGGGAGCGAGGGGGTTCACGACCGCCACCTCGAAGCGCGTCTTTGCACGAGGGAGTACAGCGTCATCGCGAGGGCGACGACGACGATCATGCCCAGGGCGAGGGCCCCGGCGAGGTTCTCCCGCCCCAGAACCGTCTCGCTCGTCAATGCCGAGCGGATCTGCAAGGGCACGATCTGCGAACCCTGGCTGGCCAGGGCCGCGGCCGTCGCGTACGACGAGAAGGCGTTCGCGAACAGCAGCAGCGAGCTCGCGAGAAACGACGGGGCGAGCACCGGCATCCCGACCTGACGCCAGAACCCCGCGCGCGTGCCGCCGAGGGTCAGGTGCGCCTCCATCCACTGCGGCTTCAGTGCGGCGAGGGCGGGCATGAAGGTGATGATCATCAGCGGCACCTGGAACAGCAGGTAGGCGATGGCCACCCCGGGCAGGTCGTAGAGCCACATCCCGTTCTCGTACAGCGAGATCCCGGTCAGCTCGACCAGCGCCACGGTCACGACGCCCTTCGCGCCGATCGCGGCGATGAGCACGAAGGCGAGCATCACCCCGCCGAACTGGGCAAGGACTCCGGATGCCGCATCGACGGCTGTGCGCACCGCGCCCGACTCGGGAAGCCCCAGCATCGCCCAGCACACCAGGGCGCCGATGACCGCTCCGATCGCGGCCGTCACCAGCGACAGCATCGCGGAATTCGCGAACGTGGACAGCACCAGCGGGTCGCCGAGGGCGGCGACGTTGTCGAGCGTGAAAACCCCCGCTTCGTCGACGAAGCCGGAGGCGACCGCGAGGACCGTTGGCAGGACGAGGAAGAGCGCGATGTAGAGGACGAACGGCAGGAGGCCGACCGCGCTCCACCCGCGTCGCGCCGCGCCCCGCGGTGCCGGAGCGGACGGCTCCGGCACCGCGGGGGCGACGACCTGGTCGAGGACCGTCACTGGACCGCCGTCGCCCACTTCTGTCCGAGGGTCTCGCCGGCGGCGGTCGACTGCTGCTCCGTCGGGACGACGGTGTCGCCGGGGGCGGTCGGCAGCGCCTCGGCGAGGGCCTCGTCGATCGTTCCGGAGGAGGTCATCGCCTCCATGCGGGCCGGGCGCGCTCCGCCCTTGAGCCAGAGGTTCTGCACCTCGTCGCTGTAGAGGAACTCCTGCCACAGGCGCGCCGCCGCGGGGTGCGGGGCGTCCTTGTTGATGGCCTGGTTGTAGTACCCGGCGTAGCCCGTGCCCGGCAGTACCACGGTCTTCCACGTGGGGACGGCGGAGGCCTGCGCGGCGTTGAGGTAGTCCCAGTCGAAGACGACCGGGGTCTCGCCGCTCGCGATCGTGGCGTCGGTGGGGTCGACCTTGAGGAAGTTGCCGGCCGCGTTGAGCTCGCCGAAGAAGTCGATTCCGGGCGTGAAGTCGTCGAGCGTGCCGTCGTTCTGCACGGTGGCCAGGCCCACGGCGGCGAACGCCGAGCCCGCCTGCGTGGGGTCGCCGTTGATCGCGACGGCGCCCTTGTACGCGGGCTTCAGCAGGTCGCTCAGCTGCGTCGGGGCGGGGAAGCGCGCCGAGTCGTATCCGATCGACATGTACCCGCCGTAATCGCCGACGAACAGCCCCGAGGGCTCCTTCAGCGCGTCGGGGATCTCGTCGAAGGTCTCGACCTTGTACGCGGCGAACCGGTCGGTGTTCTGCAGGGCGACCGCCAGGCCCAGGTCGAAGACGTCGGGCGCGGTGTCGAGGCCCTCGTTGGCGGTCGCCGCCTGGATCTCCTCGGCGCTGGAGACGTCGGGGGACTGCTCGTTGACGGTGATCTCGGGGTAGCGCTGCGCGAAGAGGTCCAGGATCTCCCCGTAGTTGGCCCACGTGCGCGGCAGGGCGATCACGTTCAGCTGGCCCTCGGCCTTCGCGGCGGTCTCGAGGTCGGTCAGAGCGCCGAAGTCGGCGAGGCTCGTCGCGGTCGCGGCATCCGTGCCGCCGTCGGCGGGGGACGCCGCGCTGCCGCCCGCGCATCCGGCGAGGGCGAGGGCCGCGACCGTGACGAGGGCGATTCCGGCGATCGGGCGTCCGGCGAAGAAGCTCGGGAATGACATGGGGGTTCCTCTCGGATCTCTCGGGAGTGCCGGCGGCCTCCGCCGCGGGCATGAGACGGAGCGAACCTATGGGGCACTCATGACCGCCCGGAGCGCGCCGGGTGAACTCAGGTCATCCGCGGGTGAAACGGATCGCGCACGGGCGACCACACGAGAGGGGCCCCGCCGGTCCAGGCCGGACGGCGATCACGGTCCTCAGCGGGAGGAACGAGCGGTGCGGCCGCGCACGATCCCGACGAAGGTCTCGACGTCGTCGGTGGTGTTCTCGCGCAGCCACGCCAGGGCGACCGTGGAGCGCGGGCCGTCGGCGAGGACGCGGTAGTCGACGTCGCGGCGCTGATGAGCGCGCGCGAGCGACATCGGAACGATCACGACGCCGACGCCCGCGGCCACCGTCGCGATGGCCTCGGCGGTGTCGGCCGGGGGTGCGAACGCCGGGGCCACGGCATCCGGGACCTCCGTGTGCAGCACGTCGTCGGCGGGGACGATCACGATCTCGCCGGCCAGGTCGGCGAGGGTGAGCTCATCGGCTGCGAGGAGGTGCGACTCGGTGGCCGCCACCACCACGGGGAGTTCTTCGTACAGCTCGATGACGTGGACGTCGTCGGATGCCGCGAGGGGAAGCCGCACCAGGGCGGCGTCGACGTCGCCGAGCGCCTCCCGCTGCGCGGCGACGGGGATCTCGCGGAGCTCCAGCGACACATGCGGCAGGCGCTCGCGCCAGACGCCGATCCATTTGCCGGGCGTCGCCCCCGGGACGGCGCCGAGGCGGAATTCGCGCGGCTCGGGGGGAGGCGTCGGCTCGGCGCGGCGCGGGGTCTTCGGCGCGGGGCGCGGCCGTCCCTTCGACGCCGCACGAGCGGGCCCCCCTCGTCGCGATGCGCCGCCGCGACCGCGGGAGCCCGAACCGTTCGCCATGGTCCCAGGCTAGTCGCGCGGCTAACGTGAGGGGATGACCAGCGTCCTGGCACTCGTCTTCGCGGGGCTCGCGGCCCTGCTGCACCTCTACATCTTCGTGCTCGAGAGCGTGCGGTGGACGCGGCCCCGGACGTGGAAGGTGTTCGGCATCGCCGATCAGCGCGCCGCCGAGATCACGAAGCCGATGGCCTACAACCAGGGGTTCTACAATCTGTTCCTCGCGATCGGCGCCGCCGTGGGCGTGGTGCTGTGGATGGTGAACGGCACGGGCGACGTCGCGGGGCGGACGCTGCTGATCTTCTCGCTCGGTTCGATGCTCGCGGCCGCACTCGTGCTCGTCACCTCGGGGCGGAAGTACCTCCGCCCCGCCGCCATCCAGGGGACGCTCCCGCTCCTGGGACTCGTGCTGACGATCCTCGCCTGACCGGCCGGCCACCACACGCCCCCGGCGGCGCGCCGGCATCCCGCCCGGGGAAAACGAAGACCCGCACGCTCCGTGGAGTCGTGCGGGTCGATGAATGCCCCCTCGGCGGGGTCAGGCCGCGAGGCGCAGGCCCCGGCGATCGGTCGCGACGGCTTCGCCGTCATTGATGATCTCGTCGTCACCAATGAGCGACCCCACCGCGATCCGCGCGTTGTGGCCGACCTGGGTGCGGACGCCGATGTGCGCGCCGGCGCCGATGACCGCTCCCGCACAGATGTGCGCGTGCGGTTCGATGCGGGCCTCCGGACCGATGACGGCGTCGGATTCGATCCATGCGCCGCGACCCACTCGAACACCGGCCGCGATCTGAACGCCGGGTTCGACGTAAGCGCCGTTCTCCACGAGCGCCGACGGGTGGACCTTCGCGCCGTGCGCGACGAGTCCGCGACCATTGACGTGCTTGCGGTAACGCAGCGTCTCGCCGTGGTCGTTCTCGATGTCGATGTAGTTCTTTCCCACGATCCCCTCCGGTCGGCCTTCGGGTATGCCGACATGTCTGACAACGGGTGGGGAATGCTCTTCATTCCCTCGAATGGTTCTTCGTCGCCCCTCCCGCTATCGGTTTCCTCGATATCGAGAGATCGTCCGCGGGCCGTCGTCCGGCGTTGTGTTGTCCCCTTGTTCTCGCATGTCGAACCGACAGCTGCGGCCGGGTTGACAGCGGCCTGCGGGAGCGTCGGTTTTCGAGCGGATGCCGTGACGCGGGCGCATGCTGTGGACCCGCCCGGTGCGAGGCGGATCCGCGGGCAGCCGGGCGCGCGACACGGGCGGGAGATCCGGACTGGCGTGGTGCGAGGCGGGCCCGCGGTGCGTCGCCGCGCGTGAGGCGGACTCCCGTGGTGCGGGGCGGGCCGCGGTCAGCCGGGTTGGCAGGTGGGGCACCAGAACACGTTGCGCTCGCTGGTGTCCGTCGCCCCCAGGGTCGTGGCGCGGATCGGGGTCCCGCAGCGCCGGCAGGGCGCGCCCTCTCGCCCGTAGACCCAGAAGCGGCGACCGGGCCTGCTGTCGCCGGTGAACGTGCGCTCCGGGCGCGGCAGATTCGCTCGGATCATGCGCTCGCCGAGGGCGATCGTGGCGCGGGCGTCGATCTGCGTCGCGGGGGTCGTGGGGGCGATTCCCCGCACGAAGAGGAGCTCGTTGGCGTAGACGTTGCCGAAGCCCGCCACGTTGCGCTGATCGAGCAGGGCGACATGGGCGGCCCTGTCGTCGACCGCGACCCGTCGCACCGCCTCCGCCTCGTCCCAGTCGTCCGCGAGCAGGTCGGGGCCCAGGTGCCCGATCACGGTGTGCTCGTCGGCGGTGCGCAGCACCTCGACCATGGCGAGGTCGAAGCCGACGGCATCCACGCCCTCGACCCCGACGATCGCGCGGGCCTTGAACGCGGGGCGTCGCCATCGCTCGCCGGGACGGTAGAGGTCCCAGCGGCCCTCCATCTTGAGGTGCGAGTGCAGGGTGTACCCGCCGATGCGGTGGAGCAGATGCTTGCCGCGGGCCGCGACCTCGTGAACGGTCTCGCCGCGCAGGTCGGCGGTGGCGCTGCCGGGCACGCGGATGTCGAAGCGCGTGACGACCGTGCCCGCCAGAGCGGCGTTGAGCTTCGCGGCGGCGCGGTAGACGGTATCGCCCTCAGGCACGGGCGGCCTCTCGCAGGGTGTCGCCCGCGGTGAGCTTGCGCAGCGTCAGGCCCTTCGGCGACTCCACGAACCCCGCCTCGCGGAGGGCGCGCCCGACGGCCGTGCCGTAGACGAACTCGCCGTTCACCTGTTCCACCGTCAGCGTGTCGAGCCGCCTCTTCCGCGCCGTCTCCGCGAGATGGCGGGCAGCGGCCTGTAGCGACGCCTCGTCATCGGTGAAGGCCAGGGCGCTGCGCCCCCCGCGCTCGAGGTACAGCGTCAGCTCGCCGTCGACGAGCACGACCAGCCCTCCGGCCTTCCGTCCGGGCCGGTGCGTGACCCCTTCGATCGCGGGCCAGCCGAGCGCGGCGCCGTAGGGGTTGGCGGGGTCGGTCGCCGCGAGCGTGACGGTCCGCAGCGGTGGGGGATCGGCGACCGCGGCGAACTCGCGCAGGCGGTCGACGGTCGCGGATGCCGCGAATTGCGCGGCGCCCAGCTTTTCGATGACGTAGCCGCGTCGGCAGTGCCCGGCCTCCTCGAACCCGGCGAGGATGCGGTAGACCTGTGCGAACCCGCCCGGCACCCCCTCCGACTGGACGGCGCCGCGGGTGACGACGCCGTATCGGTCGAGAAGGAGGCTCGCGGTCGCGGTCGCGCGCGCCGCGGGATCCGGTTCGCGCTCGGGCAGGAGCGACCAGCGTCCGCCGAGCGAGGGCGGACGCGGAGCCGAGGTCGCGCGGGGCATGGCCGCGCCGCGGTACATCCGGGCTCGCGGAGCCCGCCGTGCGACGCGGTGCGACTGCCCTCCGCCACTGAGCAGGGTGCGCACGGGAGCGAAGGTGTCGTTCGTCACGCGCCCCGCCCAGGTGAGCGCCCACAGGGCGTCGTTGACGGACTGCTCGTTCTCGGCGCCGGCCAGCTGCTTCAGCTGCGCCGCGAAGTACGCTCCGCCCCCGGTGAGCGCCGCGAGCAGCCGCGCCTCGAGCGAGTCGGGGGCGGGGTGGTCGGCGTCATCCGGATCTTGCAGGGTGAAGGGCGCAGCCTCCGCTGGATGCAGGGCGATCCACCCGTCGCGGCCCGGCAGGGTGCCGTGGCCCGACCAGACGACCTCTCCTGTGGCGGTCAGCTCGTCGAGCAGGGCGGGGGTGTAGTCGGCGACGCGCGAGGGGAGCACGAGCGACTCCCACGCGCTCGCGGGGATGGGAACCCCCGCCAGCTGCTCGACGACGGCCAGGACGCCGTCGATGCCCTCGAGCGGTCGACCGAGGTGCTGCCACACGGGCAGGAACCGCGCATAGGCGGCGGGCGGCACGGGCTCGACGCTGCCCCGGATCGCGGCGAGGGAGCGCATGCGCAGCCGCCGCAGCACCTCGACGTCGCACCACTCGGTGTCGTCGCCGCGCGACCCGCCGCCGGTCCCTGAGCCCGTCGAAGGGTCCGGGAGGAAGAACCCGCTCGACAGGCGCCCCTGCGATTCGAGGCGCTG
This sequence comes from Microbacterium galbum, assembly GCF_032464915.1. Classification (NCBI taxonomy): domain Bacteria; kingdom Bacillati; phylum Actinomycetota; class Actinomycetes; order Micrococcales; family Microbacteriaceae; genus Microbacterium; species Microbacterium galbum. The sequence continues at coordinate 938,957 of NZ_JAWDIS010000001.1, read as the reverse complement.
CAGAGTGAGACGCGCGACCGCGACACCCACTCCGAGGCGCTCGGCCACGGCATCCGTCGTGAACGGGGCGTGCGTGCGGGCGTAGCGGGCCACGAGGTCGCCGAGCGGATCGGCGAGCGGTTCGAGGAAGGCGTTCGGGATGCCGACGGGCAGCGCCGCGCCCAGCGCGTCGCGCAGACGGCCGGCGTCTTCGATGCCCGCCACGCGCGCGACACCGGCGATCGTCACGCGGATGGCGCGACGATCGTCGACGAGCGTCGCGAGGTGCTGTTCCGCCTCGGCGACGGCGTCCCCCTCACTGTCGAGACGGGCCGCCACCTCGGCCGCGTCGAGGGGGCCCAGGATGCGCAGCAGGTCGGCGACCCCCTCCACTCCCCGAGCGCGTCGGTCGGGGTCGAGGCGTTGCGCTTCGCGCTCGAACTGCGCGATCACCTCGGGGTCGAGCAGCTCGCGCATCTCGACCTTGCCCAGCAGCTCGCTCAGCAGGGCCGGATCGACCGAGAGTGCGGCGGCTCGACGCTCGGCCAGGGGGGAGTCGCCCTCGTACATGAAGGCGCCCACGTAGCCGAACAGCAGATCGCGGGCGTACGGCGAGGGCTGCGAGGTCGTGATCTCGACGAGGCGGATCCTCCGCTCGCCGATCTGCCGGGTGAGGCGCAACAGGGCGGGCAGGTCGTAGACGTCTTGGAGGACTTCGCGCAGCGTCTCGAGGATGATCGGGAAGCTGGGATGCCGCTTCGCCACCTCGAGCAGCTGAGCGGAGCGCTGCCGCTGCTGCCAGAGGGGGGAGCGGCGATTGGGGTTGAGCCGGGGGAGCAGCAGGGCACGAGCGGCGCATTCGCGGAACCGCGAGGCGAACAGCGCCGAGCCGCCGACCTCGTCGGTCACGATCTGCTCGAGCTCGTCGGGCTCGAAGACGAAGAGGTCGGCGCCGGGCGGTTCGGCCGCGGCATCCGGAACGCGCGCGATGATGCCGTCGTCGCTCGCCACAGCGGCGCCCTCGACGCCGAGCCGTTCGCGGATACGCGCGTTGACGGCCAGGGCCCAGGGCGAGTGCACCTGCATGCCGTACGGGGAATGGAGGATGATGCGCCAGTCGCCGACCTCGTCGCGGCTGCGCTCGACCGTGAGCGTCTTGTCGGTGGGAAGGCTCCCCGTGGCCTCGCGCTGCTCGGCCAGGTAGGCGAGGAGGTTGGTGATGGCGTTGTCGTCGAGTCCGGATTCGCGCAGCCGCTCCTCGGCCTTGGCGCGGTCGACTCCGGCGATGTCTCGCGAGAACTTTCCCAGCGCCTCGCCGAGTTCGGCGGGGCGCCCGATGCCGTCACCGTGCCAGAACGGGAGCTTTCCGGGTTGTCCGAACGCCGGGACGACGTTCACGCGGTCGTGGGTGATCTCCACGATGCGCCAACTGGTCGTGCCGAGGGTGAACACGTCGTTGACCCGCGATTCGTAGACCATCTCTTCGTCGAGCTCGCCCACGCGGGCGTTCTGCGATTCTCCGGCGACGAAGACGCCGAACAGGCCACGGTCGGGGATGGTGCCGCCGCTGGTCACGGCGACGCGCTGGGCGCCCGGGCGCCCCGTCAGCGTTCCGGCATCGCGGTCCCACACCAACCGGGGACGCAGCTCGGCGAACTCGTCGGAGGGGTAGCGGCCGGCGAGGAGGTCGAGCGTCGCCTCGTAGGCCGACCGGGGGAGGGACCGGAACGGTGCGCTGCGCTTGACCGCGTCGAACCATTCCTCGACGTCGATCGATCCCAGGGCCGATGCGGCGACGGTCTGCTGCGCGAGGATGTCGAGCGGGTTCTGGGGCACGGAGATGGCCTCGATGCGCCCGCCCAGCATGCGTTCCGTGACCACGGCCGTGTGCAGCACGTCGCTGCGGTGCTTCGGGAAGAGGGCGGCGCGGCTCACCTCGCCGACCTGGTGGCCCGCGCGCCCGACGCGCTGGAGCCCGGATGCCGCGCTCGGCGGCGACTCGACCTGGATGACGAGGTCGACCGAGCCCATGTCGATCCCGAGCTCGAGACTGCTCGTGGCCACCACGCAGCGCAATGCGCCCGACTTGAGCTCGTCTTCGACCTGGGCCCGCTGTTCCTTCGAGACCGAACCGTGGTGAGCCTTCGCGAGGATCGCGGACACCCCGGCGGACGAACCCGCCTGCGCCATCTGGACCGCCGGCACGGTCGGCTCGGGCACGTCGATGCCCTGGCGCTCGGCGTAGATCTCGTTCAGTCGTCCGGTCAGCCTCTCGGCGAGCCGACGGGAGTTCGCGAACACGATGGTCGATCGCCGCTCCAGGATGCGATCGACGATGGCCTCCTCGACGTGGGGCCAGACCGACCCCGCCATCTCGGTGCTCTCGGGGCGCTCGGAGAACCACTCGCCCTCGCCGGCGTCGTCGGGCGCAGGGGATCCCGGCGGCGGAGGCGGGTTCAGCATGTCGTCGACGGGCACGACGACCGAGAGGTCGAAGGCCTTCGTGGCCTTCGGCGCCACGATGTCGACGGGCTGCGCTCCGCCGAGGAACCGCGCCACCTCGTCGATCGGCCGCACCGTGGCCGACAGACCGATGCGCTGGGCGGGCGCATCGAGGAGGGCGTCGAGACGCTCGAGGCTCACCGCGAGATGCGCGCCACGCTTGGTGGCGGCGACCGCGTGCACCTCGTCGATGATGACCGTGTGCACGCCGCGCAGGGTCTCGGCCGCCTGGCTCGTGAGCATCAGGTAGAGCGACTCGGGGGTGGTGATGAGGATGTCGGGCGGATCGGTGACGAGCTTTCGGCGGTCGCTCGAGCTGGTGTCGCCCGATCGCACGCCCACGCTCACGGCCGGGACGTCGATGCCGAGCCGTCGTGCCGACTGGCCGATGCCGACCAGGGGAGAGCGGAGGTTGCGCTCCACGTCGACGCCCAGCGCCTTCAGGGGAGAGATGTACAGGACGCGGGTGTTCGTCGCCGGGGTCTTGGCGGCGGTCTTCCTGCCCCGGCGCGCGGGCGCGGCATCCGCAGCCTCGGGGGCCTTCTCGCGGAAGATCCGGTCGATCGCGAAAAGGAAGGCCGAGAGGGTCTTGCCCGAACCGGTCGGGGCGACGACGAGCGCATTGCGACCGGACGACACGGATTCCCACGCGCCCTTCTGCGCGTTGGTGGGCGCGGAGAAGGCGCCCCGGAACCAGTCCTGCGTCGCAGGACCGAATTTCTCGAGCACGTCGGCCATGCCGACATCCTCTCCCGGACCTCCGACATCGGCTCGGGCTTGACGTTCGCTGGTCGCGGAACAGCGGCATCTCGTCACACCGAGCCGTGAGAGCGGACGAGGAGCGAGACCGTCCGGGATCGGGCGCGGGGGCGGGAGATCTCGGAACAGGCGCGCGGCCTCGGCGCCCAGCCGCCCGCCTCATGGCGCGTTCTCGGACAGGCGCCCGTCGTCCACCCGCAGCCGGAGGTCGAGGCCGAGGCGCGCGAGGAACGCGTCGTCGTGGCTGACCACGAGGACGGCGCCCCGGTAGGCCTGGAGCGCCGCAACGAGCTGATCGACCGTGTCGAGGTCGAGATTGTTGGTCGGCTCATCGAGCACGAGCAGCTGCGGCGGGGGATCCGCGAGGAGCAGCCGCGCGAGCGCGACGCGGAAGCGCTCGCCGCCGGACAGCGACCCCACGGGTCGACCGACGGCATCCCCGCGCACGAGGAACCGTGCCAGTCGATCGCGCACGAGCGCCACCGGAACGCGCGGCGCCGCCGCGCACACGGTGTCGAGGACGGATGCCGCGTCGTCCAGGCCGTCGAGACGCTGCGGCAGATAGCCGATGTGCTCGACGCTCGCTCGCGCGCGGATCGGCCCTGCGGTGTCTACTTCGCCCACGAGGCTCTCCAGCAGCGTCGTCTTGCCGATGCCGTTGCGACCCACCAGGGCGACGCGCTCGCGACCCGTGACGATCCACTCGCGTTCGCCGTCGCCGAGGGACAGGATCCGTCTCCCGGCCGCGTTGCCCGGATCGGGCAGGTCGATGCGCACCACGTCGTCATCGCGCACCCGGGCCGACGCTTCGCTCAGCGCCGCGCGCGCGGCATCCTCCTTGCCCGTCATCTCCGTGCTCAGCCGCCCGGCGCTCACCTGCGCCGCGTTCGCCCGTCCTCCCGCGATGATCTTGGGGACGCGCTTCTCGACCTGCGCCTTGTGCGCGACGCGCGATCGGGTGGCGAGCTTGTCGTACGACTCGATGCGCTGGCGACGCTCGCGGCGCAGGGACTGGGCCGCGTCGCGCTCGGCGCGCACGGCGGCCTCCTGTTCCGCGTCGCGCTGCGCACGCCACGCGCTGTAGGGGCCGCCGACGACGCTCAGGGTGCGGCCGTAGAGCTCGGCCGTGGCATCCATGCGCTCGAGCAGGCCGACGTCGTGACTGACGACGATCAGCGTGACGGGCCAGCTCTCGACGAGCTCGCTCACGCGCGCCCGGGCGTCGCGGTCGAGGTCGTTGGTCGGTTCGTCGAGGAGCGTGATGTCGGCCGCGCGGGCGCGGAGCCCGACGAGCGCGGTGAGCATCGTCTCCCCTCCCGAGAGCTCCCCGACCGTGCGGTCCAGGGCATCGGATGCCAGACCTGCCTCGGCGAGCAGGGTGTGGGCGCGGGCCTCGACATCCCAGTCGTCGCCGACCGCGTCGAAGTGGTGCGGTGCCACGTCGCCCGACTCGATGGCGCGAAGGGCGGTGAGCGCCGTCTCGACGCCGAGGAGTGCCGAGACGGGCCGGTGCGGATCCGCCGCCGGACGCTGCGGGAGCATGACGACGTCACCGGATGCCGAGACCGTGCCGGACGTGGGGGTGAGGTGCCCCGCGGCCACGCGCAGGAGCGTGGACTTGCCGGCTCCGTTTCGGCCGACGAGACCGGTGCGCCCCCGGCCGAGGGCGCCGGAGACCTCGTCGAGGGCGACGGTTCCGTCGGGCCACACGAGGCGGACGCGGTCGAGAACGAGAGAAGGGGAGAGAGCTGACATGACGGGACTCCGGGGACGCGGGATGCGCGGACACCGGACCCGTCCGCGTCAGCGGAGGGCGGCCGAGAAAACGGCGGGTCGACGGGTCAGCGCGCGGATAGGGGCGCGGAAGCGTCGACGTTCTTCACCGGAGGAGACCTCGTTCTCGGGGACAGGAATATCCACCGTAACCGCAGACCGGTCGTGGGGGAACCCCCGGCCGCATCGAGGGAGGGCGCCACGACATCCGTGAGCGTGGGCACGGCCGCCGGTGCGCGAGGTCGCACCGGCGTCACGGCTCACCCGGTGCTCGACGGCGACGCGAGCGCGAGTCGCGCGTCGAGGAACGCCCGTACGTCGTCGAGCTCGTCGTGCGAGATCGAGTGGGTGAGACCCGGGTAGACACGGCCGCTGAGCTCGCTGTGGACGGGGAGCCACTGCGCCGTCGCGTCGACGAGGGCCGCGGGGATGACGTCGTCCGCCGCTCCGCGTCCCCAGAACACCGGGGGTCGACGCGCGGCGAGGACGGCGTCTCCCGGGAGCTCCCCGCCCGCGGCGTACCCCGCGAGGACGACTGCGAAGGAGACGGCGTCGGGATCGGCGCGCAGCGTCTGCAGGGCCACCGCGCCGCCCTGCGAGAACCCGAGAAGGCCCACGGGCGCCTCGCCCACGGCATCCCGGACCCAGGCGAGCACCGCGCGCGCGGCCAGGGTGACGGCGTCGGGGTCGCGACCGTCGAGGCCCTCGATCGGGTACCACGACGCGCCCGGCATGGGCCACGGCGGCGCGAGGGGCGCCCGCACGCTCGCGACCACGAACCGTTCGGGCAGGTACGGCGCGAGACCGAACAGGTCGTGCTCGTCGGAGCCGTAGCCGTGGAGCAGGAGGAGCACCGGCCGGTCGCCGCGCTCGCTCGGGGGGACGGACCACCGCACGACGGACGGGTCGAGGGAGGGATGCGCACTCATGCCGCCATTGTGGCAAAGGCCTCCGACACGGCGGCATGCGCGAGGGGTGGCGCGGGCGAGGACCCGGGAGCCGTCGCGCGCGGACCGCACCGGCGGATCGCCCGGCGACCGCGCCGGCATCGGAAACGCGGCATCCGGAGCAGACGTTGATATACAGGGAGCATGCCCGTGCGCACCCCCGACCCCGAACCCGGCGACAACGGCGACGAGCGCGAACCGCTCTCCGCCTCGTTCTCAGGCGCGCAGGGAGGTCCCCACCCCAATCCGGGCTGGCTGAGCGAGGTCGAGCTCGCGGAGGCGCGTCGACGCCTGCCGATGCTCTACGTCGAGGCGCTCCCGGTGCGCACCGACGGCATGGGCGCGGTGACGCAGGTCGGTATCCTGCTGCGGGCGACGCCGCTCGGCGAGATGACCCGCACGTTGGTGTCGGGCCGCGTGCGCTACGGCGAGACGGTGCGCGACGCGCTCTTCCGCCACCTCGAGAACGACCTCGGACCGATGGCGTTCCCCCTGCTGCCTCCGCAGCCCACCCCGTTCACGGTGGCGGAGTACTTCCCGCTCCCGGGCGTGAGCGCCTTCCACGACGACCGGCAGCACGCCGTGTCCCTCGCGTACGTCGTGCCCGTCACCGGCACGTGCGAACCGCGCCAGGACGCGCTCGAGGTCACGTGGCTGTCGCCGCAGGAGGCGGCATCCGACGCGCTCTCCGACGAGATGGAGGGCGGTCGCGGCACGCTCATCCGGCTCGCGCTGGCCTCGGTGGGCGCCCTGCGCTGACCTTTCCTCCCCAGCGGCGGGTCGCCCGGAGGTTCTCCACCGCCCATTGCCCGGCGTCGGAGGCTCTGCCTAGGGTCGAAGGATGCCGGATTCTCCCCTGGAACCCCTGACCCTGCCCCGCGACCTCGACGGCTGGCGCGCCTTCGCCCATGAGCGCCCGCGCACTCTTCTCGATCGGGTGGCCGAGATCGACGCGCGACTCGTCGCCGAGGCCGAAATGACGCTGCGGGAGCGTCTCGCGCTCTGGAACGAGGCGGATCTCGCGCTCGCCGAGGCCGCGGCGCCCTCCCACCTCCTCAGCGAGTCGCACCCCGATGCCGGTGTCCGCGACGCCGCCGAGAAGCAGGCGCAGGCCGTGGATGCCGTGCAGTCGCGCCGCCTCCTCGATCGCGGGCTGTGGAGCGTCTTCGCCGAGGCCGACCCCGACGGGCTCGACGCCGACGAGCAGCGCTTCCTCGAGCACGTGCGGCGCGACTTCCGTCGCGGGGGCGTCGACCTCGCGGATGCCGACCGAGAGCGCGTGCGGGAGCTGACCGATCGCGACACCGAGCTATCGCTGACGTTCTCGCGCAACATCCGCGAAGGCCGTCGCGAGATCAAGGTCCCGGCGTCGGCGCTCGACGGCCTGCCCGACGACTTCCTCGCGGAGCACCCCGCCGACGACGAGGGGATGGTCACGCTCACCACCGAGTACACCGATCTCATGCCCGTGCGCGAGTATGCGCGCGACCGGTCAGTGCGCCACGCGCTGGTGGGCGCGTACAACGACCTCGCGTGGCCCGGTAACGAGCCCGTGTTGGCCGAGCTGCTCGCCGTCCGTGCCGAGCGGGCCCGGATGCTCGGATACGGCGACTGGGCCGATTACGAGACCGAGACGCGCATGATCGGCTCGAGCGCCGCGGTCGCCGCGTTCCTCGAACGGGTCGCGGAGGCGGCGGCCCCGGCGGCGACCGCCGAGTACGAGCGCGTCCTCGCCCGCCTGCGCCGCGACGACCCCGCCGCCGACGCCGTCACGATCGCGGACTTCTGGTACGTCCTCAGCGCGCTCAAGCGCGAGGAGTACGACGTCGACGCGCAGCTGGTGCGATCGTACTTCCGCTTCGACCGCGTGCTCGACGGGGTGCTCGCCACCACCGGGCGCCTGCTCGACGTGGAGTACGTGCCCGTCGAGGCTCCCTCGTGGCACGACGACGTGCGCACGTACGACGTCGTCCGCGCGGGCGAGCGACTCGGTCGCATCCACCTCGATCTCCACCCCCGCGAGGGCAAGTACAACCACGCCGCATGCTTCGGACTCGCCTCCGGCATCGCGGGACGCGCGCTGCCGGAATCGGTCCTGCTGTGCAACTTCTCGCGCGGACTGCTCGAGCACGACGAGGTCGTGACCTTCTTCCATGAATTCGGTCATCTCGTGCACGACATCCTCGGCGGCCACCAGAAATGGGCGCGGTGGACGGGGGTCGCCACCGAGTGGGACTTCGTCGAGGCGCCCAGCCAGCTGCTCGAGGAATGGGCGTGGGACGCCGAGGCGCTCGCCGCCTTCGCCGTGAACGACCAGGGCGACTCCATCCCCGCCGACCTCGTCGCGCGCATGCGCACGGCCGACGCCTTCGGGCGCGGTCTCGAGGTGACCAGGCAGCTCGGGCACGCGACGACCTCGTACCGCCTGCACGTCGATCGGCCCGCCGACCTGCAGTCCGCGGTCGACGGCTACTACCGCGCCGCGAGTCCGGTGACCCCGCTCGACGGCTCGCACTCGTATGCCGGGTTCGGTCACCTGACGGGCTACGGGGCCTGCTATTACACCTACCAGTGGAGCCTCGTCATCGCGCGCGATCTGCTGTCGGCGTTCGGCGACGACCTCTTCGACGTCGACACGGCGACGCGTTACCGTCGCGAGATCCTCGAGCCCGGCGGCACGCGCGACGCGCGTGAGCTCGTGGAGGCCTTCCTCGGACGCGAGAGCACGTTCGACGCCTACCGCGACTGGCTCGCGGGGGCCTGAGACGACGAGGGCCGCGGCATCGGCGATCCGGATGCCGCGGCCCTCGCTCTCGCGTCGTTCCCGCCCGCGACGGGTGTCGATGCGTCAGATCACGCGGCCGTCTCGCGCGCGATCGCGGCGACGAAGGCGTCGATGTCGTCTTCGGTCGTGTCGAAGGAGCACATCCAGCGCACCTCGCGGCGCATCTCGTCCCAGTCGTAGAACCGGAAGCTCGCGCGCAGGCGATCGGCCACTCCGACCGGCAGGGTCGCGAACACGCCGTTGGCCTGCGTGGGCTGCGTGAATTCGACGCCCTGGATCGAGCCGTCGGCGAGACCCGCCTCGACGCCCGCGCGCAGGCGCTGCGCCATCGCGTTGGAGTGCCGGGCGTTGCGCAGCCACAGGTCGCCGTCGAGAAGGGCGACGAGCTGAGCCGAGACGAAGCGCATCTTGCTCGAGAGCTGCATGTCGAGCTTTCGGAGGTACGTCAGACCGGTCGAGGCTTCGGGGTCGAGCACGACGATGGCCTCGCCGATCATGGCGCCGTTCTTCGTTCCGCCAAAGCTCAGCACGTCGACCCCCGCGTCACGGGTGAAGGCGCGCAGCGGCACGTCGAGGGCGGCGGCGGCGTTCGCGATGCGCGCGCCGTCCATGTGCAGCCGCATGCCGTGCCCGTGCGCGTGCGCCGCGAGCTCGCGGATCTCGTCGACGCTGTAGAGGGTGCCCAGCTCGGTCGACTGCGTGATCGAGACCACCAGCGGCTGTGCGCGGTGCTCATCACCCCAGCCCCAGGCCTCGCGGTCGACGAGCTCGGGTGTGAGCTTGCCGTCGTCGGTGGGGACCGTGAGCAGCTTGATGCCGCCCACGCGCTCGGGTGCTCCGCCTTCGTCGACGTTGATGTGCGCGGTGGATGCCGAGATCACGGCGCCCCAGCGGGGGAGCATCGACTGCAGCCCGACGACGTTGGCGCCCGTGCCGTTGAAGACGGGGTACGCCTCGACGCCGTCGCCCAGCAGCGAGACGAACAGCTCCTGCAGGCGCGCGGTGTAGACGTCTTCGCCGTACGCGACCTGGTGGCCTTCGTTGGCCGTCGCGATCGCGGCGAGCACGTCGGGGTGGATGCCGGAATAGTTGTCGGACGCGAAGCCGCGCACCGACGTGTCGTGGAGGGAAGTCACCCCTCCAGCGTAACTTTTCCCGGCTCCTCCCCAGGGGGGATCGCTCCACGGATATCCGCACACCGCGTCGGGGTGTCGGCGGTCCCGACCACAATGGAGGCATGCGGTTGGACCCCGAAGCACTCAGCATCGCCGGCGAGATGTTCTCGGCATCCGCGATGATGCGCGCCGACCGCCTGCTCGTCTACGGTTCGGTCGAGGTGGGCGACGCCCGATCCGTCAGCGGCGTGCTGGTCGTCACGGCGCAGTCCTTCGGGGCGTCGGGGCACGAACACCTCGAGCTCCGCGTCCCCGACGATCTGTCCCGCCTGTCGGGCTGGTGCTCGTGCGGGCGCGGCCCCGAGTGCGAGCACTCGTGCGCGGCGGCTCTCGTGCTGTTCGACCGCCTCATCTCGGCGGGGCGCCCGCCCCGCGCCGAGTGGCAGCGCTCGCTCGACGAACTGTTCGCCGCCGCCCCGGTCGTCAACGACGAGGCCCCTTTCGATCTCTGCCTGTTCCTCTCCATCCGTCGCGGCGGCGGGCGCGGACACGGAACGGCGCTCACCCTCAGCGCGCGGCCGGGGGTCCGGGGCTCCCGCGGCACGTGGATCAAGGGCCGGGCCGGCTGGTCGGCCCTGGCGGCCCTTCCAGCTGATCCGCGGGCACGCGCCGCGCTCGACAGCCTGGGGCGATTGGGGCGCTTCAGCGCCGGCGCGTACCTCTCCGACGAGTGGATGCCGCTCTCCGCGGTCCCGCCCCACTCGCTGTGGCTGCAGTTGGAGGCGGTCGTCGCCGCCGGGGTCCCGCTCGTGTCGGGTGCCGGTGTCCATCACCCGGTCCGCGTCGTCGACGAGCCCGTGACCGCGGCGGTGTCGCTCGACCGCCGCGGCTCCACCCTGCACGTGCGCGGGACGGTGGAGGGCGTCGACGTCGAGACGGCCGCCCTGCCCTCCTGGGTGGTGGGCGACCCCGCCGTGGCCGTGGCCTTCGTCGCCGACCGCGACGGCGACGACGAGCGGATCACGCTCGCGCGGCTGGCGACACCCGCGTCGGGACCGGTCCGCGGGCTGCTCGCCCGATCGAGTGCGCTCACGGTCGACGAGCGCGGATCCGAGACCTTCCTGCACGACTACCTCCCGCGGCTGCAGCTCGACGCGCCGGTGGTGTCGCCGCGGGGCACGGTCGAGGTTCCTCCGGCGCCGCGCCCCGTGCTCGAGGTGACCGTCGAGCATCTCGAGGGGTCCACGTCGCTCGCGACGCGGTGGGACCGCTCATCGACGCAGGGCCGTCGGCACGACGAGCACGAGGGCGCCGTGTGGCGCGCGGTCTCCGCCCTCGCCGATGAACTTCGGATCGACATGCCCGCGCCCTTCACGACGGGGACCGCGCCGGCCCGCGCGATGGCGCCCGCGACGGCGGCCGTGTTCGCCGGCGAGATGCTGCCGCAGCTGAGGGCCCTCGCGTCCGTCCGCGTGGAGGTGCGCGGCGACGACCCCGAGTACCGCGCATCGGCCCAGGCTCCCGTGGTGCAGCTCAGCACCGGCCCCGACGACGGCAGCGACTGGTTCGACCTGAACGCCCGGGTGACCGTGGGCGACGTCGAGGTCGACTTCACCGCCCTCTACACCGCCCTGGCGCTCGGCGACCGGGTTCTCTTCCTGGGCGACGGGGAGTACGTCCGGCTCGACAGTCCGGAATTCGATCGCCTCCGGTCCGTCATCGACGAGGCCCGGACCCTCGCCGATCGGCCGGGCGACGAGCTGACGATCAACCGCTACAACGTCGGGCTGTGGGACGACCTGTCCGAGCTCGGCATGCTCGCCGTCCACGAAGCCGAGTGGTGGCTGCGCGTGCGGGGGCTGACCGACGAGGCGTCCCTCACCCGGATCGAGCCCCCGGAGGGCCTGCGGGCGACCCTCCGCGACTACCAGCGCTCGGGCCTCGACTGGCTCCACTTCCTGCGCACCCAGGGGCTCGGCGGCATCCTCGCCGACGACATGGGACTGGGCAAGACAGTGCAGTCGATCGCGATGATGGAAGCGGCGCGTGCCGACGACCCGACGCTTCCGCCCTTCCTGATCGTCGCGCCGACGAGCGTCGTGGGCAACTGGGCACGGGAGTGCGCGACCTTCGCGCCCGACCTCGAGGTCCGAACGATCGCCGCCACACGGGCGCGGCGTGCGAACAGCATCGCCGAGGCCGCGGCCGGGGCGCACGTCGTCGTCACCAGCTACGCCCTGTTCCGTCTCGAGCAGGAGCAGTACGCCGAGGTCGCCTGGTCGGGACTCGTGCTCGACGAGGCGCAGCAGATCAAGAACCCGTCGTCTCGCGGATACCGGGCGGCCCGGGCCCTCGCGGTGCCCTTCACGCTCGTCATCACCGGCACGCCGATGGAGAACAACCTCCTCGAGCTGTGGGCGCTCATGTCGCTCGTGGCGCCGGGACTGCTCGGAACCCGCGAGTCCTTCACCGAGCTGTACCGCACGCCCATCGAGAAGGGCGCCGATGCCGAACGGCTCGATCTCCTGCGCCGACGTATCCGGCCGTTCCTGCTCCGGCGGACCAAAGATCTCGTCGCCGCCGAACTCCCGCCCAAGCAGGAGACCATCATCGAGGTGGCCCTTCACCCCGCGCACCGCAAGCTCTACGATCGGCGGTTCCACCGCGAGCGTCAGCGTCTGCTGGGGCTGCTCGACGACGACGCCGAGGGCAACCGGTTCGCGATCTTCCGCTCCCTCACGATGCTGCGGCAGCTGGCGCTCGACCCCGCGCTCGTCGACGAGGGCGACGCGCCCTCGGCGAAGCTCGACGCGCTCGAAGACCTGCTGGTCGAGGCGGAGGCGGAGGGGCATCGCGTGCTCGTGCTGAGCCAGTTCACGCGGTTCCTTCGAGCGGCTCGCCAGCGCTGCACCGACGCGGGCCTGGCATCCGGGTATCTCGACGGCACCACAATCAACCGTCAAGCCGAGATCGACCGGTTCCGTGACGGTGATGACCCGGCGTTCTTCGTCTCGCTCAAGGCCGGCGGGGTGGGGCTCAACCTGGTGGAGGCCGACTACGTCGTGCTGCTCGACCCGTGGTGGAATCCCGCCGTCGAGGAGCAGGCGATCGACCGCGCCCACCGCATCGGGCAGACCCGACCCGTCATCGTGTACCGGTTGGTCTCCTCCGACACCGTCGAAGAGAAGGTCGTGGCACTTCGGGAGGCGAAGTCCGAGCTCTTCTCCCGCGTGCTCGACGGGGGCGCCGACGACGGCGACGTCAGCTTCGCCGGGGGACCGCGTCTGACGGCCGACGACATCCGGAGCCTCCTCGACTGAGCCGCACGCAGGGCGCCGCTCGATCGCGGAGCCCGTTCGGCGTCGCGACCTCGGGGTGGTCCGTCCGACGGTGCGATCGCGAGCGATCCTCCGGCGGTCGCGGAAAGCCGTCGCTCAGTTCGCCGTCGCTCGCACCGTCCGGGTGACGTGGCGTGCGATCCATTCCCGGCTGAACGGCTGAGAGCGCAGGAGCCAGCGGTGCAGGAGGGGGCCCACGAAGAGCTCGGCGCACTCCTCGGGATCGACGGCGCCGGCATCCCGGAAGCGCCGCGCGATCGCCGCCATCTGCGGAGCCAGGAGCAGGGCGCGGTACTGGGCGGCCACCTCGGCGTCGATCTGCACCTCCGCGGTGACCGCGCGCAGGAGAGGCTCCGTCTCCGCTCCCGTGAGTTCGGAGACCATTCCGGATGCCAGGGTGACCAGGTCGGCGCTCAGATCGCCGGTGTCCGGGACGACGACATCTCCGTCAGGACCCTCGCTGCGAGCGAGGAGGGCGTCGAACACGATCGCGCCGGTCGTCGGCCACGACCGGTACAGGGTCTGCTTGCTGACCCCCGCACGCGCGGCGACTCCTTCCATGCTCAGCGACCCCACCCGACCCTCGCGGAGGAGGCCGAGGACGGCGTCGTGCACGCGTTTGCGGGTCGCCGATCTCGCCATGCGGCCATCGTATGCGAGAAACGAGACGGTCCGTCCATTTTCGCGTACGGTGACGCTATGACCTCTTCGAAGACGTGGATGATCACCGGCGCGAGCAGCGGCCTGGGGCGGGCGCTGGTCGCCCGCGTCCTGGCGGCCGGTCACACCGTCGTCGCGACGGTTCGACCGGGGAAGGAACTCCCCACCCACGACAGGCTCACGGTCCTTCCGCTGGACGTCCGCGATCGGGGGGCGGCGCGCGCCGCGGTCGAGACGGCCGCCGCGAGTGGGGGAGGGCTGGACGTCCTGGTGAACAACGCCGGGTACGGCCTGATCGGCGCGGTCGAGGAGGTATCCGAGGACGAGGTTCGCGCAGTCGTCGAGACCGACATGCTCGGGCCGCTGTGGCTCAGTCAGGCAGTGGTTCCCCTGATGCGAGCGCGGGGATCGGGGCGCATCGTGCAGATCTCCACGGTGGGCGGTGTCGGCGTGATGCCCCTTCTCGGCCTCTACAACGCCTCCAAGTGGGGATTCGAGGCGTTCAGCGAGGCGCTGGCCGCCGAGGTGCGAGGATTCGGCGTGCGCGTGTCCATCATCCAACCGGGTGCCCTCGACACCGACTGGGCGGGCTCGAACATGCGCTTCGCGCAGGCTCTCCCCGTCTACGACGACCTCCGCACGCGGCTGTTCGGTCGAGCCGAGATCCCCTGGCCGGCGTCATCCGAACCGACCGGTGGAACGCGACCGGAGGATGCCGCGGAGCAGATCTTCGCGCACGTGTGCGACGACGGCGATGAGCGTCTGCGCGTGCTGATCGGCGAGGACGCACCGGTTCAGGTCCGCGCGGCTCTCGACGCACGTCTCGCAGACTACGCCCGCGACCCCCGCTTCCCGACCGTGTGAGCGGTTGACACGGCGCCGGACCGGGTGGCGAACGGGTCTGGCCGATGTCGGAGGGCGGGTCTAGCGTGTGCTCATGTCCGCTCCGCAGCCTCCCGAAGCCCTGGTGGCCGGCGCCGTCGAGGGTGGGCAGCGCACGTTCCTGGCCGTCCTGATCAACACCGCCGCCGCCAACGTCACGACGAGTTTCCTCTGGTTCGCGCTCACGTTCTGGGTCTACCTCGAGACCCGTTCGGTGCTGGCGACGGGCATCGTGGGTGGCGCCTACATGCTGCTGCTCGCGATCTTCGCGATGGTCTTCGGCTCCCTGGTGGACCGGCATCGAAAGCATCGCGTCATGGTCTTCTCCGGCGTGGTGACGCTGGGAGCCTTCCTCCTCGCGGGCGCGCTCTGGATGGCCTTCCCGGAGGCGGCGCTGCTCGATCTCGGCGGACCGTGGTTCTGGCTGTTCTCCGGGATCATCCTGGGCGGCGCGGTCATCGAGAACCTCCGCAACATCGCGCTCTCGACCACCGTCACCCTCCTCGTGCCGGTCGAGCGTCACGCGAACGCGAACGGCCTCGTCGGCACGGTCCAGGGTCTCGCGTTCGTCGTGACGAGTGTCTTCAGCGGGCTCTCGGTCGGATTCCTCGGCATGGGGTGGACGCTGGCGATCGCCGTGGGGCTCACCATCGTGGCGCTCGTGCACCTCCTCACGATCCGCATCCCCGAACCTCGTCCGGCGGCGGGCGTCGAACGGGGTCCTCTCGTCGACCTGGGCGGAGCCGTGCGAGCGGTCCGAGCCGCACCGGGGCTGTTCGCCCTCATCGTCTTCTCGACGTTCAACAATCTCATCGGCGGCGTCTACATGGCGCTCATGGACCCCTACGGTCTCGAGCTGTTCCGCATCGAGATCGACGGCCGTGTCTACGACGCCGAAGTGTGGGGCGTCGTCCTCGCGGTGACCGCGACCGGTTTCATCATCGGCGGAGGGCTCGTCGCGAAGTTCGGACTCGGCAAGAACCCGATCCGCACCATGCTGTGGATCGTCATCGCCATGGGCGCGCTCGGAGCGGTGTTCACGCTCCGCGACTGGTGGTGGCTCTACGCGATCGGTATCTGGGTGTACATGGCGCTAATCCCTCCCGTCGAGGCGGCGGAGCAGACCGTCATCCAGAAGGTCGTGCCGTTCACCACCCAGGGCCGTGTCTTCGGCTTCGCCGCGGCATTCGAGTCGGCGGCCGCCCCGATCACCTCGTTCCTCATCGCCCCGATCGCCCAGTTCGTGGTCATCCCCTACATGGAAGGAGCGGACGGACGCGCCACGTGGGGATGGCTGCTCGGCGACGGACAATCGCGCGGCATCGCACTCGTCTTCGTGATGGCGGGTCTCGTCATGGTCGTGGTCGGCGTACTCGCCTTCTCCACGCGGTCGTATCGCGTCCTGTCGGCGCAGTACCGATCGGCCGCTGTCACCGGCGATGTCGATGCCGCGCCCGCCGCATCCGATGACGGGGATGCCGTCGGTGACGGGGCCGTCGTCCCTGTCACGGCGTCTGCGGCGGCGGCGGTTCCCGATGGGTCGCGCCGTGACGACGCCGCGACACCCGGCGCCTCAGACCGAGAGTCGACGGAACGCGGGGCCGCGCGCGATCCCCATCCCGGAGGCTGACCTCAGGCGCCCGCCCCGACCTCGATCACGACGTCGTTGAACGCGTCCGCCGTGTCGTCCCACAGGGCGACGAAGGCGGCGGCCAGGGCCTCCTCGAGACCGTCCAGGCTCTTCACGCGGAAGATGACGGCCGCCGCGGAGATCGCGCGTTCCGCGTCGCGGGCGTTCTTCGCGAATCCCTGGGCGACCGCACGCGTCCACGCCTCGCTCGCAGCCTTGACGGCCGCGTAGTTCGCGCCGCCGGCGAGAGGGCGGGCGACCGAGGTCGACGACACGATGGCGAGACGGCCGGCGGGCGAGGCCCGCAGGTCCTCGTCGAAGGCGCGGCTGACGGCCCGGAGCGCTGTGAGCGAGCGGAGCAGGAACGCGAAGTCCTCGTCACTCTGACCGGCCAGCCCGCCGCCGCCACGCCATCCCCCGACGAGGTGGAGGACGCCGTCCACGTCGCCGTGCGCGGCGTGCACGCGCTCGCGCAGCGCGGACACGGCATCCGCGTCGGTGAGGTCGCACAGCTCCGCGTGGGCACCGGGCGCGTCCGCCGCGGCCTCGGTCAGACGCGTCGCGTCGGAGCCCACGATCACCACCCGCGCGCCCGCCTCGAGCAGCGCGCGCGCCGCGGCGCGGCCCACCGCGCTCGTCCCGCCCGCGAGGAGGACGAGGCGCCCCCGCACCAGCTCCTGTGCCTGCTCCGGCGTCGGCGTCTCCGTCTGCGTCACGTCGCTCATGCGTCCTCCGTCATGCTCGGCCGGTCACGTTCCCTCGAGTGTCCTCGTCACAAGCCGCGCGCGCGAGTGCCCCGCGGCTCGTGCCAGGGGCCGCGACCCTGTCCAGTGTCCAAGACACGCCGCTCCTCGCGGCCCAACGCGGCGTGTCCTGGACACTCGAACGCTCGTGAGTGCGGCCGCGGCGCCGCGGCGCGCCCGGAGCCGGGCCGCGGCGTCAGTCCGTCCCGCGGATGCCCTCCGTGGAGGCGATCACCGGGCGCATCTTCTTCTCCAGCGCCTCGAAGAACATCGACAGGGGGAACTCGTCGTCGAGCACCGCGTCGGTGTACCCCTTGGGCAGGCCCGCGAGCACGTCGTCGGGGAGGCCTCGCGCCCATACCGAGGCGGGGTGCGGGGTCACGACGGCGCGCACGAGGTCGTACGCGGCGAGCCAGTGCGCCGTCTTCGGTCGGTCGATCGAGCGCCAGTAGAGCTCGTCGATCGCGTCGGCCAGGGCCACGACCGCGGCCGGCACCTCGTCCCAGTCGAACGCGAGCGACGTGTCGGTCCAGTGCAGCACGCGACGCTGGTGGAGCCACGCGAAGAGAAGCTGCCCGCCCAGTCCGTCGTAGTTGCGCACGCGCGACCCGGTGATGGCGAAGCGGAAGATGCGATCGAAGATGACGGCGTACTGCACGAGCTCGGCGTGCTCGAGCATCGCGCGCTCCGCCTCGTCGAGGTCGTCGCGCGCCGAGAGGCGGGCCTGCAGCGACACGCACTCGCGGAAGGCGGTGAGATCGCAGCGCAGTTCCTCCAGCGAGTAGAGGAAGAACGGCATCCGCTGCTTGATCATGAACGGGTCGAAGGGCAGGTCGCCGCGCATGTGCGTGCGGTCGTGGATGATGTCCCACATCACGAACGTCTGCTCGGTCAGCGCCTGGTCGTCGAGCATGCGCGCGGCGGCCTCGGGCAGGTCGAGCTTCGTGATCTCCGCGGCGGCGCGCGTCACCCGGCGGTACCGCGCGGCCTCGCGGTCCTGGAAGATCGCGCCCCAGGTGAAGGTCGGGATCTCACGCATCGCGACCGTCTCGGGGAAGAGCACGGCGGAGTTCGTGTCGTAGCCCGCGGTGAAGTCGATGAGGCGCAGCGAGACGAACAGGCGGTTGGTGTACTCCGTCTCCAGGCGGGCGATGAACTCGGGCCAGATCGCCTCGACCAGCACCGCCTCGACGTGACGCGAGCTCGAGCCGTTCTGCGTGTACATGGGGAACACGACGAGGTGACGGATGCCGTCGACCCGGTGCTCCTGGGGCTGGAACGCCACGAGGGAGTCGAGGAAGTCGGGCGTCCCGAGCCCCTCGGCCTTCCATCGACGGAAGTCGGCGACGGAGGCGGAGAGGTAGGCGGCGTCGTGCGGGAACAGCGGCGCGAGGGCGTCGATCGCTTCGACGACGTCGTCGATGAGGGGCCCCGCGGCGGCGGTGTCGTCGATCGAGCCGTCCTTCGCCTGCAGCGTCTGCAGTGCTGTCGCGGCGGCCTTGAGCCGGGTCCAGGCGGGGGTGTGCTCGACCGCGTCGACGGTGCGACCGCCGAGCAGATCCTGGTCAGCACGGATGGGTGTCGCGGTGGTCATGGCATCCTCCGATCGGGACTGTAAATATTCCTGCTAAAACGTTATGCTAACGGAAAACTTACGGCACGCACCAGGGTGCCGTTCGGGTGCACTGCTACTGTCGAGCGCATGACCGAGGTCCCCGCGCGCGCCCCCCGCCTCGACGACGCGGTGGACGCGGCGATCGTCCGCGAGATCTCGATCGATGCTCGTGCGACGCTCTCGCACCTGTCCGAGCGCGTCGGCCTCTCGGTCTCCGCCGTGCAGTCGCGTCTGCGCCGCCTCGAGGCCCGGGGCATCGTGCAGGGGTATCGTCCGATCCTCGACGCCGAGGCCCTGGGTCGTCCGCTCGCGGCCTTCGTCGAGATCACCCCGCTCGACCCCGCCCAGCCCGACAACGCCCCCGAGCTGCTCGCTCACCTGAGCGCGATCGAGGCCTGCCACTCGATCGCGGGCGAGGCGGCGTACATGCTCTTCGTGCGGGTCCCGACGCCGCGCGATCTCGAGGCGCTGATCCGCGACATCCGTGCCGCCGCACAGGTCAACACGCGCACGACCGTCGTGCTGCAGACCTTCTTCGAAGCGCGCCCGATCGAGCCCGCCGACTTCCCCGGCTGACGCCGCCCCGGTGTCCTCCTTCCGAGGCTCCCGGATACATCCCCAGGCGGATGCCGCGCCCGGCGTCGCCGCGTAGCGTGAGGACGATGCTCACCCTCCGCCCGCTGCAGCGCTATCAACTGGTCACCGACCTCGGTGTCGCCGGGGTCTTCGGGCTGCTCGCCCTTGCTGTCGAGCTGGCGGGCACCTCGAGCGGGGCGCTGGCCCCTCTCGCCGTCGTCGGGGAGAACGTCGGCGCGGTCCTCGTCGCCCTCGCCCTCACCGCTGCGCTGGCGATGCGCCGCCTGCAGCCCGGACTCGCCCTCGTGCTGGCCTGGGCGGGGGCGTTCCTGCAGATGGGCTTCGGACGTCAGCCGTCGCCCACCGACCTCGCCATCTTCGCCGTGCTCTACACGACCGCCGCGTACGGCAGCAGGCGGGTCTTCTGGTGGGGGTTCGCCTCGGGCATCGCGGGGGCGGCGATCGTCCCCCTCTACCTCGTGGGTCGGGGCTTGTCGGCGCCGCTCACGATCAACGACTGGTTCGCCGTGGGCGCCCTGCTGCTGGCATCCGGGTTCGCGCTCATGCTCGCGTGGGTGTCGGGCGCCCTGGTGCGCACGGCCGTGCGCGCCGCAGCGAACAGCCGGGCGCAGCGCGCCGCCGAGGCCGAGACGATCGCCGAGCAGCAGCGCGTGCGCATCGCCCGCGACATGCACGACGTGGTCGCGCACTCGCTCGCGGTGGTCATCGCGCAGGCCGACGGCGCACGGTACGCGGCCGCCGCCGATCCCGCGGCGGCCTCCGACGCCCTCGCGACGATCTCGTCGACCGCGCGGGCGGCCCTCACCGACGTGCGTGTGCTCCTCAGTCAGCTGCGCCACAGCCAGGGAGAGGGCCCCCAGCCGACTCTCGCCGACCTCGATCAGCTCTTCGACCGGGTGCGTGCGGCAGGTGTCGAGCTCGATGTCCGTGTCGACCCGGTCCCGCCCGGCGAACCGCCCGCCGCGATCCAGCTGGCGGTCTTCCGCATCATGCAGGAGGCCCTCACCAACGCGCTCCGCCACGGCGTCGATCCCCGCGTGCGCGTCCGTCTCGGGTGGTTCGCCGACCGCGTCGAGCTGTCGGTCCGCAACGCCCGCTCCACGTCTGCTGCCGTCGGCGTGCCCGCTGCCGGCGGCCACGGGCTCATCGGGATGCGCGAGCGCGCACAGCTCGTCGGCGGTCGGCTGACGGCCGAGCCCGAGTACGGCGAATTCGTCGTCCAGGCCACTCTTCCGATCGGCTCCCCGCAGTGAGCGGACGGATGCCGAGAACCCATCCCCGCACGAGAGGCTCCCTCGCATGACCGCCCCCGTCCGCATCGTCCTCGTCGACGATCAGGCCCTGTTCCGCGCCGGCATCCGCATGGTGATCGACTCGCAACCCGACCTCGAGGTGGTGGGAGAAGCCTCCGACGGACGGGAGGGGATCGAGGTCGTGCGGGCGACGCGCCCCGACCTCGTGCTGATGGACGTGCGCATGCCCGTGATGGACGGCCTGACGGCGACGGCCGAGATCCTGCGCGAGCCCGACGCACCCCGCGTGGTCGTGCTCACGACGTTCGATCTCGACGAGGCGGCCGCTCGGGCGATCCAGCGCGGCGCGAGCGGATTCCTGCTGAAGGACGCCGAGCCGGAGTTCCTGCTCTCGGCGGTGCGGACCGTGCACGCCGGCTCCGCCGTCATCGCGGCGGAGGCCACCCGTGAACTCTTCGCCCACATCGCCGACGGCGCCGGTGCCGAGCCGGTCCCCGAGGCCTTCGGCGCGTTGACCGAGCGCGAGCAGGAGATCTTCGCGCTCGCCGCCACGGGGCTCAGCAACGCCGAGATCGCCGAGCGCGAGTTCCTGTCGGAGGCGACCGTGAAGACCCACATCAGCCGCATCCTGACCAAGCTCGCGGTGCGCGACCGCGTGCAACTCGTGGTTTTCGCCTACCGGCACGGGCTCGTCTGAGGCCGGCTCTCACCTCGTCAGGCGCAGCTCCGTCAGCGACCCGCCCCATCGCTCGTCGGCCCGGGCGGCACCGTCGGGCGCGAAGCCGTGCTTGGCGTAGAACGCGAGGGCGCGCTCGTTGTCCGACAGCACCCAAAGACTGGCGGCGCCGGTCCCGACGGCTGCCTGCAGCAGCGCCGCCCCCGCGCCCGTGCCGTAGTGGCTCGCGAGCACGTACAGGGCGTACAGCTCCGACTCCGACCGCGGGCGATCGGCGTCGCGCGTCGGCCCGCCCGAGGCGAAGCCGATCACGCGGTCGTCGACGACGGCCACCCAGGCGTCCCCGAGGCGCTCGGCTCCCGGGGGTGTCTCCCCGCGCAGCCGCGCCGCCCACCGCCATTCCGAGAGCTCGACGTCGAGCTGTTCGACGAGCGCGCCGGGCACTTGCGCGGTGCGTGCCTCGCGCCAGCTCTGCACGTGCACGTGGGCGATGCACCGGCTGTCGCCGGGCGTCGCCGCGCGCACGTGCACGTCGCTCATCCCTCGGCGTTCGGCTCGTCTTCGGGGTCGTGCGCCCAGGTCGGGGCGAGCGCTCGGATCCGGGCGGCGCGCCACTGCCACGTCGCCCACAGCCCGGGCCACAGCGCGGGGGCCGTCGCGCCGCCGATGGTGAGGCGTTCCCGCCACAGGGTCTTCCCCGGCTCACCGGGGGCGGCGGAGACCGCCATCTGGTGGTCCCACACGTCGAGGGTCGAGAGCGGTCCGGTCAACGGAACGCCCCAGTCGCGGAACACGCGGACGCGACCGTGCGCGTCGCTGGTCTCCCGATCCGCCACCGAGATGAGCTGGCGCCCGACGGGTACGACACCGGCCACGCTCATCTGCACGGGCACGTCGTCACCGGATTCGAAGGTGGGGGGCATCTGGGTCAGCCCGTCCACGGTGAGAAGGGGTCCGTACAGCTCCGCGACCGCGCGCGGGGAGTGCAGGGCGCGCCACGCGGCGTCGGGGTCGCAGTCGATCACGAACTTCAGCAGGATCCGCATGTTCAGATGGTGCCCGATCCGCCTGGGGGTGAGCGATGGGTTGACGGCCGCGCCGTGACGAACCGCCCCCCGCCGCGGCATCCGTCATCAGCGGGGAGGACCGGCGGGCGCGACGTCCTCGTCGTTCTAGCATCGAGGGATGCCGATCGACCCCGCCCTGTCGCAGTCCGACTACCAGGTGCGCCTGGAATGGGGCCTCGGTGGGCTCCGCCGTCTCGCCCCCGCCCACGTCGTGGTGATCGTGCAGCCTCTCGGCCTGACCGCCCACGCCCTCGCCGCCGTCGAGAACGCCGCCGGCCTCGACGTGTCGGCGGACGACGACGAGGTGGCCGCGCTCGCCCGGGCGGCGCACGAGACGGGCGCCCACGTGGTCGCGGCAGGTCTGCGCAACGCGGCGGCGGTGGCGGCGCACGTGCTCGAGGTGCAGCGCTCCCGCGGCGAGCGCACCAGCATCTCGATCCTCGCCGCCGGGTCGACTGACGATCAGGGTGTGCGCTTCGCCGTCGAGGACCTTCTCGGTGCGGGCGCCGTGATCGCCGCCCTCGGCGACCTCGGCATCGACCACGCCTCGCCCGACGCCGCCGTCGCCGGCGAGGGTTTCCGTGCCCTGGGCGGGGCGGTGCGCCACCTGCTCACGGCGAGCGGCGGGGGACGCGCGCTCGCCGCCGACGGGGGTCGCGACGCCGTGCTCGCCGCGGCCGCGCGCGACGCGGCATCCGTGGTCCCGGTGCTGCGCGACGGGGTCTTCGTCGGCGCGTGAGCCCCGAGGCCCGGGCGTCAGCCCGCGAACGACTTTCGAGGCCGAAGTGTTGTCAGCGCGGGCCGGGACGGATGACGCGACGACATCATCGGGCCCGCCCCTCGCGGACGGCCGCGGGCCCGGCGACACCCGCCGCAGGCCATCACCGCGGAGTGGCGGCAGCGCGACGTTCGGCGCGCGTGATGTCGCGGTGCACCCACGACAGCGCGAAGCGCGGGTCGAACGACGGAGCGCATTTCGCGCAGGACGTCGGCCGCGTCGCGCGTCGGTGACGATAGGCGACGTGCCCGGCGGGGCAGGTGCCCACCCACGGGGCGAGCTCGTTCGCCGTCTCTCCGGCGTGGGTCGTGCCGCCGACGTAGCCGAGCTCGAGCGCCGTGCGCTTCCAGCGCGGCCCGTGGCCGGCCGAGGGCCCCGCGAGCGCGTGCGCGACCTCGTGCAGGAGCGTCTGATGGTTGGTGTCGTCGTCGTATCGGGCGGCCAGATACCGCGAGACGCTGATGCGCTTGCGGCTGTAGTCGCACAGCCCCGCGCGTCGCTTGGCGTTGTCGAACGCGAACGTCCACGACGCGTCGAGGTGCAGGGTGATCAGCGCCTCGGCCCACGTGCGTACGCGCTGCAGATCGGACATGACCGGAAGATTAGGCGTGGCCTACGACATTCAGCTCGCGACGACCTCGCGCGTGCGTCGACGGTCGGCTGCGTCGATCGCCAGCAGCGTGGACTCGAGCTGCGCGTCGGTGGCTCCGGCGTTCTGACGGAGGAAGAGCGCCTGCTTGAAGTCGCGACGGGCGCCCTCGTAGTCGCCCTCGTCGTAGTGCACCTTGCCGCGGTGCTGCAGCGCGAAGGCGGCGATGCTCGCCCAGCCCTGTCCCTCAGCCTCTTCGGCGCACATGGTGAGCTCCTGCTCGGCGGCGGCGTAGGCGCCCCGGCACTGCATGATCGTGGCGTGCAGGATGCGCGCGCGCAGCAGATCGCGGCGGGTCCCGGCCATGCGGGCCACGCGCACGGACTGCTCCGAGACGGCCAAGGCCTCGTCGAACCGGTCGAGCACCTTCAGCAGCCACACCCGCTCGAGGAGGGCATGCAGACTGCGCTGCGACCCGATCTCGTCGAGACGCTCCTGGCACTCGCGGGAGTCGGTGATCTCACGCAACGTGTCGGGGTCGTACCCGTGGATGTAGCTCACCGTCGCTCCTCTCGGTCGGGCAGGAGTTCCAGTCTGCGCCGACCTCGTGCCGACACCGCACGCGCCACGCGGTCGAGGGACGAAAGCCCCTTGCCCGACATCCGGCGACGTCAGCGTTCGAAGATGGATGCCGAGGGCTTCGGCGACGGCGTCGCGTCGGCATCCGTGGCGGGACGCGACCCGCGCATGAACTCGACGATCTCGCCGCCCTGGGCCACCTTCGCGGGGTGGGGTCCCGCCGCCATCAGGCGCGGCAGCCACTCGACGGGAAGGGGCGCGGCGGAGGCGGCGACCACGAGGTTGCCGAACCGGCGACCCTTGAGCACCTGCACCTCGGCGAGCACGATGACCTCGGGGAGGACCTCGCGGATGGTTGCGACCTGCCGACGGGCGAAGGCCAGGCCGGGTCCGTCCGAGACGTTGACCAGGAGGACACCGTCGGGTGCCAGGAGACGGGATGCCGCGCGGTAGAACTCCACCGTGGTGAGGTGGGCCGGGGTCTGTGCACCCGAGTACACGTCGCTGACGAGCAGGTCGACGGCCCCGTCCAGGCCCGCGGGCAGCCGACCGAGTCCCTCTCGCGCGTCGCCGATGCGCACGCGCACCGAGGCGCCGCGAGGAAGGGGCAGGTTCTCGCGCACGAGGTCCCACAGCGCGGGCTCGAGTTCGATCACCTGCTGACGCGACCCCGGCCGCGTGGCCTCCACGTAGCGGGGGAGCGTGAGGGCACCCGCGCCCAGGTGCACGGCGGTGAGGGGCTGGCCCGGCATCCGGAGCCGGTCGATGACGGCGCCCATCCGCGCGACGTACTCGAAGTGCAGGTGCGTCGGGTCGTCGAGGTCGACGTGCGACTGCGGGGTGCCGTCGACGACGAGCTCCCAGCCCGAGACGAACCCCGAAGGAGAGACGCGTGCGAGCGACCCGTCCGACAGTCGAGCCGTCGGGGCGTCGTCGGGTTCGATGCGCATGCGGGCCATGCGTTCACGCTACCGGCCCGCCCCTCGCCCGCGGGGCGGCCGCCGGGCGGGGCGTCGACCGGGCCGGGCGGCGGTGAGGGGGCTCGGGCGGCGGCGAGGCCCGACCGGGCGTCGGGAACGGGGGATCCGTCGAGGACAGGATGCCGCGGGCTCCGAGCGTCCTGTTCTCGGGGCATCCCGTGTTCCGGTGAGGGGCGCGGCACCGCCCCAGCCCCCCCGCCGCTACCGTGGCAGCATGCAGGTGGACCTCAACGCCGACCTCGGCGAGACGGTCGGCGGGATGCCGACCGCCGACGACGAGGCGATGTTCGCCGTGGTGTCGAGCGCCAACGTCGCCTGCGGCGCGCACGCGGGCGACGCCGCCTCGATGCGGGCCTCCGTCGAGCGGGCCCGCCGCTTCGGCGTCGCCGTCGGAGCGCACCCCTCGTACGACGACCGCGACAACTTCGGCCGCGTGCGCCGCGACCCCGCCCCTGCCGACCTTCGCGCGAGCATCGCGGCGCAGCTCGACGCGCTCGCCGCGGCGGGTGCCGAGCTGCGCTACGTCAAACCCCACGGCGCGCTGTACCACGCGGTGATCGACGACGCGGGGCAGGCGGCCGCGGTCGTCGCCGCCGTCGCCGACCACTCCGCCCGCCTCGGTCGGCCCCTGCCCGTGCTCGGTCTGTCGGGGGCGATCGCCGAGGCTGCGGTATCCGCGGGACTTCCTTTCGTGCGCGAGGCCTTTCTCGACCGCGGTTACACCCGCGACGGCGCGCTCGTCCCGCGCGGGACCCCGGGAGCCCTGCTCGACGACCCCGCCCGGGTGGCGGAGCGCGCGCTGCGGCTGGTGCGCGAGGGAGTGGTCGACGCCGTCGACGGCACCTCCCTCCCGGTCGACGCGGCCTCCCTCTGCCTGCACGGCGACAGCCCCGCCGCGGTCGAGATGGCGCGGGCGGTGCGCATCGCTCTCGACGACGCCGGTGTCGCGGTGCGCGCTCCGTGGTGACGTCCTCGGGGGATGCCGATCGCGCGGCATCCGTCACCCTGCGGCCCATGGGGGAGCGGGCCGTGTTGGCCGAGGTCGCCGACCTCGCCGGTGTCGTGGCCCTGCACGCGGCCCTCGCCGTCGCGCCGCCCGCGGGCGTGGAGGAGCTGGTCCCGGCCGCGCGCACCGTCCTCGTCGCGTTCGACCCGCGCCGCATCGGTCGCGCGGCGGTCGAGGAGTGGATCCGCCGCGCCGCCCTCTCGCCCGCCGGAGCCGCGCCGCCCGGCCCTCTCGTCGAGGTGCGGGTGCGCTACGACGGCGCCGATCTCGACGAGACCGCCGCGCTGCTGGGCATCCCCGCGGGCGATCTCGTGGCCCGGCACGCGGGGGTGGAATGGACGGTGGCCTTCACGGGCTTCGCCCCGGGGTTCGCCTACCTCGTCAGCGACGAGTGGCGCCACGACGTGCCGCGCCTGGCGCAGCCGCGCACCCGCGTGCCGGCCGGGGCCGTGGGGATCGCGGGCGCCTTCAGCGGGGCCTATCCGCGTGAGACCCCGGGAGGCTGGCGGCTGATCGGTTCGACCGACGCGGTGCTCTTCGATCCGGATGCCGCCACGCCGGTGCTGCTGCCCCCGCGAGCGCGCGTGCGTTTCGTCCCGGAGCGCGAGCGCGTCGCCGCCGGACCCCTCGCCGCGCCGCCGCCTCCGGAGGCGGCGACGGGCTCAGCCCCCTCCGCAGCTGTCGCGACCGCCGACGCCCGCCCCGCCCTCCGCGTCCTCCACCCCGGCGCGTTCACCACCGTGCAGGACCTCGGCCGCGCCGGTCGCGCCGCCCTCGGTGTCGCGCGCTCGGGGGCCCTCGATCGGCGGGCGCTGCGCGTGGCCAACCGCCTGGTCGGCAACGACGAGGCGGCCGCCGGTCTCGAGATCGCCCTCGGCGGCTTCGTCGCCCGCGCCGAGCGCGACGCGTGGGTGTGCGTGACCGGAGCCCTGGTCGACGTCGTCGTCGACGGCCGCGCGGTGGACGCCTACGCGCCCCAGTTCGTTCCCGTCGGGGCCGAGGTGCGCCTCGGGTCCGCTCGTGCGGGGCTGCGGGCCTACCTCGCCGTCCGCGGGGGGATCGCCGCCCCGGCCGCTCTGGGCTCGCGAGCGCGCGACGTGCTGGCGGGGCTCGGCCCCGCTCCCGTGCACGCGGGCGATGTGCTGCATGCCGGGTCCGCGGCATCCGCCGTTCCCGTGGTCGACGCCTTCCCCTGGACGGTTCCTCCCTCGCTGCACGAGGTCGCCGTCGCGGAGGGTCCCCGTTCCGACTGGTTCGCGGCCGACGCATGGGCGACGCTTCTCGACACCCCCTGGAGCGTCTCGAGCGACGTGGATCGCGTCGGCGTCCGTCTCGACGGCCCCGCCCTCGACCGCGGTCGACACGACGAGCTGCCCAGCGAAGGGATGCGTCCGGGGGCGATCCAGGTGCCTCCGCACGGCCGCCCCGTCGTCCTGCTGGCCGATGGCCCCGTCACCGGTGGTTATCCCGTGATCGCCGTGGTGACGGATGCCGCGTTGGATGCGCTGGCGCAGGTGAGACCGGGCGATCGCGTGCGGTTCCGGCGCGTCTGAGGGCGGGCCCGAGAGGGAATGGGCGACAGGCGCACGCGGTTATACCGCAGGTCCGCAGACGCGTCAAGAATTCGACTGGACACGGCGAGTCCTGCCGCGTATGCTTGGACTTTGCGCTCCTCGATTCCCCCTGCCCTCATATGGTGGTCGGCTGAGCCTGCCCGTCCCCGCCTCACCGCGGTGTGCGACGAGCAGGTTATCGGGGCAGGAACGCACTCCACCTGACGACAAGGAATCACGAGCCCCTCGCCCGGGCTTCTGGAGGTTATTCCCTTGGCTGCTGCGAGCAACGCATCCACCACCACCACCCCGAAGAGCGGACGCGGAGCATCCCGCCTCTCGTTCGCGAAGATCTCCGACAAGCTGACCGTTCCCGATCTGCTCGCGCTGCAGACCGAGTCGTTCGACTGGCTCGTCGGTAACGAGGCCTGGAAGGCGCGCGTCGCCGAGGCCCAGGCCGCCGGTCGCACCGACGTGCCCGAGATCAGCGGTCTGGAGGAGATCTTCGAGGAGATCTCCCCGATCGAAGACCTGAGCGAGACCATGCAGCTCTCGTTCACGAACCCCTACCTCGAGCCCGAGAAGTACTCGATCGAAGAGTGCAAGGAGCGCGGCAAGACCTACGCCGCCCCGCTGTACGTCGAGGCCGAGTTCATGAACCACCAGACCGGTGAGATCAAGACGCAGACGGTCTTCATGGGCGACTTCCCGCTCCAGACCGACAAGGGCACGTTCATCATCAACGGCACCGAGCGTGTCGTCGTGTCGCAGCTCGTCCGCTCGCCCGGTGTCTACTTCGACAAGACGCCCGACAAGACCTCCGACAAGGACATCGTCTCGGCCCGTGTCATCCCCTCGCGCGGTGCCTGGCTCGAGTTCGAGATCGACAAGCGCGACCAGGTCGGCGTGCGCATCGACCGCAAGCGCAAGCAGTCGGTCACCGTCTTCCTCAAGGCCCTCGGCCTGACCAGCGAAGACATCCTCGCCGAGTTCAGCGGCTTCGACTCGATCGAAGAGACGCTGTCGAAGGACACGATCCTCACCAAGGAAGACGCCCTCCGCGACATCTACCGCAAGCTGCGTCCGGGCGAGCAGGTCGCCGCCGAGGCCGCGCGCGCGCTGCTCGACAACTTCTACTTCAACGCCAAGCGCTACGACCTGGCCAAGGTGGGTCGCTACAAGATCAACCAGAAGCTCGGTCTCGACAAGCCGCTGAGCGACTCGGTGCTGACCGTCGACGACATCGTCGCGACCATCAAGTACCTCGTCCGCCTGCACCGCGGTGACGTCACGTTCGACGGCACCCGCAACGGCCAGGCCGCGGAGATCCGCCTCGACACCGACGACATCGACAACTTCGGCAACCGTCGCATCCGCGCCGTCGGCGAGCTCATCCAGAACCAGGTCCGCACCGGTCTGTCGCGCATGGAGCGCGTCGTCCGCGAGCGCATGACCACGCAGGACATCGAGGCGATCACGCCGCAGACCCTGATCAACGTGCGCCCCGTCGTCGCCGCGATCAAGGAGTTCTTCGGAACGTCGCAGCTGTCGCAGTTCATGGACCAGAACAACCCGCTCGCGGGTCTGACCCACAAGCGCCGCCTGTCGGCCCTGGGCCCCGGCGGTCTGTCGCGTGAGCGCGCCGGCGTCGAGGTCCGTGACGTCCACCCCTCGCACTACGGCCGCATGTGCCCCATCGAGACCCCGGAAGGCCCGAACATCGGTCTGATCGGCTCGCTGGCCTCGTTCGCCCGCATCAACGCGTTCGGCTTCATCGAGACGCCGTACCGCCGCGTCGTCGACGGCCGTGTGACCGACACGATCGACTACCTCACCGCCAGCGAGGAGAGCGACCACATCGTCGCCCAGGCCGGTGTGGCCCTGCAGGCCGACGGTCACTTCGTGGAGGACCGCATCCTGGCCCGCCGCGGTCAGGGTGGCGAGGTCGACCTGTTCCCCGTCGACGAGATCGGCTACATGGACGTCTCGCCGCGCCAGATGGTGTCGGTGGCGACCTCGCTCATCCCGTTCCTCGAGCACGACGACGCCAACCGCGCCCTCATGGGTGCGAACATGCAGCGCCAGGCCGTGCCGCTCGTGCGCAGCGAGTCGCCCGTCGTCGGTACCGGTATGGAGGGCTTCGCCGCGATCGACGCCGGTGACGTCGTCACCGCCGACAAGTCGGGTGTCGTCCTGGAGGTCTCGGCCGACGTCGTGACCATCCAGCTCGACGAGGGCGGAACGCAGGACTACTTCCTCCGCAAGTTCGACCGCTCCAACCAGGGCACGTCCTACAACCAGCGCGTGGTCGTCTCCGCGGGTGAGCGCATCGAGGCCGGCGAGGTCATCGCCGACGGTCCCGCGACCGAGAACGGCGAGCTCGCCCTCGGCAAGAACCTCCTCGTGGCGTTCATGACGTGGGAGGGTCACAACTTCGAGGACGCGATCATCCTCAGCCAGGACCTCGTGAAGGACGACACGCTGTCGTCGATCCACATCGAGGAGTACGAGGTCGACGCGCGCGACACCAAGCTCGGCAAGGAGGAGATCACCCGTGACCTCCCCAACGTCAGCCCCGACCTGCTGAAGGACCTCGACGACCGCGGCATCATCCGCATCGGCGCCGAGGTGCGTCCCGGCGACATCCTCGTCGGCAAGGTCACGCCCAAGGGCGAGACCGAGCTCAGCGCCGAGGAGCGCCTGCTCCGCGCGATCTTCAACGAGAAGAGCCGCGAAGTCCGTGACACCTCGCTGAAGGTGCCCCACGGCGAGCAGGGCACGATCATCGCGGTCAAGGAGTTCAACGCCGAAGACGGCGACGACGAGCTCGGCTCGGGCGTCAACCGCCGCGTCGTGGTCTACATCGCCCAGAAGCGCAAGATCACCGAGGGCGACAAGCTCGCCGGCCGCCACGGCAACAAGGGCGTCATCGCCAAGATCCTCCCGATCGAGGACATGCCCTTCCTGCCCGACGGCACGCCGGTCGACATCATCCTCAACCCGCTCGGCATCCCCGGTCGAATGAACTTCGGTCAGGTCCTGGAGCTCCACCTCGGCTGGATCGCCCAGCAGGGCTGGAAGGTCGAGGGCACCCCGGAGTGGGCCGCCCAGCTGCCCGAGTCGGCTCGCGAGGCCGCCCCCGGCACGAAGGTCGCGACCCCGGTGTTCGACGGCGCCTTCGAGGCGGAGATCGCGGGTCTGCTCGACTCGACGATCCCCAACCGCGACGGCGACCGCATGGTCGACTCCTCGGGCAAGACGCTGCTGTTCGACGGCCGCTCCGGCGAGCCGTTCCCGGCGCCCATCTCGGTCGGCTACATGTACATCCTGAAGCTGCACCACCTGGTCGACGACAAGATCCACGCGCGTTCGACGGGTCCCTACTCGATGATCACCCAGCAGCCGCTCGGCGGTAAGGCCCAGTTCGGTGGCCAGCGCTTCGGTGAGATGGAGGTGTGGGCGCTCGAGGCCTACGGTGCCGCGTACGCGCTGCAGGAGCTCCTCACGATCAAGTCCGACGACATCCTCGGCCGCGTCAAGGTGTACGAGGCCATCGTCAAGGGCGAGAACATCCAGGAGCCCGGCATCCCCGAGTCCTTCAAGGTGCTCATGAAGGAGATGCAGTCGCTCTGCCTGAACGTCGAGGTCCTCTCGGCCGACGGCACCGCCGTCAACCTGCGCGACACGGATGACGACGCCTTCCGCGCCGCGGAGGAGCTCGGCATCAACATCTCCAGCCGCTTCGAGTCCTCGTCGATCGACGAGATCTGAGCTTCCAGCTCAGCGACCCAGCTCAGATTTCAGAGAATTCCGACACAGGAGAACCAGTGCTCGAATCAACCACTTTCGATCAGATCCGTATCGGTCTGGCCACCGCCGACGACATCCGTCGTTGGTCCTTCGGTGAGGTCAAGAAGCCCGAGACGATCAACTACCGCACGCTGAAGCCCGAGAAGGACGGCCTCTTCGGCGAGCAGATCTTCGGACCCTCCCGCGACTGGGAGTGCGCCTGCGGCAAGTACAAGCGCGTCCGCTTCAAGGGC
The DNA here is from genome assembly GCF_032464915.1 of Microbacterium galbum. Lineage (NCBI taxonomy): Bacteria > Bacillati > Actinomycetota > Actinomycetes > Micrococcales > Microbacteriaceae > Microbacterium > Microbacterium galbum. The sequence goes on along the minus strand of NZ_JAWDIS010000001.1, from coordinate 907,108 downwards.
ATCGTCTGCGAGCGCTGCGGCGTCGAGGTCACCAAGTCCTCGGTCCGCCGTGAGCGCATGGGCCACATCGAGCTCGCCGCGCCCGTCACGCACATCTGGTACTTCAAGGGCGTGCCCTCGCGCCTCGGCTACCTGCTCGACATGGCGCCGAAGGACCTCGAGAAGGTCATCTACTTCGCCGCCTACATGGTCATCTCGGTCGACGAGGATGCTCGTCACCGCGACCTGGCCACGCAGGAGAACAACATCCGTCTCGAGCTGAAGACGCTCGGCGACCGCCGCGACGCCCGCGTCGCCGCTCGCCTCGCCAAGCTCGAGGAGGAGCTCGCCGCTCTCGAGGCGGAGGGTGCCAAGGCCGACCAGAAGAAGAAGGTCAAGGACGCCGCCGAGAAGGACATGACGGCGGCCCGCAAGAACGCGGACGAGCAGATCGCCAAGCTCGAGCGCGTGTGGGAGGACTTCCGCACGCTCGAGGTCGGCGCCCTGAAGCCCGAGGACGACGTGTTCCACGAGCTCCAGGACCGCTTCGGCCAGTACTTCGAGGCCCACATGGGCGCGGAGTCGATCAAGCGTCGCCTGGAGACCTTCGACCTGCAGGCCGAGGCCGACAGCCTTCACCTGCAGATCTCCGAGGGCAAGGGTCAGCGCAAGATCCGCGCGATCAAGCGCCTGAAGGTCGTCAACTCGTTCCTGCAGACCGGCATGTCGCCGGCCTCGATGGTGCTCGACGTCGTCCCGGTGATCCCGCCGGAGCTTCGTCCGATGGTGCAGCTCGACGGTGGCCGCTTCGCGACCTCCGACCTGAACGACCTCTACCGTCGCGTGATCAACCGCAACAACCGCCTCCGTCGCCTGATCGACCTCGGTGCCCCCGAGATCATCGTCAACAACGAGAAGCGCATGCTGCAGGAGGCCGTCGACGCGCTGTTCGACAACGGCCGCCGCGGTCGCCCCGTCACCGGTACCGGCAACCGCGCCCTGAAGTCCCTGAGCGACATGCTCAAGGGAAAGCAGGGTCGCTTCCGCCAGAACCTGCTCGGAAAGCGCGTGGACTACTCGGGCCGTTCCGTCATCATCGTCGGACCCCAGCTCAAGCTCCACCAGTGCGGTCTGCCCAAGCAGATGGCTCTCGAGCTGTTCAAGCCGTTCGTGATCAAGCGCCTGATCGACCTCGGTCACTCGCAGAACATCAAGGCCGCCAAGCGCGCCGTCGAGCGCTACCGTCCCGAGGTCTGGGACGTGCTCGAGGAGATCATCCGCGAGCGCCCCGTGCTGCTGAACCGTGCACCCACCCTGCACCGTCTCGGCATCCAGGCGTTCGAGCCCCAGCTCGTCGAGGGCAAGGCGATCCAGCTGCACCCGCTCGTGTGCGCGGCGTTCAACGCCGACTTCGACGGTGACCAGATGGCCGTTCACCTGCCCCTGTCGGTCGAGGCCCAGGCCGAGGCCCGCGTGCTGATGCTCGCCTCGAACAACATCCTCAAGCCGTCGGATGGCCGCCCGGTGACCCTGCCCTCGCAGGACATGATCATCGGTCTGCACCACCTCACCACCCTCAAGGAGGGTGCTGTCGGCGAGGGCCGTGCGTTCGGTTCGGTGGGCGAGGCGATCCTGGCCAAGGACGAGGGCACCCTCGATCTGCAGGCCAAGGCGCGCATCCGCATCCCCGGACTGACGTTCCTCGAGGGTCAGGCGCCCGAGGGCTACGAGACCCACGGTCTCGTCGACGCCTCGCTCGGCCAGGCGATCTTCAACGACACGCTCCCCAAGGGCTACCCGTTCGTTCGCGAGCAGGCCGACAAGGGCAAGCTGTCGCAGATCGTCAACAAGCTCGCCGAGGAGTACCCCAAGGTGGAGGTCGCTGCGTCGCTCGACCGCATCAAGGACGCCGGTTTCTACTGGGCCACCCGTTCGGGTGTCACCGTGGCGCTGAGCGACATCCTCACCCCGCCGAACAAGGCGGAGATCGTCGCGGGCTACGAGAAGCAGGCCGCGAAGGTCCAGGGCCAGTACGAGAAGGGTCTCACCACCGACGCCGAGCGTCGTCAGGAGCTCATCAAGATCTGGACCGAGGCGACCGACGAGGTCCAGAAGGCGATGCGGGACAACTTCCCCGCCGACAACACCATCAACCGCATGGTCTCGTCGGGCGCCCGTGGTAACTGGCTGCAGATCCGCAACATCGCGGGTATGCGCGGCCTGGTGAACAACCCCAAGGGTGAGATCATCCCGCGTCCGATCATCTCCTCGTACCGCGAGGGTCTGTCGGTCGCCGAGTACTTCATCGCGACGCACGGTGCCCGTAAGGGTCTGGCCGACACGGCCCTCCGTACGGCCGACTCGGGGTACCTGACGCGTCGTCTCGTCGACGTCTCGCAGGATGTCATCATCCGCGAGGAGGACTGCGGCACGTCGAAGGGCCTCGAGCTCCCGATCGCCGCGGCCGACTCGACCGGTTCGCTGGTCAAGGACGCCAACGTCGAGAACTCGGTGTTCGCCCGCACGCTCGCCACGGCGGTCGTCGACGCGCAGGGCACCGTGCTGGCCGAGGCCGGCGACGACGTGGGCGACGTGCTCATCGACAAGCTGGTCGCCGGTGGCGTCGAGACGATCAAGGTCCGCTCCGTGCTGACCTGCGACTCGGCCGTCGGTGTCTGCGCGAAGTGCTACGGCCGTTCGCTCGCGACCGGAAAGATCGTCGACATCGGCGAGGCCGTCGGCATCATCGCGGCCCAGTCGATCGGTGAGCCCGGTACCCAGCTGACGATGCGTACCTTCCACACCGGTGGTTCCGCGTCGGCGGACGACATCACGCAGGGTCTGCCCCGCGTGCAGGAGCTGTTCGAGGCGCGTACCCCCAAGGGTGCGTCCCCGATCGCCGAGGCCGACGGTCGCATCACGATCGACGAGACCGACAAGGCCAAGAAGGTCATCCTCACGCCCGACAACGGCGACGAGCCGGTGGTCTACCCCGTCCTGAAGCGCGCGACGCTCCTGGTCGAGGACGGCCAGCACGTCTCGGTGGGTGAGCCCCTCCAGGTCGGAACGCTCGACCCCAAGGAGGTCATGCGCGTGCAGGGTGCCCGCGAGGTGCAGAAGTACCTCGTCAACGGCGTCCAGGGCGTGTACCGCTCGCAGGGTGTGCCGATCCACGACAAGCACATCGAGGTCATCGTCCGACAGATGCTCCGCAAGGTCACCGTCGTCGACCACGGCGACACCGACCTGCTGCCCGGTGAGATGGTGGACTTCAAGCGCTACCAGACCATCAACCGCGAGACGGTCGGCGAGGGCAAGCGCCCCGCGTCGGGTCGTCCCGAGCTGATGGGTATCACCAAGGCGTCGCTGGCGACCGAGTCGTGGCTGTCGGCCGCGTCGTTCCAGGAGACCACCCGCGTCCTGACGCAGGCGGCCATGGAGGGCAAGAGCGACCCGCTCGTCGGCCTCAAGGAGAACGTCATCATCGGAAAGCTCATCCCCGCCGGAACCGGTCTTGCGAAGTACCGCAACGTCACGGTCGAGGCGACGGAAGAGGCGAAGAGCGAGCGGTACCCCAACCGCATCTTCGCGTCCGACGGTGCGTACTCCGACGCCGACCTGAGCTACGTCGACTTCGACAGCTTCTCGACGGACGACTTCACGCCCGGCACCTACAACTGATCGCGGGGTGGAGCCGCTCGCCGGCTCCACCCTGATCGACGGATGCCACGCCTCGACGCGGCATCCCGATCACCTCGAAGGCCCCCGGCTCGCGCCGGGGGCCTTCGTCGTGCGTGCGGAGCGTCTCGCGTGGACGGCGCCGGTGTCGCGTCGTGCCGGCGGTGTGTCGCGCGGGTGCCGGGACCGGGACGCGGCGTGTCGAGGGGAGGGTGCGCCGGGGGTGTGCGCCTACCGTGGATGCGGAGGAACCCATGGCCCGAATCGGTGGACGCAGCCTGTGGTTGGCATGGCCGGCCGGCATCTTCTGCGCCGCGGCCGTGGCGGCGCTGGGGATCCTCGCCGCGCCCGGCATCCCGACCGCCGTGAGCTTCGTGGGCGACACCCTGCGCGCGACGACCGATACGCCGACGGCCACCGCGGCCCCTGCCGCGGAGCCCGCGGGCGACTGCCGCCACCTCTACTCTCAGCCCCTGTGGTCGTCCCTGGTGTGGTCGCCCGAGGCGTTGCTGTGGCAGCGCCGCACCGCCCCGCTCTCGACCCCCGAGGCGGTGGCGGCCGCGAGTCCCACCGTCGTCGTCACCTGCCACTGGCGCGGCGTCGACGGGCGTTTCGTGGAGACGACCGTCTCGACGGTCACGCCCGAGGGGGCGGCCGCGGCGCAGGCGACGCTCGCCGCGCAGGGATTCGGCTGCGCGGCCGACGGCGATGTCACGCACTGCGAACGCGCGACCGGCGACGTCCTCGAGGTCCACGACCTGCGCGGGGATCGCTGGGTCTCGTCGACCCTCACGGGCTGGATGCCGGACGCGTACGCCGCGACCGTGGCATCCCACGCGTTCTTCGGGGAGTGAGCGCAGGCCGTCGCGCGATCAGCCGAACACCGAGGAGATGATGCTCGCGGTGTAGCCGGTCGGGGCGAGGTTGGAGTACTGGGTGTCGACCAGCACGTCGTCGCGCCAGAAGAGGGTGCGACCGTCGTTGACGGGGTAGGTGTCGTTGATCCAGGTCTTCTCGCAGCGGGTGCCCTCATCGGGCGTGTAGCAGCTGAAGCCCTGGGTGGTCACCAGGTCGTTGAGCATGTCGAGGGCGGGGCCGCGGTCCACGCGCGAGATGGTCGTCATCAGACTCGTGGTGTCGGCGGCGGGGTCGCGCCAGATGCAGATCAGCGATCCGTCCGACTGCACGCCGGACGGCCCCAGCGAGGGGTCGTTGAGCGGCACCGTCCCGAGCTGCGAGAGGACGTCGGCGGAGAGCATCGCGCGGCAGTCCGCGGGGATGCGCACGGCCGTCGCGGTCTGCGTGATGGTGGGGATCGGGGTGGGACTGGTCGAGACGACCGGCGCCGACTCCTGCGGAGACGCCTCGTCGGCCGAGGGCGCGCACGCCGTCGTGCCGAGCGCGGCCGCGCCGACGATCGCGGCGACGAGGGCCGTGCGAGTCAGGCGACCGGGCATGCGTTCAGCCTAGGCGTCTCATCGGACTCAGGCGAGACGCACATCCACGGCACGCCTTCCGGGCGACACGCCGGGCGCGGGTTAGCCTTGCGGCGCAAGCACCGCGTGAGGAGACCCCATGAGCGACCACCAGCCGCACGGCGACCCCGTCGCTGAGCCCACGAACTCGTACGGAGACCCCGTCGCCGAGCCCCGTGACGACGCGCACGACGTGGTCGGGCGCGCCCACGAGGGCCTCGCCGACGCCGAGGCCGCGCAGCGCGACGCCGTCGACAGCGACGCGGCCCAGGCCGCCTGGGACGAGCGCGAGGCACACGAGCGCGACGAGGCCGCCGCACGGCGCGACGCCCGGAGCGAGCACACGGCTCCGGTCGTGCACGATGCGTCTCCCGTCGAGCCCCAGGCCTCCGCCGCCGCCGGGCGCACGTCATCCGTCGATCTGGACGACGAGGACGCACGCTGGGCCGCCTACGCCGCGTCGGCCGAACCCGAGCACGACGCGCCCACCGCACGATACGCGACCGCCGAGACCGAGGCGCCCCGTCACGACGACGCGCCGACGACGGTCGCACCGGCCGTCGCCGCGGGGGTCGCAGGGACCGCCGCGGGCGCGTCCGCCACGACCGCGACGCCCGTCGCCGACGAGCCCACCCGTGCCGTCGGGGCACCGCAGCCCATCTTCGTGCAGGCTCCCGAGGCGCCGCGTCCGCGCGGCAACCGCGGCGCCGCCGGCGCGATCGGCCTGCTCGCCGCCGTCGTCTTCGCGGTGCTCTACCTCGCGGCGACGCTCGGCCTCGGCCTGCTGACCGGCGCCTTCGGCGTCTCGGAGCTCGGAGGCGAGGCGCTGGCGGCGCTCGCCACCGCGGGCCTGTGGGTGCCGACCGTGGCGTTCTTCCTCGGCTTCTGGTTCCTGGGCGCCCTCATCAACCGGGGTCGCTGGGGTCACTGGGTGGTGTGGGGTCTGGTCGTCGGCGTCATCGCCTGGGCGGGGCACCTGCTGGGCGTGCTGTTCGCCGCCCCCTTCTGGCGCATCACCTCGAGCGAGTCGCTCGACCTGCTGCAGAACAACGTCCTCGCGCCGCTGGCGATCGTGGCCTTCGTGCTGGGGCGCGAGCTCACCATCTGGTTCGGCGCCTGGGTCTCGGCACGGGGTCGCCGCGTGACCGAGATCAACACCGAAGCGCAGCGCGAGTACGAGCGCACGCTCGAGGCCGGTCCTCAGCTCTCGCAGCGCTGAGATCGACACGGATGCCATGACGAACGAGCCGCGACCGGCGGGGGTCACCCCGCCGGTCGCGGTCGTCTTCGCGGCGGTCACCTTCATCGCCCTTTCGATCGGCGGGCTCGGGGTGGCGAGCCTCGCGTTGGACGCCGACGTCATCCCCGTCCGCGGGCTCGGCTCGATCCCCGGCGTCATCGGGCAGGTCGCCGCTCTCGCCCTGTTCGCCGGGGTGCTCCTGTGGGGCCTGCGGGCGGACCCGCCGGGATACCTCACCGCGGTTCCGTGCGCCATCGCGGCTTTCGTCGGCGAGGCCGCCGGGATCGTCGTCGGCGCGGTCGTCAGCGGAGCAGACCCGGCACGCGGTCTCGCCGCTGCCGGGAGCGTCGTGCTGGGCTTTCCCGGGCCCGTGATCGCGGCGGCCGGGCTGCTCGCCGGCCTTCTCGGGGTGTTCCTGTGCCGGACCCGGTCCGAGGGGCCCCGATGGCGGTGGGAGGACGACGAAGACGCCCCCTGATGATCACGCGCGGCCGATCCGGCACTCCCGTCCGGACGTCCTGGCGGCTCCGCGCCGTGGCATCCCCACGTGCCCGGGCGTGTCGCACTAACGTAGGCGCCGTGGAGCGGTCGCTCGAAAGCCAGGTCAGCCAGGCCGTGGATGCCTGGCTGCGATGGCTGCCGCGCTGGGAGCCCGCGAACCATCGCGGTCGCGTCGCCCCGTGTCGCCGGTGCTTCGGCTCGCCGGTCCTGTCCGCCGCGGGGCTGGGCTCCGACGTTCCGCACGGGGTGCAGCACGGTCTCTCGACGCGCGTGAAGGGCATCGTCGACCACGCCGTCGCCGACTACACCTCGCGCAACCTCCCGATGCTGCAGGCCGAGCTCGACCAGCAGGCCGAGCGCAATCGCCGCCGCTCGTATCGGCCCGCCGAGGGGCTCGAACCGGAGTTCGACGGGATGCCGCTGGACCCCGACCCCGAACCCGGGTCGCCCTTCCTCTTCACCCTCTCGGGTCTCGCCGCGGAGGAGGACGCCGAGATCCCGGCCCTCCCGCCCCTGTCGGATGCCGCCAAGGCGGCGCTGCGGCAGGAGGTCGGTCTGGCCGACGACTACGCGAACATGATCGGGCGGGAGGTGTGCACGATCCTCCTGCACCATCGCCTGCGCATCCAGGCGGCCGTGGCGGAGTACGTCGAGCCGCAGATCGCAGCGCTGCTCGACGACCTCACCCGCTCCCTCGACGCGCCGTTCGATCCGCGCGAGCCCGACGCCCCGGCATCCTGAGCGCGCTCGGTGTCCTGCGGTCACCTGTGCACAACGCGCAGGGCCGATGAAGACTGCTTTGTTAGCATCGACGGGTTGTGCGCTCGCTGAGGTGCGGGCGCGTCGTCCGGGGGAGGGGGCTCGATGCCGCAGCGGCTTCCGTCGTCGCCGCCCATCCTGCCCGGGCTGGCCTACATCCGTCCTCTGGGGTCGGGCGGTTTCGCCGACGTCTTCCTGTACGGGCAGGACATGCCCCGTCGCGACGTCGCGGTGAAGGTCCTCCCCAGCGACGTGCGCGACACCGACCTGCTGCGCATGTTCAACGCCGAGGCCGACGTGCTAGCGCACCTGTCGGCACACCCCTCGATCGTGACGGTCTACCAGGCGGGCATCTCGGCCGACGGGCGCCCGTACATCGTGATGGAGTTCTGCCCGGGCTCGCTCGCCCAGCGCTACCGCGTCGAGCGCATGCCGGTGGCCGAGGTGCTGTCGATCGGCGTGCACATGGCCGGAGCTCTCGAGTCGGCGCACCACGCGGGGCTCATCCACCGCGACGTCAAGCCCAGCAACATCCTCGTCACCACCTTCGGTGCCCCCGTGCTGGCCGACTTCGGCATCTCGTCGTCGCTCGTGCGCCAGGGGGCCGATGAGATGCTCGCCATGAGCGTGCCGTGGAGCGCCCCCGAAGTCGTCGCGGAGCAGACCGCCGGCACGATCGCGAGCGAGGTGTGGAGTCTGGGCGCCACCGTCTATTCGCTGCTGGCGGGGCAGAGTCCGTTCGAGCGGCGCGAGAAGGGGCAGAATTCGCGCGAGCAGCTGCGCCGCCGCATCGCTCGCGCCTCCTACACGGCCATCTCCCGGTCCGACGTCCCGCCGTCGGTGCAGAACGTCCTCGCGAAGGCCATGGCGCGCGACCCCGCCCAGCGCTACCCGAGCGCGCGCGCCTTCGGCGAGGCGCTGCAGGGGGTGCAGGCCGAGATGGGCGTGCCGGCGACCCCGCTCGAGGTCCCCGCGGCCGAGTGGGCACCCGCCGCCCGCTCCATCGACTTCGCCGACGGCACCGTCCGCGGCCCCGCACGCTCGCGCATCGAGCGCGAGATCTCGCGTAAGACGCGGGACTCCTCGGGCATCACCGGGTACGCACGTGACGAAGACACCGACATCCAGGCCCCGGTCTCGACCGCGTCGCGGGCGCTGCCCTGGGTGCTGGCCTCCGCGACCCTCGTCACCGCCGGCGCGGTCGTCGTCGCGGCGCTCTACGCCACGGGGGTGCTGCGATGAAACGCCGCACGCTGGTCGGGCTCGCCTCCACCCTCGTCGCCGCGACCCTCGTCGTGACCGCGAGTATCGTGTGGCCCGGCCTCGACGCGCAGCAGACCCCCGAGGTCGACACCTCGGTGTGGGCGCTGCAGACCGGTGAGGGGCAGCGCTACGCACGCGTGAACACGACGGTCGGCGAGCTCGACACGGTGCGCACCGCGGGCAATCCGAGTCAGGTGGCGCAGGCGCACGACGGTGCGTACCTGTTCACCGACAGCTACAGCAAGCTCACACGCATCGACGAGGCGCAGCCCGTCGACCTGGAGCAGGACCAGCTCGAGGCCGCCCCCGACACCCCGCCCGGCACCACCTCGGTCGCCACGGCGGGCGACTACGTCGTCTACCGCACCGACACGGGAGCCCTCTTCGCGGGGCGGCTGAGCCAAGCGGGTCAGCGCGCCGCCGAGCTCGACCCCTTCGGAACCGCCGGTGACGACGAGGCCGTGTCGTACACGGCGGATGCCATCGCCCTCGACGACCGGGGGATGCTCTTCGCCTACTCCTCGGTGGACCAGTCCGTGATCCGGTACGACATCGACGCCGACGAGGTGCGCGCGCGCGACGCCCTCGACGTGACGGTGACCGCTCCGGTGATCTCGGCGGCCGGCGACACCTGGGTGCTCGTGGATCCCGAGGCCGGCCGCGTGTGGATGCGCGGCACCGACCCGGTCGACCTCGACCTGGGGGACCAGGTCTCGGTCGGCGACGCCGACGCGGGAGCCGATGCCGTCTTCGTCGCCGACGATCAATCGCTCTGGACGATCCCGACCGACGGGTCCGGACCCCGGCGCGAGGTGGGCGGGGGAGGCAACATCCTCGGGCAGCCCGCGCGCCCGCTCACCCACCAGGGCGTCACCTACGCCGCCTGGCTCCTCCCGGGCGACAGTCGGGGCACCCTGTGGCGGTCGGACCAGGGCGAGACCGACCTCGCCTACGACGGAGCCACCATGCCCGACCAGCGGCGCCCGGTGTTCGTCGCGACCGATCACGCCGTCATCCTGAACGAGACGCGTACCGGCTGGGTGTGGACGGTGCCCGACGGCGCCCTCGTGGCATCCAGTCAGAACTGGTCGCTCGACGACCGCACCGAAGAGGCCGCCGTCCAGAGCGAGGAGCAGCTGAGCGTCGTCCTCGACCCCAAGCCGCCCATCGCCGAACCCGATGCCTTCGGGGTGCGGGCGGGGCGGCTCAACACCCTTCCGGTGCTGTTGAACGACCACGATCCGAACGAAGACGTGCTGAGCATCGTGCCCGAGAGCGTCACCGGGCTCGATCCCGGCTTCGGCAGGCTCTCGCTCATCGACTCCGGTCAGCGGCTGGCGGTGCGCGTCGAGCCGGGAGCAACCGGCACCGCGACGTTCAGCTACGCGGTGACCGACGGCACGACGGCCGACGGACTCACGTCGGCACCCACCACGGTCACCCTGACGGTCTCGCCGGCGGAGTCGAACGCCGCCCCCGTGTGGTGCGGCACCGACAAATGCCTGCAGCAGTGGCCGACCCCCGAGGTCGCGCGCGGCGGCACCCTCACGGTCCCCGTCATGCCCGGCTGGGTAGACCCCGACGGAGACCCGCTCCTGCTGCTCTCGGTCGACAACCCGAGCGGCGTCGGCACGGTCGCCGCCACCCCCGGCGGAGACGTCGTCTACCAGCATGCCGACGACGGGTCGGGCGGCGAACAGAGCATCCAGCTCGACGTCACGATCGCCGACACCGCAGGGGCCACCACGACCAAGCCCCTCGCCATCCGGGTGGCTCCCGATCCCACTCTCGCAGTGCAGTCCTTCGCCACCGTCGACACGGTCGGCACCTCCCTCGCCGTCGACGTCGGCCCGCACGTCACCGGCACCGCCGGGGAGATCTCCCTCGGCTCGGTCCGCGTCCTCGACGACGCCGCCGCGACCGCGACCGTGGTCGGCGGCAGCACGGTGTTCGACTTCACGGCATCCGAGCCCGGTGTGTACCGCGTCGACTTCACCGTCAACGCCGGGGGTCGCGACGCCACGGGGACGGCTCGCATCACGCTCCTGCCCGCCGACGCGCCCGCCCAGTTGTCGACCGCCCCCGTCGTGGCCTTCGTGCGCCCGCAGGAGGATGCGACCCTCGACGTGTTCAGCGCGGTGTCCAACCCCACCGGCCGCGTGCTGCTGCTCAGCGACGTGACGCCCGCGGCCGAGGAGGGGGCCTCCCTCACCGTCGACACCGTCGGGCAGAACGATCTGCGCGTCTCGGGCTCCACCGCCGACGGCGGCGCGGGGCTGCTCGGTACCGTCGACTACACCGTCAGCGACGGAACAGACGACGAGGGCTCCCGCGTGAGCGGCGAGGCGACCGTCTACCTTCTCCCGCCGGCTCCCGAGATCGCGCCGATCGCCGTCGACGACACCGTCACGGTGCGCGCGGGGGCGCAGATCGACATCCCGGTGCTCGACAACGACATCTCGCCGGCCGGAGGGCGACCGAGCCTCGACCCCTCCAGCGTGCAGGCTCAGCCGGCGAGCGACGCGCTCGCCTTCGCGTCGGGCGGCGTGCTGCGCTATCTGGCGCCGACCACGCCCGGCTCCTACGAGGTGACGTACCGCGTCTACACCACCGGTACGCCCGCCCTCTGGGACGAGGCGACCGTGCGCATCACGGTCCTCGGCGGCGAGGCCAATCGGGCGCCCCTCCCCGACGCCCTCCAGGGGCGCGTCCTCAGCGGAGGCACGACGACGATCGATTTCCAGGGATTCGGCGTCGACCCCGACGGTGACGCCGTCTCGCTCGACCGCATCGTCGCCCAGCCCGACCGGGGCACGGCATCCGTCTCCCCGGACGGGTCGTCGATCGTCTACTCGTCCGTGCCGGGCGATCGGGGGCAGGTGTCGTTCCGCTACCGCGTGGCCGACTCCTCGGGCGCCACGGGCGAGGGCACCGTGCGCATCGGAATCCTGGATGCCGAGGCCAACCCGAGTCCGATCACCTTCACCGACTACGTGCAGGTGCAGGCCGGGGGAGACCGCACGATCCGGGTCAGTCCGCTCGCGAACGACATCGATCCCACGCAGGGGCGACTGACGCTCACGGCGGTGCGGCCCGACCTTCCCGAGACGCTCGTCGACGGCAGCGCCAACCCGGAGTACGCGCGACTCGACGGGTTCGTCGACAGCGTCAGCGACACCGGCGTGGTCCTGCGCGCGGGCGACGAGCCCGGCACGATGTCGTTCCTGTACGACGTGGAGTCCGATTCCGGCAACACCGGGCGCGGACTCATCGTGGTCAAGGTGACGCGCGAGAGCGTGCCCGATTACCCCGTGGTGACCGACACCGTGCTCACGGTCGAGAACCGCGACGACTTCACCACCGGGGTCGACGTGATCGCGGGCCGCGCGACCTGGTCCGGCGGTGAGGTCGGCGACCTCGAGGTGGCGCTGTGGGGGCAGCCCACCGACGTGCGCCTCGACGGCCGGCGCATCTCGGGCGACCTGCCCGCGACCCGTCGCGTCATCCCGTTCGCGATCACGGGCCGTGTCGGCGACGCCGACGTCACGACCTACGCGTTCCTCCGCGTGCCGGGCGACGACGACCTGACCCTCGCGCTTCGCCCCGGGTCGGCGCAGCGGGTCGATGAGCTGGCCTCGGTGCAGTTCGACATGGCATCCCTCGTCGCCCTTCCCCGTCGGGCCGCGCTCGAGGTCGGCACCGACGTCTCGACCACCGGCGTCCGCGCCGAGGGACGCTGCTCCGTCACCGGGTCGGTCGTGCAGTACGACGCCGGGACGGGCTCGCCGTGGACAGACGCGTGCCAGGTGCCCGTGCGGGTGGCGGGGACGCAGGACTGGACCGTGCTCTCGGTGCCCATCGGGGTGGTCGCCCGCGATCCGCAGCCGGAGCTGCGCCCGGGTTCGCTCACGGTGGGCCCCGGTGAGACGGCCACTTTCGACCTGCGAAACATGACCTCGTGGCAGCTGGGGCGTGAGGACTGGGCCGGGATCCGGTACGCCCTCGACTACAGCGGCTCCGCGTTCCAGGTCTCGCTTGACGGATCGGTCGTGACGGTGGTCGGCGCCGACCGCTCCGTGCCCGGCACCGACAACGCCGCCGTCATCTCCGTCACCAGTCACAACGCCGTCGCCCCCGCGCGGCTCGTACTCCGCGTCGGCGCGGCGCCCTCGACGCTGCCCCAGGGCGGAACGACGTCGTCGCAGTGCTCGCAGGCTCAGGGCTCGAGCTGCTCGATCGACGTCATCGGCATCAGCGGTGAGGTCAACCCGCTGCCGCGGACCCCGCTCGAGGTCGTGGGCGTGCGGCCCACGGCGGCGTGCACGGGCGTGACCTTCGCGGTCGGCTCGGCGTCGAGCGTCGTCGCTTCGTGGACGGCCGACGCCCCCGGCGCCACCTGCAGCGCCAGCGTCACGCTCCGCGACGCCCAGGGGCGCTCGACCGCGTCCACGCGCGATGCCCGTGTCGTGCTCGACCTGCTCGGTTACCCCCGTTCGCCCGCGAGCGTGCGGCAGACGGCTTTCGCCGACGGCTCGCTGACGCTCCGCGTCGATCCGGGCGAGGCCCGTCGCGCCTACCCGGCGCTCAGCGGGTTCACGGTCCGCTCCGGCGGCGAGGTCGTCGCGCAGTGCGGCCCCGATGGCGGGTGCCCCGTGATCTCGGCCCCGAACGGCGAGCAGCGCGAGTACGTGGTGACGGCGGTGAACAGCGTCGGCGAGTCGCGTGGCGCCGTGCGCACGACGGCATGGGCCTACGCCTCCCCCGACAGGCCGAAGTCGGGCGACTTCGCGCCCGTGAACAACGGGGGTGACGGAGGCGTCGCGGATCTCGCCATCCGCGGCATCGACTCCGCCGAGACCGGCTCCCTCGAGATCGTCAGCGCCGCGGGGCAGAAGCGCACCGTCGACATCGGCCGCAATCAGGAGAACATCTCGGTCGACGCGTTCCCGGTCGGGAGCAACTCCTCCACGCAGATCACGGTCACCCCGATCTCGCGCTTCACCGTGCCGCCGGGGCTCGGCGGCTCGCAGAGCGGTCAGGCGCTCGTCTTCACCGCGCACGGCGTCGGCAAGCCGCAGCAGCTCGGCCTCACGCTCACGTCCGAACCCGAGGGCGGCGGCAAGGTGACGATCGTCGCCACCGGTTCGGCGTCGAAGAACGGCGACGGTTCCGAGGTGCGCTACGGCTTCGCCATCGACGGTTCGTGCCGCGTCGGTGACGACGGGCAGCGCCGCGAGTTCCCGGGGAAGGACGACGGGGTGACCTACACGGTCCGCATGTGCGTCGATTCGGTCTACGAGGGTAAGAGCTACGGCTCCGACCAGATCGAGCAGAGCATCGACGCCGCGCAGGACACCTCCGCCCCGCAGGGCTACACGTTCCGCGTGAACGCGCGGCCCGATGTGAGCGGCGACACCGCCCGATGGAAGATCACCCGCATCGAGGCGGGCGACAAGCCGCCGCGCAACAACTCGGTCGTCTACGACAACTGGGACAACGGCACATCGGTCTACGACAGCGACCCGAACATCGGCGTCTACTTCCAGCACAACCTCTGGCCGACGCGTTCCGACCGCGGCGTCGTGAAGCCGGCCTCCGGCAGCGCCCCGTACCAGGTGCAGGCGACGGCTCGTATCGACTCCTGCGTCGCCGGCAGCGAGCTCAAACTCGGGTGGAAGACCAGCAACGGCGAGGCGCGTACCTCCACCGACCGCTCCGGCGTCGTCTACTACGACAAGAGCGGCAAGAAGCTCGACGCGAGCGACCCGACCGTCGTCCCGAAGGGCGCCACCCGCGTCGAGAACGCGAAGGTCCAGGTCAGCTGGTCCGCCAAGGGCTGGGGTCTGGATGACGCCACGCTCGTCACGGGCGGCACCTGCGACCCCGGCAAGGCCGACCCCTCCGAGCCGCCGAAGGGCGACCCCTCGCAGCCGCCCCAGGGCAACGGCTGATCCCGGCATCCATCCATCCCCCACAGGAAGAACGCACCGACATGACGATCACCCAGGAGCAGGCCACCTGGTTCTCCCAGACCTTCTCGCAGATCGCCGACAACGTCGAGCGTGCGGTGCTCGGCAAGCGCCACGTCGTCGAGCTCGTGCTGACCGCGATGCTGAGCGACGGGCACGTGCTGCTCGAAGACGTCCCCGGCACCGGCAAGACCTCGCTCGCCCGCGCCGTCGCGCAGTCGGTGCAGGGGACGAACACCCGCATCCAGTTCACGCCCGACCTGCTCCCCGGTGACATCACGGGCATCACCGTCTACGACCAGAAGAGCGGCGCGTTCGAGTTCCACAGTGGGCCCATCTTCGCCAACATCGTGCTCGCCGACGAGATCAACCGCGCGAGCCCCAAGACGCAGTCGGCCCTGCTCGAGGTGATGGAGGAGGGCAAGGTCACCATCGACGGCGTCTCGCGCGAGGTGGGCGTGCCCTTCCTCGTGCTCGCCACGCAGAACCCCGTCGAGCAGGCCGGCACCTATCGCCTCCCCGAGGCCCAGCTCGACCGCTTCCTGCTGCGCACTTCCCTCGGCTACCCCGACCACGCGGCGACCGTGCGCATCCTCGACGGCGCCCCCGTCGCCACCGCCGACCTGCGCCCGATCATCACCCCCCAGGCGCTGGTGGGCATGGCCGATCTCGCGGCATCCGTCTACGTCGACGCGCTCGTCCTCGACTACATCGCCCGACTCGTGGATGCCACCCGCACGGCCGACGAGGTCCGCCTGGGCGTCAGCATCCGCGGCGCGCTCGCCCTCACGCGCGCCACGCGCGCGCGGGCCGCGTCGCAGGGCCGCACCTACGCGACGCCCGACGATGTGAAGGCGCTCGCCGTGCCCGTGCTCTCGCACCGGCTCATCCTGCACCCCGAGGCGGAGTTCGACGGGGTCACGCAGGAGGCCGTGGTCGGCCAGGTCCTGCTCGACACGCTCCCGCCGACGCAGCGCGAGAGCGCGTGACGCCCGTGCGCCGTGTCCGCACGGATCGGGGGGTGAGCCATGCCTGATCCAAACGTCACCGAGTCGCGGCTCACGCGCACCTCGGCCGCGACCGTGGCTACGGGCTCGCGCACGTCGATCACCTCGACCGCCACCCGCCGGCAGCGCCGTATCGTGCGCGCCGCGGTGCAGGCCGCCGAGACATGGCGCGTCATCACCGAGGCGGTCGCCGCGGCCCTGTCGTGGGCGGGGCGCACCGTCCGTCCCGCCGGCGCCGTCGTCGCGATCGCGGCCACAGTGGGCCTCGCGCTCGGCGTCGTCTTCGGCTGGGTCGAGTGGATGGTGGCGGGCTCGGCGGCGCTGCTGCTGCTGCTCATGAGCGTCCCGTTCCTCTTCGGCGCACGCGCCTACGACGTCGATCTGGCTCTCGAGCACGAGCGCGTCACCGCCGGGAACGGCGTCACGGGCGAGATCGTCGTCCGCAACGACAGCTCGCGGCCGGCGCTGCCGGGGCGTCTCGACATCCCCGTCGGTCGCGGTCTCGTCGAATTCGGGGTGCCGTTCCTGCGGCCGGGGCACAGCAGCACCGAGCCTCTCGAGATCCCGCCGCTGCCGCGCGGTGTCGTGCGCGTCGGGCCGGTGACCACCGTGCGCAGCGACCCGGTGGGACTGCTGCGACGCGAGCACGCCTTCGACGACGTCCACGACCTCTTCGTCCATCCGCGCACGGTCGGCCTGCCGTCCACGAGCGCCGGACTCGTCCGCGACCTCGAGGGCAACGCGACCCGGCGTCTCGTCGACGCGGACATGTCGTTCCACGCCATCCGCGAGTACGCTCCCGGCGACTCGCAGCGCCAGGTGCACTGGAAGTCCACGGCCAAGACCGGGCGCCTGATGGTCCGCCAGTACGAGGAGTCGCGCCGCTCGCGGATGGCGGTCGTGCTCGCCGCCGCGACCCAGGAGTACGCGGATGCCGACGAGTACGAGCTCGCCGTCTCGGCCGCCGCCTCGTTGGGTCTGCGTGCCGTGCGCGATGCGCGCGACATCGACATCGTCACGGGCTCGGAGATCCCCCGCGTGGTGAAGGGCCGGCTCCGGGCGATCCGTCACATCCCGGTGGTCTCCCCGCGGGCGATGCTGGACGGGTTCAGCGCCATCCAGCGCCACGAGAACACCATGCCCGTCGAAGACGTCTGCCGGCTGGCATCCGAGGCGAACGAGCGCCTGTCGATCGCGTTCCTCGTCACCGGCTCCCTCGTGCCCCTCGCCCGCCTGCGGCAGGCGGCGCTCGCGTTCCCCGCCGACACCGCGGTCGCCGCGGTCATCTGCGACGAACGCGCGCACCCGCGGATGCAGAGCGTGGCGGGCCTCACCGTGCTCACCATCGGCACCCTCGACGACCTCTCCGGTCTTCTCGTGCGGGGAGCCACCTCGTGAGCGGCTCGCGCGACCGCGTGCCCCGGCGTCGCCGTGAGGCGTCGTCGGCGCCGCGGTGGACCGCCGCCGCGCTGTACACCGCGGTGTCCGCGGCGCTCGCCGCGGTGGCGGCATGGCCCATCTACACGGCCGTGTCGTTCCTCGTCCTCGTCGTCGCGGCATCCCTCGCCGGGGCGGCCGTGGTGACGCTCGTCGCGTGGCGGCGCGGGAGCGGATGGGCTCTCGCCGCCGGGCTCGTCGCCGCCTTCACGCTCCTGGCCGTCCCTCTCGCCGTGCCGTCGCGCCTGACGTCGCCGCTGGACGTGCTGCGCGGGCTCGGCGAGTCCTATGCCGGCGTGGTCGTCGCCTGGAAAGACCTGGTCACCGTCGACCTGCCGGTCGGTGCGTACCGCAACCTCCTGATCCCCGCCCTCGTGGTCTTCCTCGTCGGCACCGCGCTCGCCCTCGCGCTCGCGGGGCGCACCGACCGATGGGCGGCCATCGCGGTCGTCCCCGGTCTCGGGATGAGCGGTTTCGGCCTGTTCTTCGGCCGCACGGCGACGAGCGCGCCGCTCACGATCGGACCCGTCGTCCTCGCCGCTCCCGTGGAGACGGTGGTGGGCCTGGCGGCGCTGCTGTCGGCCGTGCTGTGGCTGGCCTGGCGCGCCCACGACGAGCGTGCCCGCGCGCTCCGCCGCGCGAGCGAGGTCTCCGCCGCGCAGGTGGCCCCGGGGCGCTCTCGCACCGACCGCCGACGCGCCGCGCTCGGGGTGGCGATGGTCGCCCTCGCCGCGGTCGTCACGGTCGCCGTCGTGCCGTGGGTGTCGCGGGGAGCGGAGCGGGAGGTCCTCCGTTCCGCCGCCGGACCGCAGGAGCAGATCGCCGAGGCCGTGAGTCCCCTCGCGCAGTACCGCGCCATGTTCTCGGACGCCCGGGCCGACGAGGTGCTGTTCCGTGTGAGCGGCGAGGGGACCCTGCCCGAGCGCATCCGGTTGGCCACTCTCGATGCCTACGACGGAGAGATCTTCCGCGCCTCGGGCGAGGAGGGAGCGGGCTTCGTCCGCCTACCTTCGACCCGCGACGCCGGCGAGGGTCGCACGATCGCAGCCGAGGTGGAGATCGTCGATCTCGACGGGATCTGGATGCCGACCGCCGGCCGTCTCGCCTCGGCGACGTTCGAGGGCGATCGGCGCGGCGCTCTGGCCGACCGCTTCTACTACAGTGCTTCCGCCGAAGCGGGGGTGCAGACCTCCGATGGAGGCCTGCGCGTGGGGGACCGCTACGAGCTCTCGGGTGTGGAGCCCGCCCCCGTCGACCTCGGGTCCGTGACACCTCCGGGAGCGCCGCAGGGGGTGTCGGGCGGAGACAACCTGAAGAGGTGGGTCGAGGAGCACGCGACAGGCTCCGACGGCGCGGCCCTGCAGGCCCTCGTCCAGCTGCTCCGGGAGCGCGGTTATCTCAGCCACAGCCTGGCCGCGCCGGGCACCGCCGCTCCCGCGTGGACCGCCGACCTCCCCGGCTACCAGCTGCAGCCGAGCGCCTCGGGTCACTCCCTCGCGCGCATCGACCGCATGTTCGAGCGTCTCCTCGATCGCGAGGACGACCCGCGTGCGGAGGCGACCGGCAATTACGTCGCCGCCGTCGGCGACGACGAGCAGTTCGCGGTCGCGACGGCGCTCATCGCCCGCGAACTGGGCTTCCCCGCCCGCGTCGTCGTCGGCACGCGGTTGGAGACCGCCGACCCGACCCTGTCGGCGTGCGACGCGGGGGAGTGCCGACCGCGCGACCTCACCGCGTGGACGGAGGTCCAGGGCGCCGACGGTCGGTGGGCGGCCGTCGACGTCACCCCGCAGTGGGAGCAGTCGCCGAGCCTCGAGGTCACCCAGCAGCAGGACCCCGAGAACGTCACCGAGGTGCGTCCCGACACCGTCGAAGAGGTCGTCCCGCCCGAGCCCGTGCAGGAGGACGACTCCCGCGACGACGACTCCCGCGCCGACGAGGGCATCGATCTCGCGTGGCTCTGGCCGCTGCTGCGCACCGCGGGCATCGCCGTGCTCGTCGTGCTGGTGCTGTTCGGGCCGTTCCTGGCCGTGCTCATCGCCAAGGCGCTGCGCCGCCGCGGCCGTCGACGCGACCCCGATCCGAGGGGAGCGATCGCCGGCGGGTGGGACGAGTACGTCGACGCCGGACTCGACGCGGGGCGTTCCGTGCCGCGTGCATCGACCCGTCGCGAGGTCGCTGACGCGTTCGCGACGCCCTCCGGCATCCGCCTGGCCGCCGATGCCGATCGCGCCGTGTTCGCCGCCGACCGGATCACCCCCGACGAGGTCACCGCCTTCTGGCGCATCGTCGACGACGAACGTCGCGTCCTCACCCGTCAGCGCGGCTTCTGGCGCCGAGTGCGCGCGGCCGTATCGTTGAGATCGTTCCTGCGGTTCCTCGCCCCCCGGCCTTCTCGGCGGGGGTCGCCGCATCGCGACGAGAGGGGGAAGCGTTCCGCCACGGCGGCGGGGCGCGACACGACATGACCGATTCGACGACGCTGGTCCTGGGAGCGAGCTCGCTCGCCCTGGTCGTGGTGCTGTACGTCTGGCTCGCCCTCGCCCTGGCCGCGATGTTCCGCAAGATCGGCGAGCCGGTCTGGAAGGCGTGGGTGCCGGTGGTCAACGTCGCCACCGTGCTGAAGCTCGGCGGGTTCTCGCCGTGGCTCGTGCTGATCAACCTCGTGCCCCTCTTCGGCTTCATCGCCTTCTACGTGGTCCTCGTCGTGGCGGTCCACCGCATCACCGTCGGATTCGGCGCGGGCGGCGGCCTCACCGTGCTGGGCGCCGTCTTCCTCGTCGTCTGGGCCAGCGTCCTCGGCTTCGGCTCCGCACGGTGGGAGGGCGACGCCGCCCGCGGTGCCGACGAGGACTCCGCCCCCGTTCGCCGCGGACGCGACTTCCAGGGCCCGTACGTCCCGCTGATCGGCGGGTGGACGCCCGAGGCCGAGCCCGCCCCGGACGACCGCCCCGCAGCCGACCGCCCCGCAGCCGACCGCTTCGTCGACGCGGCGCCGCCGGTGTCGGAGCCGGTCGTGCAGCCCTTCGCCGCCCCCGCCGGTTCGTTGGCCGATGCGGTCCCGTCCCCGAGCGACTGGGCCCCGCCGACCGATCTCGCGCCGGCCCGTCTCGACGGACACCGCTCGACGGACCGGTCCGTTCCCGCCGCATCCGGATCGGTCTTCGAGGTGCTCGACGCGCTGCGCGACGGCGCGCCCGCGGGGGCCGACGGGGCCGCGCCGCGAGATCGGGCCGATCAGCAGGCCGGGCGCGCCGACGTCGACAAGAAGCCGGATGCCGAGCAGTCCCCGGCGGGGTGGGTCCCGCGTTTCGCCGAGCCGCCGGCTGAGCCCGATGCCGACGCCCTCGCGACCCGCGCGCTGCTGCTGCCCGGAGCTCCCACCCGTGGCGCGTCACCGGCCGCGCGGCGCACGAGTGATCCCACCGATGTCGAGTCGGCCATCCCCTCGGCGGCATCGGCGTCCCCCTCGGCGGATGCGGCACCCGACCATCCCGTCGACGACGGCCCGTCGCCGTGGGCTGCTCCCGCGCGCCGCGAGGCGGAGGAGCTGGACGAGGCGCCCGCGATCATCCCGGAGGCACCGCTCACGCGGCCCGCGCCGACGCCGGTTTCCGCTCCCCGCGTCTCCCGGACCCCCGCCGACGAGTTCCCCGAGCTCTCCGAAGCGGTCTCGGCCGTACCCGACGCCCCCGACGCGGGCGCTCCGCGCTCGGCCCGCACGTCGGTGTCGGCGTTGTACACGCGCCCGGAGGTCCCGTCGGATGACGACTTCGACGCTCTCGAGCGCACGGTCGTGGCGCGGCGCAAGCGCATCCCATGGGCGCTGATCGCCCCCAACGGCGAGACGGTCGATCTGACGTCGTCGGTCGTCATCCTCGGCCGTCGTCCCGGCCCGGATGCCGCGCACCCCGACGCTCAGCTCGTCCCGATCGTCGACGAGACGCGGACGGTCTCGAAGACGCACGCGCGCCTCGAGCTGCGCGGCGACACCTGGTACGTCACCGACCTGGAGTCGACGAACGGCGTGCTGTTCGCCACGCTCATGGGCACCGAGGTGGAAGCTCCCCCCGGCGAGGAGATCGAGGCGGGCGAACGGTTCTTCCTCGGCGACGCGGAGGTGCGCCTCACGCGGAGGAACGTGTGAGCGGCCCGTTCGACCGAGCCGACGATCCCGACGAGGTCACGCTGTGGGCGGGCCGACTGCGGCCCTGGCCGGCGAATCCGCCGGCCGCGGCCGACGGCGGCTCACCCGCGGCCGCCGACGCAGACGACCCCGACGACGCCACCGTGCGGTCCCACGCGGACGACCTCGACGACGCCACCGTGCGCTCCGACGTGCGGGAGCCGGACGACGCGACGGTGATCGCTCGTCGTGCGGATGCCGTGGGGGAGCCGGACGACGCGGCGGCCGCCGCTCGTGGCGTCGATGCTGCGGCGCAGCGGGATGAACCGACGGCGATCGCCCGTCGTGCGGATGCCGTTGCGGAGCCGGACGACGAGACGGTGATCGCCCGGCGCGTCGACACCGCAGCGGACGCCGACGATCGCACCGTGGTCGCGCGGCCCGCCGCTCCGGAGGCGGAGCTCGACGACGCGACCGTGCGTCGTGCCCCGGTGCAGGAGCGCACGGCGCGCAGCCCGGAACTTCTCCCCGTCGACGACACCGAGCCGGGGCTCCGTGCCCGGCGCTCGTCCGCGCCCGCCGTCGACGAGTCACCCGACGACAGCACTCGACCGCGTCGCGCGCCCGACGGAGTCGGCGACACCCAGGCGGGTGCGCGACGCGCGCGTCGTGCCGATGCGGCCGATGCCTCCGCGAGCCGACGGTCGGCGGACGCGGGACCGCAGGCCGTCGACGGGGCGGTGCGTGAGGCGCGGGTGCCCGCCGCCCTGGGGCGCGAGATCTACGATCCGCGGGTCGATGCGCCGATCCGGGTGGCGCGTTCCGTGCCGCCTGCGCGGTCCGGGCTCCGCGACGATCCCGCCCTCGTGCGGCCGCGGCCGGCTCGACGGGGCGCCTGGCGAGCACTGCTGATCGGTACCGCGGTGGTCCTGCTGCTGGCCGCCGGCGCGGCGGCGGCGGTGCTGCTCCTGGGCTGAGCGGGCGGCATCCTGACCGTCGGCTGGGGGAGACGCGTGCACGTTTGCCCGTCCTCCGGGGAACGCGTATCATTGAGCGGGTGTGCGTTCACGCGCGCCGTGCGTCGTGCCTTCGGGTAGGTCGTGCGGATCAACGCTCGCACCATCTCAGGGACTGGCCTGCGAACAGGTCACCCCCACGGCATATCCACCACAACCGCGTCCGATCATTCTGACGCGCGGTGGATCACACGTGAGCCCGACACGTCACGAATCGCAAGATGAGCGACATGACGGGGGAGACACGACCGCTGTCACCGTGCAGCACCCCGGGCGGCCCGAGAGGAACCGCCCGGCCAATCAAGGAGAGAACGTGCCAACCATTCAGCAGTTGGTTCGCAAGGGCCGCTCGCCGAAGGTCTCGAAGACCAAGGCTCCCGCGCTGAAGTCGAACCCCCAGCAGGCCGGCGTGTGCACCCGCGTGTACACGACGACCCCCAAGAAGCCGAACTCGGCCATGCGCAAGGTCGCCCGCGTCAAGCTGCGCAACGGCACCGAGGTCACCGCGTACATCCCCGGTGAGGGTCACAACCTCCAGGAGCACTCGCTCGTGCTCGTCCGTGGTGGTCGTGTGAAGGACCTCCCCGGTGTCCGCTACAAGATCGTCCGCGGTGCGCTCGACACCCAGGCTGTCAAGAACCGTAAGCAGGCTCGTAGCCGCTACGGCGCGAAGAAGGGCTGAGAACCATGCCTCGTAAGGGTCCCGCCCCGAAGCGTCCCGTCGTCAACGACCCGGTGTACGGCGCCCCCGTCGTCACCCAGCTGGTCAACAAGATCCTCGTCGACGGCAAGAAGTCCATCGCCGAGTCGATCGTCTACGACGCCCTCAAGGGTGTCGAGGCGAAGAACAGCCAGGACGCCGTCGCCACGCTGAAGAAGGCGCTCGACAACGTCCGTCCCACCCTCGAGGTCAAGAGCCGCCGCGTCGGTGGCTCGACCTACCAGGTTCCCGTCGAGGTCAAGCCGCACCGAGCCAACACGCTCGCGCTGCGCTGGCTCGTGAGCTACGCGAAGGGTCGTCGTGAGAAGACGATGACCGAGCGTCTGCAGAACGAGATCCTCGATGCCTCGAACGGCCTCGGTGCCGCGGTCAAGCGCCGCGAAGACACCCACAAGATGGCCGAGTCGAACCGCGCCTTCGCGCACTACCGCTGGTAAAACCCGCGGAGGGTCCGTGATCGAACCCCGGTCGCGGACCCTCCGATGGGCCCGGCATCAACCTCCCAACAGGTAAGGAAGACACCCGTGGCACAAGACGTGCTCACCGACCTCCACAAGGTCCGCAACATCGGCATCATGGCGCACATCGATGCCGGCAAGACGACGACGACCGAGCGCATCCTGTTCTACACGGGCGTCAACCACAAGATCGGCGAGACGCACGACGGTGCGGCCACGACCGACTGGATGGAGCAGGAGCAGGAGCGTGGCATCACGATCACCTCCGCTGCTGTGACGTGCTTCTGGGAAAAGAACCAGATCAACATCATCGACACCCCCGGTCACGTCGACTTCACCGTCGAGGTGGAGCGTTCGCTCCGCGTGCTCGACGGTGCCGTCGCCGTCTTCGACGGCAAGGAGGGCGTCGAGCCCCAGTCCGAGACCGTGTGGCGTCAGGCCGACAAGTACGACGTCCCCCGCATCTGCTTCGTCAACAAGATGGACAAGCTGGGCGCCGACTTCTACTTCACGGTCGACACCATCGTCAACCGTCTGAAGGCCAAGCCCCTGGTGCTCCAGATCCCGATCGGTGCCGAGAACGACTTCGTCGGCGTCGTCGACCTGGTCTACATGCGTGCCCTGGTCTGGCCCGGCGACGCCAAGGGTGATGTCACCATGGGCGCCAAGTACGAGATCCAGGAGATCCCGGCCGACCTCGTCGAGAAGGCGCAGGAGTACCGCGAGAAGCTCCTCGAGACCGTCGCCGAGTCCGACGACGCCCTGCTCGAAAAGTACTTCGGTGGCGAAGAGCTCACCCACGAGGAGATCAAGGGCGCCATCCGCAAGATGACGATCGCCAGCGAGGTCTACCCCGTGCTGTGCGGTTCGGCGTTCAAGAACCGCGGCGTGCAGCCCATGCTCGACGCCGTGGTCGACTACCTCCCCTCGCCCCTGGACGTGCCCGCCATCGAGGCGCACGACCCCAAGGACGAAGAGGTCGTCATCGAGCGTCACGCCGACCGCGAGGAGCCCTTCGCGGCGCTCGCGTTCAAGATCGTGACGCACCCGTTCTTCGGTCGCCTCACCTACATCCGCGTGTACTCGGGTCACCTCGACTCCGGTGCCCAGGTCGTCAACGCGACCAAGGGCAAGAAGGAGCGCATCGGGAAGATCTTCCAGATGCACGCCAACAAGGAGATGCCGGTCGACTCCGTCACCGCCGGTCACATCTACGCGGTCATCGGTCTGAAGGACACAACCACCGGTGACACCCTCTGCGACCCGCAGAACCAGGTCGTCCTCGAGTCGATGACGTTCCCGGAGCCGGTCATCGAGGTCGCCATCGAGCCCAAGACCAAGGCCGACCAGGAGAAGCTGGGTGTCGCCATCCAGAAGCTCGCCGAAGAAGACCCGACGTTCCGCGTCGAGCAGAACGCCGAGACCGGTCAGACCGTCATCAAGGGCATGGGCGAGCTCCACCTCGACATCCTGGTCGACCGCATGAAGCGCGAGTTCAAGGTCGAGGCCAACGTCGGAAAGCCCCAGGTGGCGTACCGCGAGACCATCCGCAAGGCGGTCGAGCGTCACGACTACACCCACAAGAAGCAGACCGGTGGTTCGGGTCAGTTCGCGAAGATCCAGTTCGCGATCGAGCCCCTCGAGGTCACGGCCGACAAGACCTACGAGTTCGAGAACAAGGTCACCGGTGGTCGTATCCCGCGCGAGTACATCTCGCCGACCGACCAGGGCTTCCAGGACGCCATGAACGTCGGCGTGCTCGCCGGCTACCCCATGGTGGGTGTCAAGGCGATCCTCCTCGACGGTGCTTCGCACGACGTCGACTCGTCGGAAATGGCGTTCAAGATCGCCGGCTCGATGGGCTTCAAGGAGGCCGTCCGCAAGGCGAACCCCACCATCCTCGAGCCGATCATGGCCGTCGAGGTGCGTACTCCCGAGGAGTACATGGGCGACGTCATCGGCGACCTGAACTCGCGTCGTGGCCAGATCCAGTCGATGGAAGACGCCGCCGGCGTCAAGGTCGTCCGGGCCAACGTGCCGCTGTCCGAGATGTTCGGCTACATCGGTGACCTCCGCTCGAAGACCTCGGGCCGTGCCGTCTACTCGATGGAGTTCGACAGCTACGCCGACGTCCCGAAGGCCGTGGCCGACGAGATCGTCCAGAAGAACAAGGGCGAGTAACACCGCTCTCACGGATGCCGGGAATCCCGGGTTCTGCTCGGGTTCCCGGCATCCGCACAAACTGAATACCGACTCTCTAGTAATCTGAGAACCATCCCCGCGAAGAATCGGTCGCAATCCAGCGCCCGAGACCTCGCAACCAACGTCCTGAGGAGGACCCAGTGGCTAAGGCCAAGTTCGAGCGGACCAAGCCGCACGTGAACATCGGAACGATCGGTCACGTCGACCACGGCAAGACCACGCTCACCGCTGCCATCTCGAAGGTGCTCGCCGACAAGTTCCCGTCGGCCACCAACGTTCAGCGTGACTTCGCGTCGATCGACTCCGCGCCCGAAGAGCGTCAGCGCGGCATCACGATCAACATCTCGCACGTCGAGTACGAGACCCCCAAGCGTCACTACGCTCACGTCGACGCCCCCGGTCACGCCGACTACATCAAGAACATGATCACCGGTGCCGCTCAGATGGACGGCGCGATCCTCGTGGTCGCCGCCACCGACGGCCCGATGGCTCAGACCCGCGAGCACGTCCTGCTCGCCAAGCAGGTCGGCGTGCCCTACCTGCTCGTCGCGCTGAACAAGAGCGACATGGTCGACGACGAGGAGATCCTGGAGCTCGTCGAGCTCGAGGTCCGCGAGCTCCTGTCGTCGCAGGACTTCGACGGCGACAACGCCCCCGTCGTGCGCGTCTCGGGCCTGAAGGCTCTCGAGGGTGACGAGCAGTGGGTCAACTCGATCGTCGAGCTCATGGAGGCCGTCGACTCCTCCATCCCCGACCCGGTGCGTGACAAGGACAAGCCCTTCCTCATGCCCATCGAGGACGTCTTCACCATCACCGGTCGTGGAACGGTCGTCACGGGTCGCGCCGAGCGCGGTACCCTCGCGATCAACTCCGAGGTCGAGATCGTCGGCATCCGCCCGACGCAGAAGACCACGGTCACGGGTATCGAGATGTTCCACAAGCAGCTCGACGAGGCCTGGGCCGGCGAGAACTGTGGTCTGCTCCTCCGCGGCACCAAGCGTGACGACGTCGAGCGCGGCCAGGTCGTCGTGAAGCCCGGTTCGGTCACCCCGCACACCAACTTCGAGGGCACGGCGTACATCCTGTCCAAGGAAGAGGGCGGCCGCCACAACCCGTTCTTCACGAACTACCGCCCGCAGTTCTACTTCCGCACCACCGACGTGACCGGCGTCATCACGCTGCCCGAGGGCACCGAGATGGTCATGCCCGGTGACACCACGGAGATGTCGGTCGAGCTCATCCAGCCGATCGCCATGGAAGAGGGCCTCGGCTACGCGATCCGTGAGGGTGGCCGCACCGTCGGTGCCGGTACCGTCACCAAGATCCTCAAGTAAGTCCTTCCAGACTTCACTCGGCACAGGCCGGGCCTTCGGGCCCGGCCTTTGTCGTTTCCGGATGCCGTTGACGGCGTCCGTTTCCGACATTCAGGCGCCGTTCGCGGCGCCTGTTTCGCATTTCCCGACCGGTCACTTTCGGACCTTTCGCGGCCGTGATGAGACCTTACCGATGCCGACCAGTAGCCCCCCTCGCGACGATCGCGTGGCGGGTTCGACCGGTTCCCGCTTTTTCGCAAAAGGGGAGAATCGATGTTGGAAGAGCTGTCATCGGACAAGGCGACGATTGCGACGGGTGCGGCGCGGGGGATCGAGCGGCGTACCGTTCTGAAGGGCGCCGCGTGGTCGGTTCCGGTGATCGCGGCCGCTGTCGCGGCTCCTGCGGCCTCCGCGTCGGTGAACAACGCCGCCGTGGCCCTCACGGACGACGTGACGAGCCTGCTGACCCTCAATGTCCTCGACTCGGCGTCTACGGCGACCGCCGGGGTGGCGATCACGGTGCCGACGACGCTCCGGGTCACCAACGGCGCCGGCGCGCTGTCGGGAACCGCGACCGTGACGATCACGGTGCAGCGCCCCGTCGGGATCAACGTCTCCGTCGGACGCGCTCGCGGATTCGGGGTCTATCGGTTCGACAGCACGCTGACGACGCCCGGCCAGCGGACCGCGGTGTACCAGAGCGCGCTCGGATCGCAGTACGGATTCCCGCAGACGTCGTTCACCACGTCGAAGAATTTCAGCGTCGGGTCGAACGGGACCCTCGACATCCCCGTGGTGTGGGGCCTCGCAGGCGTCAGCACGGGCGTCGGGATCAATGCGTTGGCGTCGTTCCCCGTCACCGCGACCATCGTGTTCCCGGGACGCACGCTCGTGGCGTCGTCTTCGATCCTGGTCCCGGTCGGAGCCGGCATCCTCTGACGTCCGCGCCGGATACCGGGGGCTACGGAGGATCGCCGGCGGAGGGCCTGCCGACTACCGACGCGACTACTGACCTGTCTACCGGTATCCGCCAGGGCGGCTGACTGTCGGAAGAAGCTGGCCGCTACCGTGCGGTGGAGGATCACGGCGCCCCGTCTCCCGAATGTAAGGGGGCGGGGGCGGGGCGCCGTGGTGCGGTCGTGCGCAGTGCTGCTCACACCGTCTATCCGTGCAACCACACCCCCTGACAAGCAACGCTGCGATCGAGGCTGGGGGGTCGAATGAGCAGCATCGCATCGTCGACCCTGGCGGTCGATCCGGACGCGGATCGTGCCCCGATCCGTGCGCTGTTGCGGGACCACCTGCGGATGTCGCGCATTCCGCATCCGGCCGGTGTCACCTCAGCCGGGCGCGCCGCGATCACGTTGCACGCGGTCGATCACGGTGATCTGTGGCTGTGGTCGGAGGCCGGCGATACCGGCTACATCGGGATCGTCTTCCCCGTGGACGAGGCGCAGGCGACCGTCGAGGGCGACACCCCGCGCGAGGGGGTGGACCGCGCGCCGATCGTCCTTCGCCACGGATTCCCTCTGCGCCTGGTCTGGAGCCGGGGAGCGGCGGCGACGCTGTGGCTTCCGCGGGCGGCGGTGGAGGACCTCGGCCTCGACATTGATCGCGTCTCGAGTCGGCCGTCCCTCACGACGGCCGCCCTGGCGGCGCGGGCATACGTGACGACGGTCGCGGGAATGCGGCCGTCATTGAGCATGGTCGAAGCGATGGTCATGGAGAGGACGCTCCTCGACATCGCGTTCGCGTTGTTCTTCTCCGCGGGGGAGCGCGAGGTGGTCGCGGCGGCGCGGACCTCGACGTTCAATCGCGTGCGGTTGCTGTTCGAGTCGAGGTTCACCGATCCGCGATTCTCGGTGGCGGCCGCCGCGGCGGAGCTGCACGTGTCGTCGCGACACCTCCACCGCCTCTTCGAGAAACGCGGGACGTCGCCGTCGACGTATCTCCGTTCGCTCCGCGTCGATTTCGCCCGTGCCCTCCTCGAGGTCCGAGCGGATTCGGGAATGACCGTGCAGCGCATTGCGCGGCAGAGCGGATTCGCATCGGAGCGGACAATGCGACGTGCTCTGTCCGAGACGTCGTCCGCCTCGGCATGACGTCGGTCGACGCCGACCTTCTCCGGACGCTAAGAATGAGAGTGTGAATGCGCTCGTTCGTGTTCACGGAGACGCGCGGGCGGGTTCTAGAATCATGTGCCCGAGGCATTCCTCGGAATTCGCGCTGAGACGCCCGGGGGGGCGAGGCTGTCGCGATGACGGCGTGAAAGGGAGTGTGTCCGGTGGAGTTGCAGACGTACCTGCGCATCATCCGAGTGGGCTGGGTGTGGCTGCTTCTCGGCACTCTCCTCGGCATCGGGGCCGCCGCGGGCTGGGTCGCCCTGCAGAAGCCCGTCTACACCGCGGATGCCAGCGGCTTCGTCGCCGTGACGGGCCAGGGTGAAGACACCGGATCCGCGCTCATCGCCGACAACCTCGCGAAGTCCAAGGTCAAGTCGTACATCGATCTGGGCACGTGGCGGTCGGTCGCGGAAGACGTCATCACTCAGCTGGGGCTCGACACCCGCCCGGAGACGCTCGTCGATCAGGTGCGCGTGAGCAATCCCGTCGACACAGTGAACCTCCTCGTCGTCGCGAATGCCTCGACGCCCGAGGGTGCGCGTGATCTCGCGCAGGCGTGGATCCAGGCGATGTCGTCCGAGATCTCGCGTCTCGAATCGCGAGACGGGGGCCAGGCGCTCGTGCAGCTCATCGCGGGGGATTCCGCTCAGCTGCCCCGCTCGCCCAGTTCGCCGAACTGGCGTATCGCGCTGGCCGTCGGCGGTCTCATCGGTCTCGCTGCGGGAGTCTCGGGGGCCGTGGTCCGATACGTTCTCGACCGCCGCATCCGATCTGCAGAGGTGGTCGAACGCGAGACCGGGCATCCCGTCGTCGGCACCATTCCTCTTGAGAAGTCCTTCACCGACACCGGTCGGCTGGTTCCCTTCGACGGGGGGATGAGCGGCGGAGCGCGTGCGAAATTCTTCCGCGTGGCGGAGTCGCTCCGCGAATTGCGCACCAACCTCCAATTCATCGACGTGGACAATCCTCCGCGCGTGATCGTCATCAGCAGCCCGCTCCCCGGCGACGGAAAGTCCACCACCAGCGCGAACCTCGCGATCGTGCTCGCGGCGAGCGGGCAACGCGTCGTGCTGATCGACGGTGACCTCCGACGGCCCATGGTGGCGAACATCTTCGGCCTGATCGACGGTGCGGGCCTCACCGACGTTCTGGCCGGTCGCGCTCTTTTCGATGAGGTCGCGCAGCCGGTCGGCGTCGACGGCAACCTCTTGGTCCTGGGAGCGGGGATGCTTCCCCCGAACCCGTCCGAGGTCCTCGGCTCGGAGCGCATGCGCGATCTCATGCGCACGCTGTCGGCGGATGCGACGATCATCATCGATGCACCGCCGCTGCTCCCCGTGACCGACGCCGCCGTGCTCGGACACCATGCCGACGGCGTGATGGTGGTGGCCAGCGTCGGCAAGACCACGATCGAGACGCTGAAGAAGGCGATGCTCAACCTCGAGAAGGCGAACGCGCGCTGCCTCGGGGTGGTCATCAACCGGGTGCCCGTCCGCGGACGCGGCCGCGGCTACGACGACTACCAGTACACCGGGGACTACTACGCGGCACCGCCATCGGCGACTCCGGAGACGGTGACGGCAGCGGGACCCGCGAAGGCCTCTAAAGGGAAGGCGCGAACGTCAGCGCGCGTGGATGAGGGGCCCGGCATCCGCCGGAGCACAGCGGTGGCGGCGTCGACGACTGGCGACAGTGCCTCGCCCTCGCGGCGCTCCCGCCGAGCGGCCCGCTGACGAAGCGCGCTCACGGGTCCAGCCGACCGGCTCAGCCGTCGCTCGGCTGCACGACGCCCTTCGTAGCGAGTGCATCGATGAAGGAGGCGACCGTCGGCCGCACGTCGGCCTCGTCCGCCTCCCAGACGCGGACGATCTCCGAGACGATCTCATCCTCGTCGCGAAGCCCGTCGATCAGCTCCCAGATCGCGACGCCCACATCGGACAGCCGGATGACGGCGAACGGCGTCATCCGTGCGGGGAGCGCGATGTACGCCGCCGAGCCGTCCCGCGTCCAACCGATTCCGGGTGAGCGCTGCCACACGGGCGTGGAGTGAGTCATTCACGACCTCCGTCGACGTGCAGCTTCGAGGATGCGGAGCAGCTTGGCGGGCGCGGTGACGATGCGCCGCAGGTAGAAGCGGAGCAGGCTGAGCGGATCGTCGGCGACGCCGAAGAACGCTTGAGCGAAGCGTGGGCTGGGGACGAGCTTACGAGCCGCCAGGCGTGCGCGGGCCGGCCAGCTCGCGCCGGCGAATTGCTCGGCAAGGGTCTCGGGGAGGTCGTCCGGCGACTCCACGCGTCGTCGCCACAATGCCGTCAGCCGGTCCGCTTCGGGCGACAGGGCGAAGGTATCGCCGGTGAGCCGTTTCAGGGTGTCGCGGAGGGGTCCGACTGCTCCCGTCGCCACAGCTCGTCGGGAGAGGTCGCCCATGTCCGCGCTCAGGCGCTCGGCTGCCCGTTCCTCGAGATCGAGCAGCTGGACGGCATCGCGGGAGCGGGCGGCGTGGAGAGCGGCGACGAGCCAGTGGTCGGTCGCAGAGGGGACGGGGCACACGCGGTGCGCCAGCTCGATCGTCGAGCGGGCCTCCCACAGGGTGTCGAACACGTCTTGAGCGGGGCTCAGGAATCCCGGATAGTACCGATGGAGGTCCAGGTGACAGGGCCACTGCGGGTGCTCCAGGGTTCGCGCGTGCGGCGCGAGCACGGATCCCTCTCGAGGGAGCTCGACCAGGACGGCCTTGTCGCGATCGGTCCACCCGCTCGAGCGGAGGAGGCGCCACAGGCGTTCGAATGCCGACGGATCGACCAGGACGTCGACGTCCGACGAACCGCGGACCGCGCGAAGTCCCTGATCCGCGAGCACACGACCTTTGATCGTCAGAACGCGGATGCCGTGCAGCTCCGCGAAATCGTTCACGGCCGCGGCGAGCAGCTCGACCGCCACATTGTGGGGGAGCGGGACCAGCTCGCTGGCTGGTCCGGGTGCCCCGGGCGGAGCGGCTGCGGTGCGGCTCCCCTCACGGCGACGTGTGCGTGCCATCAGCGTTCCGGTCGTCCCCACTTCATCCTTCGCGTGAGCGCGAGCCTACTTGAGTCTTCACCCTGGCGCGCAAGCCGCAGCAGTGCCTCGCGGCTGCCTTGCGTCCTCCACCCGGGCGCCGCGGGTGGAACCCGTATGCTGAGCGGGTGAATGATGCTGCCGTCGACCCGAGCCGACGATCCCGTCGGGAAGCACGCGTCGCCAACAGCGTCGAGATCGGCGGCGACTCTACAATCCCGGCGGACATCGGCGGCACGGCCGCGGAGCGGCCCGAGAGCCGGGGCGTAGGCCGAGCGTCTTCGACACCGCGGCGCGGCGCGGGCTTCGCCGGCACGTGGAAGCCCCTTGCCGCTGCGCTCGGGGCGCTCGTCGTCGCCCTCGCTGTCGGCTCGCTCGCCTCGCTCGCCTTCGACGGCGACGTCGGCCGCAGTATCGGTGCTCTCGCCGCAGCTCTCATCCTGGGCGCGACGGGACTCGCGTTGGCGGCCCGGACGCGCTTCGCCGGGTTCTTCTCGCTGCGGGCGCTCGACGTGCTGTGGGCCCTCGTGCTCGGTGTCATCCTGCCGTTCCTCACCGGCGTCTTCGCCGCTGATCTCGGGTTCCCCGCTCTCGCGGCCCTGTCCCCCCGCTGGCTCGTGCTCGGCGTCGCCGCACCCTTCATCGTCGTGCTGGGCCTGACGTTCTTCGCGATCTTCTTCGTCTACCCCGCCGCCGAGTCCTTCGCCGCCACGCGCCTGACGCCGGTGTGGAGCCGGGTCACGGCTGCAGCCGCGTCGACGCTCGCCTTCGCCGTCGTGCCGGCCGTGTTCTCCCCGACGGTGTCGGGGATGCCGCGTGCTCTCCTCATCGGCCTCGGCCTGGCGGCATCCGTCTTCGTCGCCCTGTCGCGTCGGCCGTGGGGGCCTCTGCTCGCCGGTCTGATCTTCACCGCCGTCTGGGTCGCGATGTCGGCCGCCGGTTACCTCCTGGCCTGATCGGCCGCGACGAGGGTCACCGACCGCGCAGCACCGGCACCGCAGCGACGCTCAGCGCCAGCAAAGCCGCGAGCTGAACGGCAGCGACGCCGGCGGCGGCGCCCGCGACCCCGCCGAGGCCCGCGCCGATGAGGACCGCGGGCACGATCAGCACGGCCGCCACGCAGACCGAGGCCAGATAGGCGCCGTCGCGCCCGGATGGCAGGACGACGCACATTCCGAGGGCGGTCGCCAGGGTCATCGCGGCGAGGGCGATGCCACCGAACAGAGCGGTGGGGGGGGCGATCTCGAAGCCCGGACCGAGCGCGATCGGGGTCGCCCAGGGGACCACCAGCGCGAACCCGGCGCCGAGCCCGATCGCGAGCAGCCCGTGGATGCCGACCGCGCGGCGCATCCGACGGAGCCCGGCGGCTCCGGCCGCGGACGACACCCACCCCTGGAACGACGACGTGATCATGTACACGCCGATGTAGCCGTACTTCAGCACGCGATCGAAGGGGGCGAAGCCGATCGCCGCGGGTGAGGTGGCCACGCCGAGGGTGGACAACGGCGCCGTCTCGGAGAACGTCAGCAGGCCGGCGGCCAGCGCCGTGCGCCAGCCCCCGCGGTAGGCCGACCGTGCGTCGAGCAGGGTCTCGCCGACCGCGAACCGCTCACGCAGGCCGATCAGCCACGTGGCGACGACGAACGCCGCGAAGGTTCCGGCCAGCAGGATCACCGGGTAGAGCAGGGGGATGCCGGTGGCGAGAGCCAGAACGGCTCCGACGAGGTTCAGCACGATGCGGGGGAGGGCGTCGAACACGAGCGACAGCAGAGG
Source organism: Microbacterium galbum (assembly GCF_032464915.1). Lineage (NCBI taxonomy): Bacteria > Bacillati > Actinomycetota > Actinomycetes > Micrococcales > Microbacteriaceae > Microbacterium > Microbacterium galbum. The sequence continues at coordinate 873,014 of NZ_JAWDIS010000001.1, read as the reverse complement.
CCGGCCGACGCCGACCGCGTACCAGCTGAGGGAGAGCCCCTGCAGCGAGAAGGCCAGGGCCGAGACGATCGCGAGCGCGTGATCGTCGGCGTGGCTCGCGAGAGCGGCGACGACGGCCACGACGGGCAGGATCAGCACGCTGTTCGCACCCCGCACGACGATGCTGGCGCGGAAGACGCGCGAGGGGTGCGGCGACCGCGCTGCCTCGACCGGCCCGCGCACGGCCCAGCCGAAGGTGATGAGGGTCGCCGCGAGGGTTCCGAGCGCTTGACCGATCGCGATCTCCGCGAACCCCGTGGGGCCCGCGGCGCGCGTGATGAGCGGCAGCGCGATCAGGGGGGAGATGGCCGAGAGAGCGGACACCCCGGTCAGCAGGGCGACGCTGCGGGCGCGATGGGGCCGGGGCGCCTCAGGAGCGGTCGAGGTCACGCTCGTCCTCGGTCAGGGGCCGCAGCAGCACCGCGATGAGGATCCACGTGATCGCGAACCAGAACATGCTCGTGAGGGTCGCCGACAGCAGGTACGAGGCGAGCAGACCCGCCGCGATCGGCTTGCGCGCGCGAGGGACGCACACGAAGACCGCGACGAACAGTGCGACGAGCAGCCCGAGACCGACGATCCCTCCGTCGTAGAGCACCTGCACGGGCAGCATGATGATGTGCCCGCTGACTCCGGGGGTGCCGGGCTGTTCGTGTCGCAGGCCGAAGGTGTTCGTGCCGTTGCCGAACCACAGGTTGACGCCCTTCATCTCCTGCGCGGCGAGACCGGCGACCTCGAGACGGAAGCCGATCGTGCCGCCCTGGAAGTCGACGTCGCCGATCTTGTTCTGCTGCTCGGGGTTGGTCGGGTCGGGCTCCCGGGTGGGGGCGGGGGAAGGGGTCGCAGTCGGCGTCACGGCCGGGGCGCTCGTCGCGGACGGTGCGGAGGCCGTCGCTTCCGGCAGGGTGCGATCCGCGGGCTCGGTGCCGCCCAGCGCGGCGACGATGCCGTAGGTGACCACGAGCGTCCCGATCAGCACGAGAGCGGGCGCGATGCGCCGGACGCGTTCCCGCCAGCTCGAGCGCAGCGAGAACACGGTGAACACGCCGAACACCGCGAGACCGAGCACGAGACTGAAGACGGCCGTGCGCGTCTGGGAAGCCACGAGACCGAGGGGCACGGAGACGGCGATCGCCGCTGTCTCCCAGCGACCGATGCCGCGCCGGGTGATCGCGAGCAGCGTCCAGAAGATCAGGATCGATGCGTAGATGTTGGCCTCGATCGCGGTGACGCGGGCGACGTAGACCTCGTAGAGATAGTCGAAGTCGGCGCCGAGCGCCACCTGACCGCGGGTGAGGTTCGCGACGACGTAGGCGGCGAAGCCGACGAGCGCCCAGGGAGCGACTGAGAGTCTCCCGAGCCGGCCGGCGAAGTCGGCGCCCTCGGCGAGGGCCATCATCGACAGCAGCAACAGCAGATCGATCAGCAGCCAGATGAGGATCGACGCGCTCCACGTCAGGCTCGGCGAGAAGATCAGTGTCGTGACGATGTTCCACGCGACGAAGGCGGCGAACACGAGGGGCACCGGGTGCCGCAGCGCGCGCAACAACGCCGACCGCAGCACCGGATGGATCAGCATCCATCCCGCCAGCACGAGCGGCACGACCTGTTCGACGCGGACGCGGAACCCGAGGATCTCCGCGTCGTACCGGCCCAGGAACGAGCTGACCACCACCGCGGCGATGAGAGCGATCGTGATGAGGCGGGTCCGCCCGGTCAGCGAGGGCCGCTGGAAGGCCGAGGCGGTCGAGATCGTCACCGGGCGACCTCGTTCCAGAGCTCGTCGCGCATGAGCTGATCGAAGGTGTCGCGAGAGAACAACTGCTCGAAGCGAGCGCGAGCGGCGGACGCGGCGGCGCGCACGGTGTCCTCGTCGAGGCCCTCCAGCGCGCGGGTCCACGCCGCAACGTCTCCCGGGGCGACCAGCAGAGGGCTGTCTCCTGCGATCTCGCGCAGACCGCCCCCGTCGCTGGCGAGCAGGGCACGTCCCGCGCCGAGGGCTTCGATGGCGATCGTCGGCAGCGGGTCGGGCAAGGTGCTCGGCACCACCACGACGTGCGCGGCGTCGAGGTGTGCCCTCACCTCCGAGGTCGGGCCGACGACCGTGATGCTGTGCGGACGGGGAGAGGCCGCGACCAGGGCGGGAACATCGACGGCCTCGCCACTCGGGGGTTTGTCGCCCAGCACCGTGAGGTGCAGATCGTCGCGTCGCGCGGCGTTCCACGCGGCGAGCAGGACGGCGTGGCCCTTCCAGGCGTTCCACCGGCTCGCGATGATCAGGCGGATGCCATCGGTGAAGGGAGGCAGGTCGGTGGGGGCGTCCGCCGAGAAACCGTTGTTCACGACCCGGGTGCGCGCGCGAAGAGGCGGGGGCAAAACGTCGGCGACCGCACGGCTCACGGCGATGATGCGATGCGCGAAACGGAGGAAGGGGACGACGGCACGCGAGCGCTCGTCGATGTGCTCGTGAAGGTGCAGAACCACACGTGCGCCCGACGCGCGAGCAGCGGGTGCGGCCAGGGCCGCAGCGGCGGTGTTGAGGTAGACGAGCCGAGGACGAGCCGCCAGAAGGCGCACACTCGCGGTCAGCGTCCTCCATCCCAGCGCCGGCAGCCGCGCCGGGCGCAGATAGGCCCTGCGCATGATGGGCAGAGCGAGATGACGCACGCGGATGCCGGCATCCTCGAGCGCCCGCGTCAGCTGTCGCTCGGGGTACTCCACGTCGGTGGGCAACCAGACCTCGATGTCGAGATCGTCGGGGGCCGTCCGCAGCACCTCGAGCAGCACGCGATCGGCGCCGTACATCTCGTCGGAGGGGTGGATGACGATGCAGCGACGCGTCTTCACTCGGCGCTCCGCGACTTCAACTCCCGGGCGGGGATGCCACCGTAGACCGCGCCGGCGGGCACATCGCGGGTCACCACCGCGCCGGCGGCGACGACGGCGCCGTCGCCGATCGTCACGCCGGAAGTGATGGTCACACCGCTGGCGATCCAGCATCCGGATCCGATGGTGATGGGCGACCACTCGACGCCCTGCGACTTCACGTCGAGCGAGGGGTCGCTCATCACGTGATCCTCGGCGAAGACGCGCACACCGGGGCCGAGCATGGTCTTCTCGCCGATGGTCACCCCGCCGGAACAGCCGATGTAGCACCCGGGGGAGAGGCTGCTGCCGTCACCCATGACGAGCCCGACGCCGATCGCGCGAGAGTAGTAGCTGCTCGGGCGGATGAGCGACCCCGTCCCGATCGAGACGCCGTCGCCGAACCGGATGCCGTCTCGACTGAGACCCTGGATCTCGGCGAAGTCCTCGACGACCAGGTCACGACCGGCGTGCACGAGGTGAGGGTTGCGCACGCGCACGCCCCGCCCGATCAACGGCAGGCCCCGGACGGATCCGAGACGGGGGGCAAGGAGAGCCCCTCGCGCGGCCATCGGCCCGACCTTCGCCGCGAGTTGCGCACTCACGATGCGCCACCGGTCGCTGCCGGCCTCGCGCAGGCGCTCGCGCTGCTCGTGGATGATCTTCCCGGCGATGCCCATGGCGTCAGCGTTCCCGTTCCTGCGCTTCGTTCTTACGGTCGCCCGCGGGGTTCAGGTGCGCGCGCAGGAGCCGTTCGTACGCGGCGTTGACGCTCTCCCACGAGTACGCCTCGCGGGCGCGCCGCACCGCCGCCGCGCTGAGCTGCTGCTGTCGCTCGGGGCTGTCGAGTAGTCGACGGAGGGAGTTCTCGATGTCGGCCGGAGCCGGGCCGGTGAACTCGCCGGCGTCCGTTCCCAGCACCTCGCGACTGTGCACGGTGTCGCGCGCCACGATCGGCGCCCCCGCGGCCATGGCCTGTACGAGAGCGGGGTTGGTGCCGCCCACGCTGTGGCCGTGGAAGTACGCGCCGGCGTGCTGCCAGAGGCTGTGGAGGCGGTTGTCGTCGTGCACATGGCCGAACCAGTGGAAGCGGGGCAGACGCGTGGCGAGGGCGGCCGCGCGGTCGTCGAGCTCGCCGCCGTAGCCCGCCGAGCCGACAGCGATCACGTCGTGGGTCTCGGCCAGGCGCTCGGCGGCGTCGAAGAACGGGCCGACGGTGTTCTCCGGCACGAAACGTGCGACCAGCAAGGCGTATCCGCGGTGCGAGAAGCCGGGTTCGACGGGCAACGGTGCGGGCACGTCGGCACCGTAGGGGATGAACTCGCCCCCGACGCCGAAACGCGATTGCCACGCGTCACCGATGGTACGTGCGTCGACGACCCGTTCCGTGGACCATCTGGCCGTGACGTGTGCGCCCGCTTTGAAGACGGCTTTCCCCAGCGCGCTCCATTTCTCGCGTTCCCATTCGAGACCGTCCACGTTGACGATCGTGGGGATGCCACGAGCGCGCAGCATCGGGAGCCAGAAGCCGTTCGCGACATTCATGATGAGCGCGACGTCGGGTCGGCGACGAACCGCATCGAAAGTGGACGTGAACCCGTACGACAACGTGCTGAGAGCGCGCGAATCGACTCCCTTCGTCTGCCGTGAGACCACCCGGCGGTCGCGTTCGGGATCGTCGGGTTCGATCGACCCGGGACGCCCGTACACGGTCACATCCCAGCCGTGATCGACGAGGTAAGGAGAGAGCCGGCGAACCGCGGTTTCGAATCCGCCGTAATAGCTCGGATACCCCCGGGTGCCGATGATGGCGACGGATGGCGTGCGGTCGGATCCCACGCGGCTCCTCGTCTTTCGGCGGGTAGGAGTCGAATGAGCCCCCAGGGTGAGCGCTCTGCGCATCAACCGTCTTTCCATTCGACTCCGCTAGCATACCGATTTGCGCGATGGGCCCTGTTGCGCACGACGCCGGACCCTGGACTCGCGGCGTGAACGGAATGTGATGTCGCGTATCTCCCTCACCCGCCTGAGCCCCACGAGAATTGCGTGGATCGCGCTCGGCGTCGTCGCGGCGTTTCTCGTCATCGTCGTCGCGGCGGTCGGAATCGGCGCATTCATCGCGCAAAAAGAATTGCGCGCCGCCGTGCCCGTGGTCTCTCAACTGCAGGACGAGTTCGGGGGCGACGACCCGGCAGCCGTTCAGGCGTCCGTGAAGACGCTGCAGGGGCACGCAGCGGCCGCGCGCGGGGCAGCCGACACCCCGTTCTGGTGGGTGGCGGAGCAAGCACCGTTCGTGGGCCCCACTCTGCACGCGGTCCGAGAGTCGACTGTCGCGATCGATGAGCTGGCGCAAGGCGTCCTGCCCGCCCTGTCCGACATCGACCCGGGTCTCCTGCGCCCGACGGGGGGAGTGTTCGACATCGCCGCGCTTTCTTCACTCGCCGGCCCGGTGTCGACGGCGGCGGATGCCGGAGAGCGCGCGGCCGATGCCCTCTCCGGCGTCGACCTCGCCGACACGCCGGGCATGCTGCGTGGGCCGCTCTCGCAGCTCACGGGCGCCGTCGATGCCCTGCAGCCGGCGCTGTCTCGCGCGAACGCCGTGATGCCGCACCTGTCGACGATGATGGGCGCCGACGGCGCGAAGAACTACCTGCTCCTCGTGCAGAACAACGCTGAGGCGCGCGGAACCGGCGGCATCCCGGCATCCGTGGTCATGCTCCGCTTCGACGGCGGCAAGCTCGAGATCGCCGCGCAGGCGACGAGCCGTGACTTCACGAACAAGCGCGAGACGCCGATCATCGACCTCGACCCCGAGGTTGTGAAGCTCTACGACGACAAGGTCGGTCGGTACTCGCAGGACATCACGTCGACGCCCGACTTCACCCTGTCGGCCGAACTCGCCAAGGCTTACTGGACCGAGTCGTTCGGCACGCAGATCGACGGGGTCATCTCCATCGACCCCGTGGTGCTGTCGTACATCCTCCGGGCGACCGGTCCGATCACGCTGGCGACCGGTGACAAGTTGACCTCGAACGACGCGGTGAAGATCCTGCTGAGCGATGTCTACGCCAGGTACCCCAAGAACGACGACCAGGACGCGTTCTTCGCCTCAGCTGCCGTGGAGGTCTTCGACGCGGTCTCCTCCGGCGACTTCAAGCCTGTCCCCTTCGCAACGGCCGTTGTTCAGGCGGTCGACGAGAACAGGGTCTACTTCCATTCCTTCGACGACGGCATCGAGTCCGCATTCGACGGATCGCGTCTGTCCGGCCCGCTGCCGGAGAGCGACGGCCCCGACCAGACGACGCTGGGTGTGTTCGTCAACGACCTCACCGAGGGCAAGCTGAGCTTCTACACCTGGATGTCCGCCGACGTCGTCGCCGACCGCTGCTCTGCGGTGCCCACGTACACCACGACGGTGACCTTCGTGAATGCGCTCGACCAAGCGACCTCGGACGGTCTTGTGAACTACGTCGACGGCGCGCGGCACTACCCGAAGGGAACGATCGGGACGGACATCCAGTTCTACGGGCCCAGTGGCGCGCGATTCGTGAACGCGACGATCGACGGGACCGACGTCGAGATCACCAATGGTGAACACCTCGGCCGCCCCGTGGGTCGCATGTGGGTCGTCAACGGGCTGCAGCAGGCGCACACGCTGACGATGACCTTCGAGGGCGCGCCCGAAGACGGCGGCGAGGTGTCGCTCGTGCACACCCCCATGGTCAACCCGGTGCGCACCAGTGTGACCGAGACGGCGTGCGGCTGATCGGGTACAGCGGTTTGTCAGGAGCCTGACGACGCCGGTCCGCGGGGTGACTCAGAGCACCGCGAAGAGGTAGGCGTATGCCGCAAGAAGGCCGAGGTTGATCAGTCCCGCGATCGGGGCGAGCACGCCCACCGAGCCGCGTCGCAGGATCACCGCGACGACAGCGAGGGCCAGGCCGAGCACCGCACCCGCGGCGCTCAAGGCGAGGGTGCCCGTGAGCGACAGTGTCTCGACGAAGGCCGCCCACAGGCGCGCGACGACCGCGAGCTGCACCCCGATGGAGGCGAGCGCGGCGAGCAGAGACAAGGTGCCGAGCACGCGGGGGGCGGTTTTCACGGGGCGAGCCTACCCGAGGGGCTTTCGGCGGCTGGAATCGTCCGCGCCGGTGGGAACACGACGAAGTGATAGAGCACGAACCGGATGACGGTGACCCCGCCGATCGCGAACAGGTTGACGACATTGAGACCCACGGGGTCAGCCGCTCCGAATACGGCCTCGAGCGCGCGTGCTCCGAGCCAGACGGCACCCGCACCGAGACCCGTGCAGGCGGCGTTGACGAGGAGGAACTTCACCATCTGCCGCCCGGCACCCGTTCGTGCGCGCGAACGGAAAGCCCATTCGCGGTTGCCGATATAGGCGTTGACGAGGGCGATGAGCGACGCGACGATCTTCGCCGCGACGGGACCCATCCCCGTCAGAAGCAGCAGATTGAAGGCGGCGATCTCGATCGCGGTGCTGATCGCGCCCACGATGAGGAAGCGGGCAGAAAGAGCGCCCGCACGACGAAGATTCCGGCTGCGCCCCACGAGTGTCATACGCTACATGTTCGGGGGAATTGCCGGGTGAATCCGTCCCGGCTGAGAGCGGGGATGCCAGGGTGCAGGCGCAAGACCATGTTGCGGTCGTGATACCGGCCTTCAATGAGGCCGAGGCCCTGCCGTCCTTCCTCGCGGAGATCCACGCCTCGTTCGAGAGCATCGGTGTCTCCGTTTCCGTGATCGTGGTCGACGATGCGTCCACGGATGCCACCAGCGACGCGGCCGCTCCCCTCGCCGACGTCATCCGCTCCCCGCGCAATCAGGGTCACGGCCCCACGGCGCTCGCCGCGTACGAACAGGGCCTTCGCAGCGGAGCCGGGATCATCGTGCACGTCGACGGCGACGGGCAGTTCTACGGAGACGACATCGCCCGCGTGGCCTCGGCTCTCGACCACGCCGAGGCCGATGTCGTGCACGGCGTGCGACGCGGGCGCACCGATCCCTGGTTCCGGCGCGCCTTGAGCGGGCTGGTGCGGTTCGCGGTGTTCCTGTTGTGCGGCAGGTCCGTCCCCGACGTCAACACGCCTCTCCGCGCCTACGGGCAGGCGGCTTTGCGCCGCCTCGTCGACGGTGTCCCGGCGGACGCCCTCGTCCCTCACGTGCATTTCTCCATCTCCGAAGCACGCGAACGGCTGCGGGTGCGGTACGTCTCCGTCGCCAGCATCCCCCGTCGCGGCGCGGTCGCACAGGGCACGATGTGGGGTGGCGGGCGTGCGCGTGCCGTGCTGCCTCCCCGTCGTCTCGTGCGATTCGCCGCCCGAGCGCTCGGTGAACTGTGGCGGGTCGACATCCTCGGCTCCGTTCGGCGCGGGGTTCCGCACGACGCGACCGTGCGCGGCTGATCGTGCGTCACCTGTTCGCCTGGACGGGTCTGGGGCTCTGCCTCGCCGTCGTGCTGGCGGCCACGTTGTCGCCGACACCCATCGACCAGGGGTACGAGAGCGCCATCGAGCGCGTCCTGTCGATCCTGCATCGCAATGGTGTTCCGCAGTGGTTCGGCTACCGCTGGCTTGAGTTCTCGGCGAATATCGCCATGTTCGTCCCCCTGGCGTATTTCCTCTCCCTCGTCTTCCCGACGCGATTCTTGTGGCTGGCGCTGCCCCTCGTGCCCGCCCTGTCGGTCGCGCTTGAAACGCTGCAGTTCTTCGTGCTGCCGGCGCGCTTCGCAACCGTCAACGACGTGATCGCGAACACCGTGGGGGGTTGGGTGGGAGTCGCCGCGGCGGCGGCGACGGTGGCTGCCGTCCACGCCCGGGACCGGCGTGTGCTGCAGAAGTGGCGTGAGCGCAACGTCGTCGGTGTCCGCGAGTCCGTCGGATGACGCGCCTGACCGCGCGCCCCGCGCTGCTCACGGCGGCATCCGCCCTCATCGTGAGCCTGTCTGCCTACGTGCCGATGATCGTCAGCGGTCACATCACGCGTGACTCCGGAGTCTTCCTCTACACGGGAATGGTCGTCTCGCGCGGGGGAATGCCCTATGTCGACTCGTGGGATCACAAGGGCCCGCTCCTCGCGGTGATCGAGACCCTCGCGTGGCGTCTCGGGGGTGGCATCGTCGGTGCTCCGATTCTCGAGGCGATCGTCCTTTTCCTCGGGCTCACCGTCGTGGGCCTGGTCTGGGCGCGGTGGATCCGCGCATGGGCGGCCGTGGTGGTGCTCATCACCGGCGTGACCTATCTCGGGGTTTTCGAGGGGGGCAACTTCACGGAGACGTGGCTGTTCCCGTTCCAGCTCGTCGCTTACAGCCTCGTCGCGGACATCGTGCTGCGCTTCGGGCGGGACGCTCCCGCCCGGATCCTCGTCGGAGCAGGCATGACACTTGGCCTCGCCGCATCCGTCGGTCTGTTCACCCGCATGAACAACGTCGCGGGTCTGCTGGTGCTGGCGGGTGTGTGCGTCGTCTTCTTCCGGCGGCGCCTCGCCGTCGCTGCGTCCGTCATCGGCGTCATCGCCGCGGTCGGCGTGGCGCTGACCCTGTGGTTGTGGACGGGTGATGCCCTGCGGGCGGCGGTGGACCAGTACGTCCGATACAACCTCTTCTACTCCGAGGGCACGCCGCTGGGGGAGCGCGTCGCTTCTTTCGCGACGCTGGCCCAGCTGCTCGTTTCGGGAGCGGTCGTCGCCGCCGCGCTCGTCATGATCGGCGCCGTCCTCATGAGGCGGATTGTCGCGAAGGGCACGTGGTCACCGGCCATGACCGTCATCGTCGTCTTCATCGGGGTCGGAGTGGTCGACGCGCTCTCTCAGATGGCGTCCGGCCGGCCCTACCCGCATTATCTCGTCGTGGCGATCGCCGGATTCGCCGTCGCTATCGCCGGTGGCGGTGCCGAGGTGTCGTCGTCGGTCGGGGAGTGGTGGCGCAGAGAAGCACGCGCTCGGCAGCGTACGACCCGAGCGGTCGGACTCATTGCGCTCGCGGCGATCGTGCTGTCCGGCTCGAGCACGACCGCCCTACAGGGCCTGCGGACCACGCTCGGCGCGGGCGTGTTCACCGCCGGCTCTTATCAGGCGCAGATCGTCGACCGTGTCCTCGCCGAGACGAGTCCCGACGACCGTGTGCTCGTGCACGGAGCCGAGACGTGGATCCTCGCGGCTTCGCAGCGGTTGTCGCCGACGGCGATCACCTACTCGTTGCCTGTCGAGCAGGGATACGGCGGCTTGCCGGCGCAGTACCTGGCAGACGTGACAGCCTTCCCGCCGGCCCTCATCGTGGAGTCGCCCGTGTCGTGCGGGATTTCGATCGCGTGTCCGGCGGATAAGGACCACTTCGCGGGGCTGGCGCCGTGGGTGGCAGGGTCTTACGAATCGGAGGGCGACATCGTGGGGTTCCGGTTCTGGCAGCGGAGCGAAGGCTAGAGCGCGGAGGAGGTCCGCCCTCCGCGACGCGGACGCGTTGGTTCTCCGGACGAGACTGCTTTTCGCCGAACCGCTTCTGCACCCGCGGCACGTATTTCGTACATCGGCGACTTGAGGGTGCCGAGTTACATTATTCTGATTCTGAATTCGCTGGCCACATTCGCCGGCGTCGGAAACGTCTACGGTGCCCCTTACCACCGGGGGCTCTGGCGTGGATACCGCTATAGCTGTCGACCGTTCGGGTGACCGTCGGCAAGTGGTGTCATCTGGGAATGGGGCACTCCCCCAGAGGACTCCCATGAACTCGCAAGACGTCCGCCGCGGCTCCCGCGTGATGGCGATCGGTGTCGCCTTTTCGCTCCTGATCGGCCTGGTTGCACCGGTGGGTGCGGCAACGGCCGCGGGCATAGGGTCCATCTCTGCTGCTCAGGTGACGACGGCCCACCCTCGGTTGCTGGCCGACGGTTCGCGGTTCTCGCTCCTGAAGTCGCAAATTGCGTCCGATGACTGGAGCGCGAGAACCTACGCTGGTGTCGTTTCCGCTGCGGATGCACTCCTCACGAAGCCCGTGCTCACCTACACGAAGCCCGACGGCATCAAAATCCTCGACACCAGCCGAGAGATGGTTGAGCGGGCTTACACGCTAGGGATGGCGTGGCAGGTGAGTAAGGACGCGAAATATGCCGAGCGTCTGTGGAAGGACCTGGATGCGGTCACTCGATTCGGTGACTGGAACCCGGATCATTTCCTCGACACCGCCGAGATGACCCACGGCGTGGCGATCGGCTATGACTGGCTGTACTCCTACTGGTCCTCCGGCCGGCGGTCGCAGCTGTCGAGAGCGATCGTCGAGCTGGGACTCAAACCGGCATTCCCGGTCTTTGACGCTGCCGAAGGAAGCAACGGCCCCTATGCGCACGGCGGGAATTGGGCCCGAAACAACAATAACTGGAACATCGTGATCAACAGCGGTCTCACGGTCGGAGCCATCGCCGTTGCGCAGGACGACCCAGCGACGTCCAGCAAGATCCTTGCCGCGGCGATCACGAGTGTGCAGCGCGGTATCGGCACTTACGCGAATGGTGGCGGCTACGCCGAAGGGCTTAGCTACTGGGATTACGCGACACGATATCTCGTGGTGATGTTGCAAGGCCTCCGTTCGGCTACCGGAGGCGACGTCGGTCTGTCGTCATTGCCGGGTCTTGATGTCACCGGACTCTTCCCTATTTATATGTCCAGCCCGTCCGGGGATCGGTTCAATTTTGGCGATAGTGAACGTGGCGTGAGTCGCGGACCCGTACTAGCGGGCCTGGGGAATGTGTACAACAACGCATCGTTCCGGTACGCGGGGATCGACGAAGGACGTGGCGGGAACTCGGTGCAGCGCTTGCTTTGGTACGAGCCCGGAAAGACCTCGGCCTCGCCCACGGCAGCGGCGCTGCCGATGGATCGCAATTTCCCAAACGCGGCGGTAGCCAGCTTCAGGTCGTCCTGGAGCGACCCGAATGCGACGTTTGTCGGCTTCCGGAACGGAAGCCTCCCCGACGCGAGTCACCAGCACCTCGACGCCGGTACCTTCAATCTCGACGCTTTGGGCCAGAATTGGGCCACCGAATTGGGGAAAGACGACTACGGGTTGTCGGGATACTTCGACGAGGGCACCTCCGGCAGCCGGTGGGACTACTACAGGCTCGCCGCAGAAGGACAAAACACCCTCGTCATAAACCCATACAAGCCCCGCCCGACCACCCTCGCAACGACCCCCGCCGCGCGGTTCGAGTCGAACGTGACATCAGCATTCTCGATCGCCGATCTTTCGGCCTTGTACCCCGGAGACGTGACCTCCTGGAAGCGCGGGGTCAAGTTGTTCGATGGGCGGCAACAGGTGATCGTGCAGGACGAGATTCGGTCCAGCAAGCCGGTGGAAGCGCTATGGTCCATGCACACTGCGGCGGCCATTCAGATCGCGGGCGACGGTCGTTCCGCGACTCTGACGTCCAACGGCAAGCAATTGCTCGCGCGCATCATCTCGCAAAGCGCAACGGCAACGTTCGTCGACACGGCAGCGGCCCCGCTGCCGACGTCGCCCCATCCTGCTCAGCAGAACGGGAACTCAGGTATCCGCAAGCTCGCAATTCAGGTCTCGACGAAGGGCAACACCACTCTCGCCGTGCAATTCACGCCCTTGACCAGCGGGCTTTCGGCCCCATCGTCAGCAGGTATCGTCGCGCTTGATGATTGGAAGCTCGAAGCTCAGGGAAGCTCGCGCGCACAGGGCATCCGGGTAGGCGGCACGGAGCTCTCGGGCTTCTCTCCCAACACCCTCGCTTACACGACGCAATGGGATCCTGCATCCGCCGTCCCGACGGTCGCCGCGTACAAGAGCGGTGCCACCGTGGCGAGCCGCCTTCCTACGAGCATTCCGGGCGTGGCGACCACCACAATCACAGAGCCGGGTAAGACGCCCACGACCTATCGCGTATTGATCGAGCGAGGGCCGATGACGATCAAATCGGCGGCGGCGACGCGCACGACCGAGGGCTCGCCAGCGATGACTTTCGACGGTGACCCCGCCACTTACTGGACGACGTGGCTAGACAACTCGATCACTTACACACTCGACCAGCCCCGATCGATAAAGTCTCTTCAGATCGACTGGCGGGCCAACCGATCGCGGCACACCAAATTCGAAGTACAGACTTCTTGGAACGGCTCGACGTGGATCACTCGGTACGACGGAGCGTACGACGGATCCACTGGCTCGCAATTGATCATTCCGACGACGAGCGCGTCGTCCAAATGGGTGCGGATCATCGGCCATGGCGACCAGGGGACTGATCCAAAGACGTCCATCAGCGAGATCAAACTTTACAGCTACGCGGTCACGGTCCCGTCGGTGGCACCAGCTGTCTCACGGCTCGACTCTGTAGGCGTCACCGGCGTACCCGCCACGATGACGAAGGCGCAGACAGCCTCCATGGCTTTCGCAGCCAAGAGAGCCGACGGACGTTCGATTGATCCAGCGAGCCTCACCTCGGTGCGCTACCTCTCAGGCAATCCGGCCGTGGCCCGGGTCTCCGATTCGGGAGTAGTGACGGCACTGGCGGCAGGAGAGACGTCTATCGGGGTGGTGGTCACGATGGCGGGGGTGACGGCATCCGCGTACGCCGTGGTCAAGGTCGATGATCCGCAAAGGGTGCGGATCTATCCTGACGCCGACGCCTGGGTGAGGGGCGGAACCTCCGCGGGCACGAACTATGCCAAGGACACGCAGCTCGCCGTCAAACCCGCCAACACGGGATCCACGGATGAGTCTTACACCCGACTCGCGTATATGGGCTTCGACATCTCGGCACTCAGAGGGAAGGAGATTTCTTCGGCGATTCTCACAACTACGGCTGCGGTGACGGAACCGTCTGCGGATAGGGCGCGAGTCGATGCTCATGCCGTCGAGGGCACCTGGACCGAGAGTGGACTCACGTTCTCGAATCGACCGAGCTTGGGAGCCACGGTGGGAAGCACCGCAGTGGATACGACGTTCGCGGAGAGACAGACCGACATCACCTCCTACGCGGCTTCCAAGGCGGCGGCCAAAGCGGATCGTCTATCCCTCGGGTTTACCCAGGACGGCCCGTTCCTCACCGGTAAGCCCGTGATCACTCAAATCAAGAGTCGAGAATCCTCGACTCCGGCGTACATCGATGTGGTGCTCAAGCCTGAACCTGCGACGAGGCTAGCCCCCTACCTCAGTACCGTAGAACTGAGCGGGGTGGGTCCGACCGTCGGTTTGGACACGACACCGCAGCTCTCCGTTACAGCGAAAAGTACGACTGGCGAATCGATTCCCTCATCGGCTCTGCAGATGACGTACTCCTCCAGCGACCCCGCGGTGGTTGAGGTCGATGGTTCAGGTGTGTGCAAGCCGAGGGCGGTGGGGGCTGCCACGGTATCGGTAGAGGTCACGACCAACGGCTCGACGCTCACGCAGAAAGTCGATGTGACGGTGACGGATCCGTTGAAGGTACGCCTCTTCTCGAGCGGGGACGCTTACGTACGGGGTGGTGACGTCGCGGACACCAACTACGCCTCGGAAACAAAGATGCCCGTCAAACCTACGACGGGAGGATCCACTGACGAGTCGTACACGCGTCTGACCTACATGGGGTTCGACATCAGCGGGTTGAAGGGGAAGAAGATTGCATCTGCGACGCTGTCGCTCAACGCTGCCATCACTGAGGCGACGGGCGATCGTGCAAGACTCGACGTCCGAGCCGTTCAAGGGGCCTGGTCGGAAACGGAGGTGACCTATCGAAACCGTCCGGAGATGCTTGCGCCGGTGGGTGGCGTGGAGGTGGGTCGCACCTTTGACTACCGCACCATCGACATCTCGGATCACCTTCGCGAGTTGCTTGCAGCCGACTCGAGCAGCATGTCACTCGGATTCACCGAAGATGCGCCTTTCTTGACGCCGAAACCGGTCATCGTTCAGGTTCGGAGCAGAGAATCCGCGGCACCTCCCTACCTCGACATCGTGTTTGCGCCGTGAGATGCGGCCGGCAGAGTCCGCGTCCGCTCGCGGCAGGTGAACGTACGGGAGTCATTACCATTGATCTGTTCGGCGCTCGACGAGCCGAAACGACCCCGAAACCCGTCGATCGATACGATGTACAAGTTGTCAGGTCGCGAGGGGAACGTTGATGTCACGTACGGCTGAGCCCGGCCTCCGGCCGTCGAAGCAGCGCAGGAACCTCCTGATAGTCGTAGCCTTCGTCTGCTTCT
This sequence comes from Microbacterium galbum, assembly GCF_032464915.1. Taxonomy (NCBI): domain Bacteria; kingdom Bacillati; phylum Actinomycetota; class Actinomycetes; order Micrococcales; family Microbacteriaceae; genus Microbacterium; species Microbacterium galbum. The sequence goes on along the minus strand of NZ_JAWDIS010000001.1, from coordinate 857,891 downwards.
TGGTCATTCAGGGTTTCTTTTCGTTCCGAGTCTCGCCCGAGCCATACCCCATCATTCGGATGCCGGGCTTCCAAACGGCGGCGAATTCAGACGGAACGGTTGGGGCGACCTTCGTCGATGCCGAGGTCGACCTCGCGGATGGAACGTCAACGCCCATCGACCCTTCTGCACTGATGGAGCCGTTGAGATTCTCTACGGCTGGGCCGACCCTTGATTACATCCTCGGGCCGAAGGCTGAGACGACCCTCTCGGAGGAGTCCATCAGTTGGTTGCGCGATCGCGCTCGAATCGTCTCGGGACGCGAAGATGTCACGGGCATACGGCTCTGCTGGGTATCGACAACAATCAGCATCGAGGACGCGAGGGTCGTGGAGTCGCAGCCATGCGCGTGGAAGACGGTGGCGCTGTGATCACGTTCCTTGAGCGCACGGTTGCGCGCGCGGCGGCTTCGTACCAGGCGGACGGCCGCTTTCTCGCCGCGCTGCGAATTGCTTACGGCGCCTGGATAATCTTCCTTCCTGTAGACATCACCTGGATCGCGGGTCTCCCGGACGATTTCGTGAACCCTCGTCCGGGGCTCTTCGGATTCATCCATTCAGTACCTCCCATCGAATTGCTCGTCGCCATTTCGGTCGTGAGGTTCGTCCTCGCGGTTCTTCTGGTGATCGGCATCGCCACCATTCCTGTCTCGTTGTTCCTGACGCTCACGATCATGGCGGCCGCGGGGCTCTCGTACTCGTTCTCGAAGGTGGACCACTTCATCCTGTTCGAACTCGTGCCGGTCTTCCTGGGCTTGGCCGGGTGGGGTTCGCGATGGTCGCTCGACGCCGTCATCCGCCGAAGGCGCGGGCGGACGCCGGCGGTAACCCGCGGGGTGCCGATCCTGCTCTTCGCCTTCACGATCGGGTGGGGGATGCTGTCCGCGGCTGCTCCCAAGATCGCGGGCGGCTGGCTCGACCCAACCCGCGACGCGACACGCGGATACCTGGCGAAAGACATCGCCGCCGACGACAAACTCGGTGCTCTCGGACCGTGGATGCTGACCTTCGACAACCACCTGTTCTGGAAGGCGCTGGACTATGCGACTATTGCCGCCGAGGGACTTCTGTTCTTCTTCGTTCTAACGCCGTTGCTTTTTCGGTGTTGGCTGGCGCTACTTTCCTGCTTCCATATCGCAGTGTTTCTGACGCTGGGCATATCCTTCATCGACTACACGCTTGTCTACGCTGTCTTCTTTGCCCCCGCAGTGATGTGGGTCGTGCGCAGGGCGTCTATCGGGCGGGCAGTCGAGCCGTCGCAGGAGCTACGTGCCTGATCGGGGTCGATCATGAGAGTAAGCGTCGTCGGCAGCGGACCGAATGGACTCGCTGCCGCGGTCATCATGGCTCGGGCCGGACACGAGGTGACGGTGCACGAGTCTGCGGCGAAGGCTGGAGGTGGGCTTAGGACCGACCGGTTTGAAGCATTCGACGGGATTTTCGATGTGTGTTCCGCAGCGCACCCGATGGCGCTGGCGTCGGTTTTCTTCCAGTCCTTCGAGATAACACGAAGAGTCGATTTCCTCACTCCTGACATCTCCTACGCCCATGCTATGGAGGGTGTATCCGCGGTCGCGTATCGCAGCCTGCAACGAACTATCGACGAATTGGGACGCTCCGGGGCGGGCTGGGGGCGGGTCATGAAGCCGCTCCTCCTGAACATTGAGGCGGTGCGGAGGCTGGGCGGCATGGATCTGCGCGCGCGTCCATCGACAATCGGTGCCGCGGCCGCGCTGGCAGCTGCGGTGGGTGGGTTGTCCACACTTCGAGAGGATGCGCGCTCGCTCGCTGCGGGGGTGACGGCGCACGCCGCGGCCCCGTTTGGCTCATTTCCCGCCCGTTTTGTCGGTGCCGTCCTCGCAGCAGAGGCACATGCCTCGGGATGGCCTATTCCGCGTGGAGGCTCTGCCGCTATCGCGGAGGCTCTCGTGTCTGACCTTGTCGCCCACGGGGGCGAAATCAATGTCGGACATCACGTTGATGACCTGCGCGAAGTCTGGAGACCTGGAGACGTCGCAATCCTGAACATCGGTCCGCGAGGTTTCGCGCGCCTGGGTCGTGGATTGCTGCCGGCTTCGTACTCGAGGCGCCTTTCGAGATACCGGTATGGCAACGCAGCGTCGAAAGTCGACTTCGTCCTTTCCGCGCCCATTCCCTGGGCGGATTCGCGCCTCCGCGACGCCGGGACGGTCCATATCGGAGGACACGAGGCCGACATTTCGCGGGCGGAGAAGGCAGCACGCGCAGGGGTAGTTCCGGTGGATCCCTACGTGCTTCTCTCGCAGCCCACTCGCCTCGATCGATCGCGTCTCCCCGAGGGGTCATCCGACGAGATCGTCTGGGCTTACGCTCATGTCCCGAACAACTCGGAGATTGATGCAAGCGAGATGATAGCGCGACGCATCGAATCATTCGCCCCCGGGTTCCGTGAGCTGATCATCCATCACGAAGCCCGTCCTGCCCCGTTCTTCGCGGCGACCAATGCGAACTTCGTCGGCGGAGACATACTCGGGGGGCGGGTCGACGCGGGGCAGTTGCTCACTCGCCCTACGCTGACCACACGGCCGTGGCGTACGCCACTACCGGGTGTATACCTCGCGTCTGCCTCTACCCCGCCTGGTGCCGGCGTTCACGGCATGGCGGGCTGGCATGCCGCCCGCCTCGCCCTCCGGGACCTCGATCAGACATTGCCGGACCTGGGCGTCCGCTAGGCGGGAGGCGGGCAGTCGTGCTCTCAGGCGTCCGCCTGGTGCCACATCTTCCACTCGCGCCGTTCGCGGATGAAGTCTGCGGGGGTGTAGTTCGCGAGAGCTCCGAAGAGGTGGAAGGTCCTGCCTCTGAACGTCGTGGCTGACGCGCGACGGATGCGGTGGATGGTCAGACGCAGCTTGCGAAGATCTCGGCGCGTAAGGTGCTCACGGTGCTTGGCGATGTACAACTCCGTACCGTGGGCACGTCGTTCATTCTTCGTGGTGAGTTGTCCAAGACCGTGTTTGCGCTGCCTCACGAGCTGGCTGGGTACGACGGTATAGGCGAACCCCGCGAGAAGGTATCGGAAGAAGAAGTCAGTGTCGTTCTTGACCGGTAGCTGGGAGTCAAACCCCCCGATCTCGTGGAAGGCTCGACGACTGACGATCATGTTGCTACCGGTCGTGCCCAAACTCGCTGCCGCGACATCGGCGGAGGTCAGGCCTTCGACGATGCGGGGCCCTTCATGGGACTCAGATTCAGAGAATATCTCTCGATTGACGGCCACCAGGTCGACGGGATTCTCTTGAAGAGCGCGTGCGACGGCGTCGAGTAATGAGGGCTGCCAGAGATCGTCGTCATCCAAGAAGCCGATGAAGTCAGCGGTCGCTTCCGAGGCGCCACGGTTGCGGGAAGCGGAAGCTCCAGAACCGGCGGACGGGTCGTGCACGAAGAGGACCCCGCGATGCCCTGCGGCGGCGGCAAGTTCCGCGCAGATCTCTGCTGCCGTCGCGTCTTCGATGTCGGAGACGACGATGATCTGTTCGGGCCGCACGGTCTGTTCGAGCACAGATGACAAAGATTCGCGAAGGAAGTGATGTCTGTTATGCGTCGGGATGACACAAGCGAAGGTTGAGGCGGACATCAGGCTCCGTTCGTTTTGCGACGGTATTCGACCAGGTCGACGTTCAAGACGTTTCCGACCATACCGAGACCATGCGCCAGCATGTTCCAGCTGCGTGCCATGGGCTGTCGATGGACTGCGAAATCGAACGCGATGAAAGGCAGCCCGACCCCGATGCGGGCGATGCCGCCCATGAAGGCTGCGGCCCGCGTCCTATAGCGCGCATTGATATTCCCGATACGGATCGCGCGGCGGAAGAGCCACTTCGCGTTCGCTCGCTCGGGAATGACGTGTTCCGACACGACGGCTTCAGCGCACCAAAGTACCTTCAGGGGAGAAGCTGCTCTCAGCGATCGGAAGAACTCCGTGTCGCTCCCGCCTTTCATAGACAGCGCTTCGCTGAAGCGCGTGGGGTTGGCCCGCCACGCAGCCAAGCGTAAAAGAGTGTTGTTGGTCGCGACAGAACCCGGCGTGCTGCCGGATAAGCCGTTCTGCCGCCGCCAGAAGCCGCCTCTGACGATCCATCTCGGGACCGAGTCGGTAATGATCGGCTCCACCGGGCCGGTGACGATGTCCGCCCTGTGTTCGACCGCATAGGCCAACATCTCCCGTAACCATCCCGGCGCCGGCACCTCGTCGTCGTCGATGAAGATGATCGCATCATCGTCTTCCGTGGTCGCGTCGAGACCACGATTTCGCGCGGCCGCGATTCCGGGTAGGGGTTCGTGGATGTATTCGACGCCGGGGAAGAACGCTACGGCCTCGCGCGCAGACGCAAGCGGATCGTTGTCCACGACGACGATCCGGACTCGAGCGTCCACCTCCGCGGTCTGGGCGGCGCACACGTTGAGTAACTGACTCAGAAGTTGGGGCCGGCGGAAGGTCGCGATGGAAATGGCGACGCAACGAATGTCGTGATGCGTGGGCGCCGGCGATTCGTTGACGCTCATCGGGCTCCGCCGCCTGAGATGAGCGCGTTCATTGCTGCCGACAGTTCGCGTAGTTGGGCGCGCGCGTTCTCGACCCGGGTCACGAGCATGGTTTGCTCGGCGACGAGCGTAGCCACCCGTTCCACCAGGCGTTCATCACTGGGACTGACGTGATGCTCAACGAGGCCGGCCGCGGCCATCGTACGCGGGATCTTCGACGATTCGACATTGGGGAGGTAGAGCGGCACGGCTCCCTCCGTTGCGGCGAAGATGAGTACGTGCAGGCGGTCGCTCACGACGACTCGAGCGCGCCGGTAGACCTCCCGCAGGTCGGCCTCAGCCGCAAGATGATCTCCGGCGTGCCACGGGTGCACGTTCGCGCCGAGATCGGCGCCGATCTGGTCTCCTCGTTCGACGTCGCGTTCGACCTGGGAGACGATGACGAGCTCGAGGTCTAGGCCAGATTGGAGTTCCGCTACCGCTTCCCTCCATTCGGCGGTGAGATCGGCGGTGTCCCCACGCATCGAGACGACCAGCAGAGCGCGACCGTCGGGTTTCAGATCGTCACCACTTGATCCCAGCGCGAATGCCCAGTCAGGACGTACCGAACCCGAGCGAGCGAAGCGGCGACTTTCTTCGTCGCGCCAGGTCGTGATCTGGCAAGCGCGTGAGAGCGAGGTCAGCATCGCCGACGGACTCCCGGACGGGTTGCGAACCCCCAGACCTGTCGTGATCGCTGCGCCGCCTCTCAGGCGGATCAGGCCGACGAGGAGCCTATCGACACGGTTGATTCTCAGGCGCCTTCGATTCAGCTGTATCTCACCTGCGTTCGAGACGAAGGCCGCGCGTCCGAGGAGCGCGTGCCGAAACGCGGCGAGCTGCCATTCGCGCCTGCTCTTATACGTCACGTCGTCAGCGCGTAGTCCGAGCGCGTTGATGTACGCGTGTGAAGCGGTGCCGACGAGGATGTGCCGGCGGCGTCCGAGCGCGAGGCCATCGAGCATGGCGCGCCGGAGTGCCGGGTCACCGACATTATCGTCTTGGCCGTGAGCGGCTATGAATACATCTGAATTCTTCACGGGGTGATCCGTCTCTCGATGCCACGGGGGCTCGGGTGGTTATCCATTAGGTCGGCGACCGATCGCGCGGCGTCCGAAGTCGATGAGTTGAGCTGCATCCGCCCGAATACGGGGGAAGATCGCGAAGGCGAGCGCCGCCCACAACATCGCGGCCAGCGAGCCGAGGACGACGACCAGGATGGGAGCGCCGCCCCAGTTCTCCACAAGGAGCCGCACTCCGAATGCCGCCGCCGCCATCGGGATTGCGACAAGCCCCAGCGCCGACAGCGCGTCGGTGTACAGCACCCCCAACTTGAGCTTCGTGACCCGGCGGACCCACGCGAGCGATGTGATCCAGAACAGGCTGTAGCCGATCGACACGGCCACCGCTACACCCAGGGGCCCGAAGGGCACCCCGCACGCGATGACTCCCACGAGCAGCGGTTGAGCGACGAGATAGAAGCGCAACTGAGCGGTCGCGAGCCCCTGGGACATGTAGACCCAGTAAGCCACCTGAACGAGAGAACGGAAGATTCCGCTCACGGCGAGAACACTCAGAATGGGTCCGGCGGGCTCCCATTGCTGCCCGAGCACGGCGACGACCAGGGGTGTTCCGAGTGCAAAGAGCACGGCGAAGATCGACGACGTCACGTAAAGGGCCACCAACTGGGCGCGTCGCAGATACGAGACGAAACGGTCGCCTTCCTCGGCGATGCGGGCCAGGACCGGAACGGCGACGCGCGACATCGGCGTGTTGATCTGCGTCAGCGGCAGGACCACCAGGTTGTACGCGCGGTCGTAGTAGCCGAGGGCGTTGGAGCCCCATACTTTGCCGATGAGCAGACTGTCGATGTTCCTTGTCAGGTAGGAGATGATCTGAGTGCCCGCGAAGCTCGCGCCGAAGGAGATCAGTCCGTCCATTGGGACTCGCCGGGGGAGCCCCGGCCGCCACTTCGTGAGTGCGAACGAGAACAGAAGTGTCCCGGCAGCAACGATCAACTGCTGGGCGACGAGCGCCCAGAAATTCGCGAAAATCGCCGCTATCGCGATGGCGCCCCCGATGCCTAGGGCGTAGGGGAGGAGATCAGCAACAGCCAAGGCGATGAACCGGAGGTCGCGATTGATATGCACTTTGAATTGCGTAGACAGCCCGCCCAAAACGAAGGTGGCGGACAGTGCCTGGGTGATCATCGCAACTTGAGGCTGACCGTAGAACGCCGCCAGCGGGTACGACACTGCGAAGAATACAACGCCCAGCACGAGTCCTACGGCCGAGTTGATCCAGAACAGGTTGGACTGTTGCGCTTGACTGAGGGATTTCGCCTGCAGAGCGGCCATCGATAAACCGAAATCGCGGAAGATCTCCCCCACTCCGACGACGGCCACCACCATGGCCACCAGACCATAGTCGGTGGGGTCGAGGAGGCGCGCGAGAACGACCGTCGAACTCAGCATCAAGGCGACCTTGACGACCTGCGCGACGATCGTGATCCCACCACCGCGAGCCGCAGCCGACGCCAGAGAACTCAAGAAGATCCCTCGATACGGCTCGCGGGACGGGTACAGGTCACTCCCGGGGTGTGCGGATCACGCATGCGGGCGTTGTCCCCTCCGAGCCAGGCGGCTGAGGAGCAGGAAAGGCTCGATCAGGTAGCGCTTTGCGAGCCTGCGGGGCGAATGGGCGAGCCGGTACAGCCATTCCAGGCCGAAGCGGCCCATCCAGCGGGGCGCGAGCCGCTGCGTCCCGGCGAAATAGTCGAAGCACCCGCCCACATTGGCGACGACTGCGCCGCCCTTCATCAAGGCGAGATGGTCGAGGATCCACTGCTCCTGTGTGGGCATTCCGAGTCCGACCAGGACGACATCAGCCCGCGAGACCATGTCTCGGATCCCCGTCTCGGACGATGCCTCGGCGGCCGGGGCGAAACTGAACCCGTCGAAGTGCTGCCATTGCATGTTGCTCGTGCGGTCGTTGACGTAGCTCGTCATTCTGGTGGCGGTTTCAGGCGTCCCGCCCACGGCGACCACGGCGATTTCAGGGTCGCGTCGCATCAGCTCCGAAAGCCAGTCAGTGCTTCCGATGCGCTCGCGCGTCGTGGGCCATCCAAACTTCGGCGATGCCATCTTCGCGAGGAGAAGAATCGGCCAACCGTCGACCAGCGTGACATCGCTACGAGAGGTCAGCGTGTGAACAGGGCCGTCCTCGAGAGACAGATGCAGGGCATGAAGGTTCAGATTACTGAGGATGCGCGGACGTGACAGGTCCTCTGCGGCGCCGAGGATCCAGTCGCATGCTTCCGAGGCGTCGAGTGGAGTGACCAGCCCCAGGTCCCACGGCAGCGAGACAGTTCTCACGTGAGGGTCGGCTTTCCCTCGGCAACTCGATTGAGAAGCGGTCGTATACGGGCAGTCCAGCTGTGAGAGCTACGGACTCTTTCTTGGTCGCGCACCCCCGTTTCCAGGAGCTCCTGCAGCTTCGAAGAGACGGTGAGCAATGCGCGCTCCAGATCGCTGTCGGACTCATCGAACACTTCGACGGCGTACCCCTCCGATGCGAGTCGGACTGTCGCGTCGTGACGCGACGCGAGAACGGGGCGCCCGGCGGCGAGATACTCCCAGAGCTTTAGAGGAGAAAAATAAACTCCCTCAGCACTGCCGTGACCCGCGTAACAGACATCCACGGTCTTCAGAAACGCAGGAACCTGATCCGGGTGAACGCGGCCGAGAAAGGTGACCTTCGTGCCCAGATTCAGTTCATCGGAGAGACGTCTCAGCGCGTCGAAGTCGGGCCCTTCGCCAGCGATTCGGACATTCCAGTCGGTCTCGCTTCTGCTAACTGCTCTAAGCAGACGGTCCACGCGCTGCCATGGGTAGAGGGTCCCGAGGAACCCAATCGTGGGGACGGCCTGCCTTTCGACCGACGCGTCGTCGTGTCGGGCCGTATCCACACCGTTCTCCACGACCACGATCCGGTCGAGTGGGATGCCATAGATGTCGTGGATTGCGAGCTTGAGCTGTTCGGTCACCGCCACGATGAGATCTGCCCGGCGGAAGGTGCGCTTTTCAAACCAGGACGCGATTCTGCGGCTGGAAGTCGCCCGCCGATCCGACGTGGACTCGATGGCGAGCAAGGCGTTGACTTCGAGAACCCAGGTTGCACCTTTACGTTGCGCCGCTCTGCCCAGTTCCTGCATGAGTGCATATCGCTCGTAAGCCATAGCGGGGGGTGGTGCGATCTTCCGCAGCATGCGCCGCACTTTGGCCACGGACCGGACTCGGTAGACGAGACGCCCAAGGTCGGCGGCGACGAGTCTCACTGCAGAGGCCGTCATCCGGGCCTCGCTTCCCGAGGCATGGAAGGACTGCGGCACGTCGTCGCCTACGACGAAGGCGTGGACTATCGATCCGCTCTCTCGAAGGGCCCCGATTACGCCGAGAATGTGGGATCTCGGGCCCAGGCTCTCCGTTGTTGGCTTCGTGGACAGGCGGGGGGCGCCCGATAGATAGAGGACGTGCGTCACGATGCGATTTGCGGCGACATTCGAGGGCGAGCTCGGCGTGTCAGTCAAGATGTCTCTCTCTCGGAAAGATTGAGCGCCGCATCCACCCCGCATCTTTGGGGGTACGCGGAAAGACGCCTCAACGTATCAGCACAATGATACAGGGGGATGTCATGCGATCATCGGACGCGTCGTTGGTCTCGGGCACCCGCGGGGGAGGCGCGCCGTCGAGCCTTCTCGATCGCCCCTGTCGAAAAGAGCGTCGCGAAGAGGAAGAGTGGCACGACCTCGGTGTAGGCGTACGAAGGCACCAGGTACATGACGAACCCTGCAGCGGCGGCCGTCAGCGCGATCGCGAACGTACCCGCGGCGACGGAGCTCCCGAGGGCGGCGCCATGCTTGTAGGACCGCAGGAGGACCTTAAAAATGACGACGACGAGGGCGACGAGGCCGACAACGCCGAAATCGACCGCGGTCTGAATGTAGGTCTGGTGGAAATGCGGAACGTCCCAGCTGCGGAACTCCGGGATAGAGTACGCAACCGCCGCGGCCTCGGGGGTCTCGAAGTATGCGCCGTATCCCCACCCGAATATGGGGCGTTCCGCCCACGTTCGAAGCCCCCAGTCCCACAGAGTCGTTCGACCGGTCAGGGTGGTGTCGCGGGAGAGTAGTCCGAGTACATCGGACCACGTCCAGGCCATAAGGAGACCGCCGACGATGGCGGTGATGATCAGGGACGCGATCCACGCGCGAGCGCGCATCCCGCGCTCCAACGCCCGACGCGTCAGGAGGTAGATGGCGATGGCGAATGGGAGCAGGACCAGCGCGGTGGAGGAACTGGACAGGACGATGACCGCCAGGAGACAGAGAACGGAAAGGACCTTGCCGGCACCTGGGCGCGAGGTCGCCATGATGGCGACGATGCCCGTGGCCGCGTAGAAACCGGCCACGATCTTGTGCGGGAAGAGTCCCTTGAAAGGAAGAGTGCCGAGAAGATTCGCCCGGTTTGCGGCGTCGACGTAGATGGCAATGTCGGCGCGCATTACGTAGAGCAGCAGACCGACGACCGACAAAGTAACCGTGACACGTGCCAGCAGTACGAGAATGCCCCGCATGCCCATGTCCACCGACATCAGATACGCGACGCAGAGAACCCCGACGAGGGTGGAACCGTACTGGAGGGAAGTTTGAGGCGCAACCGACCACGTGGAGGAGGCGAGGATGTAACCGCTGAAGAGGATCACGGTCAGCAATGCGGCAGGACGTTGCCGGGCTGCAGCGAGCACGAGGAGCACGGCGAAGCCGTTGATTGCCAGCCACGTCCAGTAGAGGGCGGTGTCGGACGACACCCCGAAATACCGCGCTGGGGACGAGACGATGGTCGGCGCCATCATCAGCAGGGCCACGTAGACGGCGTAGAAGGCGATTCGCAGTTGCCATCCGGCTGTTCTGGGCGGCGCGGGGACGAGAACCTCCGCGGACGCGTCCGGAATGTTCTTCACCGCGCCGCGGCCATATCCACGCGACTCACTCAATGTCCCCACGCGCAGATACTACCTCGCAGCATTTCGGAACATCGTCGGGGATGGCTCCGTCCGGACGTCATACCGAGCGCGCGAGCTCCTGCCAGTTTTCGCCCACACACACGAGGGTCACGCTGGATCCTTTGTCGGGAACAAAATCTCCCCGCATTCGCACGTTTGAACTGCCGACGATGCCTCCGCTGCTCGCGTCATCGAAGATGAGGGTGACCACGCGACCCGGCCGGCTCGGCCCCACTTTCGTCACTGTTTGAGACCCCGTCACGCGTATGACGTCTCCCCAGGGCGGCAGAGCGACAGTCGTAGCGGCACGGATCGACGGCGCGTCGTCTTCCCCGAGATCTGAGCCTGATACCCGCAGGAGCGCGGACTCCGTTTTGATGGACTGCCCGCTGAGGTGTTCTTCGGCGCGAAAGATCGCTCCGGTTATGCTTGAGCGGCCCTGGGAACCCGTTTCGACGTAGGCGAACGTCTGACTCATCCCCGCCCCGCGGCGCGGGATCTCCGGCGTCGTGGAATCCTCCGGCACCCACACAGCGGATAGCTCTCTAGAGTCGTCCCAGGCGCTGCAACCCGTGATCGTCCACGCGTCACCACCCTCATTGCGGATTGCCGCCGCAGAAACGGCGTCATCGGCTGCCGCATCTCCGACGTTGATCCGCCCGTTCCTGGTGAACGTCGACCCGATGAGTGTTAGATGACCGGTGCCCTCGCCGACAAGTCCCGACCCGCCGTTCTCCCAGACGCGACATCCGCTTACGACGCTCCCCTCGCCTCCACCGGAATCGAAGTGGAACCCATCGCCCAGGTTTTTCTCTGCCTGGCACCCAGCAAAAATGTGCGTGCGCGAAGCGACCCGAAAGCCGTGCTGGTCTCCGTTGTCCCCTCCGCGAACACCCGATTGCCAAACATGCACGTTGGACATGTTCTGCGAGGACGATTCGAGAAAGATGCCCGAGAGGCCGGACCGGCCAACATCCACGTTGGACCACAGACCGTCGGTCGACCCGGTGTCGCTAGCCTTCGCCGTGCCATGAACGCGGATGCCATAGGCGCCGCAATCTCGAACGATAATGTTTTCGAGCACATGAGCAAGGGACCGTCCATGCCTGCCCACGGCGATTCCGGTGGCGGGAGAGCGGCTGATATTGCAGTTGCTCACGCGGTTGTATCCGGCGTTTAGCACGAGCAGATCGTTGTCACCGGTCGTGCCGCCTCCGTCGATCTGCAGGTTTTCTATTGCCGCGAAGGTCGCGTTCAAAGCGACCAAGGCGTCCGAGTTCTGTGCTTCTTCCCTGAGCGAGATTTGTGACGCATGCGCTCCGTCGCCCCGGATGGTCATCGGGTGCCCGGCCGGTACCACCAGAGTTCCGGCTCTCACACTGTAGGTTCCTTGCGGGAAGTACAGCGTGGCGGGTTGGCCGCTGGCCTGGGCGGACCTCAGCGCGCGCCGCACCGCCGTCGAATCATCCGCAGCGCCATCTCCGATCGCCCCGTGGTCGCGCACGTTGATGGCGGCGTAGGCCTGGGCTGGTGGCTGCTCTTCGGGTGCCCACGACCCGCGAGTCGCTGCGACAGCGCCCGCAGCAGCGACACCCGTCATGAGGATCAGGTCACGGCGGCTCGGCGACACCGGTTCATTCATCACGATCGGGACCCTAGCTGCATTCGCTCCCGGCGAGAGCGGTCGACGGTGGCCTCTGATGCGATTCTGGGCCGACGAATATCTGTGCGAAATATGCGTGCATCCGCGCCCATCAGGCGCACGGACACGGCGAGCATTCGCGCGCTGGATCAGGAGGCGACAGCGATATCGGCAGCAGTCCGCAAGAACGTCGCGACTCTCCGTGCCGCCGGGGCGAGCTCTTCGAATGAGCGGCGATAGGTCTCGTCCGAGCGTCGATACGGGTCGACGATATCGAACTCGTCTGGCGATGCAGGAGGCGGAACCGTGCCTCGGAGCGTCGACGCGAGAGCGACGGCGGCGCGCATCCCCTCGTCCGCGGAGGACGCACCCGCACCGCGCACGGCGTCGGGGAGGGACGGTTCCGCGATGGCGGCGATTCGAGCGAGTTCGCGGAGGGTGAATGAACGACGCATGGCACCCGGGAACGTCTCCACGACGATCCTTCTGTGCTCACGCGCCATCGCGACGATGAGGTCCGCCTCACGGAGCATTGCCATGTCGTATTGACGCGCGACGTGCCCTGAGGGGTCTAGTCCGGCGGTCGCTGCGAGCTGCTGGGCTTGGTCGGGGATTCCGCTTCCGACGAGTGCGCCCGTGCCCGCGCTCGAGACCTTCACTGTCGAGAGCGATTCGAGTTCGCTCGCGATCAGGAGCTCTGCGACCGGGGACCGGCAGATGTTCCCTGTGCAGACGGACAGGATAGAGAACGTCACTGGTCCTCCGAATTCTGCCGGCGCGCCCGTCGCTCTCCCCTACCGGGGGAGACGGACTCCTCCTGGGCGCTGTACGAATACGCGCCGTACCCGTAACTGTCCGGGCCCTTCGCCGGCAGCATGGTGACGATGACGCCGAAGAGCCGGCTACCGATAGCGTTCAGCTTCTCGACCGCCGCGGTGAGCTGCGGCTTCTTTGTCGTGCCAGATGCCGCGACCATGAGCACGCCGCTCGTGAAGCGCGAAACCACTGCCGCGTCGGTCACAAGAAGAAGCGGTGGAGCGTCGACCAGCACATAGTCGAAAGCTCCCGCGAGCTCGGCCAGGGTGCGTTGCATTGCCTGGCTGCCCAGGAGTTCCGAAGGGTTGGGAGGCGTTCGGCCAGAGGGAAGGACGAAGAGCCGACCTGTGCCCCACTGCTGAAGGACGTCGACGAGCTCAGCACGGCCGATGAGGACATCAGTCAGACCGACACCACCTTCGATACCCATGTAATCGGCCACTCGCGGCAGTCGAAGGTCACCATCCACCAGTGCCACGCGAGCTCCGGTTTCAGCAAGCGCGATTGCAAGGTTCGCGGTTGTCGTGGATTTTCCCTCACCGGGACCGGCGCTGGACACGACGAAGGATCGCGACGCTCCATCGACGTCGATGAACTGAAGGTTGGTCCGAAGACTGCGGAAGGATTCTGCGCGAGGGTTCCTCGGGTCGGCGTGCACGATCAGGGGACGCCTCTTCGCGTCAGGGTCCAGCGCAATGCCGCCGAGCACGGGCGACTCGGTGGCGGCCTCGATGTCGTGCAAGGAATGGATGCGAGTGTCCAGAATCGAACGCAGAATTGCGAATCCGAGTCCGAGTCCGAGTCCGATGATGATGCCCAGAATGATGTTGATGGGTGTGTGAGGTGCAGCCGGAGAGGTTGGCACCAGAGCCGGCTCGATGGTCTCAACCTTGACGAGGCTGGCGGTATTGCCGTCCGGCTTCTCGAGCTGGTTGACGACCACGTCCGCAAAATTCGTGCCCACCGAGTTCGCGATCGACGCAGCCATTTCGGCATTCGGGTTCGACGCCTTGATCGAGATGATTACCGAATTAGTCGGGGAAGAGGCATCGATCGACCTAGCGAGTTGCTGCGCACTCTCGTCCAGGTTGAGGTCGTCGATAACCCGGTCGAGCACGAGAGCGCTATCGACGACGTCCACGAAGCTGACGACAGCCTGTCGTGCGAAGTTCGTGCCCTGCGCCAGTTCGCTGACGCCCGAACTCTCCGAGCGGACAGAGACGTAGAGCTGGGTGCTCGCCTCATAGGACGGCGTCTGCAGCAGCGAGTACCCGTACGCGCCTGCGCCTCCGAGAACCGTCAGCGCCAGAATGAGGATCCAGTTGCGATGCAGGATCCGGAGATAGTCGCGCAGTTCCAAGCCTCGTCCATTCGCCTGTTGTGTAGGGAAGTGGGTGCGAGGCGGATACGCGAGATTTCTGCGGCTATTGTTGCCCGAGACAATCCGCGCCGTGCCCGGCGCCCCCTCGACTACCCTACGACATTCGCAGAACGGCGCCGAAGATGCGCCGAGGAGACGCCATGAACGATCTCAGAAAGCTCGTCGGATCCTCGACCGAATCGGATGGCAACGCACGTTCGGTGGCGAAGGCCCCGACGGAGAGCAGCGCTTTGCGCGATCTGGTGGGCGCTGCGGCCGCTGTTTCGGTCGACGCGCGAGCAGCATCGGAATCGTCGCAGTTGCGCGCCCTCGTCGGAGAGAGCGCCTCGCACGCCACGTCCTCACGGTCGAAGGATCTCCTCGACCTGACCGGCGGGTCGGCGCAGGCGTCGTCCGACGATTCTCGGAGCGCGTTGACGGCGCTCGTCGGCGGCTCCCGCCCCGCATCCACGCCCGACTCTCGCGCCGCCCTCTCCGCGCTCGTTGGCGCTGGCGGCAAGTCCGCCGAGGATGCCGGCTGGCAGGCCCCGGAACTGGCGCAAGTCGGCAAGAGGCCCTTGTTCGGGGGACGACGCAAGGCCGGCGCGGTCAACTATCTGAGCGTGGCAGCCGCTGTGGTCGCGGTGCTCGCCATCGTCGGCACGGCGTCCTTCGCGGTCGTACAGCGCGCGACGGCGAACCCCGCCGACGATGCGATGGTCAGTCTGCGCGAGCGCGAGGCGGAGTTGGCCAACGACACGAAGGTGCTGCAGACCGCTGCTGACCTCTATGACGCGTCGGTGACGGAGGCCGTATCGCTGGCGCAGGCCAGCGAATCGGTCCTCGTCGCGCTGCAGGGGCGCGTAGACGGAGCAGCCCTGGGTGCGGCCGAGGCGGCGCGCGGCACGTTGCTGCAGGCGTCCGCGACCGCGACGTCCGTCTCCATCCCGGAGTATCAGCGCGCATCGATCGACGAGAAGTCGCTCGCTGACGTGGGCAAGGCGATCGACGGCGTCCGTCTCGCCCGTGAGTCTTTGCCCACGTTGATCACCGACGCACGCGATGCCCGGTCGCAGATCACCGCGGCGGTGTCGGCATTCAAGTCGCAGCTCGCGACCCTCGGATCCGCGATCAAGGCGGAGGCCGACAAGCTGGTCACCGAGAACGACTCTGCGGCCCAGAGCTTCCGCGCGGCGGTCACCGACGCGGCGGGACGTGTGACTGCTGCTCAGCAGGCGGGGGGAGACGGTCTCGCCGAGATGCCCGTCTACGCCGCGGCCGTCGACGCCCTTCGCGCCGAGAACCAGCGGGTGCTCGCGCTCGAAGAAGCCGAACGCGAGCGGACGCCCACCCAGCAGCCGACGCGCAACCCGGGCTCGGGCGGGTCGAACTCGGGAGGCGGGTCGACGAACCCGGCGCCGTCGCCGTCCCCGTCGCCCTCGGAGTCCACCCCTCCGACCCAGCCCACGGATCCGCCTACCGATACCCCGACGGATCCGCCGACGGAGGAGCCGAGTCTCCCGCCGATCATCGTCGATCCCCCCACCACCGGTGACGGCACGGGGACCAGCTCGTGATCGCCGACGCGAGCTCGCGCCGCGACAGGTCTCGCCGCTCGGGTGGGGATGAGGCGCCCGAGCGCTCGTCTCGCGCCTCTCTTGCCGCCACCATCACCGGCTGGACCCTGGGCGCTCTCGGCTTCGCCGTCTTCGGAGCGGCCGCCGTCGCCCTCGCGTTCGCCCACCAGGCGGGCGTCGTGCGCACCGACCTCCTCGGGGCGCAGGCGAAGCTCTCCTTCGTTCCGCAGATCGTCGCCAACCGCGACATTGCGGGTCTGAACCAGGTCTCGGGCGAGGTGCTCGAGCAGACGAATCGGGCGGATGCCAATTCGTCCGGACCGCTCTGGGACCTGGCATCCTCCCTTCCTCTCGTCAGGGACAACACCGAGGCGGTGCAGAATCTCACCGCGATGACGCGAGAGCTGACCGCGCGGGCGCTCCCGCCGACGGTCGCGCTGCTGTCGGCCTCGGACTTCTCGTCGCTCGCCGTCGAAGGCGGGGGCATCAACCTCGAGCCGTTCCGCGCGGCCGAGGGCGCTCTGCCCGAGATCACCGCCGCGTTCACGGATGCCAAGGTGGTCACCGACGGGATCGACCGCACCAACCTGCTGCCCATCGTCACCGAGCCGCTCGACCAAGTCGCGCAGATCGTCGACCAGGCCGCCCCCTCGCTCACGCTGGTGCAGAAGTACCTGCCGTCGCTGCTGGCGGCCGCGGGGGCGGACGGACCGAAGACGTATCTGGTGCTCTTCCAGAACAACGCCGAGATCCGCGCCACCGGCGGCAACCCCGCCGCATCGAGTGTCATGGTCGTCGACAACGGACGGATCGAGCTCAAGGAGCAGTCCGACTCGATGGCGTTCTACGCCGCGGGTCAGGCCGGCCGCTCGGCGCTCGACCTGCCCGAGAGCACTCTCGCGCTCTACCCCGACACCTTCACGCGGTACTCGCAGGACTTCACGTTCTCACCGGACTTCCCGACCACGGCGCGCCTGTTCGAATCCCTGTGGAAGCGCACCGATGGCTCGCAGTTCGACGGTGTGATCTCGATCGACCCGGTCGTGCTCGCGCACATGCTCGAGGTTCTCGGACCCGTCGATCTGCCGACAGGCGAGCAGATCACCGCGGAGAACGCGGTGAAGCTCGTGCTCAGCGACGCCTACCAGCGCTACGGCGACGCCGGCGACAACGGACGTTCGTCCGACGAGTTCTTCGCGGCCGTGTCGTCGACGGTCTTCTCGCGCCTCGCAGCCGGGCAGTGGAACCCGATCGCGATGTTCGACCAGCTCACCCGGAGCGCGCAGGAGCAGCGCATCAACCTCTGGTTCACCGATGAGCAGGCCCAGGCCCTCGTCACGGAGGTGGGCCTCGACGGCGGTCTGCGCGGCGACAACGCCGCGTCGACGCAGCTGGGTATCTACCTGAACGACTTCTCGGTCAGCAAGCTCGAGTACCACCTCTCAACCGAGGTCTTCGCCTCGTGCAACGCAGCGGATCGCACCGTGAATGTCAGCATGAACATGCGCAACGGCATCACGGATGACATCACGAACGCGTACACGCTGGGCTTCCGTAACAGCTCCTACGGCCTGCCTCCGCGCACGATGATGCTGGACACGCTGTTCTTCGCACCTCCCGGCGCGGCGATCACGGCGATGGACCCCGGGCAGGGCGACATCGCGTCGCTGTCGCGCAGCGGCAACGAGAACGGCAACACCGGCGAGAGCCGTATGGTCACGCTCGGCCAGAACGAGACCCGCACCGTCTCGTATACCGTGCAGCTGCCCTCCGGCCCGCTCGGTCCGCTCGATCTGCGCCACACCCCGACGGCGAGCGACACCCCGGTCACGATCGATCCGTCGTGCGACCCGTTCGTCGCCGGTTTCTCCAGCTGACGATCCTCGATCTCTTCGAGCCACCGCCGGGCTCTGAGGGGGAGGAAGGATGCCGTGAGCTTCACCGCTCGCGGCATCCGGCTGCGCGAATTGTGCAAGTCTTAGCGCAATCTTGACAATCCCTTGACGTTCCACCGCGAAAGCATTGCGGTCCTCCCGATTGCATGGGTGATGCGCTGGGCTGCGATCCGGCGCGACGATCGCGCATCCGGTGCGGTCCTGTCGTACTGCGTCGGGGGGCGTCGGTGGTCATCGCGGTCAACGACACCGCTCCGATCGAAGCCGGATTCGGCAGCGTGCGTATTCGCGCGAGTGTTCACGCGCGGCCGGTGTCCGTGGCATCCGGAGCCGCGGACGACGAGGTCTCCCTGCTCATCGCGCTCGACCGCCCTCCCTCCATTCGTGGGGCGGTGACCGAGAAGGGGCCGAGCACGGCACTGCTCGCCTCACGAGCGCAGGCGGCGATGACCCCGGCGGCGAAGTGCCACCTCGTGCTGACGTTCCCCGCTCAGGTGCTGAACGGCATCGGGATCGAGGCTCCCTTCGCGCACGCGATCGACACGCATTCCGCCCTCTTCTGGCCGTTCTTGACCTTCGCGTGGACCTGCGCGACGACGCGAGACCGGCAGACCGGGCTTTCGCTCTACTTCATGGAGCGACTGCTGCAGGAGATGATCGTCGGCGTCGTCGTGGCGTCGCTGAAAGCCCGGCACGACAAGCCCGCGGCGGACCTGCACGCGGCCGCCCTGTCGGTCATCACCGCGCGCGTCGGGGATCCCGACTTGACGGCGGCGTCCGTCGCCGCGGAGCTGAACACGTCGTTGCGCACGTTGCAGCGGCAGTTCACGGCGCGCGGCACGACGATGGACCGCAGCATCCGGGGCGCGCGTGTTCGGCACGCCATGACACTGCTGCGCGATCCGGCCTATTCCTCGCTCTCGATCGAGCGGGTGGCGCACACCTGCGGTCTCGCGAACGGCTCGTCTCTTGCCCGGGCGTTCGCCGCTGAGGGGCATCCCTCTCCGACGCGCGTGCGCGCTGCGCGCCGCCCGCACGCGGTTCGCGCCTGACGCGCCATCTCTCATACCCGAGACGCCGTCTTCCGCCACTCACCCGCGTGCTCACCGCCCCGCGTCGAGATCATCGCCGTGTTGTCACCTCGTTCTTCACCCGATGACGGACGAGACATCCGATCGAACCCCTGGGGGGCACACATGAGCACCGAGAACTCCGAGACCGCCACCGGCTCCGTCAGCCGTCGCGCCGTCATCAAGACCGCCGCGTGGGCCGCGCCCGTCATCGCCGTGGCCGTCGCCGCGCCGCTGGCCTCCGCCAGCACGACCGGACCGCAGCCTGTGCCGTCGGGGTCCGCGAGCACGCTCGACGGTGGCACGTCGATCTCCACCTACCGTGGCGGCAACCCGAACGAGATCCGTATCAACCAGTCGACCTCGGGCTTCGGGTTCTTCATCTACGACGGAAACGGCGACGAGTATCCGGCCGGTTCCTACTACGCGTCGGCGCCCACGATCACGGTGAAGTGGTCGGGATCGGGCGACTACACCCCGATCCTCCAGAACCTGCGCGGCTGGACCCAGTCCGGCGGTACGGTCGCGTCTGGGACGTCGGGCAGCATCACGTTCTCGTACTCCGGCCAGCTGCTCAACGGCTCGGCGAACCGCGTTCCGGCTCCGTACGTCATCCTCCGCCCGACCTCGGGAAACACTCTGCCGCCGACGCGCGCCGTCGTCGAGGCCTCGGCCGTCAACTTCGAGACGATCGACAGCGGCGTCACCATCTGATCCACCGGTGACACGAGGGCGTCGCGCACACCGCGCGGCGCCCTTCGTCGTCCGTGCGCGTCAACGTCTTCCCCGCGATGACCACGCGCGCCACAATGAGCGGTGAATCGACCCGGCGTTCCGGCCGGATCGACCGAGTGAGGGGGAACGCCATGGGCGTCGACGACATCATCAACAAGGGCAAGAAGCTCCTCGACGAGAACCGCGACAAGATCGAAGAGGCGCTCAAGAGCGAGAAGGCCGAAGAGGTCAGCGACAAGATCCTCGACGGCGCCGCCGACGCGATCAAGAAGGTCGTGCCGGCCGAGCAGCACACAAAGGTCGACGAGGTCCGTCAGAACGTCGACAAGCACATCGGCAACGCCTGACACCAATTCGCGCCGGCGCCGTTCCCACCTCGGGGGCGGCGCCGTCGTCGTATGGACGCCGCAGACGGGGGAGCGGCGGCCCGCCCGCCGTCAGTCCAGTGGGCCGAACGCGCGGTCGAGGGGCCACACGATCGCGCGTACCTCGCCGATCATGTCCGCGCGGTCGACGAAGCGTGCGCAGTCCGTGGATGCCGGGGCTCCTCGGCATCCGACGACCGAGTCGGCCGAGTTCGCCCGGTTGTCGCCCATCACGAGGTAGTGGCCCTCGGGAACGTCGATGGGACCGAAGCATCGCGAGGACGTGGGGGCGCTCTCGCAGTCGAGCTGTCCAGCGATGAAGGGCAGGTCGTTGCGAACGTAGTCCTCGTCGAGCGCGACCTCGTCGACCTCGACCTGCCCCTCAGTGCTGCAGCACCGCACCGTCGACCCCGGGGTCCCCACGACGCGCTTCACGAGCGCATCGAGGTTGCTCGGACCGAATCCGACGAGGTCGCCGACCCACCCCGCCGCCGTCCGCAGCGCTCCGCGCGGCGCGGCATCCGTCTTCCACCCGTCCGGGCGCGAGAAGACGACGACGTCGCCCTGCGCAGGGTCGGACACGGCGAGCGAGATCCGGTCGGCCACGATGCGGTCGCCGGTCTCGAGCGTGGGCGACATCGACTCCGACGGCACCTGGAACGGCTTGACCAGGAACAGCTGTACGAGGGCCAGCACGATGAACGCCGCGATCACGTGGGTCACGGGCGACCGGCGCACCCGTCGCCATCCGCGCGCACGCGGCACCGGGGGAGAGGTCCGGTCGGTCATGCGGCCTCGATGAACCCGCGTGTGCGCAGCTCGTCGAGAGTGGAACGGATCACCGCCGACGCGCTCCCCTCCGCCGGCTCGCCGAACTCCGCCTCCGCCGCCTCGGCGATCGCCTCCTCGGACGCCCCCGCGAGACACAGCGTCCACACGAGGCGTCCGAGCTGCTCGAGCGCCGTCACCACACCGTCGCGGAGGATGCACGCGCGGCCGTCCACGAGGATCGCGTCGTCGTACGCGGTGGCCCGCCACGGACCCACGGAGTCCGTGCGGCGGGGGAGCGTCCAGGCTTGGGCGCGCGGCGGGGGCGCATCGAACATCTGCTGCACGAGGGCCGGGAGCTCGGTGGCATCCCGGTAGATCAACCGGGTGGGGGCGCCGATCGTGTCGAACAGTCGCGCCAGCCGCTGCAACGGGGCCGGCATCTCCGGCAGATAGCTGATCTGCGGGGTCAACTCGCAGACGGCGTCGATGAGGTCGACGACTTCGGGGCCGACCGTCGGGGACCCGGGTCGGCGGTCGATGAGCGTGAGCCCGACGAGCCGGAGCGGCACAGCGGGCAGACCCTTCAGCCCGAAGTGGCTGGGCGCGATCTGCTCCTTGTGGACGAGCCCCTCGGTGATGACCGAGAGCGGCTTGCGATAGGGGCTCACCGCGAGGTCGTCGGCGACGGCCACGGTCTCGTCGCTCACGTAGCTGAAGTGCCGTCCCAGATGACGGGATGCCGTGGTCTTGCCGCGACCGGAGGGTCCCACCAGCGCGATCGTGCGGCCGTCCTCGGTGGCCACCCCGGCAGCGTGCAGGAGCAGCCGCGTGCCGCGGAGGGCGTCGAGCGCCTCCAGCGTGACGAGGGTGGAGAGGTTCGAGAGCCCGCCGTCGGGGTCGACGAACGCGTCGGGGTGGAGCTCCAGCACGCGACGACCGCGGGTGTCCTCGGCCCCGACGCGGCAATCGCGCCACGCCTCCAGGATGCGGGAGCGCATCCGATCCGGCAGGGGGGCGTCGGTGCGCATGTCGACGACGACGCCCATCGCGTCGACGGTGCATACGGTCGCGGGTGCAGACCCGTCGTCAGCAGGACTCATCCGTGCCTTCCTGTCCGGCCGGAGACGCGCGATGGTCGTTGTGATCGCCCCCCAGGCGCGACCATCCTATGGCGCAGCTCCGCCGGTTCGGGATGGGTTCGAAGGGTGATCCTGAGCATCCGCCGCACGCGACACGCCCGGGTTTGCGACACGTGCCGGGGGTCCGTAGACTAGTCCAGTTCCACATTCCGGCGTGCGCTTGGCGCGCGCCAGGATCACTGTCTCGGCAGTGCACAGGC
Organism: Microbacterium galbum; assembly: GCF_032464915.1. Classification (NCBI taxonomy): domain Bacteria; kingdom Bacillati; phylum Actinomycetota; class Actinomycetes; order Micrococcales; family Microbacteriaceae; genus Microbacterium; species Microbacterium galbum. The sequence goes on along the minus strand of NZ_JAWDIS010000001.1, from coordinate 835,660 downwards.
GGCGCGGAAGCGCAGGGTCCTGGGCCGCGGGCAGCAGAACACCACACCGAACCCCTCATCCTTCACGGGATTCGCATGCGTGCGTGCGCGGGGCGGGCCGGAGGCCACAACGTGGCATCCGGTTTGACAGCTGAACAGCGGTGCAGCATCTCTCGCGTGAGCGAGGGGAAGTGCCAGGGTGCGTCAGCACCACCGTGCGTCCAATGCCCCAGGTCGGGTAAGACGCTGAAAGAGAGAGAGCAGACAATGGCGGGACAGAAGATCCGCATTCGCCTGAAGTCGTACGACCACGCCGGGCTCGACTCGTCGGCGCGCAAGATCGTCGACACCGTGACCCGTGCCGGCGCCACCGTGGTGGGCCCGGTTCCCCTTCCGACCGAGAAGAACGTCGTGTGCGTCATCCGGTCGCCCCACAAGTACAAGGACAGCCGCGAGCACTTCGAGATGCGCACCCACAAGCGCCTCATCGACATCATCGACCCGACGCCCAAGGCCGTCGATTCGCTGATGCGCCTCGACCTCCCGGCCGATGTCAACATCGAGATCAAGCTCTGAGGTTCGACATGGCTGACATCAACTCCAAGATCTCCAAGGGCCTCCTCGGCACCAAGCTCGGTATGACCCAGGTGTGGGACGAGAACGGCAAGCTCGTTCCCGTCACCGTCATCGAGGTCGCCCCGAACGTCGTGACCCAGCTGCGCTCGCTCGAGAAGGACGGCTACAACGCCGTTCAGATCGGCTACGGCCAGATCGACCCCCGCAAGGTGAACAAGCCCCTCACGGCTCACTTCGACGCCGCCGGTGTCACCCCGCGCCGCCACCTCACCGAGGTGCGCACCGCGGATGCCGCCGACTACTCGCTGGGCCAGGAGCTCACCGTCGACGGTCTCTTCGAGGCCGGCCAGCTGGTCGACGTCGTCGGCACCAGCAAGGGCAAGGGCACCGCCGGTGTCATGAAGCGTCACAACTTCAAGGGTGTCTCCGCATCGCACGGTGCGCACCGCAACCACCGCAAGCCCGGTTCGATCGGCGCCTCGTCGACCCCGAGCCGCGTCTTCAAGGGCATGCGCATGGCCGGCCGTATGGGTGGCGAGCGCGTGACCGTCCTCAACCTCACGGTGCACGCCGTCGACGCCGAGAAGGGCCTGATGCTCGTCAAGGGCGCCGTCCCCGGTGCTCGTGGCCGCATCGTCTACGTCCGCAACGCAGTGAAGGGTGCCTGATCATGGCTGACTCGACTCTCGCGCTCGACGTCGTGAAGGCCGACGGCAACAAGGCCGGCTCTGTCGAGCTGCCCGCCGCGCTCTTCGACGTCAAGACGAACATCCCCCTCATCCACCAGGTCGTCGTGGCGCAGCGCGCCGCGGCTCGCCAGGGCACGCACTCGACCAAGCGTCGTGGCGAGGTCTCGGGTGCCGGCCGCAAGCCCTTCAAGCAGAAGGGCACGGGTAACGCCCGTCAGGGCTCGATCCGCGCGCCGCACATGACCGGTGGTGGCATCGTCCACGGGCCCAAGCCCCGCGACTACAGCCAGCGCACCCCCAAGAAGATGATCGCCGCCGCCCTCCTGGGTGCGCTCAGCGACCGTGCTCGTGGGCAGCGCCTCCACATCGTCGACAGCTTCGCCATCGAGGGTGCGCCCTCGACCAAGGCCGCCGCTGCCGCGCTGAAGGCCTTCGGTGCCGTCAAGAACGTCCTGGTGGTCATCGACCGCGACGACGAGCTGACGATCAAGAGCGTGCGCAACCTCGCGTACGTCCACGTGCTGACCGTCGGCCAGCTCAACACGTACGACGTGCTCGTCTCCGACGACATCGTCTTCACCAAGGCCGCCTACGACGCGTTCGTCGCGTCGAAGAGCGCTGCCACCGAGGAGGTCTCGGCATGACCACCGTCAACAAGGACCCGCGCGACATCATCCTGAAGCCGGTCGTCTCCGAGAAGAGCTACTCGCTCATCGACGAGGGCAAGTACACCTTCCTGGTGGACCCCCGTTCGTCGAAGACCGAGATCAAGCTCGCGATCGAGAAGATCTTCGGCGTCAAGGTCGCTTCGGTGAACACGCTGAACCGTCAGGGCAAGGCCCGTCGGACCCGCTTCGGCATCGGCAAGCGCAAGGACACCAAGCGTGCCATCGTCACGCTGAAGTCCGGCACCATCGACATCTTCACGTCTGTCGGCTGACGGTCGGGATAGAGGACAAGAACAATGGCTATTCGCAAGTACAAGCCCACGACCCCCGGTCGCCGCGGCTCGTCGGTGGCCGACTTCGCCGAGATCACCCGATCGACGCCTGAGAAGTCGCTGCTGCGCCCGCTGTCGAAGACCGGTGGCCGCAACAACCAGGGCCGCATCACCACGCGTCACATCGGTGGTGGACACAAGCGTCAGTACCGTCTGATCGACTTCCGTCGTAACGACAAGGACGGCATCGACGCCAAGGTCGCTCACATCGAGTACGACCCCAACCGCACCGCGCGCATCGCGCTGCTGCACTACGCGGACGGCGAGAAGCGCTACATCCTCGCCCCCGCGAAGCTGTCGCAGGGCGACGTCGTGGAGTCGGGTGCCGGCGCTGACATCAAGCCCGGCAACAACCTGCCGCTGCGCAACATCCCCACCGGTACCGTGATCCACGCGATCGAACTGCGTCCCGGCGGCGGAGCGAAGATGGCCCGTTCGGCCGGCGCCTCGGTGCGTCTGGTCGCGAAGGACGGCCCCTACGCGCAGCTGCGTCTGCCCTCCGGCGAGATCCGCAACGTCGACGTGCGCTGCCGCGCCACGATCGGCGAGGTCGGCAACGCCGAGCAGTCGAACATCAACTGGGGCAAGGCCGGCCGCATGCGCTGGAAGGGCGTCCGCCCGACCGTGCGTGGTGTCGCCATGAACCCGGTCGACCACCCGCACGGTGGTGGTGAGGGTAAGACCTCCGGTGGTCGTCACCCTGTTTCGCCGTGGGGTAAGGCCGAGGGCCGCACCCGCCACGCGAACAAGGAAAGCGACAAGCTGATCGTCCGCCGTCGCACCGCCGGCAAGAAGCGCAAGTAGGAGTAGAGGAAGATGCCTCGCAGCCTTAAGAAGGGCCCCTTCGTCGACGAGCACCTGCTTCGCAAGGTCGTCTCGCAGAACGAAGCCGGTTCCAAGAACGTCATCAAGACCTGGTCGCGCCGTTCGATGATCATCCCCGCCATGCTGGGACACACCATCGCCGTGCACGACGGTCGCAAGCACATCCCCGTGTTCGTGACCGAGACCATGGTCGGCCACAAGCTGGGCGAGTTCTCGCCCACCCGCACCTTCCGCGGCCACGTGAAGGACGACAAGAAGGGCCGTCGCCGCTAAGGCGACCGAGGAGGAGAGAGAAATGGTGGAGTCCATCGCACGTGTGCGACACATCCGCGTGACCCCTCAGAAGGCTCGTCGTGTCGTCGCGCTCATCAAGGGCAAGCAGGCCGAAGAGGCCCTCGCGATCCTGAAGTTCGCGCCGCAGGGCGCGAGCGAGCCGATCTACAAGCTCGTCGCCTCGGCGATCGCGAACGCTCGCGTCACCGCCGACAAGACGAACGAATACCTGGATGACGCCGACCTGTACGTGAAGAACGCGTACGTCGACGAGGGCACGACGCTCAAGCGTTTCCAGCCCCGCGCTCAGGGTCGCGCCTTCCAGATCAAGAAGCGCACGAGCCACATCACGGTCGTGCTCGCGACGCCCGAGGCCGCTGAGGCAGCCCCGGCTCGCGCCAACAAGAAGGCGAGCAAGTAATGGGACAGAAGGTCAACCCGTACGGCTTCCGCCTCGGCATCACCACCGACCACGTGTCGCGGTGGTTCTCGGACTCGACGAAGCCCGGTCAGCGTTACGCCGACTACCTCGCCGAGGACATCAAGATCCGTCGCCTGCTGACCACGTCGCTCGACCGCGCCGGTGTCAGCAACATCGAGATCGAGCGCACGCGTGACCGCGTCCGCGTCGACATCCACACCGCCCGTCCGGGCATCGTGATCGGTCGCCGCGGCGCCGAGGCCGAGCGCATCCGCGCCGACCTCGAGAAGCTCACCGGCAAGCAGATCCAGCTGAACATCCTCGAGGTCAAGAACCCCGAGGCCGACGCTCAGCTCGTCGCGCAGGGTGTCGCCGAGCAGCTGTCTGCTCGTGTGGCGTTCCGTCGCGCGATGCGCAAGGGTCTGCAGGGCGCTCAGCGCGCCGGCGCCAAGGGTGTCCGCATCCAGGTGTCGGGCCGCCTCGGCGGCGCCGAGATGAGCCGCTCCGAGTTCTACCGCGAAGGCCGTGTGCCCCTGCACACCCTGCGCGCGAACATCGACTACGGCTTCTACGAGGCCAAGACGACCTTCGGCCGCATCGGCGTGAAGGTCTGGATCTACAAGGGCGACCTCACCAACAAGGAGCTCGCCCGCGAGCAGGCCAACGCGCCCAAGTCGCGCGGTCGTGACGACCGCGGTGGCGACCGTCGTCGTGGCCCGCGCAACGAGGCCCCCGTGGCAGAAGGAGCGTCGGCGTAATGCTCATCCCCCGCAAGGTCAAGTACCGCAAGCAGCACCACCCCGGTCGCTCGGGTCAGGCCACCGGTGGCACCACGGTGTCGTTCGGTGAGTTCGGCATCCAGGCGCTGACCCCCGCGTACGTGACGAACCGTCAGATCGAGTCCGCTCGTATCGCCATGACGCGTCACATCAAGCGTGGTGGAAAGGTGTGGATCAACATCTACCCCGACCGTCCGCTGACCAAGAAGCCGGCCGAAACCCGCATGGGTTCCGGTAAGGGTTCCCCCGAGTGGTGGGTCGCCAACGTCAAGCCGGGTCGCGTCCTCTTCGAGGTCGCGGGTGTCAACGAGGAACTCGCTCGTGAAGCACTCACCCGTGCCATCCACAAGCTGCCGCTGAAGGCACGCATCATCAAGCGCGAGGAGGGCGACGCGTAATGGCGATCGGCACCAAGCAGCTCGCTCCGAGCGAGCTCGACACGTTCGAAGACCAGCGCCTCGTCGAGGAGCTGCGCAAGGCCAAGGAAGAGCTGTTCAACCTGCGCTTCCAGTCGGCCACCGGCCAGCTCGAGAGCCACGGTCGCATCCGTGCAGTCAAGCGCGACATCGCGCGTCTGTACACCGTGATCCGTGAGCGCGAGCTCGGCATCCGCGCCACCCCGGCTCCGGTCGAGGCTCCGGCGAAGGCGAAGAAGAGCAAGGCGAAGAAGGCGGATGCCGCTGACGACGCCGCGAAGGAAGAGGCGGAGTAATGGCTACCGCGAAGAAGGCCGAGGCGCAGGTCGCCGGTCACGAGCACGCCGAGAACGATGTTCGCGACGAGAACGCCCGCGGTTACCGCAAGGCGCGTCGTGGCTACGTCGTCAGCGACAAGATGGACAAGACGATCGTCGTCGAGGTCGAGGACCGCGTGAAGCACCCGCTCTACGGCAAGGTCATCCGCCGCACCTCCAAGGTCAAGGCGCACGACGAGACCAACTCGGCGGGCATCGGCGACCTGGTCGTCATCAACGAGACCCGTCCGCTCAGCGCCACCAAGCGCTGGCGCCTGGTCGAGATCCTCGAGAAGGCCAAGTAAGCCTCGCGGCTTGCTTGGAACCCAAGGAGTAAAAAGTGATTCAGAACGAATCCCGGCTGAAGGTCGCCGACAACACCGGCGCCAAGGAGCTGCTCACCATCCGCGTGCTCGGCGGCTCCAACCGCCGCTACGCCGGCCTGGGTGACGTCATCGTCGCCACGGTCAAGGACGCGATCCCGGGTGGAAACGTCAAGAAGGGCGACGTGGTCAAGGCCGTCGTCGTCCGTGTCGTGAAGCAGACCCGCCGTCCCGACGGCTCGTACATCAAGTTCGACGAGAACGCCGCCGTGATCCTGAAGAACGACGGGGAGCCCCGCGGCACCCGTATCTTCGGACCGGTCGGTCGTGAGCTTCGCGACAAGAAGTTCATGAAGATCGTCTCGCTCGCCCCGGAGGTCATCTGATCATGGCGAAAATCAAGAAGGGCGACCTGGTTCAGGTCATCTCGGGCGCCAAGCCCGAGCGCGGCGGCGACCGCGGCAAGCAGGGCAAGGTCCTCGAGGTCCTGTCCGAGCAGAACCGCGTCATCGTCGAGGGCGTGAACTACGTCACCAAGCACAACCGCGTGGGTCAGTCCCAGCGCGGCACCAAGACCGGTGGCATCGAGACGTTCGAGGCCCCGATCCACATCTCCAACGTCGCGCTCGTCGACCCCTCGACCAAGAAGCCGACCCGTGTCGGTCACCGTGTCGAGGAGCAGGTGAAGGACGGCGTCAAGCGCACCGTCCGTGTGCGCTACGCGAAGAAGAGCGGCAAGGACCTCTGAATATGAGCACCGACACTGCCGCGGTGGCTGGCAAGATCCAGCCCCGCCTGAAGCAGAAGTACAACGCCGAGATCAAGAAGGCGCTGCAGGACGAGTTCGGCTACGAGAACGTCATGCAGATCCCCGGCCTGGTCAAGGTCGTCGTGAACACCGGTGTCGGCGAGGCTGCTCGCGACAGCAAGGTGATCGATGGTGCGGTCGACGACCTCACCAAGATCACCGGTCAGAAGCCCGTCGTCACCAAGGCCCGCAAGTCCATCGCGCAGTTCAAGCTGCGCGAGGGCCAGGCCATCGGTGCGCACGTCACCCTCCGCGGCGACCGTGCGTGGGAGTTCATCGACCGTCTCGTCAACCTCGCCCTGCCCCGCATCCGCGACTTCCGCGGTCTGTCGGCCAAGCAGTTCGACGGCAACGGCAACTACACCTTCGGTCTCCAGGAGCAGTCCGTGTTCCACGAGATCGATCAGGACCGCATCGACCGCGTGCGTGGTTTCGACATCACCATCGTCACCACCGCCAAGACCGACGACGAAGGCCGTTCGCTGCTCCGCCAGCTCGGGTTCCCCTTCCAGTCGGCCGACCAGCAGGCCTGACCCCTCGGGCCCCCGGGTTTCCGGGGGCCCGTCATCGAAGGTCGGCTGTCGCGTAACGGCAGCCGAAACCTCATGAAAGAAAGAAGCAACACATGACGATGACAGACCCGGTCGCAGACATGCTGACCCGTCTGCGCAACGCGAACTCGGCGCACCACGACTCCGTGTCGATGCCGAGCTCGAAGTTGAAGACGAACATCGCCGCCATCCTCAAGCAGGAGGGTTACATCGCCGACTGGAGCGTCGAAGACGCCCGCGTCGGCCAGACCCTCAACATGACGCTGAAGTACGGTCCGAACCGCGAGCGGTCGATCGCCGGCATCAAGCGCGTCTCCAAGCCCGGTCTTCGCGTGTACGCGAAGTCGACCGAGGTCCCCACGGTCCTCGGCGGACTCGGCGTCGCCATCCTGTCCACCTCCTCCGGTCTCCTCACCGACCGTCAGGCCGAGCAGAAGGGCGTCGGCGGGGAAGTCCTCGCCTACGTGTGGTGATCTGACATGTCGCGTATTGGACGTCTTCCCATCGACATCCCCGCCGGAGTCACCGTCTCGGTGAACGGCCGGGAGGTCAACGTCAAGGGCCCCAAGGGCGAGCTCGCGCTCACCGTTGCCCAGCCCCTCGAGGTGTCGGTCGAGGAGAACCAGGTTCTCGTCACCCGCCCCGACGATGAGCGTGAGTCGCGGTCGCTCCACGGCCTGACCCGCACCCTCATCAACAACAACATCATCGGTGTCACCCAGGGCTACTCCAAGGGCCTCGAGGTCGTCGGCACGGGTTACCGCGTGGCGCAGAAGGGCAGCTCGATCGAGTTCGCCCTCGGCTTCTCGCACCCCGTCCTGATCGACCCGCCCGCGGGCATCACCCTCACGGTCGAAGGCAACAACAAGGTCACCGTGAGCGGCATCGACAAGCAGGCCGTCGGCGAGGCCGCCGCCAACATCCGCAAGATCCGCAAGCCGGAGCCGTACAAGGGCAAGGGTGTGCGGTACGCGGGCGAGGTCGTGCGTCGCAAGGCCGGAAAGAGTGGTAAGTGACCATGGCTGTCAAGACAAAGTCTGTCGCTCGTGCTCGTCGTCACGCGCGCCTTCGCAAGAAGGTCGTCGGCACCGAGCTGCGCCCCCGTCTCGTCGTGACGCGTTCGGCGCGCCACGTGTTCGTCCAGGTCGTGGACGACAGCAAGGGCCACACCGTGGCCTCCGCCTCGACCCTCGAGACCGACCTGCGCGGTTTCGACGGTGACAAGACCGCCAAGGCCCGCAAGGTCGGCGAGCTCGTCGCCGAGCGTGCCAAGGCCGTGGGCGTCTCCGACGTCGTGTTCGACCGTGGCGGCAACCGCTACGCGGGACGCGTCGCGGCGATCGCCGACGGAGCTCGCGAAGGAGGGCTGAACCTGTGAGTGACAACAAGGAGACCGAAGTGACCGAGCAGACTGCACCGGCTGAGGGTGCGGCTGCGGCTCAGGCCCCCGCCGAGCGCGAGCGCGAGCCCCGTCGCGGTGGTCGCGAGCGCAACACCAACCAGCGCGACCGTGGTTCGCGCGACCGCAACGAGAGCCAGTTCCTCGAGCGCGTCGTCACCATCAACCGCGTGTCGAAGGTCGTCAAGGGCGGCCGTCGCTTCAGCTTCACGGCGCTCGTCGTCGTGGGTGACGGCAACGGCGTCGTGGGTGTCGGTTACGGCAAGGCCCGCGAAGTGCCCCTCGCAATCTCGAAGGGTGTCGAAGAGGCCAAGCGCAACTTCTTCCGCGTCCCCCGCTCGGGCTCGACCATCCCGCACCCCGTCCAGGGTGAGGCCGCCGCCGGTGTGGTGCTCCTGCGCCCCGCCGCCGCCGGTACCGGTGTTATCGCCGGTGGTCCCGTCCGCGCCGTCCTCGAGTGCGCCGGCATCCACGATGTCCTCTCGAAGTCGCTCGGCTCGTCGAACACGATCAACATCGTGCACGCGACCGTCGAGGCTCTGAAGGCGCTCGAGGAGCCCCGCGCCGTGGCCGCCCGCCGTGGCCTGGAGTTCGACCAGGTCGCCCCGGCCCGCCTCGTGCGAGCCGAGGCCGCCGCTCAGAAGGTAGGTGCCTGATGGCCGAGCGTCTGAAGGTCACGCAGATCAAGTCCAAGGTGAGCGAGAAGCAGAACCAGCGTGACACGCTGCGTTCGCTCGGTCTCAAGCGGATCGGCGACTCGGTCGTCCGTCCCGACGACGCGCAGACGCGCGGCTACGTCAAGACCGTCGCCCACCTCGTCAAGGTTGAGGAGATCGACTAATGGCTGCCAAGAAGGACGAGACCGCTACGGTCGACGCCCCGAAGAAGGCGACGGCCGGTAAGACGGCCGCCAAGAAGGAAGCCCCCGCGGCGCGCCCCGGCGTGCTCAAGGTCCACCACCTGCGTCCCGTCCCGGGCGCTCACACCGCGAAGACCCGTGTCGGTCGCGGTGAGGGCTCCAAGGGTAAGACGGCCGGTCGCGGTACCAAGGGAACCAAGGCCCGTTACCAGGTCAAGGTCGGCTTCGAGGGTGGGCAGATGCCGCTGCACATGCGCACCCCGAAGCTCCGCGGCTTCAAGAACCCGTTCCGCGTCGAGTACCAGGTCGTGAACCTGGAGAAGCTCGCCGAGCTCTACCCGCAGGGTGGCGACGTGACCGTCGCCGACCTCGTGGCCAAGGGCGCCGTCCGCAAGAACGAGAAGGTCAAGGTGCTCGGCACCGGCGACATCTCGGTCGCGCTGACCGTTTCGGTCGACAAGGTCTCCGGCTCCGCTGAGCAGAAGATCGTCGCCGCAGGCGGCTCCGTCAACTGACGCCCGACCCCGCAGGGGCCGGCGGCCTTACGGCCGTCGGCCCCTTCTGGGTTAGTCTGATTTGGTGTGCGCCCCGTCGCGCGCCGAGATCGTTCTGGAGGAATCTCCCTTGTTCAGCGCCATCGCGCGGGTTTTCCGCACGCCCGACCTGAGGCGGAAGATCGCCTTCACGCTGGGCATCATCGCCATCTACCGGCTGGGTGCCCACGTGCCGACGCCCTTCGTCGACTTCCCCAACGTTCAGCAGTGCCTGAACCAGTCGGGCGGCACCGAGGGCCTGCTCTCGCTGGTCAACCTGTTCTCGGGTGGCGCGCTGCTCCAGCTGTCGATCTTCGCGCTGGGTGTGATGCCGTACATCACGGCGACGATCATCGTGCAGCTGCTGCGCGTGGTGATCCCGCACTTCGAGACGCTGTACAAAGAGGGCCAGGCAGGGCAGGCCAAGCTCACCCAGTACACCCGCTACCTGACGATCGCGCTCGCGCTGCTGCAGTCGACCACGCTCGTGACCGTCGCCCGCTCGGGTCAGCTCTTCGGTTCGGCCGGCGTTCCCGAGTGCCAGCAGCTGCTCACCAACGACATCTGGTGGGCGCAGCTGCTCATGATCATCACGATGACCGCCGGTACGGGCCTGGTCATGTGGTTCGCCGAGCTCGTCACCGAGCGTGGCGTGGGCAACGGTATGTCGATCCTCATCTTCACCTCGATCGCCGCGACCTTCCCCGGTGCGATGATCTCCATCCTCAACGCCCGCGGAGTCGAGGTCTTCCTCCTCGTGCTGGCGGTGAGCATCGTCATCGTGGCGCTCGTCGTGTTCGTCGAGCAGTCGCAGCGGCGCATCCCGGTGCAGTACGCCAAGCGCATGGTCGGGCGCCGCACCTACGGCGGTACCAACACCTACATCCCGATCAAGGTGAACATGGCCGGCGTCGTGCCCGTGATCTTCGCCTCGTCGCTGCTGTACATCCCCGCGCTCATCGCGCAGTTCAACCAGCCGCAGGCGGGCCAGGAGCCGCAGCCGTGGGTGACGTGGATCTCGCAGTACCTCACGCGCGGTGACCACCCGCTCTACATGCTGATCTACTTCCTCCTGATCATCGGATTCGCCTACTTCTACGTCGCGATCACGTTCAACCCGGTCGACGTCGCCGACAACATGAAGAAGTACGGCGGATTCATCCCCGGCATCCGCGCGGGCCGCCCCACGGCGGAGTACCTGGACTACGTCCTGACCCGCATCACGCTCCCGGGCTCGATCTACCTCGGCCTCATCGCGCTGCTGCCCCTGGTGGCGCTCGCGACGGTCGGTGCCAACCAGAACTTCCCGTTCGGCGGGGCCTCGATCCTCATCATCGTGGGTGTCGGTCTCGAGACGGTGAAGCAGATCGACGCGCAACTCCAGCAGCGTCACTACGAAGGGCTGCTGCGATGACCGCGCGTCTTCTGATCGTCGGACCGCAGGGATCCGGAAAAGGAACGCAGGGTGTTCGCGTCGGCGAAGCCCTGGGCATCCCCGTCGTCTCCACCGGCGACGTCTTCCGTGCCAACGTCAAAGACGGCACCGAGCTCGGCCTCCAGGTGAAGTCGATCATCGACGCCGGTGATCTGGTCCCCGATGAGCTCACGAGCGCGGTCGTGCGCGACCGCCTTGCGCAACAGGATGCCGCCGAGGGATTCCTCCTCGACGGATACCCGCGCAACCTCGCGCAGGTGCTGCACCTCGATGAGTTCCTGGAAGGGCGTGACGAGGCGCTCGACGCGGTCATCGCGCTCGTGGTCCCCCGCGAGGAGTCGTTGTCGCGCCTGACCGCGCGCGCGGCGGAGCAGGGGCGAGCAGACGACACCGAAGAAGCCATCGCGACGCGACTGGGGATCTACGAGCGGGAGACCGCCCCGATCCTCGACGTCTACGGCACGCGCGGCATCGTCGACGAGATCGACGGTGTCGGCAGCCTCGACGAGGTCACGGTTCGTATCTTCGCGGCGCTCGACGCGCGCGGCATCTCGGCTCGCTGACGTGGGACTGCGCTCCTCGATCTACAAGAAGCCGGCGCAGCTGCGCTCGATGATCGAGCCCGGGCTGATCACGGCGGACGCGCTGGATGCCGTCCGTCGTCTCATCGAGCCCGGTATGACCACCCTGCAGCTCGACGCGGAGGCCGCGCGTCTCATCGGCTCGCGGGGGGCGAAGTCGAACTTCCAGATGGTGCGCGGCTACCGCCACACCATCTGCGCATCGGTCAACGAGCAGGTGGTGCACGGCATCCCGAACGAACGACCTCTTCAGGCCGGCGACATCCTGTCGATCGACGCCGGTGCGGAGTTCCAGGGGTGGAACGGTGACTCGGCCTTCACGGTGATCGTGCCGGGCGATGCGCCGGACGCGCTCGTCGCCCCCCGCCGCCGTCTCTCCGAGGTCACGGAGGGTTCGCTGTGGGCCGGCATCGCTGCTCTCAGCCGCGCGACCCACCTCGGCGAGGTCGGTGCCGCGATCCAGTCCTACATCGAGGAACACGCGCCCGAGGGCGGGTACGGCATCCTGCGCGATTACGTCGGCCACGGGATCGGGCGCAAGATGCACGAATCGCCCAGCATCTTCAACTACGCGGTCGAGGACCGCGGTCCGGAAGTACGCCCCGGTCTGGCTGTGGCGATCGAGCCCATGGTCGTCATCGGAGACCAGGCAACCCTGGTCGAGGACGACGGGTGGACCGTGTCCACCGTCGACGGCACCGACGGCTCCCACTGGGAACATAGCGTCGCGGTGCATGATGGGGGCATCTGGGTCCTCACCGCTCACGACGGCGGTGCCGAGAAACTGGCGCCGTTCGGTGTGGTGCCGAAGGAGATCGACTGATGATGATGGCGGCTGTCCGCAAGTCCACGAACTGGTTCGCGATCGGGATCACGGCCGCGGTCGTGGTGGTCGTGCTGGTCGTGGGTGGCGTGGTCTGGTTCGCCAACAGTCAGGCGACCTCGCCGGGAACCCTTCCGCAGTCGTCGGCCGTGAACACCGAGACGGGCGCGATCTCCGTCGGCGCGGGGGAGAAGACGGTCGACACGTATGTCGACTTCATGTGCCCGATCTGCAACCAGTTCGAGCAGAGCTACGGCCCGACACTCGACCAGCTCGTCGCCGACAACGAGATCACCCTCAACGTCCACCCGATCTCGATCCTCGACCGCGCATCGCAGGGGACGCAGTACTCCACGCGTTCCGCGAATGCCGCGTACTGCGTGGCGGTCGACGACGCCTCCAACATCCCGGCTTTCGTGAAGGCGATGTACGCGCAGCAGCCCACGGAGAACACCTCGGGTCTCGACAACGCCGCACTGGCGTCGATCGCGACGTCGGCGGGTGCGTCGGATGCCGTGACCTCGTGCATCGACGACGGGACCTACTCGAAGTTCGTCACGGCGATGACGCAGAAGACCCCGGTGCAGCCCGGGCAGAGCGGAATCGCCACGCCGACCATCGCCGTGGACGGGACGGTGCTGTCGAACCAGTCCGACCTCACCGGCGATCCGCAGAAGGACATCGTCGGTCGACTGAACGGCTGACGCGCGCCCCGCGAGTTGCCGGGGCGAGTATTACCACGTATGCTTGATCTTTGGTGCGTTGCGCCTTCCTTGGCGTGTCGAGGCACCGAATCCCCATCCACCGCAGACCGGCCGGTCTGCAACTGAGCGTGAGCGAGTTTATGGCGAAGAAAGACGGTGTCATCGAGATCGAGGGCACGGTGTCCGAGGCACTGCCCAACGCGATGTTCCGTGTCGAGCTGACGAACGGTCACAAGGTGCTCGCCACCATTTCGGGCAAGATGCGACAGAACTACATCCGCATCATTCCCGAGGACCGCGTCGTCGTCGAGCTGAGCCCGTACGACCTCACCCGTGGTCGTATCGTCTACCGCTACCGCTGAGTCCGGTCGAGAAGTAACGAGCCGCACCCGCGGTCTCGAAGACAGCGAAACAGGAACATCATGAAGGTCAACCCCTCCGTCAAGCCCATCTGCGACCACTGCAAGGTGATCCGTCGTCACGGGCGCGTGATGGTGATCTGCAAGAGCAACCCGCGCCACAAGCAGCGCCAGGGCTGAGCTTCCAGCTCGACACCTTTTCCAACTGAATACATATCGGCAGGATCAGATCCCTCCCGCGCAGGCGGGTGGGGGACACCTCGGGGCGGAGGCCCGAGCACCGATCCTGCTCCACACCTCCACGACACTCTGAGGAGAGCCGCATGGCACGTCTCGCCGGCGTCGACATCCCGCGCGACAAGCGCGTGGTGATCGCACTTACCTACATCTACGGCGTGGGCCGCACCCGCTCCGTCGAGATCCTGAACGCCACTGGCATCAGCCAGGAGATCCGCGTCAAGGACCTCACCGACGACCAGCTGGTCGCGCTTCGCGACCACATCGAAGGCACCTACAAGGTGGAGGGTGACCTCCGTCGCGAGGTCGCCGCCGACATCCGCCGCAAGGTCGAGATCGGTTCCTACGAGGGCCTGCGCCACCGCCGCGGCCTCCCGGTGCGCGGTCAGCGCACGAAGACGAACGCGCGTACCCGCAAGGGTCCCAAGCGCACCGTCGCCGGCAAGAAGAAGGCGCGCTAAGCCGCGGGCTGAGCGTCAGGATTCAGGAGAACGCACATGGCACAGGCCAAGTCCGCCGCGCGCAAGCCGCGCCGCAAGGAGAAGAAGAACATCGCCGTGGGTCAGGCCCACATCAAGTCGACGTTCAACAACACCATCGTTTCGATCACGGACCCCTCGGGTGCCGTCATCAGCTGGGCCTCGTCCGGCGGTGTCGGATTCAAGGGCTCGCGCAAGTCGACGCCGTACGCCGCCGGCATGGCCGCGGAGTCGGCCGCTCGCCAGGCGCAGGAGCACGGCGTCAAGAAGGTCGACGTCTTCGTGAAGGGTCCGGGTTCGGGTCGTGAGACCGCGATCCGCTCGCTGACCGCTGCGGGTCTCGAGGTCGGCTCGATCCAGGACGTGACGCCGCAGGCTCACAACGGCTGCCGTCCGCCCAAGCGCCGCCGCGTCTGACGCGTCCGTTCCCGGGGAGTGCTCGTCGCTCCCCGGGAACGCCGCGCTCACGCGCGACTCAGACTTCCGGATGCCGCGAGACCGTCGCGGTCGAGCGTCATCCCGCGAGTACAACTCAACACCTCACCCCATTACACGTGTCATATAGCGGGCACGTGATCGAAAGGAACACATAGTGCTCATCGCACAGCGTCCCACTCTGACCGAGGAGAAGATCGGGGAGTTCCGCAGCCGTTTCGTCATCGAGCCGCTGGAGCCCGGTTTCGGTTACACGATCGGCAACGCGCTGCGCCGCAGCCTCCTGTCGTCGATCCCCGGCGCGGCCGTCACGAGCATCCGCATCGACGGCGTCCTGCACGAGTTCAGCACCATCCCGGGCGTGAAGGAAGACGTCACCGAGATCATCCTGAACATCAAGCAGCTGGTCGTCTCGAGCGAGCGCGACGAGCCCATCACGGCGTACCTGCGCAAGACCGGCGCCGGTGAGGTCACCGCCGCCGACATCTCCGCTCCGGCGGGTGTCGAGGTGCACAACCCCGAGCTGGTCATCGCGACGCTCAACGACACCGCGAAGTTCGAGCTCGAGCTGACGATCGAGCGTGGCCGCGGCTACGTCTCGGCCACGCAGAACCGCAACGAGTACGCCGAGGCCGGTCAGATCCCGATCGACTCGATCTACTCGCCGGTGCTCAAGGTCAGCTACCGCGTCGACGCCACCCGTGCCGGCGAGCGCACCGACTTCGACAAGCTCGTCCTCGACGTCGAGTCGAAGGCGTCCATCGCGCCGCGCGACGCCGTCGCTTCGGCTGGCCGCACCCTCACCGAGCTGTTCGGTCTCGCTCGCGAGCTGAACGTCGAGGCCGAGGGCATCGAGATCGGCCCCGCGCCGGTCGAGACCGTCCTCTCGAACGAGCTGTCGATGCCGATCGAAGACCTCGACCTGTCCGTCCGCTCGTACAACTGCCTCAAGCGCGAGGGCATCAACACCGTTTCGGAGCTGGTCGCCCTCTCCGAGACGCAGCTGATGAACATCCGCAACTTCGGTCAGAAGTCGGTCGACGAGGTGCGCGACAAGCTCACCTCGCTCGGACTGTCGCTCAAGGACTCGGTGCCCGGTTTCGACGGCGCCCAGTTCTACAGCGGCTACGACGAAGAGACCGTCTGACCCCGGTCGGACCCGACCGAACCTTTCACTGGAGTAACACGACATGCCTAAGCCCACGAAGGGTCCCCGCCTCGGAGGCGGCCCGGCCCACGAGCGTCTGCTTCTCGCGAACCTCGCGGCAGCCCTGTACACGCACAAGTCCATCAAGACGACCGAGACGAAGGCCAAGCGCCTGCGTCCGCTCGCCGAGCGTCTCATCACCTTCGCCAAGCGCGGCGACCTGCACGCGCGTCGTCGCGTGCTGAGCGTGATCGGTGACAAGGAGGTCGTGCACACCCTCTTCACCGAGATCGCGCCCCTGGTGGCCGAGCGTGACGGCGGATACACCCGCATCACCAAGGTCGGCAACCGCAAGGGCGACAACGCCCCCATGGCCGTGATCGAGCTCGTCCTCGAGCCCGTCGCCAAGAAGGCGTCGTCGAAGGCCGCTGCGGCTCCTGCCGCTGCCGCCCCGGCCGCCGAGGAGCCCGCTGCGGAGGAGCCCGCCGTCGAGGAGACCTCGACCGACGAGGCCGCCGACGCCGGCGCCGAGTCGCCCGAGGAAGGCGCGGCTGCTGAGGCCGCCGCCGATGACGCCGTCCAGGACGACGCCAAGGCCTGAGCTTCCTGCTCGCACGGAGCCCCCACCCATCAGGGTGGGGGCTCCGTCGTTTTCTCGGCCGTCCCCGACCGGGGGATCCGTCGTTTCCCCGGCTGCGGCGCTCGTAGGCTGGACGTGTGCGCATACGTCTCGACATCGCCTACGACGGCACGCATTTCCGGGGATGGGCGCGGCAACCGCGGCTGAGGACGGTGCAGGGCGAACTCGAAGGGGCGCTCGAACGCATCATCGGCGGCTCGCCCCGTCTCGTCGTGGCCGGGCGCACCGACGCGGGAGTGCACGCCTCCGGCCAGGTGGCGCATCTCGACCTCGACGACGCGCAGATCACCCGCCTGCCGCGACGGCGTCGTGACAACGATGAGGGTGACGCGGTCGCCGCCCTGGCCGGTCGTGTCCGCGGCGTCCTCGGCGCCTACCCGGATGTCACGGTCCGTCGCACGTCTCTCGTGCCGGAGGGCTTCGACGCCCGCTTCTCGGCGGTGTGGCGTCGATACTCCTACCGTCTGGCCGACGCGGAAACGGACTACGACCCGCTCGATCGCTCGAGGACGACGACCGTTCGCAGCGCTCTCGACGTCGAGGCGATGGATGCCGCCGCCGGTCGCCTCATCGGGCTCCACGACTTCGCCGCTTACTGCAAGGCCCGCGAAGAGGCGACCACCATCCGCACCCTCCTCGAATACGACTGGCACCGTGGCGACGACGGCGTCCTCGTGGCGAACGTGCGCGCCGATGCCTTCTGCCACAGCATGGTCCGCGCGCTCGTGGGCGCGTGCGTCGCGGTGGGGGAGGGGCGCATCGCGATCGACGACGTCGTGGCGATCCGCGACGCTCGCATGCGGATCCCGGAGACGAAGGTTCTCGCGGCCCGGGGGCTCGTCCTCGCCGAGGTCGGATACCCCGCCGACGACCTGCTCGCGGCGCGCGCGGAGCAGACGCGGAACCGACGGGACGCCGACGAGTCGGCATCCTGAATCGACCTCACGGCGGCTGCGCAACCCCTCAGGAGCGGCATCGGCGCGAGTCGTAGGCTGGCTCCGCCATGAAGGTCATCTCGTACAACCTCAACAAGCACCGCGCTGCGGGTGAGCTCGCCGCGCTCGTCGAGCAGCACGAGGTGGACGTGCTCTGCCTGCAGGAGTGCGACTCCACGGACATTCCGGAGCGGATCGGCGGCCTCCGATTGGCGGATGCCACCCAGCGCAATCGGCTCGGTCTCGCGCTGTACTACCGCGAGAACACGTTCCGCGCCGAAGAGGTCCGGGCGATCGCGTTGAAGAAGTCGCTTCACGACTACGTGCTCAAACCGGCCGAGGAACGGATGCTCGGCGTGCGCCTGCGCGACATCGACCACGGGCGAGACGTCATCGTCGCCTCGTTCCACGCCGCGCCCCTGACCGCGCTCAACTCGCTCCGCCGCCATCAGATCCGGACGGCGCTCACGGAGCTGCAGAACCTCGGCCCGGGGTTGCCCGTGCTGATGGTCGGCGACTACAACTACCCCGTCTTCAAGGAGAACCTCGGGCAGAAGGTGCGCGATCAGGGCTACGAGCTGACGCTCAGCGACACACGGACGTACACGCGGTACCGCTTCTTCCGCGGGCACTACGACTTCGCGACGTCGATGGGATTCGACATCGCCCACATCAAGACGCTGCCCCAGGGACAGAGCGACCACCTCCCGATCCTCATCACCGCGGAGGTCACCCCATCGCGTGCGGGCGCCCTCGACTGAGTGCTCGGCAACGCCGAAGAGGGGGCCGTCCGAGGACGGCCCCCTCTTCTTGTCAGGAGGGTCAGCTCTTCGAGGCGCGGCGGCGGCGGATGACGGTTCCGATGCCGACGGCCGAACCGCCGACCAGGAGGGCCGCGCCGGTGAGCCACAGGCCCGTCGTGCTGCCCACATCGAAGCCGGTGACCGCGAGACCGCCCTGGGCGGGTGCGCTCGGTGCTCCGACCGGGGTGACGGTCACGCTCGAGTGGAGGACCACGCCGCTGCGGGTGCCGGTGAAGGTGAACGAGTAGACGCCGGTCGCGTTCGCCGGGAAGCGAACCTGCGCGTGAATCTTGCCATCGACGGCTTTCGTCCGCAGCGAGTCGTTGGTCTCGGTCGCGATGGACGCGAGGGCCACGCCCTTCGCGGCCACACCGGTGATCGAGATGGCGACGTCTTCATCACCGTCGAAGCCCTCGCGATCGGTCGTGAACGTCGCGCTGCCGCCCGGAGCGACGACGGGCGGCGTCACCGAGATCACGGCGGGGTCGGTGTAGGCGTTGGCGGCCGTGGGCGCCAGCACAGCGGCGGCGGCGAGCGAGAGCGCCGCGACGGCCCGGATGATCGTGGTCTTCATGGTGTGCCCCATCTGCTTGGCGTGGTCGAGCCGGTGTTCGAAAAGCGGAACGCGCCGCTCCACCGGGGAGTCTCGCGGAGGAGGAGTACTCGGTGCGGCGTGTCCCGTTCCCTTTCACGCCCCGTGCCTCGCGACTTCACCCGCAGCCGCCGAAGAGGGGTCACCCAGCGGCCGGACACGCCCCCACGTCGGGCGTCTCGCGTGGATCCCGCGTCGGCGTGGACAGGATCTCGAGGCGGGGGGTGGTCGGCATCCGGATGTCGAGGTCCAGGACGCCCGTCTGGCCGGGGGACAGCTGCACGGACCACTTGACCACGGCCCGGCCGTCGTGCAGACCGCCCGCGAAGCCCGGGGCGACGGCTCCGTCGGACGACGTGCGTCTGTCGACGACCTCGGCCCCCGGCGGAAGGTAGACGTACACGCCGGTCAGCGCGTCGCCGGGACGGACGCCGTACTCGCCCCCACCCGTCACGTAGGGCGGGAGCGTGGAGGGCTCGGGCGCGTCGTTGCGCAGGCTCACCCGGAGGGTCGCCAGGCCGTCTGCGCACCATCCGATCGCCGTGCGGGGGTGCAGGTAGTAGTCCATCTTCGAGCCCGTGCCGTCGTTGAGATAGACCCCGACCGTTGTGCGGGTGTCATCGGACACGGGAAGAGCGCCCTGCAGCGTCGATCCGTCGAGCACGGCCTGGTCGGCGGCATCCGCGTTCCACACCAGGAGGCGGCGCTCGTCGCCCGCCCGCGTCAGGGCCTCGACGAGAGCGGTCGAGTCGCCGCGTCCTTCCGCCAGCGCCCCGAAGACCGCGGCGGCGGCGCTCTGGAAGAAGGCGTCCTGTTCGCGCGGATCAGCGAAGCGGCGGTACACCTCGTCGAGGAGGAGGGGAACGGCATCGTCGCCGTCGATCACCTCGCCCGTGGGGAGGGTGACGGGTCCGGTCGCCCGCAGCAGATACGACAGCGTCACCGGGTCCAGCGCGACGACCGCATCGACCTCTTCGCCGTGCGTGCGACGCCACATCTCACGGGCGACAGCGGCACCGACGGCGAAATCGGGAACCTGGGTGGTGTTCTGCAGGTACCGGGCCGGACGCGTGTCGAAGACGCCGCGCACATCGTCGGGCAGAGGAAGGACCGGGTCGTCGACGAAGGCGGTGACATCGGCGCTCGACGCCTGAGCGACGAGGGCGAGGCGCCCGGCATCGGCATCCACCTGGGCCACGGCCCCGACCACCCCGCCGAGGGATCGCCACTCGGCGTTGTTCTGGAAGAGCAGGAGGGTGGAGCGTCGGCCGTCGGCCCCGAGCATGCGAGGGACGAGGGTGGTCGCGCGCTCCAGCGCCTCGGCGGCGGTGGCCGCCCGATCCAGCGCGGCGGAGGTCGAGGAGACGGCCCTGGACACGGCCCCGAGGAGAGGTGCGCGGTCGATCTCGGCGATGCGGTCGACGGCCATCCGCAGCCGCGTCGCCGCATCGGCGGCCGCGGGCCGCGCGGCCGCGATCCGCGCCACGTCGATGGCCCCATCGGGCGTGTGGAGGGCGCCGGGTGCGAGAACGGCGGCGGCGGCTCGGAGAGGGAGGACGGCGGTGGATGCCGCGTCGTCCACCGACGCGGCGACGGTCCTCACAGCGGCGAGCTGCGGTCCGATCCAGGGCAGGATCTCTGCGCCCCCCCACACCGGGTCGCCGGTGAGGGCGCGCGCGGCCGAGGTGTCGGGGGCGGCTTCGCCGAGGCGCTCGATCGCTCCCGCCGGATCGGCGACCTCGGTCGTCGCAGAGCCGACCGTCGCCTGCGCCGACCGCAGGTGCTGCACGGCCGACGCGCCCCGAAGCCCGATCCAGACCGCACAGCCGAGGCCGACGATGAACACGCCGAGCACCACGGCCGCGAAGACGGCGGGCGCACGACGGCGAGGGACCGAAGGGGACGAGCGTTGCACGCGCATACCTTAGACACCCGGCGGCAGCCACCCGTCCTCGGACACCTACACTGAAGGGAACGATCCGGGGGAGGACGAATGGGGCTCGCAACGAGGCGCGGCAGGCTCGTCGGTGCCGCGGCACTGCTGGTCGCGGGTGCGTTCGCTCTCGCCGGATGCGGCGCTCCTCCGTGGGCCCAGGGAGGAGGACCGGCGACGGCCTCGGCTTCGCCGACGCCCACGGCATCCTCCGCTCCGCAGCCCGTCCGCAACGACCTGAGCAGCGGCTCGACGCAGCGGCCGTTGACCGCGGGGGCCGTCAGCGCCACGGTCGACTACTGGTCGACGCTGTCGATGGACCGCTGGACGCCGACGGCGTTGAAGCCCGTGAGCCTGTCGATGATGACCACGGTCTCCCCGGATGACGGGCAGAAGGTCTACCTGCAACGGGCCACCATGACGGCCGTCCCCGGCAACGCGGCGCAGTCGTTCTCACCGCTGGCGGCGCAGACCGATCAGACCGATGCCCCGGGCTATCTCGTCCTGTCTCCGTACAGCTATTCGCAGACGTTCAATGTCGGGGAGGTGCCGGCGGAGGCGACGTTCGTCACCCTCCAGTTCACCTTCGAGTTCTTGGTGCAGACCACCCCGACATCGAACGAGTTCGCCAAGCAGACCGCCAGTGACACCCTCACCGTCGCGATCGCCGGCGGCGGAGAGACCGGATCCGGCGGCTGATCAGGCGCGCACGCGCTGCCAGCGGTCCCCGCCCTGCAGGGTCGCCTCGGCGGCCGCGCGATCGGCATCCGCGATGAGGGTCGGCAGGTCGAAACCGCCCATTTCCGCGGCGACCCATCCCACGCTCGCCGAGAGCTGGACGCCGACGGATGCCGATCCATCGAGTTCGGTGATGCGTCGCAGCACCGTGCGCACCTGTTCGCGAAGGACGGAGTCCGGACGCGCCAGGACGACCACCACCCGACCGCGCGTCTCTCGGCCCAGATCGGCTTCGGCGGGGAATGTCTCGACGACGACCCTCTCGAAGTCCTCGACGAGTCGCATCCAGGCGTTCTCGCCGGCGGCGCTGCGCAACTGCTGAGGGTCATCCAGTCGGACGGTGAGGACCGCCCAGGACTCCTCCCGGGCCTGAGCCGCGCGGCGCAGGCGGTCGGACGCGGTGACGACGAAGTGGGGCCACGAGGACGCGGCCCGCCGCCCACTGGGCGACACCGACGTGAAATACAGCAGCGACACCGTGGCGCAGACGAGGAAGACCAGCATCGCCAGACCATTGAGCACACGCGGCAGGGCGAGGTCGCCGATCGTCGCGGGGGCGGAGAGCCCGGAGATGAGGATGCCGGCGCCCAGGGCGACGAATGCCGCGGAGACGATCGTGAGGGGCAGGGCCATCCGCTCGAGCCGATCGGCCGCGCGACGCAGCTCGGCGAGCGTGAGGCCGGCGAACACCGCCGCAGCGAGGAACGCGAGTCGGAACGCGAGCCCGTAGGCGCTGACATCGACGACGGACACGAAGACGATCGCCGTGACGATGGCCTGCAGGCCGCCGATCCACGGCAGCGAGGCGACCCCGCGACGCGCGCGGAACCCCGACCAGATCAGCGCCGGGGCGCCCAGCATGAGCCCCAGACCGGCCCTCCGCACGGTCTCGTCGTCGAGGATCGCGCCGGTCACGGAGACCCAGGTGCTGGTCATCGCCAGGACGAAGGCGAGCGACCACAGCAACGCGGAGCGGGAGGGCCGGTGGAGGAACCCCAGCCCGATGATCATCACGGTGCCGAGCGTGGCCACCGTCGCCTGCGCCAGGCCCAGATTGGACAGGACGTCGTCGGGCATCACGCGGCTTCCGCCTCGCTGCGCACCGGAAGGATGACGGTCACCGTGGTGCCGGCGCCGAGCTCGCTGTCCAGAAACAGCGAACCGCCCTGGTCCTCCACGATGGTGCGGATGATCCCCATTCCCAGACCCGTGCCCGGGGTGGAACTGTCGCGCACGCTCTGGGCGCGGAAATACGGATCGAAGACACGGGCGAGATCATCGGGATGGATGCCGATCCCCGTGTCGGCGAAGCGCAGGATGACATCGTCGGGGGACACCTCGCCGGAGATGCGGATGGTGCCGCCGGCCGGGGTGTACTTGATGGCGTTACTGAGGATGTTGTCGAAGGCCTGGCGCAGACGGAAGGCGTCGCCGAGGACGTCGGCCGACGGGGGCAGTTCGTCGATCACGTTGACGCGACGCGCCGCGGCGGCGGGACGGAAGGAGGCGAGCGACGACGCGATGATGCGGCTCGCGTCCGCGGTGGCCGGGGCGCTCTGGTCCTTGAAGACACCGCGCGAATTGGCGAGGATCTCCGAGATCAGCGCCTGCATGCGCTCGCCGGCTCCCGCGATGACCTCCAGCTGGTCTCGGACCTTCGGGGGCAGCCCGGGGTCGTCGAGGGCGAGATCGGCGTGTCCGATGATGGCCGTCAGCGGATTGCGCAGCTCGTGCGAGACGGTGGCGGCGAGTCGTTCGCGTGCGCGCTCCGACTCGATCAGCGCGGTGATGTCGTGCACGATCAGCAGCGTGCTCTCCGCCTCGTCCGAGGAGATCAGGCGACGGGTCGACACGGACAGGGCGTGCCATTCGCCGTGCGTGTCGAAGAGCCACACCCTCTCGTCGTCGAACTGCTCGCCTCTGGCTGCGCGGGCGAACGGCCGCTCGGACTCCGGAAGCGGCTCGCCGCGCAGGTTCGCGTACTCGACGGCACCGCCGGGACGCTGGGGCTCGTCCCGCTCCACGCCGTACAGGTCGACGTACGTGTCGTTGAGGGCGAGCACCTCGCCGTCGACGGAGAGGCGGGCGATACCGGTGTCGAGACCGTTCAGCATCTGCGAGACGCGCCGCTCCTGACCGGACACGCGCTGAAGCGTGCCCTGGAGTCGGCTGGCCTGGCGGCGGAGGAGCTGTTTGAACGCCCGCGTCTGACGGGCGGAGAGGAACGACGTGATCGCGATGAACGTCAGCGACAGGAGCACCACGATCAGGCGCAGAGCCGTCACGGGCCCCGTGGCGTTCACGGCGGCGTCGATGACGATCAGCGCACCGACGGTGCCGAGGGCGGAGACGAGGTATGCGAGGGCGAAGTGGGTGGCGATCCAGATGATGGGGAACACCCAGAAGAACCCGAATCGGAGGTCGGTCCCGAAGCTCAGCAACCCGATGCCGATGATGTCGCCGAAGGGGACCGCGGCCACCGCCGCGCGAGGGAGCCGCTGCCACGGTACGACGATCGCGACCGCGGTGAGCGCGATGACCACGCCGACGCCGGACGAGAACGACCACAGGGAGAACAGGGAGGGCTCGAGCGCTTGGACGAGCAGGACGGTGATGACCACGCTGGCGCCGAGCACCAGTTGGAGGAGCCAGACGGAGCGCGTGCGACTGCTGGGGCTCGCGCCGTCTTCGTCGTGTGCGCCTCCCGCGACGACCGCCGGGGGGACGCTCCTCGCGGATGCCATGTCATCGAGTGTATAGAGAGTGGTGTAATGTTCAGCGCGCCATCCTGTCTCTGCTCGCCGCGCGTGAACACGTGTCACGACGCCCGGTCAGATTCCCCCTGAGGCCTGCATCCCGCAGCGTGATGGTCGTTCATCGACCTCTGCGCGATCTCGCGCTGATCCTCAGGAGAATCCCGTGAGCAAGACCTCTCGCCGTCGCGCGCGCGCAATCGCCCCGGCCCTGGCCGTGGCCGTCGTCCTTCCCGCGACGCTGACCGGCTGCACCCAGGTCGCCGATCTGTTCGCCGCGCTGCCCGGCCAGGCCGGCGGAGCGGGCGGGCAGTCCGTCGTCGTCGCCACCCCCGAACCGGCGGCGTCGGCGTCATCCAAGCCGTTCGACTCGCAGTTCACCTACGACGGATCCGTCTCGCTCACCTCCGAGGTGGCCGACGGTCTCGAGGTGCGGTTGGACGTCTGGGCGGTCAACCCCAAGCGCACGATGGAGTGGTCGTCGACGGACGAGAAGCAGTTCGGCTTCGCGATCAACGTCGTCGACAACCGCGTCGACGAGAAGGCCGTCCTCACGCAGAAGCGACGCGTCTACCTGTCCTCCGTGTCGATCTCGTCGCAGACCGCCCAGACCAGCGGTCAGGTCTCCAACCCCTTCCAGTTCAGTGCCGATCCCCGCACCCTGGTTCCCTCGGACACCCTGCGCTCCGACCGCGGCCTGCTCCTGAACAGCTTCCAGGGCGGCCTGCTGGTGCCGACGACCTCCATCCGGCAACTGCCCAACGACACGTACGGCATCACCCTCGAGTTCGCGCTCAACGTGGCCGTCGAAGGCACCGCGAACACCGACTCGTCGTTCTCGCAGCAGACGGTCTACCAGTACCTGCCGATCGCGATCTTCACCGATCAGGGCCAGGGCGCCAGTTCCGGAACGACCGGAACCTCGTCGAGCACCGGCCGTGCCCCCGGGTGGGGGCAGAGCACCGGTTCGAACTGACGCCGTCGACGGGTCGGCCTCAGTCGTCGCGGTGCTCCTGCCGCGGGCGCTGGCGGGTGCTCTCCATCAGGAGGGAGAGGTCGTCGACGTCGCCCACGAGGTAGTGCTCGAAGACGAGGTCGGGAACGTCGTCGTAGTCGATCCCGGGCATGCGTCCGGCGAAGGCGCGGCGGACCGCCTGCTCGAGCTCCGCCGCGTCGAGGACGGCGGGAGCGACGGCGAAGACCGTGTCGCGTGACGGCATCCCGCACGCCGCGTCGTCGATCGCGTCATCGAGCGCCGCTGCCACGGTGCGCAGCATCGTCTCGGCTCGTCCGGTGCTGTGGGCGGCGCGGATCAGGTCGATCTCGGGCACGCGGACGAGCGTGGCCCGCACGGGCGAGTTCCCCGCGATCATCCGGGCGGCCTCGCGGCGGAGGGAGCCCCGGTCGTGCGCACGGGTGCCCGGTGCCGGTGCGTCGTCGAGCTGGCGTCCCAAGCGCACGGCCGCGACGGAGACGAGGGCGATGGCCACGGCGCTGGCGGCGGCGGTCGCCTCGGCCGAGACGGGGCCGCTCCCGACGAGGGGCTCCAGCCCCATGACGGCGGCGACCACGAGTCGGCAGAGGTTGTATGCCGCATAGACGCCCAGCGTCCACGACAGGATCTGTGCGCCGGACAGGGCGCCGAGGGGCCGCCGCGAGAGTTCGAGTGCGCTCAGGGCGCCGTAGACGGTGAGGCCGGCGGTCTTCAGCAGCGTCGCATCCTCCAGGGGGATCAGGAACGTGAAGCCCAGCATCAGCACGGCGCCCGCGGCGGTGCTGACCGCCCCGATCGCGCGGCGGTGGTTCAGCCGCCGCGCGCCCGCCCAGAGCAGGCCGACGGCGACCAGATTCGTGGCGTTGCCCACCGCCGCCGCCGTTTCGCCGGCTCCGGCCGTCTCGAGGACGTTCATGGTGCCGCAGAGCAGGGCTGCGACCGCGGCGATCCCGAAGTAGCGGACCATGTCGGCGCGTTGGCCGCCGCGGTCGTCGTCCGGTCGACCATGGGTGAGGAACAGCATGGTCAGCGCGATGCCCGCAGCGACGATGGATGCCAGCAGCGCCAGGAAGATCACGGGGCGCGTCTCCTTCGGGTGTCCGTCGCAAATCTTGCGGAAATCTTGCGGGGACGGTGGTCGTGTGCGGTGGTCGCCTTGCGGTGAACCTACCAGAGTGGGACATGGCCGATCCGCCGCTACACCGACAGGAAGACACCGCCATGACTGATGCGCGAAGCTTCACCCCCACCGCCCGGGAATTCAACCTCCACCAGGGCGAGCTGGCGGCGTCGGCGTCGGCGGAGGATCACGGCTTCGCCGACGACTTCGCCGCGGTACTCGAGCACACCTCGGTGCACCGCTCGACGATCGGTTGCGTCATCCCCGCGTACAACGAGGAGGAGTCGATCGCCGATGTGATCGAGGCGCTGCTCGCGCAGACCCGTGTGCCCGACGTCATCCACGTCGTCGTCAACAACACCTCCGACGCGACCGTCAAGATCGCCTCCGAGTACAGCGGGCCGCACGAGCTGCAGACCGAGTTGGGCGAGCAGTTCACCGAGGTGTTCGTGCACGACATCGGCAAGAACCCCGACAAGAAGGTGGGTGCCCTCAATTACGGGTATTCGCTCGTCGAGGGATACGACTACCTCCTCGGCGTCGACGGCGACACCATCGCCGACACCAAGGCCGTCGAGTACCTGGAGACCGAGGCCGTGTCGGATTCCCGCATCGGCGGCATCTCGGCGATCTACACGATCGACGACAAGCCGATCAAGGGCGCCATCGCCCGCTTCCTGACCGCCGGGCAGCGCACGCAGTTCGCCGCGTTCAACCTGCAGAACATGCTGCGCGGGCGCAACATGGCCGTCCTGGGTGGACAGTTCTCGATCTTCTCGACGAACGCCCTGCGCGACGCCATGAAGCAGAACCACCAGTCGACTCCCTGGGTGAAGGACTCCGAGGTGGAGGACTCGCTCCTCTCGCTGCAGATCAAGAGCGCCGGCTACCTCACCAAGATCAGCCCGTACGCGCGGGCCGACGTGGGCGGCATGACGACCCTGTCGGGCTACGACGCCCAGCAGGTCAAGTGGACCTACGGCGCGATCGAACTCATGTGGCCGGGGCAGCGCGGTGACACCAAGGGCCAGCCCTTCCACCCCAACCTGCGTCTGCGCTGGTTCGAGAACTTCGGCATGCTGACCAACCTGTTCGTGCGCGTCGCGTTCCTCACGTTGCTCGCGGGCTCGCTGTCGATCGGCGCCTTCGTGTTCTCGCCCCTGTGGCTGATCCCGCCGGTCATCGCCATGCTGCTGAACCTGCGCATCGCGCGGACCATGAAGAACTGCAACCGCAGCGACGTCCTCTTCGCCGTGCTGTTCTTCCCCGCCGAGTTGTTCATGTGGATCCGCATCAGCCACTTCGTGCGTTCGTGGACCCGCTTCCTCTCGCGCAAGAAGGTCGACAACTGGGCGATGCAGGCCAAGGCGGAGCGCGGTGGCGGACTGGGGCACTGGACCCCGATGGTGGTCCTCATCGCCGTCGCCATCGCCCTCGCAGTGATCTGGGTCATGGTCGGGCCGATGGTGCAGTCCTCGATCCTGTGGATCGGATGGCCCATCGTCGGCGTGGTCACCGTGCTGCAGACCCTCCTCATGTTCTCCAAGCTCGTTCGTCGCCAGCACGGCTTCAAGGTCTGACGAACACACGATCTGATCGCGCCCGAACGCATCAGAGACACGGATGCCTCGGCCCTGGGGAGGGCCGAGGCATCCGTTATTCGCAGGGGGCTCAGGGCGTGGCCAGCAGCTCCGAGGTCAGGCGGTAACCGACGCCGCGCACGGTCTCGATGTAGCGCGGATTGGCCGGGTTGTCGCCGAGCTTGCGGCGCAGATTCGTCATGTGCGCCTCGATCGCCCTCTTGTCGGCCTCGCCGACGAAGTAGCTCGTGACGTAGGACTCCCCGCGGAGGACGAGCGTGAGATCGGCCTTGCTGCGCACGCGGCGCTTGGACTCCATGAGGGTGGCCAGCAGGTCGAACTCGGTGCGCGTGAGCTCGAGTTCTTCGCCGCCGACGCGGACGAGACGGCTGTCGGGGTCGAGCTGCAGGTCGCGGTGCGCGATCCACGCTCCACCGGTGGGGGTGAGGTCGCCGGCGGCGGGACGGGGCACGAGCTCCGTCCGTGCGGCGGGGGCTACCTGCGCCTCGGCGCGGGGTTCCGGTCCCTGCGACGACGGCACGATCACCGCAGCGCTCGGTGCCGAGGAGGTGACCGGGGGAGTGGTCGCCTCGGGGCGGGGGTTCGGGAAGGAGCGGCCGACGCTGTCCTGCCGAGGTGCGGTGCTCGCGTGAGACTCCCCGCCGCGGGGGCGTCGGAGGAGCGCCTCGATGCGGGCGCGCAGTTCGCGCGGACGGAACGGCTTGACCACGTACTCGTCGGCGCCGGCGCCGAGTCCGAGCACCACGTCGGCCTCTTCCTCGAGGCCGGTCAACATGATGATGTACGTGTCACTCTGCTGACGGATGCGGCGGGCCGCCTCGAACCCGTCGATGCCGGGCATGTTCACGTCGAGGGTGGTGATCAACGGCTGGTAGGCGAGGACCGCGCGGACACCGTCGATGCCGTTTCCGACCGAGACGGTCGAGAACCCGGCGGACTCGAGCACTTCGACGAGGAGGTGACGGATGTCGGGATCGTCTTCGACGATGACCGCGGTCTTCAGCAACTCGGAGCTGTCGCTCATTTCACCCACTCTTCCGGCTTCGCACGGGATCGTGCCCGCGTACTCCCCCGAGACGCGGTGTCGCGAAGCGACGAGCGCAATCTTGACACACTTCCCGACGATGACGACTGACGGGTTGCGCGCGGCGCGGACTGCGGGTGCGCGGTCAGCGCTGGTCGCGCGTGAGTTCCACGGCCGCCGAGGGCCACCAGGTGCCCGCGGTGGGCCCTCCGTTGCACTCGCCGTCGCTCTCGCCGGGCGGCTTGATCCACAGATTCGTGTCGACGACGCCGTCGCCGAACGAGCCGCCGGGGCTGCCCACGAGACGATCGGCCGGGTTGCACCACTCGGACCCCGCGGGGCCGGCGCCGTTGCGGGACGTGTCGATCACGGCGTGCGTGCCGCCCAGCTCGTCGGACAATGCGTGGGCGTAGTCGAACTCGGCCGCCGTGTCCTGGTAATTGGAGACGTTGAGGGCGACGCCGCGCACGTCGGACAGGAGGCCGGTCGCGCGGATCAGGTCGGCCATCTCCTTCACCGGATGCCAGGACGAATGGCCCCCGTCGATGTAGATCCACGTGTTGGTCCCGCGGATGTTGTCGACGGCCTCCTTGAGGTAGCCGGCGCGGTCGGACGGTGTGCCGCACGTCGACGACAGGGCGATGCTGTCGGGCTCGAGCACCACGATCTTCTGAATGTCCGACGCGTTGCCGAGCGCGTCTCCGATGCGCTGCGTCCACGCGCGATACGACTCCGGGTCGAGACCGCCGGCGGAGTGGTTGCCGCAGTCGCGATCGGGAAGGCCGTACACCGCGATGGAGAGGGCGGCATCCTGATCGCGGGCCTCTGCGGCGAGGTGTGCGACGCGGTCCCACACCTCGTCGACGGGGTCGATCTCGGGGGTGAGCCAGTAGGTGGTCGGCTGCGAGGCCAGCCACTGCGCCGCGGCCTGCTCGGTGGCGTCGCCGTCGGGGGCGCTCGCCGCCTGCGCGGCCTTCGATTCGTCGGGCGCCACGATGCGCGTGTCCACGGCGGGCGGGCGGGCGGCCAACGTCTGGAAGAGGGTCGTGACGAGGTTGCCGACGACCGCGATCAGGGCGATGACGGCGACAGCCGCCACCACGGCGAGCGCCACCAGCACGGCGCGGGGAACCCGGCGCCGGGTGCGGAGGGAACGCGGGAGTCGGGGCACGCTGAGCACTCTAGTTGAGGCCCGAGAGAAGCTGTCGAGCAGTAGTTAACCGGGTGGAGCGCGGTACGCTGTCATGGTGGGAAAACTGGTTTACAACACCCTGGGTCACTCGTTCGACATTGAGGATCGAACCCTGTCCCACCTGCGCATGGTGTTCATGAACAAGCTGCGTCGCGGGGAGCCCTTCATGTTCCACTTCCCGCTCGGTGACGGCAGCGGGACGCGCAGCCTGTGGATCTCGCCGTCGATCCCGCTGGTCTTCCACTTCTACGGCAGCCGATCCCCGCAGCTGAATCGTCGATGGATCGACGACCTCATGAACGAGGCGAGCTCGCCCGGGGGCTTGAGCATCACGAACGAGCCCGAGCCGGAGGCGGTCGCGGCGACCTGACGCCGTCAGCGACATTCGGCGTCGACGACTTCGCGAACCCGGTCGAGGAACTGCACGAGTTGACCGGCGGTGTCGGTGGGCAGATCGAGCGCGAACTCCCGGATGCGAGCCGTGACGGGGTCGACGGCATCGGGATCGGCGTCCCGATCCAACGGCATCACGAACTTGCTGCGTCTGTCGGCGGGGTTCGCCTCGAAGGAGATCAGTCCACCGGCATGCAGGCGGTCCAGCATTCCGGTGACGGATGCCGTGGAGATGGCGAGCGACTGGGCGATCTCCGTCGGCGTGATGCGTGCGCCGGCGTCCGCGCGCTCGAGGATGAGGCGCATCGCGGCCCGCGCATTCTCACTCGGACCGCACTCCGTCTGGCGCCGCCGCGCGAGACGGGCTTCGGCGAGGCGGAGGCGTTCGACCGCTCGAGCGGTGGTGGATGCGGGGTCGTGAGCGGTCTCGATCGTCATACGTCTCCTCCGGGTCGGGCCCCCGTGGCGCCATTGTAGTTCGGTCCCCGAGATTCCAGAGGACCGAACTAATTCGCGCCCCCGTCCAACAATTCGATTCCCCTCAGATTCTCCGCGAATTCACTTGGCGATAGTTAGCCAACCTAGTAAAATAATCGAAGATGGCATCCTCGGAAGGAGGAGCTGATGGGCTCACTGTTCTACGGTTCCTCCGAGCGCCCGATCGAGATCCCCGATCGTGTCCTCGCGCATGTGAAGGTCGTCATCGCCACCAAGCTGCGTCGCGGGGAGAGCTTCACGATGTCGTGGCGGCATCCATCGGGTGAGGCGACCGGTCGCAGCACGATCTGGATCCAGCCGTCGATCCCGCTGCGCTTCGTCTTCGGAGCGGTCGAGCCCGAGATGCTCGATCCCGCCCTCCTCCAGACGTACGCCAACTCCGCGAATTCCTCGAGCGGTCTGACCGTCGATCTCGAGACGCACGGCGTGATCGCAACCCCCGTCGACGCTTCCTGAACAGCGACGGTCCACCTGGCTCCGGCCTCAGGCCCGCCCGGATGCGTGCCGATGCGCGATGGCCGACACCCACTGCATACCCGGGCACGGGGGAGCGTCACGGCCGCGCATGCGTTCCCACGCCTCGACGTAGATCCCCTCCAGCAGCAGCTCGGCCTTCGCGGCCACACCCGTCAGCGCGAGCAGGGTGGCGTAGATGCGCGGCGCCGTCGCGTCGTAGAAGGCGACGAATGCGTCGCAGTCGCCGGAGGCGGCCCGAATGAGCAGCGCATCGAGATCCTCCTCGCGGATCGACGGGGATCCGGCGTCTGTCATCGTCATGGGGCACCTCCTCGTCTGACGTGTTCCCAGTCAAGCGCGACGCGTCGTCAGCGGCCGGGGGTTGCGTGAACCGGACCGGTGTCGTAGCGCCCGGTTCGAGGGGGCGAAGAGCCCGGACGTGCGTCGTCAAGCCCGCCGGGGGGCGGACGGTCGCGATCTAGCGTGCTGCCATGAAGACCTTCGTGCGCTGGGCGTTGGCCCTGGCAATGATGTTCGCCGGAATCTCGCACCTGACCTTCGCTCGGCGGGATTTCCAGGCGCAGGTGCCGGATGCCCTCGTAGAGCACGGCCCGCTCGATCGAGACGCGGTGGTCGTGGCCTCCGGAGTGGTAGAGGCGGCGTTCGGGCTCGCGCTCGTCGCGCTGCCGAAGGAGCGTCGCCGTGTCGGCGCCGCTTTGGCGGCCTTCTTCATCGCGATCTTCCCGGGGAACATCGATCAATGGCGCAAGGGGCGGTCGGCCTTCGGCCTCGACACCGACCAGAAGCGGTTCGGACGACTCTTCTTCCAGCCGGCACTGGTGGCGGCGGCGTGGTGGTCGACCCGGTGATCCGGCCGTGAGCGACATCGTCAGTCTGGAGCTCGTCTTCGACGACGAATCCGACGCGGCGATCCGCGGGGAATGGGATGCCCTCGTCGCAGCCGACCTGCCGAGTCAGGCGCGCCACACCGGAGAGAGCAACCGTCCCCACATCACGCTGCTGGTGCGCCCGACCCTCGCCGACGTGGACGGCGCACTGCTCGCGGACGCCCTTCCCCGGGGGATGACCCTCGGGGCTCCCGTGCTGTTCGGCACGGGGCGCACGCGGGTGATCGCGCGCTCGGTGGTCCCCTCGGCCGCGTTGTTGGACTTTCACGCGCGGGTGCACGACCTCGCGGGGGCGGGAGACGACGGCGACCACACGCAACCGGGAGCGTGGACGCCGCACGTCACGCTCGCCCGCCGGGTTCCGCTGGAGCGCCTCGGCGACGCGCTGCGGGTGCTCGCCGCCGACGCCCCCCTCGAGAGGACGGTCCGAGCCGTCGGCATCCGTCGATGGGAGACGGCCACCAAGACCGTGTCGGAGGTCGTCTCGCGTGGCACGCTGGAGGGGTGCTGACCGATGAAGCAATCGCCTTCCTGAGCGAATACCACCTGGCCACCCTCTCGACCCTCGGTCGGTCGGGACGGATCCATGCCGTCCCGGTCGGCTTCACCTACGAGGACGGCGTCGTCCGCGTGATCGGATCGCGTGGGACACAGAAGTTCGTCAACGCCGTCCGCGGCGGGCGCGCCGCGGTGTGCTCGGTCGACGGGGCCCGCTGGATGAGCTTCGAAGGCACCGCCCGCGTGAGTGATGATCCGGATGCCGTGGCCCACGCCGTCGAGCTCTACGCCGCGCGGTATCGCCGGCCTCGTGTGAACCCCGAGCGCGTCGTGCTGGAGATCGTCGTCGAGCGCGTCCTGGGCTCGACGGGGCTGCGGGGCTGACGGGCGGCGCGCCGCCGACGGCGTGCCGCGCTTCCCGCCGCGAACGCGGTACTGTTCACTGTCTCCCCCGGACACAGGTTGGCATCCTCGGTTACGGGAGGACCGGATGACACAGGCACCCCTCGACGGGCGTCTCGACGAGGTGCTGCGCACGCTGGCTCGTCATGTGCGCCGGTTGCGCGAAGAGCGCGGCCTGACGGTACTGACCCTGTCGTTCGAGGCGGGGCTGTCGGAGTCCCGCGTGCGGGCGATCGAAGCGGGCCGCACGACGGCGTCGCTGGCGACGCTGGTCGCGCTCGCCGAGACGTTCGAGGTCGAGGTCGGCGAGCTGTTCGGGGATGCCGTCCCCGCCCCCGCCGAGCCGTCCGTGGCCCCGCAGAGCGCCTACGTGGTTCCCAGCGACGTGGTGTGGGGCGGAGACCTGCCTCCGGCTCCCTGGCTCGAGACCGCGCCGGCCCCTCCCGTCGCGAGCTCGTACGTGGTGCCGAGCGAGGTCGTCTGGGGCGGTGAGCTCCCCGTAGCGCCATGGACGTCTGCGAGAGCCGCGCCGACGATGCCCGAACCGATCGGGGAGTCGATCGTCAACGCCCCTCCCGAGGGGCAACCTCCGCGCGAGCAGGCAGGAGCCGTCGTGCCGGCGACGGAGGTCACCTGGGGCGGAGAGCTACCGCCGGCGCCGTGGACGCCGACCCGCGGGCCGGTCGCGATCGAGGCCGCGCCCACCGGCGCGCCGGAACCGGCTCCGTCAGCGTCCGAGCGTCCGCATTCGCCTCGCCGAGCCGTCGAGGCGAGATCGCCCTACGTCCTGGATGCCTCGGGACCCGTCGCGACGCGCCAGCCCCGCACGTTCGCGGAACTGCGGGAGGGGGCCCTCGCCGGTCGGGAGTTCACGTCGCTGCGGGAATTCGCCATCGCCGCGGTCGTCGAAGGACGCTTCACGGCGGTCGCGGTCGCCCGCGTCTTCCGCCTCCCCGTCTGGCGCCTCGAACAGTGGGTCGCCGAGACGGGACGAATCGGCCGGTGAGCCGCGGGACGCGCCGTCGGGCGCGCCCCGCCGCCGGTCACAGGGCGCGGAGCTTCTCCAGCAGCGGAGCGGCGATCTCGTCGACGAATCGCTGCTGTTGCTCGTCGCCCACCTGGACGATGGCGATGTCGGTGAAGCCGGCATCGATGAAGGGACGCACGCTCTCCGCGAGCTCGTCGAGATCCGGGCCGCAGGCGATCGAGTCGGCGACGTCCTCCGGTCGGACGAACTGCGAAGCCCCCGCGAAGCCCGCCGGCGTCGGGAGGTCGGCGTTGACGGCCCATCCCCCCGCGAACCAGCGGAACTGGTCGTGAGCGCGTGCGATGGCGGCATCCTTGTCGGGATCCCAGCTGATCGGGATCTGACCGATCTTGCGCGACTCTCCGTCGTGGTGGGAATCCCACCCGCTGATGAGGTCGCCGTCGGGCTCCGTGGTGATGAGGTGATCGCCGAGCGGAGCGAAGCGCTCGATGGAGTGCTCGCCGGAAACGGCCACACCGATCGGGACCCCGCCGTCGGGGGCATCCCACACGCGGGCGGAGTCGACGCGGAAGTACTCGCCGTCGTAGGTGACGAGGTCGCCGGTGTGCAGCGCGCGGATGATCTCGATCGCCTCGACGAGCATGTCCTGACGGGCGTGGACCGCGGGCCATCCCTCGCCGACGACGTGCTCGTTGAGGTTCTCGCCGGATCCGAGACCGAGAGTGAAGCGGCCCTCCGACAGCAGCTGCAGCGTCGCCGCCTTCTGGGCGACGACCGCGGGGTGGTATCGGACGGTGGGGCAGGTCACATAGGTCATCAGCTCGACGTCGGTGGTGGCGTGCGCCACGGCGCCGAGAACGGTCCAGGCATAGGGGGCGTGGCCCTGGCTGGTGAGCCACGGCGAGTAGTGATCGCTGGAGACGAGGAAGTCGTAGCCGGCGCGCTCGGCGCCGACGGCGTAGTCGACGAGCGCCCGCGGGCCGCTCTGCTCGGTCATGAGGGTGTAGCCGAATCGCGTCATGTCGGCCACGGTAGGACGACCACCGGAGCGTCTCGCCGGGGTTGCGCTCGTCGGTCGGATGCGGCAGACGACGACGGGCCCGCGGCGACCGCCGCGAGCCCGTCATCGGTTCGGAGGGTCAGTCCTCGGGAGCGTGGATGACCTTCTCGCCGTCGAAGGTCTCGCGCTTCTTCTTCTCGTCGTCGTTCCGGGTCTTGCGCAGGCTCGCGATCGTCGCGACGGCCACCGTGGCGGCGATGAAGAGCAGCGAGAACCAGATCGGGATCTCGGGCACCCAGAGCAGCGGTTCGCCCCCGTTGATGAAGGGGACCTCGTTGACGTGCAGGGCGTGGAACACGAGCTTCACACCGATGAAGGCCAGGATGACGGCCAGTCCCTGCGCCAGGTAGACGAGGCGTTCGAGCAGGCCGCCGATGAGGAAGTACAGCTGGCGCAGGCCCATGAGGGCGAAGGCGTTCGCCGTGAAGACGATGTACGCCTCGTTCGTCAGGCCGTAGATCGCGGGGATCGAGTCCACGGCGAAGACCAGGTCGATGAAGCCGATCGCGATGATGACCAGCAGCATCGGCGTCACGAAGCGCTTGCCGTTCTTACGAACGGTGAGCTTGTCGTCGTTGTACTCCTCGGATACGGGGAGCACGCGGCGGACGAACTGCATGAACTTGCCGTTGGCGGGGTCGCTCTCGCCGTGCGAGAACGCCTGACGGTACGCAAGGAACAGCAGAAGGGCGCCGAAGAGGTAGAAGATCCAGGAGAAGTTCTCGATCAGTGCGGCGCCCACCGCGATGAACGCCCCGCGCATGATGAGCGCGATGACGATGCCGATCATCAGCACCTTCTGCTGGTAGATCTTCGGCACCGCGAACCCGGTCATGATGATCAGGAACACGAACAGGTTGTCGATCGACAGGGCCTTCTCGGTCAGGTACCCGGCGAAGTACTCGCCGCCGTACGTCCAGCCCGACACCACGCCGATGCCGACACCGAACAGCAGCGCGAGCCCGATGTAGAACGCCGACCAGCGGGCGGACTCGGCGATCGACGGCTCATGCGGCTTCCGCACGTGCGCGAAGAACTCGAAGACGAAGAACGCGACCGTGATCGCGATCGTGATGATCCAGATGAGGGGGGTGACGCCCATGGCGGCCTCCAAGGGAGAAAGGTGTACGACAAGACACCAAGGTCTCCTCCACCCGGCGAGACGGGCCGACGTCCCGGGTTCACGATGACGTGGACCGTACTGACGAGATCGTCGCGATGGGAGTACTCCCCTTGCTCCCTCCAGTGTACGGGACGCGGCTGAGCGTTCCCGGTCTGGACGCCGGTCAGCGCCGCGTGGTAGAGATCAGGGTGCTGACGGCCGCGGGGTGGCGAGCGGTGTGCGTCAGCGGCGGGGTGTCGGCGTGCCGATCACGGCGTCGACCAGGTGCAGCATGTCGTCGAAGTCGAACTCCTCACGGCTGAGCGCGCGCAGGATCACGGCGCCGAGGAGGGCGTCGGCCGCCGCGTCGAGTCGAGGTCCCGTCGTTCCGGCCATCGCGGTGGAGAGTCGCTCGACGAGCGGTGCCGCGAGGATCTCCGCGCGCAGTCGTCGACCCGTCTCCGCGCTCCCCGCGGCCGCGGCGACGAGAGAGCGCAGCAACCCCTCGCCGTCGGCGCTGGCCCGTAGCGTGAACAGTCCGTTCAGCCAGGTGGCCAGGTCTCTGCGCGCGTCCCCCGTGTCGGGCAGGTCGCGCTCGCGGCCGAGCAGGCGTCCCTCGAGGATCGCCTCGGCGAGGACGTCGCCCTTGCTCGGCCACCACCGGTAGATCGTCTGCTTCCCCACCCCGGCCCGCCGAGCGATGCCCTCCATGGTGAGGTGGTCGTAGCCGCGCTCGGCGAAGAGGGCCACCGCGGCGTCGAGGATCGCCTGGTGCGCCGCTTCGCTTCGGACCGGTCCGCTTCGCGATAGAACCATGCCCTCATTCTGGGGGATGACGCGGTCGAACAAGACGAGACGGTCCGTGTTATCTTTGCCGGGACTGGTCGGAGCCGACGGTGCTCTTCCGCGTGCACCGCACGAGAGGAACACCGCATGGCCGAACTGCTGCACCGTCTCGGAACCTTCGCCGCCCGGCGCGCCTGGGCCGTGATCGTCGCGTGGGTGGTGATCCTCGGCGTGGTCGTCGGCGGGTTCCTCGTCGGCTTCAAAGGCCTGAGCTCAAGCTTCGACATCCCCGGCACGGCATCCGGCGACGTCATCGCGGAACTTCAGGACGAGCTCCCGGACTTCAGCGGCGCTTCCGGAGCGGTGGTGTTCCGCACGACGGACGGCTCGGCTCTGACGTCCGACCAGAAGAGCGCCATCACCTCTCTCGTCGACTCGTCGAGCGACCTCCCCGACGTCGCCCGCGTCACCGATCCGTTCGCGACCCAGCAGCAGCTCGACGATCAGCGCCAGCAGGTGGTCGACGGCCGCGGGCAGCTCGCCGATGCGCGCTCGCAGGCCGAGTCCGGCCAGCAGCAGCTCGACGCGGGCGCCGCGCAGCTGGACGCCGGTCAGCAGCAACTCGACTCGGCCCGCGCGCAGCTCGAAGCCGCACCCCTCCCGGCCGCACAGAAGCAGGCGCAGCTCGACGCCCTCGACGCGCAGCAGGCGCAGCTCGACCAGCAGCGCAGCGCCCTCGAACAGCAGCAGACCCAGGTGGCCGACGGTCTCGCGCAGATCGCCGCGCAGGAGGCGCAGCTCGACGACGGCGCCGAACTCCTCTCCTTCGCGGACGCCATCCGGCTCGTTTCCGATGACGGATCGACCGCGATCGTCAACGTCTCGTTCGATCAGCCCCGGCTGGAGCTCGCCGAGGCGTCGAAGGAGGCCGTGGTCGAGCACTTCACCGCCGACCCCGTCGCGGGCGTGGACGTCGCCTTCAACACGGAGATCTCCCAGGGCGTGCCCGAGATCCTCGGAGTCGGTGAGGCCATCGGCGTCGCGATCGCGGCGATCGTCCTCGTCGTCGTGCTCGGGTCGCTCCTGGCGGCGTCGTTCCCCATCATCACGGC
Source organism: Microbacterium galbum (assembly GCF_032464915.1). Taxonomy (NCBI): domain Bacteria; kingdom Bacillati; phylum Actinomycetota; class Actinomycetes; order Micrococcales; family Microbacteriaceae; genus Microbacterium; species Microbacterium galbum. Next base: position 797,184 of record NZ_JAWDIS010000001.1, on the reverse strand, counting down.
GCTCGTCGGGGTCGCCATCGGCGCCATGGCGACGCTGTCGTTCTCGGGCCTCGTGCAGATGGCATCCGTCACCCCGATCCTCGGCGTGATGCTGGGACTGGCCGTGGGTATCGACTACGCACTGTTCATCCTCTACCGTCACCGACGGCAGCTGCTCCAGGGCGCGGACGTCGTCGAATCGATCGGTCTCGCCAACGGCACCGCCGGCAATGCGGTCGTGTTCGCCGGGATGACGGTGATCGTCGCGTTGCTCGCGCTCAACATCACGGGCATCCCGTTCCTCGGGCTCATGGGTACCGCGGGCGCCGTCAGTGTGCTCGTCGCCGTGCTGATCGCGGTGTCGCTGACGCCGGCACTCCTGGGCCGCGCGGGGATGCGCGTCCTCGGTCGCGCGGCCCGTGCCCGCGCCGCGGCCGCCGCGGATGCCGCGGAGCACCCCCGTCGCACCGCTCGTACCGCGGTGATCGAAGCCGACGAGCACCCCCGGCGCGCGGCCCGGATCGAGACCGGATCCGTCGCGACGACCGGTCGCCCCGTTCGGCCGATGTCGACGGTGCGCGCGGTGGTCACGATGCTCGTCGCCACGGTCGCCCTCCTCGTCGTCGCCATCCCCGCCCTGTCGATGCGTTTGGGGCTGCCCGACGGAGGGTCCGAGGCGGAGGACTCGACCGCCTACCAGGCCTTCACGTGGACAGAGGATGCCTTCGGTGCCGGCGCGAATGCGCCGCTGCTCGTCACCGCCGCCCTCCCCGGGGGCACCGCCGAAGCCGACGTCCAGGGCCTGCAGCTCGACGTGGCCCGCGAACTGTTCGCGCAGGACGACGTCGCGGCGGTCGCCCCCGTCGCCGTCTCAGACGACCGCACCCTCGCCGCGTTCCAGGTCATCCCCGCCGAGGGGCCGAACGCCGTGTCGACCGAGCAGCTGGTGCGCGACCTTCGCGCGCTGCCGCCCGTGAACGGCGATATCGCCCTCGGCGTGGCCGGAGCAGCGGCGATCAACATCGACATCTCGGAAGGGCTGGCCGACGTCCTGCCGATCTACCTCGTCGTGGTCGTGGGCCTGTCGTTCCTCATCATGGTGGCGGTGTTCCGCTCGCTGCTCGTGCCGCTCATCGCCACAGGAGGCTTCGTGCTGTCGCTGTTCGCGACCTATGGTGCGGTGACCGCGGTGTTCCAGTGGGGCTGGCTCGGCGACCTGTTCGGCGTGCACAATCCCGGCCCGATCCTGAGCTTCCTGCCCGTGATCCTCGTCGGCATCCTCTTCGGGCTCGCCATGGATTACCAGCTGTTCCTCGCATCCGGGATGCGCGAGGCCTGGGCTCACGGCGCGGCGCCGCGCCTGGCCGTCGCCCAGGGCTTCCGCGCGGGCCGCACCGTCGTGACGGCTGCCGCGATCATCATGATCGCGGTGTTCTCCGGCTTCATCGCCTCCGACTCCGTGATCATCAAATCGATGGGACTCGGGCTGGCCCTGGGCGTGCTGTTCGACGCGTTCGTCGTGCGCATGCTGCTCGTGCCGGCGCTCATGCACGTGCTCGGCGGGTCGGTCTGGTGGCTGCCGCGCTGGCTCGACCGCATCGTGCCGAACGTCGATGTCGAGGGCTCCGCCCTCGAGCGGCGTCACCCCGCGCACCACGGCGTCTGAGCATTCCGGGCCGAGCGGCGCAAGCCCCGGTTCCCGGCGGCAGGCAGGGGTCAGGATGCCGTAACACTGTCACCGAGGAGGACGACGATGACCGATCGCGAAGAGACGCAGGACGCCCCCGTCATGGACGGCGCCACGGACGCGGGCGTCGAGGAGAAGAAGGACGGCGCGGAGGAACAGCAGGCGGCGGACGCGGCCGTTCAGGACGGCGCGCCGCAGAACGACATCGTCCCGGGCGACGCCTCGAAGGAGGACCTGAAGGACGACCTCCGCAGCATCCGCGGCTACGGCGAGGACCGCTGACCCGGACGACGACTCCCGTCCGGAGCCGTGTGGGGGACGGGCTCGACGGGCGGGAGTCGTCGGGGACGCCGGATCGGCGTCATCCGCGCCGGCGATGCCGGGGCCGGGTAGAGGCAGCGTACGCCCGCTCGGGCGTGTGCGGCAGGGGTCTCAGCCGATCCGAAGGCGGCGCCGGACGACCTCGCGGATTCGCCAGGTCGCCTCGCGCAGGCGGTGACGCCGTACGGCGCGCGACAGGGTCAGGGCCCACCTGGTGAGCACCCGCGACTCGTCGTAGAGCCGCGCACGCTCCACCGCCTGTCGACGCATCCGCGAGAGCGTCGTCGGATCGAGGGATGCCGCCCGCACGACCGCCTCGGCGAGGGCGTCGACGTCGCCGGCGGGTACCAGCCACCCCGTGCGGCCGTCGAGGATCAACTCACGCGGACCGTAGGGCACGTCGTACGCGATGGGCAGGCACCCCGCCGCCATCGCCTCCGCGACCACGAGCGAGAAGGCCTCCGAGCGGCTCGTCAGCAGAAGGACCGATGCCCGGCGGAGGGCGTCGCGCGCCGTGGGGTCGAAGCCGTGGAAGCGGACGCCCTCGGCGTCGCCCCGTTCCAGACGCGAGCGGTCCGGGCCGTCGCCGTAGACGTCGAGCGTCAGGGACGGCATGCGCTCGCGGGCGCGGGACACGGCATCCACCGCATGCTCCACCCGCTTGATGGGCTCCAGTCGCGCGAGCACGACCGCGCCCTGGCGCGGGCTGCGCGTGTCGACGTCTCCCGCGACGGCGACGGGGTGGGGCACGACGGCCAGAAGGGGCGCGGGGCCGACCTCGCGTCGCACGTCCCCGGCCTGCCGCGCGGTGCAGAACACGACGGCATCGAAGGCGCTCAACCGCGAGAAGACCTCGGCGCGGGACGGGCGGATCGCCGTTCCGTCGTCGGTGCGGTGCGAACCGTGCACGACGTGCAGCACGATCACCCCCGGCCGGCGGTAGCCGGCGGCGAAGCGCGCCATCGCCTTGCTGTCGACGAGGAGGAAGGACCGCTCGCCCGCCGTGAGGCGGTCCAGCCATGCGGCGTAGAGCTGGCGCACCCCGCGCCACACGGCACGGGGGGCCCCGCTCGCGTCGCACGTCACGATGATCCGTCGCGGTCGTGCGGACGAGTGGGGGACGTCCCGACGATCGCTCGCCGCGAGCGTTCCGTCCGGGCGCAGGTGGTCGATCTGCAGCACCGTGCCGTCGGCATCCCTGCGGAGACGGCGCACGAGAACATCGCCCGTGAACTCCTCCTCCGCGTCGGAGGGGAGAGGCGAGAATCCGGCGCCGCTCGAGACCGGACGCCCGCGCAGCTCGTTCTCGCGCAGCCAATCCCACAGGTTGGTGACGCGCACTCCGGCGCCGAGGGCGTCGCGGCGGGTCAGCTCGGCGCTGACCGCGTCGCGGTCGTCCCGGTCGTCGCACGTCAAGATGTGCACCGGCGTCGCCCCTCGACCGGCGAAGAGACGGGACCGCTGCAGCAGCGCGGCGGTCAGCCCGCCGTACTCGCGCGGAACGCCCCAGGTGAGGACGAACTGGCGCCCGGGCGGCAGGATCGTGCCGCGGGTCATCCGGCGTCGTCGGTGGGGATCTCCCCGGCGGCGATCGCGTCGGCGTAGGTGCGAATATCCGGGCCCGGCTCATAGTCGATGAAGCGGTCCTTGATCCGCGCGTTGATCTGCGCGAAGGCCTCGTCCGACGAGAGCCCGTCGTTCTCGCGTGCGATCGCCACGACGGCCTCCCGCAGCACGTTGTCGGCGTCGTCGAGGATCTTCTGCCGTGCGGGCTCGTTCCAGCGGATGTCAGAGATGTCCATGGCCCGAGCCTAGGGGGGCCTCGAGCGCCGAGATCCCGGGGTTGCGCCCGCTGTGCGGGTGTGCGGCACCGTCGCCGCAACCCCGCAGACGGCCCGCGTCCGAGCCCGCAGGATGGGGGGATGCCGATGGATGCCGTGACCGCCGTGCGGACCGGAGCGCGTGACCTCTCGTGGTGGGCGAAGGACTACGCCTACGCCGTGCGAGCGCAGGTGCGCGCGGCCTGGGGGCGTGCAGTCGATGAGGACCTTCGCGAGGGCTCGGGCCGCCCCCTCGTGCTCCTCCCCGGGATCTACGAGACCTGGCGCTTCCTGGAGCCGCTGGCCCGCGCCCTGCACGAGCGCGGACACCCGGTGCACGCGGTCGCGGAGCTGGGCGACAATCGTCGTCCCATCGCCGAGTCGGCCGGTCGCGTCGCGGCTCTTCTGTCGTCCCGCGACCTGCACGACGTCGTCCTCGTGGCCCACAGCAAGGGCGGACTGATAGGCAAGCACCTGATGGCCTTCGACCCGGAGGGGGCTCGGGTGCGGGCGATGGTCGCCGTCGCGACGCCCTTCGGCGGGTCTCGGTACAGCCGCCTCATGCCCACGCCCTCGCTGCGCGCGTTCGCCTCGGGGGATGCCACCATGCGCGCGCTCGCGGCGGCGGCCGACGCGAACGCGAGGATCGTGTCGGTCTACGGCCCCTTCGACCCGCACATCCCCGAGGGCAGCGAGCTCGCCGGTGCCCGGAACGTGGAACTGGCCAGCGGAGGCCACTTCCGCGTGCTCGCCGACCCGCGCGTCATCGCAGAGGTCGTGCGCGTCGCCGAGTGACCGGTCGACTCAGCGTCCGCCGCCTCCGCCGCCACCCGAGCCCCCACCCGAGAATCCGCCCCCGAACGAGCCGCCCGAGAAGCTCCCCGAGCCGCTCGTGGTCGTCGCGACCGGGGTGCTCGCCGTGCGCAGCGTCCCCATCGTCGACATCAGAGCGGCGGAGGAGAACCCGCCGCCGCCCCGGTACCAGTGCAGGTCGTCGCCGCTCTCGCGGACCCGCGTGTCGAGCGCCTCGGACCACTCCTTCTCGACGCCCCACACGATCGCCCACGGCAGGAGGCGCTCGTAGAGGTACAGCACCTGGCGCGCGTCGCCCGCATCGATCCGTCGTCGCTCCGCCCCTTCGGGGCTCTGCAGCACGCGCAGTCGGTCCGCCTCCGCGAGCTGCAGATACTCGCGCAGCCCCCGAAGATGGTCGCGCGCCGGGGCCCCGGCATCCGTGATCCGATCGCGGTAGCGCAGCAGTGTGAAACTCAGGATGCCGAGCACCACCGTCACCGGGATCGCAGCGATCTGCCACCACGCCGGGGTCGTCCCCATCGCGGCGAGGATGAGGGCCAGCACCGCGACGACGAACGCGCCCACGGCGATACCCGCCGCGGCGAGGGAGCGTCCGAGACGCTGCTTCTCGCTCCACCCGCGAGCGCGCAGCTCGGACGCGGCGGCGAGGGGGAGCCGCTGCAGGGCCTTCGCGACGTCTTGACGCTCGGGGCCCAGCGATACGCGAGCTCCCGGGCGCGCGTGCGCCCCGAAGACGGCTCCGAGGATCGCCCCGTGCAGCGCATCGGCTCCCTCGGCCGTGACGAGCTCGAGCGAGAGGCTCCGCGCGTCGCCGTCGTCGACGATGCGGAGGTGCCCCGCCACAGCGGTGTCGACGATGGCCGCGGGGATGCCGGTCCCGCGACGCGCCACCAGTTCCGCGCCCTGCAGCACGTCGACTCCCGCCGGCGGGTCGTACTCCGCGACGATGATGCCGCGCCCCTCGGCGTCGCGTCCGCGACGCCGAGCCATGACCGCTGCGGCCACACCGAGGGCGCCGACACCCACGGCGCCGAGCGACGAACCGGCCAGGAGCGGGGCCGCATCGACGGAGAACTGCTCGAGCGGCGTGCGGACCACCTCACCCGGGACGAAGGTGCCGCGCGCGAAACCGACGGCGATCGTGACGTTCTCTCCCGGGGCCAGCCCTTCGGCCCCCGCTTCGAAGACGAGGCCGCCCCCGTCCGTCGTGCGGTCGAGGGTGCACGTCTGCGATGATCCCTGCGTCCCGACGTAACACGCCGCGGCGCCGTCGAGGGCGGCATCCGTCAGGGCGGGGTCGACCCGGAGGCGAGCGCTCACCGCACCGAACGGCTGCTCCCACTGCGTGCCGTTGATGTCGCGGTAGAACTCGTCGGCGTTCGTGTCGGCGAAGGAACGGATGGCGTCGCGCTGGGTGTACGAGATGACGTAGGTCTGCACGCCGCGCACGAAGAAGTCGTCGCCCGTGAGCACCCGCACCTCGCGCCGGTCCGTCTCGACGTCGTAAGGGATGGGGGCGCCGGAGGCATCGGTCACCGAGACCACCCGCGTGTGCAGGGGGACCCCGTCGTAGTCATCGGGGAGGGAGCGGATGATGCCGCGGTTCTGATCCTCGTCGGGGAAACGTGCGACCAGGGTCTCGGTCACCGCGAGTTCCGCGTGCCCGTCGTCGGCTCGGGAGAGCGTCATGTCGGCCGAGAACGAGTCGAAGGTGAAGTCGCCGACGTCTGCGCGCGCCGGCGCGGGAACGGCCATCGCGCTCAGAACCACGAGAGCGAGGCCGACGAGTCCGACGACGAGACGGGGGAGCAGGCGAGGCGACCGCACGATGAGGTCCATGCCCCGACGCTACCCGGGGTGGCGTGACCGTGCCTCCGTCTCGAGACGGAGTCAGCGCAGCAGGATCGACGCGTCGGGATCGTCCGGGACGAGATCGCCGACGGCCACTGCCGTCACCTCGACCGACTCCAACGTCGCCGTGCCCGACACAGTCGTGAGGAAGGCGGTATCGGCGGCGTCACGACCGGTCGCGATGCGGACGAAGTGGGCTCGGGGTGCGAGGCGTGTGGCATCGACGACCTCCCACCGGCCGTCGACGAACGCCTCGACGACGGCGTGGAAGTCCATCGGGTCCAGTCCCGGGGCGAAGACGGACACGAGTCGCGCGGGGATCCCCGCGGCGCGCAGGAGGGCGATGGTCACGTGCGCGTAGTCGCGGCAGACTCCGGCGCCCTCGCGGAGCGTGTCGAGAGCGGTATCGGTGGGGCCGCTGACGCCGGAGACGTAATCGAGCCTCTCTGAGACCCACTGCGTGATCTCGCGTACGCGCTCCCGCGCCGAGGAGGACCGCGAGGGCGCCAGGTCCGAGAGGCGCGGATCGTCCGACGGCGCGTAGCGGCTGGGTCGCAGGTAGCGCACGGGGTCGATCTCGTCGGAGGGGGCGGGCGCGCGAGGAGGGGAGACGGAACCGCGATAGGTGACATGGGTCCGCCCCGCGGGGAGGACGACGCGATGCGCGCGAGTACCGTGCGCGTCCGCGACCTCGACCGCGGGGATCGCCCGTCCGTCCGTGTCGACCGTCAGGGTCTCGTCGTGGGCCCACCCGTCCGCGGGGGTGATCGAGAGGACGACGTCCGCCTCGGCCTCGGTGTGCAGGACGATCCCGACACCGACGGAGGTCCTCACGCGGCAGCGTCCGACGAAAGGGGGGAGGAGTGCTGAGCCCGTGCCGGCGGACAGCACGTTCCGCTTCGGCCGCAGAGGTCGGCGACGGCGCACCGCATCCGGTCGAGGAAGCCCGTGACCGCGACCGTCTCCTCCTCCGTCATGCCACGGGTGGCCTGCATCATGCGCGCGTGCATGCCGGTCAGGGTGTCGCGCATCTCGTCGTCGGCATGGGTCGTGCTCGAGACGAGGACCTTCCGCCGATCGGACGGGTGGGGGCGGCGCCGGAGATGCCCCGACTTCTCGAGCCGGTCGAGGAGGGCGGTCATGGATGCCGTCGACACGCCGAGATGCCGGGCGAGGTCGATCGGAGTGACGGCGGAGTTCGCTGCGGCCGATCGTGTCAGGAAGCGGAGGACGAGTAGCTCGTTCTCGCCCATCGCCATGGACTCCTGGGTGCGCCGGCGCATCGCCATCTCGGCGGAACGATATGCCCGCATCGCCTCCATCATTCGTGCGCCACGCTCGTCGTCCGAGCTCTCGCTGTACCAATACGACGGGGGCGATGGGGTGTCGATTGTCATCGCTCTCCTAATATCTCGCTTGCCTATTCGCTAGTCTACCTAGTAAGTTCATCCGTGAGCAACGAGCAAAGGGGAATCACCATGGCGAAGCTCTTCTACGGCACCTCGACGGAGCCGATCGACATCGACGACCGCATGCTGGCGCACGTGAAGGTGGTCGTCGCGACCAAGCTCCGCCGGGGGGAGAGCTTCACGTTGTCCTGGGTGCACGGTCCGGATCAGCCTGTCGGCCGGTCCACGATCTGGCTGCAGCCCTCGATCCCGCTGCGTTTCGTCTTCGACTCCGAGCAGCCCGAGGCGCTCGACCAGAACCTCCTGAAGCGCCTGGCGAACGACGCCAACTCCTCGCGCGGGCTCAGCCTCGACATCGCGCTCGACGAGCCCGCGACGGCATCCTCGTCCGCTCGCCCTGCCCCTCAGGGTCACAAGGTCGCACGAAGCCTCGCCCGCGCCGCCTGACCTTCACGTCGCGCGTCGACCGGCGACGGTCGCCCGAACTCAGACACCCACGAACGGAAGAACTGAATGGAACCCCTCGCCTCGTGGGAACTGCCCACCGAACCGATCTCCGTGATCACCGCGGACGCCCTGGAGGCGCTCACTCCTCGGTGACGGGCTCCTCCGGCGGGGCGGTGATGCGTTCGATCCCTTCCGCCCGGATCCGCACTACGGAGACGGCGAACACGACCGTTCCGACCGCCAGGAAACCGAGTTTCGGCTCCGTCGGCGAATCCGCGGGGAAGACCAGGGTCGGGGCTGCCAGGATCACCGCCGCGACGCCGCTGAAGACGGCTCCCCACGGGCGTCGGGATCGCGACATTCGTGGCCTCGTCTCGTCAGCGGTCGGTGCCAGCCTAGGCGACAGGCCGTGCCCCATATCCTCCCCGGACCCTCTCGTCTACCGTCGGGCTGACCGGCCGGGGCGTGCGTAGCCTGGGCGATCCGACGGAAGGAACGCTGTGCGCACCGGAAAATCCCCCCTGATCACCTCGGCGGTGCTCGCCACCGCGATCACTTTCGCACCCATGCCCGCGTTCGCCTCACCCACCGGGTCGGCGAGCGTGCAGGGCGACGTCGCGGTCACGGCCTCCTCGGTATCCGCCGTCGTCGCCGAGCAGGCTCAACCGGATTCCGAGGCGGAAGCCGGGCGTCTCGCCTTCGTCCTGATCCCGCTTCTCGGCGCGGCCATCGTCGTCATCGGCGCCATCGTCGTGATCTCCCGAGGCCGACGCCGTCGTCGCGGCGACTGACAAGCGACGCGCTCAGGGAACGACGTAACCTGCGGCACGCACGAGCGCGTACCACTCCGCCCGGGTGAGCTCGATGTCCGAGCCCTCCGCAGCCTCGGTGACCCGCCCCGGTGTCGTCGTGCCCAGGACGACCTGCATCCCCGCGGGATGCCGCGTGATCCATGCCACCGCAATCGCCATGGGCGTGACGCGGTATCGGGCAGCCAGAGAGTCGATGACCGCGTTGAGTTCGTCGTACTCGGGGTGTCCGAGGAACACCCCGCCGCCTCCACGCGTCCCCTGCAGCGGAGACCAGGCCTGGATCGTGATGCCCTCGATGCGGCAGTACTCGACGAGACCGCCGCCGTCGAGGACGACCGATTGCTGAGCACTCTCCATGTTCGCCGCGAGCCCCTGCGTGATGACGGGCGCGTGCGCGATGGACAGTTGAATCTGGTTGGCGACGATCGGCTGGCGGACCGCCGTCCGCAGGAGGTCGATCTGGCGGGGCGTGTGGTTAGAGACTCCGAAGGCCCGCACCTTTCCGGATTCCTCGAGGTGATCGAACGCCCGGGCCACCTCGTCGGGTTCGACGAGCGCGTCGGGTCGGTGCAGCAGGAGAACGTCCACGTAGTCGGTACGCAGGGCCCGCAACGAGCTCTCGACCGACGACACGAGGTGCTCGTACGAGAAGTCGAAGTACGGCCCTTCCCGCACGATCCCCGCTTTGGTCTGCAGGCGGATCTCGGCGCGCTCCGTGTCGCTCAAGGACAGGGCCTGCGCGAACCGTTCCTCCGCGGAGTGCAGGGACCGCGCGTAGATGTCGGCGTGGTCGAAGAAGTCGATGCCGGCGTCACGCGACGCCTGGTAGAGCGCGCGGACCTCCGCGTCGCTCTTGTCGTCGATCCGCATCATGCCCGCCACGACGTTGGGGGCGGAGAGACCGGAGGAGCCGAGGGGAACGGTGCGCATCGCTCCACGCTAGTGGGAGCAGGAGCGGCTCGGCGCTCACTCTCCGTGATCGGAGGATGCCGCGAGACCCTCTGCGTCGTCGAGCGCGTCGGCCGCATCGCCGTCGGCGACACCGGGCCCGGACGGACTCGTGCCGTCGTCGTCGCCGAGGTCGCGCCCGCCCGATCCGCCTCGCGGAACGGCGCGGAGCAGTTCGTTCATCTCAGCCATGAAGCTACCGAGTTGCTGCTGCTGCCAGCGCAGGTCGCGCGTGCGGTCCTCCGCATCGCGCAGAACCGAGGCGGCGTGCTGGGTGATCGTGTCGGCGATCGTCTGAGCCCGTTCGCGTGAGGCATCCAGCACCTCGCGAGCGCGCACCTGCGCATCGGCCTCGACCTGTTGGGCCTGCGCGCGAGCGAGACGTTCGTAGTCGTCGGCCCGGGCCGCGATGCGTCGCGCGTGTTCCAGCGCCGCGGCGACCTGCTCGCTCGCGTCGGAGGTGATCCGCTCGGCGTGGGCCACGGCCTGGTCGTGCAAGACGAGGAACTCCTGCTGGGCCTCGTCCTGCCGCCGGGTGAGGGACTCCTCGAACTCGAGCACCCGCGCCGTCATCTCCCGCACGTCGCGTTCGGCCTTGGCGCGGAGGTCGGCGGTCTCCCTCGACACGAGCGAGCGCAGCGCGGCCGCCCCCTTCTCCGACTCGGTGCGCACCGCGACGGCCTCTCGCTCGGCCTGCGAGACGCGCTCGGCCGCGTGAGCCGCCTCCCGCTCCAGCCGCGCCGCGTGCGCGGTCGCCTCGGTCTCGATGCGGAGACGGATCTGATCGGCATCGTGCTGCGCCTCCGCGCGGAGGCGGGCCTGCTCGGTCACCGCGTCGTCGCGGATCGTCGCGGCCTCGGCGTGCGCGCTCGCGAGCAGCCGCTCCGCCTGCCCGACGGCGTTCTGAACGAGGACCGACGCCTGCTCCTCGGCGACGCGCAAGATCGCGTCGAACTGCTGGCGGCTCTGCTCGGGGTCGTCGTCGCTGCGGCGGCCCGCGAATTCGCTCGAGAGCGCCGAAACCTGCGTCTCCGCCGCCGCCGCGCGGGCAGAGGCCTCGCGCACCTGCTCGCGGAGCGCGCTGTTCTCCTCCGTGTGTCGACGGATGGCCTCCGCGAGCTCCTGATCGTGCTCCGCCCGTTGCTGCGCCAACCTCGCCTCGGCCCGGAGCTGCGCATCGTGCGCCTCCTCGGCACTGCGCCGCACGCGTTCGCCGAGTTCGCGAACGGCTTCGTCCACGGAATCCCGGTCGTATCCGCGGAACCCGACGGGGAAGACGGGACCGGCGTCGCTCTCGACCGCCCTCAGCAGCGCGTCGAGCTCGGAGTCATCCGCTGCGGCTTCGGACGGGCGGTCGTCGCCGAGGGCGTCCGGGCTGCGGTCGGGTCGCTCGGTCACGTGTGCCTCCTGATGATCGCCACCCGCGCCTCGACCCGACCTCATCGGTCATGGTGGTCGTGGATTCGAGGGGGTGGAGGATGCGCGGCCCTGCGGCCGGGTGCCGTGACCGGGACCGCGCATCCGTGAGCGAGCAGAGCCACGGGAGAGTGAGGTTCTGGGGGAGAGCCACTCGGCATCCGCTCTCTCCGAGCCTCCCAGTCGGGGTCGATGCGCGCCCGCGAAGAGGTCCGTTTCTCACCCGCGGATTCGCCTGTCTGCGGGGGCTGCACGCGTGCCGCGCTGAGCGATCCGCCCGCCCGGCGTGCGCGCAGGGGGTGCGGGCAGAGCGACGGTCCGACGGTGCGGCCCCCCGGCTCGCACGATGACGCTGTCGCTCTGCCCGCACGCCCAGCATCCGACGCGGACGGGATCGGGTCCGCGGACCGCCCCCGGAAAATCACCCATGATGATGCGCACATCACCCCCACCCCGCGGAAGGGGGACCGGTCGAACGGTAATGTGGCGGAGCCCGATCCAGGAGGAGCCGATGACCGAGACCGTCGACCGGTTGGCCGGCATCCGCCCGACCGCGATCGCACGCCGACACGTCACCCAGGCCGCGGGCGGCGCCGCCGCCGCGTTCGCGAGTGCGGCGCTCATCTGGGTCTGCCGCCTGTGGGACCCGAGCGTGCACTACGTCAGTCAGCTCGGGGCGACTGGGATGCCGACGGCCCCGGTGTTCAACCTCGCGCTGCTGCTGCTGGCCGTCGCGGCCGTCCTCGTCGACCGGGCTCTCCACCGGATCCCGGATGACGCCTATCGTGTCGGGTGGCCCATCGCCACGACTCTTCTCCTGTGCGGCCTATGCTTCGGTGTCGCGTCGGCCGTCACCTGCTCGCCGGGGTGTCCGGTTCCCTTCACGCCCGGAGCGCTCCCGCAGGATCTCGTGCACATCACATTCGCCGTGATCGGCTTCCTGCTCGCGATCGTCGCGATGGGGCAGGTCGCCCTGGTGCGGCGGCGCCCGTGGATGCGGGGGGCGAGCGTCTTCATCCTCGTCGCGGTCGGAGCGACCTCTCTCACCGGCGCGATGCTCGCCCTGTTCCGGGGCGACACCGTGCTGGGCGGCAACCTGGAGTTCACGGCCGCGACATTAGCGATCGCCTGGTTCGGCGTGTTCGGATCGCAGATCGCGAGCGAGCTGCGGAAATCGACGCCCGATGGACGCGGGTTCTGACGTGGGGTCCCGCCCGCCGCGCCGCCGGGCGAAGGGTCTTCTGACGGTTCGCCAGCTGAAGCGGGCGGCGGGCGTCCTCCTGCCCGTCGCGGCTCTGGTCGTCGTGCTGATGGTCGTGCGAGGGGCCGGAATCCCGTCGACCGTTCCCGGCGTCGTGTTCGTCTTCGTCCTGCTCTTCGTCGGACGCGCAGTGGTGGGGTGGTCGCGTCGACGGCGGCGCGACCACCCGATCAGCCCTCGCCGTCGCCCTCGATGAGTCCCCATGCGTGGGCCGCACGGATCGCGCTCGACCGGTCCGACACCTCGAGCTTGCGGTAGAGGCTCTGCAGCTGCGTCTTGACCGTATTGGGTGAGACGACGAGTGCACGGGCGATGTCCGCGATCGTCGAGGTGGGTGTCAGATGCGCGAGGACCACCTGCTCGCGCTTGGTGAGATGGGGCACGCTCACCGACGATGCGAAGAACGACGCGCGTTCGGCGACGTGCGCCCGTGCGGCGGGAGACAGCAGTCGCAGCACCAGAGCGCGATCCTCCGGTGCGACGGCGCTCCACGGACCCCAGAGATCGTGACGCGTGCGGAGCGCCTCCGCTCGTTGCACCGCCGTACGGTGCGCGTCGACGCCGTTGAGCCGCACATCCGCGACGACGCTCACGACGAGACTCTCCAGCGCCGCACGAGCGGACGGCTCGTGGTGCAGGCCCCATTTCACGCTCATGACGAAGGCTTCATGCGTGCGTCCCGCATACAGCTGAGAGAGGGCGATCGCGGGCGCCGTCACCGGCGAGAGGGCGAAGGGTCCTTCGAACAGCGCCAACGCCTTCCTCGCCTGACGGAGCGCGATGAGCACTTTCGCTCGTGCGGTGAGGATCTGCGTGGATTGATAGTGCGAGGGAGGCGTGCTGCGCGCGCGCCCCGTCCAGGCGCGCAGCAGCCCGAGAGCATCGGATGCCGCACCCGAGAGCAGGAATGACAGGGTGTGCGCCGCCGCGGCGAAAGGCCACAACTCACGGGCTCCCTCGGTCGCCGGGATGGCGTCGAAGCGTTCCCTCGCCTCCGCGGCGTCGCCGGTCTCGAGGAGCAGCCAGGCCTCGGCGACGCGCATCCCCTCGCCCCAGGGCGACGCCAGCCAGGGGTCCTCGCGATTGTCGTCGATAATGCGCCGAGCGCCGCGCACGTCCCCCTCGAGGAGGGCGATGACGGCGAGGGCTCCGCGGACGCGCATGCGCCGTGCCGGAGGCGCCGCGCGCTCGGCCTGTCCCAGCCCCACGGTCGCCTCGCGGAGCTTGCCCATCGCGAACGCCGTCATCCCGATCTGGTACCAGCCCTCGTGCACCGGCTCGCCGGCGAGGTCATGACGGCGCCGCAGGGCGTCGGAGAGGAGTGTCGCCGCTTCCGTGGCCAGCGCGAAGCGACCCGCGGCGCGGAGCAGGCTCACGCGCAGGATGAGCGCATCGAGGTCGGCCGCGGCGGCGCTCTTGGCATCCGTGAGTCGGCCGAGGGCGGTGACCGCTTGCGCCGGGGTCTCGGGCGACGACGCCGTCTCGGCGTCGAGAGCGAGCAGGGTGCCGACGACCTTCGGGTCCGCGGGCCCGCTCACCCGGAGTGCGGAGACGAGACGGGTGAAGGCGTCGTGATCGCGTGCCCAGATCTCGGGTCCCGATGATCGGAGGACTCCCGCGAGGGTGTTCCACTGGCCGGCGTCAGCGGCGAGCTGAGCGGCCAGGAGTGGCTCTCCTCCCTCGACGAGGTGATCGAGGAGCCGGAGCCGTGCGGTGGACACGAGTTGGGGGCTGCGGGCGGCGATGACCCCCGCCCACTGCTCGCGGATCGGTTCGGCGAGGGTGACGCGTGTGGAGCCCGGCCAGACCAGGCCCGCCGATTGCATGCGACTCAGGAGATCGTGCGAGAGGACGGTGGTGGTGTCCACCCCGATCGCTTCGGCCAAGGGGGCGGTGATGTAGGGCGCGACGGCGAGGAGGCGCATCTCATCGGTGATGGGCAGGGCGAGGCGCTGTTCCATGTCGCTGGTCAGGGCGGCGACCGCGTAACGCGCCGCACCGACCGCGTCGTCCTGCGTCCGCAGCGACGTCCCTTCCAGGCGCAGACGAGTGCCCGCCAGCTGCACGAGGGCGGGCCAGCCGTAGGTGAGCTCGGTCAGCACGTCGACGGCGGGGTCCGTCCATGGCACACCGTTCAGGGAGAGGACCGTGGTCAACTCGTCGCGGGTCATGCGCAGGTCGTCCGCGGCGATCACCTGCACGTCGAACTCCAGTGCCACGAGCGGGCTCTCCAGCCCCGTCGACACGCGAGTGGCCACGATGAGGCGGAGGGTGGGATCGCTGCGGAGCATGCCGAGGAGGTCCTCGGTCGTCACCCCGGCTTCGTCGACGAAGTTGTCGATCAGGAGCACGTGGACCGGCGGCCCCTCGGCGAAGGCCTCGAGGACGCGCGGGACGGGGATCGCCGGCACCTGGACGGCATCGATGAGCTGCACGCCGCGCTCCGGATCGTCCTCGAGCGAAGCGGCGAACTGACGCAGCAAAGAGGTTTTCCCCACCCCGGCCGGACCGCGGACCAGCACCACGTCGCCGCTCAGCGCGTCGTGCAGACGAGCGAGCGTGCCGTCGCGGGGCGCCCAGAAACGGCTCGTGCGACGGGTGGAGCGCGCGTTCGTGGGCAGGCTATCCACATCGATCAGCATCGGTACCTCCTGTTCAGAAACCGAACGCCTCCGGTCGGACGCGTTCGTGCGCGCAGCGGGTCGCCGACCGCGCAGGAATGATCCTGGGGGTGAGGGGGAGGAGGAGACGGATCGAGGGCGGCTCTTTCATCCTCCTCGTCATCCCCTCATCACCCCATCCGCGTCACCCCTTGCGACGGCAGCAGAGCGACCCGATCGATTCCTCGCCCGGTCGCGGCGGGGGAGGGACTGGTCCCGCCGTCGCGTCGCGCATGCCTATGCTGCGGGCGGTCCGACGGGTCTGTCCGGCGGGCGCGGAAAGGCGGACACGAGTGGACATGCAGCGAGTGGTGCGCATCCTGCGCGCGTACTGGAAGGCGATCGTCGCCCTGACGATCGCCGGCGGCCTGGTGGGACTGGCGTGGAGCGCCGTGCAACCCCGGGTGTACACCGCGGACGCCAGCGGCTACGTCGCCGCCGTCGCCTCCGACGGATCGACGGGTGCCGCGCTCGCCGGCGATCAGCTCGCGCTGTCGAAAGTGAAGTCCTTCATCGACATGGGGTATTGGCGCAGCGTCGCGGAGACGGCGAAGTCCGAGCTCGGGTTGACCGACAGTCCGGAGGCGTTGGTGCAACGCGTTCGCGTCTCCAACCCCGTCGACACGGTGAACGTGCGCGTCGATGCCACCGGCCCGACGCCGGAGTCGGCCCGCGACCTCGCCGAGGCCTGGATCCGGGGGATGACGACGCAGGTCGACCAGCTGCAGACGGGGAAGGGCGGTGAGAGCGCCGTGCGGTTGATCGCGGGCGACTCCGCGCGGTTGCCGACCTCGCCCTCCTCTCCGAACGTGAAGCTCGACATCGGGATCGGCGCCCTCGTCGGGGCGCTCGCGGGAGTCGTGTTCGCCCTCGTGCGCCGGGCCTTCGACCGCCGCGTACGCACAGCCTCGGACATCACCGACACCATCGCGGCATCCGTGGTCGGCATCCTGCCCGTCGACAAGGAGCTGGCGTCGGGGCGCGCGGTCTTCTCCTTCGACGACATCCGCGACGGCCGAGGGTCGTTCGCGCACAAAGAGGCGATGCGCGAGCTGCGCACCAACCTGCAGTACGTCGACGTCGACAGGCCCGCGCGCGTGATGGTGATCACGAGCCCGCTCCCCGGTGACGGCAAGTCGACGACGGCGGCGAATCTGGCCGTGAGCATCGCCGCGACCGGGCAGGCCGTCATCCTCGTCGACGCAGACCTGCGTCGCCCGGTCCTGGGTGGGATGTTCGGCTTCTCCGACGACGTGGGGCTGTCCGACGTGCTCGCCGGGCGCGCCCAGATCGAGCAGGTCGCCCACCAGGTGGACGAGAACGGTCGACTCTTCGTCGTCGCTGCCGGGCGCACCCCGCCCAATCCGAGCGAAATGGTCGGATCGCAGCGGATGCAGGCGCTGGCGCGCAAGCTTGCCGAGGACCTCGTGGTCATCGTCGACTCCCCGCCCACGCTCGCGGTGGCCGACGCCGCCGTCATCGCGAGCTGGGCCGACGGTGCAGTCCTCGTGGTGACCGCGGGACGGACGACCGACGACATGCTCTCCCGGGCCGCCGAGAACATCGGCAAGACGCGAGGACATCTCCTCGGGGTCGTCTTGAACCGGGCTCCCCTCCGTGGCGTCGACTCGTCGTACTACGGGGGCCGGTACGGCGGGTACTACGGATACGGGGCGCCGCGCGGCGCGGTGAAGGCGTCCTGGTGGCGATTCGGTCGGAGAGGCCGGGTCGCGGAGGTCGTGGACGGAGACGAGACCACCGGCCCTCGTCGGCGGACATCGGAGCTGCCCCCGGAGAACGTCAGCGGGCTGCGAACCCTCTCGCAGCGCAGGACCTCCGTCTTGGTCGAGGGTGACTCGTCGAGTGAAAACGAGACCCCCGTGACTCCCGTCTCGTCCGCGACGGGGCGTCGACGCCGCCGGACGAACTGAGCACGCGAATCGAAGACGAGAAGAGGCGCCGGCCAGATGGTCGGCGCCTCTTCTCGTCGGTCGAGGTCAGTGAGCGGTGTCGCCTGGCACCAGGACCGCCTTGAACGTCCGCGCGAGGATGGTGAGGTCTCCCACCAGTGACCAGTTCTCGACGTAGAAGAGGTCGAGCCGGATCGCATCGTCCCAGGCGAGTGCGGACCGACCGCTGACCTGCCAGAGGCCGCTCATGCCGGGGCGCACCATGAGGCGGCGGTGGGCGTCGTCGTCGTAGAACTCCACCTCGGCGTCGCGCTGCGGGCGGGGGCCCACCAAGCTCATCTGGCCTGCGAGCACGTTCAGCAGCTGGGGCAACTCGTCGAGGGAGTATTTGCGGAGCCAGCGACCGATCGGCGTGATGCGGGGATCGTCGACCACCTTGAACAACGGGGTCCCCTCCCGCCCCTGCTCGGCCAGGAGGGCCTGCAGCGTGGCATCGGCGCCGTCGATCATCGACCGGAACTTCATCATGCCGAAGTGCGTCCCGCCCTGACCGACGCGCTCCTGACGGTAGAAGACCGGACCGGGGCCGGATGCACGGACGAGGAGCGCGAGCACGAGGAACACGGGCGACAGTGCGAGCAGGAGCGTCGCGGCGCCGACGATGTCGAAGGCACGCTTGAGGAGGCGCTGCGTCGCCGAGAACTGCGGCGTCTCGATGTGCACGAGGGGGAGCCCGGCGACGGGGCGCGTGTGAAGGCGGGGTCCCGCGACGTCGGTGAGGTTGACGGCCACGATGAGATGCTGCTGGCCCGGGTCGAGGCTCCACCCGATCCGTCGGATGTCGCGCGCCTCGAGCTGAGCGCCCCCCGAGATCAGCACGCTGTCGGCCCGCAGGTCGGTCAGGAGCCGCCGCAGAGACGCCGCCTGCGCGTCGTCCCACGCGGTGGCTGCATCGCCCGCGAGCTCGTGGATGCCGACGACCTGCAGTCCGGCGCCGGGCTGTCGCGCGAGTTCCGCTGCGACGCGGGCGTTCTCGTCTGCTGCGCCCACCAGGATCACGCGGGCGTTCATCACGCCGTGACGGCGGCGGTTCCGCAGCCAGAGGCGGCACACCGCCCGCCCCGTCAGCAGGGCGGTCGTCCCGATGGGGAGGCTCAGGAGGAAGTACCCGCGGGAGACGTCGGCCCCTGCCAGGTAGGCGACGATCGCCAGTGCGCCGAACAACTGGAACGATGCCGCGAGCGTCACGCGGTACTCGGTCACCCCGTAGCCGATCACCCGGGGATGGCGCGTCCCCCAGACGGTCAGGGCCGCGAGCCACGCGACGGAGAGGACGAGCGAGAGAGTGGTGTAGTCCAGCGGAGAGGACGCGACGTCCACCGAGTGCGGGCCCAACCAGAAGAGCTGCGACCCGAAGACGGCGACCGCGACCACGATGGTGTCGATCGCGAGGACGAGCCGCGCGTACCGGCGTTGCCAGGGAATGCGTCGCTCGGCCGTGAGAGGGGTGACGTCATCTGAGGTGGGGGGTGAGTCGACAATTGAGACGGAAGGGTTCATCTGTGCTCCGCGGACCGCGCCCCGAGGTCGTGAGGAAACCGCCGCCCGGGTGTGGATACGACGGTGGGCGCGGGAAATGTCCCACCCGTGCGCGCGCGCGATGGTCGGCCGCAGAGGAGCAGTGCGCGGGTGAGGCGCGCAGCCACGTCTCCGGGTGCGGGCGGACGCGGTACGAGGAGGTGGGGGGCGACCGGTGGATCGCCGCGACCCGCACGCGGATCGCTCCCCTCATCACCCCAAGGGCCCTCCCGCTCACCATGTCCTCCTGGCGCTGACGGAGTTGCAATCCGCACCAGGGCAGCATGTTCACATGTTCATGTGAGAGTTGGTCGCCGATCAAGCTGGAAGCATGAGCGAAGCGCCCGACCCCTGGACCGAGTTCGCGCGAGAGCTCGGAGTGCGCCTTCTCCGCGCGCGGGCCGGGAAGCACCTGTCGCAGGAGCAGGTGGCGCACGCGGCCGGACTCGCGACCTTCACCTACCGGAAGCTCGAGAAGGGCGAGTCCAACCCGGGAACGGCGGCGAATCCCCGGCTGCGCACCCTGGTGCTGCTGTCGGAGGTCCTCGACGTTCCTCTCCGCGACCTCGTCCCGACGCCGCCGGAAGGCCTCGCGCCCGGGCGCTGACGGCAGTGTCGGAGGTTCGCGGCAGACTGGTGTCGTGCCCACCCCCGTTCGGTCCGCCCTCCCGGGCGGTCCTCTGAGAGAGGTGTGCGCCATGAACCGACAAGACGCTTTCGACTCCGACCCCCGTCCCTGTGCTTTCGACTGGTGCGCGACGGAGCACGGTCGTACCGTTCATCCCGACGACGAAGACCACCGCAGCGGCGGCGTCGCGGTCACTCTCCGCACGCGAGCCGCGACGGGTCGCGGTCTCGGTCACCTCGAGGAATGGGAGATCGGCCTCATCCGCCGATCCGCCGACGCCGAGACATGGCTCGTCGTCGAGGCGCCCCGCGGGGTGTCGATCGCCCTGTCCAGGGAGGCGACGAGGGCACTCGTAGACGCCGTCCGTGCCGACCGTCACCTCCGGGACTTCGTCGACGGAAGTCCGTCAGGCGCCTGAGAGCACGCGGCGGGCCTTCCGTCGATCGTGGATCCACGTCCACACAGCGGCGCCGACGTAGAGCACGCACAGGGGCAGAGCCACGAGCACCATGCTCATGACGTCCGAGGCGGGGGTAACCACGGCCGAGAAGACGATGATCGCCACCAAGGCGACCCGCCATCCTCGGATGATCGCCCGGGCGCTCAGCACCCCCGCGGCGTTCAGGGCCACAAGGGCCAGCGGCGAGACGAAGGAGATCCCGATGCCCACGACCAGCTTGAGAAGGAAGTCGAAGTACTGACCCGCGGTCAGCATGGTGGTCGACGCTGCCGGAGCGAATCCGGCGAGCACGTTCACGACCTGGGGGACGATCGTCCATCCGAAGACGACCCCTCCGAGGAAGAGGGGGACGGCGGCGCAGACGAAGCCGACGCCGATCCGCCGCTCGCGCGACGTGAGTCCGGGTACGAGGAACGCCCACACCTGCCAGATCCAGACCGGGGCGGCGAAGACGATGCCCAGCGTCAGGGCGATCTTGAAACGGAGGTCGAAGGCTTCGCCGAGTCGGGTGAAGTTCAGAGTGGCGACCGAGGGACCGTGCACGTGCGACAGCGGCTCGGCGGCCGCACCGATCACGATGTCCGAGAGGAGGAACCCGGCCACGCCCCCGATCAGGATGGCGCCGGCCGCGATCATGAGTCGGCGTCGGAGCTCCGAAAGATGGGAGAGGAGGGGCATCGCCCCTCCTCCCCCATCCGACCGGATCCGTTCGCTCCGACGGCGCTCGCGCGCGTCGCGGCTCACGCCGACGGCGATGTGCGTCCGCTGTCGGCGGCGCGATCGGCCACGGCAGGCGAAGCGGCTGTTGCGGCATCATCGGCGGCCTCGTCGGGCGCCGCGCTCTCCGATCGGAGAATGCGAACGGACTCGCCGACGCTCTTCGCCAGACCCGGCAGCTTCGACGCCCCGAACAGCAGCAGGACGACGGCGAGGATCAGGAGGAGATGCCAGCCGGAGAATGCGTTGCCGAAGATGCCCATGAGGTGACCTTTCGAGGAGGACCGTCCTTTCATGCTCGGGTCCACGCTCTTCCACTCCTCCTGAGGCGTTCGACATTCGCCCGGACCCCGGCATGACTTCACCAGCTTCACCGTCGCAGTCGAGAGGGAGGGACGGCGAGGCGGCATCCCGCAGCACGGCTTTACTGGGTTCACCCCCGCGCCGTCCTTCGCCGGGGGCGACCGTGCCACGAGGAGACGAGGTGACCGTGAGCGCTGACCGCGTCGTGATCGTCTGCACGGCGAACGTGATCCGTTCGGCCTTCGTCGCAGCTCTGCTGTCTTCGCGGTCGCCCGAGGGGCACAAGGCGCACCTGACGTTCCAGAGCGCCGGAACGCTCGCCCGGCCCTCCACCCCGGCCGACGAGAAGGTCGTCACTCTCGGGTGCACGTACGGGCTGAGCCTGGAGGGGCATCGCGCACGGCGGCTGGACGAGGGATTCCTCCGCACGGGGGACACCGTTCTGTGTGCGGAGCGCGCGCACCGTCGCGTCGTCCTCGACCTGCGTCCCGATCTCATCTCGTCGGTGTTCACCATCCGCGAGTTCTCGCGTCTGGTGGAGACGGTCCCCGGTCGAGCTCCGAGCTGGGCGGCGCTGGTTCAGGCGGCGTCGCGCTCACGGCTCAGTCGTCCTCCGCGGGATCCCGAGGAGGACGACATGCTCGACCCCGTGGGGGGTGCCGACGCTGCGTGGCTCGCCTTCGAGCGGCAGGCGACGCAGGCGGTCTCGTCGATCCTCGCGGCCCTGACGGCCCTACCGACACCGTCCGACGCAGGGCCATCCGTGGCGCGACCCCTCAGTCGGCGGGAGTATCGCCACGCGCGTGAGAACGCCCTGCGGGTCGCCGGATCGAGCGAACGGAGCTGACGTGTTCGACCTCGGAATAGACAAGATGATCGTCGTCGCCGTCCTGGTCGGTGTGATCATGGGACCCGAGCGGTTGCGCGAGCTCCGGCGGGCGCTTCCGCGCCACATCGGCCGCCTCCACGCGCTGTATCAGCAGGGTCGTGCGCAGGTCGTCGACGAGCTCGACGAGCTCGCACCGGACTGGCGGGAATACGACCCCCGGCCGTTGCATCCCCGTCGCATCCTCAAGGACATCGCGTCGGGGGCGACCGAGTCAGCGATATCGCCCGCAGAGTCGGGCGAGCATCCGGGTGGGGCCACGGGTGAAGCCCAGTGGGGATCCGGCGAAAGTGGGGACGCCGCTCGGTCAGCGCCCGCGAGCGAGACCGCGCAGAAGAAGGAGGCGAGCGGGGAGGGGCGCCGAGTGGGCGACGATGCGCCCTCCGCGGATGACGATCGGCTCCCGCGCGCCCGCGCGTAGCCCATCCCTCGCGTGCAGGGTGGGGGAACGCCCGGCATCCGGCCGCACGGCTCCACACTCAGGCGCGGGCGGGCGTCAGGGGGCCGGTTCCCCGCTCACGACGGCACCGTTTCCGACAGACGCGGCGTTGCGGACAGTGAGCCCTTCGCCCTCTCCGAATCCGCACGGGCGATGACCCGTCCGAGTCCGATCCCCGTGGCGAGAGCAGTGATCGCCCAGGTGGCTGCGGCGATGACGACGACGGCGAGAGCGATCATGGGACTTCTCCTTCGGAGCCCGTCCACCGGTCGGTGGTGCGCTCACCGTACTGCCGCGGCGCGGGCGGCATCGCGCACGACGCGCCGACGCCTCACCGCGGTCGGGTGAACGTCCTCCGCACGATGCGAAGGAGGCCCAGGAACCCGAACAGACCGATCACCGCGCCGAGGACGGCGAACAGGGTCACCGACCCGCCGAGCACAGGACCGCCTCCCGCGATGACGAGGACGACCGCGATCACGACGGCGGCGATCGACACGAGCGTCGACGCGACCTCGGCCGTCACTCGTCCGAGGATCCCGCTGACGTCGTTCCCGTCGTCACTGCGCAGGGTGACGCCGATCGACCCCTTCTCGACACCCGACAGCAGGGCGTCGAGACGCTGCGGCATCCGTTCCAGGCGCGCCAGCGAGATGACGGCTTGCGCTTGCAGATCGGTGGCCATGCGCTTGAGCGAGAGGGTCCGACGCAGCAGCGTCGGCATGAGGGGGAGAGCACGACCGACCATGTCGAAGTCGTCGACCAGGACGCGCAGACACCCCTCGAGGGTGGCGAAGCTGCGGAAGGCCGAGGCGAGCTCGCCGGGGAGGGCGATGCGGTGCTGACGGATCACGTCGACCATGCGGGTGAAGATCGACCCCTGGCCGTCGGTGCGGAGGTGCTCGGTCGTGAGGACGACGCCGACGTCGTGGCGGAACGCGTCCATGTCCAGGCCGTCCGGGGGATCGACGATCAGCAGGAGCGCGTCGGTGGCGGCGACGTCGTTCTCGCTCAATGCGGCGAGGAGGAAAGCGGTCATGTGCTGCCGGCGGCTGCGTTCGATGATCCCGACGGCGCCGAAGTCGATGAGCCCGAGAGTCCCGTCGTCTTTGAGGAGGACGTTGCCGGGGTGCAGGTCGGCGTGGAAGACGCCGTACACCAGGATCTGTTCGATGACCGTCGACATCAGCGTCTGAGCGAGACGATCACGATCCTCGGCGGAGAAGGACGCGAGGCGATCGACGCTGTCGCTCAGCGCCGCGCCGTCGACGAGGTCCATCGTGAGCACGCGTTGTCCCGAAGCCGCCTCGAAGACCCGGGGAGCCGTCACGATGCCGCGGCGGGAGGGCTCCGCGCGGTCGATGAGGTCGAGGGTGGAGAGGATCATCCGGGTGTTCCGGGCCTCGATCCGGTAGTCGAGTTCTTCCACCAGTGTGCTCGTGAACCCCCGCGCGACGGACTCGATCCGCAGATCGCGGCCGACGCGGGTGCGCATCTCGGCCCGGTGCGCGAGACGGCCGATAATGTCGGCATCCGCTTCGACCTGGGCGCGGGCGGCGGGGCGTTGCACCTTCACGACGACAGGGGTGCCGTCGCGCAGGACGGCGCGGTGGACCTGCGCCACCGAGGCCGCGGCGAGGGGCACCGGATCGACCTGCGCGTAGACCTCGTCGATGGCCGCGCCCAGGTCGGCCTCGATGACCCCGCGGACGGTGTCCCACGCGAGCGTGGTGGCGTTCGTCTGGAGGGACGACAGGGCGGAGAGGTACGGCTCGGGGATGAGATCGCGGCGGGTGGAGAGGACCTGGCCCAGCTTGACGAAGCTCACTCCCGCGTCGTTTATGGTCGCGACGATGGCGTTCGCGCGCTCTTCCGAGGTGCTGAGCTGCTCCTCGACGCGAGAGCGACCGCCGTGGAACAGCCATCCCACGCCGTGCCGGGAGGCGATCGTCAGGATCTCGAGGTAGCGACGGGTGCGCTTGCGCTGACGCAAGGCGGCGCGCACGAGGTCGATGGGATTGGGGAGAGGGCGCGTCGGGAAGATCGCCTCGCTCGCGACGAGCGCGGCGACACCGAGGGCGAACACCCACGCGAGTGACAGGGCGATGAGCCCGATCCACAGCCAGACATCGTTCGCCGGAACGGGGGCGGCCGTGTCGGTGAGACCGGTCTGCCGGAGCGTCCACTGGGCCGAGGGCACACCGAGGAAGAAGACGAGCAGGCCGACCACGATGCTGCGCGGCCATCCGACGGCGGTCCCGAGGATGCGCCGAGCGACGAAGCCGACCAGCACCGCCGAGACGACGGCGGAGATCGAGATCAGGATGGTGGCCCCCACGGGCTCAGCGTAGCCGCCCGGTCAGACGATCAGGGGGAGCGCGCACTCGCCGCATCGCCACCACGCGCGCTCGTCGCCCGAGGAGTGCGGCTTCATCGTGCTCGCGCAGGCCGGGCACTTCGGGGGGAAGCCGTCCAGGAGGTCGTCGTCGCCGTGGTGGTCACCGTCTCGCCGCACATCGGAAAGTGATGGGTTCATGGTTCCTCCTCGCGGCAGCATTCTTGCATGCGCATGCCGCGGTGTGGGGGCGTCATCCACAGGCGTGCGTCAGCCCTGCCCGCCGAACCGTTGCACGAGCTGTTCGACGACGCTGCCCAGGTCGCCCGCGCGCTCGACGGAGCCCACGATCACGGCGATGAGCGGGAACGCCGTCACGACGACGGCCACGACCACCGCCGTCGCGGAGAACGCCCACGCCGCGGGTGCCCGGCGGCGGGTCGCGGAGGCCGCGAGCAGCGCGATCGTCACGAGGAGCCCGACGAGCGTGACCAGCGAGACGCTCACCGCGGGAAACGGCACCAGTCCGGCGGTGCTCGCCGTCGCGCCCGCGAGGAACCCCACGAGGGGGAAGAAGCCGAGCAGCGCGATGCCGGCGACGACTCCCGCGCCGGTCAGCGCGGCAGCGGTGCTGCGGCGCGAGCGGATCAGCGTCCGACTCGAGGCGGTGCGGCCCATGGTGGGGTGTTCCCTTCTCTCTCGGTGGCGTCGCGTCAGGAGCGCAGGTCGTGCAAGGTGCGGCGGGCGCGCTTGCGGGCGGCGTGGGCGGCCTTCTTCGCCGCCTTGTGCCGACGGCGGCGCGCCTTGGGGTCGTCCCACAGCCGCACGATCTGGTGCCCGACGGACTCCCGCTTCTTGACCTGCACGCGCGGGGTGCGGGTTCCCACGACATAGGCGACGAGCGCGACGGCGCCGATCAGGATGATCTTGTTGCGCATGGCATCCTCCTTCTGCATGGGGTCCGGCGGTGATCCCTTCCGGACCGTCACTACGCAGACGCGTCGCGGGGCGTATTCGTCACGCCCGAGGACGAAAATGCGAGGTCGCTCGCGCGGCGGTCAGTCGCGATCCTCGCCACGGGTCAGCCGGATGCGGCGTCCCTCGGCGACGTCCTTCTCCTTCTTCTCGCGAGCCTTCTCGATCTTCGCCGTGCCCCGTGGGGGCAGCTGCACCCGGCGCTCCGCCGGGATCCCGGCCTGCAGTTCACGTCCGCGTTCGAGCTCGGCATCCAGCTCCGCACCGAAGAGGATGGCGATGTTGGCGATCCAGAGCCAGAGGAGGAAGACGATCACGCCGGCGAGCGAGCCGTAGGTGCGGTCGTAGGAGGAGAAGTTGGTCACGTAGAGGCCGAAGCCGACCGTCGCCACCGCGAGGACCACGATCGCGACGATCGCACCCACGCTGATCCAGCGGAAGCGCGGCTGCTTCACGTTCGGTGCGCCGTAGTAGAGCACGGCGAGGATGACGACCACGACGGCCAGGAGGACCGGCCACTTGACGATGTTCCACGTCGTCACGACGGCGCCACCGAGCCCGAGAGCGGATCCGACGGCCTCGGCGACGGGCCCCGACACGACCAGGAGCAGCACGGAGAACGCCACCAGCACCACCGTCACGACGGTCAGCAGGAGCTGGGCGGGAAGCAGGGCGAGGAAGGGGCGCCCCTCGTCGATCTCGTAGATGCGGTTCATCCCTCGGCTGAACGCGCGGACGTAGCCGGATGCCGACCAGATCGCCAGGACGAGACCGGAGACCAGCGCGAAGCCCGCCGCGGGCGAGGCGGCGAGGTCGCGGATGGGTTGGGACAGGAGGTCCGTGGTGCCGCCCGGTGCCACCTGCGCCAGGATGTCCAGAACCGTGTCGGCGGCGGCGTCGCTCTGCCCCACGACGCCGAGGAGGGAGAAGACCGCGATCAGCCCGGGGAAGAGGGCGAGGACGCCGTAATAGACGAGGCTGGCCGCGATGTCGGTGCACTGATCGGCGCCGAACTCGCGGACGCTCGTGCGCAGGACGTACTTCCAGGAACGGGGGTGCAGATCGGTGGGGGAGTCGGGCTTCGCGGTGGGCGATGACATGAGCGGGGGGGCCTTTCGCACGGAGGGGTCCCCCCGGTCTAGGTCGTGAACGCCCGCTGCGTCGCGACCGTTGACGTCGCTCCCCTCCTCGTGCGACGAACGCCCCGGCCAATGGCCGGGGCGTCCGTGAGTGCGGCATCTGCGGTCAGGGGCGACCCATGCCGAAGTACGTCCAGCCCGCGGCACGCCATGCGACGGGGTCGAGGCAGTTGCGTCCGTCCACGACGACGCGCCCCCGGGCCAGCGAAGCGGCGTGCTCGGGGGACAGCTCGCGACGGTACTCGTCCCATTCGGTCACGACGATCACGGCATCGGCGTCGCGGAGGGTCTCGTCGAGGTCGGCTTCGTACGTGAGTTGGGGGTGGATGCGCCGGGCGTTCTCGATCGCAGCCGGGTCGGTGAGCGTGACCCGCGCACCGAGGCCGTGCAGGCGCACGGCGACGTCGAGCGCGGGGGAGTCGCGGATGTCGTCGCTGTGGGGCTTGAAGGCAGCGCCGAGGACGGCGACCTTCTTCTCGAAGACGCTGCCGCCGAGGGCGTCGGTGGTCAGTTCGACGGCGCGGTCGCGGCGGCGGAGGTTGATCGCGTCGATCTCGCGGAGGAAGGCGACGGACTCGCCGCGGCCCAGCTCCTCGGCGCGGGCGGAGAAGGCGCGGATGTCCTTTGGGAGGCATCCGCCGCCGAAGCCGATGCCGGCGCCGAGGAAGCGGCGGCCGATGCGGGCGTCGTGACCGATGGCGTCGGCCAGGGTGGTGACGTCGGCTCCGGTGACCTCGGCGATCTCGGCGATGGCGTTGATGAAGCTGATCTTCGTCGCGAGGAACGCGTTCGCCGAGACCTTCACCAGCTCCGCGGTGGCGTAGTCGGTGACGATGAAGGGGGTGCCCTTCGCGATCGACGGGTGGTAGACCTCGCGCAGGACCTCGGCGGTGCGCTCGCCGTCGGCGGTGGGCTTGCCGTCTTCGGACGGGACGCCGGCGACGAGGCGGTCGGGGTCGACGGTGTCCTGGACGGCCCAGCCCTCGCGCAGGAACTCCGGGTTCCAGACGAGCACGGCGCCGCGCTCGGCCACGCGCGGGGCGAGGCGGGCCGCCGTCCCCACCGGCACGGTGGACTTGCCGGCGACGATGTCGCCCTCACTGAGGAAGGGGAGCAGCCCATCGACGGCGGCATCCACGTACGTGAGGTCGGCGGCGTGGCCGCCGGCCTGCTGGGGCGTCCCGACGCCGACGAAGTGCACCTTCGCGCCCTGCGCGGCCGACATGTCGGTGGTGAACGACAGGCGGCCCGACGCGATGCCCTCGGTGAGAATCTCCTGCAGACCGGGCTCGAAGAACGGCGCCTCTCCCTTCGACAGCGACGCGATCTTGCGCTCGTCGACGTCGATGCCGACCACCTCGTGCCCGATCGACGCCATCGCGGCCGCGTGCACGGCTCCCAGGTACCCGCAACCCACCACAGACAAACGCACGATCAGAGCCTTTCAGATTCACATCGACGCGACACGGACACGCCGGGTCGCGGACCCGCGAGGGAGCGCAGGATTCTCACGCGGCCGTCTCGCCCGGCGCCAAGGCGGCGCGGGCGGTCTTGCCGAGGATGACGAAGTCGCCGAGGAGCGTCCAGTTCTCGACGTACGAGAGGTCGAGGCGGACCGATTCCTCCCACGAGAGCGAGGAGCGCCCGCTGACCTGCCAGAGGCCGGTGATCCCGGGCTTGGCGAGGAAGCGGCGGTGCACGTGATCGGCGTAGACGGCCACCTCGGAGGGCAGCGGCGGGCGGGGGCCGACGAGCGACATCGACCCTCCGATCACGTTGAACAACTGGGGCAGCTCGTCGAGGCTGAACTTCCGCATGATGCGCCCGATGGGGGTCACACGCGGGTCGTTCTTCATCTTGAACAGCACTTCGTTGCCCGAGTCGCGCTCCTGCGCGGCGAGTTGTTCGAGCAGGTCTTCGGCGTTGACGACCATCGAGCGGAACTTGATCATCGTGAATTCACGTCCGCGGAACCCGATGCGGGTCTGGCGGAAGAACACGGGACCGTCGCTGGAGAGACGGACGGCGATGATGAGGAAGATGAGCAGAGGGCTCAGCAGGACGACGCCGACGGACGCTGCCAGGAGATCGACGCTGCGCTTGAGGAAGCTCTGCCCGCGGGAGAACTTCGGCGTCTCCACGTGGATGAGGGGGAGTCCCGCCACGGGGCGCGTGTGCAGTCGGGGGCCGGCGATGTCGATGATGCTCGGAGCCAGGACGAGGTGCTGACGGCCGGCCTCGAGGCTCCACGAGATCTGCTTGACCTTGTCGGCGGGCAGGTCGTCGGCGCTCGTGATCGCGACGGTGTCCGCGCCCGTCACCTGCAGGGCGCGGGTGACGTCTCCGACGTGCCCCATGACGGGGATCGCCGTGCCGGGGATGACGTCCGCGATCTTGCCGTTGGGGACGCATGCGCCCACGACGCGATAGCCCGCGCTCGGCGAGCGACCGAACTCGCGCGCCAACTGCGTGACGGAGGGCAGCGACCCGACGAGCAGCACGTTCGCGGAGTAGAGACCGCGTGAGCGCTGCGCCACCAGCCACTGTCGCCACATCCAACGCGTGAAGATCAGGACCAGGATGCCGAGGGGCAGGCTGATGAGCAGGTAGCCGCGAGCGACGTCGATCTGCGTCAGGAACGCGATGATCGCGACCGTCCCGAACAGGCGGAAGCTGGCGTCGGCGATGCGGACGTACTCCTGAGATCCCGTGCCGATGACCCGGTCGCTGCGGGAGTCGACGAACGACAGCGCCCACATCCAGGTGACGATGAGGATCGCCGAGAAGAGCCAGTACGACAGATCGCTGATCCGGCTGTCGCGACCGGCGGCGACCTGGGCGTTCCCGAGCCCGAACCAGAGCAGCTGCGTGCCGTAGACGACCCAGACCAGGGAGAACAGGTCGGTGAGCGCGAGGTTGAGTCGGTAGCGCCGTCGCCACGGATCGCGGCGGTACATCGGAGTCGGCGCCGCGGCCTCCCGCGGCACCCGCGCGTCGAGCGGTTCCGCGTCGGGAGAGACAGCGCTCACCTGCAGGTCGGACGTCACGATGTGCAGCTCCTCCCCCCACCGGCGAGCTTGTCGGCTTACCCCGTGAACGATAACAGGCGAAAGTCACCCGGCGAGTCACCCTGCCTTAGTTGTCATGAGTCTGAAACACCCCAGTACTCACCCCATAACTCGCCTGTCGTGTGAGGTTGGTTCGCCAGATCACGCGGTTCACGTCAGCGCAGGACGGGGCACGGGTGGCCCTGTGAGAGACGCGTCCCCTACACTCGGGCAGCGGATCGGCCGCCACCGGCCGCCTGCGAGATCACCCCCGCGACGCGGGATGGATGCCACACCCGCCGTCCGGAGGAACACGATGACCCGCGTCTCCCCGCCCCTCACCGGCGCGCGACGCGAGGGGTCGGCGGGCCTCATCGCCGCGATCGCGATCGCCGCCGTGCTCTTCGTCGCCGTGGCGGCGATCTTCGCCTTCGCACTTCTGCGGCCCGCCGGGGATCCGGTTGCGATCGACACCACCGCCTCGCCGACCGCGGCGTCGCCTTCTCCGTCGGCGTCAGCGCCCGAGTCCCCGGCCCCGGCTCCCGTGCCGACCCCGACCCCGACACCGACCCCGACGCCGGATCCGCCCACGTCTCCGGCCGCACAGACCTGCGACGGGGCGCCCACGCTCCTCACCGTCTGGGCCCATCCCGACGACGACATCATCTTCGCCAACCCCACGATCTCCGACGCCATCGCCGCGGGTCAGTGCGTCCGGACGGTCTTCCTCACGGCGGGCGACGCAGGCAAGGGCATGGAGTACGTCCAGGCCCGGGAGCTCGGCATCCTGCGCGCCTACAACGCCATGCGCGGGCAGGAGGGGCTCTGGCACGCCGACGACATCACCCTCGACACCGGCCTGCACATCCGCCGTCTCAGCCCGGACGGCGATCCCCGCATCTCGGTCGCCTACGTACGGCTGCCGGACGGCAACATCACGGACGGCGGCTTCGCGGCGACGGGCTTCGCCACTCTGAGCAAGCTTATCGACGGCTCGATCGGCTCGCTGGCCCCGGTGGACGGGGGCCCGGCGATCACCCGCGACCAACTCGTCGCATCGCTGCGCGAGCTCGGCGACGCCGTGCGGCCGAGTGCGACGCTCACGCACATTCCGCGCGGGAGCGCCTTCGCCCCCGGCGACCACCCGGATCACTCGGTGGTCGGCACCCTCGTCCGTGAAGCGCTCTCGTCGGACGTGGCGGTGGCGCCCGGCATCCGGTACTTCGTCGGCTACCCGTCCGAGAACCTGCCGCGCAACCTCGACGGCGCCGTGCTGGACCGCAAGGTGGACACCTACCGGATCTACACGCAGCAGGACAAGGTGATCCGCTGCGCCGACCGGGCCAACTGCCTCAAGACCCGCAAGTTCGGCGAGTGGTTGCAGCGCTCGTATCCGAAGACCGAGGCGGAACTGCAGCTCGGCTGATCACGCCTTGGAACCGAGGGCGTCCTCGACGGCCGCGCGGGCGTCGCGCTCCGCGATGATATCGACGAAATCCTTCACGGGGGCGTCGGCGTACTTGTCGACGGCGGCCACCGCCTCGTCGTGCACGACCTCCGGCGAGGCGTCGGGGAAGCGCACCTTCACACGCTCCTCGACGTCCGCGATCGTCTCGTCCTTGTCGAAGCCCTCACTGCGTTTCGTCATCGCCCGGCCTCAGTGCTGGTAGGTGCCGTGCAGGATGGCCCGGCCGAGCGTCTTGAAGGCAAGGTTGAACGACACGACGGCGGGGCTCGCGTCCGCGTCGACGCCGAGCGTCTCCTCGCCGACGGCGTGGACGACGAAGAAGTACCGGTGGGGCTGATCGCCCTGCGGGGGAGCGGCGCCCATGAACCCGCTCTCGCCGCCGTCGTTGCGCACGTGGAAGGCCGCGCCGGGCAGGTCGTCCGCAGCGGCCCCCGTGGCGAGCTCGTGCACGTCGGCCGGGATGTCGACGAGCACCCAGTGCCAGAAGCCGCTCGGCGTGGGCGCATCGGGATCGAAGCAGGTGACGACGAACGACTTGGTGCCCTCCGGGGCGCCCGACCATCGCAGGTGGGGGGAGGTGTTGCCCTTCTCGGCGACCTGGTCGTCCTTCAGCGGCTGACCGTCGCCGATGTCGTCGCTGGCCACGTCGAACGACGCGGCGGCGGGAAGGAGCGGGTACGGATCGGGCGTCTGAGGGCGGGAGAGATCGACCATGAACCGCACGATAGGACCCGGTCCTGACCGGTCGGCAGGGCTTGCGCCCCGGATCGCCGAGGGTTAGCGGTCAGCGGGACAGGGCGAGGAGCGAGCGGGCCGCGTCGTGGCATCCGTCGGGGGAGGGGAGCCCGTAGTCGACCTCGACGACCTCTCGCAGATCGTCTGCCAGCTCGTCGACGCTCGGGGCGACCTCGAGGGCTTTCAGGATCGGCAGGATGAGGTCGTCGTACTCGTCGTCGGGCCATCCCCGGCCGATGAGATGGACTCCGATCGGGTCCCAGTCGTTGAGGACGGCGCGGATGCGGAGGGCGACGGGCGACAGAGACCGCGGCGGTGAGGACGTCTGCATGGGGCGAGTCTCGTGAGCGTTCTTAGGCGCGGGCTGAGCATCGGCCATGTGTGGGGTGGACCGCTCCGCCGGGCGGTGTCACCCGCGGGATGATCGATGCGGTGACCGGTCCGCTCTGCCCGCGACGTCGCGCCGCCGCGGGGTTTCGTGTGCGGTGAGCGGCGTGCATCGCGATACCGTCGAGGTACGCCCGAGGGCGAGGGGGAACCCGAAAATCCGTCGCCGGGGGGCGCAACACAGGACGGAGTCGCCGTGAGTGACATCGACGAGCCTTCGGGCGGCGACGACGCCGTCGGCCGCGACGCGCGGAACGGGTCGGGCGCGGCCCGCCGGCCGTCGATCTCGCGCCGCTCGCTCGTCTTCGGCGGCCTCGCCGTCGGGGGCCTCGCCGCGATCGGCGGGGGTGCGCTGGTCTACCGGGAGATGCGACGCTCCGACGGTCCCGACGGCACGTGGGTGAAGCTGAGCCCGATCGTGCCCCAGCCCCGGGACGCGCCCCGTGACGCGTCGCCCGCCTTCGAGGAGCCGGGCGCCGACACCACGGTGGCGGTGTGGGCGCATGCCGATGACGACATCATCTTCGCCAATCCGCACCTCGGCGACGTCATCGCCTCGGGAGCGACCCTGCGGACGATCTTCATCACCGCGGGCGACGCCGGACGCGGCCTCGCGTATGCGCAGCAACGAGAGGCCGGCATCCGCGCGGCTTACGACCGGATGCGCGGCAGTGAGGCCCCGTGGCGGACGAGCGAGATCACCCTCCTGAGCGGGGCCCGCGTCACGCGGTTCGTTCCCAGCGACGAGTCGCGTCTGTCGATCACCGTGCTGCGACTGCCGGACGGCAATCTGAGCGCCAAGGGCTTCCCCGCCACCGGCGGCGCCGGGCTGACGCAGCTCATCAACGGCATCGTGCCGGCCCTGGCGCCCATCGACGACGGCCCCACTCTGGACGCCGTTCGTCTCTCGGACACGGTCGCCGAGCTCATCCACGCGGGGCGGCCCGACCACATCACGACGAACATCCCGCACGAGAGCGCCTTCGCCCGCGGCGATCATCCCGACCACTCGTGCGTCGGCTCGCTCGTGCGGGCCGTGGCGCCGTCCGCGGGGGTGTCGGCCGACGCGGTGACGTACTACATCGGGTATCCGTCGAAGCGTCAGCCGGTGAACGTGATCGGTGCTCTGCTGGATGCGAAGGTCGGGGTCTACCAGGTGTATGCGGCCGAGGACCCGGTCGTCACGTGCGCCGATGAATCGGCCTGTCTCGCCCAGCCGGGATTCGGCCAGTGGCTGCGCCGTTCCTACCCCAAGACCGAGGCCGAGCTGCAGCTGTCCTGACAATCGAGGGTGGCGTCGGCGGATACGACGACGCCGCCCGCACAGAACGGGCGGCGTCGCACGCTGCCGGAAGCAGACCCAGGACGGGACGCGATACGTGGGGCTCAGCGCCCCGCCCCGGGAGTCGAGAGGTCAGTCCTCGGAGACCGTGACGGTCACCTCGATGTTGCCGCGCGTGGCGTTCGAGTAGGGGCACACCTGGTGCGCCTGGTCGGCGAGCTCCTGGGCGAGGTCGTGCTCGATGCCGGGAAGGACCACCTCGAGCAGCACCGCGAGCTGGTAGCCGCCCTGGCCGTTCGGCCCGATGTGAACACGGCCGCCGACCGACGAGTCCTCCAGCGCGATCTTGCGACCGCGTGCGACGGCGTGGAGGGCGCTGTGGAAGCAGGCCGCGTAACCCGCGGCGAAGAGCTGCTCGGGGTTGGTGCCCGCGCCCGATCCGCCCATCTCCTTCGGCGGCGCGACCTCGAGGTCGATGTAGGGACCGGCCGTCACGTGGCCGGTGCGGCCGTGGCCCGTCGAGACGGCTTCTGCGGTGTAGAGAACGTCCATGGGTGTTCCTTTCTGGGGACGAGGGGGAGCGGCGGCATCATGCCGGGTGGCGAGGGGCGCCCACCGCCGACAGAACGGTGTCGGGGTGGTCGCGCAGGTCTTTCATGGCCTCGGTCAACTGGTGCAGAGCATCGATGAGCTCACGTGCGGTGTCGGCGTCGGACAGACCCGCTCCTGCCGCGATGCAACGGGGGACATGAGCCAGCTCCTCGCGAAGCGCGGCACCGCGCGTGGTCAAGGACACCGACACCACGCGCTCGTCGTCGGAGCGACGGCTCCGCTCGATGTAGCCCGCCGCTTCCATCCGGGCGAGCATCGGCGAGAGGGTGCCCGAGTCGAGCTGCAACGCCTCCCCGAGGCTCTTGACGGTCTGGTCGCCGTCGGCCCACAGGGTGACGAGGGCGATGTACTGCGGGTAGGTGAGGTTCCACGGCTCGAGGAGCACGCGGTAGGCCTGCGTCGTCGTGCGGTTGGCGGCGTAGAGCGCGAAGCACACGAGGGCGTCGACGGCGGGCATGAGAGAACTGTTGCACACAATTGAGTTGTGCACAACTCAATCGGCGGAGGTCGGCTCCGGCATCCTGTCAAGCCCTGCCATCGCCCCCGCTCCCGGGCGACGATGGGCGCATGATCCGCCGCAGCGACGCGAGCTTCACGGTGCCGTCGGGCTTCCTGCCCGACGGCGACCGCGATCTGCTCGCCATCAACGGGCATCACTTCGAGCTGGGGGACTCCGTCGCCCCGCTCGGAGGCGACCTCGCCTGAGCCTCCCCACCCGCGGGCGGGCGACGCCCCGCCGGCGACCGGTCGTGCGCCCGGAGCGGGCCCGGACCGTCCGCGGGCGCTCAGTCGCGGGCCGCGGCGTCCTCGTCGTGGTCGACCGGATGCCGCGTGACGAGCAGCTCCGCCACGCGGCGACGGTCGACCGCGCTGACCTGAAGGGTGGCGCCGTCGACCTCCACGGTGTCGCCGACGCGGGCGAGGCGGCCGAGTCGCTCGACCACGAACCCGGCCACGGTGTCGGACGCACCGCGTGGCAGGACCACTCCGGTCGCCTCCTCGAAGTCCTGCAGATTGAGGCGTCCCTCGACGGTCCCGTGCTCGCCCTCGGCCAGGGGCTGCTCGGCGGCGACGTCGTATTCGTCGAAGATCTCGCCCACCACCTCTTCGACGAGGTCCTCGAGGGTCACGATGCCGTCGGTGCCGCCGTACTCGTCGACGACGACCGCGATATGGCTGCCCTCGGCGCGCATCGCGGTGAGGGTGGGCAGCACCCGCGCGGTCGAGGGGATGTAACGGATGTCGCGCATGACGGCGGCGAGGGGGCGCGCAGTGTCCTCGTAGAGGTCACGCACGTGCACGAAGCCGACGACGTCGTCGATCGTGTGCTCGGCGACGGGATAGCGCGAATACGGCAGGTCCCGCACGCGCTCCACGGCTTCGGCGATCGAGCCGCCGGCATCCAGGGTGACGACCTCCGGACGGGGGCGCATGACTTCGCTGACATGTCGATCGCGCAGGGACAGCACGTCGTCGAGGATGCGGCGTTCATCAGCGGGGAGGCCCTCGTGGCTCGAGACGATGTCGCGCAGCTCCTCCTCGGTGAGCTCCTCGCCGGTCTTGTCGGGATCGCCGCCGAGCAGGCGCACCAGCACATTCGTAGAGATCGACAGCAGCCAGATGACGGGCCGCATGAGCTTCGCGAAGCCGTTCAGCACGGGGGCGACGGCGTAGGCGAACGCCGCGTTGCGTTGGATCGCGAGTCGTTTGGGCACCAGTTCGCCCAGGACGAGGGAGAGGTAGGCGATGACCAGGGTGAGCGCGATCGTGGAGACCGTGGCCGCGACCGGCTCCTCCAGCCCCCAGGCGGTGAAGAGCGGGGTCACCGACGGCGCGATCGAGGACGCGCCGTACGCGGCCGACGCGAAACCGGCGACCGTGACGCCGATCTGGACGGCGGAGAGGAACGTGTTGGGATTTCGAGCGAGGTCTGCCACCTTCTGGCCGCGCCGCCCGCGCGCGGCGAGCGCGTTCACCTGACTCTCGCGGAGGGTGACGAGGGCCATCTCGGTCGCGGCGAACACTCCGCCGATGAGCACGAAGACGACGACCAGGACGATGTTGAGCGCGAGGTCGTTCATCGCCGCTCCGTTCCTCCCGCGATGTGTCCGGTACCCGGGGTCACCCGGGCGCTCGGACTATGTCCGTCGGCGTCGAGAGCGTGGCGCATGCGCCGAGTGTAATGAGACGGGGCGAGCCTCACGGATGCCGGCGCCGGGCTTGCGCATGCGGCATGCTTCTGCTGCCTCAGCGGACACTTCCGTCGACGCCCGAGACGCGGACCGTCGTGCCTCCGGCGATCTCCACCTTCCACACGGGAGTACCGTCCTCCTGCTCGAGGGCCGCCTCCTCTACCCGTGCACCGCCGGAGGCGCGTGCCGCAGAGATGCGGATGGCATCCGCGAGGGTGGTCGTGGCGGCCCGGAGGGCGGCGTCGTCGTCGGCGTCGAGCTGCTCGGAGTCGTCGGACGATTCCGCGCGGGTTCCGTCGGTGGTGACCCGGACCTCGACCTCCCGGTCGCCGACCGCGACGTGCACCTGCCACTGATCGTCATCGCTGTCGAGTTCGAACGCGCGGCCCCCGGCATCGGACTCGGCAGTGGTCACCGCGCGGACGGCATCCTGATCGGTGGGGGTGAGGGATCCGCCCCCACCGGCGGCGGGCGAGCATGCGCTGAGAGCGAGGGTCGATGCGGCGAGCAGGGCGACGGCGAAGGAGCGGGTCGAGGCCATGGCGCGAGGCTAGCCGGGTGCGAACGGGCCCGCGGAGAGCTTGCGTCGCGGCAACGCCTGTGCGTCGATCGGGGACTTACCAAGACTCGGCGCGGTCGTCAACGGCGGGCTTCCGTTCAGACGACGGGCGAACCATGTCTGCCATGAGCGAGATCACCGCACACCATGGACTCCTGACCGACATCGACCTCCACGTGGACGACACCGGCGGCGCCGGTCGCCCCGTGGTGCTGATCCACGGGTGGCCCTTGTCGGGCGAGTCGTGGGAGCACCAGGTCCCGGCCCTCGAGGCGGCCGGCCACCGGGTCGTGACCTACGACCGCCGCGGCTTCGGCCGGAGCGACAAGCCCCGCACCGGGTACGACTACGACACGTTCGCCGACGACCTGCAGGCCGTGATCGAGACGCTCGATCTGCGGGATGCCACTCTGGTGGGCTTCTCGATGGGCGGCGGCGAGGTGGCGCGCTACCTCACGCGCCACGGCGCCGATCGCATCCACAGCGTCGTCTTCGCCGCCGCGGTGCCGCCGTACCTGGCCAAGACCGAGGACAACCCCGAGGGCCCCCTCGACGACGAGACCGCCGACGGAATGAAGCAGGGGCTCAAGGACGACGAGAAGGCCTTCTACCACCAGTTCACGACGGACTTCTTCTCGGTGGACGGCCAGCTGGCCGTGGCGCCCGAGGAGCAGGCCGAGGCAGAGCGCCTCGCGAACCAGGCCGATCACCACGCGGCGCTGAAGTCCATGGAGGCGTTCGCCACCACTGACTTCCGCGACGACCTGCCGCACGTCACCATGCCCGCTCTCGTCATCCACGGCGACAGCGACGCGACCGTGCCGTTCGAGGGCTCCGGAAAGCGGACCCACGAGGCCATCGCGGGCAGTGCGCTGCACGTGGTCGCCGGGGCGCCGCACGGCGTCAACGTGAGCCATGCCGACGAGTTCAACCGCGTGCTCATCGACTTCCTGAAGCGCTGACCCGGTCGACGCGCCCCACTCTCGCCCGCACCCGCGGGGGACGCGTCCGATCCGACCGATGCCCCGTCGCCGCCCGGTGACGGGGCATCGGTGCGTGATGAGGGCGGGGGTGAAACGTGGGGGCGCACGTCCACATCCGCCGGGCGAGGAGGGCGAGTAGGCGCAGACCGGACCTAGCCTGAGCGCCATGTCCGACGTCGCCGACGCCTCGACCGGCGGGTCGTCACGGCGTCGACGCCGTCGTCCACGGCTCTGGCGGGAGGGGCGCTCGACGACCCGCCGCTGGGACCTCGGTCTGCTGGCCTGGGCCGTTTGTGCGCTCGGCGCGGGCCTTCTGGCCCAGCGGGCGGCATCCGCGCTGTTCCCGCCGGAGACGGCCGAGGCGAGCGCGCGGGCCATCGTGTGGGTGGCCCTCGGTGTGCCGGTCGGCGTCGCCTTCTCGCGCTCCCGGCCGCGCGGGTTGCTTCGCCTCCGTCCGGTCGACGTGCTCTACGGCATCGTCTTCGGCGTCGCTCTCCGCGCGATGCAGGGCGCCGTCGCCGGAATCGGGGGCGTCCCGGCCGCGTGGCCCTCCACCTTCTCCTCCGACGGATCGCTGCCGGAAGCGTTCCTCGCCGAGGCGCTCGCCGACACGATCGGCGCCGCGATGGTGGAGGAGTTCTTCTTCCGCGGGGTCGTGCTCGTCTGCGCCTACGTGCTCCTGCGGGAGCGCAGCGGGCGCGTCCCGGCGGCGATCGCCGCCGTCGCCTTCTCGACGGCCCTGTTCGTGCTCGCGCATCAGTTCGCGGCGGGACAGGACCATCTCGCGTCGATCGCGCTCGCCGCGGTCGGCGCCGTGACCGGGGCGTTCGTGGTGGCGACCGGGCGCGTCTGGCCGGCCGTCGCGGTGCACATGGTCTTCAACGCCACGGGGTACGCGCTGGTGGCTGCGGGCACCCTGCTCTCGTAGGGACGCACGCGCCCCGCCGTCGGGGGGTGCCGTCGGCGTTTGGCGATGGCATTCGGATGCCGTAGTCTTGCTCTTTGGTGCCCGCCTCCCTGCGAGCGGGTCGCCCGAACGTGAGCCCTCCACCGGCCCTGTTCCTCCGTCATCGGCGGGGCAACGGACCACCGGAGCGGGATTCACGAACTCCTCCGTTCGATCAAGAAAGCAGCACTATTGTGACGCGCACTTTCACCCCCAAGGCCGCTGAGGTCACGCGCGAGTGGGTCGTTATCGACGCCACCGACGTCGTTCTCGGCCGCCTGGCCTCGCACGCGGCGGTCCTCCTCCGCGGCAAGCACAAGCCCACCTTCGCCAACCACATCGACTCCGGCGACTTCGTCATCGTGATCAACGCCGAGAAGGTGGCGCTCACGGGTCAGAAGCTCCAGAACAAGAAGGCCTACCGCCACTCGGGCTACCCGGGCGGCCTCAAGTCCGTCACCTACGACGAACTGCTCGAGAAGAACCCCGTCCGCGCGGTCGAGAAGGCCATCCGCGGCATGCTGCCCAAGAACAGCCTCGGCGCGGCGCAGCTCAAGAAGCTCAAGGTTTACCGCGGCGCAGAGCACCCCCACGGTGCCCAGCAGCCCACGGCATACACCTTCGACCAGGTCGCCCAGTAAGCGCCGCCGGATAAGGACGAAACAGTGTCGAACATCGACTCCAGCAACTACAGCACCGAGACGCCGGCCGAGCAGTCGGTCGTCGCGGCCGAGCGCCCCGTGCTCTCGGTTCCCGGCGCAGCCGTCGGCCGTCGCAAGCAGGCCATCGCCCGCGTGCGTCTGGTTCCCGGCTCGGGCACGATTACGGTCAACGGCCGCACGATCGAGGACTACTTCCCGAACAAGCTGCACCAGCAGCTGATCAACGACCCGTTCACGGTGCTCGAGCTCGCGGGCTCGTACGACGTGATCGCGCGCATCTCCGGTGGTGGCCCCTCGGGTCAGGCCGGCGCGCTGCGCCTGGGCATCGCCCGCGCGCTCAACGAGATCGACGCCGAGAACAACCGCCCGACCCTCAAGAAGGCCGGCTTCCTCTCGCGCGACGCTCGCGTCAAGGAGCGCAAGAAGGCCGGTCTCAAGAAGGCCCGCAAGGCGCCTCAGTACTCCAAGCGCTGAGTTCGACCCTCCGTATGCCTCTCTTCGGCACGGACGGGGTGCGGGGGCTGGCCAACGGCCTCCTCACCGCCGAACTCGCGCTGCACCTGGCCCAGGCGACTGCTGTCGTCCTGGGCCAGGGCCGTTCTGCGGAGGCGCGGAAGGCCGAAGGCCGCCGCCTCACCGCCGTCGTCGCGCGTGATCCGCGGGTCTCGGGGGAGTTCCTCGCGGCCGCGGTCGCCGCGGGCCTGGCCTCGTCGGGTGTCGATGTCCTCGACGCGGGCGTCATCCCCACCCCCGCCACCGCTTTCCTCATCGCCGACCATGATGCCGACTTCGGCGTGATGGTGTCGGCGTCGCACAACCCCGCTCCCGACAATGGGATCAAGATCTTTGCGCGCGGGGGCACCAAGCTCCCGGACATCGTCGAGCAGCGCATCGAGCGCGCCCTCGAGGGGGAGCGTCTGCAGCCCACCGGTGCCGGTGTCGGTCGCATCCGACGCTTCGCCGATGCCGAGGACCGCTACGTGCTGCACCTGCTCGGCTCGCTCCCGCACCGGCTCGACGGCATCCACGTGGTGCTCGACTGCGCCCACGGCGCGGCGGCCGGGGTGTCTCCCGAGACGTTCAAGGACGCCGGCGCGCAGGTCACCGTCATCGGTGCCGACCCCGATGGCCTGAACATCAACGACGGCGTGGGCTCGACCCACCTCGACGTGCTCGCGGAGGCGGTGGTGCGCCTCGGCGCCGATGTCGGCATCGCCCATGACGGCGACGCGGACCGGTGCCTCGCGGTCGACGCGCAGGGCAACGTCGTCGACGGCGACCAGATCATGGCCATCCTCGCGGTGGCGATGAAGGAGCGCGGCGCTCTCGTCGACGACACCCTCGTGGCGACGGTCATGAGCAACCTCGGTCTTCATCGCGCGATGCAGGAGCACGGCATCCGGGTGCTGCAGACCGCGGTCGGCGACAGGTATGTGCTCGAGGCCATGAACGAGGGCGGCTACTCCCTCGGCGGCGAGCAGTCGGGTCACGTGATCATGAGCGAGTTCGCCACGACGGGCGACGGATTGCTCACGGGTCTGCACCTGGTGGCCGAGATGGCGCGCCAGGGCAAGACGCTCGGCGAGCTCGCCTCGCTGATGACCGTGTACCCGCAGGTACTGGTCAACGTGCGCGGTGTCGACCGCGACGGCGTCGCCGACGAGGTCGTGCAGCGCGAGGTCGC
This sequence comes from Microbacterium galbum, assembly GCF_032464915.1. NCBI lineage: Bacteria > Bacillati > Actinomycetota > Actinomycetes > Micrococcales > Microbacteriaceae > Microbacterium > Microbacterium galbum. The sequence goes on along the minus strand of NZ_JAWDIS010000001.1, from coordinate 755,830 downwards.
GGCATCCACCGCAGAACTCGGCGAATCCGGTCGCGTGCTGCTTCGCGCCTCGGGGACCGAGCCGCTGGTGCGTGTGATGGTGGAGGCGGCATCCGAGGATGTCGCCCGAGCCCACGCCGACCGTCTCGCCGAGGTCGTGCGCGAGCGCCTGGCGCTGTAGGTCCGGTCGGTTCGACAGGCCCAGGGACCCCGTGCGGGGTGCCTGGGCCTTCGTCGTCGGTGCGAGTGGGTTCGCCGGGCGGGGCCCGGTCCCGTCGACAGGCTCAGGGGCCTCGGTGTCGGTGGCGGGTGGCGGGGCGCGGAGCGCCGCGGCGGTCAGTACTCGAGCGACTCGATGTAGCGCAGGAGCACGCCCTCGCGCAGCGCCCAGGGCGAGACCTCGAGCTCTTCGACGTCCATGGCTTTCATCGCACGCTCGACGACGACCGCCGCCGCGACGATCTGGAATGTGCGATCGGCGGTGATGCCCGGCAGGGCCTCGCGTGCGTCGGCCGGGATGCGGGCGAGCCGGGGGATCCAGTCCTTCAGCTCTTTGCGCGGCAGCACCATACGGTCGATGCCCGACCATCCCGGAACCGGGTAGCCGGCGAGTTTCGCGAGCGAGCGGATGGCCTTCGACGACCCGATGACGTGGTCGGGGCGGGGGAGCGCGGCGAACCGCTCGGCCACAGGAGCGAGGACGGATGCCGCGTGCTGGCGGAGGGCGTCGATCTCGGCGTCGCTCGGGGGGTCGTGCGGGAGGAACTGCACGGTCGAGCGTCCGGCGCCCAGGGGCACCGATTCGGCGAGGTCGGGGAGCTCATCGGCGCCGCCCGCGATCTCGAGCGAGCCGCCGCCGATGTCGAACAGCAGGATCTGCCCCGCCGACCACCCGAACCAGCGTCGGACGGCGAGGTAGGTGAAGCGCGCCTCCGTCTCGCCGCCGAGCACCTGGAGCGGTTGCCCGAGCACCTCTTCGATCCTGGCGATCACGTCTTCGCCGTTCGTCGCGTCGCGCACGGCCGAGGTCGCCGTGGCGAGCAGTTCGTCGACCCCTTCGGCGCGGGCGCGCTCGCAGGCGGCGGTCACGGCATCCACGAGGCCCTGGACGCCCTCGGGCGAGATCGATCCGTCGGGCAGCAGATAGCGCATGAGACGGAGCACCGAGCGGTGGGAGCTCGTCGCGGTCGGCCGTCCTCCCGCCCGGGCGTTGGCCACCAGGAGGTGGACGGTGTTCGAGCCGATATCGAGGACTCCCAAGCGCACGGTCCGAGCGTAGCGAACGGCGCCGGGCGTGCGTCGCCGGGTGGTGCGGCCCCCGCGGGTAGCATGAGCGGGTGTCCGCCGCCGAGACGACCGCTTCCGCACCGTCGCTGAGCCCCTACCGTCAGATCGACCGCGACGACTGGGCCCGCATGGCCGGGGGTCTCCAGCAGCCGTTGACCGAGAACGAGATCGTGCAGCTGCGGGGCATCGGCGACCGCCTCGATCCGCGCGAGGTCGCCGAGGTGTATCTGCCGCTCAGTCGTCTGCTCAGCCTGTACGCCCGGGCCACGCGGCGACTGGGAGCCGACACGAGCGAGTTCCTGGGCGAACCGGATGCCACGACCCCCTTCGTCATCGGCGTCGCCGGATCGGTGGCGGTGGGGAAGTCGACCATCGCCCGCCTGCTGCGCGAGCTCATGAGCCGGTGGCCCGACACCCCGCGGGTCGAGCTGGTCACCACCGACGGGTTCCTTTACCCCAACGCGGAGCTCGAGCGCAGAGGGCTCATGGACCGCAAAGGATTCCCCGAGTCGTACGACCGTCGGGCGCTCGTGGAGTTCCTGAGCGAGGTCAAGTCGGGGGCGGAGGAGGCGCGGGCGCCGTTCTACTCCCACGTGCGGTACGACATCATGCCCGATGCGCACGTGAGCGTGCATCGGCCCGACGTGGTGATCGTGGAGGGTCTGAACGTGCTGCAGCCGCCGCCGTCTCCGAACGAGGTCGCGGTGAGCGATCTGTTCGACTTCTCGATCTACGTCGATGCCGACGCCGCCCACATCGAGCGCTGGTACGTGGACCGGTTCCTCGCCCTGCGCGACAACGCCTTCACGAACCCGACCTCGTTCTTCCGCGTCTTCGCCGACATCAGTGACGAGGAGGCGGTGGAGCGGGCCCTCGGGTACTGGCGCGAGATCAACCTGCCCAACCTCGAGGAGAACGTGCTGCCCACCCGGCATCGCGCCAAGCTCGTGCTGCAGAAGGGCGCCGACCACACCGTGGAGTCGGTGCTGCTGCGCAAGCTCTGACCGCATCCCCGCGGTCCGACGGGTGGCGCCGCGCCCGGTCGCCGCTCGGGGCACGCCGCGGAGGGGTTCCCTCAGCCCCGCCGCGTAGACTCGGTGACCATGTGCGGAATCATCGGTTACGTGGGTCCTCGGCAGAGCCAGGACATCCTTCTGGCGGGCCTGTCGCGTCTGGAGTACCGGGGGTACGACTCCGCGGGCATCGCCGTGATCGACGGTGACGGCGCTCTCGGCATGCGCAAGCGCGCCGGCAAGCTCGCGGTGCTGCGCGACGATCTCGAGTCCTCGCCGATGCCGAACGGCACGACGGGCATCGGGCACACCCGCTGGGCCACGCACGGCGGACCCACCGACGCGAACGCGCACCCCCACCTCGCCGATGACGACAAGCTCGCCGTCATCCACAACGGCATCATCGAGAACTTCGCCGAGCTCAAGAGCGAGCTCGTGGGCGAGGGCTTCAGCTTCCGCAGCGAGACCGACACCGAGGTCGCAGCCGTCATGATCGGCCGCGAGTACGCGCGGTCCAAAGACCTCGTCGCCGCCTTCCGCGCCGTCGTGTCGCGCCTGGAGGGCGCCTACACGCTCCTGGCGATGCACGAGGACCACCCCGGCCTCGTCGTCGGCGCGCGCCGCAACTCCCCGCTGGTGATCGGCCTCGGCGAGGGCGAGAACTTCCTCGGATCCGACGTCGCCGCCTTCGTCGAGCACACCCGCAACGCGCTCGCGATCGGGCAGGACGAGATCGTGGCGATCACCCCTGAGGGCGTCGAGGTCACGGACTTCTCCGGCGCCCCGGTCGAGGTCGAGGCCTTCGAGGTCACCTGGGACGCGTCGGCGGCCGAGAAGGGCGGCTGGTCGTCGTTCATGGCCAAGGAGGTCTCCGAGGAGCCCGAGGCCGTCGCGAACACCATTCGCGGCCGCATCCACGAGGGTCGGGTCGAGATCCCCGAGTTGGAGGGGATGGACGACTTCCTCGCCGAGATCGACCGCATCCTCGTCATCGCGTGCGGCACCGCCGCCTACGCCGGAATGGTCGGCAAGTACGCCCTCGAGACCTGGGCCCGCGTGCCCGTCGACGTCGAGCTCGCGCACGAGTTCCGCTACCGCGACCCGGTGCTCTCGTCCCGGACGCTGGTGGTGTCGATCAGCCAGTCGGGCGAGACCATGGACACGCTGATGGCCGTCAAGTACGCCCGCTCGCGCGGCGCGAAGACGCTGTCGATCTGCAACACCCAGGGCGCCACGATCCCTCGCGAGTCGGATGCCATCGTCTACACGCACGCCGGCCCCGAGGTCGCCGTGGCCTCGACGAAGGCGTTCGTCGCGCAGATCACCGCGCTCTACCTGCTCGCCCTGCACGTCGGGCGGGTGCGCGGAGCCATCGACCCCGTCGTCGCCGTCGAGGCCGTCACCGAGCTCGAGGCGGTGCCCGGCAAGATCGCGCGCGTCCTCGAGTCCGAGCAGACCCGCATCGAACAGCTCGCGCACTGGATGGCCGACACCCGCTCGGTGCTGTTCCTCGGCCGCAACGTCGGCTACCCCATCGCTCTCGAGGGAGCGCTGAAGCTCAAGGAGCTCGCGTACATCCACGCCGAGGGCTTCGCCGCGGGCGAGCTGAAGCACGGGCCGATCGCCCTGATCGAGCCCGGGCAGCCGGTCTTCGTGGTCGTGCCGAGCCCCCGCGGCTCGGGCGAGATGCACAAGAAGGTCGTCTCGAACATCGAGGAGATCCGCGCGCGCGGCGCCCGCGTCATCGCGATCGCCGAAGAGGGAGACGTCGCCGTGCTCCCCGCCGCCGACGAGGTGCTGCGCATCCCTCTCGCGGCTCCCCTCTTCGAGCCGCTGCTCGCCGTCGTGCCGCTGCACATCTTCGCGATGGGACTGGCCGAGGCGAAGGGCCTCGACGTCGACCAGCCGCGCAACCTGGCGAAGTCGGTGACGGTCGAGTAGGACCGCCGATGGAAGGGGGCCGGATGCCGTGGCATCCGGCCCTCGTCGTCTCCGTCGACGGGGTCCGAGGCGTCCGCCCCGCCGCGGGCCGCATCGGACGCTGATCCCCCTGCGTCCGGCGCCGACAAGGGCGACCGACGTCGGCGGACACCGGCAGAATGGACAGGATGCCAGGAGGAGGCCGCATGATCGTCGGAATCGGCGTCGACCTCGTCGACGTGCCGCGGTTCGAGGAGCACCTCGCGCGGACGCCGCGGCTTCTCGCGCGCCTGTTCGCGCCCGCGGAGCGGGTTCTCAAGCCACGGTCGCTCGCCGCGCGGTATGCGGCGAAGGAGGCGCTCATCAAGGCGCTGGGCGGGTCGGACGGCGTGCACTGGACCGATATCGAGATCGCCTCCGAGCCCTCGGGACGCCCCGTCTTCGCCCTGCGGGGCGAGACGGCGTCCACCGTCGCCGCGCGCGGCATCACGGCGCTGCACCTCTCGATGTCGCACGACGCGGGGCTGGCGACGGCGTACGTGATCGCCGAGGCGGTTCCGGCCACGACTCCCCACGCGGGCGGAGAGCCCTCGCATCCGGCATCCGTTCCCGTTCCGGCCCGAGAGGACACCGCATGAAGATGGCACCGGGCGTGTTGCGCGAAGCGCTGGTCGACGTCGACGCGATCACCGAGAACGTGCGGCACCTGCGAGCGCTCACCGACGCCGAGGTGATCGCGGTGGTCAAGGCCGAGGGCTACGGGCACGGGGCGCACCGGTCGGCGGTGGCCGCGTTGCGCGGTGGGGCCGCGCGGATCGGCGTCTCCGACATCTCCGAGGCCCTGGCGCTTCGCCGGGCCGGCATCCGCGCTCCGCTCTTCGCCTGGCTGCACGCCCCCGGGGCGTCGTTCGACGAGGCCGTCCGTGAGGGGATCGAGCTGGGGATCTCCGACCTCGATCAACTGCTGCGGGCGGCTCAGGCGGCGACGGAGGACCGCCCCGCGGCCGTCCACCTCAAGATCGAGACGGGGCTCTCGCGCAACGGCATCGCCCCGGCGGACTGGCGGGTGGTGTTCTCCGAGGCGGCCCGTCTCGAGCGCATCGGCCGTCTGCGTGTCGTCGGGCTCTTCTCGCACCTGTCGAACACCACCCTCGACGACGACCGCGCGGCACTGGCCCGATTCGAGGAGGGCGTGGTGCTGGCGGCGTCGACGGGCCTGCAGCCGCCGTTGCGGCACATCGCCGCGACGAACGCCGCGATCGCGCTCCCCGAGGCCCGTCTGGGCTGCGTGCGCATCGGCATCGGGCTCTACGGCGTCTCGCCCTTCGCCGACCGCACCCCGGCCGACCTGGGTCTGCGGCCCGCGATGACCCTGCGGGGCGCGGTCGCGGCCGTGCGTCGCGTTCCCGCGGGGACCGGCGTCTCGTACGGCTACGACTACCGCACGTCGGCCGACACGACGCTGGCCCTGGTGCCGCTCGGCTATGCCGATGGCGTTCCGCGTCAGGCGTCGGGCCGCGGGCCGGTGTCGATCGGTGGCCGCCGCTTCACCGTCGCCGGTCGCATCGCGATGGATCAGTTCGTCGTCGACGTCGGCGAGCATCCCGTGGCCGTCGGCGACGAGGTCGTGCTCTTCGGTGATCCGACGCTCGGAGCGCCCTCGGCGCGGGACTGGGCGGATGCCGCGGACACGATCGACTACGAGATCGTCACGCGCGTGGGTGCGCGCGTCCCCCGACGGGAGGTGCACGCGTGAGCGTTCCGGAGGCGCTGCTGGGTGAGCGGGTGGTGGAGGCCCCCGCCGACATGGAGGAGCTCGGACGACGGATCGGGCGAGCGCTCGAGCCCGGGGACGTCGTGGTGCTCACGGGTCCCCTCGGCGCCGGCAAGACGACGCTGACCCGCGGCATCGGCGAGGGACTCGGCATCCGGGGGCCGGTGCAGAGCCCCACGTTCGTGATCGCGCGCACGCACCCCTCGCTGGTCGGCGGGACGCCGTTGGTGCACGTGGACGCCTATCGACTCGGCGCCGCCGTGGAGCTCGACGACCTCGACATCGACGTCGCCCACAGCGCGGTGATCGTGGAGTGGGGCCGTGGCGTCGCCGAATACCTGGCCGACGCGTGGTGGGAGATCGAGATCTCGCGGCAGACCGGCGGTCGCGGCGTCGACAACGCGTGCGGCGAGATCGCCGTGCACACCGTCGAACTCGACGCCGACGCCCCGCGCACCGTGACGATCTCGCGTCGTCCCTGACGGCACGGCCGCTCTCGTCAGGTCGCCGGCGTTGCGCGCCCGCGTCGGGGCTCGGCGCCACGGCGGCGCGGTCGCGGAGACTGCGCCGTCCGTGCGGCCGCCCAGACCTCGCGCAGGGCGCGCAGCGTCTCGGCGGGTTGCTCGACGTGGGCGAAATGCCCGCTGTCGGCGAGGACGCGGTCGTCGACGTCGCGCATCAGGCGGGCCCAGGCCCGGGAGTCCTCCGCAGCGACGAAGACGTCGTGCGCGCCGCGCACCGAGCGCACCGGGCAGGCGATGCGGCGCCAGACGCCGTCATCGTGCGTGCGCGACATGCGCGCGGCGGTGAGGAAGGCCGACGGGCGGATCTCGTCGGCCAGTGCCGCGCTCACGGCCGGGTCGACGCGCTCCGGATGCCGGAACAGCGGCCGCGCGAGCGTGCGCAGCGCCCCCGTTCGACGCAGGACGCGTAGCAGGGGGCGGGCGAGACGACCGAGTGCGCGCAGGATGCGCATGGCCAGCACCATGCCCGCGAGCCAGGGCAGGCGGACCCCGCCGATCAGCGGGCGCTGCATCACCGCGCGGGCGCCCGCGCCGCTCGGGGAGACGACGCCCACGGCGACCGTCTCGGCGGGGAAGCGCGCGGCGACGTCGAGGGCGATCACTCCGCCCAGCGAGTGGCCCACGATGCGCCAGCGGGGATAGCCGAGCGCGCGCGCCACCGCCGCGACGGCGACGGCGAGGTCGGCGGGCGCGGGAACCGGGCCGGGGGACTCGCCCCAACCGGGCAGGTCGATCGCGACGATGTCCGAGAGCGGGAGCCCGAGATCGTCGGACGCCGCGATCATCGGCGCCCAGGTGGCCCACGACCCCGCCGCGCCGTGCAGCAGCACGGTCGCGACCGGACTGCCCGACGCCCTCCCCGCGCGCACGACGACGGGGCCGACCCCCGTGGGGACGACCATGCGGCGCAGCCCGAGTGCCGTGGCATCCATGCCCTTTCTTCGGAGCGGAGGGGCCGGCGGATGCCGTGACGCTCGGGGGAGGAGGGCGGCGGATACCCTGGAACGGTGATCTTGGGCATCGACACCTCGCTCGGCACCGCCGTCGCGGCGATCGCGCGCGACGGGGAGGTGCTCGCCGACGAACAGAGCGCCAATCCCCTCGGGCACGCCGAGGTCATCGGCGACCTGTTGCGCCGCGCATCGTCCGCCGTCGCCCCCACCCATGTGGCGGTCGGCATGGGCCCCGGTCCGTTCACCGGTCTGCGGGTCGGTATCGCCACGGCGCGCGTCTACGCGCTGGGCCGCGGCGTCCCGGTGGTGCCGGTGCCCAGCCACGACGGTGTCGCCCTCGGCGTCCTGCTCGCGGATGCCCTGACCGGCACAGAGACCGGGCGCTTCGCCGTGGTGACCGATGCGCGGCGACGCGAATTCGCCTTCAGCGTCTACGACGGCCTCGACGACGACGGTCTACCGGTGCGCCTCTCCGACGCCGCCCTCAGCCCGCGTGACGACCTCGACGCGCGCCTCGACGAGATCGGTGCCCGGCGATACGACGCCACGAGCGTGTCGGCGGCGATGATCGCCCTCGTCGCGGCGCGGGCGCTCGACGCCGACCGCACCCTCACCGGCGCGGAGCCGCTCTACCTGCGCAGCCCCGATGTCGTCGCCGCCCACGCGCCGAAAAGGGTCAGCTGATGTCGACCCGCGCGGCCACCGCCGCCGATCTCGACGCGATCATGGACCTGGAGCGCACGTCGTTCCCCTCCGACGCTTGGAGCGCGGCCATGATGCGCGAGGAGCTCGCCTCCCCGCACGGCTTCTACGTCGTCGTCGAAGAAGCCGGGCGTCTCGTCGGGTACGCGGGCCTGCGCGCGGTGCGGGGGGCTCGGGATGCCGACGTCCAGACCATCACGATCTCGGCGGCCGCTCGCGGACGCGGGCGCGGGCGGGCCCTGCTGACCATGCTGCTCGATGAGGCCGTCGCACGCGGTGTGCACGACGTGTTCCTCGAGGTGCGCGCCGACAATCCGGTGGCGCAGGCGCTCTACGCGTCGGAGGGGTTCGCCGAGGTCGGGCGACGCCCCCGCTACTACCAGCCCGACGACGTGGACGCGATCGTGATGCAGCTCGACCTGCGGGGGTGGGCCGCCCGGCGCGCCGAGGTCTCGGGCGGCGCGGCGCCCGGTGTCGCGGCGTCCGACGCGCCGTCGGCCTCCGCGACACCGTCGCCCACCGGAAAGGGATGGTGCTGATGGACGCGCCCCTCGTGCTCGGCATCGAGACCAGCTGCGACGAGACCGGCATCGGCATCGTGCGCGGCCGGACGCTGCTGAGCAACACGATCGCCTCGAGCATGGACGAGCACGCCCGCTACGGTGGCGTGGTCCCGGAGGTCGCGGCGCGCGCCCACCTCGAAGCGCTGCAGCCCTCGATCGACGCCGCGCTCGCCGAGGCCGGCGTGACGCTCGCCGACCTCGACGCCGTCGCGGTGACGAGCGGCCCGGGGCTCGCCGGAGCGCTCATGGTCGGGGTGGGGGCGGCCAAGGGCCTCGCCGTCGCGCTCGACAAGCCCCTCTACGCGGTCAACCACCTCGTGGGCCACATCGCCGCCGACATCCTGGATGCCGAGGCGGGGGAGCTCGAGTACCCCACGGTCGCCCTGCTCGTCAGCGGAGGGCACACCTCGCTCCTGCTGGTCCGCGACCTCACGAGCGACGTCGAGCTGCTCGGCGAGACCATGGACGACGCTGCGGGCGAGGCATTCGACAAGGTCGCGCGGCTGCTGAAGCTGCCCTACCCCGGGGGGCCCGAGATCGACCGCGCGGCGGCGAGCGGCGACCCCACGGCGATCCGCTTCCCGCGGGGGCTCTCACGCGCTTCCGACATGGCATCCCACCGCTACGACTTCTCGTTCTCGGGGCTCAAGACCGCGGTCGCCCGCTGGGTCGAGCAGCACGAGGCGACCGGTGAACCGGTGCCGGTCGCCGATGTCGCGGCATCCTTCCGCGAGGCCGTCGTCGACGTTCTCGTCACCAAGGCCCTCGACGCGTGCGCGCGGTACGGCGTGCCCCGACTGCTGCTGGGCGGAGGCGTGATCGCGAACAAGCGCCTGCGCGACGTCGCCCTCGAGCGCGCGGCGGCGGCGGGGGTCGCTGTGCGCATTCCGCCGCTGCGGTTGTGCACCGACAACGGCGCGATGATCGCCGCCCTCGCCGCGGAGCTCATCGCCTCGGGTCGGCGCCCGTCGACCCTCGCCTTCGGAGCCGACTCCACCCTTCCCGTCACCGAGATCCAGGTCGCCGAAGACCCGGATGCCCCCGCTCCGGATGCCGAGACCCGGTCGCCGTGACGGATCAGACCCCGCCCACGCGCCGTGCGCGCAAGGAGACCCCCGAGTCGGCCGCGGCGCCCATCGACCCGCGTCGGCCGTGGATGGTGCCCGCGGGCGAGCGCCCGGAGATCGCGGATGACGACCCCGAACGCCTCCCCACCGCGCAGCTGGAGATGGCGGCCTTCGGCGACCACCTGATCCCGTACGTCCCGCCCGCGCCGAAACCCCCGCCCTCGCTGGCGCCGTGGGCGCTCGCCGTGGCGATCCTCGCGCTGGTCGCCGCCCTCATCACCGGGTGGCTGCTTCCCCTGGGCGTGATCGGGGCGATCCTCGCCATCCTGTCGCTAAGACGCGCGCACGACAGCCGGCGCGTGGCCGTGTGGGCGTTGTCCCTGTCGTTGCTGGCCGTCGTGTTCAGCGCAGGGTGGTTGATCTGGGGTTTCTCGCAGCTCGCCGTGCGCTGAGGCGCGGGAGCCCGGCGGGCGTCAGACGCGGTCGGCCAGCAGAGCCAGGCGCGTCGACCCCACGCGGGTGAGCAGCAGGGTCGCCGCTTCGTCTCCGCGGAGCGAGAGCTTCCGGCGGAGCGCCGCCGGGTCGACGTCGACGCCGCGCTTCTTGATCTCGAGCGTGCCGATCCCGCGCGCCCGCAACGCCTGTCCGAGCTTCTTCGGGTCGGCGGGCAGGTGCTCGCGCACCCGGAACGACTGCACGAACGGACTCGTCAGCGGTGCGTCGGAGGTGAGGTAGGCGATCTGTGGCGAGAGCATCCCCGCCTCGAGTGCTCGCGCGACCTCGCCGATGAGCCGGGCGCGGATGACCGCGCCGTCGGGCTCGTGCACGAAGGCGCCCAGGTCCCGCGGCTCGGCGTCGGGGCTGTCCGCCGGAGCCGTGAGCTCCCACGCGTCGGTGCCGCGCACCACGAGCGCGGCGCGTCGCACGTTCTCGCGCGCGAGCGCCCCCGCCCAGAGGACGAGCTCGATGGTCGAGCCGTCGGCGCTGATCCACTGGGCCTCGACGTCGTCGGGGATCCGCGCGCGATCGAAGCCGGGGCCGAGCTTGACCCCGCCCGGGGTGCTCCGCAGCAGCTCGAACACCCAGTCCAGCGACGGCGACCATTCGCCGGAGGCGACCTGCCGCGTCTCGGAGTGGCCCGCCGTGCGGCGTGCAGGGTCGAGCCACACGGCATCCGTCCCCGTCAGGTCGACCTCTTCGGCGCGCGCGTGCGCCACCGTCGCGGCATCGCCGAACGGGGCGAGGTTGTACGCCGCGATGGCGGCGGTCACCTCGTCGGCGTCGACCGCGTGCACCCGGATGCCGAGTCCCGCCAGCCCGAGCGCGTCACCGCCGATACCGCAGCCGAGGTCGGCGACGCTCGACACGCCCGCGGCGCGGAAGCGGCCCGCGTGACGCGCGGCGATCGGAAGGCGCGTGGCCTGTTCGAGCCCCGCGCGGGTGAAGAGCATGCGGTCGGCGAACGCGCCGAACTTCGCGGTCGCGCGGACGCGGAGCCGGGCCTGGCCGACGACCGCCGACACGAGGTCGGGGGAGTGCCCGGCCGCCCGCAGCCGCGACACCGCGCGGGCGGCCTCGTCGGTCGAGCCGATGGGGCCGAGCTCGTCGAGCAGGCGCAGGCCGTCGGGCGTGAGCAGGGCGGTCAGCTCGCTGGTATCCACCGATTCAGCCTAGGCGGGGGAGTGTGCTGGCACTCGCGTTGCGTGAGTGCCAGCGCTTCTCTACACTCGGATTAGCACTCTCCCCGCGTGAGTGCTGACAAGTCTTCTGTAACGAGAAAGAAGAGGTAGACCGTGTCGGTTTCCATCAAGCCGCTCGAGGACCGCATCGTCATCAAGCAGGTCGAGGCTGAGCAGACCACCGCGAGTGGTCTCGTCATCCCCGACACCGCCAAGGAGAAGCCGCAGGAGGGCGAAGTCGTCGCCGTCGGCCCCGGCCGTATCGACGACAACGGCAACCGTGTCCCCCTCGACGTCGCCGTCGGCGACCGCGTGCTCTACAGCAAGTACGGCGGCACCGAGGTCAAGTTCGGCGCCGAGGAGTACCTCGTGCTCTCGGCTCGCGACGTCCTGGCGGTCGTCGTCCGCTGATCGCGTGACTCGATCGAAGGCCCCGGGTGCTCGGCATCCGGGGCCTTCGTCGTTCCCGGGGGAGGGCGGGGGGCGCGCGTCGTCCCCGGGGGTCGATGGACGATGCGGAGCGCTCGCCACGCGATGGCAGGAATGCGCGGGTGCGCGACCGTCGCCGCCTCGGGGGCGCGCGTAGGCTGTATCGGTGACCCCCGCTCCCTCCGCTCTGACCGGCGGGAGCACCCGCGGCGCCCTGTACGCACTTGGCGCCTACCTGCTGTGGGGCGTGCTGCCCATCTACTTCCTGCAGCTGAAGCCGACCGGCCCGTTCGAGGTGGTGGCCTGGCGCATCCTCCTCGCGTTCGTCTTCTGCCTGCTGCTTCTCACCGTGCTGCGCGCGTGGCGCCCGTTCCTCGCGATCGTGCGGCAACCGCGGCTGATGCTGTTGACCGCGGTCGCCGGTGTGCTTATCTACGTCAACTGGCAGACCTACCTCTTCGGTGCCCTCACGGGGCACGTCATCGAGACGAGTCTCGGCTACTTCATCAACCCCATCGTGACCGTGCTGCTGGGTGTCGTCGTGCTGCGCGAGCGTTTGCGGCTCCTGCCGTGGATCGCGGTGGGCATCGCCGTGGCCGCGGTCCTGGTGATCGTCGTGGGATACGGCGCCTTCCCGTGGATCGCGCTGACCCTCGCCTTCTCGTTCGGCTTTTACGGACTGGTGAAGAAGCAGATCGGTCCCGCGGTGGATGCCGTGAGCGGGCTGACCCTCGAATCGATGTGGTTGCTGCCGGTCGCCGTCATCCAGCTGATCTTCGTGGCGAACCTGACGGGGATCACGCTGGGCACGGCCGGGGTGCTGCACACCGTTCTCCTTTTGCTCGCCGGCGCGGTCACGGCCGTACCGCTGCTGCTGTTCGCATCCGGTGCCCGGCGCGTCCCCCTCACGGTGATCGGCCTGCTGCAGTTCGTCGCGCCGATCATCCAGTTCATCATCGGCGTATGGGTGCTCCACGAGCCCATGACGCTCGAACGGTGGGTGGGGTTCGCGCTCGTGTGGGTCGCGCTGGTCATGTTGAGCGTCGACTCGATCGTGGCTGCGCGGCGCCACCGGCGCGTGGTGGACGACGTCGCCGAACCGGTCTGATCCCCTCGTCCGACCCGCCGTCGCGTCCTCCGTTCGGTCGACAGACAATGTCGGCGGCGGGTGGGACGATGAGGGCGCGGAAGATGTCGTTCCGCGTTCGTCCTGCCCGATCCGGCCGTTTCTTCGTTCCGGGTCCGGCGACCCGTGCTCCTTCGGGGTCGCCGTCAAGACGCGGGCTGAACCGTTATGCGGCCGTGACCGCTTCGACGCACATCGTTAACGAACGGCAACACGCGGAAAATGCGCTGCCGATTAGGTTTAGGACACCAGGTGGCCCATAGGGTCGCCCAACGTTCATTCACAGCAAGGAGCACTATGAACGTCATTTCGCGCACGCGCGGCGCCAAAATCCTCGGCGGCATCGCCCTGGTCGGCGCCAGCGCGCTCGTCCTCGCCGGATGCTCCGGTGGCGGCAACGATGCCGCTGCACCGAGTGCATCGTCGGGCGGCGGCGGCGCCGTGTCCGAGGCCGACGGCACGTTCAGCGTCGGCACGATCCTGCCCGCCACGGGTAACCTCGCCTTCCTCGGCCCGCCCGAGGTCGCCGGTGTGAAGCTGGCCATCAAAGACATCGAGGCCACGGGAGACGCATTCCCGTTCAAGACCACGCTGACCGAGCGCGACTCGGGCGACACCACGACCGACATCGCGACCCAGTCGGCGTCCGAGCTCGTCAGCGCCGGAGCCGACGTCGTCATCGGTGCCGCGTCGTCGGGTGTCTCGTTCACCTTCATCGACCAGCTGGTCAACGCGGGCATCGTCCAGATCTCGCCGGCCAACACCTCGCCCGACTTCACCACCTACGCCGACGACGGGTACTACTGGCGTACCGCGCCCTCCGACGTGCTGCAGGGCCGCGTGCTCGGCAACCTGATGGTCGGCGACGGTGCCGCCAACGTGGGCATCATCTACATCAACGACCCCTACGGCACCGGCCTGAAGGACAACGCGACCACGGCCATCGAGGCCGCCGGTGGCGAGGTCTCGGTCGCGGTCCCCTACAACCCGGGTGACACGGTCTTCACCTCGCAGGTCGACCAGCTGCTCGCCTCCCAGCCCGACGCGATCGCGGTCATCGCGTTCGAGGAGACCTCCTCGATCATCCCGCAGCTGGTCAGCACGCAGGGCTACGCGGCGTCGAAGGTGTACTTCGTCGACGGCAACCTGTCGAACTCGTACGAGTTCCCGGCCGGCACGCTCCAGGGCGCGAAGGGCACGCTGCCCGGCAACCCCGCCGACACCGACTTCCAGTCGCGTCTGAAGGAGATCGACCCCGCGCTCACCGACTACAGCTACGCGCCGGAGTCGTACGACGCGGTCATCGTCGCGGCTCTCGCCGCGGCGCAGGCCAAGGACGACTCGGGCACGGCCATCCGCGACAACATGCAGTCGGTCTCCGAGGGCGGCGAGAAGTGCACGACGTTCGCCGACTGCCTCGCGCTGATCAACGACGGCATGGACATCGACTACGACGGTGTCTCCGGTCCGATCACGTTCGACGAGAACGGTGACCCGACCGAGGCGTACATCGGCATCTACCAGTACGGTGCCGACAACAAGTACACCCTGCTGAACACGGAGTTCGGCTCGCTCAACGAGTGACCTGACCCCACGCGAGGGGCTCGGATCTGCGGATCCGGGCCCCTTTCGCGTGCTCCGGAACTCGCTCGCACCCCTCCTCTCCGGGCAGAGGAACCCGGCTCACGGCGCGGGGGTCAGGCCGCACACCTGGGCGGTGAGCACGAGCAACGCGTCGGCGACGTCCTTCGAGCGCTCCAGGGGCACCACGATCTCCCGCCCGTCGACGCGGGCGACGAGGTCGAAGAGGGTGCCCACCTTGTCCTCGGCGATGGCGTGCGCGTCGCAGCGCTGCGGCACCACGGCGACCTCGACGACCGACCGCGCGTCCCGCGCGGACACGCTCACCCCGAGCGGTGCCGCAGCACCCGCGGCGAAGCGCAGCAGCACCGTTCCGCGCAGAGCGACGAGTTCGGCCGTCCCCTCGCCGCTCTGCGACGGCTCCACCGCCAGACGCAGGGTGATCGAGCCGTCAGGGCCCACGGCGGCTCCGGTGGCCGTCACCCGCACCACGGATGCCAGCTCCGCACGATCGCACGCGGTGGCGCTCGCCCGGTGCAGGAAGTCCAGGTCGTCGGACAGGGTCACGGTCGTCGTCGCGCCGTCGGCCGTGACCGTGGCCTCGGGAACACCCGAGGCGTCGGTGCAGCGGATGGCGGGGAGGAAGACGGGGAGGTCGACCGTCCGCCCCGCCGCGAGGGTCGTCGTCCGCGTGGCATTCCATTCCGCGGGCCCGTCCAGGACGGGGGAGGAGAAAGATGCCGCTGTGAGCGTGGTGGCCACGGGGGAGGTGTTCGTCACGCGCAGCTGCACGCGGTCGACGGCGATGTCGCCGCGCTGCTGCACGAGGGCGACCTCGAGCGATGGCGCGGGCGGTGGGGAAGGCGCCGAACACGCCGCGAGTGCGGCGCCCACCAGGGTGAGCGCCGCACTCGCGGCGTATCGGCGGCGGATCAGGCCTCGGGGCCCTTCCCGTCGCGCTTGGCGTCCTCGTCGGCGGCGAGGGTGCCCAGGTACAGCTCGATGACGCGGGGGTCGGTGAGCAGCTCGCGACCCGTGCCCGTGTACGCGTCCTTGCCCTGGTCGAGCACGTAGGCGCGGTGGCAGATCTGCAGGCAGCGGCGGGCGTTCTGCTCGACCATGATGATCGTCACGCCGGCGCGGTTGATCTCCGCCACGCGAAGGAAGGTCTCGTCCTGTCGCACGGGCGAGAGACCCGCGGAGGGCTCGTCGAGCAGGAGGACGGAGGGATCCATCATCAGGGCGCGTCCCATGGCCACCATCTGACGCTCACCGCCCGACAACGAGCCCGCGCGCTGGCGACGCCGCTTGCCGAGCTCGGGGAACAGGCCCGTGACGAACTCGAAGCGCTCGGTGAACACCTTGGGGCGCTGGAAGAGCCCCATCTGCAGGTTCTCCTCGATCGACAGGCTCGGGAACACGTTGTTGTTCTGCGGAACCATGCCGACGCCCTTGCCGACGAGCTTGTCGGCCTTCAACGAGGTGATGTCCTCGCCGTTGAGCAGGACGGCGCCGCCGCGGATCTTCACCTGGCCGAAGATGGCCTTCAGCAGGGTCGACTTGCCGGCGCCGTTGGGGCCGATGATGCCGATGAGGTCGCCCTGGTAGGCGTCGACGGTGCACCCGTTGAGGATGTTGACGCCCGGGAGGTAGCCGGCGACGAGATCGTCGGTGCGCAGGACCGGGGTGCGGGTGGCGGTGGTGTCGGTCATCAGAGCTTTCCGTCCTTCTCGTCGGCGGTGAGCTCCGCCTCCGCTTCCGCGGCGGCCTCGGCCTGGATGGTCTCGAGCTGCGACGTGGTCATGTCGCCCAGGTCGGTGTCGTGGTGGGCGCCGAGGTAGGCGTCGATGACGGCCTGGTCGCTCATGACCGTCTCGGGCGGTCCCTCGGCCACCACGCGGCCCTCGGCCATGACGACGACCCAGTCGGAGATGTGACGGACCATGTGCATGTCGTGCTCGACGAACAGCACGCTCATCCCCTCCTTCTTCAGGTCGAGGATGTGGCCCAGCAGGCTCTGCGTGAGCGCAGGGTTGACACCGGCCATCGGCTCGTCGAGCATGACGAGCTTCGGGTCGCTCATCAGAGCGCGCGCCATCTCGAGGAGCTTGCGCTGGCCGCCCGAGAGCGACGCGGCGAAGTCCTCGCGCTTGGCATCCAGCTTGAAGCGGCGCAGCAGGTCGTCGGCGCGCTCGGTGTTAGCGGCCTCCTGCGAGCGCCAGGTGCCCGGGATGAGGGCGCGGAACAGATTCTCGCCCTTCTGCCCGCGGGCGCCGAGCAGCATGTTCTGCAGCACGGTGAGCCGACCGAGCGACTTCGTCAGCTGGAAGGTGCGCACCATCCCGCGGCGCGACACCTTGAACGCGGGGACGCTGGCGAGGTTCGAGCCCTCGAAGCTCCAGCGACCCGTGTTCGGCTTGTCGAAGCCGGTGAGCAGGTTGAACAGCGTGGTCTTGCCGGCGCCGTTCGGGCCGATGAGGGCCGTGATCTGCCCGCGGGGGATCTCGAGGTGCTCGACGTCGACGGCTTTCAGACCGCCGAACTGACGGGTGACGCCGTCGGCGACGACGATCGGGTCGACCTTCTCGCAGCCGGGTCGGACCTCTCCCTTGACGAGAGGATGGGTGACGGTCGTGTCAGACATTGAACGACAGCTCCTTCTTGTTGCCGAAGATGCCCTGCGGTCGGAAGATCACGAGGAGCATCAGTCCGATGCCGACGAGGATGAAGCGCACCTGGCCCGTCTGCGTGCTGGACATGAAGCCCAGGATGCCGACGTCGCGCAGTCCCACGATGATGCCGTTCGACAGCGAGAGCAGCACCCAGAAGAGCATCGAGCCCACGATCGGGCCGAGGAGCGTGGCGGCTCCACCGAGCAGGAGCGCGGTCCAGATGAAGAACGTCAGGGCCGTTCCGTAGTTACCGGGCTGCACGGCGCGGGGGAGGATGAACACCACGCCCGCGAGTCCGCCCATGACGCCGCCGAGCACCAGCGCCTGCATCTTGTAGGAGTACACGTTCTTGCCGAGGCTGCGCACGGCGTCCTCGTCTTCCCGGATGCCCTTGACCACGCGACCCCACGGGCTGCGCATGAGCAGGAACACGAGGATCGTCGCGATGATGACGAGGCCCCAGCCGAACAGGCGCACCCACCAGTCGTTCGCGGAGTAGGTCCACGGTCCGATGCCGTACGTACCGGCCGGCAGCGGGTTGATCGCCTGGAACTCGCGGTTGTACCCGTTCAGGCCCTGGGACCCGCCGGTGACGCTGGTCAGACCCACGGTCGAGACGACGTAGCGGACGATCTCCGCCGCCGCGATCGTCACGATCGCCAGATAGTCCGCCCGCAGACGCAGGGTCGGGATGCCGAGGAGGAAGGCGAACAGCACCGAGGCGACGATCGCGACGAGGATCGCGAGCCACACCGGAGCTGCGAACGACAGGGTCGCGATGGCGAAGGCGTAGGCGCCGACGGCCATGAAGCCCGCCTGACCGAAGTTGAGCAGCCCCGCGTAGCCGAAGTGGACGCTCAGGCCGATGGCGGCGAGGGCATAGGCCGCGGTGGTCGGGCTGATGAGCTCGCCCGCGGCGTTGTTGAAGATCGAAAGCCAGTCCATGTCGTTCTTCCTCAGCCGATCCGCTCTTTACGACCGAGCACACCTTGCGGCCGGAACAGCAGCACGCCGATGAGCACGATCAGGGCCACCGCGTACCGCAGGTCGGGTGGGATGACGATGGTCGACAACTCCGTGATGATGCCGATGATGAGCGATCCGACGAGGGCGCCGAAGGCGCTGCCGAGACCACCGAGGGTGACCGCCGCGAACAGCAGCAGCAGGATCGCGAAGCCCATGTCCCACGTGACTCCGCGGTACAGGCCGTACAGCACGCCGGACAGACCCGTGAGAGCGCCCGCGAGCACCCAGACGATGCGGATGACACGGTCGACGTTGATGCCGGACGCCGCGGCGAGCGATGCGTTGTCGCTGACGGCGCGCGTCGCCTTGCCGATGCGGGTGCGGGTCAGGAAGTACGCGACGAGTCCCAGCATGACGACGCTGATGCCCATGCTGATGATCGAGGTCAGGGTCACCGTGACCGGGCCGATCGTGACGTTGTCGGTGATGCCGGTGTCGATGTTGCGCGTGCCGCCGTCGAAGAAGTAGAGGTACAGGTAGCGCAGCACGATCGAGAGGCCGATCGTCACGATGAGCACCTGTACGAGTCCGACGCCGCGCTTGCGCAACGGTTTGAACAGCACGGCATCCTGCGTCCATCCCAACGCCGCCGAGAGGGCGACCGTGAGAAGGATCGCGAGGAGGATGTTCCACCCCATCGCCGTGAAGACGTAGAAGATGATCGCGCCGAAGGTCAGCATCTCGCCGTGGGCGAAGTTGTTCACGCCGGTGGTGCCGAAGATGAGCGAGATGCCGATCGCGGCGAGGGCGAGCAGCAGGCCGAAGTTGAGCCCGTAGAAGAAGCGCGAGAAGAGCGTGTCCCAGATGGAGCCCGTCGCAGCCGTGCCCTCACCGGTGGGGAAGAGGACGTTCACCGTGTTGGTCGTCCCGATGGTCACGTCGCGCGTGACGTTGTCGGGGTCGCGCGGGGCGACGCCGTCGGGGAGGGTGTCGACCTGCAGTGTCGCGGTGTAGGCGCCGGGTCCGGGGACCGCGACCGCCCAGCGTCCGTCGGCGCCCGTGGTGCCGATCTCCGAGAAACCGGAGCCTTCGACGCTGATCTCGACGCCTTCGACCGGTTCGTCTCCCGCGCGGATGATGCCGCCGATGGAGTACTGGGTGGCGACGTCGCCCGTTCCCGCCGAGGCGGAGGGGGTGGGGGCGGGCGTGGTCTGGGCGTTCGCGGGTGTCGCGAAGAACAGGCTCAGGACGGCGATCGTGCTCGCGAAGAGCGCGACGATCACGGCCAGTCGGGATAGGGTGCGCGATCGTATCGCGGTGGGGGAGGAATGACCCACGGAGTCTCCAGTTCGGCAGCGCTGACGAAGTCGTCCCGTCAGCTTCGACGGTCGACGCTACGAGCGTAATGTGTCGACGGTGTTTCGCAGACACTGTCGTTAGCGAACCGTGTCATCCGCGGTGCGTGCAGCGGCCAGGCCCACGGGAACAATTCCGGGGCCGCCGACGCTTTAGAATTCCAGGCGGAGCGCTTTCCCGGGCGCACCGGCCGACGACGTCCTTTCATCGAGCAGGCGCCGCGCGCGCAGGAGGATCCATGGAG
The DNA here is from genome assembly GCF_032464915.1 of Microbacterium galbum. Lineage (NCBI taxonomy): Bacteria > Bacillati > Actinomycetota > Actinomycetes > Micrococcales > Microbacteriaceae > Microbacterium > Microbacterium galbum. Next base: position 735,995 of record NZ_JAWDIS010000001.1, on the reverse strand, counting down.
CAGCACGACCCCTTCGGTTTCATCGGACTGACCTACGACGACGTCCTGCTCCTGCCGGGGCACACCGACGTCATCCCGAGCGAGGCCGACACGTCGTCGCGGCTCACGCGTCGGATCACGGTGGCCACCCCTCTGCTCTCCAGCGCGATGGACACCGTCACCGAGGCGCGCATGGCGATCGCGATCGCCCGCCAGGGCGGTATCGGCATCGTGCACCGCAACCTCTCGATCGAGGACCAGGCCGGCATCGTCGACCAGGTCAAGCGCAGCGAGTCGGGCATGGTCTCCAACCCGATCACCACGAACCCGGATGCCACGGTGGCCGAGGTCGACGCGATGTGCGCGCAGTACCGCATCTCGGGTCTGCCCGTGGTCGACCCCGACGGCGTGCTCGTCGGCATCATCACCAACCGCGACATGCGCTTCGTCTCGGGCTTCGAACGTCAGACCACGAAGGTCAAGGACGTCATGACCAAGGACGGCCTGATCACCGGGCACGTCGGCATCCACGCGAACGACGTCATCGCGACCTTCGCGAAGCACCGCGTCGAGAAGCTCCCCCTGGTCGACCAGAACGGCAAGCTCGCCGGTCTCATCACGATCAAGGACTTCGACAAGAGCGAGAAGTACCCCCTCGCCACCAAGGACGACCACGGGCGCCTCCGGGTGGGTGCGGCGATCGGCTTCTTCGGCGACGCGTGGCAGCGCGCCGAGGCCCTGCGCGACGCGGGCGTCGACGTGCTCGTCGTCGACACGGCCAACGGCCAGTCCGCCGGCGTCATCGACATCGTCCGTCGACTCAAGGCCGACGCGTCGTTCGACCACATCGACGTCATCGGCGGCAACGTCGCGACCCGCGAGGGCGCTCAGGCGCTCATCGACGCGGGAGTGGATGCCGTGAAGGTGGGTGTCGGACCGGGCTCGATCTGCACCACGCGCGTGGTCGCCGGCGTCGGCGTGCCCCAGGTGACGGCCATCTACGAGGCCGCGAAAGCCGCGATCCCGGCGGGCGTGCCCGTCATCGCCGACGGCGGTCTGCAGTACTCGGGCGACATCGCCAAGGCGCTCGTCGCCGGCGCCGACACCGTCATGCTGGGTTCGCTGCTCGCCGGCACCGACGAGTCGCCGGGCGAGATCGTCTTCCAGGGCGGCAAGCAGTTCAAGCAGTACCGCGGCATGGGTTCGCTCGGCGCGCTGCAGACCCGGGGCAAGAAGACGTCGTACTCGAAGGACCGCTACTTCCAGGCCGACGTGCCCAGCGACGACAAGCTGATCCCCGAGGGCATCGAAGGCCAGGTGCCCTACCGCGGACCGGTCTCCGCCGTCGCCTACCAGCTGATCGGCGGACTCCGTCAGTCGATGTTCTACGTCGGAGCCCGCACCGTGGAGGAGCTCAAGGCCAAGGGCAAGTTCGTCCGCATCACGTCGGCGGGGCTGAAGGAATCGCACCCGCACGACGTGCAGATCGTCGTCGAGGCGCCGAACTACAAGAAGTAACGCGCTTCCCGCGAAGGGCCGGGTGGGCGACCACCCGGCCCTTCGTCGTGCTCGGCGACGCGGATACGCTGAGCGCATGATCCGGAGCAGGAGTCACCCGGAGGCGTCCGTGTCGACGCGCCGCACCGAGGCGTTCACCGACGGGGTCTTCGCGATCGCGGCGACCCTGCTGGTGCTCGGGCTGACGGATCAGTCGCTCGGGACGGTGCGCACCGACGACGACCTCGTCACGGGCCTGCGCGACCTGGGCCATCCGCTCTTCTCGTTCGTCATCAGTTTTCTCATTCTGTGCGTGATGTGGATGACGCATGTGCGCCAGTTCGAGTGGATCGTCCGCATCGACAATGCGGGCATGTGGATCAACAACGTCCGCCTGCTTCTGATCGTGCTGGTGCCGTTCACGTCATCCCTCGACACCACGTACAGCGACTTCCTCCTGGGACGTGTTCTCCTGCCCGTGAACTTCTTCCTGGCGATCGTGCTGGGGTGGCTGCAGTGGATGTGGGCGGTGCGATCCGGAGCCGTCACCGACCTGTCGGCCGTCGACGCCCGCCGTCTGGGGCGGGCAAGCGTCAGTGCAGTGGTCATCAGCGGGCTGGCGATGGCGCTCAGTCCCTGGCTCGGGTCCATCGGTTTCGTGCTGTTCGCCCTCGACGGACCCCTCACGCGGCTCCTGCGCGGCGCCGATGAGCCGTCGTCGCCGCCGTGGGCCGCTTCTCGCGACGGTGGAGGATCCGACGGGGATGTCGGGGGGCGCGGGTAGGCTGGTCGGGTGACCATGGAGATCGACCTCGGCCGCGCCAAGCGCGCCCGCCGCGCCTACACCTTCGACGACATCGCCGTCGTGCCGTCGCGGCGCACGCGCAATCCCGAAGACGTCTCGACCGCGTGGACCATCGACGCGTTCCCGTTCGAGATCCCGGTGCTCGGAGCCCCCATGGACTCTGTGGTCAGCCCGCGCACCGCGATCGAGCTGGGGCGCCTCGGCGGCCTGGGCGTGCTCGACCTCGAGGGTCTCTGGACGCGCTACGACGACCCCGAGCCGCTCCTCGCCGAGATCGCGACCCTCCCCGAGGCCGACGCCACGCGGCGCATGCAGCAGCTGTACTCCGAGCCGATCAAGCCCGAGCTCGTGCGCGACCGCCTCGCCGAGGTGCGCGCCGCCGGTGTCACCGTCGCCGGTGCCCTCACCCCGCAGCGCACGCACGACCTCTACGAGACCGTCGTCGCCGCCGGCGTCGACCTCTTCGTCATCCGGGGCACCACGGTGTCGGCCGAGCACGTGTCGAGCGTCGCCGAGCCGCTCAATCTCAAGAAGTTCATCTACGACCTCGATGTGCCCGTCATCGTCGGTGGGGCTGCCACGTACACCGCGGCCCTGCACCTCATGCGCACCGGAGCTGCGGGCGTGCTCGTCGGCTTCGGCGGGGGAGCCGCGTCGACGACCCGTGCCACCCTCGGCCTGCACGCGCCGATGGCGACCGCCGTGGCCGACGTCGCCGGCGCCCGCCGCGACTACCTCGACGAGTCGGGCGGACGCTACGTCCACGTGATCGCCGACGGCGGTGTGGGAACCTCGGGCGACATCGTGAAGGCCCTCGCCATGGGCGCGGATGCCGTCATGCTCGGCGTCGCGCTCGCGCGGGCCACCGATGCCCCCGGCCGGGGCTTCCACTGGGGCCCCGAGGCGCACCACGCCAAGCTGCCGCGGGGACGCCGGGTCGCGGTCGACCGCGTGGGTCCGCTCGAGCAGATCCTCTACGGCCCCGCGCCCGTCGCCGACGGCACCGCCAATCTGATCGGCGCGCTCAAGAAGTCGATGGCCACCACCGGGTACTCCGACCTCAAGGAATTCCAGCGCGTCGAGGTCGTCGTGGCCCCGTACGGTCACTGACGCCGGAGACCGCATGACGTCCACTCCCGCGACCGCCCCCGCACCGCCTCAGATCTTCCCGCCCACGCTGCGGGAGGTCATGCTGCGGCCTCGGTGGATCGCCCTCCTGGCGTTCTCGCTCGTGGTGGCGGGAGCGCTCGCGTGGCTCGGGCAGTGGCAGCTCGGGAGAGCCGTCGACACGTCGCCGCCCGAGCCCGGGCAGACCGAGGTCGTGCGTCCGCTCGACGACGTCGTGCAGCCGGGCGACTACCTGCCCGAGCCGCTCGTCGGGCAGAGGGTCGAGGTGACCGGCACGTGGGTGGCATCCGATTTCATCGTCGTGGCGTCGCGCTTCAACGACGACGTCGAGGGCTACTGGGTGACGGGCCAGCTCCGCGTCTCGGGGACGACCGAGCCGACCTCGATCGCCGTGGCGACGGGGTGGACGAGCGATCTCGGCCGGGCGAACGCCGCCGCCGCGCAGTTGCAGGCCGACGCCCAGGCCGACCCGGGTGCCGAGGTCGAGGTGACCGGTCGCCTGATCTCCGACGAGGGCCCCTCGGTCCCGCCCGCCGGGGCCGATCCGCAGACGCTGGTGAGGATGTCGCCGGCCATGCTGCTCGGGCGCTGGAGCGATACGGCGGGGCTGAACGTCTACCGGCAGTACATCGCGTCGCAGACGGCCATCGGCCCCCTCGACGCCATCGCGTCGCCGGCGCCCGACGAGCGCTCGCGCGTCAACTGGCTGAACATCTTCTACGCCGCCGAGTGGGCGGTCTTCGCGGGTTTCGCTCTCTACCTCTGGTACCGCCTGGCGCGCGACGCCTGGGAGAAGGAGGTCGAAGACCTCGAGGACGAACAGTTCGAGGGCGAGCAGCCCGACCCCCTCGCGGCAGAACCCGCGGAACCCCGCGACTAGACTGGCATCCATGCCCCGCGCCCCCAAGCTCGCCTCGTTCCCGGCGATCCGCGGAGCCCTGAAGCTCTACCAGATCTGCTCGATCATCACCGGTGTCGGCCTGCTGCTGCTGGTCGCCGAGATGATCCTGAAGTACACGCCCATTCACGTGGAGCTGTTCCTGGGCGGATCCGGCGGCTTCCTGTGGTTCGCGGATGCCGTCCCCGGCCCCGACTGCCAGTGGTTCTCGCTCTTCGTGCCCGGCGGCAGCGGGTGCGAGATCCTGTCGACCGGCGACGGCGTCAACGTCTCGCTGGCCATCCTCGTCGCCCACGGCTGGTTCTACGTCGTCTACCTCTTCTCGTGCTTCCGCGTCTGGAGCCTGATGCGGTGGCCGTTCCGTCGGTTCGTCTTCCTCGCCCTGGGTGGCGTGGTGCCGTTCCTCTCCTTCATCCTGGAGGTGCGCACCGCCCGCGGCGTGCGCGCCTATCTCGCCGAGCGCGAGGCCGCCCCGGCCTCGGCTCCCGTCTCCGCCCCGGAGGGCACCCGGTGACCGAACAGACCGAAACGTCCCAGCGACCCGTCCTCGTCGTCGACTTCGGCGCCCAGTACGCGCAGCTCATCGCCCGCCGCGTCCGCGAGGCCGGCGTCTACAGCGAGATCGTGCCGCACACCGCCTCGGCGGAGGAGATCGCGGCCAAGAACCCGGTCGGCATCATCCTGTCGGGTGGTCCTTCGTCGGTGTACGAAGCCGGGGCCCCGAGCCTCGACACCGACGTGTTCGACCTCGACGTGCCCACGCTCGGCATCTGCTACGGCTTCCAGGTCATGGCGAAGGCGCTCGGCGGCGAGGTGGCCAACACGGGCCTGCGCGAGTACGGCGCGACCGACGCCACCGTGGTCACCGAGGGGACGCTGCTGCAGGGCCAGCCCGCCGAGCAGAACGTGTGGATGAGCCACGGCGACCAGGTCTCGCGTGCTCCCGAGGGCTTCGAGGTCCTCGCCCGCACCGCGCACACGCCCGTCGCCGCCTTCGCGAACGACACCCGCCGCATGTACGGCGTGCAGTGGCATCCCGAGGTCAAGCACTCCGATCACGGACAGAACGTGCTCGAGAACTTCCTCCACAAGGCTGCGGGTCTGCCCGCCGACTGGAACAGCGGCAACGTCATCGCCGAGCAGGTCGAGCGCATCCGCCAGCAGGTCGGCACCGGTCGTGTGATCTCGGCCCTGTCGGGTGGTGTCGACTCCGCTGTGTCGACGGCGCTCGTGCACGAGGCCGTCGGCGACCAGCTGATCGCCGTCTTCGTCGACCACGGACTCCTCCGGAAGGGCGAGCGCGAGCAGGTCGAGAACGACTACGTCGCGTCCACGGGCGTGAAGCTCATCACCGTCGACGCGCGCGAGACGTTCTTGAACGCCCTCGCCGGGGTCAGCGACCCCGAGCAGAAGCGCAAGATCATCGGCCGCGAGTTCATCCGTGCGTTCGAGAAGGTGCAGGCCGACCTCGTCGCCGAGGCCGCGGCCGAGGGTGAGCAGGTGCGATTCCTGGTGCAAGGCACGCTGTACCCCGACGTCGTCGAGTCCGGCGGAGGTGCCGGCACGGCGAACATCAAGAGCCACCACAACGTCGGCGGCCTGCCCGAAGACCTGCAGTTCGAGCTCGTCGAGCCGCTGCGCACCCTCTTCAAGGACGAGGTGCGCGCGATCGGCCGCGAGCTCGGCCTGCCGGAAGCCATCGTCGGCCGCCAGCCCTTTCCGGGGCCCGGTCTTGGCATCCGCATCGTGGGCGAGGTCACCGCTGACCGTCTCGAGATCTTGCGTGAGGCCGACGCCATCGCGCGCGCCGAGCTGACCAAGGCGGGCCTCGACGACGAGATCTGGCAGTGCCCCGTCGTGCTACTCGCCGACGTGCGCTCGGTGGGCGTGCAGGGCGACGGCCGTACCTACGGCCACCCCATCGTGCTGCGCCCGGTGTCGTCGGAGGACGCCATGACGGCCGACTGGACGCGCCTGCCCTACGACGTGCTGTCGAAGATCTCGAACCGCATCACCAACGAGGTGCGCGACGTGAATCGCGTGGTGCTCGACGTGACGTCGAAGCCGCCGGGGACGATCGAGTGGGAGTAGGCGTCTAGCCTGCTCCCGCGCCGACGTCGTCGGCCGGCTCCGGGGCACCGCCTTCGGGTCGAGAGCGGGGCCCCTACCCCGATCGACCCGAAGACGGTGCCCCTGCGCCGTCCGGCGACGGCGGCGCTCTGTCGGTCCGCTGAGGGTGTGGGGTCGAGAGCGGGGTCCCTTCCCCGATCGACTCGAAGACGACACCCCTCCACCGGAGGGCGGCGTCGTTGCTCTGTGTCAGCCGGTCGAGGTATGAGCGCGCCTGCGGCGCGCAGGTCGAGAGCGGGGCCCCTACCCCGATCGACCCGAAGACGGTGCCCCTGCGCCGTCCGGCGACGGCGGCGCTCTGTCGGTCCGCTGAGGGTATGGGGTCGAGAGCGGGGTCCCTTCCCCGATCGACTCGAAGACGACACCCCTCCACCGGAGGGCGGCGTCGTTGCTCTGTGTCAGCCGGTCGAGGTCCCCTTGGCGGCGAATCCCCCTCAAACCGTGTCACGAGGTGGCCCCGGGGCCACTTTCGTCGCCCCGGGCCACGCACGGCACTCGCGACGTCTGCAGCTGCACGCGCGGCGCCCCGGGGCCACCTTCCGCGACCCGACGAGCAACGCGAGATCACCGAGTCTCGGGCACGCCGCGGGGTGAGCTGCGGGTGGGGGAGGATGGGGACGTGAGCGACGCTGAGTTCCCCGACGCCTGGTACCTCATCCTGTCGAGCAGGCTCATCCCCGACCTCGACGGGGGGTACACGATTTCGACCCTCGCGCGGGCGCGGCAGATGGCGGATGCCGGAGCGGCGCCTCTGCTGCTGACCGTCGACCCGGGAACCGCCGACGCCCACACCGCGCACCGGCAGACCTTCGTCGAGCGAGGGGCCGTGTCGGCATCCGGGCTCTTCCGCAATCTCTTCGACGAGGCCGTCGCCCCTGACGGCGGAGCCGCGGAGTGGGTGCGCGACGCTGCCCACGCGGGTGAGCCGGATCCCTCTCTCGAATACCGGGACGTCGCCGGAGGGGCGGTCGCGCTGCCCACCGTCGTCGACCCCGACTGGCACCTGACGACGGCGCCGATCGTCATCCGGGATGCCACCGGCGGTTCCATCGGGGTGATCGACGGGTTCGGGGCGCTCTACCGCGCGTGGCTCACGCACCTCGGCACGCAACTGCGGGCGCAGAACGAGCGACCTCTCGTCGTCATCTGCGAGTCGCGGCAGCTCGGCGAGCTGGTCGTCGGGTGGGGCGACGAGGACGTCCGGATCGTGCACACCGTCCACACGATCCACCTCGAACCGCCCTACCGTGCCGACTCCGCGCTCAACCCGCTCTGGACGCGCTGGTTCGAGATCGCCCCGCGCTTCGACGCGGTGCTCTGGCCGACGGCGCACCAGCGCGACGACGTGCGCGAACGCTTCGGAACCGCGGCGAACGACCTCGTCGCGCCGCACGCCGTCCGCGCGCCCGGGACGGTCGTCCCCGCGGCGGGTCGCGACGCCGACCTGGTCGTCGTGCTCGGGCGCCTGGCTCCCGGCAAGCGCCTCTCCGCAGCCGTCCGCGCGTTCGCCCGGGTCGTCGCCGAGGTCCCGACGGCACGCTTGGAGCTCTGGGGGGCCGGTGCCCAGCGGGACGAGCTGGACTCCCTGATCGCCGAGCTCGGGCTGGCCGGCGCCGTGTCGCTCCCGGGGCTCACGAACGACCCCGGCGCCGTCCTCGATCACGCGGCGGTGTACCTGACGACCTCGGCGTTCGAGGGTCAGGGGCTCGCCCTCGCCGAAGCCCTCGCGCACGGGACCCCCGCGGTGGCCTACGACATCCGCTACGGCCCGCGCGACATGCTGGCCCGAGGCGGCGGCATCCTGGTTCCGGACGGGGATGAGGATGCGCTCGTCTCGGCTCTCGTCCGGGTGCTGACGGATGCCGAGGCGCGCGAGAGCCTGTCGGCGGAGGCCGTGGAGGCGGCGTCGGCCCTCAGCCCCGCGCGCGCGATGCGGACGCTCGCGGCAGCCTGCGGCGACGCGCTCTCGCGCCCGCGGCGTCGCTGAGCCCGGCGCTGGTCGTCACGCGTCGTCGCGTCGATAGTCGGTGAGGTCCGGGCTCAGGCGCGCTCTGTCTGGCGGATCGCCTTCATGGCGGCGGTCCGTCGGCTGCTGCGATCAGGCGCGCGCGGCCTGGCGGACGGCGCTCACGGCGGCGGCCGGTGAGCCCCGGAACGCCGGTCCGTGACCGGGGAGGACCCAGTCGGCATCCAGGTCGGCGATGTGCGCCAGCGAGGCCACTGCCTCGGCCGGGTCGTCGGTGAAGGGCGCGGGACCCGGGCCAGTGCGGCCGGTGAGCACGTGGCGGGTGGTCAGAGCATCGCCGACGAAGACGGCGCGGACCTCGGGGGAGAAGACGGCGATGCTGCCCGGCGAGTGTCCGGGCATCGAGATGACCCGGGGCGTGCCGGGGAGGTGGAGCGTGGTGTCGCCGTCGATGACCTCGACGTCGGTCAGCCACTGCGGTCGCATCCCCTTGCGGAGGCCGAACGCGGCGAAGCTCACCAGCGGGCCGAGCCGGATCGGGCCGACGGGGTTCTTCGGCTTGTCGCCGCCCCGCGCGCGGTCGGCGTCGGCGGCGTGGACGAACACCGGAACGCCGTGGTCGCGGCGGAGGCGCTCGGCGAAGCCGACGTGGTCGCTGTCGCCGTGCGTGAGGATCACGCCGCGGATGTCGTCGAGCGGGCGGCCGATGGCATCCACCTCGCGCGTCAGATCGGCGTACATGCCGGGCAAACCGGCGTCGACGAGGGTGATCCCGTCGGGCGTGGAGATGAGGTACGAGGCGACGATGTCGTTGCCGAGGCGGTGGAGGGAGGGGGCGAGTCGCATGGGATGACCTTTCGCGGGATGGCTACGAGCAATAGCCATGATAGCTTATCTGTGTAGCCATGAGGAGGCCCGATGCCGACACCAGAACGCACGTCGCTCGCCGAGATCGTCACGCAGGCCGCCCGCCTGCTCGAGAGCGGCGGTCCGGCCGCTGTCACGATGCAGGCGGTGGCGGCGGCCGTCGGGGTCAAGGCTCCCTCGCTGTACAAACGCGTCCGCGACAGGGAGGCGCTCCTCGGAATGGTCGGCATCTCGACGGCGGACGAGCTGACACGTCGACTGTCGGATGCCGGGGGAGACCTCGGCGAACTGCTGACCGTCTTCCGCCGCTTCGGACAGGAGCGGCCCGAGGCGTTCCGTCTGCTGTTCGCGTCATCGATCGATCCGGAGCGGCTCGCGGCGACCAGTGAACCCGTGCTTCGCGCGACGGCGGCCATCGTCGGGTCCGAGCGTGCCCTCGATGCGGCGCGGTTGCTGACCTCGTGGGCGCTCGGATTCATCACGATGGAGCTGACAGGCGCCTTCCGTCTCGGGGGCGACCTCGACGAAGCGTTCGCCTACGGGATGCGTCACATCGTGGGTTCGTTGACAGCGGATCAGGACGCGGTGCGGCCGGCCCAGGGGTCGTAGTCGGCGATCAGCTCCTCCTGCGCCGGGCGCTCGGCATCCGGGATGTGCTGGAGGTTCACGCGGACGCGGTACCAGAGCGAGCTCGAGCCGCGCATGCCGTCGACCATGACATCCGCCGGATGAAGGGCGGCGCTCGCCCGCGGATGCCGCGTCTTCCACGCCTCGAGGGCGTCGAGCGCCTCGGGCTTGGTCTTGGTGCGGGCGACCTCGATGAGCGGCATGGTCGAGGCGCGACGGCCGGAGCCGTCGGAGCCGCGCGGGGGCTTCTCGGCGGGGCCGAGCTCCGTCGCGAGGGCGAGGAGCGCGTCGAGGGATCCGGCGCTGTCGTCGATCCCCGCGTGCGGGTCGCCGATCGCGCGGAATCGTTCGGGCACGGTGAGGACGGTGAACTCCTCGGGCCGACGGTCCCGCACCTCGTCCCACGTGAGCGGGGTCGAGACGCGGGCGTCGGGGAGCGCGCGGATGGAGTACGCCGAGGCGACCGTGCGGTCCTTGGCGTTCTGGTTGAAGTCCACGAAGACGCTCTCGCCGCGCTCCTCCTTCCACCACCGGGCCGTGGCCAGTCCTGGCGCACGGTTCTCGACCTCACGTGCGAGGGTCTCCGCGGCCAGGCGGACGTCGGCGTACTCCCACTCGGGGCGGATGCGCACGAGGATGTGCAGGCCACGGGATCCCGAGGTCTTCGGCCAGCCGGTCAAGCCGTGGTCGGCCAGCACGTCCCGCGCGATGAACGCGACGTCGACGATCTGCGACCAGTCCACGCCTGGCATCGGGTCGAGGTCGACGCGGAGTTCGTCGGGGTGGTCGAGGTCTTCTGCGCGCACGGGGTGCGGGTTGAGGTCGAGGCAGCCGAGGTTCACGACCCACGCCAGGCCCGCGGCATCCCGGATCACCGTCTCTTCGGCGGAGGTGCCGGAGGCGTAGCGCAGGGTCGCGGTGTCGATGAAGGCGGGGTGGTTCTCGGGTACGCGCTTCTGGAAGAACGGCTCCTGGTCGAGACCCTTCGAGAAGCGCTTGAGCACCATGGGCCGCCCGCCCGCTCCGCGCAGGGCGCCGTCGGCGACGGAGAGGTAGTACCGCACGAGGTCGAGCTTGGTCAGGCCCGGCTCCGGGAAGACGACACGGTCGGGACTGGTCACGCGCACCTCCTGGCCGTCGATGTCGAGGATCTCGGGAGGAGTCTTGGCGGGGCTCATGCCGGGAGGCTAGTGCCGCGGCATCCGGCGCCCGTACCCCTTGCGGCAGTGCGGGGGTGGTGTGCGGGTGTCGCGCCGCGGCCTGCGCGGCGCGGGCGTGAGTGTCCAGGACACGCCGCGTGTCGTCCCCGGTCGCGGCGTGTCTTGGACACTCGACGGGAGAGAGGGGCGTCAGCGCGGGAACGACGAAGGGCCGCCCCGAACGGGACGGCCCTTCGCGCGACGGATGGAGACGTCAGTTGTTGCCGCGGACGATCGCGATGAGACGCAGGATCTCGACGTACAGCCACACGACGGTGACCATGATGCCGAAGGCGCCGACCCAGCCGTAGACGCGGGCGGCACCGTTGCGGACGCCGCGCTGGATCTGGTCGAAGTCGAGCACCAGCGAGTAGGCGGCCATGATCACCACGAAGACGCCGATGATGACGCCGAGCGGGATGCCGAAGATCTCGACGTTGCTGCGCAGGCCGAAGGCTCCACCGGCGATCGGGACGTTGAACAGCATCAGGCCGAGGTTGACCAGGCTGAACACGAGGTAGCCGACCATCGCGATCATGAAGATCTTGGTGGCGCGGGCCGACGCGCGGATCTTGCCGCTCGCGAACAGGGCGAGCGTCACACCGACGACCGACAGGGTGCCCAGCGTCGCCTGGAGGACGATGCCGGGGAAGATGAACTCGAAGAACGCCGAGATGCCGCCGACGAACAGGCCTTCGAACGCCGCGTAGGCGACGAAGACGGGGACGGAGGGCTTCTTCTTGAAGGTCGCGACCATGGCCAGCACGAAACCGACGAGGCCACCGACGATCATCGGAGCGGCGCTCGGGTTCGGGTTGGCCGCGCTGACGCCGGCCATCGACCAGATCCAGCCGACGACGGCGGTGACGATCAGGATGCCGAAGAGGGCCAAGGTCTTCATGACGGTGTCTTCGACCGTCATGCGGCCGGTGTCGACGGCGCTCGCCGACGGTGCGGCGTACGCGCCTTCGATCGACGCGGCGGCGGCGGGGTCGACGGCCGGGGGCGGGCTGTAGCGCGTCTGGGCGCCACCGGCTCGAGGGTCCTGGAACGCCGGGTTGTTGAATGCCGGGTTGTTGAGGGCCACGGGAACTCACACTCCAAAAGATGGTGATCACAGCACCGTGCTGTCAGACAACACTAGCCGAGAGGGCCGCGGGAATCCTTGTGCTGACTGGGATTCTGCTTTGAGCGGACCCGCTGTTCACCCGCCCTCGCTACCGTGACGGGGTGCCTGTCGTCATCGGTCATCGCGGCGCCCCCGGATACCTCCCGGAGCACTCCCGATCCTCTTATATGCGTGCGATCGCGGCGGGGGTGGATGCCGTCGAGCCCGACGTCGTCCCCTCGAAGGACGGCGTGCTCGTGGTGCGGCACGAGAACGAGATCTCCGCGACGACCGATGTCTCGACCCGGGCGGAGTTCGCCGCACGGCGCACGTCGAAGGTGATCGACGGAGAGCGTCTGACGGGCTGGTTCACGGAGGACTTCACGTGGGCGGAGCTGCAGACCCTCCGCTGCCGCGAGCGCATCCCGGCGATCCGGCCCGCGAGCGCCGCGCACGACGACGTCGATCCCGTACTGCGCCTGCGCGACGTCCTCGATCTCGCGCGCGACGGCGGCGTCGGGGTCGTCCTCGAGATCAAGCACGCCGCGGCCTTCTCCGGCCTCGGGTTCGACATGGCCGAGCTCGTCGCGGCCGAGGTGCGCGAGAGCGGATGGGCGGATGCCGCGGACGCGCTGGTGATCGAGTCGTTCGAGCCCCTCGTGCTCGCGCGGCTGCGGGAGCGCGGCATCCGGGTTCCGCTCGTGCAGTTGATCGAGGCGGACGGGGCTCCCTGGGATCTGCGCGAACGCGACGGCTCCGACGCCGCGACCTACGTCTCGATGCTGACGGGGACGGGGTTGGACGCGCTCGCCGATACGGCCGAGGGCATCAGCCCCGACAAGAGGCTCGTCCTCGCCCCCGACCGGTGGGGGCGTGCGAAGGGACCCGCCGCGTTCGTCGGCGCGGCGCACGACCGCGGCCTGCGCGTGTTCACCTGGACGTGCCGCCCCGAGAACGCCTTCCTCCTGCCGGGGTACCGCCGGGGTGGCGGGAAGGCCGCTCTCGGCGACTGGCGGGGGGAATGGGCCGTGCTGCGCGACGCCGACCTGGACGGGGTGTTCGTCGACCACCCCGACCTGGGCGTGGAGTTCTTCCGGGCGCAACCCCGCCCGTCCTCCGGCGCGTCCGCGTGAGGATGACGGCATGACGGTGGATGTGACGGTGGTCGGCGGCGGCATCTCGGGGCTCGCCTGCGCGCGGGCGGTTCAGGATGCCGGGCGGTCGGTGCGCGTGCTCGATCGCGGTCGGCGCGTGGGCGGGCGTCTGTCCAGCCGCACGATCGACGGGCGCGCGGTGGATCTCGGGGCGTCGTACTTCGTCGTCGGCGAGGCGGAGGGGTTCGCCCACGTCGTGGCCGACTGGGAGGAACGCGAGCTCGCGCGCCCCTGGACCGACACGTTCCAGGTGATCCAGCCCGACGGCTCGCACGCCCCGAAGCCCGGACCGATGCGGTGGGCGGCTCCCCTCGGACTGCGCTCCCTCGCGCTCGATCTGGCCCAGGGGCTGGACATCGAGGCGGAACGCGTCGTCGGGCGCGTCGAGCCCTTCCGCGTCGACGGCGAGGACGCCGGCGAGGTGGTGCTGGCCATGCCCGCGCCCCAGGCCGCGCGGCTGACGGGGGAGGCCCCGGGCGGGGAGCAGGAGTGGGAGCCCGTGATCGCCGTGGTGCTGCGGTGGGACGAGCGGCGGTGGGATGCCGACCTGCACGGCGCTTTCGCGGCCGATGACGCCGACGTCTCGTTCCTCGCCGACGACGGCGACCGGCGCGGGGACGGCGCCCCTGTGCTCGTGGTGCACACGACGAGCGAGCGCGCGCACCGCCACCTCGACGATCCGGACGCGGCGGTCGCGCCCGTCGTGGCCGCGACGAAGCGTCTGCTGCGGATCGACGACGACCCGGTCGCCACCCACGCGCACCGGTGGACGTTCGCTCGTCCGACCGAGACGACCGGCGAGCCGTTCTTCCGCTCGCCGGGCCTGTCGGCGTGCGGCGACGCCTGGGGCGAGAGCGCGGCGGTGCGCACCGCGTGGACCTCGGGCGATGCGCTCGGGCGGACGCTCGCGGCATCCTGAGCCGTCGTCGGGACAGAGCCGACCGCGGCTGCCGGACGAGCGGATCCGAGCGCGCGCGACACGCGCGGGCGGCGAGCGGATCGAATCGGCGCGTTCGACTGCCGAGGCGGGCGAGGCGCCCGTGCGCCGGCACACGCGGGGGATCGGCGTGCCCGGGGGGTCGACCTAGGGTGGGCCCATGGAAGCCGGAATCGATGTGGCGGGGGTCAGGCGCTCGTTCGGCGCGGTGCAGGCGGTGCAGCACGTCACGTTCTCGGCGGCGCCGGGCCGGGTGACGGGGCTCGTCGGGCCGAACGGGTCGGGCAAGACGACCCTCATGCTGATGCTCGCCTCGCTGCTGCGTCCCGACGACGGCACGATGCGTATCCGCGGGGTCGACCCGCTGAGCGATCCCGCAGGTGCTCGCCGCCTCCTGGGATGGATGCCGGATTCTCTCGGCGCCTGGCCGGCCCTCTCCGCGCGCGAAGTGCTGGTGGCCACCGCGCAGCTCTACGGCCTGTCGCGCGAGCACGCCCGGGCTCGCGCGGACGAGCTCCTCGTGCTCGTCGACCTCGTCGGTCTCGCCGACTCCGCCGCGCGGGTGCTCTCGCGCGGGCAGAAGCAGCGGCTCGCCCTGGCCCGTGCGCTCGTCCACGATCCGCAGGTGCTGCTGCTCGATGAGCCGGCGTCGGGTCTCGACCCGCAGGCCCGCATCGCGCTGCGCGTGCTGTTGCGGCGCCTCGCGGCAGAGGGGCGCACGATCCTGATCTCGAGCCATGTGCTCTCGGAGCTCGAAGAAGTGGTCGACGACGCCGTCTTCGTGGTCGACGGGCGCACGGTCGGTGGCGACCGGGTCGCCGCTGCCGCCACCCGTGTGCGGCCGTGGCGCGTCCGTCTGCTGACCGACCCCTCGCGTGCGAGCGCGGCCGCGCGCGCCGACATCGCTTCAGCGCTGGGGCGCACGGCCGCCGAGGTGGGTGTCGACCGCCGCGACGTGCTCGTCCCGTTCGTCGACGAGACCGCGGCCGTCGCCGGATTTCGCGCGCTCGCGAGCGCCGGGTTGCCGGTCGTCGAATTCGCCCCGGCCGTGGGCGACCTGGAGCATGCGTTCCTCGACCTGCGCGCGGACACGCGCGCGGCGGAGGGTGCGCCCGGGGCGTCGGACGCCGCCCCGACCCCGCCGGGTGAGGCATCGCAGACGAACACGGCGCCGGGCACGTCACCGGGAACCGGGGGCGACTCCTCGGTCGACCGATTCGACGACGGGAGCCGCGCATGAACCTCCACCGACTGGGAACCATCGTCGGGGTCGACCTGCGTCAGCGTGTGCGTTCGGTCGCCTGGTACGTGCTTTTGGGCGTCTTCGCGCTCATCCTGCTCGGTCTGCTGCTGCTGTCCTTCGCCTCGTTCGCCCTGTGGAGCGGCGGTGACGAGTGGTTCTTCTCGATCGTCATCATGCTCGTGCTGCTGCTGGTCCTGCTGGTGTCGCCGACGCTCAGTGGAAGCGCCGTCAACGGCGACCGGGATGCCGCGACCCTCGCGCCGGTGCAGGTGACGCTCGTCACCACGGGGGAGATCGTCATCGGCAAGTTCCTCGCCGCATGGATCTCCGGGCTCGCCTTCCTCGTGGTGGCGGTGCCGTTCCTGCTGGTGTCGACGTTCGCCGGAGGGCTGAACCCCCTCGTCATCCTGAGTTCCCTGGCGATCCTCGTGGTCGAGATCGGGATCGTGGCGGCCATGGGTGTCGGACTGAGCGCGATCGTGGCGCGCCCGCTCTTCTCCGTGGCGAGCACGTACCTCATCGTCGCCGCGCTGACGATCGGGACGCTGCTGGTCTTCGGGCTCGGGGCGACGGCCCTGCGCACCTCTCAAGAGGTCGTGACGCGCGACTTCGACTTCGCGGCCGTGCCCGACGGGTGCGACCCGTTCGCGACGTCGTCGCAGAACGGATGTCCGTCCGCCGGCGAGATCGGCTGCGTCGAGAACACCAGCTACACCGATGTGCCCCGCTTCGATCGCGTCTGGTGGGTGCTCGCGGCCAACCCGTTCGTCATCCTGGCCGACGCCACGCCCCCGACCTACGACCCCGACCACGGCTCCCCGAGCGACCTGTTCTCACAGATCGCCTACGGCGTGCGCATGGCGCAGATCGCGCCGGAGCCGCGCGTCGAGTACGACTCCTGTGCGACGTACACGTCGGAACAGGTTCCCGACTACACGACCCCCGCGCAGCAGATCGAAGGCACGGCGCCCAGCTGGTTCGTCGGTCTGCTCGTGCAGATCGTCGTCGCCGGTGGATTGTTGGCGTGGGGAACGGCTCGGACGCGCACGCCGGCGAGGCGCCTGCCGCCGGGGACCCGGATCGCCTAGGCACCCGCCCTCGGGCGCGGAACGCCGCCGCGGCTCAGGCGTGGCCGTCAGCCGCGGGGAACCCCGGGTCGGGCTCGACGGCGTCGCCGGTGTGGTCGTCGAGGTCGACGTGCTCCTCCGCCTCGGCGGCGTCTTCGCGGACCTCGTCGGTGACGGCGTCGGTGGGCGCGGCGGAGTCGGCGTGGGCGTCGTCGGAGTGGCGGGAGGGGATGTCAGGAGTGCTCATGACTCCACCGTGCTCCTCGACGCCGTGCATGCGAACCGGCTTGACACGTGCGTGCGGGTCAGTCGCCGGCATCCGGGATCGAGGGCTGCGTGGCGGGCCAGGCCGGAAGGGGATCGGCGAACGCCGCCCAGGCGGCCGGGCCGGCCGCGAGCTCGGCGTCGGTGAGGGCGGCCTCGTCGAGGATGTGCGCGAGGCGCGGCGCCGACAGATCGAGACCGGTGAAGGCGATCTCCTGACCGAGGCCCATGCGGCCGTCGTCGGCGCCGAGGGGTTCGATCCACATCGCCGAGCCGACGTGCTCCCAGCGGGCCAGGATGCCGGGCCGCGAGGCGAGGCGGCAGAAGCCCGCTGAGCGCACGAGACGACCGGCCGCGCCGTCGTCCAATCGGTCGAGGGCGGCGGACAGGCGCTCGGGGTGGAAGGGGCGCACCTGCTCGTAGACGAGCGTCGCGACGCGGTTGTCGCGCATGAACGGGGCGTGTTCGCCGTTGAGCGCCCGCACCCATCCCGCGCGCTCGAGCAGCTCGCCCTCGTGCCTCGCGGGGGAGCGCAGGTCGCTCACGGGATCACGGGACAGTCGCAGCACGGCGCGGGGATTGAGGTGCGAGGCGAGTGCCATCTGCACGGCGAGAGCGGGTGTGGGGACATGCTCCCAGTTGATCCACACGATGCGGGTCGCGAGCTCGAGCGCGAGCGCGGCCTGGCGCGCGCGGGCGCCGACGTCGCCACGGGTGTCGCCGGGGCGGGCGGATGCCACCAGGGCGGCGTCGTCGAGCAGGTCGCCGATCATGTGGCGGGCGTCGACGACGCAGACCGCGTCGACGTCTGCTCCTCCGCGAGCCACGAGCGCGTGGATCAGATCGACGTCGCTGGCGAGGTCGACGACCGCGTGGTCGTCCGAGGCGCGGGGGCGCGGGGTCGGGAGAGCGTGCGCGGCTCGTAGACCGGCGAATCGCAGAAGGTGAAGAGGGCGTTCGAGAGCGACGGCGGTCCTCTCGGCGTAGGACCGGCGTTCCGGGGCGCAGACGCCCATGATGGCGATCGTGCGGGGCATGGCATCCACCTCTCGGTTGTCTCGGGATCGTGAACACCCTAGCCTGTTATTGATAACGGTTATCAAAAAGGAGGATGCCATGAAGGTCCGCGCATCAATCAAGTCCTTGAAGAAGCAGCCCGGCGCGCAGGTCGTGCGTCGGCGCGGCAAGGTCTTCGTGATCAACAAGCTGAACCCGCGCTTCAAGGGGCGGCAGGGGTAGGCCCAGGAGTGACGCTGCGATAACGCGAACGAGAACCGTTCCCGACATGACAAGCACATTGCAATCTGTTTATGCGTCCGGTGGAGTGAGGGCGTGGACAAGATCGCGGGACTCGACGAGGCCGCGGAGCTGTTCAAGGTCCTCGGCAGCCCGTCGCGCCTCGCGCTCGTCTGGCTGCTGAACCGCGAACCGCTCACGGTCGGCGCGCTGGCAACGTCATCCGGACTCTCTCAACCGCTCGTGTCGCAGCATCTGCGCACTCTGCGGCAGGCGGGCCTGGTGACCTCGGAGCGTGACGGGAAGGAAATCCGCTACGCCCTGGCCGACCAGCACGTCGCCCATGTCGTGCTCGACGCGATCGCCCACGTCACCGAACCGACCGACCAGGGGAGCGAACAATGAGCACCGCCGAAACCCACGCCGAGCACACCGTCGACGAGCACGCCCACGGCGACGACTGCGGACACCAGAAGATCGAGCACGGCGATCACATCGACTACGTGCACGGCACCCATCACCACGCCCTGCACGGCGACCACTACGACGAGCACGAATCCCAGGCCGAGCACTCGGTCGGCGACCACCGTCACGGCGACGACTGCGGCCACGAGAAGGTGGAGCACGACGACCACGCCGACTACGTGCACGACGGCCACCGTCACGCGCTGCACAGCGACCACTACGACGAGCACTGACCTGCTCCGGCGGCATCCCGTGTCACGAGCGCGGGATGCCGATCTTCGGGCCCGTCTTCCCCGCGAGGGGAGGGCGGGCCTCTGCCGTGTCCCGGCGGGCGCGAGAGCCGCGCGCTCCGCCGGCTGCGGGCCTCAGATCTGGACGCGGAAGGAGCGACCCTCGAAGGCGATCACGTCGCCGGCCTGCAGCTGACGCCCGCGTCGCCGTTCGATCTCGCCGTTGACCTGGACGTAGCCGTCGATGATCGCCTCTTTGACGTCACCGCCCGAGTCCAGCACGCCCGCGAACTTCAGGAACGGGCCGAGGCGGATCATCTCGCTGCCGACCGAGACGTCCTGGGGTGCGGGGGAGGTCATTCCTCCAGCATGGCAGGTGACGGGGAGTGCTCGGCATGGTGCCTCGGCGGCGGGGACGTGGACGCGACGGCGGGAGTCGAACCCGCCACGCCTTCGGTTATGAGCCGAGGCCCGGGACCGCCCGGATCGCCGCGATGTGCCCCCACGCTAACCTCGCCCCGCCGTCCCGACGAAGGTGCGTTGCGGTGCGTGACGGGAGGTGTCGCCGCGTGTCGCTCAACCCGCGCGCCGCCGCTCGATGATCGCCCGCGTCGAGTGCTCCAGGTGCGCACGGACGGCGTGTTCGGGGTCGCGCAGCGCCTCGGTCACGTAGGCGCCGTGCTCCTCGGTGAGGGCGCCGGACGAGTACGCGGGCCGCACGTGCGTCAGCAGCAGGTGCATCTCGGAGTCGAGGCGGCGGTATTCCTCCGCGATCCGCGCGCTGCCGGCCGCTTCGACGAGCGCCAGATGCACGCGGGCGTGGGCTGCGAGCGTCGCCGCCCAGTCACCCGATGCCTCCGCCGCAGCCAGCTCGTCGAGCGCCGCGTCGACGTCGGGAGGACGGATGCCGCGGTCGCGGACGATCCGCAGCGCCTCGGTCTCGAGGGCGCACCGCAGCTGCTGCAGCGCGACGAGAGCGTCATCGTCGAGCGACGACACCCGCACGCCGCGGTAGGGCTCGGCGGTGGCGAGTCGTTCGGCGGTGAGCCGCGCGAGCGCCGTCCGGGCGGTGTGGCGCGAGACGCCGAAGGTGTCGCTCAGCTCCTCCT
This sequence comes from Microbacterium galbum, assembly GCF_032464915.1. Lineage (NCBI taxonomy): Bacteria > Bacillati > Actinomycetota > Actinomycetes > Micrococcales > Microbacteriaceae > Microbacterium > Microbacterium galbum. Next base: position 716,086 of record NZ_JAWDIS010000001.1, on the reverse strand, counting down.
CGCGCAGGGGTGCGCCGGGCGCGAGCTCCCCCGACAGGATGCCGGCGCGGACGGCGTCGGCGACGACATCGGCCGCGCGAGGACCCGGGGTGGGGGCGTCACGCGCGAGACGTGGCATCCGGAACCTCCTGACGCCGACGAACGGGAGCCGAGACCACGGCGAGACCCGCCGCGATGAGCGCGAGACCGAGGGCGCCCACCGGGGTGAGGTGCTCCTCCAGCACGAAGAGGCCCAGGAGGGTCGCGGCGAGCGGCTCGGCGAGGGTGAGTGTCGACACCGTCACCGCGGTGAGGCGCGCGAGCCCCCATCCGAAGAGCAGGTACGCGACCGTGGTCGTGACAACGCCCAGCCAGAGCGCGAGCGCGAGACCGTTCGGGGTGAGCAGCCACTCCGTGCCCGCGAGCAGGAGGACGGGGACGCTCGCGACCGCGGCCACGCCGAAGACCGTACCCATCACGCGCGTGGAGTCCCACCCCCTCTCGATCAGGGCCTTGCCGCACACCGTGTAGAGCGCGTACGACATCCCCGCGCCGACCGACCCGAGCAGTCCTCCGGGGGCCAGCGCCACGGTGCCGCCGGTCACCCCCGACACCAGCACCACCCCGGCGAGGGCGACGGCGGTGGCGAGCATCCACCGCGCAGAGGGGGCGCGGCGCAGGCGCACGGCATCCACGATGCCGGTCGCGATGGGGGCCGACCCGAGCGCGACGACCGTGCCGATGGCGACGCCGTTCTCGCGCGTGCCGAGGAAGAACAGCGGCTGGTAGGCGAGAACGCCGATCGCACCGACCGCGATGAGCGCGGCGGTCGACGCCCGCGTCGCTGTCGCGGGGCGGGGCGCGGATCTGCGGGCGAGGGCGAGCACTCCCAGGATGCCGCCGCCGACCACGATGCGTGCCGCGCCGACGGCGATCGGCGAGGCGTCGACCCCGGCCAGGGCCTGCGCGGTGCCGGTCGTGGAGAAGCACAGCGCCGCAGCGAGGATCGCGAGAGCGGGAAGCATGGATGGATTGTTACACAATCCGCCCGTGACCTCAGATCCGGAGGGCCGCCACCATGGAGCGCAGCGCGCGCAGGGCGGCCTGCTGCTCGGCATCCGTCATCCCGTGGAGCATGCGCCGCTCGACATCCCGCACGGCCGCGCTCGCCGCGGCGAGCGTCTCGTGGCCCTTCGCCGTGAGGCGTGCGGGCAGGACCTTGCCGGAGGTCGGGGTCGCGGGTCGCTCGACGATGCCGTCGCCTTCGAGGGTGTGGAGGAGCACGTTCATCGACTGCCGGGTCACGAATGCCCCGCGCGCGAGGTCGGAGTTCGACAGGCCCGGGCGCTGCGCGAGCAGCTCGAGGCAGGAGTAGTGCGTGATCGTCATGCCGAGCGGGCGGAGCACGTCTTCCATCGCCGCTCGCAGCGCGCTGGCCGCCTCTTTCAGCAGATAGCCGAGGGAGGTGTCGAGATCGATCCGCTCTTGCGTCATGTCAGTATTCTGACATACGCTTGATGTCAGATAACTGACACACAAGGAGTTCTCATGCCTGTCACCGGTCCCGACTTCGTCTCCCTGCAGGTGCGCGACCTCGCCGCCTCCCACGCGTTCTACGAGCGCTACCTGGGCCTCGAGCGATCGCCCGCCGGCCCGCCGCACGCGGTCGTCTTCTCCACCGCCCCCATCGCCTTCGCGCTCCGCGACCTCGCCCCGGGCACCGACCTCTCCGGCGTCGCGCAGCCCGGCGTGGGCGTCGCCCTGTGGCTGCTCGCGACCGACGTGCAAGCGATCCACGACGCCCTCGCCGCGGACGGCCAGCGCATCGTCATGGATCCGATCGACGGTCCCTTCGGTCGCACCTTCACGTTCGCCGATCCCGACGGCTATCACGTCACCCTCCACGACCGCGGCTGAGCGGCCCGGGGAGGCGGTCGAGCCCCGACCGCCCCGAGCGGACGCCCAGCCTGCGACGGGTAACGTTGACGCATGGCGACGACGGCGGGGCGAGGCATCCTGGCCCTGGGCGTCTTCGGCATCCTTCTGGCCTTCGGTGCGGTGATCGCCGTGCTGGTGGATCCCTTCGCGCGGGTGCCCATGATGGTCGACCCCACGACCGAGTGGCTCGCGCGCGTGCTTCTGGCCCTGGGCGTCGCCTGGCTCGTGATCGGCATGCTCGCCGCTCGCACGAGCCTGGTCCGTCGGCCCGGCGCCGCGGCCGCGCGCGCGACCTGGATCGCCTCGACGCGACCCTGGCGGGCCCGCGAGTCGAGCCTGGGTCTGCTGCCGTTGGATCGCTGGCTGATGATCCTCCTACCCGGCGGGCTGCTCGTCACCACGCGCATCGTCCAGACCCCGCGTGACGGACTCCTCGGCGTCGCCGTCGCGATCCTGGGGTGGCTCCTGTTCGCCACCGCCGTGCGGCTCCTGCTCGGCCGCCGATCGCCGTGGCCCATCATCGCGGCGGTCGGGGGAGCCCTCGTGCTGCGCTGCGTCGTCGGGCTCCTGGCCGTCGCCCTGTCGGGCCCCGACGGCGTATGGCCGTCGCTGTGGGCGGTGCCGGCCGTGCGAATCCTCTACCTGATGGTGGCGTTCGCCCTCGTGGCGTGGGTCTTCGTCGCCGCGGGCTGGTCGCTCGCTCCGCAACTCGGTCGCCCTCGCGCCGCGGGCATCGCCCTCGCGGGCATGGGGATCGGCTACGCGCTCCCCGCCGCCACCGTCGCCGTCGCGGGAGCGGGCGACGCCCTGCGCTCCTGGAACGAGCAGATCGGCATCCTGCCGTGGGATCTCGCGCGCCTCACCGGTATGCGCGACGGCGCCTTCCCGGTGGAACTCGTGAGCGTCACGGCCGTGATCGGCGCGATCGCCACGATCGTCGGCATCCTGCTCGCCCTGCCGCGCCGCGTGTACGCACGCCGCACGCGCTGAGACTCGGCGCCCTCGAGCGCCCGATCGCGGACGCCCCGCCCGCGTGGGCGACGTTCAGCGACCGAGCGTCTGATCGAACGGTCCGCCGCGGCGGATCTCGCGCACCTCTTTACCGAGCGGGAACAGCGAGACGGGCACCAGCTTGAAGTTCGCGATACCGAGCGGGATGCCGATGATCGTGACGCACAGCACGAGCCCCGTGACGATGTGCTCGAGGGCGAGCCACCAGCCGGCGAGCACGACCCACACGAGGTTCCCCAGGAACGACCCCACGCCCGCCGTCGGCTTCGCCACGATCTCGCGGCCGAACGGCCACAGCGCGTACAGCCCGATGCGGAACGAGGCGATGCCCCACGGGATCGTCACGATCAGGATGCAGAGCACCACCCCCGCGGCGAGGTAGCTGAGGAAGAGCCAGAAACCCGACAGCACGAGCCACAGGACGTTGAGGATGAGGCGCATGCGTCCATCCTCGCGGTTCGGAACGCGGCGCCCGACGGGTTTGACACCGCTTCACCTAACCTCCCGACGGTGGGGGTGCAAGCGCCCTTCGCACACCACCTCGGGGGTCTAGCGTGGGGCACCCCGAGGGAAGGAACCGATCATGTCCGACGTCACCCGCGCCACCCCCGAACGCCGCGTCCTTTCGAGCTTCAGCGACTACACGGGGGCACAGGCCGCCGTCGACCGCCTGTCCGACGCCGGGTTCCCCGTCGAGCACACCGCCATCGTCGGACACGGCGTACGCATCGTCGAGCAGGTCACGGGGCGCATGACCCGTGGACGGGCGGCGCTGCTGGGTGCCGCGTCGGGCGCGTGGTTCGGCCTGATGATCGGCGTGCTGATCGGTCTGCTGAGCGTCGGAGGATTCCTCGGGTTCGTGCTGCTGGGTCTCGTGCTCGGTGCCGTGTGGGGCGCGGTCTTCGGTTTCGCCGGACACGCCTTCACCGGTGGTCGCCGCGACTTCTCGTCGGTGCAGGGCTTCGAGGCCGAGCGCTGGGACGTGACGGTGGATGCCGAGCACTTCTCCCGCGCGCAGTCGCTGCTGTCGTCGGGTGCGGCGGGGGAGGGTCGCGCGTAACGTCGGCGGCACTGCTGTCGGGCGGGTTCCGGCGTCGTGGGGCACCGCGCGTGGCCCCGGGGCGTCGGGGGTGACCCCGGGCCACCGGCGCGCGTCGCGCTCGTGAGGCCGCCCGGCCGCGAGGCCGATGTCGGAGGCCCCGCCTAGACTTGAAGGCGCCATGACCGACGCCTCCACGCCCCTCATCGTCGGCGGTTCCGCACCGTCGGCCGCCCGACCCGACGCCGATCTGCTCGAGGGGCTGAACGGTCCGCAACGGGAGGCCGTGACCTACCGGGGTCAGGCGCTGCTCATCGTCGCCGGCGCCGGCTCGGGCAAGACGAGCGTGCTCACCCGGCGCATCGCCTCGCTGCTGCGCACGCGCGAGGCGTACCCGAGCCAGATCCTCGCGATCACCTTCACCAACAAGGCCGCCGGCGAGATGCGCGAGCGCGTCCATCAGCTCATCGGGCAGAAGGCCGACGGCATGTGGATCTCGACCTTCCACTCCGCGTGCGTGCGCATCCTCCGCCGCGAGGCGGAGCAGTTCGGCTTCACGAAGTCGTTCACGATCTACGACTCCGGCGACTCGCGCGCGCTCATCAAGCGTCTCGTGAAAGAGCACGAGGGCGACTCGTTCGGCCTCACCCCCGCGGGGACGCAGAGCCGCATCTCGAAGCTCAAGAACGAACTGGCAGACGCCGAGTCGTACGCCCGCTCCGCCAACATGAGCGACCCCGCCGAACGCGTCTTCGTCGAAATCTTCTCGTCCTACCAGCGCGAACTGCAGCGGGCCAACGCCTTCGACTTCGACGACCTCATCGCCCAGACCGTCTACCTCTTCCGCGCGTTCCCCCAGGTCGCCGACGTCTACCGCAAGCGGTTCCGGCACATCCTCGTCGACGAGTACCAGGACACCAACCACGCGCAGTACGCACTGATCCACGAGCTCACGCGCCCCGTCGGCTCCGACGCAGAGCCGTTCTCCTCGGGCGGCATGATGATCTTCGACGCGGAGCCCGCGGGCGAGGACGCGGCATCCCTCACCGTCGTCGGTGACTCCGATCAGTCGATCTACGCGTTCCGCGGTGCCGACATCCGCAACATCAGCGAGTTCGAGCGCGACTACCCGGGCGCCAAAGTCGTGCTGCTCGAGCAGAACTACCGCTCGACGCAGAACATCCTGTCTGCGGCCAACGCGGTCATCGCCAACAACTTCGACCGCAAAGACAAGAAGCTCTGGACCGACGTCGGCGCGGGCGACCCGATCATCGGGTTCACCGGCTACTCGCAGCACGACGAGGCGCAGTTCGTGGCCGACGAGATCGAGGCCCTGCACAAGAAGGGCGTCGACTACTCCGGCGTCGCGGTGTTCTACCGCACCAACTCGCAGTCCCGTGCGCTGGAGGAGATCTTCATCCGCTCCGCGGTGCCCTACAAGATCATGGGCGGCACCAAGTTCTACGAGCGCGCCGAGATCAAGGACGCCCTCGCCTACCTCGTGGCCGTCGCCAATCCGGCCGACTCGATGGCCCTGCGCCGCATCCTGAACCGTCCGCGTCGCGGTATCGGCGACGTGACCGAGACGGCGATCGCACGCTATGCCGCCGAGCACGACATCACCTTCCGCGACGCCCTCGCCAACTCCGCTCAGCTCGGTGTCGGCCCCAAGCTGCAGAAGGCGATCGATCAGCTCGACGCCGTGCTCACCGAGGCCACGGCGGTCATGCTGCCGGCATCCGGAGAACTCGCCCCCTCCACCTCGGTCACCGAGGGCCTGACGCTGCTGCTCAACAAGAGCAGCTACTTCGACGCTCTGCGCGCGAGCAAAGACCCGCAAGACGAAGCGCGCCTCGAGAACCTCGACGAGCTCATCGCGGTGACGCGCGAGTTCGCGCGCAACAACCCCGAGGGCACGATCATCGACTTCCTCACCGAGGTGACCCTCGTGGCGGATGCCGACGACCTCGACGACGCGTCGGGCTCGGTCTCGCTCATGACCCTGCACACCGCGAAGGGCCTCGAATACGACGCGGTGTTCCTCACCGGAGTCGAGGAAGACCTGCTGCCGCACCGGATCTCGGCCAACGAACCGGGCGGGCCGCAGGAGGAACGTCGTCTGTTCTACGTCGGCATCACGCGCGCCCGCAAACGACTGCACGTCTCGCTCGCGATGACCCGCGCGCAGTTCGGCGAGGTCACGGTGGCCATGCCGAGCCGGTTCCTGCAGGAGATCCCCGCCGACCTCATCGACTGGCGTCAGTCGCCGGGCGACGTGAACGGCCGCGGCGGATCGCAGTCCCGCGCGCTCAACGCGCGCGGCCGTCGCCCCGGCCAGCCCGGCGGGGGCAATCGCTACGGCGACGACCTCGTCCCCCTGCCCAAGCGCGCACCGGCCGACCCGAGCAAGTTCCCGAACCGCATCCCCGCGAAGGTGCGCGACAACGGCGACATGGTTCTGGCCGCGGGTGATCGCATCCGCCACGACGACTTCGGCGAGGGCCGAGTGGATGCCGTGACCGGCGAAGGCGCGAAGCGCGTGGCGCACGTGCGCTTCGACACGGTGGGTCCGAAGAAGCTGCTGGTGAAGATCGCGCCGATCGCGAAGCTGTAGCGCGTCCGCGCGAGGCGGGGGAGGTCACGCGGGCCGACCCGCTTCGGTGCCTGCTGAGGCGGGCGACGGGCTGCGTCGGTGCGTGCTTCGGGCTGCGGGGAGTGGGGCCGCAATGTGGTTCGGGGCGAGTTTTTGCGTTCCGGGCGTGATTTCTCCGCCCCGAGTCGAGGAATTCGCCCCGAACGCCCCGCACGGCGACCCGCCGCCGCGCACGCCGACCCGCCGCCCCGCACGGCGCCCCGACGCCCCGCACGCCGACCGCCGCCCCGCACGCCGACCCGCCGCCCCGCACGGCGCCCCGCCGACCCGCCGCCCCGCACGGCGCCCCGGCGCCCCGCGCATCAGCGCGTTGCCGCGCCCCGCCAGGGCCCACGGGGCCCTGGCCCCCGGACCGCCCGGATAGGCTGGCGGAATGGCTCTGTTCTCGCGCCGCAAGAAGTCCGAATCCGACGACGCATCGGTCGACCGGCCCGACACCATGATCGAACCGGGCGAACAGCCCGTCGACCCCGCCGGCCCGAGCGATGCCGCTCCCGCCGCTGACGCGACCCCCGCCGCTCCGGCCGAGGCCGCGCCGACCGTCGGCATCTCGATGTCGTCGTTCCGCGGAGTGGGGGCGGGGCCCGAGCCCGCACCGACCTTGACGAACGCCCCGCCGGTCGCCGCACGCCCGTCGGCCCGTCAGCCCGGCCCGATGGAGGCCCCCGAGGCGCCCGAGACGGTGCAGGGCCTGCGCGACAACGCGTTGCTCGGCAACGCCCTCGCCGAGATCTCGGGGCAGCCCGAGCCGGCCCAGCTGCTCAACGTCGCGCGTCAGCTGCTGCAGGGTCACGTGTTCCTGCGCGTGAAGGGTGACGCGCGGGCGCTGCTGGCCGAGGGCAAAGACCTTCCGCTCGCCGTCGCCAACCGCGGCGACGAGCAGCTCGTGCTCGCGTACAGCGGGGGCCTGGCGCTCCGCGCGAGCGTCGAGGCGGACGGCGACCACGACACCTCCGCGATGGGCCAGCCCATCATGGCCCTGCTGCGACACGTCCTCTCGGGCTCCTACGCCGGAATCGTGCTCGACCCGGCATCCGGTGACAACCGCGCCGTGCTGCCCAAGGCGCTCCTCGAGCGCATGGTGGCCGAGGTCGACCCGGAGCTGCGCATCAAGACCGCCCTGTGCGACACGCGTACCGACGAGACGGTGGCCACGATCGTCGAGGCGATCGTCGCCGAAGCGCCGATGTGGATCGCCGTCAACCGCACCGAGGAGGGCGGACCGATCGGCGTCGCCGAGTCGCGTTCAGCCGCGGGCGAGCGTTTCCTCGAGGTCTTCAGCCACCCGCTCGAACTCCTCGCGCTCGGCCGCGGTGATCAGCCGCTGCCCATCAGCCGTGCGCAGCTGTCGAAGGCCCTCGCGAGCGACCCCGCGCTCACCGGCATCCTGATCGATCCGGCGGGCCCGTGGATCCGCCTCACGCGCGAGGAGCTCGCGCCCGTCATCGACCTCGCCGCGCAGGACGCCGCCGCGGAGTCCTGAGCGCACGACGACAGCGGGCCGCCCCCTTCTTGGAGGGGCGGCCCGCCGTCGTTTCCGACCGGATCCTGGATGTCGAGGAGCTCGGCCCTCACACCCCGTACAGTTCGCCGACGGGGACCGCCACCGGCAGTACGTTGCCGGCGGGAGCGAGCGGGCACGCCCACATCGGGTCGTAGGCGCACGAGGGGTTGTAGGCGAAGTTGAAGTCGATGACGAGGGTGTCGGGGGCGGCTCCGCGGCCGAGGTCGGCGCCCTTGATGGTGTCGAGCAGGTAGCGTCCGCCTCCGTACGTGCCGCCCGGCCGACCGGCGGCCGCGTCGCGCACGGGCACGAACAGTCCGCCGCCGTAGGACGTGAGGCGCCAGACGTCGAGTGATCCGGTGTCGGGGAGCTCCACACGACCGATGCGCTCGAAGCCGACCTCGCCGTCGGTGCCGGTGGTCGCGACGAACGACGCCTCGTCGGCGTCGAGCAGCGGCACCTCGAAGCGCCAGGCGGCGTCGTAGGGGGCGAGGGGCAGGCCCACGAATCCGTCGCGCTGCTCCGGGAGCAGCGGCGTCGCGGGGTGATCGGCGAAGAGCGCGTCGCGCTCGATGCGCCAGAGCTCGTGGGCGTCTTCGGGGTCGTCGGCCTCGCGCACGGCGTCGTAGAGCGCGAACACGCGGCGGCGCCAGTCGGCGATGTCGAGGGCGGTGCGGGCGGCGGCGGTGGTCATGACTCGAGCGTAGGCCGGGGGTGGAAGCCGGGGCCCGGGGTGGACAGCGATACGGCGGGGCGCCCGCGTGCGCGCGCGCGGCGCGCGAGTGGGGCGTGCGCGGGGGCGTGCGCGGTGGCCCCGGGGCCACATTCGGCGCCCCGCGGCGCACGGTGCGACCGCCGTCGCGCAACGGGGCAGACACGGCGCGGGCCCGCGCACTAGCGTCGGCACATGGCATCCCCTCGCATCACGCTGACCGTCCCGGGCCCCGACGGCGACCGCGAGGTCGGCATCTCGAACCCTGACCGGGTGCTCTGGCCCGAGGTCGGGATCACCAAACGCGAGCTGGCCGAGTATCTCATCGCGGTGGGCGGCCCCTTCATCGCGGCGAACGGACACCGGCCCGTGTCGCTCGAACGCTTTCCCGAGGGTGTGGGCGGCGAGGCCTTCTTCTCGAAGAACCCGCCGAAGGGGGCGCCGGCGTTCGTCGAGGCCGTGACGGTCACCTACAACAGCGGGCGGCGGCATCCGCAGCTCTTCCTCGGCGAGATCGCCTCGGCGGTGTGGGCGGCGCAGATGAACACGATCGTGTTCCACCCTTGGGCCTCGCTCGCGACCGACCCCGACCATCCCGTCGAACTGCGCATCGACCTCGACCCGCAGCCCGGCACCGGCATCGCCGAGGCCGTCACGGCGGCGCAGGAGCTGCGGGTGGTGCTACGCGAGGCGGGCCTCGAGCCCTGGATCAAGACGAGCGGCAACCGGGGCCTGCACGTGTTCTGCCCGATCGAGCCCACGCACGAGTTCCTCGACGTGCGGCACGCCGTCATCGCCGCCGCACGCGAACTGGAACGTCGGATGCCGGATGCCGTGACCACCAGCTGGTGGAAGGAGGAGCGGGGCGAGCGCATCTTCGTGGACTTCAATCAGGCGAATCGCGACCGCACCATGGCCGGCGCGTACTCCCCGCGGGCCCTGCCCACCGCCACGGTGTCCACCCCGGTGGCCTGGGACGAGCTCGACGGCCTCGACCCGCTCGCGTTCACGGTGCGCTCGGTGCCGGAGCGGTTGGCATCCGTCGGGGATCCGTGGGAGGGCTTCGCCGAGAAGCCCGGACGCATCGACACGTTGCTGGAGTGGTGGCAGCGCGATCTCGAGAACGGGCTCGGCGAACTGCCGTTCCCGCCCGAGTTCCCCAAGATGCCCGGCGAGCCACCGCGCGTGCAGCCGTCACGGGCGAAGTCGCCGGCGGAGTGACGCGGCGCAGCGCGGACGAGGGCGGAGAACAGGAGATCGTTCCGGGACAGGACGGCGAGAGAGATCGGCGTCCGGTTCTCGACTGATCGCCTGTTTCCGCGAGTGCCGACCCGTGGGGCGGATGCCGATGGCGGCGCGGCCGCGCGGCCGGCGCGTCGCCGTGCGCCTCCCGTCACCGGGCACCGAAGCGCGCGCCGCGCGTGCCTCCGGTCATCGTGCGTCGCCCGGCACGGAAGCGCTCCGCGCGGGTGCCGTCGACCGTCGGCATGACCGACACCGAAGCGCCTGCCGCCGTCGCCCGCGCCTCAGACGCCGGCCGCCAGCGCGTCGCCCGCTGCGCTGCGGTAGTACAGCACCGCCCGGCCGTACCGGGCGCGGTTGAGCAGCCCGGCGCGTTCCATCACGCGCAGGTGCTGGTTGACCGCGGAGGTCGAGACACCGAGCCCCAGGGCGAGATCGGTCGAGGATGCCGGCTCACCCAGCGCCGCGAGAAGGGTCGAGCGGGTGCGTCCGAGCAGGTCGGAGACGGCGTCGGGTTCGGGCTGCGTGCTGCGCGACCACATCGCGCCCTGCCCGCGCGCCGGATACATGACCGTCGGCGGGAGATCGTCGTCGATGGGGGTCGAGACGCGGACGGTGAACATCGAAGGCACGAGGGTGAGGCCGTCGCCGAGCACGGGCCGACGGCGCATGTCGGGGTTCCACAGCCGCACGTCGAGGTGGCGGCCGTCGTAGCGGGCGGCATCTGAGAGTCCGTTGAGCACGGCGCCCAGACCCGACTGCGCGGCGATCCGCCCGCGGTAGGCGATGTCGGCCCGCAGGACGGCGCTCATGCGCGGCCAGTGCGGGGCGAAGCAGAGGTCCCACGCGGTGGCGAGAGCGCGTTGCAGACGAGCGACGACCAGGTCGTGTCGCCCGCGGAACACCGGTGGGACCTCGCCATGGAGGCGCTCGAGGTCGGCGACGAAGCGCGCCCGGGGGATGCGTCCGAGCGCGACCAGCTCGTCGTCGAGCGAGGTCAGCGGCGACGACGGGCGGGGGTTCACGAAGTCCGCCGTCCATTTGCGGTCGTTGACGAGCCCGAGGAGCACCTCGAGGTCGAGCAGGGGGCGCACCGACGCGATGCGCTCCAGCCACGGCTGCTGAAGGGGGAAGCCGTCGGGTTGGGAGAGGGCGCGCAGCCCCAGCCCGAGCTCCGACAGCGGTGAGACGCCGAACCGGATCGCCGAGATATCGGCGGCGTCCAACTCGTACCGGATCATGAAGCCTCACGCTACATCGATTGAACGCGCCGGCGACGCCTGCCTCAATGAGATGGTGACCAGCACGATCCCGACCGTCCCCCTGAGAACCCTCGTGCAGACGGATCGCACACTGCGCCGCCTGCTCACCGTCACCCTCGTCGACACGCTCGGCCGCGGCGCGTTCTTCACGCTGACGACGCTGTACCTGACCCTCATCGTGGGGCTCGAGCCCGTCACGGTCGGTATCGGCCTCACGATCGCCGGGGCGGTGGGCGTCGCGAGCTCACTGACCTTCGGTCACCTCTCCGACCGCGTCAGCGCGCGGAAGATGCTCATCGTCCTGCACGTCGTGCAGGGGGCGGCGCTCATCGGCTACCTCTTCGTCCGCGATCTTCCGACGCTCGTGATCGTCGCCTCGCTCGTGCTGCTCGCGCAGCAGGGAGGGGGGAGCGTGCGCTCCTCCGTCGTCGGGCGGGCGTTCCGCGGTGAGGACCGGGTGCGCATCCGCGCGACGATGCGCACCGTGACGAACGTCGGCATCGGAGTCGGCACCGCGGTCGCCGCCGTCCCCCTCGCGCTCGGTACGCCGTTCGCGTTCCACCTCACGATGACGATCGCGGGCTCGCTCTTCCTGCTCTCCGCCGTGCTCGTGGCCGGTCTCGACCCGCGGCGCGTCGACGTCCGGCGGGAGGACCCGGATGCCGAGACCCCGGCCTCCGCTCCGGTCGCCGCCGTGCGGAGCCCCTACCGCGACCCGCGCTTCCTCTGGCTGACCGCACTCATGGGGGTGTTCGGCATCCAGTTCGGGGTGTTCGAGATCGGCGTCCCCCTGTGGGTCGTCGCGCACACGATCGCCGCCGACGTCGTGGTCAGTCCGCTGCTTCTGGTCAACACGGTGGTCGTGGTGCTGCTGCAGGTGCGGATGAGTCGCGGGACCGGGACGTTCTCGGGAGCCGGGCGGGCGATGACCCGCGCCGGGTGGCTCATGGTCGCCGCGTGCGCCCTGTGGGCCGGGGCGGGATGGATCGGCGGTGAGGGATGGGGGCCCGCGGCGGCGGTGATCGTCGTGCTGCTCGCCGCGGCCGTCGCCCACTCGCTCGCCGAGATCACCTCGAGCGCCGCGGGGTGGAGCTTGAGCTTCGACCTCGCGCCGCAGGAGCGCATGGGGAGCTACCAGGGCGTCTACGGCACGGGCTATGCGGTCGGGGCGATGATCGCCCCCGCCGTCGTGACGATGACGGCGATCGACCTCGGCACCGCCGGGTGGGCGATCCTCGCGGCGATGTTCGCTGTCGCCGCAGCCGGTGTCGTGCTGATCGCCCGGCAGGCGGATGCCGCGGAGGTGCGCTGAGCGGCCTCCGACGTCGCGAGGACAGGGGATACGTCGAGAACAGGACGCGGGCGACCTGATCGTCCTGTTCTCGCAGCATCCCCTGTTCTGGTGGCGGGGCGGTGCGCAGGAACGAGCGGCGCGCGACCGGTCGGGCCCGAGGTGCCGCTCGTGCACGACGGAGCGGCCCGCACCGCGCCCGGGCTCGTTGCGAGTCAGTCCAGAGCGGCCCGCACCGCGCCCGCGCTCGCTGCGATTCAGTCCAGAACGTCGCCCAGGTCGTACGAGCTCACGGTGTCGAGCTGCGCGAAGGTGCACGAGCCGGCGTCGCGGTCGGGGCGCCACCGATCGAACTGCACCGTGTGCCGGAAGCGCATGCCCTCGAGCTGGTCGTAGCGCACCTCGAGAACGCGCTCGGGACGCAGCCGCACGAACGAGACGTCTTTGGACGCCGAGAAGCGCGAGCGGTCGGTCTCGCCGGTGACGGCGGCGCCCTCGTCGTCGCGCTCGACGTACGGCTCGAGCTCGTCGATCAGCTCGCGGCGGCGCTTGTCGGTGAAAGCCGACGCACCCCCGACGCCGTGAAGTCGACCGTCGTCGTCGTAGAGCCCCAGCAGTAGGGAGCCGACGCCCTCGCCGGACTTGTGGATGCGGTAGCCGATCAGCACGACGTCGGCCGTGCGCGCGTGCTTGATCTTGAACATCGTGCGCTTGTTCGGCGCGTAGGGCTGCGCGAGAGGCTTGGCGATCACACCGTCGAGACCGGCGCCCTCGAACTCGGCCAGCCACCGGCGCGCGAGGTCGGGATCGTCGGTGGTGCGGGTGACGTGCACCGGGTGCGGCACGTCACCGAGCAGATCGACGAGCTGCCTTCGGCGCTCGGAGAACGGCTCGTTCTGCAGGTCGCGCTCGCCGCGGGCGAGGAGGTCGAACGCGATGAACATCGCCGGGGTCTCCTCGGCGAGCAGGTTCACCCGGGATGCTGCGGGGTGGATGCGCTGCGAGAGGGATTCCCAGTCGAGCCGTTGGGTGCCCGGTTCGCCGCGCGCCACCACGACCTCGCCGTCGATGAGGCACGGCTCGGGGAGCAGTCGCGCGAACGCCTCCACCAGTTCCGGGAAGTACCGGGTGAGAGGCTTTGCGCCCCGGCTGCCGATCTCGACGTCGGTACCGTCCCACGAGACCAACGCACGGAACCCGTCCCACTTCGGTTCGTAGCTGAAGCCCCCGTCGACCTTGGCGTGGTCGGGAACCTCGGGCACCGACTTCGCCAGCATCGGTGCGGGGATGTCGTAGGACACGGTCGTCAGCTCTCGTCGCCCGCGAGCGGCACGGGGTCTTTGCGCTTCTTGCGGCGGGCCCACTCGGCCGGCTTGTCGGAGCCGTTCCAGACGGTGATGATGCCCCAGACGACGGCCGTGAGGGGCACGGCCAGCAGGGTGCCCAGGATGCCGCCGATCGCGGTCCCGCCGGCGAGCACGACCAGCACGACGAACGAGTGCAGCTTCATCGACCGGCCCATGAGGACGGGCTGGAGGAAGTTGCCCTCGAGCTGGTTGACCACGACCACGATGCCGACGACCACCAGGGCGATCACCCACCCGTTGGTGACGAGAGCGACGAGTGCGGCCAGGATGCCGGCCGTCACGGCGCCGACGATCGGGATGAACGCGAGCAGGAAGACGAGCACGGCCAGGGGGAGCGCCAGCGGCACACCCAGGACGGCCAGGCCGATGCCGATCCCGATGGCGTCGACGGCGGCGACCGACGCCGTCCCGCGCACGTACGAGCCGAGGACGGTGACCGTCTTGTCGCCGATGCGACGCGCGCGCTCGTAGTCGCTGCCGTGGAACGGGCGGAGGACGAACTCCCACATGCGCGGGCCGTCCTTGAGGAAGAAGAACAGGATGACGACCATGAGCACGAAGCCCGTGACGAACGAGGCCACGGCGCTGACCCCCGCGAGGGCGCCGGTGCCGAACTGCGCGCTCGTGACGAAGTCGCCGATCGCCTGGACGGCCTGGTCGACCTGATCGGGCGAGATGGCGAACGGCAGGGTGTGGTACCAGTCCTGGGCTTTCTGGAATCCTTCGACGGCCTGCGAGCTCAGGGTGTCCCACTGGTTGATCACGGCGTTGACGACGAGCCACCCGAGGGCCGCGAGTACGACGACGACGGCGAGCAGCGTGAGCAGGGTCGCGAGGACCGCCGGGACGCCCTTGCGTCGCATCCACATCGTGACCGGCCCGAACGCCGACGCGAAGATGAGCGCGAGGATCAGGGGGATGATGACGAGCGTCACCTGACGGATGCCCCAGATGACACCCGCGACCAGCACGACGACGATGATGATCTGCACCGCGCGTACGGCGAGACGCCCGAACCCATCGGCCCACAAGCTCTTCGGCGGCGTCTGCACGGTCTCGGCGACGGCTTCGACCGCGCGACGCGGCGCGGGATGGCGAGAGAAGAGGCCCATGCAACGACGTTAGCGGGAGGTCCCGACATCGTCCGCGCGGCTTGCGCGGGTGGGGACCGGCGGATAGGGCGGCGATCCGTGAGACCCCGGCGCGGACGACCGAGAGCGATCGCGGCGCCGGGGTCTCGGCATCCGGGGTCAGACGAAGGCGCTCATGCCCGTGATGTCGCGGCCGAGAAGGAGGGCCTGCACGCTCTCCGTGCCCTCGTAGGTGTGGATCGCCTCGATGTCCGCCATGTGCTGCATCACGCCGTTCTCGAGCAGGATGCCGTTGCCGCCCAGCAGGTCGCGCGCGACCGACGCCACCCGGCGGGCCGCGCGCGTGTTGTGGTACTTGGCGAGGGAGGCCTGGGTGGGTCGAAGGCCGCCGGAGGTCTCGAGGTCGGCGAGGCGCCGGCAGTACAGCTGCATCGCGGTGAGTTCGTCGAGCATCTGCGCGAGGCGCTCCTGGACCATCTGGAACTTCGCGAGGGGCTTGCCGAACTGCATGCGCTCGGTGGCATACGTTCGCGCGATCTCGTAGCAGGCTGTCGCGTGGCCCAGGGCCGACCACGCGACGCCCGAGCGGGTGGCGAACAGCACGACCGACGCGTCCTTGAAGGTGCGGGTGCCCGGGAGCACGGCATCCGCGGAAAGACGCACGTCGTCCATCGCGATGTGGGCCTGATGGATGCCGCGCAGCGACACCTTCCCGGTGATGACGGTGCCCGTGTAGCCCGGGGTGTCCTGCTCGACGAGGAAGCAGCGCACGTTGCCGTGGTCGTCGCCGCCCTCGTCGTCGACGCGGGCCCAGACGAAGGTGATGCCGCCGGAGGCGCCGTTGCCGATCCACTTCTTCGTGCCGCTCAGCGACCAGCCGTCGAGGGTGCGGGTGGCTGTGGTCTCGAGCGAGACGGAATCCGAGCCGTGGTCGGGCTCCGTGAGCGCGAAGGCGCCGAGGACGGTGCCGGCGGCGAGGGGGGTGAGCCAGCGCTTCTGCTGCTCGCGCGATCCGTAGAACGCCAGCGTGCGCAGCGCGAGGCCGCCCTGCACGGCGAGGGCCGTGGCGAGCGACCCGTCGTGGCGCGAGATCTCCATGTTGACCAGTCCCGCGGCCAGGGGAGAGGTGCGCGGAAGGTCGGGGTGCTCGATGCCATCGGTGAACAACTCGAGCTCGCCCATGCGCCGCACGAGGTCGATCGGGTAGGTGGCGGCATCCCACTCGCCCTGCATGCGCTCGCCGACCTCGTCGGCGAAGGTCTTCGCGGCATTCCACGCGGCGCGGTCGGCGTCGGGGATGTCGGCGAAGACGGCGTAGTAGTCGGTGTCGCGGCGGCCCAGCAGGTCGTAGTGGGCGACGCGCTCTCCGGGGAGGGCGCGGGCATCGGCGTCGATGGTCATGGTTCCCAGTATCGCTCATGCTGATACTCGGTGTCACGCCGTGGGGGTTTCTCACGGCAACCCCTCGCACTCGCCCCGCGTGCGCGCCGACGCGCTCCTCGAGTGTCCAGGACACGCCGCATGGCGCCGCCGCGAACGGCGTGTTCTGGACACTCAACAGGGGGGATGCCGGGGGCAGCGGCGGTTCGGGAAGAGCGACGAGTGTCCAGGACACGCCGGGTAGCGCCCCTGCGAACGGCGTGTCTTGGACACTCGACAAGGGAGAAACCCGCGGCTCGGGCAGTGCCGCGCCGCGGCGCGGGAGGCCTTGGGTCAGTCGCCGAGCGAGGCGCGCAGGCGGCGCGTCACCTCGGCGGCGGGCATGCGGCGCGGGAACGCTGCCACGATGAGGTCGTCGGCGGACGCGTCGTCGCCGTCGGCGTGCACGCCGTAGCGACGCAGCACGTCGTCGAGTGCGCGACGCAGAACGGATGCCGGCACCCGGGCGCCCCGCATGAGCCGGCGCAGCACGTGGTTGTGCACCGCCGTGACCAGGGCGGCGAAGCCGACGGCATCCAGGGGGTCGAGGCCGGGGAGGGCCTCGCGGAGGTATTCGTCGAAGAGGCGTTCGTAGCGGAACACCGTGACGATCTCGCGGTCGCGCAGATCGGGGATCTCCCGCACGATCACATAGCGACGGCGGGCGAGCTCGGGGTCGGCCGCGAAGTGGCGGAACACCCGCACCGACGCCTCGCACACCGCGGCCCACGGGTCGTCGTGCGGCTGCGACAGATAGGCGCGCGTCTCGGCGAGCAGCACCTCGTGGTCGGCGAAGACGACGTCTTCCTTCCCACCGAACTGCCGGAAGAACGTCGAGCGCGACACTCCCGCGGCCTGCGCGATCTGCTCGACCGAGGTCTGGTCGTAGCCGTTCGCGACGAAGAGGTCGATGGCGGCGGCGACCACGGCCGTCCGGCTCGGCGGGGCAGGGGTCTCGCTCACGTGATGAGCCTAGGCGTCGGAGGCCGGAGAATCGCGCGATTCCCGACCGCGGGCGGTGAGCTCGTCGCGGACGGCTTCTCGGACGACACCGTAGACCGCGGAGAGGGCGACGGCGGCCATGACCACGACGAAGACGAGCGAGGTGAGCGGGTCCATCCGTCCGCGCTGTCACGCCGGCGGTGTCGGCGCATCCTCCACCCGCGGCTAACCGAAACCGCCGCCGGGGGCAAGAGGATGCCGAGACCTCGGCCCCCGCGATGGGATGGACCGCATGACCTCCCCCCTGTGGCTCCGCGATCAGACGCCCGTCGAGGGCACCCCGTTCGAGTCCGGCGCACGGCATGACGTGGTGATCGTCGGCGCGGGCCTCACCGGCCTGTCCACCGCCGTCATGCTCGCCGAGGCCGGCCTCGACGTGGCGCTGGTCGATGCGGGCGGGGTGGGGCAGGGGGCCACCGGCGCCTCCGTCGGCATGGCATCCCTGCTGCAGGGGACGACCCTCGCGTCGCTGCGGAGGCACCACCCGGCGAGCCTGGTGCGCGCCTATGTCGACGCGAACCGCGCGGGCCTGGAGTGGCTCGCCGACCGCGCCGGCGGTGCCGCCGACCGTCGCACCGCTTTCACCTTCGGGCGGGGGATCGCCGCCGACGCCGCCCTCGACGCCGTGCGTGACGCGGCCCGCGACGCCGGTCTCACACTGCGCGAAGACGCCCCCGCCGACCTCGGCGGCCGCACTCCCGTGCGCGCCCTCGCCCTCGACGATCAGCTGGCCCTCGACCCCGCGCTGCTCGCGCGGACGCTCGCCCGCACCGCGGTGGAGGCCGGAGCGACCCTGCACACCGGCGTGCGCGTGACCGACGTGCATGCGCTGCCCACCGGCCGCGTCGAGACAGACCGCGGCCCGCTTTTCGGCGACACGGTCGTCCTCGCGACCGGCACGCCCATCACCCGCCGCGGCCTCTACGACCTGAAGACCCGGGCCCTGCGCTCGTGGGCGATCGCCTTCGAGCTCGAGGGGGATGCCGAGGCCCCCGGCGGCATGTGGAGCGAGGTGGGCGTCGACGGGCGCAGCGTCGTGGCGGCCCCGTCGTCGTTCGGGCGTTCCGCGCTCATCGTCACCGGGGCACGGCATCCGGTCGGGTCGGCATCGTCGGAGGTCGCGCTCGCCGAGGGGCTCGCCGCGTGGGCACGCCGGACGCTCCCCGTCGGCGCGGAGATCGCCCGCTGGTCGGGGCAGGACTACCAGTCGCACAACCTCGTGCCGTTCGTGGGCGGGATGCCGCGCGGTCTCGGCCGCCTGCGTTTCGCCACGGGATACGCCGGGTGGGGCATGACCAACGCCCCGGCGGCGGCGATGCGCCTGACCGCGGAGATCCGCGGCGTCTCGCGCAGTGAACGACCCGAGTGGATGCGGACGATCGGCACGCGCCTGACCGTGCCCGCCGATCTCGGTCGAGGGATCGGCGAGGCCGCGCGGCGTGCCCGGGTGGCCGCGATGGCGCTCGCCGAGGCGGTTCCCGCGCCGACGAAGAGACCCGCGGAGGGCGCCGGACTCGTGGCCCGCCAGGGACTGCGCACGGCCGCCGTCTCCACGATCGACGGACGCACGCGCGCGGTCACCGCGCCGGCGCCGCTGACGTGGAACGACGCCGAGCGCACGTGGGACAGCCCCGTCGACGGCTCGCGCTACGCGCCCGACGGCACGCGGGTCGAGGGCGCGGCATCCGCAGATCTGGGTGCCTCCGTGCGGTGAGGACAGTGTGTCCTGCCATCGCCATGTGCGAGCGTCGCGGTCGGACCTTCCGGGGCTTCGGTTCGCGGACGGGCGTCCCGTCGCTCAGCTCTTCGCGCCGGTGAGCGCGAGCGCGCCGCCGAGGCCGATCATCATGACGCCGCCGGTCGCCGACAGCGTCGAGATGCGCTTCGGCGACCGCGCGAACCATGCGCGCGCCGTGCCGGCGGCGACGGCCCACGCGCTGTCGCAGGTGAGGGCGAGAACCTGGAAGATCAGGCCCAGGAGCAGCAACTGCAGCCACACGGCACCCGCGTGAGGATCGACGAACTGGGGCAGCACGGCGACGAAGAACGCGATCGTCTTGGGGTTCGTCATCCCCACGATGAAGCCCTGGCGCAGCAGGGTCCATGACGAGGCGGGTGCGGCGGAAGCGCCGGCGACGTGCGCGTGGCGGTGACGGATGGCCTGGATCCCCAGCCACACGAGGTAGATCGCGCCCACGATCTTCAGCACCGTGAAGGCGACGATCGAGGATGCCACGAGGGCACCGACCCCGAAGGCGACGGCGAGCACCGCGGGGACCGTGCCGAGGGCGTTGCCCACGACGCTGAGCACTCCCGCGCGGCGGCCCAGCGCGATGGAGCGACCGATGACGAAGAGCACGCTCGGACCCGGGATGACGATGATGACGACCGACGCGGCCACGAAGGCCACGAGGTTTTCGATCGGAGGCATGCGTGCAGCGTACTGCCCGTGCGCATAGCGGACGTTTCCTCCTCGTGCCCGCGCCCGCGAAGCACGCGTGAGGGGTCAAGAACTGTCGCTTGCGCAGCGGCCAGGCGACAAATTCTGACCCCTCACGAGCGGTGCAGGCCTGCGCGCGCTAGGCGGGCACGGCCTCGCGCGCGAGCAGCTCGGTGATCCGACCCACGCAGCCGCCGCAGCCGGTGCCGGCGCGGGTGGCGGCCTTGACGCAGGCGACCGTCGACTCGCCGGTCGCCACGGCGTCGCGGATGGCGCCCGCGCTCACGCCGTTGCACCAGCACACCGTGGCATCGGCCGCGAAAGGGTCGGCGACCACGGCCATACCGGCGTCGGGCGCGTCGAGTCGCAGGAGCGACGACCGATCGGCGGGCAGCTCCGAGCCCCGCTCGAACAGCAGGGCGAGTTCGGCGCCGGTGCGCGGCATCCCGACCGCGACGAAGCCGGTGAGGACACCGTCGACGGTGATGAGTTTGACGTACGCACCGCGCGCGGGGTCGGCCCAGATCGTGACCTGCGGGCCATGGCATCCGGGAGCGTGCGCGAAGGGGTCGGCGTCGACGGCGCCGCCGGCGACCACGTCGATGCCCTCGGCCTTGAGCATGACGACGCCCGGGCGCTCGGCCGGTGCGGGCGCCGAGGCTCCAGACGAGAGCAGCGTCGCGAGGCGGTCTGCCTGGCGCCAGCCGGGGCCGATCAGTCCGCTCGGCCCGCCGGGGACGCGTCCGTCGGGCGCCGCGTCGGCGGGGTCGGCGACGTGCGCGCAGTCGCCGATGGCGAAGACGTTCTCGTCGGTCCAAGAGCGGGAGGAGCCGTCGACGAGCACGCCGGCTGACACGGAGAGTCCGGCCCTTGCGGCGATCTCGGTGCGCGCACCCACCCCGCACGACAGCACGAGCAGGTCGCCCGCGAGCACGCGCCCGTCGGCGCAGACCAGGCCGTCGAACCACGCCTGCCCGTGGTCGTCGTAGCGGTGCACGATGCTCTCGGCCCGCGCGTGGTGCCTCATCTCGACCCCCGCGGCCACCGCGGCGGCGGCGACGACGCGCCCGCCGTTCTCGTCGAGCGTGCGGTTCATCGGCGCCGCGGAGTGGTACGCCACCGTCACTTCGGCGCCCGCCTCGGCCGCGGCGAGGGCGAGCTCCATGCCGAGCACCCCCGCGCCGAGCACGACGATCCGCCTCCCGGCCGAGACCGCAGCGCGCACCACCTCGGCGTCGGCGAGGTCGCGCAACGCCACGACACCGCGCGGAAGGTCGCCGTCGAGGGCCGCGGAGCGTCGCACCCCGGCGAGCGTGGGCACGTTCGCGCGGGCGCCCGTCGCCAGCACGAGTCGGTCGTAGGGCAGACGGATTCCGTCGTCCAGCCGCACCGAGCGGAGCGTGCGGTCGACTCCGGCCACCGCGACCCCGAGGAGGAACCGCGCTCCCGCCTGTTCAGCGACGCGACGGTCGCCGAGGTCGAGCCCGGCGCGATCCATGCGTCCGACGGCATATTCGGCGATCAAGACGCGGTTGTACGCGTCGTGGGGCTCGGTGCCGACGACCGTCAGGTCGATGCGCCCCTCGCGCACGGCGGGCAGCAGACCCTCGACGAGCCGCGCTCCGACGGGGCCGTAGCCGACCAGCACCACGCGTTCAGACATGGGTTCCCTCCTCGATGCGAACAGGGGCCGGATGCGCCGAGACCGCCACGGACCCCCGCGGGAACGCGGGCACGGGCACAGTGGCCTCCGGAGCCACGCGCACCCGCGTGCGCTTGAACTCCGGCATGGCCGACGTCGGGTCGACGAGCGCCTCGGTCAGCCGGTTGGCGCACTCGTCGCCGGCGTAGTGGAACGGCAGGAAGACGGTGTCGTGGCGGATGTCGGTCGTCACCGTCGCCCGCGCCCGCACCACGCCCCGCTCGTTCGACACGGCGACGAGGGCATTCTCGCGGATGCCGAGCCGCGAGGCCGTCGCGGGATGGATCTCGAGCCGCGCCTCGGGGCGGGCCCCGTTCAGCTCGGCGACGCGGCGGGTCTGCGTGCCCGACTGGTACTGCTGCAGGTAGCGGCCGGTGACGAGGGTCAGCTCGTCGCCGCGGTCGGTGGGCGTCGGGGGAGTGGCATCCACCGCCACGAGACGCGCGCGGCCGTCGGGGTGGGCGAAGCGCTGAGTGAACGGACGCGGGGTGCCCTCGGCGCGGTACGGCCAGTACGCCTCGACGCCGGTGTCGAGCAGAGCGTGCGAGAGGCCCGAGTAGTCGGCGACGCCGCCCTCCGAGGCTCGGGCGAGCTCGTCGAACACCTCGGCCGGATCCGTCGACCAGGTTGATGCCGCGCCCAGGCGCCGCGCGATCTCGGCCAGGATCCACAGCTCGCTGCGGGCGCCGTCGGGTCCGGGGAGCGCTCGGCGACGGCGGATCACCCGACCCTCGAGGGAGGTCATCGTGCCCTCCTCCTCGGCCCACTGCAGCACGGGCAGCACGATGTCGGCGAGCTCCGCGGTCTCGGAGAGGAAGAAGTCGGAGACGATGAGGGTGTCGAGGGCGGCGAGCCGCGAATGCACGGCATCCACGTCGGGCGCCGACACCACGACGTTGGACCCGGCGACGAGCAGCGTCTTCACCGGCCCGCCGAGTTCGGCGAGAAGGGCGGTGGCCGGGATGCCGGCATCCGGGATCTCATCGGGGTCGATGCCCCACACCCCGGCGACGTGGCGGCGGGCGTCGGGGTCGCGGATGGAGCGGTATCCGGGCAGTTGGTCGGCCTTCTGGCCATGCTCGCGCCCGCCCTGGCCGTTGCCCTGCCCGGTGAGGGTGCCGTAACCCGAGCCCTCGCGGCCGACGAGGCCGAGGACGAGGGCGAGGTTGATCGCGGCGGTCGCGGTGGCGGTGCCGTCGACGTGCTGTTCGACGCCGCGTCCGGTGAGGATGTACGCGCGCCCCGCCGCGAGCCGGCGAGCGGTCTCGCGGAGCTGAGCGACGGGGATGCCGGTGGTCGAGGACGTCCGCTCCGGCCACCATGCCCCGACCGATCGCCGCACCGCGTCGAACCCCGTCGTGCGCTCCTCTATATACGCGCGGTCGAGGAGGTTCTCGGTGATGACGATGTGCGTGAGGCCGAGCAGCAGCGGAAGGTCGGTGCCGGGAGCGGGCTGCAGGTGGGTTCCGGCACCGTCTTCGGTGAGGCGCGCGGTGGCCGAGCGGCGCGGGTCGACGACGATCAGCCCGCCGGCTGCGCGCGCCCCGGCGAGGTGGGCGAGGAAGGGCGGCATGGTCGTGGCGACGTTCGAGCCGAGCAGCAGGATCGTCGAGGCGTCGTCGAGGTCGGTGACGGGGAAGGGCAGGCCCCGGTCCATCCCGAACGCGCGGTTGGATGCCGCTGCCGCCGACGACATGCAGAAGCGGCCGTTGTAATCGATGCGGGAGGTGCCGAGCGCGACGCGAGCGAACTTGCCGAGCTGGTACGCCTTCTCGTTGGTGAGACCGCCGCCGCCGAAGATCGCGTTCGCGTCGGGGCCGTGCATGGCTTTCGTGTCGCGGAACGCCGCGGCCACGGCATCCAGTGCTTCATCCCAGGTGGTCTCGGCGAGGGTCCCGTCGGGGCGCCGCATCAGTGGCATCCGGAGTCGGTGGGGGGATGCCAAAAGCTCCGCCGACGTCCAGCCCTTGGCGCAGAGCCCTCCCCGGTTGGTGGGGAAGTCGCGGCCCGTGACCGTCGTGGCGCCCGCGTGGCTGACGGTCATGGCGCACTGCAGTGCGCAGTAGGGGCAGTGGGTGTCGGCGGAGCTCATGGGGTCAGATCCGCGTTCCGGTCTTCTTCGACATCCGCAGGTAGACGCCCGCGGTGAGGGCGAGGAACGCGACGTACGCGAGGGCGAACCAGCCGAGGGCGGGGGTGTACGAGCCGAACGTCGTCTTCGAGAAGCCGAGCAGCTGCGGGATGAAGAAGCCGCCGTAGGCGCCGATCGCCGAGATGAGGCCGAGGGCCGCGGCGGCCTTGCGCTGCGCGCCGACGCCGCCGTTGGCCTTGAGGGCGAAGATCGTCGGGATCATGCGGTACGTCGAGCCGTTGCCGATGCCCGCCGCCGCGAACAGCACGAGGAAGCACAGCAGGAAGACCGCGAAGTTCTGCAGCGGCAGGGTGAGCATCACACTCAGGATGCCGAGCCCCATCACCGTGAAGGCGCCGATCGTGATGACGGTTCCGCCGAAGCGGTCGGCGAGCTTGCCCCCGTAGGGGCGGGCGAGCGAGCCGACGAGGGCGCCGAGGAAGGCGAGGGTCACGGTCGCGGTACCGATGGCGATTCCCTTGAAGTCGGGGAACGTGTCGGCGAGGAGTTTGGGGAAGACGCCCGCGAAGCCGATGAACGAGCCGAAGGTGCCGATGTAGAGCAGCGAGAGCACCCACATGTGCGGCTCTTTGAGAGCGGCGAGGGATGCCGTGATGTCGGCCTTCGCGGCGGAGAGATTGTCCATGCGGAGGTACGCGCCGACCATCGCGACGAGGATCAGCGGCACCCAGATGAGGCCCGCGAGCGGCAGGTTGAGGGTGGCGGCGGCGCCGACGGTGATGACGATGGGCACGACGAACTGCGCGACCGAGGCGCCGAGGTTGCCGCCGGCGGCGTTGAGTCCGAGGGCGTATCCCTTCTGCGCGGCAGGGTAGAAGAACGTGATGTTCGACATCGAGCTGGCGAAGTTGCCCCCGCCGAAGCCGGCGAACGCGGCGATCAGGAGGAGGAGGCCGAAGGGCGTCGCGGGGTTCGACACCGCTATGGCGAGCCCGATGCTCGGGATGAGCAGAAGAGCGGCGGAGACGATCGTCCAGTTGCGGCCGCCGAAGCGCGGAACCATGAACGTGTAGGGGATGCGCAGCGTCGCACCGACGAGGCTCGGCATGGAGATGAGCCAGAAGATCTCACCCGTCGACAGCTGGAATCCCGCCGCAGGCAGCGACACGACGACGACCGACCACAGCTGCCACACGACGAAGCCGAGGAACTCGGCGAAGATCGACCACCGCAGGTTGCGGGAGGCGATGGCCTTGCCCTCTTTCGCCCACTGCGTGGCGTTCTCGGGGTTCCAGTTGTCGATCCAGCGGCCGGGGCGGTGTTGTAGCTCGGCGCTCTCGGCCTTGGGCGCTGCGGCTGCGGGCGGCGTGGCGGTTTCGGGGCGCGGGTCGGTGACGGTCACGGGGGCCTCCGGTGGGCGATGCGGGGGAGGTGCAGCGCCTCGCATGGGCGGGGCGTGCCGTCAGCGTAGGGAGGAGGGGTTTCCCGGGAGGGCGTTAGCGGGGGCGGGGAGGTAACGGTTGGCTCACCCCGGCGGGCGGGCTGGGAGAGGGGGAGTTTACGTGGGCGTTACATGCGAGCGGTCATCCGGTAGGAGAGGCGTAAGGGCTCTTGTGCGGTGTCAGAGCGCGCCTTTGGTCACCGACGCCCGCCAATAAGTCCCGGCGAAGGACCTCAGAAACCAGGTTGTCTCTAGATCCAGTGGTTCAAATCTAGGAAGAGCAGTTTCGGTGGGCGCGCGGGCTGAAGAAGCGCAGGGGGCCATCCCAAGTCCGGCAGAGCGTATTCGGCCTCTGCCTTAGGGCGTGGACTTGTGCTCACTGAGCTTCTCCCTCACAGAATGCCGGTTCTCCGGTGTGTCTATGATCGTGGTGACCTCCGGGAACGCTTCGCCTAATCAGATATGCCGGGTGTGTGCTTGTCGGCGTGCTCGATGCCGTACCGCTATCGATACCGAACGACCGCCCCGCGAATGGCATCCGCGTACTGGTAGATCTCGTCGAGCTCGTCGATCGGGTGCCGCGTCTCGACCTTCTGCTCGTCGAGAAGTCCGAGGTATTTCTGGCGCCCGTTGAAGTGCAGCCGGGCGATGGGCTTGCGGTTGTTGTCGTCGAGGAGCACGGCGAAGTAGCTCTTCGCATCGCGATGGGTGATTCGCTGGGGCTTGGTTTCGCCGCAGGCGATGGCCTTTACGATCTGGTAGCCCTCGAGCTCCTCAAGCGTCGTCTCGATCTCGGTGTCGCGGTTCAGATCGTCCTGCGCGGCCGGCTCGCTTGAGACAGTGGCAGGCTCTGTGGTCGGGATGGCAATCCCAGCCCCAGCTCCCAAGGCGGTCTTCAGCCGGTCGTTGACGCTCTCGGTGAGGAACTGACGGGAGGCCTTTCCGACGAGCGCCGTGAACTGTTCGCGGACGCGCGCTGTGTACGAGCCCTCGTACACGCGCTGAGTGAAGAACTTGATCCACTCGTCGCTCGGCTCGCGGAATTGACCGGCGATCTCGCGCTTGAGCGCACCCACGTACTTCAGTTCCTCGGCTGCGCTGATGATCGACTCGAGATCGAAGCTGTCCTTGCTCAGCTTCTGGACCTCGGGGATCAGCGTGTCGTCGATGTCGAGCAGATCCAGAACCAGGAACGGCTTGGCATCCATCTTGTTCGGTGCGTCGAGGTCGGTGAAAAACTGCCATACAACACCGTTAGTGAGAGCTGCGATGCGGGCGTTTGTCGTCGAGAAGTAGCGGAAGAGCTGGGACGCGTGCTCGATTTTGGGCACGCCGTTGGAGGCTTTGCACTCGATGAGGATCTGAACCTCGCCGCCCCGCATGATCGCGTAATCGACCTTTTCGCCCTTCTTGATCCCGACGTCTGCGGTGAACTCGGGGACGACCTCAAGCGGGTCGAATACGTCATAGCCGAGGATCGTCGAGATGAAGGGCATGACGAAGGCATTCTTCGTCGCTTCCTCTGTACCGATCGCCGAGGCTTGATTGCTCACCTTTGTCGCGAGCGCGGCGATGCGTTCGTGAAACTCCATTGGTCCCCCCAACAGTGACGAATATGTGGTGACCATAGCGGAATCACAGAAAATCCATGTTGAGGACTCGCTGGCCTGCGCCCAACACCGATGCTGAGGTACACCCGGTTCTGTCGCAAAGCGCGCTAGGCGTCGTGCTGCGCTGCTCACCTCGATGAGAGACGAGAGCGACCCCGCGGGTATACCACCACCCCGACTGTGATCACCGCGGCGCCAATCAACCACGCGGTAGACGCGGGTAGACCGAGAGAGATGCCTCGGTAGTGAGTGACATTCGAATCTGCCGGTGCAGGTCCTGACCGACCAGGCGCGGGCGATGGGCCGACCGCCGGTTAGGGAGAGTCAATTGTTAGGTCGGCTCACGCGAAGCGGCGCACCTCGGCTGGCCGACGCTGTGGAGCCCGCGCTGGCTGACTCGCAGGCGTCAGACGAGGCACGGGGAGGGTCGAGCACATAGCGACCAACACCGGTGGTGTTACGCCCTACTACGCCTCAGATCACCCACCCGCACGGCATCCCGTAGCTTCATCTCACCAACCCCCTCGAAGGCAGGTGAAGCCATGTCCCGCACGATCTCGTCGACAGTCCACCCGATCCAGCGCTGCATGGCGGCCTCGAACCCGTCTGCGTGGTGGGACGGCCTCGTCACCGAAGCCGACGGCTCGACCGCGACGATCGCGCCGCTGAACGGCACGACGGTGCGGCTGCGGATCATCGGCCCGGCCGTCGACATCGCGGTGGGGGAGCCGGTGGCGTACCACCCGGTCGCCGAGCTGCTCAGCGCGTCCGCGATCATCACGACCGCGCGCGCCGCATAGCCGAGCGGCCGCCGACGAAACGTCAGCGGCCGCAGTAAAGAACAGAACTCAAGCGCTCATCGACGCCATCATGGCCTCGCACTTCATGACCATGTCGTCGCAGGCCATGGCGCAGTAGCGGCACATCTCGTCCATGTCGCCGTGGGCGCGGCACTCGGCGGCGCACGCCTTGCCCATGATCATGCAGGCGGTCATCATGGCGCTCATCACGTCCATATTCATGCCGACCGGACGCATCATCATGTGCATCGTCGCCTGAGCCATCTCGACCATGTTCGAGCACATGGCGCAACAGGTCGCCATCTCGGGGCCGTGCATCATGTCGCTGCCGGCGCACATCGCCGCGGCCATCGCGCACGCGTTCAGGGACTGCATGCATTCCTGCATGGCATCCATGTCCATGGTCATCTCGCCCATGTCCATCGACTTCATCATGGCCATCGTGTCCATTGCTTCTCCCGAGTGCTCGTTGTGACGGAGGGACCGGATGCCGCGAAGGGACTCCGGCGTACGGGCGATGCTACGCCGGAGGCGGTGACGGTCGACAGTGCCCGCGGCAGGTTCATCAGGTCGTGTAATGCCCATCTACCGGTGACGTCGAACGCCCGCCGCGGGCGATGAGCGTCCACCTTCACCGAACGCGGATGCCGACCGACCTCAGTTCCATTCCGGCGAGCCGCTGCACGACCTCGCGGTCGCCGCGGCGCCAGGCGCCGAGGGCGTCGGGGCCGACCTTCGCGATGGCGGCCACCTTCTGGTGGGTGAGGGCGCGGAGCGCGAGGAGGTCGGAGTCGAGACCGGCGCGCAGCTGAGCGCGGGTGCGCGTCGCGCGCGTGACGAAGCGCAGGCGGGGAAAGAGCCACACGAGCAGCACGATCAGGATCGGCAGGCCGGCGACGCCGATCCCGAGCACGGTCGCCGCCTGCAGCACGAGGTCTTGTTGCGTCTGACCGGCCGAGGCGAGGGTGTCGCCTGCGGAGCGGGCCGTGTCGAAGGGGGCGCTGATGCCCGACCCGATGAGGGGGACGCCGCTCAACCGGGCGCCGACATCGGTCATCGACGATCGGAAGTCCGCGCCGGCGGTCTGCATGTCGCGCCCGAATTGCGCGAGTCGGCTGACGGTGGAGAAGACCGTGATCCCCGTCGCGACGCTCAGCGCGATGAGAACGAGGGCGACGACGTCGACCGTCACCTGACGCACCCGCTGCGCCGCGAAGTCGGAATACAGTTTCACGTCGTCACTCTCGCACGGGATATCGCCGAGACGCGTTACGCCATGCGCCGGAATCGCGGACCGGAATAGCCGTCGCGTTCGACGGACCCGGTGAACATCTCGACCGGGCGCACCCAGTACGAATAGTCGTCGTAGAGCTTTCGGTAGGAGACGAAGATCTCCTCGGTCTCGGAATGCCGGGTGATGCCGAAGACCTCATACCGCTGACCTTTGAAGTGTTCGTAGATGCCGGGTTCGATTTCCACTCTCCGACCATCCTTCCCCCGAACGACGCGTCAGCGCGCACGGTCTCGGTGTCCGAGTCTGCCAGCAGCAGCGGCTTCGCCGAGCGAGCGAACCTTGGCACTACCTCCACCCCCTGTCGAGGCACTGCGTCGTTCGCCGAAGCCGTCCTACCGTCGCCGCCGACCGGGAGGACGTGATCATGATCGATCGCATCGAACACATCTGGGGCACGCGCACGCCGTTCGCGCAGGGGGAGCGGTGGCCGGTGCGCGTCGACCTGAAGCTCGCCGACGGGCTCACGGAGGACGACGTCGACCGGTGGGTGCAGTCGGCGTGCGTGCTGTGCAGCAACGGGTGCGGCACCGACATCGCCGTGAAGGACGGGCGGATGGTGGGGGTGCGCGGTCGCCCGATGGACATCGTCAATCACGGGCGCCTGGGTCCGAAGGGACTGTTCGGCAGTTGGCAGGGGATGACGAGTCCCGACCGCCTCACCCGACCCCTGATTCGCGTGGACGGCGAACTGGTCGAGACCGACTGGGACACCGCGATGACCCGGATCGTCGAACGCAGCCAGAATCTGCTGCACGAGAAAGGCCCACTGACCCACGGCTTCTACAGCTCGGGGCAGCTGTTCCTCGAGGAGTACTACGCCCTCGGCATCATCGGCAAGGCGGGCCTCGGCACCCCGCACATGGACGGCAACACCCGGTTGTGCACGGCCACGGCTGCGGCATCCATGAAGGAGAGCTTCGGTTCCGACGGCCAGCCCGGTAGCTATGCCGACATCGACGAGTGCGACGCCATCTTCCTGTTCGGACACAACATGGCCGAGACGCAGACCGTGCTGTGGACGCGCGTGCTCGACCGCCTCGCCGGCCCCAACCCGCCGCGCGTGGTGTGCGTCGATCCGCGGTTGACCGAGGTCGCCCGCCGCGCCGACGTGCACCTTCCGGTGCGACCGGGCACGAACCTCGCACTGATGAACGGACTGATCCGCGAACTGCTCACGAACGGCTGGATCGATGAGGACTACATCACCGCGCACACCGTCGGCTTCGACGAGCTGAAGACCACGGTCGAGCCGTGGACGCCCGAGGTCGTCGCCGAGACCTGTGGCGTCGACGCCGACGACGTGCGCGCAGCCGCCCGGATCTTCGCGCATTCGCCGCGCGTGCTCTCGACGGTGCTGCAGGGGTTCTATCAAGCGTCGGATGCCACGGCATCCGCGTGCCAGGTCAACAACCTGCACCTGCTCACCGGCAGGATCGGGCGACCGGGTGCCGGGATCCTGCAGATGAACGGGCAACCGACCGCGCAGAACGCGCGCGAGGCCGGCGCGGACGGCGACCTGCCGGGGTTCCGCAACTGGGAGAACCCGGAGCACGTGAGCCAGCTCGCCGAGCTGTGGGGCGTGCACGTCGACCGGATCCCGCACTGGTCGCCGCCGACGCACGCGATGCAGATTTTCCGGTACGCCGAACAGGGGAGCATCGAGTTCCTGTGGGTGCAGGCGACGAACCCTGCCGTGTCGATGCCGCAGTCCGAGCGGATCCGGCGGATCCTCGCGAAGCCCGAGCTGTTCCTCGTCGTGCAGGACCTCTACCTGACCGAGACGGCGATGCTCGCCGACGTCGTGCTGCCGGCGGCGGGATGGGGCGAGAAGGAGGGGACGTTCACCAACGTCAACCGCACGGTGCACCTGTCGGAGAAGGCCGTCGAGCCGCCGGGGGAGGCGCGCAGCGACCTCGACATCTTCCTCGACTACGCCCGGCGCATGGACTTTCGCCGCGACGACGGCGCCCCGCTGCTCGACTGGATCGGGCCCGAAGACGGCTTCCGCGCCTGGCAGGAGTGCACCCGCGGGCGGCTCTGCGACTACACCGGCCTCAGCTACGACAAGCTCCGCGGCGGCAGCGGCGTGCCCTGGCCGTGCAACGACGAGCACCCCGACGGGACGGTGCGCCTGTACGGCGACGGCGTCTTCCCCACCGACCTCGACCGCGCCGAGACCTACGGGCACGATTTGCTGACCGGGGCGACCATCGGACCGGTGACCTACAAGGCGATGCGCGTGGACGGCCGCGCGATCCTCAAAGCCGCGGCCTACAACCCGCCGCACGAGTCGCCGAGCGCGGACTTCCCCCTCCAGTACTCGACGGGGCGGACGGCGTACCACTTCCACACCCGGACCAAGACGGGGCGCACGCGGCAGCTGCAGCGCGCGGCACCCTCGGCGTGGGTCGAGTTGTCGCGGACGGATGCCGCGGAGCGCGGCATCCACGAAGGCGACCTCGTGCGGGTGACCTCAGCACGCGGCGAGATCGTCGTGCCGGCCCGTGTCGGCGACGTGCGGGAGGGGTGCGTCTTCGCGCCGTTCCACTACGGGTACTGGGAGGAGGGGCGATCGGGGCCCGGTGGGCATCCGACCGCGGCCAACGAGCTCACGATGACCGAGTGGGACCCGGTGTCGAAGCAACCTCTGTTCAAGGTCGCGGCGGTGCAGGTGCACAAGGTCGCGGACGGGGTGGCGCCGGCGCCGGCACCGACGACGACGGCATCCCGTCCGAGCTCCTCCGTGCCCGCCACCGTCGGCGGACCCGAGGGGGAGGCCCAGGAGTCGCTGCGGCCTGTCGAGCCGCCGCAGATCGCGACGGGGGAGGAATCGTGAACCTCGCATCGTACCTCGGGCTGCTGCACGCGGGGGAGGACGTGCTCGCGCAGTCGTTCCGGCAGCTCGCCGACGGCCACGGCGACGAACCCGACGTCTTCCACCTCTCGCACACGCTGGCGCAGCAGTGCGACGAGCACGTCCGCCGGCTCGCCCCGGTCGTCGAGCGGTACGGCGAGGAACCGGATGCCGAACCCGAGCGCTTTCACGCGGAAGCGATGAACGAGAGTCGAGGCGGGCCCCTCGGGCTGCTGCGCGACCTGCAGGACCTGCATGCTCTCGTCTCCTTCGTCGACACGACGTGGACGGTGGTGAAGCAGGCCGCCCTGGCTCTGCGCGACGAAGAACTGCTCGCGATCATCGAGGACTGCGAGGCGCAGACGAAGACGCAGCAGGCCTGGCTCTCGACGCGGCTGAAGCAGGCCGCTCCCCAGGCGCTGCTCGTGGCGTCATGATGGAGCGGGTCGGCGCGCGGCTGCGGCAGCGACCGAGCGGTGCGGCCTTGTATGCAGGGGTGCTGTCGCTGGTTGCGCTCGCGCTCGCCGGCGCGGTCGGGCTCGCCACCCGGCAGCCGTGGCTGTTCCCGAGCCTCGGGCCCACCGTGATGCTGTTCTTCGAGTCCCCCGAGACGCCGTCGTCACGCCCGCGGAACGCGCTCGTAGGGCACGGGGTGGGGCTCGTCGTCGGAGCCGCGTGCTTCTACGCCCTCGGGCTGAACGGGCAGCCGCCCGTGCCGTCCGGGGGTCTCACCGCGAGCTACCTCGCCGCGGGAGCCCTCTCCGTCGCGACCACCACGGTGGTGCTGACGTTGCTGAAGACGCCCCACCCGCCCGCGGGGGCGACGACGCTGATCGTGAGTCTCGGCATCCTGACCCAGCCGACGCAACTGGCCGCGATGGCGGGGGCGATCGTCCTGGTCACTGTGGCGGGGTGGGGGCTGAACAGGCTGCTGCTGGGGAGGGAGCACGAAGGAGGATGAGCTCAGCCGGTACCCCTCCCGGCGGACCGTGGTGCCAGGGTCACGGCCGCAAAGAGCAGTCGACCCACCGGGATGCGCAGGATCGGTTACCTGTGCGTTTCCCGAGTGCAAGAATCCCTGACACCCCGAATCCTGGCGCGCGAAGGAGCGGCCGATGTTCTCGCTGACCGGTGTCCACCTGCATCCGACGTGGAAGCGCGTCGAAGACGACTTCGTGATGGGCGCGTGCTCGCGTCGACTGTTCGGGTACGTCAGTCGGGATCCCGAGGGCGTGTGGAGCGCGTTCGACGAGGAGGCGCGCGTCGTCGCAGCAGGTGTCGACCTCCGGGAGGTGTCCGAGGCCTTGTGGGCGCATCATCTCGCGACGCACGACGACCACTGCGCCCCCGCCGGCGAGGCGCCATGGTGGCGCCGGCCGATCCGCGTCGCGCGCGAACGTCACGTCGCCTCAGCGCGGTGACCGCTCGGCCCGCGCGCCCCGAGGGGTGAGCCGGGCCGCGGCGCAACCCTCGGACGAGGTCGCGACGAACGGCCCTACGGTGACCGATGTGACGCAGCCCACTCCGACGCTCCACACGGTGAACGACCTCGCTCTCCGGTCGTTCTCGACCCGGCGCGCGAACGCTCCCATCTACGTCCTCCTCCACGGCATCGGCATGTCGCACCGGTACCACGCGCGCTTGCACGCGCAGCTGGCGACGGATGCCGAGGTGCACTCGATCGACCTGCCCGGCTTCGCCGGACTCCCCAAGCCGGGCCGCAATCCCGGCATCCGGGACGTCTCGGAGGCCCTCGGGCTCGTGCTCGATCTGCTGGACGTGCGGGACGCGGTGGTGGTCGGGCACTCGATGGGCGCGCAGTGGGCGGTGGAGCTGGGCGTGCGGCGGCCCGACCTCGTCGGCGGGGTCGTCGCGTTCGGGCCCGTGACCGATCGCGCACGGCGCGGGCCGTTGACGCAGGCGGCGCTGCTGGCGCGCGACTCGGCTCTCGAGCCGCCTCGCCTCAACGGCATCGTCGTCACCGACTACGCGCGCTGCGGACCCGCCTGGTACGCCCGTCAGGCCCGGCACATGCTGAGCTACCCGATCGAGGACCGCGTCGCGATGCTGACCGTGCCCCTGCTCGTCGTGCGGGGAGGAACGGACCCGATCGCGCGACAGGCTTGGGCGGAGCTCCTGGCCGCGCGCGCGGCCGACGGCGAGGTGGCGGTGATCCCGGGCCATCGTCACCTGGCGCACTTCACCGCACCCGCGGCGTCGGCGGAGCGGATTCGGGCCTTCGCCGCGGCGAAGGTGCGCCCTCCGCTGCCGTGAGGGCGGCTCGTCGTCGCCGGGCGTGAGGTGTGACTCGACTCAGCGAGCCCTGTCATCCCTCTGGCCGCGGGGAATGGTCAGCCCGACGGCCAGGCCCCCGACGATGAGCGCGATCGCCAAGAGCCCGATCAGTCCGGGGAGCACGATCGTGGGGGCAGCGGCTTGCTCGGCGATGTCGAGGGATGGACCGATCTCATCGATCCAGATACCGTACGCGGTGCCGTCGATGATCAGCAGCACGATGATGGTCGTTCCGATCGCCGCCGTGAGCAGCCCCCACACTGAACCTCGCATCCCCGCAGCCTTGCAGGATGCGAGCGAGATGCGAAGCCGAAAGAGCACGAGGCGCTAGGCGGAAGCACCCGGGACGCCGTGGTCGTCATCGTGTCGCGCCCGATGGAGGGGCGAGAAGAGGATGACGAGGGCGGCGACGGCGAAGACGATCGCGGCCACGCCGAGGGCGACGGGATAGCCGAAGAGGGTCACGAGGAAGCCGGCGGAGAGCGCTCCGAAGAAGAAGATGACGCGGTTGGCGGTGCGGATGGTCGAGTTCATCCGGCCCTGCAGGAAATCGGGGGCGACGGCCTGTCGATAGCCCATTTCATTGGCATCCTCGATCCCCTGCGAGAGGGCGTAGAGGAACTGCACGGCGGCGAGCAAGGGCAGGAGAAGCGCGAGGGACGTCGTCGCGGTCAGGGGGAGGAGCGCCAGCGCCAGCCAGGGTGCGACGGTGAGGGTGCGCCCGAGGAGAATCGCACGTCCGGCCCCCAGGCGCGCGCCGATGCGGGGGGCGACGACCGCGCCGAGGAAGCCGCCGACCCCGCCGACGGCGAGGATCAGGCCGAACGCCCACTCGGGCACGCCGAGCTCCCGCAGCGTGAAGACGCCGAAGAGCGTCGTCACGATGCTGTGCGCGAGAAACCACGTGTGCACAGAGAGCGCGAGCGGGCGGAGCGTGCGATGCCGGTAGGTGTACCGCACTCCCTCGACGATGTCGTGACCGAGATGGCGACCGAGCGGGCGGGGCTCGGCCCGCGTCTCGGTCACGCGGATACGCGACTGCAGCAGCGCCGAGACCGCGATCAGGCCCGCCTCGACGAGGAACAGCACCGGCGCGCCCACGAGGGTGAGCAACGCGCCGCCGAGGGCGGGGCCGGCTGTGCCGGCGACGGTCGCACTCTGCCCGAGGCGGGCGTTCGCCATGACGAGGGACCGCCGGGCGACCAGATGGGGCAGAAGCGGTTGCGCCGCGGAATCGGCGAACAGCGTGAGGACGCCCAGCGCCAGGACGACGACCGCGAGCGACCAGAACGTCAACGTGTCGGTGAGCAGGAGCACGGGGATCGTCGCGAGCACCACCGCCCGGCCGACGCTCGTCAGCACCAGCGTGGGCTGGCGTCGCCACCGGTCCATGAGGGCGCCGATGATGAGCCCGAGGAAGAGGTACGGCACGACACCCAGGGCGCTCAGGATGCTGATCTGCATCGGCGTCGCCTGGATGACCGTGACGATGAGGACCTGGAAGGCGACCCCGGCGATCGCCGTGCCGAAGGCGCGGAGGGTCGTCGCGCTCCAGAACAGCGCGAATGCCGGCGTGCGCAGGACTTCCGCCGGCCCGACGGGCCCGGCTGGTCCCGCGGCGGCGTTGCTCACACCGATCAGCCTAGGCGGGGGCCGATCGAGCGGTCCGTCTCTCGAGCGGTGTGCACCCCGGCGACGAGGCCTCTCGCGGAACCGCGGGGTGAGAGCCTTCCGCTTCCGCCGGCGACGGCATGATCGTGTGACGGGGTCGGCACAGGCAGGACAGATGCGCGGAGTCCGACCCCGCAGATTGTTCGGCGGTCGTCGGTGCGAACCGCGCGAATGCCCGGGAAGTGGTTTCAATGAGAGGATGAATGCGTGACCGAGGAGATCCCTTTTCCGCCCCGACGCAACGCCGCCGTTCTGCAGGAATGGGTCGACGATTTCCTCGCGGCCGGCAACAGCAATGGCGCCGACATTGTGGTCGCGCAGCAGGACGGCGAACGCACCAATGACACGGGTCTCGTCATCATGCGACTGCGCAAGGCGCGCGCCAGCATCTACATGGAGCCCCGCGGTTTCGACGACCCGGCGTGGGAGATGACCCTCACGGCCCGACCGGAGGATCTGACGGCACCGCCCCACGAGATGGGCGCACTGGGGGCCGAGATCGTCGTCGCCGCCAACCTCTGCACCTACCTGCAGTACCGTTCGCTCGAGTGGGACCGCAACAGCGGTCGACACTGACGACGACGCCCGTCCGCCCGGGTCGCCGCCCTCAGCTCTCGTGCAGCACGGCCGTGAGCTCGGGCAGCAGGTCGCGCGCGAGGAAGCCGATGCCGACGCGCTCGGTCAACCGGTCTCCGGCGCGCGCGTGCGTCCATCCGCCCCACACGGCCGCGCGCTCGGCATCCATCCCCTGCGCGGCGAGGCCCACGATCGCACCGGACAGCACGTCGCCGCTGCCCGCCGTGCCGAGTCCCGACCCGCCGGGCTCGGCCTGCCAGCAGCGGCCGTCGGGATGCGCGACCGTGCCGAAGCAGTGCACCACGGCGTCGTAGCGCTCGGCGATCTCGGAGATGTCGGCCGCGCGGTCGCGGCCGAGGTCTCGCTCGAGCAGCAGCTCGGCCTCCTCCTCGTTCGCGTTGATCAGCAGGTCGGGCGGCAGCAGGCCGCGATCGAAGGAGGGCAGGATGCCGAGCGCGAACGCGTCGAGCACGAGCCGGGCCACCTCGGCTTCGGCCACGGCGTGCAGCGCCGCGCGGGTGGCATCCGGGTCGTCGAAGCCGGGACCCAGGAGCACGGCATCCGCGGAGTCCAGCGCCGAGCCCAAGGCAACGTCGACGGAATCCGAACCGGTGGGCAGCTCGTAGACGCCGGCTTCGGGCATCGCGGGGCCGAGGCCGGCGGCGACTCCGGCGGGCGCCGCAATGCCGACGCGACCCGCTCCCACGCGCAGCGCGGCCTCGGCCGACAGCAGCACGCCGCCGGGGGAGCGGCGGGACCCGCCGACCACGACGATCTGCCCGCGCGACTTCTTCGAGCCGCCCGGGTCGGGCACGCCCCACGCGCGGAGGAACGCCAGGGTGACGGGTTCGGGCATGGTCTTCGCGGGCACGGTCTTGTCAGGCATCGTCTTCTCCGGAGTGCACGGTGACATCGGCGCCCTCGCTCTCGAGGTGGTCGACGGCCGAGAAGGAGACCAGCTCCCACCCCTCGTCGCGCCGCACGAGCTCGGTCACGGACGCGTTGCGCACCGTGTGCGTGGAGGCGAACGCCAGCAGCTTCGCCTCGTCGAGGGGGAGCAGCACGTAGAGCATCAGCATGATGACCGCGTCGTGCGCGACGACGAGCACGGTCGGCCCGGGTCGATCGAGGGCCTCGCCGAGGAACGATCGCAGCCGCAGAGCGACGTCGGCCCATGACTCCCCGCCCGGGGGTCGGTGGAAGAACTTGCCGAGGTGCCGTCTGCGCGCGGCCTCCTCCGGATGCAATTCCTCGACGCCCTTCGCGGTGAGCAGGTCGAGGATGCCGAGTTCGCGGTCGCGGAGTCGTTCGTCGACGAGCGCGTTCGGCGCGGGGGATCCGCTCGCGACCGACAGCGTCTGCAGGGCGCGGCGGTAGGGCGACGACCAGTACTCGTCGATGCTCGACTCGACCCCGCGGAGCCACGTGCCGAGCGCCTCGGCCTGTTCGCGTCCGACCGGGGAGAGCTGCACATCGGCGTCGCGGGTGTCGAGCGCGATCACCGGCGAGCCGTCGCGTTCCGCCTGGGATGCGGCGACGTTCCCGTCGCTCTCACCGTGTCGGACGAGCCAGAGTCGGTTCACTGCCATGGCGGCACGGTAGGTCGACATCGGCGGTCGGCGCGCGGGCGTTGACAGCGGCCCGGCCTGACGGCGTTCCTCCGACGACCTCCCCGGCGAGGGGTCGTCGCGCGAGAGCCCGCCCGCGCCGAGGCGCGAGCGGGCTCCGAGCGAGCGCAGGTCAGCGCAGGCGGAACTCCACCGTGGTGGTGTTGCCGGCGGCATCCTGCACGACCATCGTGTTGTCGCCGGAGACGGCGCCGAAGACGCCCGGTGCGACGAAGTTCACGTCGGACCACTCGTTGTCGACGAGGTCTTTCACGACACCGTTGATGGTGGCGCGATCGATCTTGCCGGCGTCGTACAGCTTGAAGCTCACCTTGTCGTAGGCCTCGGCCGTGCCCTGCGTGAACTCGGCACCCTGCTTGACCGTCACGGTGGGGGCCGTCGTGTCGGACGGGGTGTCGTCGGCGGCGACCACGCGGATGTCGTCGACGAATCCGGTGTTGTCGCCCTCGGTGGTGGTCGCCACGAACGAGATCGTGTGCTCGCCCTGCGTCACGGTGAACGGCTCCGTCTCGTAGTACCGGTAGTCGCCGCCCACCGGGACGTAGTGACCGAGCGTCTGCCCGTCGACCTGCACGTCGAACTCCTGTTGCCCGCCGAAACCGACGCGGTTCGCCGCGGCGAACGTAATCGCGTAGGTGCCGGCCGGGAACACCACGGTCTGGTCGATGCGACTCGCCAGCCCCGAGTCGCTCTTCAGGTACGCGGTGCGCTCGCCCTGCGGGGCGGGCGAGGCGGGGACGAACACGCTGTTGTTGTGCTGGATGCCGGCGCGAGCGCTGAACGTCCAGCCGTTCACCATCGGACCGTTCGCCGTCCCGCCGGTCGCGGGACGCTCGAACCCGGCGTTGAGGATGCTCACCAGCGGCGGCTCCTCCGACACGTCGGGGTTGATGAAGCAGCGGTTGTCGCCGCCCGGGTTCGGGTCGGAGCCGAACGACGCGACGGTGCACTCGACGCCGTCGGTGAAGGTGCCGAACACGAACTGTCCCGCGGAGCCGAAGGCCACATTCGCCTCGCCGTCGAAGACGCACGTGCCGCCGTCGGCGTACTGGCAGAACGCGTACCCGTCGGGTGCGTTCTGCACGTCGAGCACCTTGTACAGCCGCGACGTCACGCCCGAGGCGCTGTCGCCCGGGGCGATCGCGACGGCCCGCAGATAGGTCGTCTTGAGCGGTTCGAGGAAGATCTGCCCGGTGTACGCGGGGGAGGATGCCGTGGGCTCGCTGCCGTCGGTCGTGTAGTAGATCTGCGCGTCCGGAGTGCCGCTGGTGATCGTCACGGCCTCGATGGACGGGTACATGCCGCCGGGCAGACTGAACACCGGGGCGTCGGTGACCCCCGCCGTGCTCGCCGGGGTCACCTCGACCAGGGCGACGCCGTACTCCCCGTCGGGGAGGGTGGCGCGCACCGCGACGCTGCGCTCGGTGTCGACCGCGGGAGCGGTGAAGACGCCGTTCGCATCCACGCTGCCGTTGTCGTCGCCCACGACCGACCAGGTGGGCGTGCCGGTGCCGTCGATCACGCTCGCGTCGAGCTGCACCTGGCCGCCGCCGGCGACCTCGGAGCGCACGGGGGTCATCGCGACCTGCGTGGACGCCGGCGCCGTGGTGTAGATGGCGTAGCTGTGTTCGGCGCCGACGGTGTCGTCGGTGAAGGCGTTGCCCGTGGGCGTGAGCGTGCCGGTCGAGGCCGGCAGCAGCGCGTTGTCTTCGGGCTGCGCGATCGCATCGGTGTAGGGGATGCGGGTGAAGTCGTCGGTGGCGTCGCCGCCCTCGAACTGTACGCGCACGTCTTTCGAGGCACCCTCCTGCGTCTCGACGAGAACCGTCAGCTCACCGTCCGGAGCGCGGAACGCCGTGGCACGCACGTCGTCATCCGACACCTCGGTGCCGAGCACGGTGCTGTGCGCCGGGACGTAGCGCATCAACGGTCCGGCCTCGTAGAACGCGGCCGTGGGCGCGAGGCCGAGGATGAGCGAATCCCACAGGTTGTAGGAGCCGTTCGTGTCGCCGGCGGGGTCGCCGGTCATGACGCCGTTGAGCTGCCAGATGAGGTTCGAGTGCACGCCGTCGTTGGCGCTGCGGACGATGTAGTTGGCGTACCCGGTCTCCCACACGCTCGTGCCGGGGTTGGTCCACCCCATCTCCGAGAGGTTCAGCGGGGCCTCGCCGATCACCGCGCGACGCTGGGCGATGGCATTCCCCATCGCGTCGTACGACTCGCCGTACAGGTGGAACGAGTACTGGTCGAACACGTCGCCGGCGTTCTCGGCCATGTACTGGGTCCACTCGACCGCGTTGACCTCCTCCGGGCCCCAGATCTGCACGTCGTCGCGCAGGCCGTCGGCCGTCAGCCGGTCGCTCACGGCGCGCGCCATATCGGCGTAGTAGGCCTTCTCGTCGCCGGGTGCCCAGAAGTCCCAGCTGCCGTTGGGCTCGTTGTAGAACGTCAGATAGTCGACGTTGTCGTAACCGCGGTCGAAGAGGTTCTGCAGCAGCGCGGACGCCGAGGCGCCGTAGGCCGGCAGGTCGGCCGGTGCCGAGATGTACGGGTCGGGGGCGCCCGGGATCGTGAACCAGTCGTGGACGCGCTCGCCGACCTTCCATCCGAAGTTCAGCTCGATCTCGGTGCCCGCGTTCTTGAAGGCGTCGAGATAGCGATAGAACGCCTGCATCTCGGGGCTCTCGAAGTCGTACTGCCCCTTCTCGAGCTCCATCCAGTCGATCTGGAACCACACGCGCGCCACCTTCGGCCGCAGCGTCTGGATGCGCTCGACGTCGACCTCCCAGTCGGCGTCGTCGTAGCCGTACTTCGTCGTGCCCTCGAGCAGGCTCCACGGGATGACGTTGACGCCGACGCCGAGGTAGTCCTCCTGCACCGTCTGATCGAGGTGGACGGTGACGGTGCGCTGCTCGTCGGCCGCGGACGCCGCGGTCGGGAGGAGCAGGGCGCTGGCGACGACACTGGTCGCCGCCGTGAGGGCGAGGGCTGTGCGCCGTCGACTCATGGGATCTCCTATCGCCATTGATGCGGGGATGGCGCGAGGAGCCACGTGAGAATGTAGTCCTGCTACGCCGGGGGTGACGAGAGCGAGGCTATGCGTTCGTCGTGGAGGACGCAAGTGGCGGAATGACGCGGAAGAGGCCGCGTTGCGCGAGGTAGTGAAGGTAGTGAAGCTACGTATTCGACGGGACGCGGCGGGCGTGTGGGCGCCCCGATGCGCCCTCTCGCGTGCCGGGGCGTCGGCGCGCGAGAGGGCGCGGAACGGGGTTCAGGCCGCGGGGACGCCGATCGCCGCGGTGGCCTCCGCCGAGAGCGCGCGCACGGTCTCGGCGTCCCGGGCAGACAGTGCCGCCGAGGGAACCATCCACGACCCGCTGACGGCGAACACCGACGGCAGCGCGAGGTACTCGCCCGCGTTGGCCGCCGACACCCCGCCGGAGGGGAGGAACCGCACGTCGGGGAACGGACCCGCGAAGGCCCTCAGGGCCGCGGGGCCGCCCACGGCTGCGGCCGGGAAGACCTTGAGGTGGTCCAGGCCCGCGGCCACGGCCCGCTGGATCTCGGTGGCCGTCGCGATACCGGGCACGAGCGGTACCCCGCGCGCGGCGGCGCGCTCGGCGACGGCGTCGTCGAAGCCGGGCGAGACGAGATACGTCGCCCCGGCGTCGACCGCCGCGTCGACCTGGGCGACGGTGGTGACGGTGCCGGCTCCGACCGCGAAGTCCGAGCGGCCGGCGATCGCGCGGATCGCCTTGAGGGCGGCGGGGGTGCGCAGGGTGATCTCGGCGCACGGGATGCCGCCCGCGGCCAGGGCGTCGGCGAGGTCGGGGGCGAAGGAGGCGTCGTCGAGCACGACGACGGGCACGATGCGGCTGCCGTTCAGCATGGTCGTCACCTCACGCGTCCTGCGAGGTGGGCGCCACGACGATCTCGCGGAAGCTCACGTGCTGCGGCTGCTGGTAGGCGGTGAGGATCGCCGCGGCGATGTCGTCGGGCACGAGACCCCCGCCGATGCTCTTCTTGTACGCGTTGTAACCGTCGAGCACGTCTCCCTCGCCGGTGTTGCCGAGCAGGCCGGTGTCGACCATGCCCGGCGCCACGAGCACGA
Organism: Microbacterium galbum; assembly: GCF_032464915.1. Lineage (NCBI taxonomy): Bacteria > Bacillati > Actinomycetota > Actinomycetes > Micrococcales > Microbacteriaceae > Microbacterium > Microbacterium galbum. The sequence goes on along the minus strand of NZ_JAWDIS010000001.1, from coordinate 674,062 downwards.
CGCGCACACCGTGGGCGGCGTTCTCGCGACGCAGGCCCTCGGTCATGGCGTGGACGGCGTACTTGGTGCCGTTGTAGACGACGTGGTTGTCGTAGAGCTGCTTGCCCGCGATCGAGCCGATGTTGACGATGGTGCCGCGGCCGCGCTGCTGCATACCGGGGAGAACGAGCTGCGAGTTCTTCACCAGGGCCACGCAGTTGACGTCGAACTGCTCCTGCACGAGCGCCGGGTCCTGCTCCGCCACCGCGGACAGCGCCATCAGGCCGGCGTTGTTCACGAGCAGGTCGACCGGGCCGAAGCGCTCCTCGGCGCGGGCGAGGGCGGCGGACACGGCGGCGGTGTCGGTCACGTCGGCCTCGACGAGCTCGGCATCCGGCAGCTCGAGGGCGGCCATCGGCGCGAGGCGGCGGGCGATGAGCAGCAGGGGGTGGCCGGCGGCCGAGAAGGCGCGCGCGGTCGCGGCGCCGATCCCGGAGCTGGCGCCGGTGATGACGACGAGGGGGAGGGAGGTCATGGGGTCTCTTTCGCGGGGAGGGTTCGGGCGAACAGGGCGGCGGCGTCGGACGCGGCGGCGAAGCGCTCGCGGAGCGCGTCGTAGGCGGCGACGCCGGCGGGGTCGGGGACGATGCGCTCGAGCTCCTCGTGCGCGTCGTCGACGGCGTCGAACGAGCTCCACGTCCCGGAACCGACGAAGACGAGCGCTGCAGCGCCGAGCGTGGCGGCTTGCTGGTCGACGGAGGTGCGCAGCAGCGGGGTGCCGAGCACGTCGGCGTAGATGCGGTTCCACAGGGGCGACCGGCTGCCGCCGCCCGACACCAGCAGATCGGCGTCGCCGGGCAGACCGCCGAGCGCGCGGATGTGGCGCAGGCTCCGATCGAGGGCGAAGGCCACGCCCTCGAGGCACGCGCGTACGAGGTCGGCGGTGCCGGTGCCCAGCTCGAGACCGGTGAGCGCGCCGCGCACGCCGCTGCCGCCCTCGAGCGGCGTGCCGCCCGCGAGCGTCGGCACGAGGACCGCCCCGCGCGCGCCGCGAGGGCTGCCGTCGGCGCGGTCGATGAGCTCGCCGATGTCGCCGCCCGGCGCGAGCAGGTCGCGCAGCCACGTCAGAGTCGTCCCGCTGCTGAAGGTCGACAGCGCGCTGACGTGCAGGCCGGGAACGGCATGGCGGAAGACGTAGGGGCGGGTGACGACGTCGACCACCGGCGCGCGGGAGGTCACCGTCATCCAGCTCGACGATCCGAGCGCCGCGTAGAGGCGACCCTCCCGCGTTCCGCGGGAACCGAGCGCCATCGCCGCGTTGTCGACCGCGCCGGCGTGCACGGCGACCCCCGCGGGAAGGCCGAGCGCCTCGGCGGCCTCCGGGCGGAGCGTGCCGACGACCTCGGCCGCCTCGCGCGGGGCGGCGAACAGCGAGCGGTCGATGCCCGTCGCCTCGAGCACCTCGTCGTCGTACGCGCCCGTGGTGAGGTCGTAGGCGCCGGTGCCGGATGCCATGGAGTGATCGGTGGCGATCTCACTCGTGAGGCGGAGCGTGATCCAATCCTTCGAGCCGAGCAGCCATCGGGTGCGCGACCACTGCTCGGGGTCCTCGCGCTGCATCGTCCGCGCCTTGAACACGGGGTACAGCGCGGCGCCGAAGCCGTTGCCGGTGCGCAGGTACCAGGAGTCCTCGTCGATGCGCTCGAAGACGTCGGCGCTGCGGCCGCGGGTGTCCGACCAGATCGGGGTCGTCTGCGAGACCAGTCCGCCGCGCGCGTCGACCTGCACGACACCCAGGCTCTGCCCCGACAGCGCGATGCCGATCACGGCGTCACGAGCGCCGGGTACCGCCGCCAGCACGGTGCGCGTGGCCGCGGTCACGGCATCCCACCAGTCCTCGGGTCGCTGTTCGGCGCGACCCGGCGCGGGGTGGGAGGTGGTGTAGGTCACCACCGTCTCCGACAGCGACCGGCCGTCCGCCGACCACAGCGAGGCCTTGCAGCCCCCGGTGCCGAGGTCGAGGGCGAGAGCGAGCGGCCCCATCGGTCAGCGCGTGGCCAGGGCGAGGTCGCTCAGCCGCTCGAAAGCGGGCCCGGAGGTGGGGATGTCGATGTCGAACACCTCGGCGATGACCTGCGTCCATCCGTGCACGAAGTAGATCCACCCATCCTCCACGCGCAGGGCGCGGGTATCGGACTGCGCGCGAGCCTGGTCGAGGAACACCAGGTCCCCGCGGTAGTTGAGGTCCCACGCTACGCCGTCCTGCGGGAAGACCGCGTCATCGGGCAGAGGCGAGCCCGGGGCATCCTTGCCGAGGCCCGTCGCGTTCACGACGAGCGATCGCGGTGCGAGGTCGGCCAGCACGCGGGCGTTGTCGGCGGGGGTGGGGGTCAGGTAATACTCGAACCGGGTGTCGGTCGGCAGCGAGGCGTGGATCTCGCGCAGGTGGTCGAGGCGACCGGCCGAGCGGTTGGTGACGACGATGCGGGCCGGGCGATCGAGCCCGCGTTCGCGCTGCGACAGGTACCAGCTGATGGCGATGGTGGAGCCGCCCGCCCCCAGCAGCAGCGCGTCGGCCGGGCCGCCGGCCCAGAACCCGTCGGGCAGGAAGGCGTCGAGCGCGAGTCCGCTGGAGATGGGGTCCTTGGCGTGGCACACGAGCCGGCCGTCGCGCTTGGACAGGCAGCTCGTCTCGCCCATGAGCGAAGCGAACGGGTCGACCTCGTCGAACAGGTCGCGGCACGCGGCGTACAGGTCGATCTTGTGCGTGGTCACCAGAGCGCCGAGGCTCAGCGGATCCTCGGCGATGAAGCGCACGACGCGGCGGTAGTCCTCGGCGGGCGCGTGCAGCGGCAGGTCGATGCCCTGCAGCACGGCATCCGTCAGTCCGAGGTGCTCGGCCCACAGCGGGAAGACGTGCTGGATGGACGAGCGACCCGTGGTGACGCCGATGAAGTACAGCGTCGGCACGGTCGCCGGACGCAGCGTCTCGGCGGTGAGGGTGGGAAAGGTCATGGCTTCTCCTTCGAGGCCGAGACGGCGATGAGGGCGGCGTCGGCGTTCATGCCGAAGCGGGTGACCCCGAGCCGGGCCATCTCGCGGACGGTGTCGATGTCGCGGATGCCGCCGGCCGCCTTCAGCGCGGCGCGGCCGGCTGCGCGCTCGGCGATCAGGCGGATGTGGGCGAGCGAGGTGGGCACGCCCGACCATCCGGTTCCCGTCTTGATCCACGGGATGCCGGCCGCCACGGCGGCGTCGACGCCGCGGCGGATGTCGTCGTCGTCGAGGCGCCCGACCTCGAGGATCGCGCGCAGCGGAACCCGGCCGTCGACGACCTCGGCGACCGCGGCGAGCTCGCGCTCCACGTATGCGCCGTCGCCGGAGCGCAGGCGCCCGATCGCGACGACGACGTCGAGCTCCTGTGCGCCGAGCTCGAGCAGTTCGGTCGCCTCGGCGACCTTGGTCGCGGTGGTCGCGCCGCCGCTGGGGAAGGCGACCGGCGAGCCGGCGAGCACGGCGCTCCCTTCGAGGCGGTCGCGGAGGTGGGGCAGCCAGTTCGGCAGCACGTGGGCGCTGACGAAGCCGCCCGCCACCGCGCGCCGCGCAAGCTCGTCGACGTCGTCGCGATCGTGCTGCGCCTGGACGCAGCTGATGTCGATGTGGCGGGCGAGGTCGGCCAGGACGGCGTCTGCGTCAGGCACGGTAGCCCCCGTGGTCGGGGTTGGCCCGGGTGGTCCACCCGGAGCCGTCGGCGACGACGAGCTGCTGCATCCCGCCTGCGTCGGAGATGAGCCCGTAGTCCTGACCGGCTTCGGTGGCGTAGGCGAAGAGGGTGACGAGGGTGTCGTCGCCGACGTTGACGCTGCGGTGCACCCATCCGCCGGGAACGTGCACGACGACCCCGGGGCCGATCGGCAGCGCGCGCGACTCGCCGTCGACGGACTCCAGCAGCATGACGCCCGATCCGGACAGGCCGTAGTACAGCTCGGCGAACTCGGACTGCGCGTGCAGGTGCCCGCGCGTCATCGCGAATTCGTCGCCGATGCGGCCGGGACGCAGCACGCTCAGCCCGATCGTCAGAGCGCCCCGCCCGGTCTCGGGCGTACTGCTCTCGACCCAGTACACGGGCTCGCCGGTATCGCGGCCGAGCGCTTCGACGAACGCGGCCCCGTCGCGGTAGACCCCGGCGAGGTCGCCGAGACGCTTCTCGTATCTCTCGGACCGTCCGTCGAGCAGCCCGCGGGCGGCATCCACCGACAGTCGGGCGGGTTCGGCCGGTCGTGCAGCGGCGCACATCAGTGGATCTCCTTCACGCGCGACCGCGACGGTCGCTGAGTAGTGAGACTACAAGAAAGTTGCACGAGGAGGCAATTCCCCGTCTCGGGACGCCAACATGGGGCTGCTACAGGTAGTTGTGCTACTTCTGGAGGATGAGCTTTTCCGCAATCACCGACGGGTGGATGCTCCACCACGCCGGCGGCGACATCCCGGCGTCGTTCGCGGCGATCCCCGCGCATCCGATCCCCGCGACCGTGCCCGGCGTCGTGCACACCGACCTCCTCGCCGCCGGTCTCATCCCCGACCCGTACGTCGACGACAACGAGGCGCTGCTGGCGTGGATCGGGCACAACGCCTGGGCGTACGAGACGACCTTCACCTGGAGCCCGGACGGGGAGACGGTGCACGACCTCGTCGCGGAGGGCCTCGACACCGTCGCCCACGTGACCCTGAACGGTGTGGAGATCGCCCGGACCCGCAATCAGCACCGCACGTACCGCTGGCGGGTCGACGGCATCCTGCGCGAGGGCGAGAACCGCTTGCGCGTGGAGTTCGCCTCGCCGATCGCGTACGCCCGCGAGCGCGAGGCCGTGCTCGGGGAACGTCCGCACTCGTACGAGCATCCCTTCAACGCGATCCGCAAGTCGGCGTGCAATTTCGGGTGGGACTGGGGCCCCGCGCTGGTGACGAGCGGGATCTGGCGCCTGATCGGCATCGACGCGTGGAGCGGATGCCGTCTGGCCGCCGTCCGCCCCCAGACCGGCGTCGGCGGCGACCCGCGCCGCCTGCGCGTCGAGGTCGAGGTGCAGCGCGAGGCCGCGGGCGAGGTGGCCGTGCGCGCCGAGGTCGCGGGGAGCGTCCTCGAGGCGGTCGTCGCGGCGGAGGCGACGAGCGCCGTGCTGGAGGCGGTGATCCCGGATGCCGAGCTGTGGTGGCCGCGCGGATACGGCGCGCCCGCGCTGTCGTCGCTCGTCGTCACGGCCGGGCCGGACCGCTGGGAGAAGCGCATCGGCTTCCGTGCCGTCGAGATCGACACGACCCCCGACGATGACGGCGCCCCGTTCGTCGTGCGGCTGAACGGCCGCGACGTCTACGTGCGCGGGGCCAACTGGATCCCCGAGGACACCTTCTTCTCCCGCATCACCCGCGAACGGCTCGCCGAGCGGTTCCGCGACACGACCGACGCCGGCATGAACCTCCTGCGCGTCTGGGGCGGCGGCATCTACGAGTCCGACGACTTCTACGACCTCGCCGATGAGAACGGCATCCTCGTCTGGCAGGACTTCCTCCTCGCGTGTGCGGCGTACAGCGAGGACGCCGAGCTGTGGGACGAGTTCGCCGCCGAGGCGCGCGACAACGTCACGCGCCTGGCCCCGCACGCGAGCCTCGTGGTGTGGAACGGGGGCAACGAGAACATCTGGGGCTGGGTGGACTGGAAGTGGCGGCCGCGGTTGCGCGGTGCCACGTGGGGCGAGGGGTACTACCAGGAGCTGTTCCCCGGGGTCGTCGCCGACCTCGCGCCCGCGACCCCCTACTCGCCGGGGAGTCCCTACGGGTTCAGCAGGTACGTGCACCCGAACGACCCCGCGCACGGCACCACGCACATCTGGGACGTGTGGAACGAGGTCGACTACGACGTCTACCGCGACTACCGCCCGCGCTTCGTGTCGGAGTTCGGGTTCCAGGGCCCGCCGGCGTGGTCGACGCTCTTCTCGGTCGTGCACGACGAGCCCGCCGATCCCTACGGTCCCCTGATGCTCGTGCATCAGAAGGCCGTGGACGGCAACGGCAAGCTCGAACGCGGGCTCGGGTCCCACATCGCCGCGCCCCGCACGATCGACGACTGGCACTGGGCGACGCAGCTCAACCAGGCCCGCGCGGTGGCGTTCGGCATCGCGCACTTCCGGTCGCTGCACCCCCTCAATCAGGGGGCGATCGTCTGGCAGCTCAACGACTGCTGGCCGGTCATCTCGTGGGCGGCGGTCGACTCCCACGGCCACCGGAAGCCACTGTGGCACGCCCTGCGCGCCGTGTTCGCCGACCGGTTCGCGTCGTTCCAGCCGCGCGAGGAGGGTCTCGTGCTCGCGCTCCACGACGACCACGACGACGAGTGGACCGGGACCGTCGCGCTACGTCGCCTGACCCTCGACGGGGTCGAGAGGGCGCGCGTCGAACGACCCGTGCGCGTCGCCGCCCGCTCGGCGGCACTCCTGGAGGTGCCCGAGGAGGTCCGCACCACCGAGGACGCCGCGCAAGAGGTACTCGTCGCGGAGCTGCCGGGCGGCGGACGGGCGTTCTGGTTCTTCGCCGAGGACCCCGCCCTCGCTCTCGACCCCGAACCCGTGTCGGTATCGGTGCGGGCCGTCGACGGCTGCTACGAAGCGACCGCCGTTGCGCGCGCGGTCGCGAAGGACGTCACGTTGCTGGTCGACCGGGTGCACCCCGCGGCGCGCGTGGATCGCGCCCTCGTCACCCTGCTCCCGGGGGAGTCGGCCGTCTTCCGCATCGACGCCCCCGCGGGCCTCGACGCGGAGGCGTTCGGCCGCGCGCCCGTCCTGCGCTCGGCCAACGACCTCGTGCCCGTCGCACGGCCCGCGCTGCGTTGACGCCGGCCCCGGGCCGTGCTCCCCCCAACGGAGCGCGGCCCGGGTACGCGGTCGTCAGCGCCAGGCGAGCCAGGCCTGGGGATTGCGCCGGAGCACCGCATCGGCGAGGTCGCCCCCGCCCTCGCGACGCAGGCGCGGCACGAAGCGCTCGCCGAGATAGCGCAGCCCCGGGATGCCGCCGTATGCGGCGTACCGCGTGCGGCGGGCGACGTCGCCGCCGAGGAGGATGCGGCGGGCGGCCCCGGCTTCCGCCGCTCGCACGAGGCAGTCGAGGATCACCGCGTCGGGGTGCTCCCGGGCGCGCGCGGGACCGTCGTAGCCGAGGTAGGCGCCCGTGGCCGCGAGCTCGGCGTGGAGCACGGGGTCGGGATTGCGGTCGATGTGCGCCAGGGCCACGCGGTCGGCCGCGACCCCCACGGCATCGAGGGCCGCGAGCGCCTCGAACGCCGCCGTCCCGTGCTCGAGGTGCACCATGACGGGAGCGCCGGTCGCGGCGTGGGCGCGACCGACGGCCTCGATCGTGCGGGTGGAGTGCGCGTCGATGCGCCAGTAGCCGAGGCCCGCCTTCAGCACGCCGGCGCGCACCGCCGGGTTGCGCTCGCCGCCTGGCTCGGCCGCCCCCGCCACGAGATCGGCTTCGAACGCCGCGGCGAGCTCGTCGACCCCCGCGTCGAGGAGGGGGTCGCCGTCGCGGTAGTGCTCGCGGCGGTGCAGGCCGGTCGTCAGCACCACGGTCACCCCGGCTGCCCGGGCGATGCGCCGCGTGGCCGCCGGACGGCGCCCGAGGCCGAGGGGGGTGGCATCCACCATCGTCTCGAATCCGGATGCCGCGAACTGGCGCGTCTCCTCGAGGGCGGCGTCCTCGTCGTCGAGGTCGTCGCCGGGCAGGAGCGGCGACACCTGGAACAGGTGCTCGTGGTAGTCGACGCGCCCCAGGGTCTCGGGGGCGACGTCGCCCATCGCCGTCCGGACGAAGGGAGTCATGCGGGCACGGGGTGCGCGGGGGCCGCCCCGCGCAGCAGGGCCAGCATGTCGGCGACCGCCATGCGCCCCATCCCGTCGACGCCCTCGCGCGTCTGGGCCCCGAGGTGCGCGGTCAGCACGACGCGGTCGGCGAGATCGTCGGCCAGCAGGGGCGACCCCGTCTCGCCCACATTCTCGGTCGCGAGGGTGTCGGCGGCGTACGCGATCACGCGTCCGCGACGCGCGGCGCGCGCCACGGCCTCCTCGTCGACGAGGTCGGCGCGCGCGGTGTTGACCAGCAGCACGGGGCGCTCGTCGGTCGCGAGCCAGCGCTCGTCGATCACCGTCTGCCCTCCGGGCGCGTGTAGTGTCACGACATCGCAGCGGCTCGCGAGTTCCGCCACATCGGTGCGCTGCACGCTCTCGAACAGGGGGTCGGACGGATCGACCCAGGGATCGGCACCGAGGACGGTGGCTCCGAACGCCCGAAGCCGTTCGATGACGAGGCGGCCGATGCGCCCGAGACCCACGACTCCCACCGTGAGTGCCGACAGCTCGCGCGCGGAACGGCCCGACCAGTCGCCCGCCCGCACCCGGCGGTCGGCGGCCGGGATGCCGCGCAGAGCGGTGAGCAGCAGGGCGAGGGTGTGCTCGGCCACGGCGGCGGAGTTCGCACCCGGCGTGTTCGTGACGGGGATGCCGCGCGCGGCGGCGGCGACCAGATCGACGTTGTCGACGCCCACGCCGTAGCGCGCGATGCCGCGCAGCCGCGGCGCGAGCTCGAGGTGCGCGGCCGTGACCGGCCCGGTTCCGGCGATCCACCCGTCCGCCTCGGCCAGCAGGGGGGCGAGCTCGTCGAGCCGGTGCGCGGAGCCGGCGCGGACGAGCCGGTACCCGGCGTCGGCGAGCGCCCCCGCGGCGTCGAACGCCCCCGAGCCGAACGAGCGCGAGGTCACCAGGACCGTGGCGATCACGACGGGTCCTCGCCGGTGTCGTCGGACTGGCGCATCGCCGCCAGCTCGCTCTTCATGCGCCGCACGGCCGCGGTGTGCTCGGGGGAGCGGCGCAGGGCGACGCCCGTGGCGAGGATGTCGATGACGACGAGGCCGGCGAGGCGGCTCGTCGACGGCGTGTAGACGTCGGTGTCCTCGAACGTGCGCACGATCAGGGGGACGTCGGCCATCTCCGACAGGGGGCTCGTGCGCCCGGTGAGCGAGATGACGGTTCCGCCGGCCTTGTGCGCGGCGCGCGCGACGGTGAGGGTCTGCTCGGTGTGGCCCGTGTTCGAGATCGCCACGGTGACGCTGCGCGGGCCCGACATGGTGGCGGCGATGAACTGCTGGTGGAAGTCCTCGGGCGCCTGGCAGGGCACGCCGAACAGGGGGAACTTCTGCTGCGCGTCCTGAGCGATCACGCCGCTCGCGCCGAAGCCGACGAAGAGGATGTCGCTGGCATCCAGGATCGCGGCGATCGCCTTCTCGACGGCCGCCGGTGCGAGGGTGCGCCGGGCACGGTCGAGGCTCGAGATGGTGTGGTCGAAGATCTTCTCCGCCACATCGCCCGGGGAGTCGTCGGCGGTGATCGACGAGTGCGTCACCGGGAGACCGAGGGCGAGGGTCTGCGCCAGCTGGATCTTGAAGTCCTGGAACCCCTCGCACCCCACGGAGCTGCAGAAGCGCATGACCGTGGGCTCGCTCACTTCGGCGGCCTCGGCCAGACCCGCCATCGTGAACTGCGCGGCGCTGACGGGGTCGTCGAGGACGATCGCGGCGACCCTCTGCTCGGAACGGCGCAGGTGGGGCACTTGCCGGGTGATGCGCTCGAGGAGAGTGTCGGTGGACTCTTCGCTGGCCTGCTCGACGTCGAGGGTCATCGCGAGCTCCTTCCATGTAGTATGGCTACATCTTAGCGGACTCGCGCTCCATGGTGGAGTGCCGAAGGGGGACGATGATGTACCGGGAACGGCTGGAGCTGACGGATCGCGTCGCGGTGGTCACGGGAGGATCGCGGGGGATCGGCCTCGCGGTCGTGACCGCCCTCGTGGAGTTCGGTGCGCGCGTCGTGATCGCCGACGTCCTCGACGAGGCCGGGACGGAAGCGGCATCCTCCTTCCCCGACGGTCGGGTGTCGTACGTGCACCTCGATGTGACCGACCCCGCCGCCGTCGAAGCCGCCTTCGCGGACGTCGCGCAGCGCCTCGGGTCCGTCGACGTGCTGGTGACCTCGGCGGGGATCGCCAACCACCAGCCCTCCCTCGAGCTGGAGCGCGAGACCTGGGACCGCGTGCTCGCCGTCAACGCGACCGGAACCTTCTGGTGCGCCCGCGAGGCAGCCCGCCACATGCAGGATCGCGGCGGATCGATCGTCGCGATCGGCTCGATGTCGGGCGAGCTCGCGAACGCGCCTCAGCGCCAGGCCGCGTACAACGCGTCGAAGGGCGCCGTGCACCTGGCGGTGAAGTCGCTGGCCATCGAGTTCGCCGAGCAGAACATCCGCGTCAACGCGGTCGCCCCCGGCTACGTCGGCACCGACCTGACCAAGCAGGGCGTCCCCGACGAGTGGTGGGACGACTGGGTGCGGCGCACGCCGATGGGTCGGCTCGGGGCCCCCGAGGAGATCGGATCGTTGGTGGCCTTCCTGGCATCCGATGCCGCGTCGTACATGACCGGTTCGGTGGTGATGATCGACGGCGGTTACTCCGCCTGGTGAGCCGTCGAGCGGCCCGCGCCGCCCGCGCGCCCACCCGCCCGCTTCCGATAAACGCTTCCTGTGTCGAGAAACGCTCGGAGAGACCGTTTCTCAGCACGGGGAGCGTTTATCGCTGTGGTGGACGGCGTTGTTCGGCGTGGGTGACGCCACCGCCGCACTCCAGACCGCCACCGGAAGCGCGGCGACCGGCAGATCCGAGCCGGCGATCAGCCGCCCGACCGCGTGTTCCTGCGCGGATCGCGTTCGCGGCCGAACCGGGACCTCCTCATCAGTCGGTTCGCCTCGCCCTCAGTCCAGCGCCACCCGCACCTCGTGCCTCCCGGCCTCGACCCGGCGGCGGAACCCCGGCAGCTCGATCTCGGCGCGGACGCCGATCGGCACCTCGCACGACAGCGTCACCTCGCCGCCCTCGACGCGCCACCGCACGGACAGCTCGCCGTACGGGGTCCGCACGGCAGCCGACGCCGACGACAGCGCGGTGCCGATCACGCGCGGGGCGATCCGCGCGTCGCGCCACCCCGGCGATACCGCCTGCAGCCCGGCCACGTCGGCGTAGAGCCAGTCGTCGAGCGTGCCGAGGAAGTAGTGCCCGCGCGAGCGCGACTCCTCCTTCCAGTGCTCCCACAAGGAGGTCGCGCCGCGCTCGACCCAGAAGCCCCAGCTCGGGAAGGTGGTCTGCAATGCCACTGCGAGCGCCGTCTCCCCGTGGCCGTAGCGGGTGAGCTGGGGGAGCAGGTGCTTCGTGGCCAGGGCGCCGGTGGAGAGGTGGTGGCCGCGTTCGACGACGTCGCGAGCGAGGCGGTCGGCGGCGGCCTGCCGATCGGCCTCGGGCAGGACGTCGAAGGCGAGCGCGAGCACGGTGTGCGCCTGCCGGTACCCCGCGTCGCCGACGCCGCGCACCTCGCCGCTGTCGGCGTCCCAGAACTCCCGGACGAAGGCGCGGCGCGCGGCGGATGCCGCGGTGCGCCACTCGTCGACCTCGTGCCCCAGGACGAGGGCCATCTTCGCGGCCGCGTCGCACATCGCGATGACGAAGGCCGTCGCGGCGATACGGGTGTCCTCGGGCGCGTTGCCGCCGCCGGCGTCCGTCTCGGGGCTCACCCAGTCGCCCAGGGTGGTGTCGGAGAGACCGTCGACCGCTCGCGCGATCTCGAAGCGCAGGTAATCGCTCGCGTCGGCCCAGACGTCGGCGAGCACGCGCTCGTCGCCCCGCTGGCGGTAGATCTCCCACGGCACGAGCAGCAGCGCCGAGTGCCAGGTGGGGGCGGGCGACCAGTCCATGTGCCAGCCGCCGTGCGGGGCAATGACCTCGGGAGCTCCCGCGCCGTGGCGGGAGGCGGCGATGTCGTCGGACCACTTGGCGAGCAGCTCGTGCACGTCGAGGTTCAGCAGCATCATCTCGGCGCCCACCATGCCGTCGCCGGTCCACCCGTTCTTCTCGTACTTCGGGGTGTCGGTGGGCAGCCCGTGGAGGTTGTTCAGGATCGTGCGGACGGTGAGTTCGTGCAACGTGTCGAGCAGGGGTGACGAGCTGGAGAAGCTCCCGGTGCGCGGCGCGCGGGTGTGCACGACGCGCGCTCGCAGGGCGGGCAGCGTCCGGGCGCGCACCTCCACGTGCTGGAACCCGTACCAGGTGAATCGCGGATGCCAGCGCACGGGCGCATCCGCGAGCGTCAGGCGCGCGGTCTGGAACCGCCCGTCGAAGTACCCCTTCTCGTCGTCGTAGTTGGGCGTGCCGTCGGCGCGCAGCGTCTCGCCGAAGCGCAGCTCGACGACGGCTCCGTCGTCGGCGTCGGCGGCGACCTCGACCCACCCGGCGATCACGCGGGGGAACGACACGACCCACCGATCCTCGGCCAGGGCCGTCACCGACACCGGCTCGAGCAGGTCGCCCTCGACGATCGGGGGCTGACGCTGGGGCACGGGGCATCCCCGGGGTCCGTCAACGACCGGAGCCGGCATCCACTCCCCGTCGTCGTACGCGGGGGTGCTCCAGCCGGGTCGTTCGCGCCGCGCGTCGTGGTCCTCGCCGGCGTACAGGTCGTCGAGGAGCGTCGGGCCGGATGCCGTGCGCCAGTCCGGCCCACTCACGACCACCCGCTCGCCGTCCGCGCCGCGCACCACGAGCAGGACGCGCGCGCAGGGGTCGGCGTGCCAGGGGGCGCGTTCCCAGTCCCAGGTGTTGCGTCCGCGCATGCCGTAGAAGCCGCGGCCCAGTTCGAGCCCGAGCGCGTGCGACCCCGGCTGGAGGCGATCGGTGACGTCGACGACGGTGTACTGCGCGGTGACGTCGTAGTCGGTGAAGCCGGGCCCGAGCACGCCGTCGTCGACGGGCCGCCCGTCGAGCTCGACCCGCGCCAGCCCGCCGGCGCCGACGACGAGGAACGCCTCGTCGACCTCGCCGTCGATCTCGAACGCCGTCCGCACCAGAGGGGCCGCGATGGTCTCGGGGGGACCCGCCACGAAAAGGGCCCCGCGCCAGTCGCCGTCGGTGACGGCGGTGACGAATGCGCCCGAGGCGACGGCGTCTCCCGCGGTCGTGGTGACCACGACCGTCCAGGCGTAGCGCCGCAGCGGCTTCAGTGCCGGCCCCTCGTAGGCGACGTCGACGCTCCGCTCGGAGTCGACGCGGCCGGTGCTCCACACCGTGCCGTCGCGGTCGGCGACGGTGAGGCGGTACGACAGCTGGCGCGCGCTCGGAACGTCGCTGCGCAGCACCCATCCGAACCGCGGATCGCCGCCGACGCCGACGGGGTCGACCGTGTGCTCGACCGTCAGGTCGCCGACCGCGATCACGCGCGCACCTGCAGCTCGGCGCGCTCGGGGGCGTCGGCCCAGGTGTTCTCGAGGGCGGCCTCGACGTCGGGGTGGGCCTCGAGGAAGCGACCCAACGCGACGGGGCGGTCCTGCGGACGGGTCTGCTTCTGGTTGATCTCGCCCAGCAGGCTCCAGCGGCGGTCGCCGAGCTGCGTCGGTTCCCGGGGGGCGTCGAGGTAGGACGTGTAGTCGAAGACGTCGACGTCGTCGCCTGCGCGCACGACGCCGAGGCGGAAGTCCGCCGTCATGAACCAGGTGACGGTCTCCCCGGCGCGCGAGCCCTGCACGCCCGACCCCGACTGCTGCAGGAGGTAGGCCAGGCCCTCGTTGTCGGGGTGGCGCTGCCGCCACTCCTCGCCGAAGGCCCCGATCGTCGTCACCTCGAGGTCGGTCCATGTCTCGCGGATCCCGCGCAGCCAGCCCGTCCACGCGTCGAGGGTCGTGGGGTCGTGCGCCAACCCGCGCGCGACCTCGCTGATCTCGTAGTTGACGGTCAGCCACCCCAGGCCGTTGCGCTGCACGTTGCGATCGTTCAGATGGGCCTCGCTCGTGGCGTACAGCTCGCGCAGCGCGTCCTCTCGGGGCAGGCGGTGCAGGGTCTCGATGGGTCCGAGGCCGAGACGCGAGTTGAACGCCGTCGACATCCCCGCCCCGCGGGCGGCGACCAGGTCGACCGTCCAGCCGTCGAGCTGCACCGCGTCGATGCGGTCATCGCCGCGGCCGGGTACGAGGAAGTGGTTCCGGGAGGGGTAGTAGGGGTACGCGAGCGAGCCGTCGCCGTCCTGGAGGTCGATGTCGAACTGACTCCAGATGTTGCCCTGCACGGTGCGGATGCCGAGATCCCGGGCGCGGGAGATGTTCTCGGCGGCGAGGAACCCGGCGACGAGAGAGGTGGTGGCCCGGTCGAAGGACGCGTGCAGCAGGTCGACGGCATCCGAGATGTCGCGGGCCACCTCGTCGCGCGAGCCGTACAGATTCGCGAAGAAGCCGCCCGGGACGAAGGTGACGTCGTCGCCGTGCTCCGTCGCGATCCGCGCGAGGGTGCGCCGGATGTCGCGGTAGCGCGGCGAGTCGTCGGTCAGCGCTCCCCACGACAGGGCCCAGGTGAGCCGCGCGTCGGGCACCGCGCTGCGCACGGCGTCGGAGAAGCGCTCGACGAGGGCGGCGGAGTGCAGCGGCGTCTCGTCCTCCCACAGGGAGCGGTCGCGCGTCGCTTCGATCTGGTGACGCCGCACGATGGTGTTGATGGTCAGTCGGCGGCCGATCGGCGTCGAGGGGAAGTCCATGAGGCGACACCCTATTAGCCGGAGGCGTCGTCTGCGTAGTCTGACTAGCGATTGATCCGCAATACAACCCGTTTATCTCGAATCAGGTGGCATTCATTCCCCTTTTGTGTAGTATCGCTACCGACGTACTCCGGTCGCAGCGGCGTGACCGGCGATCACTGAAGATGAGGGGACGAGCCATGACGAAGTGGCTGAAGCACACGGCGATCGCAGCCGTGACGTTGACGGCGGTGGGCGCGCTCAGTGGGTGCGCCGGGGGTTCGAGCGGAGGCCCGACCGAGCTCAGCTTCCTGATGTGGGGGGACGGGGGCGACACCCAGACCGCCTACGAGGACGTCATCTCGAAGTTCGAGGAGGCCAACCCCGACATCACGGTGAACGCCGAGTTCTTCAACACGAACGACTACGACAACATCCTCAAGACCCGCCTCTCCGGCGGCGCGGGGCCCGACATCTACGGCTTCGACCTCGGCAACATCAAGACGTTCGTCGACGACGGTTTCGCCGCTGACCTCTCCGACGGCGGAGAGAGCTACCTCTCCAAGCTCACCCCGGAGGCGGCGAAGGACAGCCAGCGCGAGGGCGGCACGTACAACCTGCCGATCTCGCTCTCGGGCAACGGCATCATCTACAACAAGGCGCTCTTCGCGCAGGCCGGCATCACCGAGACGCCCACGACCTACTCCGAGCTCCTCGCCGACTCGAAGAAGCTCTCCGACGCCGGCGTGATCCCCTTCGCGATGAGCGCGCAGGACAACTGGTGGCCGCAGTTCATCGTCTACTACGCGCTCGCAGAGCACGGGGCGAACGAGGAGCTCGGCGAGCAGATGGCCGCGGGTGAGACGACGTTCTCGCAGAGCGACGCCTGGGCGGAGTCGCTCGACGTGGTGCGCGACCTGACGCCGTACTACATGCCCAACCCGGTCGGCACGAGCCAGACCGCCGCGCAATCGGCGTTCCTGGGCGGCCAGGCGGCCATGTTCCCCGCCACCTGGATCCTCTCCGACGCCCGTGAGGCCGGCCTGGACCTCGGCTACATGAACTTCCCGACGGTGGACCAGCCCTCCGACGACCTGTGGGGCACCTACCAGGTGCGCTTCGGCCTCAACCCGAACAACGGCGACGACAAGCTCGCCGCGTCGCAGAAGTTCCTCGACTTCTTCCTCCAGGACGACACCTACAAGACGTTCCTCGACAAGGTGAAGCTCTTCCCGACCACCGAGGGCGTGGAGATCGGCGCCGACGTCGACCCGCTCTTCCCCGACATGCAGGCCGCGTGGGAGGGCAAGACCTTCGTGGCGGCGTTCTCGCCGACCGATCCGAGCATCCAGGACGCGTTGCTCGTGGGCCTGCAGAACATCATCAGTGGGCAGAAGAGCACTGAACAGGTGCTGGGCGACCTCGACCTCGCGCTCGAGCAGTACCGCGCCAACAACCGCTGAACATCCGAACCGCCTCGCTCGGGAGATCCCGGGCGAGGCGGTTCCTTTTTCGAAAGGCGCTCTCATGCCCCGCTCCCTTCCCCTGACGGCCGCGGCCGCCACCGCCCTGGCCGGACTCGCCGTGGCATCCCTCACCGGATGCCAGTCCGCCGCGAGCGACGAGACCACCCTGAGCTTCCTCATGTGGGGCGACGGGGGCGACACCCAGAAGGCGTACGAGACGGTCATCGACGCGTTCGAGGCCGAGAACCCCGGCATCACCGTGAACGCGGAGTTCGTCAACACGAACGACTACGACAACGTGCTCAAGACGCGCCTCTCCGGCGGTGCCGGCCCCGACGTCTACGGCTTCGACCCGAAGAATCTCACCGATTTCGTGCGCGACGGCTTCGCCGCCGACCTCTCGGGCGCCGACTTCTTCTCGCGGCTCGACGACGCGGCGGCGCAGGAAGCCCGTCGGGGAGCGGACGGGGATGCCGCGTACTCCGTGCCCATCTCGCAGTCGGGCAACGGCATCATCTACAACACCGCCCTGTTCGAGAAGGCGGGCATCGCCGAGGTGCCGCAAACCTACACCGAGCTCACAGCCGCGGCCGAGAAGCTCTCGGCGGCGGGGATCACGCCGCTCGCGATGAGCGCGCAGGACAGCTGGTGGCCGCAGTTCGTCGCCTACTACGCGATGGCGCAGCACGTCTTCCCCGACGATCCCGGCGCGATCGAGGAGCTGCTCGCCGGGGAGAAGACCTTCGCGGACATCCCCGGCTACGCCGCGTCGCTCGAGGTCGTGAAGGACCTCGTCCCGGCGTACATGCCCGATCCGCTCGGGACGAACCAGTCGGCGGCGAAGTCCGCCTTCCTCACCGGTCAGGCGGCGATGTTCCCCGCGACCTGGATCCTCTCCGATGCGCGAGCGGCGGGGGTGGAGCCCGGCTACATGAACTTCCCCACGCTGGATGCCGATGTCGCCGACATGTGGGGGAGCTACCTCGTCGCGTGGGGGATCAACCCCGAAAACGATCGCGTCGAGGCGGCCGAGAGCTTCATCGACTTCTTCTTCCAGGACGACGTGTACACCGACTTCCTCACCTCGGTGAAGGCGTTCCCCACGACCGAGGGCATCGACGTCTCGGCGAACGACCCGCTCTTCCCCGCGATGACGGCGGCGTGGGAGGGGAAGACCTTCCGCCCCGTCGTGATCCCCGCGCACCCGCAGCTGCAGGAGACGCTCCTGGTGGGCATGCAGAACCTCATCGCGGGCCGCGCGGACGTCGACACCGTGATCACCGAGCTCGATGCGGCGCTCGTCGAGGTCCGCGCGAACGCCGACTGAGACGCGACGGGTCGCCGGTCGAGCCGGTACCCGTTGCATCCGCCTCCGTCATGTCGTGTTCGGGGCGCGATTCTCCGTTCGGGGCGAGTGTCTCCCGCCCCGAACGGCAGAACGCGCCCCGCACCGTCGATGGGGAGAGAGGCTGCTCGAGCGGAACGGTAGCGCGGCTACGCGAAATGGTGAATTCATGCGTGGATGCCGGATCCGCAGCAGCGGAATCGCCCACTACATGTAGTATGGCTACACAACGAGAACGAGGATGTGCTTGTGACCTCCCTGCTGACGATCGCCGACGATCGCACCACCGCGACGTTCGACCCCGAGACGGGCGGATTGCGCGCTCTCGACGGCCCGAACACCGGTCTCGCGCCCCTCGCGGGCGGGAGTCCGTCGCTGTTCGTGATCGAGATCCCGCGGGGAGGCGACCGCACGGTCGTCGTCGAGACGGCCGCGCAGACGCTGACGCACGTCGAGCGGGAGGGTGACACGGCGCTGCGCCTGAGGTGGCGCGATCCCGTGACCTCCGCCGGCGAGCGGCTCACGGGCGAGATCGTCGTCGGGGCGCGCGTGCGCGACGGGATGCTGCGGCTGTCGCTGTCGTTCCACCTCGACTCCGGCGGCGTCGAGGCCGTCCGCTTCCCCTCGCTCGGCGGCATCCGTCCGGTCGAGGGCGCACTCGAACTCCGCGGCGTCGACTACTCCACGGGGACGCGCGTATCGCTGCTGCCGGTGTTCGACTCCAACGCCCCCTACTGGGGAACGCTGTACCCCGACTACGCCAGTGGCAACCTGCGCCCCGAGCTGGTGGGGACGCCGACGTCGCCCTTCGTCGTGCTCGCGAGCGAGACGGGCGGGCTCACGGTGCAGCCCGCTGCCCGCACCCTCGACTTCATCGGCTGGCGCGCGAGCCTCGTCCCGGGCTTCGCCGACAGCCTGCGCCGCACCGCGGCCGACGACGCGGCCGTCACCCTCGACGCCATCCACTTCCCCCAGGGCGACGGAACCGAGGCCACGCTTCCCGAAATGGCTCTCGCGCCGTACGCGGGGGAGTGGCAGGACGGCCTCGCGGCCTACCTGCCCACGCAGGAGCCGACCCGGTGGAGCGCGGCATCCTGGCTCCAAGAGCCGCGCTCGTGGCTGCAGGTGCAGCTCATGTCGACCGAGGGTGAACCCCGCTACGACTTCGACGCCCTCGTCGACATCATCGAGGAGTGCGCGCGCGAGGGCATCGGCGCGATCCAGATCGTCGGCTGGAACGAAGGCGGTCAGGACGGTCTCGTGCCCCAGCACCGGCCCGCTGCGAAGCTCGGCGGCGAGGACGGTCTTCGCCGCGCCCTGGACCGCGCGCGCGAGCTCGACATCGCCACCGTGCTCTATGTGAAGTACGTCTGGGTCGAGAAGCCCGGCCCGCTGTGGGACGAGCTCGAGCCCTTCGTCTCGCGCGACGTCACCGGGCAGCCCTATGCGCAGCCCGGTCCGGTGTACCACTCGTCGCGCAAGCGCTACGGCATCGCGACCCCCTGGTACGTGCCGCTGTGCTTCGGCGTCGAGGCGCTGCGCCGCCGCTTCGCCGACGAGGTCGCCGAGATGGCCGCGTGGGGGGCCGACGGCATCCTGGCGGATGAGTCGCTCTATCACGGTCGTGCGCTGCTGTGCTTCGCCGACGACCACGGGCATCCGGTGGGCGCGAGCGCGTTCACGTGGGATGCCGACGTCGTCGAGGAGATCCGCGCGGGGCTCGGCGACCGCGCCGACACCTTCGTCATCGCCGCCGAGGGCGCGTACGACGACCAGTTCGCGCACTACGACGTGTCGTACTTCCGCAGCGCCTCGCCGACGCACCGCCCGCTCGGCCGACAGCTGCGTCCCGATGCCCGCATCGTGACCGCGCTCACCGGGTTCGACGACCGCTCGATGGTCGCGCAGTGCCTTCTCTACGGGTACGCGATGAGCCTCGAGCCGTACAACTTCAAGGGTCGACCGGGCGACATGCCCGCGACCGTGGCCCTCGCCCGCGCGGCCGACGCGCTGCGCGAGCGCCACCGCGACCTGCTCTGGAACGGGCGCCTCGTCGTCGACCACGACGTCGTCGCCCACCGCCCCGACGGCACGGTCCACGACCTCCTCACCGTGTGGGAGGGGGCCGGCGGCACCCGCGCCGTCGTCGTGGCCACCTACGACGACGAACCCCTGTCGCTTCACCTGTCGGGTCTCGGCGCGGCCGAGACCGACGACCTCGACGGGCGCCGCGCCCCGGTCTCGGACGGGCGCATCGATGTGCCCGCCCGGGGCGTGACCGTCGTCATCCCCTCTTCCGACTCGATTGGAACGCTATGAGCAGCACACGCGTCGAGGACCCGCGGGTCCTCGCCCTGGACGACCCCACCGCGACGCAGGCGGTGACCACGCGCTCGCTGAAGGCGCGCCTGTGGACCGGGCGTTCCACCGCGGGCAAGTTCTGGATCGCCGTCGCCCCCGCGCTGGTGCTCTACACCGTCTTCACGGTGTATCCGATGGGACAGGTCATCGTCGCGAGCTTCACCGACGCCCGCGGGTTCAACCGCGCGTGGGAGTTCGTGGGAGCGGACAACTTCGTGCGCATCTTCTCGGGCGACCCCGTGCTCATGGAGGCGATCGGCAACACCGCGATCTACGGGTTCTTCAAGATCATCGTGCAGACGATCCTGGCGTTCCTCATCGCGGTGCTCCTGCACCGCCAACTCCGGCTCGGCAACATCTACCGCGCGATCTTCTTCGCACCGATGGTCATCTCGCCCGTGGCGATCGTGTTCACGTGGAGCTTCATGTACGACCCCACCTCGGGCACGTTCAACACGCTGCTGCGCAGCATCGGTCTCGGCGGGCTCGCCCAGGACTGGCTCGGCAACTACGACCTGGCGCTGTACAGCGTCATCCTCGTCGACCTCTGGAGCGGGCTGGGCTTCAACGTCGTCATCTTCCTCGCGGGGCTCTCGACCATCCCCGGCGAGATCCTCGAGGCGGCCAAGGTCGACGGCGCGCGGGGCTGGAAGGCGATGCGCTTCATCACGATCCCGCTCATGATCCCCTCCATCGGCCTCGTGCTCGTCCTGTCGATCAACGGCGCGCTGCGAGCCTTCGACACCGTCTATCTGATGACGAGAGGGGGACCGGGCAACTCGACGCAGCTGTTCATGACGCAGGTGTTCCAGGAGGGCCTGGTCAACAACAACTTCGGCTACGCCTCGGCGATGGCCGTGCTCGTGCTGATCGTGCTGATCGCGATCGCCGCCGTGCAGAACAGACTCAACAACCGCGTCGCCGCCGAGGAGGGCAACCGATGAGCACGCAAGTCACCCCCCGCGTGGACACGCGGTCCCTGCTCCGCCTGGCCCGCCGCCTCCCGATCAACCTGCTGCTGATCGTGCTCAGCATCGCGATGATCTACCCGATCGTCATCATCGTCATCACGGCGTTCAAGCCGAACCTCGAGGTGCTGACGAACCCGACCGGTCTGCCGCAGGCGCCGACCTTCGACAACTTCGTCACCTCCTGGCAGGATGCCGGGTTCGCGAACCTCTTCTTCAACTCGGTGCTGCTGACGGTCGTCAGCATGACCGTCGCCACCTTCGTCGCGGCGCTGGCGTCGTACGCGATCGTGCGTCAGGCCACCCGTATCGGCTCGGGCGTGTACCTGCTGCTGGCGGCCGGTATCTTCCTGCCGATGCAGCTCGCGCTGGTGCCGCAGTTCCGCGTCGTGCGCGACCTCGGCCTCATCAACAACTACGCCGGCGTCATCCTCATCTACATCGCGGGTGCGCTGCCCTTCGGCGTCTTCCTCATGGCGGCCTTCATGCGCCAGGTGCCGAAGGAGATCGTCGAAGCCGCGGTCATCGACGGCGCGGGCTACTTCACCCTCTTCCGCCGCATCTTCCTCCCGCTGGCCCGCCCGGCGATCGCGACCTTCTGGGTGCTGCAGGGCGTGGGCGTGTGGAACGACTACCTCGTCCCGCAGCTGCTGCTCACCGACCCGTCGAAGCGCACCCTGACGACGGGCGTGCTGTACTTCAAGGCGCAATACCTCGCCGACTGGGGCAACATCATGGCGGCCGTGCTCATCATGAGCCTGCCCATCCTGCTGCTGTTCGTCTTCGCGCAGCGCTTCTTCGTCAGCGGTCTGTACGCCGGGGCGGTGAAGTGAGGGCATGACCTTGCTCGACGACCGGGAGAGGGCGCGGTCGCTGGCCTCGCCGCTGTACGGCGACCGCTGGGTGCAGGATCACGCGGCCCTGCCCGTCTCCGCGCCGCCCGTCTCGGCGCGGGGCGGCGGTGCGCTCGCCGTCGACCGCGACGTGGTCCCGCTCGACGGCGAGTGGCTGCTCGCGGGCGCGCCCGCGGGCCGGGAGTTCGCGATCGAGCGGTGGTTCGCCGGTCCGCGACCGCCGGCGCCGGTGGGCTGGCACCGACCCGACACCGACCGCTCGGACTGGATCCGTGCCGCCGTCCCGGGAACGGTGCAGGCGGCCCTGACCGCCGCGGGCGAGATCCCCGACCCGCTGCTGCACGACCACACCCACGCGGAGCTCGTCGCGCACGGGGCGCCCGCCGAATGGCCGTGGCACTTCCGGCGCACCCGCGTCGAGGAGCAGCAGTGGTGGTACGCCCGCCGATTCGACGTGCCGGCGTCGTGGCTCGGGCAGCGCGTGCGCCTGTCGTTCGACGGCGTCGACGACGCGGCATCCTTCTGGCTCAACGGCGAACCGATCGCCCGCCACTCCGGCATGTACGGCGGTCCCGACATCGACGTGACGGCCCTGCTGCGCGGGGACGGTACCGACGAGATCGTCGTGCGCATCGACCCGCCCCCGCGCGACTGGCACGGGGTGCTCAAGCCCTCACCCGGGTGGGGATGGCACTACGGACACCTCATCTCGATGGGGATCTGGCGCGCGGTGCGCCTTGAGCGCGTGCCCGACCTCGAGCTCGAGGATCTGTTCGTCTCGACCGTCCACGCCGCCGAGGGGGCGGCGCGGATCCGCGTGCAGTGGGACCTGACCGCTCACACCGACGGCTGTGCCGCCCCGACCCGCATCCGCGTGCTCGACCCCGACGGGACAGTGGTCTCCGACGTCACGGCGCAGGTCGTGGCGGCCCGCGGCACGTCCCGGCACGCGGTCGAGATCGACGTCCCGGACGCCCGGTTGTGGTGGCCGTTCGGGTACGGGGCGCAGCCGCTGTATCGCGTCGAAGCGGCGGTCGACGGGTCCGCGCGCACCGCGTCCATCGGCATCCGCACCGTCGAGATGCGCGCGCTGCCCGAGGTGTCGGGCGACGACGTGTACGACTGGCGGTTCGTGGTCAACGGCCGGCCCCTCTTCCTCAAGGGCGCCAACTGGTGCTTCACCGATCCGATGGCGCGTCGCGGATTCGACGTCGACCGGCACATCCTCGACCTGTGCGTGCGGGCGAACCTGCAGATGCTCCGCGCCTGGGGCGGCGGCACCGTGGAGAGCGACGCCTTCTACGACGAGTGCGACCGTCGCGGCATCCTGGTGCTGCAGGAGTTCCCCCTCAGTTTCGGACTGGATGCCACGGGCGCCACGCTCGCCACCGTCGACGCGCAGGCGTCGCGCATCGTCCGCCGCCTGCGCTCGCACCCGTCGCTGGTGATGTGGGGCGGGGGCAACGAGAACCCCGACACCGTGTCGGGCGATGACCTGCTCACCGTCATCGGCACCCGCGTGCGGCAGTACGATCCGACGCGTCCGTTCCACCGCACCGACCCGTGGGGCGGCAGCGAGCACTACTACGGCGTCTACCACGAGGGTCACCCCGTCGAGGCGTACGCGACGCACGTCCCCCCGGTGTTCGGCGAGTACGGGCTGTCGAGTCAGTGCGACCTCGACAGCATGGCGCGCTTCCTCGATCCGGCGCTGCTGGAGCAGTGGCCGCCGC
This sequence comes from Microbacterium galbum, assembly GCF_032464915.1. Taxonomy (NCBI): domain Bacteria; kingdom Bacillati; phylum Actinomycetota; class Actinomycetes; order Micrococcales; family Microbacteriaceae; genus Microbacterium; species Microbacterium galbum. The sequence continues at coordinate 650,718 of NZ_JAWDIS010000001.1, read as the reverse complement.
CCGCGCACGGCGCGATCCTGCAGCACCAGGCGCAGTTCTCGCTGTTCGACCTGTTCAAACAGGCGCGCTACGCCCATTACGGACCGCTCACCGATTGGGCCACGTTCGTCGAGTACTCGCAGCTCGCCCAGGGCGACGCCCTGCGCTTCGCGTCGGAGCGGCTGCGTGCGCACGCGGGTACCCGCACGTCGGCGTACTGGTTCTACAAGGTCGGCGAGGTGTTCCCCGGCGCGTCGTGGGCGATCGTCGACTACTACGGCCGCGCGAAGCTGTCGTACTACCGCGCGCGGCAGTTCGGTGCGGCGCAGTCGGCGTTCGCGGTGTACGACCGCACCGCGCTCGAGGCGGGCGAGGTGCTCTCGGCCGAGGTGCACGCGTCCAACGACACGCCTCATCCCTTGACGGCGACGGTGAGCGCCCGCCTCTATGACGCCCGCTTCGGCGTGATCGCCGAGCTGTCGGCATCCGTGGATCTGGATGCCGACGCCCACGCGCGCGCGTTCACCCTCGACGCCGAGCTTCCCGACGACGGTCCCCTCGTGCTGGCGGTGTACCTCCGCGACGCGGACGGGGCCCGCATCTCGTCCGCCTGGTACGCGCTGAACGCGCAGCCGAAGAGCGCCGAGGCGACCGCGATCGAGGCGCTGCCGCTCGACGAGCTGGCCGACCGGCCGATCGAGGAGCTCCTCGCGCCCTACGCCACCGGCCCGGCGTCGCTGAAGGAGCAGCCGCGCACGCGGCTCGAGGCCCGCTGGGGAGACGGCGTTCTGCGCGTGCGCAACGTCGGCGACGTGCCCGCGCCCCTCGTCCTCGTCGACGGGTTCCCCACCGCGTTCGGCGCCTGGCTCGACGACAACGCCTTCGGGCTCGAGGCGGGGGAGGAGCGCGCGATCGCGTTCGCCCTCGCCGGCGCCACCTGGCCCGATGCGCGCGTGCGCGCGTGGAACGCGGATGCCGTGGAGGTGAGCGCGTGAGCACCCCTCGGATTCTGGCCACGTGCGGCGGGTGGGCCGACACGTCTTGGGGTGACGTGGCCTTCGGTCCCCTCCTGCACCACGCTCTCGACCTCACCGGCGTCGAGGGCAGGCCCCGCGTGGTCTTCATCAACACGGCCGGCGGCGACCAGCGGATCGACGAGGGGCGAGAGCTCGCCGCGGCGATGGCGTCGGGGGTGGATGCCGTTCACCTGCGGCTCTACGGCCGCACGGTCGTCGACTTCCGCGAGGTCCTGCAGTCGGCCGACCTCGTCTGGACGGGCGGGGGGAGCGTCGTCAACCTCCTGGCGCTCTGGCGGGCGCATGGCCTCGACACCGCCCTGCGCGATGCGTGGCGCAGCGGCGTGCTGCTGGCGGGAACGTCCGCGGGCGCGCTGTGCTGGCACGAGGGCGGTCCCACCTCCGGATTCGGCGAGGTGCGGACGATCGACGACGGCCTCGGGTTCATCCCCGGCTCGCTCGGGGTGCACTACGACTCGCAAGCCGAGCGGCGGCCGGCTCTGCGGCGGGCGGTCGACGCGGGCATCCTTCCCGGTGGCTTCGGCCTCGACGAGGGCACCGCGGTGCTGTACGAGGGCGACCGGGCCGTCGACTTCGTCACCGAGCGCGCGGGCGGGCGCGTGCACCGCGTCGATGCGCACGTGCCCGACGAACCGGTGCCCACGCGCCTCCTCTGAATCGGTGTCCGTGCGTCGCCGACGCCGCGACCCGACCCGACCCGTCGGAGCCGGTGCGCCCGCGGCATCCCGCCCGCGATCGCGACTCGTGTCGGCGCCGCATGCACGACGAAGGCCCGGACCGAGAGGCCCGGGCCTTCGTCGTCCCTCAGGGGACGGGCGTCAGCACGACCGCGTCGACGAACGCCGTCGCGTCTCCCGTCGCGGCCGAGCCGCGGAACGTGATCTGCCGATCGCCCGCCGCCACCGTGAACGTCGGCGAGGTGTGCGCCGTGAACGTGTTCGTCGGCGGGGCGAAGCTGTCGACCACCGTTCCGTCGACCACCACCTGGATCGTCTGCACCGCGCTGTACCCGGGTCGACGTGACGCCTGGTAGCTCAGCGTGTAGGTGCCGGCATCCATCTTCAGGGTCTGCGCGAACGACCCGTGCTCACCGTTGCGCGACTGCAGCAGGGCGGTCTGCGTGCCCTCCGGGGCCGTCGGTGCGCCGAAGGCGCTGCCGTTGCGCTGAATGCCCGAGCGGCCCACGAACGACCACCCCTCGGTGAACGGCGCCGACTTGACGCCCGTCGTGGACGGCGCCTCGAAGCCCGTGTTCGACAGCGTCGCGGGCTCCGGGGCGACGGGGGCCTCGATGCGCACCGCGTCGAGGAACGCCGTGCGATCGCCCGAGGGCGCGGTGGCCCGGAAGGTGATCGTGTGGCGTCCGCCGGTCGAGGTGAACGCGTTCGAGCGCTGCGTCGTGTACGAGCTCGTCGAGCCCACGGCGAACGACCCGATGACCGTGTCGTCGTAGAGCACGTCGAAGCTCTGCGCGGGGTAGCCCGAGCGGCCCGACAGGGCGAACACGACCTGGTAGTCGCCGGCGGGGAACGCCACCTGCTGCGAGATGGTGCCCTGCACCCCGCCGTCGGTCTTGAGGTAGGCCACCTGCTGGCCCTCCGGCGGCGTCGGCGGGCCGAGCGGCCCCTGACCGTTCTGGATGCCCGAGCGGCTGTCGAACGTCCAGCCGTTGGTGAACGGCCCGGTCTTGGACTTCGTGCCGCCGGGCTTCTCGAACCCGGCGTTGGTGAGGGTGACCAGCGGGTACGACGACGGCAGTTCGGGGCTGACGTAGCACCGCTGCGTGCCCGAGGGGTTCGGGTCGCCGAGGGTCGCGGTGTCGCACGACACCGGACCCGTCTTCGCCTGGTAGCTGAACAGTCCGTCGCCGCCGAACGCGACGCTCTGCTGTCCCGAGAAGAAGCACTGGCCGCCCTCGTTCGCGCAGAGGGTGTAGCCGTCGGGACCCTGCGAGACGCCGCCGACCTTGAAGAGGCGGCTCGTGACGCCGGACGGTTGCCTGTTCGCCGCGAAGGCTGCCGCGCGGTACAGCTTCGTGGAGCTCTCGGCCAGGATCACCGGTCGCTCGTACAGCGTGGAGCTCGCGGTCGGTGCCGAACCGTCGGTGGTGTACCGGATCTGCGCGCCGGAGGTCGCCGTCGAGAGCGTGAGCACCTCGGACCCGGCGTACACCCCGCTGTCGAGGTCGAACTGCACGGGGTCGACCCGCGCAGACGTCAGCTGGGGCGTGACGGTCACGAGCGCGATGCCCGACGAAGTGGCGTCGGCGGTGCTGGTCGCACGCACGGCGATCTTGCGCTCGGAGTCGACCGCGGGCGGCGTGTAGACGCCCGAGCTCGACACGGAACCGTTGTCCGAACCCTCGACGGACCACGTCACGCCGGGAGCGCCGTCGATCACGTCGGCCGTCAGCTGCACCGTCGAGCCCGACGCCACGGTCGGCTCGACGTCTCCCATCCGCACCTGCACCGCGGGGTCGGCGGTGGTGTACACCGCGAACGAGTAGCCGGTCCCGAGGTCGTCCGAGAAGCTCGTGCCGGCGGGGAGGGTGGCCGAGACCGCGGGCAGGAGCGCATTGGCATCCGGCACGAGATCATCGGAGTACACGACCCGGTGGAAGTCGGCGTCCACCGTCGTCCCGCCGAAGTCGACGGTCAGATCGGTCGGAGCCGCCCCCTTCGACTCCACCAGCACGGTGTAGTCGCCCGCCTCGTCGCGGAAGGCCGCGGACCGCACGTCGGACGACGACGACGTGGATGCCAGCACCTGGCTGTGCGCGGGGATGTACCGGTTCAGCAGACCCGCCGACAGAAACGTCTTTCGCGGTTCGAGCCCGAGGGGGAGGGCGTCCCACATGTTGTAGCTGCCGTTGGTGTCGCCGTCGGGGTCGACGGTCCAGGTGCCGTTGAGCTGCCAGACGAGCATCGAGTGCAGGCCCAGGTTCGCTCCGGCGATCACGTAGTTCGCGTAGCCGGAGTTCCACCCGCTCGCGTTGTCGTCCGACCAGCCGAACTCCGACATGTTGACGGGCTTGCCGCCCGCGACGTTCTTCCGGGCGTTGATGCTTCCCGGCACGGAGCCGTACGAGTCGCCGTAGGTGTGGAAGCTGTACTGGTCGAACGCATCACCGCCGTTCTGCGCCATGTAGGTGGTCCACGCGGGGGCGCCGGTCTCCTCCGGGCCCCAGATCTCGACCTCGTCGCGCAGGCCGTCGGCGACCAGGCGCTGGTGCACGGCCTGAGCCATCTGCACGTACGCGGCCTGTTGATCGCCCGGCGCCTCGAAGTCCCAGCTGCCGTTGGGCTCGTTGTAATACGTCAGGTACTTGACGTTGTCGTAGCCGCGCACGTTCTTGAGCTGGTCGATCAGAGCGGACGCGGATGCCGCGTACGCGGCGTTGTCGGCCGGGGCGCTGGTCCACGGGTCGACGCCGGGGATCGAGAACCAGTCGTGCACGGTCGAGCCGACCTTCCACCCGAAGTTCAGCTCGATGTCGGTGCCGGCGGCCTGGAAGGCGTCGAGGTAGCGGTAGAACGCCTTCATCCGATCGCTGTCCCACGTGTAGACGCCCTTGTCGGGCTCCATCCAGTCGATCTGGAACCACACGCGGGCGACCTTCGGTCGAATGGTCGCGATGCGCTCCGCATCGACCGCCCAGTCGGCGTCGGAGTACCCGAAACCCCGTGAGCGCTCCATGAGGGCCGAGGGGATGACGTTCACGCCGATGCCGAGGAAGTCGTCCTGCACCACGGTGCCGGTGTCGACCGAGACGGTCGCGGCGTCCGCCGCCGTGGCGGGGCCGGCCGACCCGGCGACGGCCAGTGCGGCGATCACCCCGCCGATGGTCATGAGGGCTGTGCATCGGCGCAGCCGGGGGGAGGGTCTCATCAAGGCTCCATCTCCATTGAGGGTTGATAGAGGTAGTTGTACTACAGAATGAGAGCCCGAGGAAGGGAATCAGGTCGATTGACGGGACAAAGAACGCCTCATCGGGTAGTTTGACTACTAGCGGGTGTCGCAGGGAAGGCGTCGAACCGCTGCGAGACCCCCTCGCGGGACGACGCCCCGACTGCCGCGGTCGTCAGCTCACGACCGGCCGCCTGCCCCGCACCGTCGCCCTCTCGGTCTCGCTCACCTCGGCCGTCGCGTCCGAGGTAGTGTCGGGGACTCACGCGGCGACGAGGGGGACATCGCATGGGCACGTTCGGATGGATCGAGGTCGCGTTCTGGGCGGCCATCGCCGTGGGAGTGATCGTTCGACTGTTCGCGGTGCTGCGCCGGCGGAGGAAGAGCGGGCGCGAGGCCCTGCGGTCGGCGTTCGGCCCGGTGGTCGACGCGGGCGCCGCGGAGTCGACGGCGTACGGCTGGACGCCCGCGTCATCGACCGATCTGCCCGCGGTGTTCGGCACGGTGCAGACGGGCGAGCCCGATCCCGATCGCCCCCGCGACGTGCCCGACCCGCGGGCATAGCGAACGGACAGCACCGGGCAGGGATGCGTGAGGGTGCGCACTCCACGCTCGGCGGCATGACCCCGTCGTCCCTTCTCGAGGGCATCGGCAGAGGGTACGGCTCGTGAGCGGACGCTCGTCGCACGCGCGTCGGCCGCGCCTCGGGGGAGGACACCCCGGGACGCGGCCGACGGCCGTGACGTCTCAGCGTCGTGTGCCCATGCCACCTCCCATCCCGCCCGCGGCCGCCACACCGGCGGTCACCGAGGTCGAGGTCCCGTCGACGGTCACCGTGTACGACTGGCCGTCGGTGATCGCCGACGACGAGAACACGACCGATCCGAAGGTCTTCGTGGCGGCGTACTGCGCGATGACGGTGCCGTCGGCATCCTGGATCTGCACCGTCGAACCGGCGGAACCGCTCGCGGTCGCGGCGAGCCAGCCCTGCGCCGACGACTCCTCGAGGGATTCGGCCATGCCGGTGCTGCCGATCGCGACGAGGGTGCCGCCCGTCACCGTGATGCCGCCGTTGGAGTCGAGCGCGCCGTTGTTCTGCGCGGTGGGACCGTAGACGGTGACCTCGCCGCCGGTTATCTCGATCGTGCCGTTGGAGTCGAGGCCGTCGCCGCCGGCGTCGACGACGAGGGTGCCGCCGGAGATCGTCAGCGTCTCGCCGGAGTCCTGCATGCCGCCCCCGCCCATGCCGCCGTCGGAGGTCGTGGTGCCGGAGGCGTTCACTCCATCGTCGGACGAGGTCAGGAGGGTCACCCCGCCCGCGATGCGGATGTCGGCCGACTCGATCGCCTCGTACGACCGGCCGATCGTCACCTCGCCTCCCGCGATCGCGAGGGACGTTTCGGAGTGGATGCCGTCGTCTTCGGTCGCGAGCGACACCGTGCCCCCGGTGATGAGGACGTCGGTCCACGCGTCGATGCCGTCGTCGCCCGCAGTGGCGTCGATCGTGCCGCCGGCGATCCAGACGTAGCCCTGCGCGGCATCCTCTTCCTGGTCGCTCTTGAGCGCGTCGCCCCCGGCGGTGAGGGTGAGCGTTCCGTCCTCCACCACGAGGGAGTCCTTCCCGCGGAGTGCGTCGTCGGCGGCATCCACCGTGATCGTGCCGCCGATGATCGCGAGGTCATCCGTCGCGGAGATGCCGTCGTTGCCGGAGTCGGTCACGGTGAGCGATCCGGAGCCCGACACGGTCAGGTCGCTGTCGGCGTGGATCGCGGCGCTCGCGTCGGCATCCGCCGAGCTGGTCGCGGAGACGCTGTTGGTGGAACCCGCTGCCAGGTTGATCGCGACGTCGTCGGCGGTGACCACCTGGATCGCCGAGCCCGAGACGGTGTCGATCTCCGCGCCGTCGAGGACGAGGACGACCTGCGCGTCGTCGGGGGCCTCGACCACCACCTGCCCCTCGAGGGTGCCGGTGAGGCGGTACACGCCGGCCGCGGTGATCGTCACGGTCGACCCGTCGACGCTCACCCCCGCCGAGTCGCTGCTGGCGGTGGATCCTTCGAGCGTCACCGTCGCGGCATCCGCCACGCTCCACTCGTCGTCGCGCACGACGGTCCCGTCGGCATTCGCCGCGAGCAGCTCGGCGGCAGCCGCGGGGATCGTCGAGTCGACGTCGCCGATGGTCTCGACGCTCGACGCGGCCGCGCTCTGCGCGGTTCCGGTGGGCTGCGCGGTGACGGCGCAGCCGGCGAGAACGAGCCCGGCGAGGGTCAGGGGGAGGGCGAGGGGGATCAGACGGCGGCGCATGGGGTGTCCTTTCGAGACGGATGGGCGGAGGAGAAGGGGCCCGACAGCACGCGGGTCCAGCGGTTGCGGGGGAGATCGGAGCGGAGGGCGGCGAGGCCCGTGGCGTACTTGCTCACGCGCTGCGGACGGTGTCCGGCGCGCCAGAGCGCGCGGTCGAGGGCGCCCGCCTGACCCGGCGACTTGGTCTCGACGATCGCGAAGCGCGGGAGGGTGAAGCCTGCGCCGTCGGCGTCGACCCAGCGCAGGTCGAGGTCGACCGTGGCGCGGGAGGGTGTCGCGCCGGGGAGCAGCAGCGTGGTGCGGCGGTACAGCGTCTGCAGTCGCGCGTCGAGATCGTCGGCGCGGGTCGGTGCGACACCGATCGCTCCGAGGGCCTCGGCGACCTCCCCGCGCGCCTGGACCGTGAGGCGGTCGGCCGCGTCGAGGTCGTAGGCATCGCGCTCCTTGCGGGTGAGCCCCCGCGCCCCGCGCGTCTTCATCTCGAGGAACGCCACCCCGGTGTCGACGTAGGTGCGGGTGCGGAGTTTGAACCGGCGACGGCGCCCGTGGGCGGCCAGGCGGAAGCTCAGCAAGTCGGGGGTGTCGAAGTACACCGAGCGGTACGCCAGTTCGCGCTCGCCGTCGATCTCAAGGGCGGCCGGGGCGTCGGCGCAACGCTGGAGACCGTGCAGAAGGGATGCCGTGGCCTCGATCGGCACGACGTACTTGCGGTCGACGCGGGTGAGCAGGGCCGCGTCGGCCGTGAGAGCGTCGAGCCCGATCGCGGGGAGGGCGGAGATGGCCGCTCCGGCGCGGTCGCGGGCGGTCACCGCGTGCCCCCGAGGAGGTCGGCGAAGCTCGCCTCACGATCGGCGGCGGGCGTCGCCTCGAGCCGCGAGCCGAGGCCGGAGTCGACGTTCGAGCGCACCGCGCCGACGCGGTAGCGCACGTCCACCAGGGTGGTGTCGTCGACGAGATCCAGCTGCTGAACGGTCAGCGCGGTGACCTCGCCGCCGAGCAGCCGCTCGAGCTCCGCCCGCAACTCGCCCTCATCGGCGATCGCCCGGTCGAGGTGCACGGTCTGATGACGGGCCCGGGCCAGCAGCCGCGGGTGGTCGGCGACGGCCAGCACCGACACGATCAGCCCGACCAGCAGCAGGGGCGTCGCGATGTCGGTGTGAGGGAGGCCGCAGATGAGGCCGATCGCAAGGGCGGCGAAGTAGTACGCCACCTCGCGCTGCGTGATCTCGCTCGAGCGCAGGCGGATGATCGACAACACGCCGAACAGGCCGAGCCCGAGGCCCAGGGCCACCTCGGCGGTGCCGAGCACCCAGGCGACGGCGAGGACGCCGACGTTCACACCGAGGAAGGCGACGACGAGGTCGCGGCGCCGGTGCCGCCGGAAGTACACGGCGCTCAGCAGCACGGCGGCGAGCAGATCCACTGCGGCGAGGATCAGGGCGGTGACGGTCATGAGGAACTCCTTGTGGGGGTGACGGGGGAGGGGCCGGGGGAGCCGGGGCGGAGGAGGCTGAGCGTGTCGACGCCTCCGGACCGCGGCGGCGGGGCCGGGGAACCGGCATCCGCCCGGGGGAAGACGAGCGAGCGCTGCACGCCGTAGCTGAGGACGAACAGCACCCCCTCGGTGACGACCTTCGCCGGCAGCAGAGCCAGGCCGTTGTCGGTGAGGAACGACATCCACGCGATGTTCGAGGCCAGCAGCGCCAGCGCCAGCACGCCGTATCGCACCGCCTGCCCGCGCATCGGGCCGCCCCGCACGCGGAAGACGACGCGGCGGTTGACGACGAAGTTCGCCGTCGCCGACAGCACCCGCGCGGCGATGATCGAGGGCACGAGCCACCCGGTGAGCGCCTGCAGCACGAGCAGCGCCACGGTGTCGACCGCGAACGCCGCGAGCGACGACGCCGCGAACAGCAGCACCGGCAGCAGCACGCGCAGCGAGTCGCGCACGGGACGGAAGTGGCTCGACGCGTTGCGATCGAGGTAGACGGTGTCGATCGGCACCTCGTGCGTCGCGACGAGGTCGGGAGCGAGGCGCAGCAGCATCCGCTGCTCGTACTCGAAGCCCTCGCCCGGGATGCGCAGCGCCCACGGGATGCGGTCGGACGGGATGCCGCGCAGACCCGTCTGCGTATCGCTGAGCCGTCGTCCGGTGGCGAGGCGGAACAGGCCGCGAGCGACCGTGTTGCCCAGGCGACTGCGCAGGGGGACGGTGCCGTCGAAGGCGCGCACCCCGAGGACGAGCGCGCTGCGCGCGGCGGCGGCATCCGTGCGGAGCGCGTGGGCGATCCGGACAACGTCGCTCGGCGTGTGCTGACCGTCGGCGTCGGCGGTGACGACGTCGGCATCCGGATCCCGCGTGAGGATGTGCGCGAGGCCGGTCTTCAGCGCCGCCCCCTTGCCGCGGTTCGCGGAGTGGGTCACCACGCGTGCGCCCGCGTCGCCGCTCGCGTCGAAGACGGGGGCGAAGACCGGGCCGCTGCCGTCATCCACCACGACGATCTCGAGGTCGGGGTCGGCACGTCGCAGCGCGGCCACCATGTCGGGGAGGCGGGGTCCGGGTTCGAACGCCGGGATGAGCACGAACACCGTTCAGCCCGCCACGTAGAGGATGTCGCTCGTGCCGCGCTCGCCGCCGTTCGAGGGCGAATTCACGACCTGGCCGTTGAAGTACATGGTCGAGGAGCCGCCGCCGTCGAGGTTGTAGGCGGTGGTCGCTCCCAGCGACAACATGATGTCGGCGAGTTCGGGAAGCGTCACGCCCTCGCTGTGCCCCTCCTGCCGGCCGTCGACGACGACGAACACGAGATGGTTGTCGTCGATGACGCCGACGGCGGTGCGGGGCTGGTCACCCTGGATGGAGTGGTTGCCGACGTTCGTGTCGACCTCGACGCCGTCGATCCCGTCGACGGCCGCCCCGTCCTCGACGATGGCGGGGCCGAAGCTGAGGGTGTTCCAGACCCCGGATGCCACGAGTTCGGCCGCCGTGGTCTGCGTCTCGTCGTACACCTCGACGTGCCCGTCGGTGTAGAAGGCGAGCCCCTCGCGTGCGCCCTCGTCGCGATACGCGACGCCGTTGCGGATCTCGATGCCCGTCGACCGGAAACCGTAGTAGTCGCCGTTGATCGCGAAGATCGCGCCATTGGCGGCGGCGATCTCGCTCGTGGTCTGCGTGATGTTCTCGCCGAACTGGTTGTTCGCGAACGCCGAGCGCAGGGCGGTGGCATCTCTCAGGATGATGTCGGCGACGTAGTATGTCACGGTGCTCGCACCCGTTCCCGTCGTCATCGTGGCGAGCGTCACGGAAGTGGATCCGTCGTCGAAGGTGGAGTCGGTCACGGTGGGGGAGGCCGCGCTTCCGGCGGCCGCGTCGGTGATGGTGGCGCTCGAATGCTCGGCCTCGTAGGCCGCGACGTCGGTCACCTCGACATGGGGGATGAGGAAGCGATCGGCGGCCCACCACGCGGCGCCGCCCGCACCGAGGACGACGACGAGCCCGGCCGTGAGGAACGTGCGACGCGCGACGCGGCGGGCAGTGGGGGCGGTGACCGTGCCGCACCCGGAAGCGTTGTCGTCGCGGGGCGATGCGCCGGCGGGGTCGGTCTCGGGGGAGCGGTTCGCGGGGTGCATGGCTCCAGACAAGGCGCCGCGCCCTCACCGCGCCTGGGGCGGTCCCGATCCTCAGCCAAGAACAGTTATGCAAGCACTATGTGCGATCGATCCGATCCCCCATAGGGTTCGCAGCACCTACCGAAGGAGTCCGTGATGACCGACAACCTCGCCGCCCCGTCCCCCGCTCGTCAGTGGCTGAAGGCGTTCTACAGCGCTCTGGCCGCCGCGATCGGCTACATCATCGCCGAGCTGATCATGCAGCACGACACCTCGTTCATCCTGATCGGGGCCCTGGCCATCCTGGCCGTGCTCACCCCGATCATCTACGCGATCAACCGCCGGAGCGGTCGCACCGCGCCTCGGCGCTGACCGGGGGCCCACCCGCCTCCGGCGTCGCAGCCGGGCAGCGGCCGGGGTCATCACCCCGGCCGCTGTCCGTGTCGGCGACGTGCGCGTCACCGGGGGTGCGCGTCGGCCATGCCGAATGGGCAGCAGGCGTGCTGAACAGGTTGACGACGTTGCCGTCGGGGTCGCGCACCAGCGCCGACCGGTTGCCCCACGGCATGGTGGTCGGTGCGAGGACGACATCCTCGCCGATGGGTGCGAGCGCGGCGAACGCACCGTCGACGTCGGCGACGTCGAACTCGACGATCACGGAGCGATTCGCCGCGGCGGTCAGGGCTCCGTCGAGCATCGCGACCGTTTCGACGCTCGCGATCGCGAGATTCGCGCCGGGGCCGCTGAACTGCGCGAAGACCGGGGAGGGACGCTCGGCCCGCCGACCTGTGACCCGCTCATAGAACGCGACGAGGCGGTCGACGTCGTCGGTGACGATTCGGATGGAGGTGAATGACATGGGATTCCTTCGGGGACGAGACGGTGGACGGCTTCACCCTCGCCGACGGTGGCGACACCGTCCTGTCGGCGTTTACGAAATCCCGGTCGAGGATCAGTCGTCGATGACGGACCTCAGGCGTCCGTACGGGATCGTGAGGTCGGCAGCGCGGAGAGCGCGGCGCGGGGGCCGCTCGTCCGTCACGTCGAGCGACAGCATCCGATCGCCCCGGAACGCCCGGACCCCGTCGCGCTGCCGGCACCACGCGATGAGGTACCACTGCCCGTCCTTGCCGATCGATCCCAGCGGTTCGACGTCGCGGGTGGACTCCGCACCGCCGGCATCGCGGTAGCGGAGGCGCACGACGCGATCCGCGCGAAGGGCGGCCGCGAATGCCGCGGGCGCATCGACGTCATCCTCGCCCTCGAGAAGATGCACGCGCGACGCGAGCACACGGGCTCGTGCCGCTTCGTCGTCCGGCATGACCGCGAGCACCTTCCGGGCTGCGGTGCGGGCGGAATGACGGAACGGACTGCGTCCGAGTGCACCGAGCCCGATGAGCACCGCGAGGGCCTCGTCGAGGGTGAAGCCGGCCGGGCCCAGCGTCGCGGACGCATCGATGACGAACCCCCCGGTCCGGCCCGGCTCCGCCCAGATCGGCAGCCCCGACTGCTGAAGGGCAGCGAGGTCGCGCTCGATCGTCCGCACCGACACCTCGAATCGTTCTGCGAGGCGGCGGGCACTCAGCGGTCGAGGGGAGACGGCCCGGAGCTCTTCGACCAGGCCGTAGAGACGATCGGTTCGGTTCACCGACCCATCATCGACCGTTCGCGCCCGACTGTGCGCCGGCCTCGATGATCACTCATCGCGACCGCGATCGAACGACGGCGGATCGCGCGCCTCGCACGTCCGACGATCGTGCGGAGACCCCGGGACGAGGGCATCCCTCCGATCGAAGGGGTGAGCGTCGAGGCGATTCAGCCCCGTCTAGTAGGGTTGACCCCTGGTGAAGATCTCTTGATATCAAGAGATCTCGCCTCCTCCCACCACCGATCGCCCAGCGAAGGATTGTCCGTGGATCTCTACGAGTACCAGGCACGTGATCTGTTCGAAAAGTACGAGGTGCCGGTACTCGCCGGCATCATCGCCGACACCCCTGAGGAGGCGAAGGCGGCCGCGGAGAAGCTCGGCGGTGTCGTCGTCGTCAAGGCTCAGGTCAAGACCGGAGGCCGCGGCAAGGCCGGCGGCGTGAAGGTCGCGAAGAACCCCGATGAGGCGTTCGAGGCGGCGCAGGCCATCCTCGGCCTCGACATCAAGGGTCACGTCGTCAAGCGCGTCATGGTCGCCGCCGGCGCCCGCATCGCCAAGGAGTTCTACTTCTCGGTGCTGCTCGACCGCGCCAACCGCTCCTACCTCTCACTGTCCAGCGTCGAGGGCGGCATGGAGATCGAGGAGCTCGCCGTCGAGCGTCCCGAGGCACTCGCCCGCATCGAGGTCGACCCGCTCGAGGGCATCACCCCCGAGAAGGCCCTCGAGATCGCGAAGGCCGCGAAGTTCGACGACGAGCTGGCCCCCAAGGTGGCCGACGTCTTCGTCAAGCTCTTCAACGTCTACAAGGGCGAGGACGCCACCCTCGTCGAGGTGAACCCGCTCATCCAGAGCGAGGACGGCGACATCATCGCCCTCGACGGCAAGGTCTCGCTCGACGAGAACGCCGGTTTCCGCCACCCCGAGCACGAAGAGCTCGAAGACAAGGACGCCGCTGACCCGCTCGAGGCCAAGGCCAAGCAGCACGACCTCAACTACGTCAAGCTCGACGATCAGGTCGGCATCATCGGCAACGGCGCGGGTCTGGTCATGTCGACCCTCGACGTCGTCGCGTACGCCGGTGAGAAGCACGGCGGCGTCAAGCCCGCCAACTTCCTCGACATCGGTGGCGGCGCCTCGGCGACCGTCATGGCCGCCGGTCTCGACGTCATCCTCGGCGACGAGCAGGTCAAGAGCGTCTTCGTCAACGTCTTCGGTGGCATCACCTCGTGCGTCGCCGTGGCCGAGGGCATCGTGAAGGCCCTCGAGATCCTCGGTGACACCGCGACCAAGCCGCTCGTCGTCCGTCTCGACGGCAACCAGGTCGAAGAGGGCCGCGAGATCCTCGCCGCCGCCAACCACCCGCTCGTCACCCTCGCCGCCGGTATGGACGAGGGCGCCGACAAGGCCGCCGAACTGGCCAACGCGTAAGGGATAGGGACAGAAACATGTCGATCTACCTCAACAAGGACTCCAAGGTCATCGTCCAGGGCATCACCGGCGGTGAGGGCACCAAGCACACCGCCCTCATGCTCAAGGCCGGCACCCAGGTCGTCGGTGGCGTGAACGCCCGCAAGGCCGGCACCACGGTCTCGCACAAGGACGCCTCCGGCAACGACGTCGAGCTCCCCGTCTTCGCCTCGGTCGAAGAGGCCATGCGCGAGACCGGCGCCGACGTGTCGATCGCGTTCGTGCCCCCGGCCTTCACGAAGGACGCGATGGTCGAGGCCATCGACGCCGAGATCCCCCTCCTCGTCGTGATCACCGAGGGCGTGCCCGTCGGCGACACCGCCGAGGCGTGGGCCTACGCGAAGTCGAAGGGCGAGAAGACCCGCATCATCGGCCCGAACTGCCCCGGCATCATCACGCCCGGTGAGGCGCTCGTGGGCATCACGCCCGCGAACATCACCGGCAAGGGCCCCATCGGCCTCGTGTCGAAGTCGGGCACCCTGACCTACCAGATGATGTTCGAGCTGCGCGACCTCGGCTTCTCGACCGCCATCGGCATCGGTGGCGACCCGGTCATCGGCACGACGCACATCGACGCCCTCGCGGCGTTCGAGGCCGACCCCGAGACCAAGGCCATCGTCATGATCGGTGAGATCGGTGGAGACGCCGAAGAGCGCGCCGCCGACTTCATCAAGGCCAACGTCACCAAGCCGGTCGTCGGCTACGTCGCCGGCTTCACCGCTCCCGAGGGAAAGACCATGGGCCACGCCGGCGCCATCGTCTCCGGCTCGGCCGGTACCGCCCAGGCGAAGAAGGAGGCCCTCGAGGCCGCCGGCGTCAAGGTCGGCAAGACGCCGTCCGAGACCGCGTCGCTGATGCGCGAGATCATCGAAGCGCTCTGACGTTTCGCCCGAAGGGGCCCGGATGCCACGGCATCCGGGCCCTTTCGTGTTCCCGGGGGCTGGCGGCGGCGCGGCTATCCGCGCCGAAGCTGCGCGAGGTCGCACGATCGGGCCGAGTGCACACGTCGCGGGGCTGTCCGATCGTGCGACGTCGTGCCGGACGTGTGATCTCGGCGGATTCTGCGGAGCGCGTCCCGGTCACACGCCGGTGCGGTTGCGGCTCAGCGCGGCGCGAGATCGCACGATCGGCGCGAGAGCACAGGTCGGGGGGCGACCGAAGCGGGTGGTCTCGCGCGGAACGTGTGATGTGGGTGGGCGCACGGGAAATAGGCCCGGATGCTGTGGCATCCGGGCCCCCACACAGCGCCAGGCTCAGCCCAGCAGCGCCTCGACCGGACCACGCGCGAAGAAGATCACGAAGCCGGCGGCGACGATCCACAACAGCGGGCTCACACGGCGGGCGCGGCCCGACAGCGCCTGGATGAGGACCCAGCTGACGAAGCCCGCACCGATGCCGTTGGCGATCGAGTAGGTCAGGGGCATGACCGTCACGGTCAGGAAGACCGGGATGAGCACCGACATGTCGCTGAGGTCGACGTGGCGGATCTGCGCCATCATCAGCGCGCCGACGATCACCAGCGCTGCGGCGGCGATCTCGGTGGGAACGATGCTCGTCAGCGGAGTGAAGAACATCGCGAGCAGGAAGAGCCCGCCCGTGACGACGTTGGCGAGGCCCGTGCGGGCGCCCTCGCCGATGCCGGAGCCCGACTCGATGAAGACGGTGTTCGACGACGAGGAGGTCGCCCCACCCGCCACGGCCCCGATGCCTTCGATCACCAGCGCGGAGCGCAGGCGCGGGAAGGTGCCGTCGGGGGCGGCGAGGCCCGCCTCGCGCGAGAGGCCGGTCATCGTGCCCATGGCGTCGAAGAAGTTGGTGAAAACGAGGGTGAAGACGAGCATCAGGGCCGCGAGGGCGCCGATGCGGCCGAAGGATCCGGCGAGGTCGACCTGTCCCACGAGCGACAGGTCGGGCAGGCTCACCCACTGCGACGGCAGCGTCGGCACGCTCAGACCCCAGCCGCCGGGGTTGCCGTCTGCCTTCGCGCCGAGGCCCATGACGGCCTCGACGATCACCGCGATGACAGTGCCCGAGAGCAGGCCGATCAGCAGCGCGGCCTTGACCTTGCGCACCAGCAGCACGGCGGTGATGACGAGGGTCAGCACGAACAGGGCCGTCGGGATCGTGGCGATCGAGCCGCCCACGCCCAGGCCGACCGGGGGAGAGTTGAGCCCGGTCGAGGTGACGAGGCCGCTGTCGACGAAGCCGATGAAGGCGATGAAGAGGCCGATGCCGACGGTGATCGCGGTCTTCAGCGCCAGCGGGACGGCCTCGAAGATCATGCGGCGCAGGCCCGTGACCGCCAGCAGCACGATGATGAGGCCGTTGATGACGACCAGGCCCATCGCCTCGGGCCAGGTGACCTCGCCGACGATGCCGACGGCGAGGAACGAGTTGATGCCGAGGCCCGCGGCGAAGGCGAAGGGCAGACGGGTGACGAGCCCGAAGAGCATGGTCATCACGCCCGCGGTGAGGGCGGTGACCGCGGCGACCTGCGGGAAGCCGAGGGCGTTGCCGGAGACGTCGGGGGTGCCCGACAGGATGATCGGGTTCAGGATGACGATGTACGCCATCGTCACGAACGTGACGACGCCACCGCGCACCTCCGCGCTCACGGTCGAGCCGCGGGCGGTGATCTCGAAGAAGCGGTCGAGGCCGTTCTTCGGTGCGGGGGTGGCCGTGGTCTCGGGAGCGGAAGCGCTCATGAAGGCTCCAGGAAACGGGAGAGAAACAGGGGAGGGTGAGGACCGGAGGGGAAGACGCCGACGTATCGTGGGAGACATGTCGCTCTCAGGAGAGTATCTGCCCAGCACCAGCGAATGGGCCCGCCAGCAGGCCGAGACGTTCGAGGCCTCGGGAGGCCAGGAATCCGCCGAACTGCGGGGCGTACCCATCATCGTCCTCACCACCGTCGGCGCCAAAACGGGCGGCCTGCGCAAGACCGCCCTCATGCGCGTCGAGCACGACGGAAAGTACGCGGTCGTGGCATCCAAGGGTGGGGCACCCGAGCATCCCGCGTGGTTCTACAACCTCGTGAAGAACCCGCGCGTCGCCCTCCAGGACGGCGACGTGAAGAAGGAGTACGACGCGCACCAGGCCGAGGGTGCCGAGCGCGAGGAGTGGTGGGGCTACGCGACGGAGGTCTGGCCCGACTACGACGAGTACCAGAAGAAGACGGAGCGGCGCATCGAGCTGTTCGTGCTGGAGCCTGTCGACTGACGCGGCGTCCCTTGGCGGGCGTTGAGTGTCCAAGACACCCGGACGTCGCGAAAATTCGTCCGGGGTGTTTTGGACACTCAACGGGTGAGAAGCGCGACAGCGCGCCGGGCACGGAAGAGCGGGACGGATGCCGGCGGCCAAACCTCACACGAGCGCCACCGCCGCGTGAGGGAAACGTTCGCCCGGGGTAACGCCGGGGCGAGGGCGGGGGAAACCTCGGCTGCTTAGCGTCGGGGCATGGCCCGCTCGAACCCCGCAACCGGAACGAAACACGGCGCTGACGCGTCGGCAAAGTCCGCCGCGTACCGTGACGGCATGCTCCACCCCGCTCCATCCGGATCCGTCGTGGTCGTGGGTGCCGGGATGGTGGCCCACCGCTTCGTCGAGAGCCTCACCAGCCGCGACACCGACGGCCGCTGGTCGATCACGGTGCTCGGCGACGAAGCCCGCGGGCCCTACGACCGGGTCGGACTGACCGGCGTCTTCAGCGGCAGGACCCCCGATGACCTCGCGCTCGATCCCGTGGTGCTCGCTCACGAGCGGGTGCGCGTCGAGACCGACGCCCGCGTCACCAGAATCGACCGCGCGGCGCGCACCGTCACCACCGCGGGCGGCTCCACGCACGCCTACGACCGCCTCGTCCTGGCCACCGGCTCCTACGCCGCACGCCTCGCGCTCGACGGCTTCGACCACCGGGGCTGCTTCGTCTACCGCACCCTCGACGACGTCGCCGGCATGCGCGCGTGGGTCGCGCAGCGCTCTGCGCAGCTCGGCCGGCCCCTGCGCGGTGCCGTCGTCGGCGGCGGTCTGCTCGGACTCGAGGCAGCGGGAGCGCTTCAGGCCGAGGGCGTCTCGCCGTTCGTGCTCCAGTCGAACGAGCGCCTCATGTCGGCGCAGCTCGACCTCGGCGGCGCGAAGGCGCTGCAGCGGCTCATCGAGGCGCGCGGCATCGAGGTGCGCACGCGGGCGGTGACGACCCGGGTGGATGCCGACAAGTCCGGCGCCGTGTGCGGCCTCGAGCTGCGCGACGGCACGTGGGAGGCCGTCGACATCGTCGTCTTCACGGTCGGCGTGCGCCCCCGTGACGAGCTCGCGCGCACCGCGGACCTCGCCGTCGACGCGCGCGGCGGTGTCGTGATCGACGGGGGCTGCGATACGTCGGACCCGGCGATCATGGCCATCGGCGAGGTCGCGAGCTTCGACGGTCAGTGCATCGGTCTCGTCGCTCCGGGCTACGCGATGGCGGAGGTCGCCGCGACCCGCCTGCTCGGCGGGGAGGCCGCGTTCGACGGCTTCGACACCTCGGCCAAACTCAAGCTCTCGGGCGTCGAGGTCGCCAGCTTCGGCGACGCGTTCGCCGAGACGCCGAACGCCCTCGACGTCACCTACGCCGATCCGGTGTCGGGCGTGTACAAGAAGCTCGTGTTGAGCGACGACGCACAGACTCTGCTCGGTGGCATCCTCGTCGGCGACGCCTCGGCATACACCTCACTGCGTCCGCTCGTCGGTCGCGCGCTGGGCGGAGACCCGGCCGCGTACCTCATGCCGAGCGACCTCGCGCCGGCCCCGCAGGGCGACCTCCCCGACGACGCGATCGTCTGCTCGTGCAACGGCGTCACGGCCGGCACCGTCCGCGGCGCGGTGACCGAACACCAGTGCGCGGATGCCGCCGAGGTCAAGGCCTGCACCAAGGCCGGGGCGGCGTGCGGTTCGTGCTTCGCGCTGGTGAAGAAGCTCGTGGCGACCGAGCTCGCGGCATCCGGAAAAGAGGTCTCGAACGGCCTGTGCGAGCACTTCTCGTTCACGCGGGCGCAACTCTTCGACGCCGTGCGCGTGTCGGGGCTCAAGACCTTCACGGCCATCGTCGAGCGTTTCGGAACGGGACGCGGCTGCGACATCTGCAAGCCGGCGCTCGCGAGCATCCTCGCCAGCCTCTACTCGGAACACGTGCTCGCCGGCGAGCTCGCGACGATGCAGGACACCAACGACCACGTCATGGCGAACATCCAGCGCGACGGCAGCTACAGCGTCGTGCCGCGCATCCCGGGAGGCGAGATCACCCCCGAGGGGCTCGTCGTGATCGGCGAGGTCGCACGCGACTTCGGGCTGTACACGAAGATCACCGGGGGCCAGCGCATCGACCTGTTCGGCGCCCGCCTCGATCAGTTGCCCGACATCTGGAAGCGCCTCGTCGACGCCGGTTTCGAGTCGGGCCACGCCTACGGCAAGTCGCTGCGCACGGTGAAGTCGTGCGTCGGCTCGACCTGGTGCCGCTACGGCGTGCAGGACTCGGTCGGCATGGCCGTGCAGCTCGAGCTGCGCTACCGGGGCCTGCGCTCGCCGCACAAGCTGAAGTTCGGCGTCTCGGGCTGCGCGCGCGAGTGCGCCGAGGCCCGCGGGAAGGACATCGGGGTCATCGCGACCGAGGCGGGCTGGAACCTCTACGTCGGCGGCAACGGCGGCTTCACGCCCCGCCACGCGGTTCTCTTCGCCGAGGGTCTCGACGACGAGGGACTCCTGCGCGCGATCGACAGGTTCCTCATGTTCTACATCCGCACCGCCGACCGGCTGCAGCGCACCGCTCCCTGGGCCGCCGAATACGAGGGCGGCCTCGACGCGCTCAAGGCCGTCGTCTTCGACGACTCCCTCGGCATCGCCGAGGATCTCGACCGCGCCATGGCCTCCCACATCGACGCCTACGAAGACGAGTGGGCCGCGACCCTCGCCGACCCCGAGAAGCTCACGCGCTTCCAGAGCTTCGTGAACGCCCCCGAGGTCGCCGACCCCTCGCTCGCCTACGTCGCCGAGCGCGGCCAGGCCCGCCCCGCCACCGACGAGGAGCGCGCGTCGGGCGCCGTGTTCATCGGCGGAACGACGCTGGCGGTGCGGCCATGACGACGTCGCAGGCGATGACGATGGATGCCGAGACCCCGGCCGCGACGCCGAGCCCCGCGCCCGCCGCCCCCGGCGTGACGGCCCCCGCCGCCGCCGCGTCGGCGACGACCGCAGGACCCGGCGACGACGCGAGCGCGACGCCCGCGGCCGACGCCCCGCACGGGTGGACCCGCATCTGCCGCGTCGACGACCTCCTGGTCGAGCGCGGGGCGGCCGCTCTCGTCGACGGGCACCAGATCGCGCTGTTCCGCACCTACGACGGCCGCCTCTTCACCACCGACCAGATCGACCCGTTCAGCGGGGCGGCCGTCCTCTCGCGGGGGATCGTCGGCGATCGCGCGGGCGTGCCCACCGTGGCATCCCCGATGTACAAGCAGGTGTTCGACCTGCGCACCGGCCAGTGCCTCGACACGCAGGGCAAGGAGCCGCTGAGCGTCCGGGTCCACCCGGTCGCGGTGACCGACGGCGTCGTGTTCGTCAAGCTCGCCCCCGCGGCTGATGCCGCCGGCGCAGGAAAGGACCCCCGATGATCGCTCTCGCAGGACTCGACCTCACCGACCGGCTCGTCGTGTGCGTCGGCGCAGGCTCCGTCGCCGAGAAGCGCATCGCGCGGCTCCGCGCCGCCGGTGCCCGCGTGCGCCTGGTCGCGCCGGTCGCCACCGCGGGGCTCACCGCGCTCGCCGGCGCCGGCGACATCGAGTGGCACGAGCGCGCCTTCGAACCCCGCGACCTCGACGACGCCTGGTTCTGCCACACCGCCACCGGCTCGGCATCCGTCGACGCGTCCGTCGTCGCCGCGGCGGAGGCCCGCCGGGTGTGGTGCGTCAACGCCGGGCACGGGGGCAGGGGTACTGCGCGCCTCGCCGCCGAGACCACGAGCGGCGACGTCATGGTCGGCGTCGTCTCGACAGCGGGCGCCGACCCGCGCCGCACCGTCGCGGTCCGCGACGCCATCGCCCAGCGCCTCGCCGAAGGCGCCCTTCCGCTCCGCCGCCGACGTCGCCCGCTCGTGGGGAGCGTGGCGCTCGTCGGCGGCGGCCCCGGCCCGATCGACCTGATGACCGTCCGCGCTCGCGCTCTGCTCGCCGAGGCCGACGTCGTCGTGCACGACCGCCTCGGCCCCACCGGCGTGCTCGCCGAGCTCGGCGACGACGTCGAACTGATCGACGTGGGCAAGCGCCCGCAGCACCACCCGGTGCCGCAGGAAGAGATCAACGCCCTGATCGTGGACCGCGCCGCGAAGGGCTTGCGCGTCGTCCGGCTCAAAGGCGGCGACCCGTTCGTCTACGGACGCGGCGGCGAAGAGGTCCTGGCGTGCCGCGAAGCCGGCATCCCGGTCGAGGTCGTCCCCGGCATCTCGAGCTCGATCGCCGTGCCGTCGGCGGCCGGGATCCCCGTGACGCACCGCGGCGTGGCCGGTACCCTTCACGTCGTGAACGGTCAGGAGACGCCGAGCGAGGCCACCCTCGCGGCCCTCCGCGACGACTCGGCCACGGTCGTCGCGCTGATGGGCGTCAGCGCCCTGCCGCGCTTCGTCGCGGCGGCCCGGGCCGCGGGGGCCCCCGCGGACCGCCCCGTCGCGTTCGTCGAGAACGGACACACGCCCGCGCAGCGGACGATCCGCACGACGCTCGCAACGGCGATCCAGGATGCCGATATCCACCGCCTCGCGAACCCCGCGGTCCTGGTGTTCGGCGAGGTCGCCCGACCCGACCTGCTGCTCCCGGCCGTGGAGCCCGCTGCGGCCGCGGCTTCGGCCGGGGCGCGCGGGGAAGGCATCGGGTGACGACACCCGCGCGGACGATCAGCACGGTGCTCCAGGGCTGCACCGTGCTGCTTCCCGTCGATCGCCGGTCGGGGGAGCTGTCGGCCGCGCTCGAGCGCCACGGCGCGCGCGTCCGCGTCGCGCCGGCGTTGACGATCGTGCCGCACGTCGACGACGAGCACCTCATCGCCCAGACGCGGCGCCTTGTCACCGACCCGCCCGACGTGGTCGTCGCCACGACCGGGGTCGGGTTCCGCGGATGGATGGAGACCGCTGACGAAGCGGGCCTGCACGACGAGCTCAGCGCCGTGATGGACCGGGCGCGCATCGTCGCCCGCGGCCCGAAGGCGCGCGGGGCGATCCAGCAGGCGGGCTTCGACGCCGACTGGGTCGCCGAGAGCGAGACCTCGGCGGAGCTGCGGGACTTCCTCGTCGCCGAGGGCGTGCAGGGTCTGCACGTCGCCGTGCAGCACCACGGCTCGGGAGCCGACGGCCTCGACGAGGCCGTCGAGGCGGCGGGCGCCCGCGTCACGAGCCTGACGATCTACCGGTGGGGGCCACCCCCCGACCCCGAGGTCGTCGCCGCCTCCACCCGTCAGGTCGCGCGCGGCGAGATCGACGCCGTGCTGTTCACCTCGGCACCCGCGGCTCGCGAGTGGGTCCTGGCCGCCGACCGCGCCGACGCCCTGGCGGGGGTCGCCGCCCGCACCGCCGACGGTCGCGTGCTCGTCGCCGCGGTCGGCCCGATCACCGCCGGACCGCTGCGCGACGTCGGCATCGACCCGCTCGTCCCCGATCGCGGGCGCCTGGGCGCTCTCGTCCGGGCCGTCGTAACGCACTACGGCGGCCCCGACGCGGCCGTGCTGCGCACGAGCGCCGGGCGGCTCGGCATCCGCTCGACGGGCATCGTGCTCGAGGGCGTCTTCACCGCCCTGCCGCGGACCGGCGTCGAGATCCTGCGGGCGCTCGCCCGACACCCCGGAGCGGTCGTCTCGCGCGCCGACCTGATCGCCGCGCTGCCGACCGCCGACGCGAGCGGACACGCCGTCGAGGTCGCCGTGGCGCGCACCCGCGAGGCGCTCGGGGGGATCGACCTCATCCGCACGGTGTACAAGCGCGGATACCGGCTCGACATCGTCGACGAGGAGGACGCATGACCGCGGTGCTCATCGCCTGCGCACACGGCACGAGGTTCGAAGAGGGACGCGTCGTCGTGCGCGAACTGCTCGAGGTGCTGCGGGCGACCGCCCCCGCGGGCGTCGAGGTGCACGAGGCCTACGTCGATGTGCACGGGCCGTACGTCACGGACGTGGTGGCCGCCGCGCGCGAGCGGACCGACGACATCGTCATCGTGCCGCTGCTGCTCTCGACGGGGTATCACACCGAGGTCGACCTCGTGGAAGCCGCCGACGGCCTCCCCGTCGCTCCCGCGCTGGGGCCGCACCCCGTGCTGGCCGAGATCCTCGTCGATCGCGTCCAGGCGACGGGCGCGGGACCGGACGACACCGTCGTGCTCGCCGCTGCGGGGTCGACGCGCCCCGGTGCGGTCGTCGATGTCGAGCGCATGGCCGGGTTGATGCGCGCAGCCGGCATCGCCGGCCCCGTCGTGACGGCCTACGCCGCCGCCTCGGAGCCCCGGATTCCGGATGCCGTGCACGCGGCGCGCGCGGAAGGGCGGCGCACGGTGGCCGCGAGCTACGTGCTGGCGCCCGGGCACTTCTCACGCGTGATCGAGAAGGCGGAGGCCGACCTGACCTCGGCACCGATCGGCGCGGATCCGCGCCTGGCCACGGTGGTGTGGGAGCGGTGGGCGGCCGCGCGCGGCGCGGTGCGCGAGCCCGACGCCGCCGACGCGGCTGCGCCTGTCGAAGCCTCCGATCGTGCGGTGGCGTCACGGGCGGAGGTGGCGGCGCCCGTCGAAGCCCCCGGCGGTGCGGTGGGTCCGGACCCTTCGACGGGCTCAGGGTCCTCGGTGGGTGTTGGGCCCTCCGCCGGCACGCCCCGCGGCGCGCGCGCACGCCTGCTTGCGCTGTTCTCGCGCGCTCGCCGCCGCGCCTGAGCGGCGCTCCGGGGCAGCGCGGGTAGGGTCGCAGTCGCCCATGCATCGCCTCCTCGTCGCCCTCTTGGCCGCCCTCGACGCCGTCCTGGCCGCCGCGGGCGGCATCGCCGTCGTGCTCGCCCCCCTCACCCTGCTGTGGGTCTTCGGACTGGGCGCCCCCGACTGGGGAGCGCTGTGGCCGACGTCGGCGGCCGTGTGGCATCTCGGGCACCTCGTCCCGGTGACGGTGACGCTGCCCGACGCGTATCTGGCCGCCACCGGCATCGATCCGTCGTTCGCGACCTTCACCCTCTCTCTCGCCCCGTTGGCGTTCGCCGCCTTCACCGCCCTCTTCGCCGCCCGCTCGGGCGTGCGCGCCGGTGAGGCGGGCGCCGCCGTCACCGGCTGGCTGTCGGGCTCCCTGGTGTTCGCCGGGCTGGCGAGCCTCGTCGCCCTCACCTCGAACGCCGACCTCGTGGCATCCGAGACGTGGCTGGCGATCCTGCTGCCGGCGCTGCTCTTCCTCGTCCCGTCGTTCATCGGCGCGGTCGTCGGTGCCTGGCGCGTGGGCGACGACGGTCCGGTCGAGGCCGTCCGCGATCGGATCGAACGGATGCCGGCCGCTTGGGCGCCCGTGCCCGGACTCGTGCTGCGCGGACTCGCCCTCACCACGCTGGGCCTCGTCGCCGTCGGCGGCGTCGTCGTGGTCGCGGGTCTCATCACGCGCTCGACCCAGGTGATCGGGCTCTACCAGGCCAGCAACGCCGACGGCATCGGCGCGACCGTCATCGCACTCGGCCAGCTCGTGTACCTGCCGACCCTCCTGCTGTGGGCGGTCGCCTTCACCGCCGGACCGGGGTTCGCCCTGGGCACCGACACCGCCGTCACGCCCGCCGCGACGCAGGTCGGCGCGCTCCCCGGCATCCCGGTGCTGGGCGCGGTGCCCGACTCCACGTCGTCGTGGCTGCTGCTGCTCGTGCTGCTGCCGGTGGGGGTCGGCGCGCTGACCGGGTGGATCCTGCGATCGCGGATGCCGTCGAGCGTCGAGCCCGAACCACTCGCGCCGCGTCTCGTCGTCGCTCTCGCCGTCGCCGCGTTGACCGGCGGGGTCGGCGCCCTCGCCGCTCTGTCCTCCGCCGGGGCCATCGGACCCGGTCGGCTCGCCGACACGGGACCGCAGCCGGGGCCGCTCGCCCTCGCCCTCGGGATCGAGGTGCTGGTGGGCCTCGCCATCCTGCTGCTGAGCCCGCGCTTCGGTGCCCGCCCCGACGACGCCGACGTCTTCGCCCCGCACCGCGACGAGGCCCCCGCGTTCTCGTTCGCGCCGCGCGATCGAACGCCCTTCGACCGCGACGAGCACGCCACCGGTCCCGCCCCGGCCGTGTCCGCTCCCGGGACGGGCATCGCGCACGACGTGTGGCCGAGCTCCTACCGCGGACCCGACGACTCCGACCCGTCCGCCGCCGGCCCGTCCACCGCCGGCGACGACGAGGTGCGGGCACGCATCCGTGCCGCCTGGGCCGAGTCGAACGACGACGAGCCCCGGCGCTGAGCCGGACCCCGCGCGCGAGCACGCCGATCCGGCTCCGGGGGAGGAGCCGCGGGCTCCGCTTCCGGAGCGCAGCGCGCGCTCCTGAGCCTCCCGCCGCCCCGCTCGGCGCGCTCCGGCGCACCTGCGTAGACTGACCTCCGTGCTCACGGTCGCCGTCCTCATCTCCGGCACCGGCTCCAACCTCCGCGCCCTGCTCGAGGCGGCCTCCGCCCCCGACTTCCCGGCGCGCGTGGTCGCGGTCGGTGCCGATCGCGAGGCCGAGGGCTTCGCGCACGCCGAGCACTTCGGCATCCCCACCTTCCTTGTGCCCTTCCGCTCGTTCGCCACGCGCGAGGAGTGGGGCGCGGAGCTCGGGGAGCAGCTGTCGGTGTGGAACCCCGACCTCGTCGTGCTCAGCGGCATGATGCGCCTGCTGCCGGCCGACCTCGTCGCCGCGTGGGAGCCGCGCATCATCAACACCCACCCCGCGTATCTGCCCGAGTTCCCGGGCGCGCACGGTGTGCGCGACGCGCTCGCCGCGGGCGTCGGCCAGACGGGGGCGAGCGTCATCGTCGTCGACTCGGGTGTCGACACCGGTCCGATCCTCGCCCAGGAGCGCATCCCCGTCCTCCCCGGCGACGACGAGGACACCCTGCACGAGCGCATCAAGCCCGTCGAGCGGCGTCTGCTGATCGACGTGGTGCGACGCATCGCCGAGGGCGAGCTCGACCTCGCCGACTCGGCATCCCGAACCGCCTGACCGTGCGGCGGGTGCTCGCCCGCCGCGATCGAACCCGACTCGAGACACAGGAGCCGAACGCCATGGCCGGACCCCGACACGACCCCGCCGACTACCGTCCCCGCGACGTCGTCCCGATCCGCCGCGCGCTGGTGTCGGTGAGCGACAAGACCGGCCTGCTCGCCCTCGGCGAGGCCCTCGCCGCCGCCGGCGTCGAGATCGTCTCCACCGGCGGCTCGGCCACGCTGCTGCGCGAGGCCGGATACGACGTCACCGACGTGTCGGCCGTCACCGGCTTCCCGGAGTCGCTCGACGGGCGCGTGAAGACGCTGCACCCGAACGTCCACGCGGGCCTGCTCGCCGACCTGCGTCTCGCGTCGCACGAGGCGCAGCTCGAGGACCTCGGTATCCGTCCCTTCGAGCTCGTCGTGGTCAACCTCTACCCGTTCGTCGAGACCGTGGCATCCGGTGCCGAGGGCGACGACGTCGTGGAGCAGATCGACATCGGCGGCCCCGCCATGGTGCGCGCCTCGGCGAAGAACCACGCCAACGTCGCCATCGTCGTCTCGCCCGAGTCGTACCCCGCGATCATCGACGCGCTGCAGGCGCAGGGCGGGACCACTCTCGTGCAGCGCCGCGAGCTCGCCGCGCGGGCCTTCTCGCACACCGCCGCGTACGACACCGCGGTGTCGACCTGGTTCGCCGAGGGCACCCTCGGCGACGACATCGATCTGCCCGCGCACCTCACGATCCAGGCCGAGCGCCTGTCGACCCTGCGTTACGGCGAGAACTCGCACCAGCGCGCCGCGATCTACACGCGCGTCGGCGGACACGGCATCGCTCAGGCCACGCAGCTGCAGGGCAAGGAGATGTCGTACAACAACTACGTCGACGCCGACGCGGCCCTTCGCGCGGCCTTCGACATGGTCAAGCCCGCGGTGGCGATCATCAAGCACGCCAACCCCTGCGGTATCGCGGTTGCGGCGCCCAACGCCCTCGACCCGATCGCGTCGGCGCACCTGCGCGCGCACGAGTGCGACCCCGTCTCGGCGTTCGGCGGCGTGATCGCGGCGAATCGCACCGTGACGCTGAAGATGGCCGAGAACCTGCGCGACATCTTCACCGAGGTCATCATCGCCCCCGACTTCGAGCCCGAAGCGCTCGAGGTGTTCAAGCTGAAGAAGAACCTGCGCGTGCTGCAGCTGCCCACCGACTGGCAGCAGGAGCGCATGGATGTGCGCCTGGTCTCGGGCGGACTGCTGCTGCAGGACGCCGACCGCTTCCCCGACGACATCGAGTCGGTCGCGAAGAACTGGGAGCTCGTCTCGGGCGAGCGACCTGCCGAGGCCGACATGGAGAGCCTGATCTTCGCGTGGAAGTCGTGCCGCGCGGTGAAGTCCAACGCGATCGTGCTCGCACAGGCCTCGGCCACGGTCGGCATCGGCATGGGCCAGGTCAACCGTGTCGACTCGTGCCGTCTCGCCGTCGAGCGTGCGGGCGACCGCGCTCGCGGTTCGATCGCGGCATCCGATGCGTTCTTCCCCTTCGCCGACGGCCCGCAGGTGCTGATCGACGCGGGCATCTCGGCGATCATCCAGCCCGGTGGATCGGTGCGGGATGCCGAGGTCGTCGACGCCGCGCGCGCCGCCGGGGTGACCATGTTCTTCACGGGGGAGCGTCACTTCTTCCACTGACCTCCGGTCGTCGTTCGACGCCGTCGCAGCTCCGGTTGCGGCGGCGTCGTCGCGTGTGCGGGGCGTGCTCCGTCGTGGCGGTGCGGGTGCGGGTGTGGGCCGCGTGGCGGTGGTGCGGGTGTGGGCTGGGTGGGGGCGTGTTCTTTCGTTCGGGGCGGAAGGTACCCGCCCCGAACGCGCGATGACGCCCCGAACCGGCTCGGCCGCCTTCCGCGGCGCGTGCGCCCCGGACGCCCGCGCGCCCGTCGAACCGGCTCGGCCGCCTTCCGCGGCGCGTGCGCCCCGGACACCCGCGCGCGTCGAACCGGCTCGGTCGCCCTCGGCGGGGCGCGGCACGAGGTCGGGGCGGGAGGCGATGGATGCCACGCGACGGCGAGTGGACCGCGCGATGCGCGGCACCCGGCCAGCAGAGTGGGCGGATGCAGAGAGCGTCCGGTTCCGTGGTGCGCGGGGGCCCCGTGACGGGTGGCCTCATGCGGGGTGGGCTCGTGTGGGGTGGTCTCGGCGTGCTCGCCTTCTCGTTCACGGTCATCTTCACCCGCATCGCGGTCGCGCAGTTCGATCCGCTCTTCGTGGGCGCGGGGCGGGCCGTGGTGGCCGCGGCGATCGCGGGGATCGCGCTCGTCGCGACGCGGTCACGGCTCCCGTCACCCCGCCAGGCTGCGCGGCTCGCGATCGTGGGCGGGGGAGTGGTGCTGGGGTTTCCGCTGCTCACCTCGTTCGCCTTGACCACGGCACCGGCGAGCCACGGCGCCGTCGTGATCGCCGTGCTCCCCGCCGCCACCGCGGTGGCCGCGGTCATCCGCACGCGAGAGTCGCCGGGGCGGGCGTTCTGGATCGCGGCGGTGGTCGGGGCCGTCGTCGCCGTGACCTTCGCCCTGGCGGGGGGTGCCGGTGGCGTGCACGCCTCCGACCTGCTGCTGCTCGGAGCGGTCGTCGCCGCCGCCATCGGCTACGCCGAGGGTGGGGTGCTCTCTCGCGAGCTCGGCGCCTGGCAGACGATCTCGTGGGCCCTGGTGCTGTCGAGCCCGGTCATGGTGGCCCTCACCGCCGTCTCCGCGATGCGCACGCCGATCATGGCGGACCCGGCCGCGTGGGGCTCGTTCGCCTACCTCGCCGTGGTCAGCATGTTCCTCGGATTCGTCGCCTGGTACCGCGGGCTCGCCATCGGACCGATGGCCCGCGTCAGCCAACTCCAGCTCGTTCAACCGGTGCTCTCCCTCGCCTGGGCGGCTCTGCTGCTCGGGGAGCAGCTGACCGCCGCCACCGTCGTAGGGGGACTCGCCGTGATCGCGTGCGCGGCGATCGCCGTGACGGTCCGTCAGCGATCGACGGCTCGAGCGAGCGCGCCGACTCGGGGCGCGACGGATGCCGCCGCGTTCACGCGCTCATCTCGATGAGCTTCGCGACGGTGTTGTTGTTGCGCGCGGTACCGACGACGCCGAGACGTCTCTCGAACCACCCGGCCTGCAGCTTCGATCCGCCGATCCCCTCCGGGTAGCGCACGAAAACCTCACGGCCGTCGACCACCGCCTCTTCGGGAACGCCCTGCGGCAGCTCGAGCGTCGTCGTCGCCTCGCCGTCGAGGAACACGGTCTGCACCCATCGCCCCTCGGCCGCATCGGCCCAGGGGTTGCGCGCCCGGGCGTCGACGAGTTCGCGGTGCGTGCGCACGAGCACGGGCAGATCGAAGCCGAAGGCGTCTCGGACGGTGTCGCGGATCACCGCCGCGAGATCGTCGGCGGCGCGGCCGTCGTCGTCGAGCACGAGGTTGCCGGCGACCTGCAGCGTGTCGACGTCTCCGAAGCCGGCGGATGCCAGCGCCTCGCGCAGCGCGGGCATCTTCAGGGCCGTGGGGCCACCGACCCCGCGGATCAGCGCCACGACGCGCGACATGGCGCGGCCCTCCTCCATCGAGCGGTCGGTTCGAAGGGGGCCGACGACAGCACCGCGCCGTGTCTCACGCCGAGTCGCGACCCAACGTCTCGAGCAGGCGCAGCCAGACCTCGCTCACCGTCGGGTACGACGGCACCGCGTGCCAGAGGCGCTTCACGGGGACCTCGCCCACCACGGCGATCGTCGCGGAATGCAGCAGCTCGGCGATGTCGGGGCCGACGAAGGTCGCCCCCACGAGCACGCCGCGATCGGTGTCGACGATCGCGCGGGCCTTGCCGACGTAGGCGTCGGACTGCTCGCTCGAGCCCGCGACGCTGGCCAGGTCGTAGTCGAGCACCGTGACGTTGAGGCCCCTGTCTTCCGCCTTCGCGGCGGTGAGACCGACGGATGCCACCTCGGGATCGGTGAACGTGACCTGGGGCACGGCGTCGTGGTCGGCGGTGGCGACGTGAGCGCCCCACGGGGCGTCGTCGACCTCGTCGCCCTTCGCGCGTGCGGCGATGACGTCGCCCGCGGCCCGCGCCTGGTACTTGCCCTGGTGGGTGAGGAGCGCGCGGTGGTTGACGTCTCCGACCGCGTACAGCCAGTCCGAGCCCCGCACGCGGAGGGTGTCGTCGACGTCGAGCCACTCGCCCGGGACGAGTCCGACGGCCTCCACTCCCAGGTCGTCGGTGCGGGGGACGCGTCCGGTCGCCACGAGCACCTCGTCGGCGGTGACGGTCGTGCCGTCGGACAGCTCGAGCACGACGCGGCCGTCGTCGTCGCGGCGCGCCGACGCGGCATCCGCCCCCGTCTTGACGGTCGCTCCGCGGTCGCGGAGGGAGGATGCGACGAGCTCGCCGGCGAACGGCTCGTTTCCGCCCAGCAATCCGGAGCGCGCGATGATGGTGACCTGCGCGCCGAGGCTCTGGAACGCGGTGGCCATCTCGGCACCGACGACGCCACCGCCGATGATGGCGAGCGAGCCGGGGATCCGTTCGACGGCGGTCGCTTCGCGGCTCGTCCAGGGCGACACGTCGGCGAGGCCGGGGATGTCGGGGAGGAGCGCGGCGGAACCCGTGCACACGGCGACCGCGTGCCGAGCGACGAGATCGGTCGTGGTGCCGTCGGCGGCGGTGACGCGCACCGTCTTCTCGCCCGTGAGCCGCCCGTGTCCGCGGACGAGGTCGATGCCGGCGCCCTGCAGCCACTGCACCTGACCCGAGTCGTCCCAGTTGCTCGTCATCGTGTCGCGGCGTCGCAGAACAGCGGCCACGTCGAGCTCGCCCGTGACCGCCTGCTTCGCGCCGTCGACGTCACGTGCGGCGCGGAGGGCCGCGCCGCTGCGCAGGAGTGCCTTCGACGGCATGCATGCCCAGTAGGAGCACTCGCCGCCGACGAGCTCGGACTCCACGATGGCGGCGGTGAGACCGGCCTGCACGGCGCGGTCGGCCACGTTCTCGCCCACGGGGCCCGCGCCGATGACGATCAGGTCGTATTCGCGTTCGCTCATCCCCTCACGCTAGCGACGGGCACCGACATCGGGGAGGGGTTGCGGCGACGGCCTCGTCGCTGGATGGCCCCGGGGCCGGCGCGGCCGCCCCGGCGTCACTTCCGTCGCCCCGGGGGGAGTCGGGCGCGCCGAGTCGGGGCGCAGGGTGGCCCCAGGGCCACCTCCGTCGCCCCGGGGCCACCTGCGCACCTGTCGCCACCCCGTCTCCGCCCGCGCTTTCGCGGCCGCCCACGGCCGTGTCCGATTTCCGCCAGCCGATGTCGGAGGTCGATGGCAGGGTGGATGCCATGACCCCCACCACCGCCGACGCGCCGGGCTTCACCGAGCGCTACCGCGTGATCCAGTCGCGCGACCGGCGCTTCGACGGGCAGTTCGTCACGGCCGTGCGATCGACGGGCATCTACTGCCGTCCGAGCTGTCCGGCGCGCACCCCGAACGAAGAGAACGTCACCTTCTACGCCACCTCCGCCGCAGCGCACGAGGCGGGCTATCGCGCGTGCAAGAGGTGTCTGCCCGAGGCCGCCCCGGGTTCGCCCCTGTGGGACGTACGCGGAGACGTCGTGGCCCGCGCCATGCGCCTCATCGCCGACGGAGTGGTCGACCGCGAGGGCGTCCCGGGCCTCGCCCGCCGCCTGGGGTATTCGTCGCGTCACCTGACGCGACTCCTCGCCGCCGAGCTCGGTGCGGGTCCGCTCGCCCTCGCGCGAGCCCATCGCGCCCACACCGCACGGGCCCTCCTCGTGGGCACCGACCTGTCGTCGGCCGACGTGGCCTTCTCGGCCGGATTCTCGAGCGTCCGTCAATTCACCGAGACCATCGGCGAGGTGTTCGGGATGACGCCCAGCGCCCTGCGCGCGCGCCGTTCGGCGACCGCGCGCGCCGAGGCGGCGGCGGGCGAGATCGATCTGGCGCTTCCGGTACGCGGGCCCATCGACACGGTCGGGCTCTTCGGATGGATGCGGGCGCACGCGATCCCGGGTGTCGAGGTCGGCGACGACCGCTCGTTCGCACGGGTGGTGCGCCTTCCCGGTGGCCCCGCGTGGTTCGAGGTGCGCCGCGCCGACGACAAGCTGCGCCTGCGCGCGCGGCTGAGCGCGCTCGCCGATCTCGGCACGCTCATCGCACGGGTCAGGCGACTGTTCGATCTCGATGCCGACCCGCGCGCGATCGACGACGCCCTCGCGCGGCATCCCGAACTCGCTCCCGCCGTCGCCGCGATCCCCGGTGTCCGGGTGCCGGGGGCGATGGATGCCGACGAGATGCTGTTACGCGCCATGATCGGCCAGCAGATCAGCGTCGCCTCGGCCCGCACCATGCAGGGGCGACTCGCCGCCGAGCTGGGTGAGTCCGCGAGCGTGGCGCCCGAGCCGATGACGCTGTTCCCCCCGCCGGCAGTGATCGCCGAACGCGGACTCGAGGTGCTGCGGGGGCCGGCCGCGCGCATGCGCGCGATCGTCGAGGCCGCCGCAGCTTTGGCCGACGGCTCACTCGAGATCGGACCCGGCGACGACGGCGCCGAGCAGCGGGAGCGGCTCCTCGCCCGGCGGGGGATCGGCCCGTGGACCGCCGACTACGTGCGCATGCGTGTCCTCGGCGACCCCGACGTGCTGCTCCCCGGAGACGTCGCAGCGCGCGCCGGTGCCGCGCAGCTCGGTCTGCCGTCCGATCCCGCCGGGTTCACCGCCTGGTCGCAGCGCCTGGCTCCGTGGCGCAGCTATGCGATGGCGCACTACTGGTACGCCGCCCCGGTGACCCAGGCCTGGCGCTCGCCCGCCCCCGCGGCACCCGCCGCCCCAGCGGCACCCGCGGCACCCGCCGCCTCGGCCGCGGCGCGGCCCACCCCCGCATCCCGCCCCGCACCGATCCCCGCCCCCGACGCAGAAAGCGAGACCCCCGCATGACCACGGCCACCCTGCAGTTCGTCGACACCCCCGACGGCCCCTTCGCGATCCTCGCAGACGCCGCCGATCGCGTGATCGTGTCGGGATGGACCGACGACCGCGACGCCGTCCTCGCCCGCCTGCGGCCCGACCGCCGTCCCGACCTCGTGTCCCCGGGCGAGACCGCCGCGGCCGTGGCGGTCCGCGCCTACTACGCGGGCGATGTCGCGGCGATCGACGACGTCGAGGTCGCGCAGCACGGTACGGCCCTCCAGCTCGCCGGGTGGCAGGGCCTGCGCCGTATCGCGCCCGGTTCCCCGCTGACCTACACCGGGTTCGCCGCGGCGCTGGGCTCGCCCACCGCGGTGCGGGCCGCGGCATCCGTCTGCGCCCGCAATGCGGTCGCCCTGTTCGTCCCGTGCCACCGCGTTCTGCGGGGAGACGGGACGATGGGCGGATTCGCGTGGGGCACCGCGGTCAAGCAGAGCCTCCTCGCGCGCGAAGCGGCGGCCTGAGCGGCGAAGACACCCTTGCCTTCAGCGTTCTCACAGGGATACTCTGGAGGGCTGTCGTTCCCCCGGCGATGGCTTCACCAGATCAAGGAGGATGCCATGGACCAGATCGACGCCCCCGTCGCCCCGGCCGCCGCGTTCTCCGTCGCCGCGCGTCCCGGCCGACGCTCCTAGGGCCCGCGTCCGCGCTCCGGCGCTCGCGCTTCCGCCCTGACCGACGAAACCCGTCGCGCCCTCGGCTTCCCTGTCCGCGCCCGATCCCGGCGCCCGCTTCGACCCCCTGAGGATCATGACCACCTCGACGACTCCGAAACGTCTCTCCACGCCGCGCGCGCTCGCGCGGTTGCTGCCCATCGCGCGGCCGGTGCTGCCGCGCCTCATCGCGGGCGCCGTCACGGCGCTCATCGCGAGCCTCCTCGCCCTCGCCATCCCGCTCGTCCTCGAGCAGATCGTCGCGGGCCCCATCGCCTCCCTCGACCCCGCCGCGCTCGTGGGGGGCTCGCTCGCCGTGCTCGCGCTCGGCCTCGCCGAGGCGGCGATGGTGTGGCTGCGTCGGTGGTTCGTGCTCGCGCCGGCGACCAAGGTCGAATACGACCTGCGCCAGTCGTTCTACTCGCGCCTGCAGCGGCTGCCCGTCGCCTTCCACGACCGGTGGCAGTCGGGGCAGCTCCTCTCCCGCATGATGCAGGACATCAGCATGCTGCGCCGGTGGCTCGCCTTCGGTGTCATCCTGCTCGTCGTCAACATGCTGACGATCGCGATCGGCGCGATCCTGCTCTTCCGCTGGCACTGGCTGCTCGGAGCACTGTTCCTCGTCACCTCGGCCCCGGTGATCTACGTCGGCTTCCGGTTCGAGAAGCGGTACGGCGCCCTCACCCGTCAGAGCCAGGATCAGGCGGGCGATCTCGCGACCTCCGTCGAAGAGAGCGTCCACGGCATCCGCGTGCTCAAGGCCTTCGGCCGCGGAAAGCACGCGCTGCAGAAGTTCACCCGCCAGGCGGAGTCGCTGCGTGAGACCGAGATCGACAAGGCCCGCGCGGTCGGCTGGATCTGGTTCTGGCTCGTGCTGCTGCCCGACATCGCCTTCGCCGTCTGCCTCGGCGCGGGGATCGTGCTGGCGCAACTCGAGCAGCTGCAGGTCGCCGAGCTCGTGGCCTTCTTCGCCATGGCCACCGTGCTGCGCTGGCCGATGGAGTCGATCGGCTTCCTCTTCTCGTTCCTGCTCGACGCGCGCACCGCGACCGACCGCATCTTCGAGGTGTTCGACGAGCAGAACACGATCGTCGACCCGGAGAACCCGCGTTCGATCGCCGCACCGCGCGGCGAGCTCACCTTCGAGGGCGCCCACTTCCGCTATCAGGATGCCGCCGGCACCGAGCCCGATCTGCTCGACGGGATCGATCTGACGCTGCGCCCGGGCGAGACGATGGCCCTCGTGGGCCTGACCGGCTCCGGCAAGACCACGCTCACGACCCTGCCGGGCCGGCTCTACGACGTCACGGGCGGACGCGTGCTGCTCGACGGCGTCGACGTGCGCGAGCTGTCGCTCGCCGAGCTGCGGCGCCACGTCGGCATGGCCTTCGAAGACGCGACCCTGTTCTCGCAGACGGTGCGCGACAACGTCCTCCTCGGGCGCGAAGACCTCGTCCCGGGCTCGCCCGAGGCGGAGGAGATCCTGCGCGAAGCCCTGCAGGTCGCTCAGGCCCAGTTCGTGCACGACCTGCCCGACGGTGTCGACACCGTCATCGGCGAGGAGGGGCTCAGCCTCTCGGGCGGCCAGCGTCAGCGTCTCGCCCTTGCGCGAGCGGTCGCCGCCCGCCCCGCCGTCCTCGTGCTCGACGATCCGCTGTCGGCGCTCGACGTCGACACCGAGGCCCTCGTCGAAGACGCCCTGCGCGAGGTCCTCAGCGAGACGACGGCCCTGGTCGTCGCCCACCGGCCCTCGACGGTCACCCTGGCCGATCGCGTCGCGCTGCTGGAGAACGGGCGCGTCACGGCGGTCGGCACCCATTCCGAGCTGCTGCGCGAGAGCGAGCACTACCGCTACGTCATCTCGAGCCTCGAAGAAGCCGAGCGCGAGGCGCGGACGGGAGCCATCTCGATCATCGCTCCCGACGAGGACTTCGCGGACACCGACGGGCGCCGGGCCACGGCATCCGAAGACGCCCCCACCGACGACGCCCTCACCGAGAAGGAGGCGACCCGATGAGCACCGCGACCGTGTCCGGGACCAGCGGCGAAGAC
Organism: Microbacterium galbum; assembly: GCF_032464915.1. Classification (NCBI taxonomy): domain Bacteria; kingdom Bacillati; phylum Actinomycetota; class Actinomycetes; order Micrococcales; family Microbacteriaceae; genus Microbacterium; species Microbacterium galbum. The sequence continues at coordinate 614,863 of NZ_JAWDIS010000001.1, read as the reverse complement.
CGCTCCGACTACACGCGCGCCGAGAGCAAGGCCATCCGGCAGCGCTCCCTCCGCCTGCTCGGATCGCTCGTGTCACCGCTGCGGTGGCAGCTCGTGCTGGCTGCGGCCGTGCTCGTCGTCTCGACGGCACTGCGTGTGGCCGGTCCCGCGCTGATCGCCTACGGCATCGACAACGCGCTCCCCGCCGTCATCGAGCGCAGCGACTGGATGCCGACCTACGGCGTGGTCGGCGTGTACCTGCTCGCGGGCATCGGCGGTGCCGTGCTGATCGGCTGGTACGTGGTCGTCGCCGCGCGTCTGACGCAGGCGATCATGCTCGACCTGCGCAAGCGCATCTTCCTGCACACGCAGAAGCTCAGCCTCGAATTCCACGAGTCGTACACCTCCGGCCGCATCATCTCGCGTCAGACGAGCGACCTCGACACCATCCGCGAGCTGCTCGACGGCGGACTGAACGAGCTGGTGTCGGGGGTGCTCTACGGCCTGTTCACCCTCGCCGCGCTCTTCCTCATCGACTGGCAGTCGGGGCTGATCCTCACCGTCATGGGCATCCCGATGTACCTGCTCATGCGCTGGTTCTACACGCGCTCGCAGGTCATCTACCGGGAGTCGCGCGTCATCAGTGCGCAGGTCATCGTCAAGTTCGTCGAGACCATGACGGGTATCCGCGCCGTGAAGGCGTTCCGCAAGGAACCCCGCAACGACGCCGAGTTCGGCGCGCTCGCCGCGGATTACCGCGACGTCAACATGCGCTCGATCCGTCTGTTCGGAACGTTCGAGCCGGGGATCATGGCGGTCGCCGCCGTCTCGGTGGCCGTCGTGCTGCTGTGGGGCGGCGGTCGCGTCATCGCCGGTCCGCTCGAGATCGGCGTACTGACGGCCGCCGTGCTGTACGTGCGCAACTTCTTCTCGCCCCTGCAGGAGGTCGCGTTCTTCCTGAACTCCTACCAGTCCGCCACCGCGGCCCTGGAGAAGGTGTCGGGCGTCCTCGAGGAGGAGCCGACGGTTCCCGACCCGACCGACCCCGTCGACCTGTGGAGTGCCCGCGGGCACGTCCGCTTCGACGAGGTCACCTTCGGCTACACCGAGGGTCGGGTCATCCTGCCGAACTTCACGCTCGACATCCCCGCGGGGCAGACGATCGCCCTCGTCGGCACCACCGGCGCCGGCAAGACGACGCTCGCGAAGCTCATCTCGCGCTTCTACGACCCGACGCAGGGTGCCGTCACCCTCGACGAGGTCGATCTGCGTCGCCTGCATCCGAAGGATCTCCGCCGCGCGATCGTCATGGTCACCCAGGAGGCGTACCTCTTCAGCGGAACGGTCGCCGACAACATCGCGCTCGGCAAGCCCGACGCCACGATGGACGAGATCCGCGCCGCCGCCCGTGCGGTGGGCGCCGACGGCTTCATCTCGAAGCTGCCCGACGGCTACGACACCGACGTGAACAAGCGCGGCGGTCGGGTCTCGGCGGGCCAGCGTCAGCTGATCTCCTTCGCGCGCGCCTTCCTCGCCGACCCCGCGGTGCTGATCCTCGACGAGGCGACGGCGTCGCTCGACATCCCGAGCGAGCGTCTCATCCAGGATGCGCTGCAGACGTTGCTGGCCGACCGCACGGCGATCATCATCGCCCACCGCCTGTCGACGGTCGCGATCGCCGACCGCGTGCTGGTGATGGAGCACGGTCGCATCATCGAGGACGACACCCCCGCCGCCCTCATCGCCGGGACGGGCAAGTTCGCGCAGCTGCACGCGGCCTGGCGGGAGTCGCTCGTCTGACCCCGGGCGCCGAGAACATCGGATGCCACGCCCCCCCGCCTGACGCGGGGCGCGTGGCATCCGTCGTCAGTCACGCGGAGCGCGGCGGCGAGCCCGTAGGTCGAGGACGCCCCGCAGGACGGACGTTACGGCAGCGGAAAGCAGAATGGCCGTGGTGGCGATGTTCCACCAGTGCGGAGTCGAGCCCAGCTGAACGAGGCTGTAGGCCGCGAGCGCGACCCCGAAGGGCATGGAGAACCACGGTCCGGACACGGGGACACCGTACGAGGAAGCGGGTTCTCCGTGCGCCCGGAGGCTACAACCTCACCCGGGAAGCAGAGGTGGTTCGCCTCACACGCGGACGCGCGCGATGACCTCGCCGTACTCCGTCTCGTCGACGGGCTCGAAGCCGACGCGCTGGAAGAAGGCCTCCGGGCCGCCGACGCCGGGCTCGTAGATGACATCGACGTGGTCCATGCCGCGACGGCGCGCCTCTTCGAGGAGCTGCCCGAGCGCGAAGCTGCCCACACCGCGGCCTTGATCGTCGGCGTCGACGTTGATGCGCCACAGCACGGAGCGGAAGTGCTCCTCGGGCGCCTCGCCGTCGAAGTTGGCGCTCACGAAGCCGACGACCTCGTCGCCGTCGAGCACGACGCGCTGCCACGACGTCGACGGGTTCATCACGGTCGCGGCGATGCCGTAGCTGACCGGGGCGAGGAACTGCTCCTGGCCGGGCTTGAGCGAGAGATTGTTCACGGCCACGATCGTGGCGGCGGACAGTTCGACGAGACGCAGGTCAGCCATGCGCCCAGGCTAGCGGCACCGTCGTCCCGGCCCCAAGATCCCATGCCACCGCATGCGTTCGGCGTCATGGTTTTCGCGCCCCCGCCCGCCCGCCGCCCCGCCCCGGACACCCGCCGTAGGCTGAATCGATGGATGCCGCCACCCCGCCGCCCGCGCGCCCTCCCCGCGCCGAAGACGGACCGGCGGGCCGATGGAAGATCGCCCGCGCGTGCGTCCTCCACGTGGCGCGAGAGGCGCAGGGCACCACGGTCGACGCGGTGTCGGCTGCTCTGGCGCGGGCGCACCTGCGCCCGGCGCCGGAACGCACGAGCTCCGCCGATCCGGGGGCGACGGGCGAGAGTCTCTGGGTGTGGGAGCGCGGCGACGTCGTCAGCGAGGCGCTGTTGGACAACACCGGGTTGTCCCTGTTCACGACGCGCATCGGGCCGTTCTCTCTGAAGGCCGTGGTCGTCGTGACGGCGCGCGTCGAGCGAGAGGAGTGCCGCGTGATCGTGTCGATGGTGGTCGGCAGTCAGCTCGCCGACGAGATCTCCCGCGAGGTGGATGCTGCGATCGACGGTCTCGCCGCGAAGGGCGCCCGGATCGAGGGGCCGGGGTGGATGCGCGTCGCCGACCTTCCTCGCGACACCATGGCGCATCCGAAGACGGCCCGGGAGCACGGCATCCGCGCCTGAACGGAGTCCACACGACAGGGGGCGCCGAGTGGAACTATCTCGACATCAAGAGACTTTGCCCTGGTGCGATAGGCTGGTTCGCAACCCTGGCCGCCTCTACGGAGAGATCTGACGTGCCCGATTCCACCATCATCTACACGTACACCGACGAGGCGCCGGCTCTCGCCACCGCGTCGTTCCTGCCCATCGTGCAGGCCGTCACGAAGCAGGCGGGCGTCGACGTCGATACCCGCGACATCTCGCTCGCCGGCCGCATCCTCGCGGCCTTCCCGCAGCGCCTCACTCCCGAGCAGCAGGTGGGCGACGCCCTCGCCGAGCTCGGCGGTCTCGCGACGCTGCCCGAGGCGAACATCATCAAGCTGCCGAACATCTCGGCATCCATCCCTCAGCTCAAGGCGGCGATCGCCGAGCTGCAGGCGCAGGGCTACGACATCCCCGACTACCCCGACGAGGCGTCGAGCGTCGATGAGAAGGACGTCCGCGCCCGGTACGACCGCATCAAGGGCTCGGCCGTGAACCCCGTGCTGCGCGAGGGCAACAGCGACCGCCGCGCGCCCCTGGCGGTGAAGAACTACGCCAAGAAGCACCCGCACCGCAACAAGGCGTTCGGCGAGGGCTCGAAGACCCGCGTCGCGACCCTCGGCCACGACGACTTCCGCTCGAACGAGAAGTCGGTCGTCATCGCCGACGACGACGTGCTCACCATCCAGCACGTCTCGGCCGACGGCACCACGAAGACCCTCAAGGACGGCCTCAAGGTCCTCCAGGGCGAGATCGTGGATGCCACGTTCCTCTCGGCCGCGGCCCTCGACGCGTTCCTCGCCGACACGCTGGCCGAGGCCAAGGCCGACGACGTGCTCTACTCGGTGCACCTCAAGGCCACGATGATGAAGGTCAGCGACCCGATCATCTTCGGTCACGTCGTGAAGGCCTTCTTCGCCGATGTCTTCGACCGTCACGGCGACGCCCTCGCGGCCGCCGGGCTCACCCCGAACGACGGCCTCGGATCGATCCTCGCGGGTCTGGCGAACGTCGAGGGCGGCGAGGCCATCGCGGCCGAGATCCGCGCCGGTCTCGAGAACGGCCCCCGCCTCTCGTACGTGAACAGCGACAAGGGTATCACCAACCTGCACGTGCCCTCCGACGTCATCGTCGACGCCTCGATGCCCGCGCTCATCCGCAACGGCGGCAAGCTGTGGGGCGCCGACGGGGGAGAAGACGACACACTCGCCGTCATCCCCGACTCCTCGTACGCCGGTGTCTACCAGGCGACCATCGAGGACGTCATCGCCAACGGTCCGCTCGACCCGGCGACCATCGGCTCGGTACCGAACGTCGGTCTCATGGCTCAGGCCGCCGAGGAGTACGGCAGCCACGACAAGACCTTCGAGATCCCGGCCCCGGGCCGCGTGCAGGTCGTCGCCTCGAACGGCGACGTGCTGCTCGAGCACGAGGTGAGCACGGGCGACATCTGGCGCGCGACGCAGACCAAAGACGTGGCTGTCCGCGACTGGGTGAAGCTCGCTGTCACGCGCGCCCGCGCGACCGGCGTTCCGGCCGTGTTCTGGCTCGACGAGACCCGCGCGCACGATCGCAACCTCATCGCCAAGGTGCACGAGTACCTCGCCGACCACGACACCGAGGGCCTCACCATCGAGATCCTCGCTCCGGCCGAGGCCACGCGGTACTCGCTCGAGCGCATCCGCCGCGGTGAGGACACGATCTCGGTCACCGGCAACGTGCTGCGTGACTACCTCACCGACCTGTTCCCGATCCTCGAGGTGGGCACGAGCGCCAAGATGCTCTCGATCGTGCCGCTGCTCGCGGGCGGTGGCCTGTTCGAGACCGGTGCCGGTGGCTCCGCCCCCAAGCACGTGCAGCAGCTCGTCGAGGAGGACTACCTCCGCTGGGACTCGCTCGGCGAATTCTTCGCCCTCGCGGCCTCGCTCGAGCACCTCGCCGACACGACGGGCAACGACCGCGCCCGCGTGCTCGCACAGACGCTGGATGCCGCGACCGGCACGTTCCTCGAGAACGACAAGTCGCCGGGCCGTGCGCTCGGCACGATCGACAACCGCGGCAGCCACTTCTACCTCGCGCTGTACTGGGCTGAGGAGCTCGCGAAGCAGACGACGGATGCCGACCTGGCGGCCGTCTTCGCCCCTGTCGCCGAGAAGCTGGAGGCGGAGGAGCAGACCATCGTGTCCGAGCTCAACGCGGTCCAGGGCCACCACGCCGAGATCGGCGGCTACTACCGCCCCGACACGGCGCTCGTCGAGAAGGTCATGCGCCCCTCGGCCACGCTGAACGCGGTCATCGACGCGCTGCGTTGATCGCCTGATCCCGAGAGGGGCGGATGCCATCGGCATCCGCCCCTCTTTCGTCGTCGCCCCGCCCCGAGACCGTGCGCTGGGCCGATCCGTCGGCCCGGGGCGGCGTGCACAGCTGCTGCAGAGCCGCCGCTCCCGCTGGCGATGAACATTCGGCCGAGCCGTAGCGCAGGAGTTGTGCGCGCGAGGGACCCGATCCCGGGGCGGACGGGCCGGCCGAGGAGGGGAACTCCTGCGGTGCGTCGCGCCCACGGGGACGGCCCGCGTGATGTCGCGCTCGCGTGAGCGGACGGGCTGTTGCACGCCCACTCGAGGGAGGGGCCCCGAAACGGGACGAGGGGCGGATGCCGAATGGCATCCGCCCCTCTTCTGAAGGATCCGGGCTCAGTAGTGGACCGACACCTCGGTGCCGCGGTAGGCCCAGTCGTAGAGCTCCTTGGCCTGCGGGATGGTCATGTTGATGCAGCCGTGGCTCATCGGCGTACCGAAGTTGTTGTGCCAGTAGGTGCCGTGGAAGCCCTCGTCGCCGTTGAAGTAGGCGACCCAGGGGACGTCTTTCGTGCAGTAGTCGTAGCCGGGGACGCAGCCCATGTCCTGCATGGCCGTCTTCCAGCCGATGCGGAACTCGCCGGTGTGGGTGGCGTGGTCGCCCGCGCCCGACGAGATCGTGTAGGTGCGATACACCTGCCCGTTCTGCCAGAGCGTCGTGGTCTGCGTGCTGAGGTTGACGTCGATACGGCGCTCGGTCTTCGTCGTCTCGAACGGCGTCTCGGCCACGGTCAGGGCGTACCGCCCGTTGCCCTCGGCGAGCTGGGTGGCGAAGGCCGCGGCGATGCCGGCGGTGTCGCCGAGCGAGCGTCCGGTCTGACCCTCGGTGTTGGTGTGGATGACCTCTCCGCCGGTGTCGACGATCACGTCGGCGTTGATCGCCCCACGATCGACCGCGGCGGGGAGCCCGGCGACCGCATCCTGGATCGCGGCCTCGTCGGCCGAGATCGCGAACGCGCCCTTGCCGTCGGGAGTGACGGTGAGCCACGAGGCGGCGGTGGCGCGGTCGACGGTGACGGTGCGCTCGTCGCCGACGTAGAAGCCGGCCGAATCGAGGATGCCGTTGAGCGTGCCGACCGCGGCCGCGGCCTCGTCGGTGGAGACGGGGGCGTCGACGGGCACGAGCGAGGCCTCGACGGTGGTCGCAGCGGTGCCGGCGTCGAATGCCGACTGCAGCGCCGCGGTGACCGCTGTGACATCGATGCCTTCGCCGGCCTCGGCGGGGGTGGTCACGTAGGCCTGCGACCCGGCGTCATACGCGACGGTCGCGTCGACGGGAGCGCGGTACGCGCCGGGGGCCTTGTCGCGAAGAGCTGCGGCGGCCTCGGCCTCGTCGATCTGGACGGACACGCCCGTCCCCTGCGGGAACCACGACGAGGGCTTCCACATCGGGTTGTCGGCGAAGGCCTTGTCGGCGAGGGCTGCCGCGTCGACGGTCGCGCCGAGGTCGGCACCGGTCACGACGACCTCGCCCGCGGGGCTCTCGACCGTGACGGCCGTCTGCGCCAGACGCGACTCGATGGCCTGCGCCGCAGCGCCGGCCGTGAGACCGCCGATCTGCACGCCGGCGACCGAGGCCCCGGGGGCGATCAGCACGAGCGACGCGGCGATGAGGGCCACGGCCGTGGCACCGGCGGGGATGCCGATCCACAGGCCGGAGCGGTTCTTGCGCGGCTGGGGCTCGGCGGGAGCCCAGGCGTAGGTCGCGCCGTCGGTGCCAGGTGCGCCGTCGGTCATAGTCAAACCCCCCGGAAGTCAGTCTTCCAATGGTAGAGGCGCACACTGCGCGTCTGCCCTGAGCAATATCACGGTCTGATCACGCCCGTGGCGCGACGCGGCCGTGCCGGCCGGGAAGCGCGACTCAGGGAGCGAACACCTTGCCGGGGTTCAGGATGCCGAGGGGATCGAAGACGCGGGCGATGTCTCGTTGCAGGGCCCACTGATCGTCGCCCAACTCCTCGGCGAGCCAGCGTCGCTTGAGCACGCCGATGCCGTGCTCACCGGTGAGCGTGCCGCCGAGCGCGAGCGCCGCGCGGAACAGCTCCTCCGCCGCCTCCCACACCACCGGGGGGACCTCGGGCCCCTCGAAGACGAAGTTCGGATGCAGGTTGCCGTCGCCCGCGTGGGCGACGGCGGGGATGACGAGGCCGTACTGCCGTTCGATGCGGGCTATCTCGTCGAACATGTCGGGAAGCGCGCTGCGGGGTACCGACACGTCCTCGATGAGGGGGGTGCCGAGCGTCTCCATCGCCGGGTGCATGGCCCGCCGCACCGCGAGCAGCTCCTCGCCCTCGGCCGCGTCGGCCGCGACCGACACGCGTCCTCCCGCGGCCTCCAGCACCGCGGCGATCGCCCGTGCTTCATCGACCGCGACGGGGCCGTCGGTCTGGATCGTCACCTGCGCCGCGCCCGCGGGAGGGGTGGGCAGCGAGAGCAGGCGGTGCACGGCGGCGAGGCTCGTGGCATCCATCAGCTCCATGATCGCGGGCTGCACTCCGGATGCCGTGACCGCGGCGCAGGCGACGGCGGCGGCGCGCACGCCGTCGAACAGGGCCGTCAGGGTCACACGCTCGCCTTCGACGAGGCGGCGGAGCTTGAGGGTCGCGCCCACCACCACGCCGAGTGTGCCCTCGGATCCGATCACGAGCGAGGTGAGGTCGAGGCCGGTCACCCCCTTCACGCTGCGGTGGCCGAGGTGGAGGAGGAGGCCGTCGGCGAGCACGAGGTCGACGCCGAGCACCGCGTCGCGCACCACGCCGTACTTCGCGCACAGCAGGCCACCCGCACCGGTGGCGATGTTGCCGCCGACGGTGGAGATGGCCCGGCTCGCGGGGTCGGGGGCCCACCAGACTCCGTGAGATTCGAGGTGGGTGTTGAGGTCGGCGTTCAGGATGCCGGGTTCGACGACGGCCAGCAGATCGTCGGGGCGCACCTCGAGCACGCGGTCCATCGCGCGCACCGACAGGCTGATCTCACCGCCGCCGGTGTTGGCGCCGCCCGCGAGTCCCGTCCCCGCTCCGCGCGGCACGACGGGCGTGCGCGTGGCGGTGGCGATGCGCATGACGGCCTGGACATCGGCGACGGATGCGGCGTGCACCACCGCGAGGGGGAGGCCCTCGGCCGCGTGGCCCGATTTGTCGGCGCGAGCCGCCTCGAGGGCGGCGGGGGCGGTGTCGACGCGCGCGCCGAGTTCGGCCCGGAGCAGCGCGAGGACGTCGTCACCCGCGCGCTGCGACGGCGTGAGGTGCGCCGTCTCGTCGGTCATGCCAGGCGCCGGCGGCCGTTCAGGGCGCCGAAGACGACGGCGACGATGGCGAAACCGAGGCCGATCCAGGCCTGGCCCATGCTCCACCACGCCACGGTGGCCGCGGCGTAGACGAACAGCTCGACGATGGCGCGCACGAAGGGGTGCACGGCGAGCACCGCGCGGGGTGAGACGAACAGGGCCCAGACGATCACGGCCAGGGCCGGGGCGCCGATGCCGGCCACGATGTTCCACGGCAGCGGCCACGCGGTGAAGCCCCAGATGGCGAGCGTCACGAAGGCGAAGAGGCCGCAGACGACGCTGCCGATCTCGACCGCCGTCGGCCGCGGGCGCATGCCGGGAGCGAGGGGCGCCTGCGCGCGGACGTTGGGGGAGTCGGTCACCCCGCCATTTTACGCGGGCCCGCGGTCTCGGCATCCGGGATCGCTCACCGTCGAGCCGATCGCGCCGCTACCGAGGTCCCTGAGCCTGTCGAAGAGACCGGGCCCGCGCCGACCGCGGCGGCGTCGGCACGCTCAGCCCCCCCCCCCCCCCCCCCCCCCCCCCCCCCGCCCAGCTCAGGTCCCTGAGCCTGTCGAAGCCACCGGGACCCGCGGAGGCCCCGGTGGCTTCGACGAGCCCAGCCACCTCTGCGTCGGACAGGGCTGACGCGGACCGTGGCGCCTTCTACAGGCTCAGCCCCCTCCGCGTCGAGAGGAACCTGTGGAGCAACGGTGGATGCAGGGTCACGCGAGGACGCGCACGTGATACGCGATACAGTGGCACCGTCGCGACTGGCGTTGAGGTGGGACACCACCGGGGAGCGACCGCTTGACGGTATTCGACCGCACGCCTGGGTCGATGCGGTATCTCCGCGGACTCGCCGAGTCCGCGGCATCCGGAACCATCGTCAAGGAGATCGCATGACCGATCCGTACTTCAACGCCCCTCTCTCGGAGGTCGACCCCGAGATCGCCGAGGTCCTCGAGCGCGAACTGAACCGCCAGCGCGGCTTCCTCGAGATGATCGCGTCGGAGAACTTCGTGCCCGTCTCGGTGCTGCAGTCGCAGGGCTCGGTGCTGACCAACAAGTACGCCGAGGGCTACCCCGGACGCCGCTACTACGGCGGCTGCGAAGAGGTCGACGTCGCCGAGTCGCTCGCGATCGCGCGCGCCAAGCAGCTGTTCGGCGCCGAGTTCGCCAACGTCCAGCCGCACTCCGGCGCCTCCGCCAACGCTGCGGTGCTGCACGCGATCGCGCGCCCCGGCGACACGCTGCTCGGTCTCGCCCTCGACCAGGGCGGCCACCTGACGCACGGCATGAAGATCAACTTCTCGGGCCGTCTCTACGACATCGTCGCGTACGGCGTCGACCCCGAGACCTCGGTCATCGACATGGACGAGGTGCGCCGTCTCGCCGTCGAGCACAAGCCGAAGGTCATCATCGCCGGCTGGTCGGCATACCCGCGTCAGCTCGACTTCGAAGCGTTCCGCGCGATCGCCGACGAGGTAGGCGCCCTCCTCTGGGTCGACATGGCGCACTTCGCCGGTCTCGTGGCCGCGGGCGTGCACCCGAGCCCGATCCCGCACGCGCACGTCGTCTCCACCACCGTGCACAAGACGATCGGCGGCCCCCGCTCGGGCCTGATCCTCACCAACGACGCCGACATCGCCAAGAAGATCAACACCGCGGTCTTCCCCGGGCAGCAGGGCGGTCCGCTCATGCACGTCATCGCGGCGAAGGCGACGGCGTTCAAGCTCGCGATGACGCCCGAGTTCAAGGAACGTCAGGAGCGCACGCTCCGCGGAGCGGCGATCCTCGCCGACCGTCTCACCCAGGACGACGTGAAGAACGCCGGCATCGCCGTGCGCTCGGGCGGCACCGACGTGCACCTCGTGCTCGTCGATCTCCGCGAGGCCGAGATCGACGGCAAGCAGGCCGAAGACCTGCTGCACGACATCCACATCACGGTCAACCGCAACGCCGTGCCGAACGACCCGCGTCCGCCGATGGTGACCTCGGGCCTTCGCATCGGCACCCCGGCGCTCGCGACCCGCGGCTTCGGCGACGTGGAGTTCACCGAGGTGGCCGACATCATCGCCCTCGCGCTGATCCCGGGCGCCGACGTCGAGGCTCTCCGCGCCCGCGTGGCGACGCTGACCGAGGCCTTCCCGCTTTACCCCGACCTGCAGCAGTGAGCCGTGCCGGGGCGGGCGTCGCGCAGGCGGCCCCGCCCCGGCATCCGGTGTCCGCTTTTCGCGGCGCGGTCCCCGGCGTCGCATTCGTCCGGCGCAGGGCCGCGATAAACGCTGATTCTGTCGAAACACGGTGCGACGCCGCGTATCTCACGCGGATCAGCGTTTATCGCTGCGGTGACACCGACGACCGTGCCCCCGGCGGCTTCGGGGCGCGGCACCGCACCACTTCATGACACGAATGACACACACAGAACGAGGGATGCCATGACGGCGACGATTCTCGACGGTAAGGCCGCGTCGGCGGCGATCAAGGCCGAGCTCACCGAGCGGGTCGCGGCACTCCGCGAACGCGGCGTCGTGCCGGGCATCGCCACGGTGCTCGTGGGCGCGGACCCCGCTTCGCAGCTGTACGTCGGCATGAAGCACAAGCAGTCCGAGGCGATCGGCATGAACTCGATCCAGGTCGAGCTGCCCGCCGAGGCCACGCAGGAGGAGGTCGAGGCCGTCATCGACCGGCTCAACGCCGACCCCGCCTGCCACGGCTACATCGTGCAGCTGCCGCTGCCGAAGCACATCGACACCGACGCGATCCTCGAGCGCATCGATCCGGCGAAGGATGCCGACGGCCTGCATCCCACGAACCTCGGTCGTCTGGTGCTCAACGTCAACGCGCCGATCCACACGCCCCTGCCGTGCACGCCGCGCGGGGTCATCGAGCTGCTGCTGCGAGGCGGCTACGACCTGAAGGGCAAAGAGGTCGTCGTCGTCGGACGCGGCGTCACGATCGGCCGCTCCATCGGGCTGCTGCTGACCCGCCGCGAGATCAACGCGACCGTGACCCTCACCCACACCGGCACGGCCGACCTGGCGAAGCACCTGCGCGAGGCCGACGTCATCGTCGCCGCCGCGGGAGTGAAGCACATCGTGCAGGCCGCCGACGTCAAGCCGGGCGCCGCGGTGCTCGACGTGGGTGTCACGCGCGAGACCGACCCCGAGACCGGAAAGTCGCGCGTATACGGCGACGTTCACCCCGACGTCGCCGACGTCGCCGGCTTCATCTCGCCGAACCCGGGCGGGGTCGGACCGATGACCGTGGCCCTGCTGATGACCAACGTGGTCGAGGCGGCCGAGCGGGCGGCATCCGTCTGAGGTGAACCGCGCGCAAGCGCGGGTTGAACAGCCGTCGCGGCGCGCGCAAGGTGTTCACACCGGGGAGCCGGACGTGGGATCGTTGATTCATGACTGAGTCCGTGCTGAACGACCTCCTCCGCCGCGTCACCGAGAGCGGCCTGCTCGACGACGCCCAGATCGACGAAGACAGCGTCATCGGGTCGGGACACCTGGATGCCGCCGGCGTCGAGGTGGAGGTCGACCTCGACCCCGAGATCGACGAGGAAGATGCCCCCGACCTCGACGCGATCATGAGCAACCTCAAGGACGTGCTCTCGGTCGGCGAGGAGCGCTGGCGTGCGATCGTCGAAGAGGTCGCGAGCGACATCGAAGACGCCCTCGACGACGACGAGCTCGATGCCGACGTCGACCTGCGCACCGACCTCGAGGCGATCGGCGTGGGCGTCTTCGCCGACGCGATCATCGTGGTCTTCGCCGGTCAGACCTCGTTCCCCGACGCTCTCGTGCACGTGCAGCTCACGCCCGAGCTCGAGGTCGAAGACATCGAGATCATCGGCGACGACGACGAAGACGACGAAGACGAGGACTGACCCTCGACACCACGAAGGGCCGGACGAGCGATCGTCCGGCCCTTCGTCGTTCTCGGGATGCGGTCGGCGCTCAGACGATCGCGGCGCGCAGTTCGGCGGCGGCGGCGCCCACATCGGGGGCGCTGTAGATGGCGCTGCCGGCGACGGCGACCTGGGCGCCCGACTTCTGCACGTCGGCGATGCTCGACGCGTTGACGCCTCCGGCGACCGAGAACGGCACGCCCGAGGCTTCTCCGTCGCGCAGCAGCGTGGCGAAGGTGAAGCCCTCTTCGGCCTGCTCGTCGAGGCCGGCGTGCATCTCGACGAACTCGACGCCGAGGGCGATGACCTCCTTGGCGCGGGCCGGCTTGTCGGCGACCCCGATGAGGTCGACGACGACGCCCTTGCCGTGCTTCTTGGCGGCGGTGACGGCTCCGACGATCGTGCTGTCGCCGGCGCTGCCGAGCACCGTCACGAGGTCGGCTCCGGCGCCGAAGGCGATGTCGGCCTCGAGCTCGCCGGCATCCATCGTCTTCAGATCGGCGAAGACGATCTTGTCGGGGTGCGCCTTCTTGATGGCGGTGATGGCCGAGAGGCCCTCGCTCTTGATGAGCGGGGTGCCGAGCTCGAGGATGTCGACGTGCGGCGCCGCGGCGGCGGCGAGGTCGAGGGCGGCCTCGGTGGTGAGGGTGTCCATGGCGAACTGCAGCTTCATTCGGGGGTCCTGACTGTCGGGGTGGAGGGTCATTCGAGGTTCGCGTGGCGGGGCCACAGGTCGTCGGCCGAGAGGCCCGAGCGCTGCCAGAGCGCGTCGAAGACCGCATCGCCGACGAGGACGACGGCCTGCTCGAACAGACCGCCGGCGTATTGGGTGGAGGCCGTGCCCGAGCGATCGAGCTTCGTCGCGGCGGGCACCACGACGAGGGCGTCCGCCGCTCGCCCGAGGGGCGAGTCGGGCGCGGTGGTGATCGCCACGACGCGCGCGCCGACCTCGGTGGCCGTCTCGACGGCGCGGACGATGCCGGCCGTCGTCCCCGAGCCGCTGGCGGTGAGGAGCACGTCGCCGGCGCGGATCGCGGGGGCGGTGGTCTCGCCGACGACGTGCACGGCGAGGCCGAGGTGCATGAGGCGCATCGCCGTCATCTGCAGCGCGAGGCCCGAGCGTCCGGCGCCGAGGACGAAGACGCGGTCGGCGCCGCCCAGCACCTCGAGCACGTCGTCCGCGCCGTCGCCGGTGGCGAGGCTGTCGACGACCGAGGTCAGCTCGCCCGAGATGCGGGTGAGGGATGCCGCGATGCCGGCGTCGGGGGAGGTCATGTGTCCATGCTTCGCCGGGGGAGCGGAGCGCGAGGCCGGTCGACGGCAGAGGTCGACCTACCCGATCGGGTAGGTTCGGCTCCGTCGGCTAGGTTTGGGCGGGTGAAGTCGTCCGCCGAGTTGTCGTCTCCCGCGTCCCGCGCCCTCGTCATCGAGCACGAACGCGTCGTCGCCGAGCAGGCCGACCGCCACGCCGTGACGCTCGAATCGGTGCTGGCGATCCTGCGGTCCACGCGTCTCGACGACCGGGCCGCGCGCGCCCTCGCCGTGGAGACCGCGGCCGCCGCCCTCGTCGTGCTGCGGACCTCCACCGATCAGCAGCGCAGCGCCCTGCTCGAGCCCGTCACCGGGGCCTTCGCCCGGTTGCGCACCGACCTCCGTCCGCTCGTCCGGCACGGCGACCTCGACGTGCAGTTCGTCGAGCCTCCGGCGACCGGGCGCGCCTTGCCGGGTGAAGTCGCGCACGAGGCCCGGGCGATCGTCCGCAGCGCCGTGCTCGCCCTACTCGACCGGGGCACTCCACACCGCGTGCGCATCCAATGGGACTGCGACGGGCTGAACCTGCTCATCGGCATCCGCGACGACGGAGCGGGCACCCTCACCGCTCACGACGACTCGCTGGGACCGATCGTCGAGCGGGTCAGCGCGCTCAACGGCGCGTTCGACGTCGCCTCGACTCCCGGGTGGGGGTCGGAGCTGTCGGTCGTGCTGCCGCTCGATCCGCCCCCGCGCCCCGACTTCCTCGACGAGGCGGTCGACCTCAGCCCCCGCGAGAGCGAGGTGCTCAGCCTGGTCGTCGCGGGCTCACGCAATCGCGCGATCGCCGAACGCCTCGGCATCAGCGAGAACACCGCGAAGTTCCACGTGTCGAACCTGCTGCGCAAAGCCGGCGTCTCCACGCGGGCCGAGCTCGCGGCCCTCGGGACGGCGCGCGCTCAGTAGCTGTCGCGCTGCTCCGCGCGGGCGGTGACGAACCGCGCCGCTAGCGCCTCGGACGCGCGGGCCAGCAGAGCGACGTCGGCGCCGACCGCGACGAAATCCGCTCCGGCGTCGAGGTAGGCCTCGGCCACCGCGGGATCGAAAGCGTTCACGCCGACCGGGGTCCCGGCATCCGCCGCTGCGGCGAACACGCGATGCACCGCCGCCACGACATCGGGATGCGACTGCTGCCCGAGCAGGCCCATCGAGGCCGAGAGGTCGCTGGGGCCGACGAAGACGGCATCCACCCCCTCGACCGCGGCGATCGCAGCCGCGTTGTCGACTCCCGTCGTCGTCTCGATCTGCACCGTGAGCGAGACGTGCTGGGCGGCCTCGGTGAGGTAGCCGTCGACGCGGTTCCAGCGGGCGCTGCGGGCGAGGGCGCTGCCGACACCGCGCACGCCCTGCGGCGGGTACCGCGTGGCGGCGACTGCGGCGCGGGCTTCGTCGGCGGTCGAGACCATCGGCACGATGATGTTCTGCGCACCCAGGTCGAGCACCCGCTTGATGGTCACGGGGTCGTTCCACGGCACGCGCACGACCGGCGTGACCGGATACGCCGCGGCCACCTGCAGCTGGGTCAGCACCGACTCGAGCGAGGTCGCCGAGTGCTCCATGTCGAGCAGCAGCCAGTCGAGGCCCGAGCCGGCGGCGACCTCGGTAATCGTGGCGTTGCCCGAACACACCCACATGCCCGCGAGGGAGCGATCGGATGCCGCGAGGGCGGCGCGGAAGGTCGGGGTCAGACGAAGCGGCACGAGATCGTTCCCATCGGTCCGTAATCGCACAGCACGTCGTCGCCCTGCGACACCCACATCGGGCGCGTGAACGATCCTGCCAGGATGATCTCGCCCGCCTCCAGGCGCGCGCCGTGCTGGTGGAACTTGTTCGCCAGCCACGCCACGCCGGTCGCCGGGTGGCCGAGGACGCCTGCGGCGACGCCGGTCTCTTCGATCTCGCCGTTGCGGTTGAGCACGCCCGGGACCCACCGCAGGTCGATCTCGTCGGGGCGCTTGTGCACGTCGCCGAGCACCATCGCCCCGTAGGCGGCGTTGTCGCTGATCGTGTCGACGATCGTGCGGCCCTCGAGCTCGATGTGCGAGTTGAGCACCTCGAGCGCGGGCACGGCGTAGTCGGTCGCGGCGAGGGCGTCGTCGAGCGTGCAGTCGGGGCCCTCGAGCGGGGTCTTCAGAACGAACGCGAGTTCGACCTCGATGCGCACGTTCGAGAACAGGGCGACCGGGATCTCGTCTCCCGAGCGGTAGACCGTGTCGTCGAACATCACGCCGTAGTCGGGCTCGGTGATGCCCGTCGCCTGCTGCATCGCCTTCGAGGTCAAGCCGATCTTTCGCCCGACGAGGGTGCGTCCCGCGGCGATCTGCGTATCGCGCCAGCGGCCCTGGATCGCGTAGGAGTCTTCGACCACGGCATCCGGATACCTCGCCGTGATCCGCGGGATCACCGCGTGCGTGCGGTCGGCCTCGGCGAGCTCGGCCGCGATGGCGTCGATCTGTGCGTCGGTGAGCATGGGGTCTCCTTGGTCGGTCTCACGAACGTCGTCCCACTTCTGGTGGAGCGTGTCCCACTTCTGGCTGGTTGAGGGGTGCCCAACCAGCCAGAAGTGGGACATGGACGGGCTGGACGAGCTGCGGCTGTGCGCGCGTCCCACTTTTGGTGGAGCGTGTCCCGAATTCGGCTGGTTGAGGGGCGCCCAACCAGCCATACGTGGGACATCGGTGGGCGGGCGCCGGCGCTGGCAGGGTTGGCGCGGCGGCGGGTCAGAGCTGGTTGCCCAGCTTGAACTCGCCGGCACCGACCTCTTCGGGCGCGCGGGTGTAGCTGAAGCCGTCGGCGCCGATGGTCACGGCCATCTCGCTCGAGTCGGTGCGCGCGCGCACCGGCTGCGGGGTGCCGTCGAGGTCGAGCACGAGCGAGCCCTCGGTGTACCACGACGGCACGACGGGGTTGCCCCACCAGTCGCGGCGCTGGTTGTCGTGCACGTCCCACGTGATGACCGGGTTGTCGGGGTCGCCGGTGTAGTAGTCCTGCGTGTAGATCTCGACGCGGTGGCCGTCGGGGTCGCGCAGGTACAGGTAGAACGCGTTCGAGACGCCGTGGCGGCCGGGACCGCGCTCGATGGCATCCGATCGGCGCAGGGCGCCGAGCTTGTCGCAGATGGCGAGGATGTTGTGCTTCTCGTGCGTGGCGAAGCACACGTGGTGCATGCGAGGTCCGTCGCCGCCGGTCATGGCGGTGTCGTGCACGGTGGGCTTGCGGCGCATCCAGGCCGCGTAGACGACGCCCTCCTCGTCCTGGATGTCCTCGGTCACGCGGAAGCCGAGCGACTGCATGAAGTTCACCGCGCGCGGCACGTCGGGGGTGATCTGGTTGAAGTGGTCGAGGCGCACGAGCTCGCCGGGGGAATAGAGGTCGTAGCGCCACGACAGGCGCTCCTGGTGCTCGGTGTCGAAGAAGAACTCGTACGGGAAGCCGAGGGGATCGACCACGCGCACCGAGTCGCCGATGCCCTTGGTGAACCCGTTCGGCTCGCGGCGCACCTCGCAGCCGAGCTCCTCGTAGAACGCGACGGCCTTGTCGAGGTCGTCGGCGCTGCGCACGCGGTACGAGAAGGCGGCGACGGCCGCGACCGGACCCTGACGCAGCACCAGGTTGTGGTGGATGAACTCCTCGGTCGAGCGGAGGTAGATCGCCTCGTCGTTCTCCTCGGTGATGTGCAGGCCCAGGATGTCGACGTAGAAGACACGGGATGCCGCGAGGTCGGTCACCACGAGCTCCATGTACGCGCAGCGCAGGATGTCGGGCGCCGGTGAGGTGGGCGTGGGGATGGGGTTGTCCGACTGGATCGGTGCCTCTTCGGTCACCCAGAACCCGGAGGAGGTCTTCTGTTCTTCGGTGTGCTTTGCCATGGGGTCGCGTCCTTGCGTGGAGTGTTCTGCGGGTCGGGGGTGGCTTCGACGGGCTCAGCCACCGGTGGGGCTCAGTGCGCCTGCGCCTTGCCGAACGTGGGGTTGTGCGCGGGGCCGAGCGTGATGTGCACGGCCTGCTGGTCGGTGTAGAAGTCGATCGAGCGGTAGCCGCCCTCGTGCCCGAGGCCCGAGGCCTTCACGCCGCCGAACGGGGTGCGGAGGTCGCGGACGTTGTTGGAGTTCAGCCACACCATCCCGGCCTCGACGTTCTGCGCGAAGAGGTGGGCGCGCTTCAGATCGTTCGTCCAGACGTAGGCGGCCAGGCCGTACTTCGTGTTGTTCGCGAGGGCGAGTGCCTCTTCGTCGGTGTCGAAGGGGGTGATCGCCACGACGGGGCCGAAGATCTCCTCCTGGAAGATCCGCGCCTCGGGGGAGACGTCGGCGAACACCGTGGGGCGGACGAAGTTGCCCTCCGGGAACTCCTCGGGACGGCCGCCGCCGGCGACCAGGCGCCCCTCGGTCTTGCCGAGCTCGACGTACGACATGACCTTGGCGTAGTGCTCGGGGTGCACGAGCGCGCCGACCTCGGTCGCGGGGTCGTCGGGGAGCCCGACCTTCACGCGATCGGCCTGGGCCGCGTACCGCTCGACGAAGGCGTCGTACACGTCGCGCTGCACGAGGATGCGGCTGCCCGCGGTGCAGCGCTCGCCGTTGAGGGAGAACACCCCGAAGATGGTCGCGTCGATCGCGGCATCCAGGTCGGCATCCGCGAAGACGATCGCGGGGCTCTTGCCGCCCAACTCCATCGACAGGCCCTTCAGGAAGGGCGCCGCATTGGCGAAGATGAGCTGCCCGGTGCTGCTCTCGCCCGTGAAGGAGATGAGCGGAACATCGGGGTGCTTCACCAGCGCGTCACCGGCGTCTTCGCCGAGGCCGTTGACGAGGTTGAACACGCCCTCGGGCAGGCCCGCCTCCTCGAAGATCCCCGCCCACAGGGATGCCGAGAGGGGCGTGAACTCCGCGGGCTTGAGCACCACCGTGTTGCCGGTGGCGAGCGCCGGTCCCAGCTTCCAGGACTCGAGCATGAAGGGCGTATTCCACGGCGTGATGAGGCCGGCGACGCCGATCGGCTTGCGGTTGACGTAGTTGAGCTGACGGCCGGGCACCTTGAAGGCGTCGTCGGTCTGCGCCACGATCAGGTCGGCGAAGAAGCGGAAGTTCTCGGCCGCGCGGCGGGCCTGACCGAGGGCCTGCGTGATCGGGAGCCCCGAGTCGAACGACTCCAGCTCCGCGAGGCGCTCGTCGCGCGACTCGACGATGTCGGCGATGCGGTGGAGCACCCGCGAGCGCTCGCGCGGCAGCATCCGGGGCCAGGGGCCTTCCGTGAACGCCTTCCGGGCGGCGGCGACCGCGAGGTCGATATCGGCCTTCTTGCCCGCGGCTGCCCGCAGGTAGGTCTGGTTCGTCACCGGGTCGAGCACGTCGAACGTGTCGCCGTCGACGGAGTCGACGAACGATCCGCCGATGTAGTGCTGGATGTGCTCGGGCAGGTCGGCCGGGGTCCGGCGTGTGGTGGTGAGCGGGGTGGTCATGGCTGCTCCTTTGTGGGAGGGGTGGATGCCGGCGGCCGGCGATCCGCGACGGCGATGCCGGGTGGGCGGAACGTCAGAAAGCGGGAAGGCCGAGCACCTCATCGGGGTGCTCGTGGATCATGTAGGCGTCGAGAGTGGCCGAGCGGTGGCGCCGCGACACCTTCTCGATCTCGGCGAGCGGGGCGCCGTTCTCGATAAGGACGAGGATGTTCTCGTGCTCGCGCACCGATTCGGCGGCGCGGCCGGGGACGAAGCTGAACGTCGAGTCGCGCAGGTGGCCGAGGCGGGCCCATTCGGCCTGGACGAGTTCGAGCATGCGGGGGTTGGCGCACTTCTCGAAGAGGATCGCGTGGAACTCCTGGTTCAGCGCGGTGAAGGCGCGCGGGTCGAAGTGCTCGAGCGTCTCGACCATGAGGTCGTTGACGGAACGCGCGCGCCGCACGTCGTCGGCGGTGAGTGCGCGCGCCGACAGGGCTGTCGCGGCTCCCTCGAGCAGGCTGAGCGCCTGCATGCTGAACCGGTAGGCGGTGTCGTCGACCATCGACACGCGCGCGCCGACGTTGCGCTCGAACATCACCAGGCCCTCGGCCTCGAGCTGGCGGATGGCCTCGCGCACCGGGACGACGCTCATGTCGAGCTCGCCCGCGATCGTGCCGAGCACGAGCCGGTAGCCCGGAGAGAATTCCTGCGACGCGATGCGCTGCTTGATCCAGTGGTAGGCCTGCTGCGACTTGCTCCTGCTCGCGGTGACCTCGCTCATCGGGTGGCCTCGCTCTCGTAGCGAGCGCGCCATTCGGCGTTCATCGGGAACAGTCCCTCGATCGGGTGACCGGATGCCACCTGCTCGGCGATCCACGCATCTTCGGTCTCTTGCGCGAGCGCGGCGTCGACCACCTCCTCGGCGATCGCGGGCGGGATCACGATCACGCCGTCGCCGTCGCCGACGAGGATGTCGCCCGGCTCGACCGTGGTGCCGCCGCAGCCGACGGCGACGTCGGTCTCCCACGGCACGTGACGACGCCCGAGGACGGCCGGGTGCGGGCCGGCGGTGAAGACGGGGATGCCGACAGCGGCGACGGCCTCGGCATCCCGCACTCCGCCGTCGGTGACGATCGCGGCGGCTCCCCGCGCGTGGGCGCGGATCGCGAGGATGTCGCCGAGCGTGCCGGAGCCGGTCTCGCCGCGGGCCTCGATGACGATGACCTCGCCCTCGCCGACCGCGTCGAACGCCCGCTTCTGCGCGTTCTGCCCGCCGCCGTGGGAGGCGAAGAGGTCCTCGCGGTGGGGGACGAAGCGCAGCGTACGGGCGGTGCCGACGAAGCGGCTACCGGGAGTGAGGGCGTGCACCCCGTCGATGGTGACGTCGTTGAGGCCGCGCTTGCGCAGCTGTCCGCTGAGGGCGGCGACCGGGACGCGCTCGAGCTTGCCGCGGAGCGTGGGGGAGAGGCGCGGGGCCGCGGCATCCGTCACCGGAACAGGGGATGCGGCGGGAACAGGCTGATTCGTCGAGTTTTCGCCTGTTCTGGTGACATCGCCTGTTTCGGGCGCGGCGTGGGGCGTCGCGGCATCCGTCACGAGGACAGGGGATGCGACGGGAACAGGCTGATCCGTCGGGTTTTCGCCTGTTGCGGTGACATCGCCTGTTCTCGAGGCGGCGGTGGCGGCCGCTTCGGCCGAGCCCCAGGCTTCGACGCGCTGCGTCTCGTCGATCGCGGGCACGGATCCGATCGCGGGATCGAAGGGCTGGGCGCCCGGGACCACCGTCGTGCGGAGTCTGCCGGTCGTCAGGGAGCCGGCATCCACCTGCACCTCCACCACGTCGCCGGGGATGACGACCGACGAGCCGGCCGGCGTGCCGGTGAGGATGACGTCGCCGGTTTCGAGGGTGAAGTGCTGCGAAAGGTCGGCGACGATCTGGGCGAGCGGGAAGATGAGGCCCGCCGTCGAGTCGTCCTGCACGAGGTCGCCGTTCACCCAGGTGCGCAGGCGCAGGGCGGCGGGGTCGATGTCGCGGGCGTCGATGAGCGCCGGGCCGATCGGCGTGTAGCCGTCGCCGCCCTTGGAGCGGACGTTCGACCCCTTGTCGTTCGCGCGGAGGTCGTACAGGCCGAAGTCGTTCGCGGCGGTGACGGATGCCACGTGCGACCACGCGGCATCCGGGGTCACCCACCGCGCGGGCTCGCCGATGACGAGCGCGATCTCCCCCTCGAAGGCGAGGAGTTCGGTGCCAGCCGGGCGGACGATCTCGGCGCCGGACGCGGCGAGCGAGCTCGACGGCTTGAAGAAGTACGACGGGGCGGCGGGGCGGCGTCCGCGCTGATCGGCGCGCGAGGCGTAGGAGAGGTGGACGGCCACGATCTTGCCGGGGCGCTCACCGAGGGCGGTGAACCGGGGGTCGGTGTCGGTCATGGATGCTCCCTTGCGTCGTATTCGAAATCGTATACGATGTTGCCCACCCCAGCAAGACCACGCCTCGTCGCCGACGACGACGTCCGGGGGTCTGACGATGACGTCTCGAAGGAGTTCCATGTCCCGCTCGCAATCGCCGGGGTTCACCCCCACCGGCACCATCTCCACGTCCACGGACCGCCGCCGGGTGGTCTTCGCCACGGTCGTCGGCACCACCGTCGAGTGGTACGACTTCTTCCTGTACGCCTCGGCTGCCGGTCTCGTGTTCGGTCAGCTGTTCTTCGCGCCCGCCGGCCCCGGGATCGCGCAGATCCTGTCATTCCTCACGGTGGGTCTGAGCTTCCTGTTCCGTCCGCTTGGCGCCTTCCTCGCCGGGCACCTCGGCGACAAATACGGTCGTCGCGTCGTGCTCATGCTGACGCTCATCATGATGGGCGCCTCGACCACGCTCATCGGCGTGCTGCCGACCTATGAGGTCATCGGCGTCGCCGCCCCCGTGCTGCTCATCCTCCTGCGCGTGCTGCAGGGCATCTCGGCCGGTGGCGAGTGGGGTGGCGCAGTGCTCATGGCCGTCGAGCATGCGCCGAAGACCAAGCGCAGCCTCTTCGGCGCTTCGCCGCAGCTCGGCGTGCCCCTCGGTCTGCTGCTCGCGAGCGGCATGCTCGCGCTCATGGCGCTGATCGCCCCGGGTGACGCCTTCCTCGCGTGGGGCTGGCGCGTGCCGTTCCTGCTGTCGTTCGTGCTGATCCTGGTCGGCTACTACGTGCGCAAGAAGGTCGAGGAGAGCCCGGTGTTCGTCGAGCTCTCCGAGCGCAAGGAGCAGACCCGTATGCCGATCGTGCAGCTGTTCCGCAAGCACTCGCTGCTCGTGATCATCGCCGCGTTCGTCTTCGCCGGCAACAACGCCGTGGGCTACATGACCACCGGCGGCTACATCCAGCGCTACGCGACCAACCCCGACGGCCCTCTGGGGCTCGCGACCGCCGACGTGCTCGGCGCCGTGACGCTCTCGGCCGTGACGTGGCTGATCTTCACGTGGCTCGGCGGGTGGCTCGGCGACAAGATCGGGCGCCGCAACACCTACATCATCGGCTGGATCTCGATGCTCGTCGCGATCGTGGCGCTGTTCCCGCTGGTCAACTCCGGCAGCATCGTGCTGCTGGCGGTCGGCCTCATGCTGCTCACCGTCGGCCTCGGCCTGACCTACGGGCCCCAGGCGGCGCTGTACGCCGAGCTGTTCCCGGCATCCATCCGCTTCTCGGGGGTGTCGATCGCCTACGCCATCGGCGCGATCCTGGGCGGCGCCTTCGCCCCGACGATCGCGACGGCGCTCGTCGACGCGACGGGGACGACCGTGTCGGTCACGGTGTACCTGGCGATCATGGCCGTGCTCGGTCTCGTCGCGACGTTGCTGCTGCGCGACCGCAGCGGCATCCCGTTGGGTCCTGATCACGAGGCCGAGCAGGAGGTGAGCCCGATCCGCGGGCTGTCGAAGGTCTGACCCGATCGAACGGCCCTGTCGCGCTCCGGCGCGGTGGGGCCGTTCCGCGGGTGCTGCCACTCGAGCGCGCGGGCTCGCCCGTTCTCAGCGAGGCGAGGCCCGTTTGCCCGAGATGGTGGGTGTTGCGCGAGCGACCGGCCGTCCGCGGCACGTGAGCGCGGAGGCTGCCGGCTGATTTGCCTGAGATGGTCGATGTTGCTCGGACGGCCGACCATTCGAGGCGAACGAATGCGTGGGCTACCGACGTCGGTGCGGGTCAACCGGGGCGCACTCCACCGGAGAGCGCCCCGCGCACCCTCGCCACGAGCTCCTCGCGGTGCTGCGCGAGGTCGGACGCGGTCACGCGGATGATGCGCCATTCGAGGTCGGCGAGCATCTCGTAGCGCCGTATGTCGCGTGCCCACTGTCGTGGGTCGGTGAGGTGTTGCTCACCCTCGTACTCGATGCCGACCTTGCGGTCGGGATAGGCGAGGTCGACGAGCGCCACCACTTTCCCCTCGACGAGCACGGGATGGTTCAGAGACGGTTCGGGCAGACCCGCGGCCACGAGCACGAGTCTGGTCTCGGTCTCTTTCCTCGACCGCGAGCGTGTGCGAGTCAGGGAGAGCGCTTCGCGCAGCGCCGTGGCGCCCCGTCGGCGACCTGCCTCGAGCGAGGCCGCGAGCTCGGCGATCGTCGCGAGCGCGGGCGGGTCACCCCTGCGCATGGGCTCGCGAACGAAGGCGTCGCCCAGCGCGACGAGGTCGTCCCGGCACAACATGGCGCCCATCATGGCCCAGGTCGTCGCGGGGCTCGTCACCCGCAGCCCGCTCACGGGTTCGGTGCGGACGCTGCCCATCCCCTCCGAGATGGAGGTGCCGCGCACTCCCCGCGCCCTGCTCGCGCGCGAAGGCAGGAACACTCCGACGTCGAGGGGACGCTCGACGAGCCGGTTCCCGTCGCGGTGGTGGAAGACCGACGCGGGCAGCGGCGCGCCCCACGCCACTGCTGCGGCGACCAGGCAGAAGAACTCGCACTCTCGCATCCGTGCAACGTAGGCGGCTGATCGATGCCGAACGCTTGCCTCCAACGCGTCGTCCGGCGGGGCTGAACGCGTCCGCACTCCGGAGAAGGGAGAGGAGAGGTCCGCAGCCCGAAGTCGTCGCCGTGACACTCCCAGCTGCGTTGCCGCGCCGACCGAGAAGGCCTCGGGCAGCTCGGCGGGCAGGGGTGCAGCTCTCACTCCCGAAACATCGCACAGAGCGCATGGCCCGCGGCGCGGCATCCGCGATCTGTGGACAACCGCCCATTCGTTCGACCGGGGGCGCCGCGGCCCGCTTCTTCGTTCGCCTCAGATTGTCGGTCGCCCTGGTTCAGCGTCGGTCCTGCGAGGCAAGCGGGTAATACGTGCCTACGGTTGCTCAACTCTTGTCGGCGCCATTTGCGGTCGGGCCTGTCCACGACGAGCGCACGATCCTCGCCTCGGGTGGTTCGGCTCGCCTCTCGCCGAGCGCCTGGCCGTGTGCGTCAGGTGAGCGTCGGTGGCTGAGCGTCGTTTGCCGCGGTTTGTCGCTCATACGGTCGTGGTGCGGCCGTCTGCGGCAAGAGAGGAGAGGGCGAGGCAGCCCGAGGCCCGGGCTCAGATCGCCCGCCCCGGTGTCAGGATGCCGCGCGGGTCCAGCGCGGCCTTGATCGCCCGCTGCACGTCGAGAGCCACGGCATCCTGCTGCCAGGGGAGTTCGTGGCGTTTGACCGACCCGATGCCGTGCTCGCCCGAGATGGTGCCGCCGAGCGAGAGCGCGAGGCGCGTGATGTCGTCGATCACGAGCTCGGCCGCGGCGTACTCGTCGGGGGTGTCGCCCGCTTCGACCGTGGGGTGGAGATTGCCGTCACCCGCGTGCGCAACCACGGCGATGCGTCGGCCGTGGCGCTCGGCCAGCTCACCGATGCCGCGGAACACGGTCGCGAGCTGCGCGACCGGCACGCCGACGTCGCACGAGACGCGCAATCCCTGCGCGGTGAGCGCGGGGTTCGCCAGGCGGCGGGCCTCGAGCAGGCTGTCGGAATCGCTGATCTCGGTCTCGACCGCGCCGTGCGTCCGGCAGATCTCCACGATGGCCTCCGCGGTCTCGGGCGCGGCGAGTCCCACGGTCTGGCCGACGAGCATCGCGGCGACGGGGGAGGGGAGGCCGCTCGGGTGGAACGCCTCGATGATCTCGACGCTGCGCGCATCGATCAGCTCGAGCACTTCGGGGGCGGCCGGTCCCGAGACGATCGCGGTGACCGCGCGTCCGGCATCCTCGATGTCGTCGAAGCTCGCCCGGAAGGTACGCGGCTGCCCCGGCGGCACGGGCTTGAGGCGCACGGTTGCCGCGGTGATCACTCCGAGGGTGCCCTCGGAGCCGGTGAACAAGCTCGCGAGGTCGTAGCCGGTGGTGTTCTTGCGCGTGCGGGCGCCGGTGCGCAGGACACGGCCGTCGGCGAGCACCACCTCGAGGGCGGCCACGACGTCCGTGGTCACGCCGTGCGCGACGCAGCGCAGGCCGCCGGCGTTCGTGGCGATGTTGCCGCCGATCGTCGACCACTGCGCACTCGCCGGGTCGGGCGGGAAGAACAGGCCGTGGGCCAGGGCTGCGGCATCCAGGTCCGCGGTGATCACCCCCGCCTCGACGTCGGCGAGGCGGTTGTCGACGTCGATGTCGATGATGCGGGTCATCGCCTCGAGCGAGACGACCAGACCGCCGGCGTACGCCACGGCCCCGCCGGAGAGCCCGGTGCCCGCTCCGCGGACGGAGACCCGGATGCCGCGGGCGTGCGCCCACGCGAGAGCCGTCGACACGTCGCCGGTCGAGGTCGCCCGCACGACGGCGAGGGGCAGCCCCTCGGGTTGCGCGCGCGAACTGTCGACGGCGTAGGCGGCGAGGCTGTCCGCGTCGGTGAGGAGGCGGTCGCCGAGGGCGGTGCGGAGGTCGCCGAGGGTGTCGGTCGGGGTGTCCGCGGCGGACGCGGTCGAGGCGTCGTGCCCTACGCCGGCAGCACCCGTGGGCCTGTGTCCGGCGGCGCCCGCGAAGCCCGGTACGGGACCGGCCCCCGCCGCGGACTCGTTCACGAGTTCACCTTGATGATCTCGCGCTGGTACGGCGCGATGACGGCGCCGCTGATGCGCAGGTCGAGCAGCAGGAACGGCCGCTCGGCGGGGTCGCGGCGGGTCCACTCCGCCAGCGCCTCGAGATCGGCGACCTCGCGTACCACCACGCCCTCGGCGCCGAAGCCGCGGGCGACCGCGGCGAAGTCGACCTCGGGGATGAGCATCGGCTCGCGGGCGAGGCCCTTCAGGCCGTAGAGGTTGATCTCGGCGCCGTAGGCGGCGTCGTTCCACACCACCGCGATGCCGTGGCCGGCGGCCGTGCGCACGGCGCTCTCGAGGTCGGCGATCGCCATGAGGCCACCGCCGTCGCCGGTGGTGAGAACGACCGTCGCGTCGGGGCGGGCGGCGATCGCTCCCGCGACCGAGGGGAAGCCGAGGCCGATCGACTGGTACGCGGTGCCGACCATCATCACGCGGTCGGGGGAGGCGACGGGCCAGTACATGTTCGACCAGCCGAGGAAGTGTCCGCCGTCCGAGACGACGACACGGTCCTCGGGCAGCAGCTCACCGATCCGTGCGGCGGCGGAGCGGGGGTCGAGTCGGCCATCCGGCGCGAGGCCCTCGCCCGCCTCCTGCTCGCGCAGCGGGGCGACGTCGACGCGATCGCGCCAGCGCGACGACATCGCGCCGCGGGAGCGCAGGCGGCTGGTGATCTCCTCGGCCGCCACCGCGGCATCCGCCCGCACGAATCCCCCCACCTGGGCGTGGGTCGCGGTGGTCGCCACGTCGACCTGGAAGACATCGGTGCCCGGGGCGAAGAGCTCGCCGAAGCGCATCGTGAACTGGTTGAGCCCCGCGCCGAAGACCACGGCGACGTCGGCTTCGCGCACGAGTTCCATCGCTCCCGCGGCGCCGAATCCGCCCGTGACGCCGAGGTCGTGCTCGGACGAGGGGAAGATGCCCCGGCCGAGGGCGGTGGATGCCGTGATCGCCCCGGTCGTCTCGGCGAGGCGCCCGAGCGCGGGGCCGGCGTCGGCGAGCCAGGCTCCGCGGCCGGCGAGCAGGAACGGGCGCTCGGCTCCGGCGAGGGCATCGGCGATGCGGTCGAGCGCGGCACTCGCCGAGGGGCCCTGCGGGGCCAGGGGAGCGGGGATCGTCACGGTCCCGGCATCCGTCAGCTCTCCGGCCTCGCGGGTGACCACGTCGTAGGGGATCGCCAGCACCACGGGGACGCGATACGTCAGCGCGTGCTCGAGCGCGATGAGCACGGTGGCCGAGGCGTCGCGGTCGCCGACGGTGTAGGTGCGCACGCCCACGGCCGAGGCGAGCGCGACCTGGTCGACGCCCCACGGGCGCGGGCCCGAGGTGGGCTCGTCGCCGACCACGAGCAGCAGGGGGATGCGCGCCTGCGCCGACTCGGCCAGAGCGGTCAGGGTGTTGGTGAAGCCGGCGCCGTAGGTGGCGGTGGCGGCGGCGATGCGACCCGACGCGCGATAGTGCGCGTCGGCGGCGACGACCCCGCCGGCCTCGTGCCGCATCGCGGTGAAGACGGCGTCGGTGTGCCGGTGCAGGGCGTCGAGGAAGTACGCATTGCCGTTGCCCATCACGCCGAAGACGCGGTCGAGGTGGCGGCCGAGGGTGTGGGCGACGTGCGCGGAGACGATGGGCATGCGGAAGCCTTTCGCGAAACAGGAACGGGAATGAGCCGTATGTGTCTCGCGCGGGTCTCGCGCTACGTGCCCCTTTTTCGAGCAGCGACGCACGACCTCGTGCGCCTGACGGGAGCGATCATATACGATCGCTCGGGCCCCGTGGGGTCCGCGGGGCGCGTGACCGAGGCTGCCGCCCTCGGAGACGAGACCGCTCGTCGCCGACACACCCATGCGGGCTGATGCGGGCTCGTCAGCAGGATGCCGTCCCGGCGGATCCCGGGCGCGGGCTCCGGACGAAGAACCCGGGCGGCGCACCGCGTGCGGGACCCGATTTACAGCGCTCCCCGGATCGCGGATGCCGCGGCCCCGAGCCGCGCGGCGATCGCCGCCTCATCGAGGTCGGTCGCCACGTGCACCGCGGCGATCGCCGCGGGCTCCCGCCCCTGCACCTGCAGGGGGACCGCCACGGCGTGCAGCGACGGGATCACCTCGTCATGACTCGTCGCCCAGCCGCGCTCCGCGGCATCCGCCACCTCCGACGCCAGCCGCGCATCGACCTCGTCGGGCCAGCGGCGCGGCGGGAGCTGCGCGAGGATCGCGCGCCCGGGGGCACCCCGGGTGACCGGATGCCGCGACCCGGGCCGCTGCGCCACCGCCGTCACCGTGTGCCGGGGTTCGACGCTCGCGAGGGTCACGCACTCGTCGTGATCGAGCACCACGAGGAAGCACGTCATGCCGAGATCGTTGGCGGCCGCGGTGAGTTCGGGCAGGGCCTCGGCCTGCAGGTCGGCGGCGACCCCGGCGGCCAGCGCCGCCAGGCCCGTCCCCAGGCGCACGGCCCCCGCGGAATCCCGGCTCACCAGACCGTGGTCCTCGAGCGTCCGCAGCAATCGATACGCGACGGAGCGATGCAGGTCGACGCGGGCTGCGAGGTCGTCGATCGACAGCGGCGTCCGCGCATCGGCGAGCTCTTCGAGCAGGCGGATGCCGCGGCTCAGCGTCTGCGAGGCGGGAGCGGCGTCTTGCCGTGGCGGCATCGGTCGGTTAGCCTCTCGTTCGATAGCGGAACGTTGCGTTCGAATATAGAACAGTGACGAGGGTGCCGCAACCCGACATCGACGTCAGGAGAAACGATGCAGTTCCACCACCACGGCTACGTCTCGGGCGATCCGCGCGTGCAGAACGCCGCCGGCACCGGCGTCGACCGCCCCGCGGCGGTGCCCGACGAGGTCGACGTGCTCATCGTGGGCTCGGGCCCCGCGGGCATGCTGCTCGCGGCGCAGCTCTCGCAGTTCCCCCAGATCACCACGCGCCTCATCGAGAAACGCGATGGTCGTCTCGCGCTCGGTCAGGCCGACGGCATCCAACCCCGCAGCGTCGAGACCTTCCAGGCCTTCGGCTTCGCCGACCGCATCACCGCCGAGGCGTACAACATCGGCTGGATGAACTTCTGGGCGCCCGACCCCGAGAACCCCGACCGCATCGTGCGGACGACGCGCACCGAGGACTACGGCCTGAAGATCAGCGAGTTCCCGCACCTCATCGTCAATCAGGCGCGCGTGCTCGACTACTTCGCCGAGGCGGCCGCGCAGGGTCCCGCGCGGATCGTGCCCGACTACGGCGTGGAGTTTCGCGGTCTGACGGTCGTCGACGACGGCGTCGAGGTGCGCGTGGCGGATGCCGCGGGCGAGCGGACCGTCCGCGCGCGGTACGTCGTGGGGTGCGACGGAGCGCGCAGTGGCGTGCGTCAGGCGATCGGCCGCACTCATGTCGGAGCCGCCGCCCGTCACGCGTGGGGAGTGATGGACGTTCTCGTCGAGACCGACTTCCCCGACTGGCGCATCAAGTGCGCGATCAACGCCGCGGCGGGGAACATCCTGCACATCCCGCGCGAGGGCGGCTATCTCAGCCGCATGTACATCGACCTCGGCGAGGTCGCGGCCGACGACGACCACCGCGTGCGTCAGACCCCGATCGAGGAGGTCATCCGGCGGGCCAACGAGATCCTGCACCCCTACTCGATCGACGTGAAGCAGGTCGCGTGGCACAGCGTGTATGAGGTGGGGCACCGGGTGACCGACCGGTTCGTCGACGACCTCGACGCCCCGCGTGTCTTCCTCGCCGGCGATGCCTGCCACACCCACAGCGCCAAGGCGGGCCAGGGCATGAACGTGTCGATGCAGGACGGGTTCAACCTCGGCTGGAAGCTCGGTCACGTGCTGACCGGCCTGGCTCCCGCCGATCTGCTGCGCACCTACGACGACGAGCGGCGCCCGGTGGCCCAGCAGCTCATCGACTTCGACCGGGAGTGGTCATCGCTCATGGCGCGCAAGCCCGGCGAGATCACCGACCCCGCGGAGCTGTCGACCTACTACCTGGCCACGGCCGAGTTCCCCTCGGGATTCATGACGCAGTACGCCCCCTCGGCGATCACCTCCGACGCGCCCGCTCAGGACCTGGCATCCGGATTCCCGGTCGGCAAGCGCTTCAAGAGCGTCGAGGTCGTGCGGGTGTGCGACGGCAACGCCGTGCACCTCGGCCATCACGCGAAGGCCGATGGCCGGTGGCGCGTGTATGCCTTCGCGGATGCCGACGGCTCGGCCCTGCGCGCCTGGGCCGAAGCCGCGCAGGAGATCGTCGAGCGGTTCACGCCCGCAGGGGCCGACCTCGACGCGGTGTTCGACGTGAAGGCGGTGTTCCCCGGCCGATGGGAGGACGTGGTCGACGCGCCCGCGCTCTTCCGCCCGCGCTCGGGGCCGCTGGGCCTGACCGATCTCGAGAAGGTCTTCGCCGCCGCACCGTCGGCCTGGACGACCGCCGACATCTTCGCAGAGCGCGGCATCGGCCCGGAGGGGGCGGTGGTGCTCGTGCGCCCCGACCAGTACGTGGCGCACGTGCTGCCGCTGACCGACCCGGCCGGCCTCGAGCGCTTCCTCGCCGGGGCGATGGCGGAGCCGACGGCGGGTTGACCCTGTGAACGCTCCCCCGAGCCAGAAACGCGGTGACATGGCGTTCCTCCCGGTGCGGAGCGTTCACACGCGCAGGGTGCGTGGAGCGACCCGGGAGGAGACGCTCGGGCGGAGTGTCGCGGCATGCGCCGGTTCGCTCCCTCCGCGTGTCCACCGAGGCCACCGCGTCATCCGGTTTGTACACGACGTATATCGGCACCGCTTCGCGGGCTGACGAGAATGGGCGGGACACCCCGCCCCGATCCAGGAGGATTCATGACCGATTC
This sequence comes from Microbacterium galbum, assembly GCF_032464915.1. NCBI lineage: Bacteria > Bacillati > Actinomycetota > Actinomycetes > Micrococcales > Microbacteriaceae > Microbacterium > Microbacterium galbum. The sequence continues at coordinate 583,429 of NZ_JAWDIS010000001.1, read as the reverse complement.
GCGCGAGAGCGAACTGCTGGCATCCGTACCCACCGGCCTCTTGATCAACGGGGAGTGGCGCACAGCCGAGGCCCGCAAGACCGTGGCGGTGAACGATCCCGCCACCGGTGACGTCCTGCTCGAGATCGCCGACGCGTCCATCGACGACGGCATCGCGGCGATGGATGCCGCGGCCGAGGCGTTCCCGTCGTGGGCGGCCACTCCGTCGCGTGAGCGTGCCGAGATCCTCCGCCGGGCGTTCGACCTGCTGCAGGAGCGCAAGGAGGACATCGCGCTGCTCATGACGCTCGAGATGGGCAAGCCGCTCGCCGAAGCGCGCGGCGAGGTCGGCTACGGCGGGGAGTTCCTCCGCTGGTTCAGCGAGGTCACCGCCCACACCCAGGGCCGCTACGGCGCGAACCCCGAGGGCACGGGTCGCATGATCGTCTCGCAGCACCCCGTGGGTCCCTGCTACCTCATCACCCCCTGGAACTTCCCCCTCGCGATGGCCACCCGCAAGATCGCCCCCGCGCTCGCCGCCGGTTGCACGGTCGTCATCAAGCCGGCCACCCTCACGCCGCTGACGACGCTCTTCTTCGCGCAGATCCTGCAGGATGCCGGGCTCCCCGCCGGCGTCGTGAACGTCGTCACCACCACGAACACCGGCCCCGTGTCGGAGCGCATCATCTCCGACCCCCGCCTGCGCAAGCTCTCGTTCACCGGCTCGACCCCGGTCGGCGTGAAGCTGCTGCAGCAAGCAGCCCCGGGCGTGCTGCGCACCTCGATGGAGCTCGGCGGCAACGCCCCCTTCGTCGTGTTCGACGACGCCGACCTGGACAAGGCCGTCGAGGGTGCGATGCTCGCGAAGTTCCGCAACATCGGCCAGGCCTGTACCGCCGCCAACCGCTTCATCGTGCAGCGCAGCGTCGTCGAGGAGTTCACCCGACGCGTCACCGAGCGCGTCCAGGGCATGAAGGTCGGTCGCGGCACCGAGGAGGGCGTGCAGATCGGGCCCCTGATCGACGACCGCGCCGTCGACAAGGCCAAGACGCTGGTGGGGGATGCCGTCGAGCGCGGCGCGACCGTCACCGTCGGTGGTTCGCCCATCGACGGCCCCGGCACGTTCTTCGAGCCGACCGTCGTGTCCGACGTGAAGCCGGGCAGCGACATCCTCCGGGAGGAGATCTTCGGGCCGGTGCTCGCGATCATCCCCTTCGACGACGAGGACGACGCCGTGCGCCTCGCCAACGACACCGAGTACGGTCTCGTCTCGTACGTCTTCACCGAGTCGCTCTCGCGCGGTCAGCGCATGATCGACAAGCTCGAGACCGGGATGATGGGCCTGAACGTCGGCGTCGTCTCCAACGCCGCCGCTCCCTTCGGCGGCTGGAAGCAGTCGGGCCTCGGCCGCGAGGGCGGCGACGAGGGCATCCACGAGTACCTGCAGACGAAGTACACGCTGACGGCGAACCCCTACGCGTAACACGTTTCGATGCCACGATCCCGGCGCGCCGCGAGGGCCCGGGGTCGTGGCATCCGTCGATCCGCCCTTGCGCACGAGTCGCCAAATTCTGTCGCTTCCGGGCCGTGCGAAGCGACAGGAAATGGCGACTCGGCGGAAGGGGGCGTCAGCCGTCCGCGTGACGGTCGAGGAAGGCGAACACCTCGGCGTCGTCGACGCCAGGGAACATGCCCCGCGGCAGCGGTGAGAACATGTGGCGGTGCACGCGCGCGCTCGGCCAGGCCTTGCCCTGCCAGCGCTCCGCGGCCTCGGCGTCGGGGCGCCGGCAGCACGACTCGTCGGGGCAGTGCGAGACGCCGCGCTTGGCGGTGTCGCGACCGCGGAACCACCGCGCGTCGTCGAAGGGCACGCCGACGGTGATCGAGAAGTCTCCGTCGCTGGTGCTCCCCGTCTGCGTCGAGCACCAGAACGTCCCGGCGGGGGTGTCGGTGTACTGGTAGTGCTCCGTCGTGCGGTTGTGCTCGGCGAACGCGGAGCGCGCCGAGAACTTCTTGCACACGACCTGGCCTTCGACGCTGCCCGTGACGTCGGTGGGCAGCGGCAGTCCGTCGTTCTCGTACACGCGCGAGATCGCCCCGTCGCCGTCGACGCGCAGGAAGTGCAGATGGATGCCGAGGTGCGTGGTCATCAGATTGGTCATGCGCATCGCGGCGGCTTCGTGGGTGACGCCGAACGCGTCGCGGAAGTCCTCGACCGCGAGGTTGCGGTCCTTCTTCGCCTGCGCGAGGAACGCCACCGCGCTGGTCTCGGGCATGAGGCAGCAGGCGGCGTAGTAGTTGATCTCGAGCCGCTGCTGGAGGAAGTCGGCGTAGTCGGTGGGAGGACGGTGTCCGAGGAGCCGGTGCGCCATCGCCTGCAGCGCCATGGAGCGGAGGCCGTGGCCGCCCGGAATCGACGCGGGGGGCAGGTAGATGCGGCCGTGCTCGAGGTCGGTGACCGATCGCGCCGAGTGCGGGAGGTCGGCGACGTAGATGAGCTCGAAGCCCAGTTGCTCGGCCATGATGCTCACCGTGCGGTGGGTGAGAGCGCCGGTCGAGTGGCCCGCCGCCTTGAGCTGCTTCTCGGCGAGGCGTTCGATCTCGGGCAGGTGGTTGGCGGTCTCGCGCATCCGCAGACGCAGCTCGGTGTTGGCGCGACGGGCTTCCTCGGGGCTCGCGATCGTCGCGCGCTCGCGCCGCAGGAGTTCGCGGTGCAGGCCGAGGACCGCCTCGATGGTCTCGTCGCTGGTGCCCTTGGTGACCTTGACGGGCGGGATGCCGAGCTGGTGGAAGAACGGGCTGGTCTGCGCCCGTTCGAGCTCGATCTCCAGGGCCGCGCGACGGTTCGGAGGTTCGCGGGAGAGGAGCTCGGTCACCTCGGTCTCGGTCGCGCGCGCGATCTCCTGCAGCAGGGAGAGCTTCGGCTCGCGCTTGCCGTTCTCGATGAGGCTCAGCTGGCTGCCGGCCACGCCCACCAGTGCGCCGAGCTCGTCGAGGGTGTACCCGCGCGCGAGTCGATGATGGCGGATGCGGTGACCGAGCGTGGTGAGTTCGAAGGACGAGGCCATTCCTTGACCATATCGAAAGAACCGAGTTTCTTACACGCAATCATCCTCGAAAGACCGGCGACCAGGCCCTCAAGATGGGGGAGAACACCGAATTCGCTCTCAACCGAGGAGAACGACATGGCTCTCGCCGACATCTTCGCTTCCCGCTCCACCGGCCGCGCCGCCGCGGTCGCCGCCGCCCCCGCCCGTCCCGGATACGGCGTGAAGCCGGCCGTCGACGGTCCCGGCCTGGCCGCCCTCACCGCGTGGGTCGACCAGGTCGCGGCCCTCACGAAGCCCGACCGCATCCACTGGGTCGACGGCTCCGCCGCCGAGAACGACGCGCTGCTGCGCGAGATGGTCGACGAGGGCAAGCTCATCAAGCTGAACCCCGAGTGGCGCCCCGGCTCCTACCTCGCCCGCTCGCACCCCGGCGACGTCGCGCGCCTCGAGTCGCGCACCTACATCGCCTCCGAGAGCGAAGAGGACGCCGGCCCCACCAACAACTGGATCGCGCCGGCCGAGATCCGCGAGACGCTGAACGGCGTCTTCGAGGGCTCGATGCGCGGTCGCACGATGTACGTGGTGCCGTTCTCGATGGGCGCCGTCGGCGGCCCCCTCAGCCACATCGGCGTGCAGATCACCGACAGCGCCTACGCCGTGGCATCCATCGGCGTCATGACCCGCGTCGGCACGGCCGTCACGGAGCAGATCGCCCAGGGCGCGCCGTGGGTCAAGACCGTGCACTCGGTCGGTGCCCCTCTGGGCCCGGGCCAGGCGGATGTGGCGTGGCCCTGCAACGACGACAAGTACATCGTGCACTTCCCCGACACCCTCGAGGTCTGGTCGTTCGGGTCGGGATACGGTGGCAACGCGATCCTCGCCAAGAAGTGCTTCGCCCTGCGCATCGCGTCGGTCATCGGTCGCGACGAGGGCTGGCTCGCCGAGCACATGCTGCTCATCCGCGTGATCGACCCGACGGGCAAGGCGTACCACGTCGCGGCCGCATTCCCCTCGGCCTGCGGCAAGACCAACCTGGCGATGCTGCGCCCGACCATCCCGGGGTGGCGCGTCGAAACGCTCGGCGACGACATCACATGGATCCGCCCCGGTGAGGACGGACGCCTCTGGGCGATCAACCCCGAGGCCGGTTTCTTCGGTGTCGCACCCGGCACCGGCGAGTCCACCAACGTCACCGCGATCGAGACCCTCTGGGGCAACACGATCTTCACGAACGTCGCCCTGCGTCCCGACGGCGACGTCTGGTGGGAGGGGCTGACCGACGAGGCGCCCCCGCACCTCACCGACTGGGAGGGCAACCCCTGGACGCCCGCGTCGGGCCGCCCCGCCGCCCACCCCAACTCGCGCTTCACCGTCGGCGCGGCGCAGTGCCCGCAGATCGCGGAGGACTGGGAGACCCCCGAGGGCGTGCCCCTCGACGTCATCCTGTTCGGCGGTCGCCGCGCGACCAACGTCCCGCTCGTGCTCGAGGCCACCGATTGGTCGCACGGCGTCTTCCTGGGCTCGACCGTCTCGAGCGAGAAGACGGCCGCGCAGGAGGGCACCGTCGGGGAGCTCCGCCGCGACCCGTTCGCCATGCTCCCGTTCTGCGGCTACAACATGGGCGACTACTTCGGCCACTGGCTGAAGGTCGGCGAGAAGCTGCGTTTCGACCGCGCACCGCGCATCTTCCAGGTCAACTGGTTCCGCAAGGGCGACGACGGCCGCTTCCTCTGGCCCGGCTTCGGCGACAATGCCCGCGTGATCGACTGGATCATCCGTCGCGTCGACGGACAGGTGGATGCCGTGGACAGCCCGATCGGACGCCTGCCCCGCACCGAAGACCTCGACCTGTCGGGCCTGGACCTGCCCGCCGCCGACCTCGCCGAACTGTTCGCGATCGACCGCGACTCGTGGCTGGCGGAGGCCGAGCTGACCGAGGAGTTCTACGACACCTTCGGCGCGCACCTGCCGGCCGCGCTGCGCGCCGAGCTCGCGTCGCTGCGCTACCGCCTGCAGCGCTCCTGAGACCGGCTCGCCCGCCGCGCCGCACGGTCCTGACCCGTGCCGCGCCGCGGGGCGAGCCCTGGAATCGACGCCCCTCCCGTTCTTGGCGCGCGGGAGGGGCGTCGGTGCGTTCGAGGGAGCCGCGGCCCCACGCCGCTGCTCACACGAGCAGCTGGTGCTTCGCCAGGTCGCGGTACAGGGGAGTGGATGCCACCAGCTCGCTGTGCGTGCCCTGGCCGACGACGCGGCCGTTCTCGAGCACCACGATGAGGTCGCTGTCCACGACCGTCGACAGGCGGTGCGCGATGACGAGCAGCGTGCGCCCGGTCGCCACGGCGTCGATCGCCTCGCGCATGCGCTGTTCGTTCACGCCGTCGAGTGACGACGTCGACTCGTCCAGCAGCAGGACCGGGGGAGCGGCGAGCAGCGCACGGGCGATCGCGAGGCGCTGACGTTCTCCGCCCGACAGCATCACGCCGTCTTCGCCGACGGGGGCGTCGACGCCGAGCGGGTTGCGCTCGAGCACCTCGCCGAGGTTCACGGCCTGCAGCACGCGCTCGCAGTCGGCGTCGGTCGCGTCGGGAGAGGACAGACGCAGGTTGTCGGCGATGGTTCCGGCCAGGGTCGGGGCGTCCTGCTCGACGTAGCCGAAGCGGGCGCGCAGGTCGTCGCGCGGAAGGTCGCGGGCGTCGATGCCGTCGACGAGGATCTCCCCGTCCGTGGGGTCGTAGAAGCGCTCGACGAGCGAGAGGATCGTGCTCTTGCCCGCCCCCGACGGCCCGACCAGAGCGACGCGCGCGCCGCGCGGCACGGTGAACGACACTCCGCGCAGCACGTCGCGGTCGGTCTCGGGAGCCGGCGCCTCGCTCGGGGCGGCGTCCAGGTGCACCTCGGCGAGCACCGATCGGGCCTCCTTCGCCGCCGCCTCCCGTGCCCGGACGACGTGGTCGGGATAGCGGAAGCGCACGTCGCGGAACGCGATCGCCGCGGCATCCGGAACCGTCGCCGCCGACGTCGGTCGATCGCCGTCGTCTTCGAGCGGAAGGTCGAGCACCTCCTGGATGCGCCCCAGCGCGCCGAGGGCCTGGTTCACCGACGTGATGGCTCCGATCGCCGAGGCGAGCGGCTGCACGAGCAGGAACAGGAAGATCACGAACGTCACCAGCGAGGCGACGTCGATGGCCCCGGATGCCACGCGGTACCCGCCGACACCGAGCACGACGAGCAACGACACCTGCAGGGCGACGAAGGCGATCGGCACGATCAGCGCCGACACGCGGGCGATGCGCACTCCCGCGTCGTAGGCGGCGGTCGCGCTCTCCGTCACGGCGGTGGTCTCACGCTCGGTCGCGCCGGATGCGCGGATGGTGCGGACCGACCCGACCGCGCGCTCCACACCGGACGACAGCTCGCCGACCTTCTCCTGCTGGATCGCGGATGCCGCGCGGATGCGCGTGCTGAGGAGCACCACGATGCCGAGCGACGCTCCGACGACCACGACGATGAGCACCAGCAGCAGGGGGTCGATGAACGCCATCGCGATGACGGCGCCGAGCAGGATCAGCGCGTTGCCCACGGCATCCGCGAAGCCCTGCGTCAGCACGGCGTACAGGAGCGTGGTGTCGGTGCCCACGCGCGAGACGAGGTCGCCCGTGCGACGCGCGTCGAACTCGCTGATGGGCAGGCGCAGGATGCGCGCGATCAGCCGGCGCCGCGAGGAGTACACCACCGCGGTGCCGGTGCGCTGGAGCAGATAGTGCTGGAAGCCCGAGATCACCGACGACAGCACGACGAACGCGACCAGCAGCCAGACGAGGGCGCCGAGCGGGATGCTGTTCTGCACGCGCGTGATGACCTGACCGACCAGCAGCGGCTGGGCGAGCGTCGCCCCCGCCCCGAGGACGCTGAGGACTGCGACCACAGCGAGCGTGCGCTTGTGCTCGAGCAGGAACGGCAGCAGCTGACGGAACGACGCGCGCGGACCTTCGGGGGTGCGGCGGCCGCGCCGACCGCGCGCGAGAGCGGGTGAAGACATGCTCATCCTCGGGAAAGGGATCGGGGTACTTCGACCGTACCTTCCGCGGCTGTGCGCTTCGCCCCCGCGAGGCGTGATGGGGGAGAACTCGGTGGGGGCCCCGGGTGGGGAGGAGTGCAGCGCCCGTCCGCGCCGACGAGGCGGAGGGCCCATCGCGGCGGAACGGTCCTTCGGCGCACACCTCCGGCGAAGGCGGCCCCTCCGGCCCGTCACGACCCATCGGTGCCGGATGAGCAGGAGTCCCGCGCCGGGAACGACGGATGCCACGAGGCCGAGGCCCCGTGGCATCCGTCGTCGAGAACTCCGCGTTACGGTGCGGTCGCTCCGGCGGCGATGTTGTCGTCGTAGTCGACGTCCTTCGTCTCGGGCGAGAGCACGAGGGCGACGAGGGTCAGCACACCCATCGCCGACAGGTAGACGCCCACCAGCCAGGGGTTGCCGTCACCGGCGGCCCACAGCGCGACGGCGACGATGGGTGCGAGCGCCGCGCCCAGGATCGACGAGACGTTGTACGAGATGGCCGAACCCGTGTAGCGCGTGTTCGTGGGGAACAGCTCGGGCAGCACGGCACCCATGGGGCCGAACGTCGAGCCCATGAGCAGGAACCCGATGATGAGGAACGCCTGCACGTACACGTGGGTCAGCGTCGCGTCGGCCTGCGGGAGCAGGAAGAACGCGAAGGTCAGACCGAACACGATGATCGCCGCGGTCACCACGATGAGCAGGCGCTTGCGACCGAAGCGGTCGGCGAGCGGCCCGGACAACATCGTGAAGACGCCGAAGAACACTACGCCGATGATCTGCATGATGACGAAGTCGGTGTAGCCGAAGCCCAGGCCCGGAACGTAGGCGGCGGCGTCGAAGGCGGTTCCGGCCTTCTCCGCGGCGGCCGCCGCGCCCTCGGCGGTCGGCTTGGTGCCGTACGACAGCGTGAAGCTGGTCATGAGGTAGAAGAGCACGTAGGTCGCCAGCATGATGAACGTGCCGAGGATCAGCTGCTTCCAGTTGCGGCGGATGACCTCGCCGAGCGGGAACTTGCGGATCACGCCGCTCTTCTCGGCCTTCGAGAACGACTCGCTCTCGACGAGCCGCAGGCGCACCCAGAGGCCCACGATGACCATGACGGCCGAGAAGAGGAACGGCACGCGCCAGCCCCACGCGAGGAACTCCGCGGAGCGCTGCGCCGTGCCGTCGGGGTGCGGCAGGGCGAAGTTGATGATGAGGAAGATGCCGTTGGCGATGATGAAGCCGATGGGGGCGCCCAGCTGGGGGAACGTGCCGAACAGGGCGCGCTTGCCCTTCGGAGCGTTCTCGGTCGCCACGAGCGCCGCGCCCGACCACTCGCCGCCGAGGGCGAAGCCCTGCGCGAGGCGCATGATGAGCAGCAGGATCGCCGCCCACACACCGATCTCGTTGAAGGTCGGCAGCAGACCGATGAGGAAGGTCGCGACGCCCATCGTCAGCAGGGATGCCACGAGGGTCGCCTTGCGGCCGAAGCGGTCGCCGAAGTGGCCGAAGACGACGGCACCGAGGGGACGCGCAACCATGGCGGCGCCGAAGACGCTGAACGACAGCAGCAGCGAGGTGGTCTCGTTGCCGGTCGGGAAGAAGAGGATCGGGAAGACGAGCACGGCCGCGGTCGCGTACGCGTAGAAGTCGTAGAACTCGATCGTGGTGCCGATGAGGCTCGCGGTGATGACGCGCGAACGCGGATTGGCCGGGGCCGAGGCCGAACGGGTGGAGGGGGATGACGTGGTCATGACTGCCTGACGGGAAGATTCTTCGTTCGCGTCCGGGGTGGGGCGCAGCGGTGGCACGCAGCGGTCACGGGGGTGGTGGTGAGAGAGCGCGCGGGCGGGGGCACCGGCGACGTCCCCGAGTGAGGGGCGTCTAGACCCTCCAGTCTATGCGCGCGCTGAACGTGCCCCGTCCCGCAGGCAGGTCGCGCGAGACCGCGGAAGTCGTCAGCGCCAGATGACCGCGAGGCCCGCGTTGAGCAGAGCCAGGATGCCGATGGGCCAGAAGATCGCGGGGGAGAGCGAGCCCGTGCGCTTCTGACGTGCGGACCCGATGCCCAGCAGCGCGCCGATCACGAGCAGGACGACGAGCTTGATGCCGATTTTGGCGTAATTGAGGTCGTGGTCCAGGCCCCACGGCGCCGACAGAGCGAGGCCCGTGATGAGGGAGATCACGAGCGCGTAGTTCATCAGCGGCGTCACGCGCACGCGCCGGGAGACCGCCTCGACGACCCAGGCCCCGAAGAGGATCGCGAAGCCGACGAGGTGGACGAGGACGACGACGTTCCGCAGGATCTCCATACCCGTCAGGGTAGGGACGGCGCGGGTGCGCCGCCAGCAAGGCGGTCCTCACCCCGCGCGCGGTCCTGACCGAGCCCTACGCGTGGCCCGTAAGCCCTGCGCGTGGCCCGTGAGCCCCGCGCGTGGCCCGTGAGCCCTGCGCGTGGCCCGTGAGCCCCGCGCGCGGTCCCTGAGCCCCGCGCGCGGTCGCTGAGCTCGTCGAAGGGCCCGCCCCCGACCCGCGGACCCCCGTTGGCTTCGACAGGCTCAGCCACTTCCGTCCCGCCCCGCGAACGAGAACGGGCCCGGCGACCGCAGTGGTCGCCGGGCCCGTGATCAGACCGTCTCAGCCGCGCAGCTCCCGCAGCACGAGGGCGGTGCGGATCGCCGCGTCCGCGGCCTCCTCGCCCTTGTCCTCCTTGGAGCCCTCGAGCCCCGCGCGGTCCAGCCCCTGCTGCTCGTCGTCGAGGGTGAGCACGCCGAAACCGACGGGCTTGCCCGTGTCGAGCGCGACGCGCGTCAGTCCGTCGGTCGCGGCCGACGAGACGAAGTCGAAGTGCGGGGTCCCGCCGCGGATGATCACGCCCAGCGCCACCACGGCGTCCGCCCCGGCGTCGAGGGCCGCCTTGGCGGCCACGGGCAGCTCGAACGACCCCGGCACGCGCACGACGCGGTAGGTCGCGCCGGTGGCATCCAGCACGCGCTCCGCTCCGGCGATGAGGCCGTTCGTGATGACCTCGTGCCAAGTACCGGCGATGACGACGACGTTCAGTCCCGACGCGTCGACGCCGCCGGTCTCGGGTGCTCCACTGCCGGCCATCAGGCGCTCTCTTCCTTCATGTGCGCGAGGGCGTCGCGCAGGTCGTCCTCGGCGATGATGTGACCCATCCGGTCGCGCTTCGTCTCGAGGTACTGGTGGTTGTTGGGGCCGACGCCCACGAGCAGGGGGACCTGCTCGACGACGTCGAGGCCGAAGCCGCGCAGCTGCGCGACCTTGTCGGTGTTGTTCGTCAGCAGGCGCACCTTCTCGACGCCGAGGTCGGTCAGGATGCCGGCGGCGGCGGCGTAGTCGCGCGCGTCGGCGGGGAGGCCCAGGGCGAGGTTGGCATCCACCGTATCCATGCCGCGCTCCTGCAGGTTGTACGCGCGCAGCTTGTTGATGAGGCCGATGCCGCGGCCCTCGTGACCGCGCATGTAGATGACGATGCCGCCGTCGCGATCGATCGTGTCGAGTGCCGCCTCGAGCTGCGGTCCGCACTCGCACTTCAGCGAGCCGAACGCCTCGCCGGTCAGGCACTCCGAGTGCACGCGCACGAGGGGCGCCTCTTCGGTCAGGTCGCCCGAGACGACAGCCAGGTGGTCGGTGCCGGTGACGCGGTCCTTGTACGCGAGGAAGCGGAACGTGCCGTGCGAGGTGGGCACATTGGATTCGGCGCGCAGGCTCACGCGACGCCTCGGCGCCGCCGTGGCGGGCAGCGGGTCGGTGTCGTTCAGGTGGGCGATGAGCTGCTCGATCGTGATCACCGGGATGCCGTCGCGCTCGCCGAGCTCGAACAGTCCGGGCAGGCGCATCATGCTGCCGTCCTCGGCGACGACCTCGGCGATCGCACCGACGGGCTCGAGCCCCGCGAGGCGCATGAGATCGACGGCGGCCTCCGTGTGCCCCGCGCGCTCGCGCACGCCGCCGTCCACCGCGCGCAGGGGGAGCACGTGTCCGGGCCGGATCAGGCTCGACGGCTCGGAGTCGGGTGCAGCGAGCACGTTGAGGGTGCGCGCGCGGTCGGCGGCGCTGATGCCGGTGGTGACCCCGGATGCCGCGTCGACGCTGACCGTGTAGGCGGTGCCGCGGGCGTCCTGGTTGACCTCGACCATCGGGGGCAGGTCGAGGCGGTCGGCCCACTCGGCGGGCATGGGCGCGCAGACGTAGCCGCTCGACCAGCGGACGGTCCAGGCGAGCCACTCGGGTGTCGCGAGCTGGGCCGAGATGATGACGTCGCCCTCGTTCTCGCGGTTCTCGTCGTCGGCGACCAGGATCGGTCGGCCCTGACGGAGAGCCTCCAGGGCCTCGGGGATGGTGGACAGGCTCATTCGGAGCCCCTCTCGGTCTGTGCGGCGGTCGCCGCGGGGTTCTCTGTCGTGCGGAAGGCGAGCATGCGCTGCACATGACGGGCCAGGATGTCGGTCTCGAGGTTGACGGGCGTTCCGGCCTCGGCGCGTCCGAGGGTCGTGGCCTCGAGGGTCTCGGGGATGAGCGAGACCTCCAGCCACGGCTCGGGCTCGGAGGCTGCGCTCACGGCGCTGACGGTCAGCGAGACGCCGTCGATCGCGATCGAGCCCTTGTCGACGACGAGCGGGGCGAGGGGGGCCGGGATGCCGATGCGTACGACGCTCCACTGCGCGCCGGGTCGCACCTCGCGCACGACGCCCGTGCCGTCGATGTGGCCCTGCACGATGTGCCCGCCCAGGCGACCGTGGGCGGCGGTGGCCCGTTCGAGGTTCACGGCGCGACCGGGGGCCACATCGGCGAGGGTCGACATGTCGAGGGTCTGCTTCATCACATCGGCGGTGAACCAGTCGTCGCCCTGGTCGACGACGGTGAGGCACACGCCGCTGACCGAGATCGAGTCGCCGTGACCGGCGTCCGACACCGACAGGGGGGCGCGCAGTGTCAGACGCACGCCGTCGCCCGACGGCTCGACGGCGGTGACGGCGCCGATCTCTTCGACGATTCCGGTGAACATCAGGCGTCTCCTTCGTTCTCGCCCGCGGCCGCGGGCACAGTCTCGGGGCTTCGGGGTCCGGCCTCGGCCGGGCGGGCGACGATGAGCAGATCGTCGCCGAGGGGAGTGACGGATGCCACCACCAGCCGTTTGGCCGCGCCGATGCTCGGCACTCCCACATCGCCCAGCGCCAGGCGCGAGCCGCCGAGCAGCACGGGGGCGACGTAGACGAGCAGTTCATCGACGAGACCCTCGCGCACGAACGCGCTCGCGAGGGTCGGTCCGCCCTCGACGAAGACGCGCTGCACGCCCCGCTCGGCGAGATCGGCGAGCACCGCGTGCAGATCGTGCGTCGTGTAGAACAAGGGGTCTCGCGGATGGCGGCGCACGGCCGCATCCGGTGCCGTCTCACTCTCACCGATGATGACCGGCATCGGCTGATCCGCGAGGAGCGAACCGTCGTCGTCCCGGGCGGTCAGGGCGGGGTCGTCGGTGCGCACGGTGCCGGTTCCGGCGACGATCGCGTCGGCCGCCGCGCGGCGGGCGTGCACGTCGCGGCGGGCGTCGGGCCCGGTGATCCACTGGCTCGTGCCGTCGTCGGCCGCGGCGCGGCCGTCGAGGCTCTGGGCCCACTTGACCGTGACGCGCGGGCGGCCGGTGCGCTGCAGGTGGGTCCAATCGCGCACGAGCGCCTCTGCGGCATCCGCCTCGGGTCCCGACTCGACGTCGACGCCGGCCGTACGCAGCCGGTCGGCTCCTCCGGACGCGGCATCGGTCGGGTCGTCGAGCGCGTAGACCACGCGAGCGACGCCCGCCTCGATGAGAGCGAGGGCGCACGGACCGGTGCGACCGGTGTGATTGCACGGCTCGAGGGTCACGACGGCGGTGGCGCCGCGGGCGGCGCCGGGCGCGACCTGGGAGAGGGCGTCGACTTCGGCGTGCGCCGTGCCGGCGCCGCGATGGAAGCCCTCCGCGAGGATCTCGCCGGCGGGGGACAGGATGACGGCGCCCACCTGCGGGTTGAGCCCGCGCGGGCCGCGCCGGGCGAGCTGCAGCGCTCGCCGCATGGCGTCGATCTCGACGGCGGATGCCATTTCCCTGTCCTTCCCGCGCCGTCGGGGCAGGGCCAGCGGGAAGGCGCGACGCGCCGTCCGTGCTGCCTCCTATCCGGACTAGCGAGGGGAGACCCCCGCATCACCGTCGGTCCCGGAATTCCACCGGATCGGCCCCACCGCCATGGGCGGAAGGGTTCGCGGACTATCACCGCCGGTTCGGATTCTCACCGACCCCGGAGCACGTTGTTTGCTCTTCGAAGTGTAGTCAACGCGGGGTTTGCGGTTTCATTCCCCGACTTCTGACGACGTTTTCCGGTATCCCGCGCGGCGATGACAGGGCGGATGCGGGCCTCGATCGCGGTGGCACCGGCGTTGCGCGCACGGGCAGCGTCGTGGAAGGCCCCGGAGTGGCAACGCGCCCGCGCGTGCGCTCCGGTCGGTCGGCGGCCCTCGCGCCGCGGTCTCACTTCAGCAGGCGCGACAACCGCCGGTCGGCCAGCAGTTTGCCGCCGGTCTGACAGGTGGGGCAGTACTCGAGCGAGTTGTCGGCGAAGAAGACGCTGCGCACCTCGTCGCCGCACACGGGGCACGCCTCGCCGCGCCGCCCGTGCACGCGCATGCCCCGCCGCTTGGCATCCTTCAATTCGGCGGGCGGCTTGCCGCGCGCGGCCTCGACCGCTTCTGTGAGCGTCGTCGTCATCGCGGAGAACAGGCGATCGACCTCGTCGTCCGCGAGGGTCGCCGCGAGCGCATAGGGCGACATCTTCGCCGCGTGCAGGATCTCGTCGGAGTACGCATTGCCGACGCCCGCGATGACCGACTGGTCGCGCAGCACGCCCTTGATCTGCGTGCGGCGGCCGATGAGGAGCGCGCCGAAGGCCTGGCGGTCGAAGCCTTCGCTCAGCGGGTCGGGGCCGAGGCGGGCGATACCCGGGACGTCGTCGGGGGAGCGGACCGCGTACACGGCCAGCGACTTCTTCGTGCCCGCCTCGGTGAGGTCGAAGCCCGACCCGTCGTCGAAGCCGACGCGCAGGGCGATCGGGGTCTTGCCGGGCTTGATGATCGTCGCCGGAAGCGTGTCGTACCACCGCAGCCATCCCGCCTTGGCTAGATGGAAGACGAGGTGGATGCCGGCATCGGTCGTGAGGTCGACGAACTTGCCGTGCCGCCGGGCGTCGATCACTGCGGAGCCCACGAGCGCCGACAGCGGCGGGTCGAACGTCTTGAGCGCGTTGATCGCCGACACGGTGGCCTTGTCGATGCGCAGCCCCGTGACGCGATCGCGCAGGAACTCGACGAGCCCCTCGACCTCAGGCATCTCCGGCATGCGCCCATGCTGCCACGCACCTCCGACATCGGGGACGGGCCTTGCGCCCTAGCCGAGCACCGCCCACGACCGCGGCGGGGGGTCGTCGTCGTGCGGCAGCTCGCCCGAGGCGGCAGCACCCGGGCGGAACGACGACGCCCGCACGACTCGCGGAGAGTCGCACGGGCGTCGAACGGAACGGATCAGCCGCGGCGGAGCAGGCCGATGCGGTCGTACACGTCGGAGAGGGTCTTCTCGGCGACGGATGCCGCCTTCCCGGCGTTGACGGCCAGCACGCGGTCGAGCTCGGCGGGGTCGTCGAGCAGCTCGAGGGCGCGCGTGCGCACCGGCTCGAACTCGTTCACGACCACCTCGGCCAGGCCCTTCTTGAAGTCGCCGTACCCGCGGCCGGCGTACTCGTCCTCGATCGCGGTGATCTCGCGGCCGGTCAGAGCCGAGTAGATCACGAGCAGATTCGAGACGCCCGGCTTCTCGTCGCGGTCGAAGCGCACCGCACCCTCGGAGTCGGTGACGGCGCGCATGATCTTCTTCGCGCTGACCTTGGGGTCGTCGAGCAGCCACAGCACGCCCGCGTCGGACTCGGCCGACTTCGACATCTTCGAGGTCGGGTTCTGCAGGTCGTAGATGCGGGCGGTCTCGCGTCGGATCACGGGCTTGGGAATCGTGAAGGTCTCGCCGAAGCGCTGGTTGAAGCGCTCGGCGAGGTCGCGCGTGAGCTCGATGTGCTGCTTCTGGTCGTCGCCGACGGGCACGACGTCGGTCTGGTAGAGCAGGATGTCGGCGGCCATCAGCACCGGATAGGTGAAGAGGCCGACGTTGGTGGCATCCGTGCCGTAGCGCGCCGACTTGTCCTTGAACTGCGTCATGCGTCCGGCCTCGCCGAAGCCGGTGAGGGTCGAGAGCACCCACTGCAGCTCTGCGTGGGCGGGCACATGCGACTGCACGTACAGCGTCGAGCGGGAGGGCTCGATGCCCGCGGCGATGTACTGGGCGGCGGTGCGGCGGGTCTTCTCCCGACGCTCGGCGGGGTCGCCGGGCTGGGTGAGGGCGTGCAGGTCGACGACGGAGAAGAAGGCGTCGTACTGATCCTGCAGGTCGCGCCACTGCAGCAGGGCCCCGATGTAGTTGCCGATCTGGAGGCTGTCGGCGGAGGGCTGCATTCCGGAGTAGAGGCGCTCGGTGGTCACCGTACGATCCTAGGCGGCGCGCCGCGCGGCGGTGGTCGCCGGCTCAGCGCCCGAGCGTGTAGTCCACGACGACGGGGGAGTGGTCGCTCCATCGCGTGTCGTACGACGGCGCGCGGTCGACGCGGTACGCCGTGACCCGCTCGGCGAGCTCAGGGGTGGCGACGTGGTAATCGATGCGCCAGCCGCTGTCGGTGTCGAACGCCTTCCCCCGCATCGACCAGAACGTGTACGGACCGTCGACCTCGCCCATGACCCGGCGGCCGACGTCGACCCAGCCCAGGCCCGTGCCGGTCGAGCCGTCGACGCCCTCGACCTGCTCGCCCGCGGGGCCGAAGAAGCGATCGAAGTACGCACGCTCGCGCGGGAGGAAGCCGGCGTTCTTGCGGTTGCCCCGCCAGTTCTTGATGTCGAGCTCGCGGTGGCCGACATTCAGGTCGCCGGTGACGAGAGCCAGTTCGCGCTCGGCCTTCAGCGCGGCGAGGCGCTGCTCCATGGCATCCAGGAACAACCACTTGGCGTCTTGCTTCGGGGTGTCGACCTCGCCGCTGTGCACGTAGGCGCTGACGATGGTGAGGGTCTCGCCGTCGATGTCGAAGTCGGTCTCGATCCAGCGGCCCGACGCGTCGAGCGGCTCGGGACCGAGGTGCGTGCGGGTCTCGACGCCGGGGAGGCGGCTGATGATCGCGACGCCGGCGCGCCCCTTCGCGAGCGCCTCGTCGTTGACGATCTCCCAGCCGGGAAGGGCCTCGGCGAGCTGCTCGGCGGAGGCGCGGACCTCTTGCAGGGTGACGATGTCGGCGCCGGAGGCGTCGAGCCACTCGACCATGCCCTTGCGGACGGCGGCACGGATGCCATTGACGTTGACGGAGACGATACGCACGGAACGAGCCACCCGACGAGCCTAACCGCGACCTCCGACATCCCTCCGGGCTGGACAGCCGCCCGCGGTCCTCAGTCGAGGACGAGCGTCGTGCGCCGTGGGGCCGGCACGTCGGCCTCGGCGCGGGCGAGCGCCTTCTCGGCCGCCGCGAGCCGTCGGCGTGCGCGCCATCGCCAGGGCCAGCGCGCCAGCGCCAGCGCCTTCTCCGCCTCGCGCACCCCCACCTGCGCGGCGATGACGAGCGCCGCCTGCTCCATCGCCCGGCGGTCCTCGGGGGAGCGCAGGGGGACGTCGCGATCGCCCGCGGCCACGGCGATCCAGGCGGCCGACACGAGGATGACGATGCCGATGAACCGGAACCACAGCAGGAAGCCGATGAGCACTGTGAAGGTCGCCAGGAGCGGGTTCGACGGCGTGTACACGAACAGGAACCCGGCGCCGACCTGCAGCACCACGATGCCCGTCGCCCCGACGACGGCTCCCGGCCAGGCGCGGCGCCACGACAGCGTCGTCCCCGTCAGGAAACGGAACAGCGAGGCGAGCGCCACCGTGTTGATGCCGAACGCGACGACGAGCGACACCAGACGTGCGCCGATCGACCAACCGAGGGTTTCGCGGTCCCAGCCGATGAGGCCGAAGATCAGGTCCACGGCGCCGGTCGTGACCGACCCCAGCAGGGCGCCCACGAGCAGAGAGACCCCGAAGAGCACGGATGCCACGAAGTCGCGCGCCTTGAGCATGACGTAGTTGCGCAGGTCGAAGGGTAGGCCGAAGGTGTCGCGCACGGCGCGCCGGGTGAACGTGACGAACCCGATCGCGGTCCACACGACCACGACGACGGCCACGATGCCGGTGATGGTCAGCAGACGTCCGCTCTCCTGGGCGACGGCCTCGACCTGGTCGCGGTCGACGAGGCCGTTCTTGCTGATCAAGCCCGGGATGTAGCTGTTGATGATGCGGATGAGACCGTCGATCGCTGCGGTGCTGCCGCCCAGCCAGATCCCCACGCCCGCGAACGCGAGATAGAGCGCCGAGAACACCGCGAAGAGTCCCTGGTAGCTCATCCCCGCGGCGAGCAGGAACCCGTTGTGCCGCAGGAAGTGCCGCCACACCCGGATCGGGAACCACTGCGCGATCTTCGCCGCGCGCGCGATCGGCTGATCCAGCCGCTCCCGCACCGCGACCTGCGCCGCTTCGAACCTGTTGCGCAGGGACGGGTCGTCGTCGCGCACCGCGGGCAGCGGTCGCGGGTCGGCGTGCGTCTCGGTCACCCGTCGAGCCTAATGAATGGATGCCGAGGCCTCGGCGTCCCCCGGGCCACGGCATCCGCCCGCCCCTGCGTGAGTCGCCGGGATCTGTCGCTTCCGCGGGCATCGACGCGACGATTTCCGGCGACTCACGAGAGAGAGGGTCGCCGCGAACGCCGAACGGCGGGTCCGCCTGCGCGCACCCGCCGTTCGAGAGGAGAGGGGTCAGCGACCGCCGCGGAGGACGGCCTGCTTGACCTCGGCGATGGCCTTGGTGACCTCGATGCCACGCGGGCACGCCTCGGTGCAGTTGAAGGTGGTGCGGCAGCGCCACACGCCCTCTTTGTCGTTGAGGATGTCGAGGCGCACGTCGCCCGCGTCGTCGCGCGAGTCGAAGATGAAGCGGTGCGCGTTGACGATCGCAGCGGGGCCGAAGTACTGCCCGTCGGTCCAGAACACGGGGCACGACGAGGTGCACGCGGCGCAAAGGATGCACTTCGTGGTGTCGTCGAAGACCTCGCGGTCGACGATCGACTGCACCCGCTCCTTGCCCGCCTCGGGCTTCGAGTTCGAGATCAGGAAGGGCTGCACCTCGCGGTAGGAGGCGAAGAACGGCTCCATGTCGACGATGAGGTCCTTCTCGAGGGGGAGACCCTTGATCGCCTCGACGTAGATCGGCTGCGAGATGTCGAGATCCTTGATCAGGGTCTTGCAGGCGAGGCGGTTGCGACCGTTGATGCGCATGGCATCCGAACCGCAGATGCCGTGCGCGCACGAGCGGCGGAACGACAGCGAGCCGTCGACCTCCCACTTGATCTTGTGCAGGGCGTCGAGCACGCGGTCGGTGGAGTACAACTCCACGTCGTAGTCGACCCAGCGGGGCTCGTCGTCGACCTCGGGGTCGAAGCGGCGGATGTTGAAGGTGACGAGGAACGACTGGATGCCGGTGTCCTCAGGAGTCTGCTCGACCTCTTCCGAGGTGTCGACCTGCTCGATGACGGTGGATGCCATCTCAGTACTTCCTCTCCAGCGGCGGGTAGCGCAGCTCCCCGGCCTCGTTCTTGGTGAAGACCACGGGCTTCCAGCCGAGTTCGATGTGGTCGGCGGGGTGCGACGAGTGGGGGTCGCCCGACAGGTACGCCATGGTGTGCTGCATGTAGTTCTCGTCGTCGCGCGTCGGGAAGTCGTCGCGCATGTGACCGCCGCGGCTCTCCTCGCGGTTCTGCGCCGAGTAGACGACGACCTCGGCGAGGTCGAGCAGGAAGCCCAGTTCGACGGCCTCGAGCAGGTCGGTGTTGAAGCGCCTGCCCTTGTCGTCGACGTGGATGTTCTTGTAGCGCTCGCGGAGGTCCGCGATCACGTCCATGACGTGCGCGAGGGACTCGTGCGTGCGGAACACCTGCGCGCCCTTGTCCATCTCGTCCTGCAGCGTCTTGCGCAGCACCGCGATGCGCTCGGTGCCGCTGTTGTTGCGCAGGCCCTCGATGAGGCCGCGCACCTCGGCGGCGGGGTCTTCGGGCAGCGGAACGAAGTCGGCGGTCTTGACGTACTCGACGGCGTTGCGACCGGCGCGCTTGCCGAAGACGTTGATGTCGAGCAGCGAGTTGGTGCCCAGGCGGTTCGAGCCGTGCACCGAGACGCACGCGCACTCGCCGGCCGCGTAGAGGCCCGGCACGACCGTGTCGTTGTCGGCGAGCACCTCGGCCTTGATGTTGGTCGGGATGCCGCCCATCGCGTAGTGCGCGGTCGGCATGACCGGGACCGGCTCGACGACCGGGTCGACGCCCAGGTAGGTGCGGGCGAACTCGGTGATGTCGGGGAGCTTGGTCTCCAGCACCTCGGCGCCCAGGTGGGTGCAGTCCAGCAGCACGTAGTCGCGGTGGGGGCCTGCTCCGCGGCCCTCGGCCACCTCCTGGACCATGCAGCGGGCGACGATGTCGCGGGGCGCGAGGTCTTTGATGGTGGGGGCGTAGCGCTCCATGAAGCGCTCACCGCTGGCGTTGCGCAGGATCGCGCCCTCACCGCGGGCACCTTCGGTCAGCAGGATGCCGAGACCGGCGAGACCGGTCGGGTGGAACTGGAAGAACTCCATGTCCTCCAGCGGCAGGCCCTTGCGCCAGACGATGCCGACGCCGTCGCCGGTGAGGGTGTGGGCGTTGGAGGTGGTCTTGAAGATCTTGCCGAAGCCGCCGGTGGCGAAGACCACGGCCTTGGACTGGAACACGTGCAGTTCGCCGGTGGCGAGGTCGTAGGCGACGACGCCGGCGACCTGCGTCTTGCCCGCGGCATCCTTCACCGTGATGAGGTCGAGCACGTAGAACTCGTTGAAGAAGTTGATGCCGAGCTTCACGCAGTTCTGGAACAGCGTCTGCAGGATCATGTGGCCGGTGCGGTCGGCCGCGTAGCATGCGCGGCGCACGGGCGTCTTGCCGTGGTCGGCCGTGTGACCGCCGAAACGGCGCTGGTCGATCTTGCCCTCGGGGGTGCGGTTGAAGGGCAGGCCCATGTTCTCGAGGTCGATGACGGCGTCGATGGCCTCTTTGGCGAGGATCTCCGCGGCATCCTGGTCGACGAGGTAGTCGCCGCCCTTGATGGTGTCGAAGGTGTGCCACTCCCAGGAGTCCTCTTCGACGTTCGCGAGCGCGGCCGCCATGCCGCCCTGCGCCGCACCGGTGTGCGAGCGCGTGGGGTAGAGCTTCGAGATGACGGCGGTCTTCGCGCCGGGGCCGGCCTCGATGGCCGCGCGCATTCCTGCGCCGCCCGCGCCGACGATGACGACGTCGAACTGGTGGTAGTGGACGCCGTCTTTGACGATCGAGTCCGAGCTGGTCTGAGTGCTCACGTGTGCGATACCTCTGCTGTCAGGGGAAAGAAGGGATGCCGTCGGCTCAGGCCGCCTGGCACACGTCCCACAGGGAGCTGCTCTCGGTCACGCCGAGGCAGGGGTCGAAGGTGAAGACGACGAGCGTGCCGAGCAGGATGAGGAACCCGGCCGACACCCACAGCGAGCCCACGAGAATCGTGCGGATGCGGGCGTTCGTGACGTAGTCGTTCACGATCGTGCGCATGCCGTTGGCGCCGTGGATGAGGGCCAGCCAGAGCATCAGCACGTCCCACCACTGCCAGAACGGCGAGGCGAGCTTGCCCGCGACGAACGCGAAGTCGATCTGGTGGATGCCCTCGCCCGTCATGAGGTTGACGAAGAGGTGGCCGAAGATCAGGACGATCAGCAGCACGCCGGAGGCGCGCATGTAGATCCAGCCCCACTTCTCGAGGTTGGTGCCCTTCTTGCGCACGGAGGGCGTGCGGGGCGCGGGGATCGTGGCGGCTTCTTGGGCGACGGACATCAGTGGCTCCCGGTGACGGCGCTGAAGACGTTGATCAGGTGGCGCGGGGTGAACCCGAGCATGGTGACGACCCAGAGACCGAGCACGCCCCACCACAGCTGGCGCTGGTGGCGCGTGGCCCACGGCCAGAAGTCGACCAGGATGATGCGCAGGCCGTTGAACGCGTGGTACGCGATCGCGCCGACCAGGGCCACCTCGCCGAGACCCATGACCGGGTTCTTGTAGGTGCCGATGACGGCGTCGTACGCCTCGGGCGAGACCCGGATGAGCGCCGTGTCGAGGATGTGCACGAGGAGGAAGAAGAAGATCGCCACGCCGGTGATGCGGTGAAGGACCCACGACCACATGCCCTCACGGCCGCGGTAGAGAGTGCCGCGAGGCCTCTTCGAAGTGGTCTCTTTCACCGACGGCGTGGCACGTGCTGGTGCTGACACGGTCGTCCTCCCTGATCGAACACGGTGTGGGACCCACGCGGGTCCGAGCGTCACACGGGCGCCATCGAATACTACGTCCGGCCTATGAACGGCGGGGATTAGGGCCGCCTAAGACTCTCTCGACATCGAGATATCTTCGGATGCCGCCGACGCCGCGTTCCGGTGCCGTCGATCACCCGTCACCGCGCGGAAAAGCGCGCGTGCGCGCGGGCAGTAGGGTCGGAGCCATGGCCGACATCGCTATCGACGACTTCTACGCCGTGATCCCCGCCGGTGGGATCGGCAGCCGCCTGTGGCCGCTGTCGCGCGCCGACGCCCCCAAGTTCCTCCACGACCTCACCGGGTCGGGCCAGACGCTGCTGCGCGACACGTGGGATCGCCTCGCCCCGCTCTCGGGTGCCGACCGCATCGCCGTCGTGACGGGCCGTGCCCACCGCGCGGCCGTCGAACGGGAGCTCCCCGGCGTCCCCGACCACAACGTCTTCCTCGAATCGGAGCCGCGCGACTCCTCCGCGGCGATCGGTCTCGCCGCCGCCATCCTCGTGCGCCGCGAGCCCGACGTCATCATCGGCTCGTTCGCCGCCGACCACGTCATCCGCCAGACCCGTCAGTTCGACTTCGCCGTTCGTCAGGCCGTGGCCGTCGCACGGGCCGGATACATCTGCACCATCGGCATCCAGCCGAGCGAGCCCTCCGTCGGCTTCGGCTACATCAAGCAGTCCGACGAGCTCATCGTCGACGACGCCCCCGAGGCGTACATGGTCGAGCGCTTCGTCGAGAAGCCCGACCTCGACACCGCGAAGGAGTACTTCTCGGACCGCGCGTACCTCTGGAACGCGGGCATGTTCATCACCCGCGCCGACGTGCTGCTCGCCGAGCTCGCCGTCAACGAGCCGGAGCTGCATGCGGGGCTGCTCGAGCTCGCCGAGGCGTGGGACGATCGCGATCGTCGCGGCCCCGCGGTCGACCGCATCTGGCCGGGACTGAAGAAGATCGCCATCGACTACTCCGTCGCCGAGCCGGCCGCCGAGAAGGGGCGCCTGGCGGTCATCCCGGGGCACTTCGATTGGGACGACGTGGGCGACTTCGCGAGCCTGTCGAAACTCAACTCCTCGGGCGGTCGCAACGAGCTGGCGATCCTCGGTGAGGACGCCCGCGTGCTCTCCGACGCCTCCAGCGGCATCGTCGTCTCGCAGACCAAGCGCGTGATCAGCCTCATCGGCGTGCGCGACATCGTCGTGGTCGACACCCCCGACGCGCTCCTGGTGACCACGAGCGAGAACGCGCAGCGCGTGAAGGGCGTCGTCGACGCCCTCAAGCTCACCGGCCGCGGCGACGTCCTCTGACACGGCAGGCCTCGGCTCGGACGCCGCTGACACCGGATGCCGCCCCGCGTGGCATCCAGTGTCTCGCCCGCTGTGGCGTGTGGCGGTCGCGTGACGCGAGATTGCGTCTTTGTAACCATTGATGCGCGCGAGGCTCTCGGGGACGCAAGCCCGCCGACACAGTAGGTAACGTGACGGGATCGTCCCCCGAACCCGTTGGGGGCATCCGTCTTGGAGGACCATTCGTGAAGACCACGAAGAAGGCCGTCGTCAGCGGCCTCGCCATGATCGGCGCCGCGGCGCTGCTCGCCGGTTGCGGCGCCGCACCCGAGAGCAACGGCGCATCCGGTGGTGCCGCCGCCGGCGCCAGCGACTACCTGCCCTGCATGGTGTCCGACTCGGGTGGATTCGACGACAAGTCGTTCAACCAGCTCGGCAAGGAGGGCCTCGACGCCGCCGCTTCCGAGCTCGGCTCGAAGAAGCCCATCGAGGTGCAGTCGCAGTCCGAGACCGACTTCGCCTCGAACCTGCAGAACCTCGTGGACCAGGGCTGCAACACCATCATCACCGTCGGCTTCCTGCTCGCCCCCGCCGCGCTGGAGTCCGCCACGGCGAACCCCGACCTGCAGTACGTCTCGATCGACGACACCGTCGACCAGAACTTCGACGGCACCACCGACGCCCCGAACATCAAGCCGATCATCTTCGACACCGCTCAGGCGGCGTACCTCGCCGGCTACCTGGCCGCGGGCACGTCGAAGACCGGCGTCGTCGGCACCTTCGGCGGCATGAACATCCCGACCGTGACGATCTTCATGGACGGCTTCGCCCAGGGCGTCGAGAAGTACAACACCGACAACAACGCGTCCGTGCGCGTCGTCGGGTGGGACCGCACCGCCAAGGACGGCTCGTTCACCGGTGGCTTCGAGGCCAACGACACCGCGCGCCAGACCGCGCAGGCGATCATCGACCAGAACGTCGACGTGCTGCTGCCCGTCGGTGGCCCGATCTACCAGTCGGCCGCCGTCGCCATCCAGGACTCCGGCCGCGAGATCGCGCTCGTCGGCGTGGACGCCGACGTGTACGAGACCGACCCCGGCATCGGCGACCTGCTGCTGACCTCGATCCTCAAGGGCATCGACGTGGGCACCAAGGACGCGATCGTCGCCGCGGGCGAGGGCTCGTTCGACACTGCCCCGTTCGTCGGCACGCTCGAGAACGACGGCGTGGGCCTGGCCCCGTTCCACGACTGGTCCGACCGTGTCCCGGCCGACCTGTCGTCGAAGGTCGACGCGCTGAAGGCCGACGTCATCAGCGGGAAGATCAAGGTCGAGTCCTACCTGGCCGGCTGAGAGAACTCCACTCTCCAGGGGAGGCCGGCGCGATGCCGGCCTCCCCTCCTCATGGAGCGGGCGCCCTGCGCCCCTCCTCCCCAGACGCCGATCCGCTCACGAGGCGGGTCGGTCTCGTCGGACGCCTCCCTCGTCCGATGCCACAGAACTTAGGATCGGGAACATGAAGCTCGAACTCCGCGGGATCACGAAAACCTTCGGGTCCCTGGTGGCGAACGATCACATCGACCTCACCGTCGAGGCCGGAGAGATCCACTGCCTGCTCGGCGAGAACGGTGCCGGCAAGTCCACCCTGATGAACGTCCTCTACGGCCTCTACCAGGCCGACGGGGGAGAGATCCTGCTCGACGACGCCGTCCAGCATTTCTCCGGTCCCGGCGACGCGATGCGCGCGGGAATCGGCATGGTGCACCAGCACTTCATGCTCATCCCCGTCTTCACGGTGGCTGAGAACGTCATGCTCGGCCACGAGCCCACCAAGGTCGGCGGTCGCCTCGACCTCGCGGCCGCCCGCGCGAAGGTGCGCGAGATCTCCGATCGCTTCGGGTTCGACGTCGACCCCGACGCCCTCGTCGACGACCTGCCCGTCGGCGTGCAGCAGCGCGTCGAGATCATCAAGGCCCTCTCCCGGGATGCCAAGGTGCTCGTCTTCGACGAGCCCACGGCCGTGCTCACCCCGCAGGAGACCGACGAGCTGATGGCGATCATGCGCCAGCTCAAGGCCGCGGGGACCTCGATCGTCTTCATCACCCACAAGCTCCGCGAGGTGCGCGAGGTCGCAGACCGCATCACGGTCATTCGTCTCGGCAAGGTCGTGGGCGAGGCCGACCCGCGCGCCTCGAACGCCGAGCTGGCCTCGCTCATGGTCGGCCGCGCGGTCGAGCTCACCGTGCAGAAGGAGGAGCCGACGCTCGGCGACGTCGGCCTCTCGGTGTCGAACCTCACGGTCGTCGACCCCATCGGACAGCTGGTCGTCAACGACGTGAGCTTCGACGTGCGTCGGGGCGAGGTGCTCGCCATCGCCGGTGTGCAGGGCAACGGTCAGACCGAGCTCACCGAGGCGCTGCTCGGGCTGCAGGAGCGCGTCGAGGGTTCCGTCGTTCTCGACGGGACGGAGCTGAACGGACGGAGCGTGCGCGCGGTCCTCGACGCGGGGGTGGGCTTCGTCCCCGAAGACCGCAAGGAAGACGGTCTGGTGGGGGAGTTCTCCATCGCCGAGAACCTCATGCTCGACCGCGCCGACGGCGCGCCGTTCGTCAAGGGCGGCGCGATCCAGCTGTCCACCCTCGCCGACTTCGCGCGCGAGAAGGTCACCGAGTTCGATGTGCGCACTCCCTCGATCGAGACCCCGGTGGGGCGTCTGTCGGGCGGCAACCAGCAGAAGGTCGTGCTGGCGCGCGAGTTGAGCCGTGACCTGCGCCTGTTCGTCGCGGCCCAGCCGACCCGTGGCGTCGACGTCGGCTCCATCGAATTCATCCACAAGCGCGTCATCGAGACGCGCGACGCCGGAGTCCCCGTCATCGTGGTCTCCACCGAGCTCGACGAGGTGACCGCCCTCGCCGACCGCATCATGGTGATGTACCGCGGTCGCGTCGTGGGCATCGTCCCCGGCGACACCTCGCGCGACGTGCTGGGCCTCATGATGGCCGGCGAAGCGCCCCAGAACGAAGGAGTCGCGGCGTGAGCGATCCGCACAGCCCGCACGACCCGACCGCCGCGCGCGCCGAGCGCGCCGCGGAGGTCGCCGAGGCCGGTCAGGCCGACCTCGCCCTCGAGGGCGAATCCCGCATCGATCCCGCCACGGAGGCACGCGTGGTCGCCCCCGAACCGGCGGACGACGAGAACCGCTGGCGGCGGGCGTTCCGCGAGATCGCCACCGGCAACGCCATCATCTCGGTGCTGGCCGTCATCCTGGCGCTGCTCGTCGGCGCCATCATGATCGCCGCCACCGACGAGAACGTGCAGGCCGCAGCGGGGTACTTCTTCGCGCGACCGGGCGACACCCTCGCCGCCATCTGGCAGTCGGTCTCCGGTGCGTACTCGTCGTTCTTCCAGGGCGCGATCTACAACTTCCGTCGTCCGGAGTTCGCCACCGGCATCCGGCCGTTGACCGAGACGCTCACCTTCGCCACGCCGCTCATCGCGGCCGGTCTCGGTGTCGCCCTGGCCTTCCGCGTCGGCATGTTCAACATCGGTGGTCGCGGCCAGATGCTCGTCGCCGCCGCTGCCGGCGGATGGGTCGCCTTCGCGTTCGACCTGCCGTGGGGCATCCACATGATCGTCGCCCTCGTCGCGGGTGTCGTCGCGGGAGCCGTCTGGGCCGGTATCGCCGGTGTGCTGAAGGCGCGCACCGGGGCGCACGAGGTGATCGTGACGATCATGCTGAACTACGTCGCGTTCTACATCGTGTACTACCTCCTGCGCACCCCCGGGCTGCTGCAGGCACCGGGATCGAACAACCCCACGACCCCTCCGATGAAGGACACCGCGGTGTTCCCCGACCTCTTCGGCTCCGGGTACAACCTGCACTTCGGTTTCGTGCTCTCGCTCGTCGCCGTCGCGGTGGTCTGGTGGATCCTCGAGCGCTCGTCGCTCGGCTTCCGCTTCCGCGCCGTGGGCCTGAATCCGAACGCGGCGCGCGTAGCCGGCATCAACGTGAAGTCGATGTACGTCTACGCGATGCTCATCTCGGGAGCCCTCGTGGGCCTCGCGGGCGTCGACCAGGTGCTCGGCACGGTGACCACCGGCTTCTCGAGCGGCATCGACGCCGGTATCGGCTTCGACGCCATCACCGTGGCCCTGCTCGGTCGTTCCACCCCCGTCGGCGTGCTGGTCGCCGGCATCCTGTTCGGCGCGTTCAAGGCCGGCGGCTTCGCCATGCAGGCGGCCAACGGCGTTCCGGTCGACATCGTCCTGGTCGTGCAGTCGCTCATCGTGCTCTTCATCGCGGCGCCGCCGCTGGTGCGCGCGATCTTCCGTCTGCCGGCCCCCGGGGCGCGCCAGCCCAAGGTGCGCGCCGCCAAGAAGAAGGAGGCGGCCCGGTGAGCACCACCGCCGCACACCCCGAGGCCACGGCTCCGGAGACGCTCGACACCGCTGTCGTCGTCAGCTGGAAGGCGCCCATCGTCTACGGCGTCATCACGGTGCTGGCCGCCGTGCTGTTCATCGTCGCCCGGCAGGACGGCGATGCCGTCTTCCGCATCTCGAGTCCCGGTGAGTTCCTGCAACTGCCCGAGGTCGTCCTCGGCGGCGTCGTCACCGGCATCGTCTGCACGGTGCTGCTCGCCGTGGTCACGCTCGCGAGCGTGATGATGGTGCGGGCACGCCGCCGCCCCCCGATCTGGCTCGCCGTGATCTTCGCCCTCGTCTTCATGGTCGGCTTCCTCACCTGGGCGGCCGCGGGGGCGACCACCTCGGTGATCCCGCTGACCGGTCTGCTGGCCGGTGGACTCAGCCTGTCGGTTCCGCTCATCTTCGGTGCCATGGCGGGTGTGCTCAGCGAGCGCGTCGGCGTCGTGAACATCGCCATCGAGGGTCAGCTGCTCGCGGGGGCGTTCACCTCCGCGATCGTGGCCACCGCGACGGGCAACCCGTTCATCGGGCTGCTCGCGGCCGGGGTCTCCGGCGTGCTCGTGTCGTTCGTGCTGGCTGCCTTCGCGATCAAGTACTTCGTCGACCAGGTCATCGTCGGTGTCGTGCTCAACGTGCTCGTGGTGGGCCTGACGAGCTTCCTTTTCTCGCAGGTCCTCGCGCCCAACGCCGCGACGCTGAACTCGCCGCCCCGCTTCCCGCGTCTGCCCATCCCCTTCCTGGCCGACATCCCGATCATCGGACCGATGCTGTTCAACCAGACCGTCATCGTCTACCTGATGTACGTCACGGTCGCCTTGGTCTACCTCGGGCTGTTCCACACGCGCTGGGGCCTGCGCCTGCGCGCGGTGGGAGAGCACCCCCAGGCCGCCGACACCGTCGGCATCAACATCGCCAAGACGCGCTTCTGGAACGTCTCGCTGGGTGGGGCCATCGCGGGCCTCGGCGGCGCGTTCTTCACGCTCGGCTCGGTCGGCGCCTTCAACAAGGAGATGACGGCGGGTGCCGGTTACATCGCGCTCGCCGCGGTCATCTTCGGCCAGTGGGACCCGATCCGGGCGACGCTCGCGGCTCTGCTGTTCGGCTTCGCATCGAACCTGCAGAACACCCTCGGCGTGATCGGATCGCCCGTGCCCAGCGAGTTCATGCTCATGCTGCCGTACGTCGTGACGATCTTCGCCGTCGCCGGTCTCGTCGGTAAGGTCCGCGGACCCGCGGCCGCCGGCAAACCGTACATCAAGGGCTGACCCAGCCCGCTTCCCCCTTCACGAGAGGACCCCCCGCACCACGATGACCGACATCGATTGGGATGAACTCCGCGCCGCGGCGACGGATGCCATGCACCGCGCGTACGCGCCCTACTCCCGCTTCAAGGTGGGCGCCGCAGCGCTCGTCGCCGACGGGCGCATCGTCTCGGGCTGCAACGTCGAGAACGCCTCGTACGGCGTGACGCTGTGCGCCGAGTGCGGCCTGGTCTCCGAGCTGCACATGTCGGGCGGCGGTCAGCTGGTGGCCTTCGTCTGCGTCGACGGCGAGGGACGCACCCTCATGCCGTGCGGTCGCTGCCGTCAGCTGCTCTTCGAGCACGCGATCCCCGGGATGCTGCTCGAAACGGTCAGCGGCATCCGGACGATCGACGAGGTGCTGCCCGACGCGTTCGGGCCCCGCGACCTCGAGGAGGCGGCGCGATGAGCGGTCAGGGATCGGTGGAGTCGTACGACGCCGTCGACATCATCCGCGCTCAGCGCGACGGACGCGCGATCACCGAGGGCGAGATCCGCTGGCTCGTCGACGCCTACACGCGCGGCTACGTCATGGACGCGCAGATGTCGGCGTTCACGATGGCAGTGCTGCTGAACGGCCTCGGTCGCGACCAGATCCGCGTGCTCACCGACGCCATGATCGCGTCGGGCGAGCGCATGGACTTCTCCTCCCTCGGCAAGGTGACCGTCGACAAGCACTCGACGGGAGGCGTGGGCGACAAGATCACCCTGCCGCTCGCGCCGCTGGTGGCCGCCTTCGGCGTCGCCGTGCCGCAGCTCTCGGGTCGGGGGCTCGGCCACACCGGTGGCACTCTCGACAAGCTCGAGTCGATCCCCGGCTGGCGTGCGGCGCTGTCGAACGACGAGATCATGGCCCAATTGCGTGACGTGGGCGCGGTCATCTGCGCCGCGGGCACGGGGCTCGCCCCCGCCGACAAGAAGCTCTACGCGCTTCGCGACGTCACCGGCACAGTGGAGGCCATCCCGCTCATCGCCTCCAGCATCATGTCGAAGAAGATCGCCGAGGGCACCGACTCGCTCGTGCTCGACGTGAAGTTCGGCTCGGGTGCCTTCATGCAGGACATCGACCGCGCGCGCGAGCTCGCCGAGACGATGGTCGCGCTCGGCACCGACTCGGGTGTGAACACCACCGCGCTGCTCACCGACATGAACACCCCGCTGGGCCTCGCCATCGGCAACGCCAACGAGGTGCGCGAGTCGGTCGAGGTGCTGGCGGGAGGCGGACCCGCCGACGTGGTCGAGCTGACCGTGGCCCTCGCCCGCGAGATGCTCACGCTGGCGGGCCGGCCCGATGCCGACGTCGAGGCGGCGCTTCGCGACGGTCGCGCGATGGACGTGTGGAAGCGCATGATCCGCGCCCAGGACGGCGACCCCGATGCCGCCCTCCCCACTCCGCGCGAGACGCACACGGTCGTCGCCGATCGCTCCGGTGTCGTCACGCGCGTCGACGCCCTGCCCTTCGGCATCGGGGCCTGGCGTCTGGGCGCGGGTCGCGCGCGGGCGGAGGATGCCGTCGTGCACGCGGCGGGTATCGACCTGCACGTGACGGTGGGCCAGTCCATCGCCGCCGGCCAGCCGCTGTTCACCCTGTCGGCCGACGATGAGACGCGCTTCGCGCGCGCCCTCGACGCGGTCGACGGTGCGTGGGAGATCGGCGACACCGCCCCGGCGGGGACGTCGATCGTGCGCGAACGCATCACCGCGTGATGGCATCCAGCAAGAGGAGCACCCCCATGGGCACAGCCACCGAGGACTTCCGCGTCGACGGCGTGAAGGTGAAGAACCTCCCGAAGGTGTCGCTGCACGATCATCTCGACGGGGGACTGCGTCCGCAGACCGTGCTCGAGCTCGCGGACGAGATCGACCTCGACCTCCCCGCCGACGATGCCAAGGGCTTGAAGGCCTGGTTCAGCGACCACATCGACGGCGGCTCGCTCGAGGACTACCTCGAGAAGTTCGACGTCACCGTGGGCGTCATGCAGACGCGCGAGGGTCTCGTGCGCGTCGCGAAGGAGTTCGTCGAAGACCTCGCCGCCGACGGCGTCGTGTACGGCGAGGTGCGCTGGGCGCCCGAGCAGCACCTCACCCGCGGTCTCAGCCTCGACGACGTCGTGGACGCCGTGCAGGAGGGCATCGAGGAGGGAGAGGATGCCGCGGACGCCCGCGGACACGACATCCGCGTCGGCCAGCTCCTCACCGCGATGCGCCACGCCGACAACTCGCGCGAGATCGCCGAGCTCGCCGTCGCGTGGCGCGGGCGGGGCGTGGTCGGGTTCGATCTCGCGGGGGCGGAGGACGGGTTCCTCCCCAGCCGCCACCGTGCCGCGTTCGACTACCTCGCCGAGCAGTTCTTCCCGACCACGGTGCACGCGGGGGAGGGCGCCGGTCTGGCATCCATCCGCTCCGCACTGATCGACGGGCGCGCCCTCCGCCTCGGCCACGGTGTGCGCATCGCCAACGACCTCGACGTCGTGTCCCGCGAGGGAGAAGACGTGCAGGTCACGTTCGGCGACCTGGCGCGCTGGGTGCGCGACCGCGAGATCACGCTCGAGCTGTCGCCGACGTCGAACCTGCAGTCGGGCGCCGTCACAGCCTGGGGCGACACCATGGACGCCCACCCCTTCGACCTGCTGTACCAGCTCGACTTCTCGGTCACGGTGAACGTCGACAACCGCCTGATGAGTGCGACGACGCTCACGCGCGAGCTGGGGCTGCTGGCGGAGGCGTTCGAGTACGGCCTCGACGATCTCGAGGCCTTCCAGCTCAACGCCGCTGCCGGGGCGTTCCTCCCGGTGGAGGAGCGCGAAGAGCTCATCGAGATCATCTCGGACGGCTTCCAGCGCTGAGTCGCGGCTTCGAGTGGCGCGTACCCGCGGGTGCGCGCCACGTCGTCGCGCGATGCCCTCGCCCCTGTCGAGTGGCCAGGACACGCCGTGCCGGGCAGCGGAACGCGGCGTGTCCTGGACACTCGATGAAGGGGGACCCCGGCGTCTCGCTCGCGTCAGCGCGTGCGAGTGTCCGGGACACGCCGCGCCTCGCGCCGGGATGCGGGGTGTCCTGGACACTCGACGAAGGGGATGCCGGGGGGAGGGCGAGAGCGTGCAAGGCGCCGCGCCGCGCCGGGGCGGACGGGGGCCGGGGACTACGCCAGCGGGGTCGCGAGCGTGTAGCGGGTGCTCGGGCGACCGGCGGTGGAGTAGTCGAGGCTGCGGACGCACTCGCCGTCGTCGGCGAGGTGCTCCAGATACCGCCGACAGCTCACCCGCGACAGGCCGAGGTGGTCGGCGACTTCGGCCGCGCTCGCCGAGCGGAGGTCGTCGAGCGCGGTGCGCACGAGGTCGAGCGTCGGACGCGAGAGCCCTTTCGGCAGCGGGCGTCGCGTCACGGGTCGCAGGACCGCGTCCACGCCCCGCTGGTTGAGCGATCCCTCCATGGCAGCGGACGACCTGCGCTCCGCCAGGACATCGTCGATGCGCGCGTGCAGCTCGCTCGCGGTGAACGGTTTGACGAGGTAGTGCTGCACCCCCATCAGCCGTGCCGTGCGCACGGTGTCGACGTCGCGCGCGGCGGTGACGGCGATCACCTCGGGCTGCACGATCCCGGCATCCGCTCGCACGGCGCGCAGGGCGTCCAGCCCCGAGAAGCCCGGCAGGTGCACGTCGAGGAGCACCAGGTCGGGACGGAGATCGGTGACGGCCGCCACGGCATCCGGACCGCTGCCCGCCGTGCCCACGACCTCGCATGCGGCGTGACCGGCGACGAAGAGGCCGTGCAGCGACGCGACCGCGGGCTGATCGTCGACGACGAGGACGCGCAGGACCATCATGAGACCCTTTCCGGCTCGGGCAGGACGACCTCGAACCGCGCACCGCCGAGCGGGGAGCGCGACACGCGGGCCTCGCCGCCGCGGCGACGCGCGACGCGCCGCACCAGGGCCAGGCCGATCCCGCGAGCGCGATGACGGGCGTCCTTCGTGCTGATGCCCTCGTCGAACACGCGGTCGTGGAGGGAGTCGGGCACCCCCGCGCCGCTGTCGTCGACGACGATGCGCACGGCGGGCGCCGTGGCATCCACCGTCACGCGGAGGCGGTCGCCGGGGCGGCAGGCTTCCAGCGCGTTGTCGACGAGGTTGCCCACCACGGTGACGATGTCGCCGACGGCCTCGGCCGGCGGGGTGCCGTCGGCGATGATCTCGAGCGCGACATCGAGCTCACGCGATCGCGCGAGCTTCACCGACAACAGCGCGGTCAGTTCGCTGCCCAGACCGGCGGCATCCGGACCGAGGTCCAGCGACCCGCCCGGGCGCACGCGCGCGATGAACTCCCGGGCGTCGTCGTAGGCTCCGAGTTCGAGCAGGCCTGAGACCACGTGCAGCGAGTTGGCGAACTCGTGCGCCTGGGCGCGCAGCCCCTCGGTGAGCGATTGCTGGCCGTCCATCTGCCGGAGCGCCTCGTGCAGCTCGCTGTGGTCGCGGAGCAGGAGCGTCGCGCCGACCAGGCGCCCGCGGTCGTCGCGCAATCCCGTCGAGCGGGCGATCACGGGGCGTTCGCCGGCGAGCACGAGGCGTCCCTCGGGCTCGCCGTCCTCCATCACCTGCAGGAGCGGCCCGTCGAGCGTCTCGTCGGCGCGGCGGCCCCGCAGAGCACCGCGGTCGATGATGCGCTCGGCGGCGTCGTTCGCACTCGTGACGATGCCGCGGTGATCGACGCGGATGACGCCCTCGCTCAGACGGTGCAGCATCGTCTCGCGCTCGCCGACCATCTCGGCGATCTCGTCGGGTTCGAGCCCGAAGATCCGGCGGCGGATGAGGGCCGCGACCCAGGCCGCGCCGAAGACCCCCGCCACCGCTGCTCCGCCGAACGCCAGCAGCAGTCCCGGCAGGCGCGACTGCAGGTCGGCCGCGAGCTCGGACTCCAGCACGCCCACCGACACCGACCCGATGATCTCGGCCCCCGCGTCGTCCTCACCGGTGTCGCCGTCGGCGTAGACCGGCACCTTCACCCGGTACGACTCGCCGAGCGTGCCCGTCTCGGTGCCCGACCACACCTGCCCCGAGAGCGGGATCGAGGGGTCTGTCGACACGCTCTCTCCGATGCGGTCGGGGTGAGGGTGCGAGAAGCGGATGCCGTCGACATCGGTGACGACGACGTAGGTCAGCGACGACGCCTCCCGGATCACCTCCGCGACCGGTTGGATCGCGGCCGAGGGGTCGGGGTCGTCGAACGCCTCGACGATGACGGGCAGACGGGCGATCGACAGGGCCACGCCGACCATGCGCTCGCGGTACGAGTCCCGGATCGCGCTCTCCTGGATCCAGACGGCGACGAGGCCGGCACCGAGGGTCACGACGCACACGATCAGCGCCTGCAGCAGCAACAGCTGCAGTCTCAGCGACAGTGCTCGGACCACGCTCCATTGTCTCCCGGGCGTCGACCGCCGCCCACACCCGCCCGCGACCAATAGTTGCCGAACTCGTCGTTACTTGCGCAAGCGAGACGGCATCCGTGCGCTCTGCCTACCGTGAGCGATCAGCGGGGAGGCGACGGCGCCTCACCCGAACTCGAAGAGGAGTATCGCGCATGCGTCGCACCACCATCGCCCTCGTCCCCCTGGCTGCGCTGTCGCTCGCGGCCCTCACCGGCTGCAACCCGCAGGGCGCGGGTGCCGGCGGGGCGGCCGCCTCGCAGGATGCCGCCTCCATCGACTCCGTCAACATCGTCGTCCCCGCCGATCCGGGCGGCGGCTGGGACCAGACCGGCCGCGCCGTCTCCGACGTGCTCACCGGCGACAAGCTCGTCGGGACCGCGGCCGTGAGCAACGTCGGCGGCGCCGGCGGCACGGTCGGCCTCGCCTCGCTCGCGACCGAGCGCGACCCGTACACGCTCATGGTGACGGGCCTGGTGATGGTCGGCGCGGTCGAGACCAACGCCGCGGAGAACCGCATCGAGGACACCACCCCCATCGCGCGCCTGACCGAGGAGCCGCTGGTCGTGGTCGTACCCGCGGCCAGCCAGTACCAAACGCTGAAGGACCTCGTCGACGCCGTCGTCGCCGACGGGCAGGGCGTCACCATCACGGGCGGCTCGGCCGGCGGCGCGGACCACATCCTCGCGGGGCTGCTCCTCGAGGAAGCCGGCCTGACCGGGGCGGACATCACCTCGAAGCTCAACTACGTGCCGAACGCCGGCGGCGGCGAGGCCGTGTCGCTGCTGCTCGGCAACAACGCCGCGGCGGGCATCTCGGGCGTAGGGGAGTTCGCCGAATACGTGAAGTCGGGCGACCTGCGCGCCCTCGCCGTCTCGAGCGAGGAGGCGGCGGCGCTGCTGCCCGACGTGCCCACCATGACCTCCGAGGGCTACGACGTCGTCTACACGAACTGGCGCGGCCTGCTCGCCCCGGGAGGGATCAGCGAGGCGGATGCCGAGGGCCTCACGAAGCTCGTCACCGACATGCACGCGTCCGACGCGTGGAAGAGCGTGCTCGAGGAGCGCGGCTGGACCGACGCCTTCCTGACCGGCGACGAGTTCACCTCCTTCGTCGAGGAGAACGTCGTCGACGTCTCCGGAACCCTGAAGAACATCGGGCTCGTGTCGTGACGACCACCGACGCACCGGGGGCGGGGCCGACCAGCCGCCCCCGGTGGGGCGCCGAGCGCATCGGCAACGTCGCCTTCGCCGGCGTCGTGGTCGGGCTGGGCGTGTTCGCCCTCGTCGGCGCGTTCGCCATCCGCGTCCCCGCCGGTCAGGCGATCGGCCCCCAGGTGTTCCCCTTCGCCGTCGCCGCCATTCTGCTCGGCTCCGGAATCACGCTGGTCATCGCCGCTCTGCGGGGCCGGGTGGCTCCGCGCGAAGAGGGTGAGGACATCGATCCGGATGCCAAGACCGACTGGTGGACGATCCTGAAGCTCGTCGCGCTGATGGTCGCCGTTCTGCTGCTGCTCGAACTGCTCGGCTGGTGGATGGTCGCCGCTCTGCTGTTCGGCGGCGTGGCCTGGACCCTCGGCGCCAAGCGTCCGTGGGTCGCCTTCCTCGCCGGTCTCGTCATCGGCATCGGAACCCAGCTCCTCTTCGGCGAGGGCCTGGGCCTCTTCCTTCCCCGCGGGGCCGCCTTCGACTGGTGGTACGGCCCCGGACCCCTGTTCGGCTAGGAGACCGTCGACATGGATGCTGTCAACTCCCTCATGGAGGGCTTCGCCACCGCGCTGCAGCCGGAGTACCTGCTGTTCGCGCTGCTCGGCGTCGTCATCGGAACCGCCGTCGGCGTGCTCCCGGGCATCGGCCCGGCCATGACCGTCGCCCTCCTGCTGCCCCTGACCTACTCGCTGTCCCCGACGGCGGCCATCATCACCTTCGCGGGGATCTACTACGGCGGGATGTACGGTGGCTCGACCACCAGCATCCTGCTGAACACGCCGGGTGAATCGGCATCCGTCATCACCGCCATCGAGGGCAACAAG
The DNA here is from genome assembly GCF_032464915.1 of Microbacterium galbum. NCBI lineage: Bacteria > Bacillati > Actinomycetota > Actinomycetes > Micrococcales > Microbacteriaceae > Microbacterium > Microbacterium galbum. The sequence continues at coordinate 547,361 of NZ_JAWDIS010000001.1, read as the reverse complement.
ATGGCCAAGCTCGGTCGCGGCGCGGCGGCGCTGGCCACCGCGGCGATCGGCTCCTTCGTGGCCGGCACGATCGCCACGGCGCTGCTGACCCTCTTCGCTCCGCTGCTCGCGCGCTTCGCGGTGAACCTGTCTCCCGCCGACTTCGTCGCGCTCATCGTCGTGGCCTTCGTCACCGTGGGTGCGCTGCTCGGGTCGTCGCCGGCGCGCGGTCTCGCCTCGCTCGGCATCGGCCTGCTCGTCGGACTCATCGGCACCGAGGCGACCACCGGTCAGGCGCGGTACACGATGGGTGTGCTCGCGCTGTCGGACGGCGTGAGCGTCGTGCTCGTGGCCGTCGGCCTGTTCGCGGTGGGGGAGACCCTGTACGTCGCCGCGCGCCTGCGCCACGGGCCCATCCCCGTCATCCCCGTCACCCGCGGCTGGCGCAACTGGATGACGAAGGAGGACTGGCGCCGCTCGTGGAAGCCGTGGCTGCGGGGCACCTTCATCGGCTTCCCGATCGGGACGATCCCCGCCGGCGGTGCGGACGTCGCGACCTTCCTGTCGTACGCGAGCGAGAAGAAGCTGTCGAAGAACCGCGAGCAGTTCGGTCGCGGGGCGATCGAGGGTGTCGCAGGCCCCGAGGCGGCCAACAACGCCGCCGCGGCCGGCGTGCTCGTGCCGCTGCTGACGCTGGGCCTTCCGACGACGGCCACCGCGGCCATCATCATCACGGCGTTCCAGTCCTACGGCATCCAGCCGGGGCCCCAGCTCTTCCAGAACCAGGGCGACCTGGTGTGGGCCCTGATCGCGAGTCTGTACATCGGCAACGTGCTGCTCATCGTGCTGAACCTGCCGCTCGCGGGGATCTGGGTGAAGGTGCTGCAGATCCCGCGTCCGTACCTGTACGCCGGCATCCTGACCTTCGCCGTGCTCGGCGCCTACGCCGTGAGCTTCTCGACGCTCGACATCGTCATCCTGCTGGTGGTGGGGGCGCTGGGGTACTTCATGCGGCGCTTCGGCTTCCCGATCGCACCGCTCATCGTGGGGCTCATCCTGGGGCCGATGGGGGAGCAGCAGCTGCGCAAGGCGCTGCAGTTGAGCCAGGGCAACGTCGCCGACCTCGTGCTGCACCCCTTCGCCGCATCGGCCTACGTGCTGCTGGCGGTGTTCCTCGTGGTGGGGCTGTGGCTCAAGCGTCGCCAGAGCCGCTACGAGCGGGCGCTGGAGGCCTCGCTCGCCGCGACCGAGGGGCACCCGCAGGCCGGTGTCGACCGCCTGTGGGAGCCGGGGGAGCGCCCCACCGACGTGCGCACCGACACGATCCGCGCCGAGCTCGCGGCCGAGCAGGCCCGCGCCGCACGGGGTGAGCCTCCGCGGGACTGACCCCTTCTTGTCGAGTGTCCGAGACACGCCGGTGCCCGGCCCCGGGAACGGCGTGTCTTGGACACTCACCGCCGTGTGGGGCGAGCGACGGGGCGGCGGTCAGGGACGGGGGAGGAACCCCGCGAGCTGCTCGGCGATCACCCGGTCGACCTCGGCCGGATCGGCGGTGGGGGTGCCGTCACCCGGCTGCGGGCCGTACGCGCCGAACGACGCGTGCGAGGCACCGGGGATCTCGACGAAGGCGGCATCCGCGGTCAGTTCGCCCTTGGCATCCGCGATCTTCTGCGGGGTCGACAGCCCGTCTTCCGAGCCCGACAGGCTCAGGACGGGGAGCCCGGATGCCGAGAGGTCGTTCGCGCAGTACGAGGCGAACAGCACGAGCGCGTCGGCGTCGGTCGCGAGCTGGCACGCGCGCACGCCGCCGAGCGAGTGGCCGCCCACCGCCCAGGTCGAGACGTCGGGCGCGAGGTCGGTGAACGTCGACAGCGGACGGGGGTCGAAGAAGGCGAGGTTCAGCCACGGCTTCGTGATCACGACCGTGACGCCGTCGTCGACGACGACGTCGGCGAGGGTGGCGATGTAGCCCTCCGCCTGCACCTTCGCGCCCGGGATGAACACCAGTCCCTGGCCGGTCGCTCCCGCGGTGGGGGAGAGCACGATCCCCGCACCGTCGTCGGTGATCGTCAGCCCGGGATCCGCCTCGGCCGAGGCGAGCGGGCCCGGTTCGGCGCCCATGACACCGACCTGACTGTAGATCAGGATGCCGCCGACCAGCACCACGACGAGGGCGCCCAGGCCGCCGAGGGTCCACCGCAGCCATCGGCGACGGCGGCGGGGAGCAGGGGCGGCGGGGGCAGCGCTGTCTGTCACGTAGTCGAGCGTATCCCCGGCCGCCGGCCGTGCAGCGTCGGTCCTGCCCGCGAACACGACACCGCCGACGCGCCGCCCGATGCGGCCGCGTCGGCGGTGTCGGAAGGGTTCAGGCCGAGAGAGCCGTCTGCCGGGCGGCGACGACCTCGACGATCCGGGCGAACAGCGGGTGCGCGGCGTCGAGTCCGGTCACCTGCGCCGTGAAGGCGTCGGCGTCGAGCTCGCGCAGCAGGCGCTGCAGCTCGACGGCCTGGGCGTCTTCGGCATCCTGGAACTCCAGGGCCGCGGCCATCGCGGCGACGAGCGCATCGACGCTCAGGCCCCGCTCGATCGCCTCGGCCGCGGGTCCCACGAAACGCTCGTGCCGCGAGAGCTTGCGCAGCGGCTGCCGTCCGACGCGCCACACGGTGTCGGGCAGCGCGGTGTTGCGGAAGCGGCGCAGGATCGTCGCGCGGTACTCGCCCTGCACGCCGGCATCCAACTCGTGCTTCTGCACGAGCAGCGCGCTGGTCTCCTCGAGCGCCGCCTCGACCTTGGCCGAGATCGCCGGGTCGGCGAGGGCGTCGGAGATGCGCTCGATGCCCGCCTGCGCCCCGAAGTACGCCGTGGTGGCGTGACCGGTGTTGACCGTGAAGAGCTTGCGCTCGATGTAGGGCTCGAGGTCGTCGACGAAGTGCGCGCCGGGGATGTGCGGAGGGGTGTCGCCGAACGGGGCCCGCTCGATCGCCCACTCGTAGAACGGCTCGACGGTGACGTCGACGCCGCCCTGAGCCTGGGCCGGCACGATGCGGTCGACCGCGGTGTTCGCGAAGACGGCCCGGGACGCCAGGGCATCCCACGACTCGCCGGCGAGCTCGACGACGTGGTCGTGCAGCTGGTCGGTCGCGCCGATCGCGTTCTCGCACGCCATGATCTGCAGCGCCGGCAGCGACGGGTCGCGCAGCGCGAGACCGGCGACGATGTGCGGAGCCACGAACTTCAGGATGGTCGGGCCGACGGCGGTGGTCACCACGTCGGCGGTGGCGATCTCGTCGACGAGGGCCTCGGCATCCACCGAGCTGTCGATCGCGCGGAAGTTCGTCACCTGCTTGTCGACGCCGCCCTCGCCCACCTCGTGGACCGTGTACGACGTCGCGTCGTTGATGGCGGACACCAGCGCCGCGGAGACGTCGGAGAACACGAGGTCGTACCCGCCCTCGTGCAGCAGGAGGCCGACGAAGCCACGGCCGATGTTGCCCGCGCCGAAGTGGACGGCCTTCATGCGTTGACGGAGCCCGCGAGGGCCTCGTAGAGCTCCTCGGGGGAGGAGGCGGCCTTCAGACGCGCGACATCGTCCTCCTCGGAGAAGAGCATGGCGATCTGCGACAGGATCTCGAGGTGCTCGTCGCCCTTGCCGGCGATGCCGATGACGAAGGTGACGGGTTCCCCGCCCCAGTCCACGCCGCCGTCGTACCGCACGACCGACAGACCGGACTCGAGGATCGCCTGCTTGGTCTCGTTGGTGCCGTGGGGGATGGCGAGCTCGTTGCCCATGTAGGTGGACACGGTCTGCTCGCGCTGCTGCATGGCGGCGAAGTAGTCGGCGGTCACCGAACCGGTGGCCTGCAGCAGATCGGCCGCCTCTTTCATCGCCTCCTCGCGGGTGGCGCTTCCGGGGTGGATGCGGACGGATTCGATGCGGAGGACGTTCGACATGGTTCTCGCCTTTCTCGTCGTGCTGTCCAGCCTCGCAAAACGCGGGCCGGACGGGAAGACGCCAGGGGCCGGGCTGACGCTCCGACCCCTGGCGTGCTATTGGGTTACTTGGCCTCGTGCTGCGAGCGGACCATCTCCACGACCTCGTCGTACCGCGGCGAGTTCATGAAGTTGTCCACCGAGACGTGCACGGAGTCGGGCGACTGCGCCTTCGCGCGGTCGGTGAGCTGGTTCTGCGTGATGACCAGGTCGGCCGAGCCGTCGAGGTTCGCGATGGCCTGGTTGGTGACCGTGACCCCCTCGATGCCGGCCTTCTTGATCTTGTTGCGCAGGACGCTCGCGCCCATGGCGGAGGAGCCCATGCCGGCGTCGCAGGCGAACACGATGGTGTTCAGCTGCTTCACGGCGACCCCGCCCCCGAGACCGCCCAGCGCGGCGTCGACGTCGTGGTCGGCCGACTCGGTGGTACCCGAACCGGTGGTGCCGGCAGCGCGCGTGCGGAGGGCGCCGAGCGCCGACGACTCCTTGCCCTTGTTGGCGGCGGTCTGGTCGATGGCCGCGGCGAAGCTGTCGCCCTCGGCCTCCTGGTCGCGCTTGCGCGAGGCCCGGAGGATGACACCGGCGACGAGGAAGGTCACCACGGCGGCGACGATCACCGACAGGTAGACCACCAGCAGGTTGGCGGGGCCGGCGCCGATGGCGGCGACGGTGACGGCGATGATGCTGCCGGGAGCGGCCGGGAAGGCCAGGCCGCCGCCGAAGATCATGTTGACCGCGACGCCCGAGGCGCCACCCGCGATGAGGGCGAGGATCGTCATCGGCTTGGCGAGGGCGTAGGGGAAGTAGATCTCGTGGATGCCGCCGAGGAACTGGATCACGATGGCGCCGGGAGCCGAGGCCTTGGCCGCACCCACGCCGAAGAACGTGAACGCGAGCAGCAGACCCAGGCCGGGGCCGGGGTTCGCCTCGATGAGGAAGAGGATCGACTTGCCGGTGTCAGCCGCCTGCTCGATGCCGAGCGGGGTGAAGACGCCGTGGTTGATGGCGTTGTTGAGGAACAGCACCTTGGCCGGCTCGACGATGATCGACAGCACCGGGAGCAGGTTGAACTGCACGAGGAACGCGACGATGCTGCCGAGGACCGCACTGATGCCGAGGAAGACGGGACCGAAGGCGAAGAAGCCGACGATCGCGAGGATCATGCCGAGGATGCCGGCGGAGAAGTTGTTCACGAGCATCTCGAAGCCGGGGCGGATCTTGCCGTCCCACAGCTTGTCCATCTGCTTGGTGATCCAGGCCGCGAGCGGGCCCATGATCATCGCGCCGAGGAACATCGGGATGTTGGTGCCCACGATCACGCCCATGACGGCGATGGTCGCGACCACGCCACCGCGCGCGCCGTAGACGATGCGTCCACCGGTGTTGGCGATGAGCAGGGGCAGCAGGTAGGTGATCATGACGCTGACCAGGCCGACGTAGCCCTGGTAGGTGCCGCCGTCGGCGTTCGCGGTCAGCGCGGTCGCTGCTCCGGGCCAGCCGATGGTGGCGGCGTCACCGCCGCCGCCGAGGATCTCGGCGACCGGGGCCCAGTGCCAGCCGAAGGGGCTGTTCGCACCGAAGAACCCGGCGGGGATGAAGAGCATGGTGATGAAGCCCCATGCGATGAATGCCGCGATGTTCGGCATGATCATGCCGGAGAGGAACGTGCCGAATCGCTGAACCGCGATCCGTGCCCCTCCCGGCTTCTTGGCGGGTGACGTCGTCGTCATTGCTGTGTCTCCTTGGTAGGTGCACGGCGGGAGCCGCGCGATGGGGGTACGGCGTGCGCCGCGGTGCAGAAGGGGGCGGCGGTCGCCGCCCCCGGGGGTTTACGGGGTGGGAACGAGAGCGGAGGCAGCCTGGGCGGCCTCGCGGGCGGATGCCGCGTCGTCGGCGGACAGGGCGGCCTCGGCGATGCGGCGGGCGTCGTCGAGGGTGTGACGGAGGAGGGTCGCGCGCACGTCGGCGAGGGCCGTGGGGGCCATCGACAGCGTGGTCGCGCCGAGTCCGACGAGGACGACGGCGAGCAGCGGATCGGCCGCGGCCTCGCCGCAGATGCCGACGGGCTTCCCGTGCGCCTGGCCCGCGGCCCCGACCTCGCGGATGAGGCGGAGGACGGCCGGATGCCACGGGTTCTGGAACGACGCGACCGAACCGAGCAGGCGGTCGGCGGCGAGCGTGTACTGCGTCAGGTCGTTCGTGCCGATCGAGGCGAAGTCCGCGATCTGGAGGATGCGATCCGCCAGGAGCGCGGAGGAGGGGACCTCGACCATGACGCCGGTCGTCTTGAGGCCGTAGTCCTTCGCGAGCGCCGTGAAGTAGCGGGTCTCCTCGACGGTGGAGACCATGGGCGCCATGACCCACAGGTCGGCGGGGCCGGCCTCGGACGCGCGGGTCGCGGCATCCGCTTCGGCGAGGGCGGTCAGCTGCTCGCGCAGGATGTCCTCGCTGGCGCGGAGGGCACGAAGGCCCCGGAGTCCCAGCGCGGGGTTCTCCTCGTGCGCGTCGTTGAGGAAGGGCAGCGGCTTGTCGGCGCCGGCGTCGAGCACGCGCACGACGACCTTCTTGCCGGGGAAGGCGCTCAGCAGCTCGGTGTACGCCGCGCGCTGCTCCTCGACGGTGGGAGCCGAGCTGGAGCTGAGGAACAGGAACTCGGTGCGGAACAGGCCCACGCCCTCCGCGCCCAGCTCCACGGCCTCGGCGGCACCGCCGGGCTTTCCGAGGTTGGCCAGCAGGGGCACCTTCGTGCCGTCGGCGAGGGCGCCGTCGGTGATGGGGGCGGATGCCGCGGCCGCACGGGCCTCGGCACGGTTCGCCGCGCGGGTCTTCTCGTCGTCGGTCGGGTCGACGGTGACGACGCCGGCGGCGGCATCCACGATCACCGACTGCCCGTAGACGAGGTCCTTCGCACCGCTTGCACCGACCACGGCGACGATCGACTTCTCGCGCGCGAGGATCGCGGTGTGCGAGGTCGGCCCGCCCTCGGTGGTGACCAGGGCCAGAACCTTGTCGAGGTCGAGCAGGGCGGTGTCGGCGGGGGCGAGGTCTTTGGCGACCAGCACGAACGGGTGGCCGGGATCCGGGATGCCGGGGGCCGCGACACCGCGAAGCCGTGCGATCACGCGCTGGGCGACGTCGTCGAGGTCGGCGGCGCGCTCGCCGAGGTAGCCGCCGAGGGCCACGAGCTGCTCGCGGAACGAGGCGAAGGCGTCGTGCACGGCGAACTCGCCCGTCTTGCCGCTCGCGAGGCGGCTGTCGACCTCCGCCTCGAGAGTCGGGTCCTCGGCGATCATCGCCTGCGCCTCGAGCACGTCGCGGGCGGCGCCGCCCGCCTGCGCGCCGCGGGCCTCGAGCTCGCGCGCGACGGCGCCGATCGCCTCGCGGACGCGGGCGGTCTCGTCCTCGACGCTCAGCTCGCTCTTCGCATCCTTCGGGGCGGGCAGGGGCTCGGCCATGCGCGCGATGGGTCCCTGGGCGACGCCCAGTCCGATTCCGACTCCACGGAGTTCCGTCATGGTGTGTGTCTTCCTTACTCGGCGTCGTGGTCGGTGGTCAGCAGCTCGGCGAGGCGCTCGAGCGTCGCGTCGGCGTTGTCGCCGTCGGCGGTCAGGGTGACGTAGTCGCCCTGCTCCAGCCCCAGCGCGATGATGCCGAGGATGCTCGCGGCGTTGATGGGGGAGCCAGCGTCCTTGGCGAGGGTCACCGGGATGCCGGATTCCTTCGCCGCCTGCGCGAACAGCTTCGCGGGGCGCGCGTGCAGGCCGTGCGACGATCCGATGCGGACGGTGCGGGTCAGATGGGGCATGGGTCTCTCCGTCGAACTCAGATCGTGTCCGCCGGCTGGCGGGAGCGCAGGGAGTCCTCGACCAGGGCGAGGGTTCGGGTGCCGCTGAGGTCGGCGAAGACATCGTCCGGGAGCAGCACGACGGTGGCACCGCGGGCTTCGGCGTCGCGGCGGATGTGCGGGAGATCGTCGGCCAGGTGCGGGCCGACGAGCACGACGTCGGCGCCGTCGAGGTCGATGGGCAGCGATCGTGCGGTCCCGGCCGAGGCGTTGTAGTCGAGGCCGCGGTCCCGCGCAGCACGACGGACGCGCTGCGCCACGAACGTGCTCGACGCACCCGCTCCACACACCACGAGGATCCTCATCGACCGGCCTTTCTTCCTCTCGATTGTGCGCACCCGCCTCACAGGAGACAACCAGGTTCGTTTCCCACCCCCCGGAACGCGGATGCCGCGGCCCCGCGCGCTCGCGCCGCGCGTGCCGTCGCGCGCGTTCCCGCGCCCGGTGGGGAGGGGCGTGAAAGGATGGACGGATCGCCGCCCACCGGGGCGGCGCGGAGGACGGATCGTGACGACGAAGGCTCGCCAAGACCGCCTGCTGGCCCTGTTGCTGCGGGACGGGGAATGGTCGACCGCCGCATCGCTGGCGGACGCGCTCGGGGTCACACCGCGCAGCATCCGGTCGTACGTCACGGCGATCAACGCCCGGGTGTCGTCCGGTGCCGCGATCGAGTCGGGTCCCCTGGGGTACCGCGCGGGCGGCGATGCCGCGGCGGCGCTGCGTTCCCTCTCCGGGTCGGATGCCGGCACCCCGCGCGACCGCCTGCACACCCTCGTGCGGCGCCTGCTCGACTCCGCCGACGGCATCGACGTCTTCGACACCGCAGACGCGCTGCACGTGAGCACCGCCACCCTCGAGGCCGACCTGTCGCGCGTGCGCGGCCTTCTCGGCGGGACCGAGCTGACGCTGGAGCGCTCGGCATCCACCGCCCGTCTGCGCGGGACCGAGGTCGCCCAGCGGCGCCTGCTGTCGAAGCTCGCGCACGACGAGATGGATGCCGGCCTGTTCGATCTCGACGCGCTGCGGCGCACGCTCGGCGAGCGCTCGGTCGGGGCGCGGGCGTTCGGTCCGTTCAAGGCGGAGCTCGTCGCCGAGCTGGGGGCGCTCGGCTACTACGTGAACGAGATCGGCATCGGCGACGTCGTGATGCACATCGCGATCGCCGCCGACCGCACCACCCGCGACCGCGCGCTCGGGTCTCCCGGCGGCGACTCCTCCGACGCCGCCGCGGCGGTGGTCGAGCTGCTCGACCGCCTGACCGTCAAGCACATCGGCGTGCAGCTCGGCTCGGGCGACCTTCGCCACCTCGCCACCCTCGTGCTGACGCGCATCGTCGCCCCGGGCTCGCCGGGCGGCGACGACGTGCGCGCGCGCCTCGACCCCGCGGTGGAGGCGGCCGTTCGGCTGGTCGTCGACAACGCGGCATCCGAGTTCCTCGTCGACATCGCGCACGACGACTTCATCCTGCGGCTGGCGCTGCACGTGCAGAACCTCCTCGCCCGATCCCGGGAGCAGGCGTGGTCGCGCAATCCGCTGACGCGGTCGCTGAAGTCGACGTATCCGATGATCTTCGAGGTCGCCGTGTACATCGCCAAGGGTCTGCAGGACGGTCTCGGCATCCCGATCCTCGACGACGAGATCGCCTACATCGCCATGCACGTCGGCGGGCGCCTCGAGCGCAGCCGTCGCGCCGACCAGCTGTTGACGGCGACCATCGTGTGCCCCGGGTACTACGAACTCCACGAGCTGCTGCGCTCGAGCGTCGACCGCTCCCTCGGGCAGGCGATCGAGGTCGTCGGCGTCGAGACGCGCATCGACCCGGCGTGGGATGCGATCGAGACCGACCTCGTGCTGACCACGATCGACCCGCCGCGGCCCGGTGACCGGTTCGTGCGGATCCAGCCGTTCCTCACCGACGCCGACGTCGAACGCGTCCAGGCCGCTGCGGGACGCATCCGCCGCGGGCGACGCCTGGCGCGCCTGCGCGATGAGCTCGAGCGCTACTTCGCGCCGGGCGCGTTCGTGCGGGGCCTGGATGCCGCCGACGGCGAGGCCGGCGTCATCCGTCGCCTGGGCGGTCTGCTCGTGGAGCAGGGCGTCATCGACGAGGCCTACGTCGCCCGTGCGGTAGAGCGCGAGTCGATTTCGTCGACCGCGTTCACCGATGCCCTCGCCGTGCCGCACGCGATGGGGATGACCGCGACGCAGACCCGCATCGCCATCGGCATCGCCGACCCTTCCATCGCGTGGGGCGAGGGACGCGTGCAGGTGGTGGCTCTCGTGGCGTTCAGCGAGACCGACCGCGAGGCCTTCCAGACGGTGTTCGAGCAGTTCGTCGAGGTCTTCAGCGAGCGCGAGAGCGTGCAGCGCATCGTCCGCCGCGCGACGTCGTTCCCGGCCTTTCTGGACGAGCTGGTCGCGGTGATCGACGGCTGACGCGGCCTTCCCCGGGTTCGGGGCGCGATGTTGCGTTTGGGGCGCCGAATACTCCGCCCCGAGTGGAACCGCGCGCCCCGAACCGCGTGTTGAGGGCGTGATCAGGGGAGTGGGATGTGGAACGCCCGCAGGCGGGAGGCCAGAGTCGCGGCGTCGCGGAGGTGGGGCCAGCCCCAGCGGACGACGGGCCTCCCGGTGGTTCCGCGTATCCAGTCCTCGCGTTGCTTCTCGGCGAGCATCACCTCGGCCGCCGTCCGACCACCGCGGAGGCCGTCATCGACGTACTTCCCGCGCCCGTCGAACTCTCCCCAGGCGTTCACGTCCTCGATGCCGAAGTCGACGTAATACGAGCCTCCCGTGGGCGTCGCCACCGGGACCTGCAGACGCAGCGACCGGAAGCCGAGCTCGGTCAGGCGGATGCGGCTGATGCTCTCCCCGGGAAGCTGCGCGCGACCGTCAGCGAATGCGAGAGCGCGTGCTGCTCCTGCGCGACCGTGCGCCGACCGCATCGAGATCGCGAGTGCCGCGGCTCTGAGTGCGTGCGCCGCGTCTTCGTCATACCCTCCGTTGCCTCGGCCCGCCGTGTGTCGTAGTGCGCCGTCGAGCGAGCACACCGCGTTCTCAAAGGGCGAGGTACGTGCGACATCGGCCATGGTGCGGGTGAGCGCGGTCACCTTCAGGCCGTTCCTCTCGACGACCTCGTCCGGCTGGAGCTCTCCCCGGTGCCGGACGGCTGAGGCGATCGGGCCCCGGCGATGCTCGTCGAGGATCAGGTGGACGCGCTCGCCCGAGGGCGCATGCACGGGGAGGCCGTGAAGTGCGGCGGCCGTCTGATGGGAGAACACGGGCGCCTCGCTGCACATCAGCGCGAGTGCCCTTGCGCGAACGACCATCCACTGTTCGGGACGGAGGCTCGCGGCTCGCTGAGGGTCGACGTAGACGCCGGGACGCACGCGCTCCAGGACCCCGGCGCGAAGCCGGGCGTCGAGGCCGTGCCGGTCGATTCCCGCCTCGAGCAGCTCAGCCCGGCGGAGGAGGGGGATCTCGAATGCTGCATCCATCGCCCCACCTTCGCGAAGTCCACTTTCGCGTGGTGCCCCGCTCGTTGCCGCGGTGGATAACCGCCGCTGTGGAGAACACCTCGATCTGGTTTGGGGCGCGTTCTACCGTTTGGGGCGCGGAATACCCCGCCCCAAACGGAATCGCGCGCCCCAAACCAGGAGAACGCCGCCTCAGCGCACCGAAACCAGCAGCTCCTCGGCGCCGGCGCGCAGCGCGGCGAGGCGCCGCGCGGCCTTCTTCGCCGACGAACCGCGCACGTCGAGGTACAGCTTGAGCTTGGGCTCGGTTCCGCTCGGGCGCACGATGAGGCGCGAGCCGTCGTCGAGCCACAGTCGCAGCACGTCTCCGGGGGGCAGGCCGTCGACGCCCTGCAGCAGGTCGTCGATGCGCGACACCGCGACCTCGCCGACGGCGGACGGGGGCTGGGCGCGAAGGGATGCCATGATCCCGGCGATCTCGCTCACGTCGCTCACGCGGATCGAGATCTGGTCGCTCGCGAACGCGCCGAACGTCTCACGGAACTCCTGCAGCAGGTCCGCGACCGTGCGGCCCTCGGCGCGCGCCGCGGACGCCATGCCGAGAAGCGCCACGGCGGCGGAGATGCCGTCCTTGTCGCGCACCGTGCCGGGGTTCACGAGGTAGCCGAGGGCCTCCTCGAACCCGAACACCATGCCCGGTGCCCGCGAGATCCACTTGAAGCCCGTGAGGGTCGAGTGGAAGTCCAGACCGTAGTGCTCCGCGACCGCCTGCAGCCCGGGCGACGAGACGAGCGAGCAGGCGAGGGATGCCGCAGCCCCGGGACCGTCCGCATCGGAGCCGCCCGAGTCGGCCGCGGCCCGCGCCGCGCGCCACCCCAGCAGCAGACCGATCTCGTTGCCGGTGAGCCGGCGCCACCCGCCCTCGGCGTCGGCGTCGGGGATCGCGACGGCCAGGCGGTCGGCATCCGGGTCGTTGGCGATGACGAGCTCGGCGTCGACGGCGCGCGCGGTCTCGAACGACAGGTCCATGGCCCCGGGCTCTTCGGGGTTGGGGAACGCGACGGTCGGGAAGCGCCCGTCGGGGTGGATCTGCGCCTCGACGACCGTGGGCTGGGGGTAGCCGGCTTCGGTGAGCACGCGCGAGACGGTCTCCCATCCGACGCCGTGCATGGCGGTGTAGACCCAGGTCAGGCCCTCGGCGCCGGTGGGCGCGGGGGCCACCGCGGCGGTCGCGGCGACGTAGGCCTCGACGACCGACTCCGGGGCGTTGGCGTAGCCCACCGAGCGGGGCAGCACGGTGACGTCGCCCTCGTCGGCGATCCGCTGAATGTGGGCGGCGATCTCCGCATCGGCGGGGGAGACGATCTGTGCGCCCTCGTCGGCGCCGCCGAGGTAGACCTTGTAGCCGTTGTCGTCGGGCGGGTTGTGGCTGGCGGTGACCATGACGCCCGCGTCGGCACCGAGGTGGCGCACGGCGAAGGCGAGCACGGGCGTGGGCAGCAGGCGGGGCAGCAGGATGGCGGTCAGTCCCGCGCCGGCGAAGATCTCGACCGAGTCGCGCGCGAACACGTCCGAGTTGCGACGCCCGTCGTACCCGACCACGACGGTCGGCGTGCCCGACGACCGCTCGCGCAGGTACGCCGCGAATCCCGCCGCCGCCTGGGCGACGAGCACCCGGTTCATGCGGTTGGGGCCGGCGCCGAGCGTGCCGCGCAGTCCCGCCGTCCCGAACGCCAGGCGGGTGGAGAAGCGATCCTCCAGGTCCGCCGCAGCCTCGGCATCCCCCGTCTCGACGCGGGCGACGAGGTCCTCCAGCTCGGCCCGGGTCACGGCATCCGGGTCCTGTGCGATCCAGGCCCGCGCGGCGTCGAGGTGGGCGTTCACAACGCGCCGATCACGCGCGCGAGCAGCGCGGAGATGACGGGCTCGGCCTCGCGGCCGGCCTCGAGCACCTCTTCGTGGCTGAGGGGGGTCTTCTGGATACCGGCGGCCAGGTTCGTGATGAGCGAGAAGCCGAGGATCTCCATGCCGGCCTGGCGGGCGGCGATCGCCTCGAGAGCGGTGGACATGCCCACGATGTGGCCGCCGATGGTCTTGGCCATCTGCACCTCGGCCGGCGTCTCGTAGTGCGGCCCGCGGAACTGCGTGTAGACGCCCTCGTCGAGGGTCGGGTCGATCGATAGCGCGAGCTCCCGCAGGCGGGTCGAGTAGAGGTCGGTGAGGTCGATGAAGGTCGCGCCCTCGAGGGGGGAGTCGGCGGTGAGGTTGATGTGGTCGCTGATGAGCACCGGCTGGCCGGGCTTCCACGTCTCGCGGATGCCGCCCGCGCCGTTGGTGAGGATCATGGTGGTCGCACCGGTCGCCGCCGCGGTGCGGACGCTGTGCACGACCCGGCGCACGCCGTGGCCCTCGTAGTAGTGGGTGCGCGCTCCGATGACGAGGACGTTCTTGCCGCCCGGGGTGCGGACGCTGCGCAGGGTGCCGACGTGGCCCTCCAGCGCGGGCTTGCTGAAGCCGGTGACCTCGGTGGCGGGGAACGACGCCGTCTCCTCGCCGATGAGTTCGGCGGCGCGCCCCCAGCCCGACCCGAGGGTCACGGCGATGTCGTGGTGCTCGACCCCGGAGAGGCGGGCGATGTCGGCCGCTGCGGCCGCGGCGACCTCGAAGGGGTCGACCGCCGGGTCGTCGAGCGGGTGAGATGTGCTGTTGGACATTCCCCCACTCTAGAAACTGCGGGGCCCGCGGGCCAGACGGCACACGCGTGCGGTCAGCGTGTCGGACCGACCTGGGTGGCGCATCGGCATCCGCCCAGCGCTGACAGAATGGATGCCATGGTGCAGAGCTTCGAGCGCAAGCAGTCCGTGGCGATCGTCGGCGGCGGCCCCGGCGGATACGAGGCGGCCCTTTCCGCGGCTCAGCTCGGCGCCGACGTCACCCTCGTCGAGCGCGCGGGAGTCGGCGGCTCGGCGGTCATCACCGACGTCGTGCCCTCGAAGACCCTCATCGCCACGGCCGACGCGGCCGTCGCGATCCGCAACGCGAGCAGCCTCGGCGTGCAGCTCTTCGCGAAAGACGACCGCGGCAAGCCGCTGACCCCCGAGGTCGCGATCAACCTCGCCGCGGTCAACCAGCGTCTGCTCTCGCTCGCGCGCCAGCAGTCCGACGACATGCGCGCCTCGTTGCTCGAGGCGGGCGTCCGCATCATCTCCGGGCACGGCCGCCTCGACGGCAACGGCGCCGTGGTGGTCTCGACCGAGGCCGGCGGCACCGATTTCGACCGGGTCGAGGCCGAGACCCTCGTCGTCTCGGTCGGGGCGTCTCCCCGCGAGCTCCCCTCGGCCAAGCCCGACGGTGAGCGCATCCTCACGTGGACGCAGCTCTACAACATGAAGTCGGTCCCCACCCACCTCATCGTGGTGGGCTCGGGCGTCACCGGCGCCGAGTTCGCCTCGGCGTACATGAACCTCGGTGCCAAGGTCACGCTCGTCTCGAGCCGCGACCAGGTGCTGCCCGGAGAAGACCAGGATGCCGCGGCGGTGCTCGAGCGCGTCTTCCAGCGCGGAGGCATGACGCTGCTGGCCAAGGCGCGCGCCGAGTCGGTGGTGAACACGGGCGACGGCGTCACCGTGACCCTGGCGGACGGACGCACGATCGAGGGCAGCCACTGCCTCATGGCGGTGGGCTCCATCCCGAACACCGCGGGGCTCGGCCTCGAGCAGGCGGGGGTGCAGATGACGGCATCCGGACACATCCGCGTGAACCGCGTGGCGCGCACCTCGGTGCCGAACATCTACGCCGCCGGCGACTGCACCAACTTCTACCCGCTCGCGTCGGTGGCGTCGATGCAGGGGCGCCAGGCGATCTTCCACGCGCTGGGCGACATCGTCATCCCGCTCGAGACCCGCCGCATCACGGCCAACATCTTCACCGCCCCCGAGATCGCCACGGTCGGCTTCAGCGAGCAGGACGTCACCGAGGGGCGCATCGCCGGCAAGGTGCGAAAGCTCCCGCTGTCGGCCAACCCGCGCGCCAAGATGCAGGGCATCACCGACGGCTTCGTCAAGCTGATCGCCCGCGAGGGCAGCGGCACGGTCATGGGCGGCGTCATCGTCGGCCCCAAGGCATCCGAGCTCATCTACCCGATCGCGATTGCCGTCGAGCGCCGCCTCACGGTCGACCAGGTCGCCCGCGTCTTCGCGGTGTACCCGTCGCTGACGTCGAGCATCACCGACGCCGCGCGCGCGATGCACATCGTCGACCGCGACGATCCCGGCGAGGACTGAGTGTTGCGGATGCCGCGTGCTCGCCGCATCCGTCACCGTTCCGCGGCGCGCGGGGTGTGGGTTGACGCATAAACGCTTCTCGCGCGCATAAACGCGCTGTGCTCGCGTTTATGCGCGGGGATCGCGTTTATGCGTGGGGTTTCGCCGCAGGGTGGGGTTCCGCGGCCCGGTGGGGCCTGTGTGTCGCGAATGCCGCGTGCCCGCGGCATCCGTCACCGTTCCGCGTCGCGCGGGGCGTGGGGGTGCTCCGCACCGGCGCCCACGAACGACGGCGCCGCGCCCCCGAAGGAGCGCGGCGCCGGTCGAACGAGACGCAACCTCAGCTGATCAACAGCAGCTGGTGCCCCGCGGACACCGTCGTTCCGGCGGTCGCGTCGATCGAGGCGACCGTCCCGTCCTTGTGGGCCTGGATGGGCTGCTCCATCTTCATCGCCTCGAGCACGACGACGAGGTCGCCCTTGACGACCTGCTGGCCCTCCTCGACCGCGACCTTGACGATCGTGGCCTGCATCGGAGACTTGACCGCGTCGCCGGTCGCCCCGGCGGCGGGCGAGGCCGCGTGGGAGCGGCGCGACGGGGGAGCGGCGGCGGGGCGACCCGCCTGCGGGGCGGCGGCGGTGATGCGGTCGGGCAGGCTCACCTCGAGGCGCTTGCCGCCGACCTCGACCACCACCGTGTGACGGCCGGTCTCCGCGGCGGGAGCGTCGAGCTCGCCGTCCCAAGCGGGGATGTCGTTGACGAACTCCGTCTCGATCCAGCGGGTGAAGACGCCGAAGGTGCCGTCCTCGGCGGTGTAGGCGGGGTCGCGCACCACCTTGCGGTGG
Source organism: Microbacterium galbum (assembly GCF_032464915.1). NCBI lineage: Bacteria > Bacillati > Actinomycetota > Actinomycetes > Micrococcales > Microbacteriaceae > Microbacterium > Microbacterium galbum. Next base: position 530,965 of record NZ_JAWDIS010000001.1, on the reverse strand, counting down.
AACGGCAGCACTGTCGGCATCCCGGCGACCTCGAACTCGTCGAGGGCGCGGCGGGCGCGCTCGAGCGCCTCGGCGCGATCACGACCGGTGACGATGATCTTCGCGAGCAGCGAGTCGAAGGCGCCCGAGACGCTGTCGCCGGCGGTGACACCGGAGTCGAGGCGGATGCCGGGACCACCGAACGTCTTGAAGACGTGGATGGGGCCGGGCTGCGGGAGGAAACCACGGCCGGGGTCCTCGCCGTTGATGCGGAACTCGATCGAGTGACCGACGGGGGCGGGGTCGTCGTAGCCGAGCTCCTCACCCTCCGCGACGCGGAACTGCTCGCGCACGAGGTCGATACCGGTGACCTCCTCGGACACGGGGTGCTCGACCTGCAGGCGCGTGTTGACCTCGAGGAATGAGATGGTGCCGTCGGCGCCGATGAGGAACTCGCAGGTGCCCGCTCCGACGTAGCCGACCTCTTTGAGGATGGCCTTGGATGCCGAGTACAGCACCGCGTTCTGCTCCTCGCTGAGGAAGGGGGCCGGGGCCTCCTCCACCAGCTTCTGGTGACGGCGCTGCAGCGAGCAGTCGCGGGTCGAGACGACGACGACGTTGCCCGCCGAGTCGGCGAGGCACTGCGTCTCGACGTGGCGCGGCTTGTCGAGGTACTTCTCGACGAAGCACTCGCCGCGACCGAAGGCGGCGACCGCCTCGCGCGTGGCCGACTCGAACATCTCGGCGACCTCGTCGAGCTCGCGCGCGACCTTCAACCCGCGTCCTCCGCCGCCGTAGGCGGCCTTGATCGCGATGGGCAGGCCCACCTCTTCGGCGAAGGCGATGACCTCGTCGGCGCCCGAGACGGGGCCGGGCGTGCCGGGAGCGAGGGGAGCGCCGACCTTCTCGGCGACGTGTCGCGCGGTGACCTTGTCGCCGAGCGCCTCGATCGCGTCGGGCGAGGGCCCGATCCAGATGAGGCCGGCGCCGATGACGGCGCGGGCGAAGTCGGCGTTCTCGGCGAGGAACCCGTAGCCGGGGTGCACGGCGTCGGCGCCGGAGCGGCGGGCGACCGAGAGGATCTTCTCGATCGAGAGGTAGGTGTCGGCGCTGGTGGCGCCGTCGAGGGCGTACGCCTCGTCGGCGAGACGCGTGTGAAGGGCGTCGCGGTCCTGATCGGCGTAGACGGCGACGGAGGCCTTGCCCGAATCACGGGCGGCGCGGATGATTCGGACGGCGATCTCGCCGCGGTTGGCGACAAGGACCTTGGCGATCTTCGGCATTCGTCCAGCCTAGCGAGGGCGACCGCGCGTCTTTTGACACTCCTCGACAAGAAACGCCGAGAAACGTGAGCGGGTGTCTACGAACGATTCCAGAGCATGGTCCAGGAGCCGCCGAGCTCGCGAACGAGGCGGCGCACGGTCGACAGCGACATCCCCACCACCGTGGAGGGGTCGCCCTCCACGCGCTCGATGAAGGCACCGCCGAGACTGTCGACCGTGAAGGCGCCCGCCACGAGGAGCGGTTCGCCGCTGGCGACGTAGGCCGCGATCTCGTCGTCGTCGACGTCGGCGGCGAAGGTCACGGACGCCTCGGCGACGGCGTGGGCCTCGCGCGGCTCGAGGCCGGGGGAGAGGCGGAACACGCTGTGCCCGGAGTGCAGCACGCCCGTGCGCCCGCGCATCCCGCGCCAGCGCGCCGTCGCCGCATCGGCGGTGTACGGCTTGCCCAGGATCTCGTCGTCGAGCGCGAACATCGAGTCTCCGCCGATGACGAAGCCGTCGAAGAGGGGGTCCTCGTCGCGGACGCGGTGGGCGACGTCGGCGGCCTTGCGGCGCGCGAGCAGCAGAACGTGCTCGGGGGCGGGCAAGCGCCGCCCCTCGGACGCCTCGACCTCGGCGATCACCGATTCCTCGTCGACCCGGGGCGCACGCGCCTCGGGCTCGATCCCCGCCTGGCGCAGCAGCATCAGACGGGCGGGAGAAGTGGATGCCAGGCACACGCGCATGCGTCCACGCTACCGACGCGATGCCCCGGCGGAGGCCCGCAGACCTTACGTCGTGCCACAGCGAGGCGACCGAGCCTGTCGAAGCCCCCGCGCTCGCGTGGGCCCGGACCCTTCGACGGCCTCGGGGCCCTGGGGCGGCGAGGTGGCTGAGCCTGTCGTCGCCGCCGCGCTCAGGGCCCGGGGGCGACGAGGTGGCTGGGCCTGTCGACGCCACCCGGCGCGAAGACCGAGGCCCGGCTGCTTCACGGCCTCGTGTGACAGGCTCGGGGGATGCACGACGGCGACCTCATCGAACTCGACATCACCGGCATCGCCCACGGCGGTGTGTTCGTCGGGCGGCACGAGGGGCGCGTCGTCTTCGTCCCCGACACCCTGCCGGGCGAGCGCATCCGTGCTCGACTCACCGACACCCGCAAGAAGGCGTTCTGGCGGGCCGAGGCGATCGAGGTGCTCGAGGCGGCGCCCGAACGGCAGCCGCACGTGTGGCAGGCGGCGGCGATCGAGGTCGATCCGTCCGAGCGGGTCGGCGGCGCCGAATTCGGACACATCGCCCTCGCCCACCAGCGGGCGCTGAAGGAGCGCGTCATCCGCGAGGCGGTCGAACGCGTCGGTCGGCTGGAGCTCCCCGTCGAGGTCGCGATCGCGGGCGACGACGCGCAGCGCGAGTCGTCCGACGGCACGGGATGGCGCACCCGCGTGAGCCTGCACGTCGACGACGGCGGACGCGTCGGCGCGTTCGCCGCCCGCTCGCACCACGTCGTCGAGACCGTCGACCTTCCCCTGGCGACCGAGGCCATCGCCCTCGCCGCGTCGGAGGTGCGGGCCGGTCGCGCCCTCCCCGGACGCATCGACCTCGTCCAGCCCGCCGACGGTCGCGTGCGCGTCCTGCCCCGTCCCGAGGGGGAGCGCCCGTCCTCGGAGCCCGAGGTGATCGAGGAGCGCGTCGGCGATCGCGTGTTCCGCGTCGGCGCCGGCGGGTTCTGGCAGGTGCACCGTCTGGCCGCCCGCACGCTGACCTCGCTCGTCTCAGCGGAGCTCACGGCATCCCTCGGCGGACTCGATCCCGACGCCACCCACCTCGACCTCTACGGCGGAGTGGGCCTGTTCGCCGCCACGCTCGGCGAGATGGGCGGGAGCGGAACGCGCGTGGTGAGCGTCGAGAGCGATCCGCGCGCCACCGAGCATGCGGGTGAGAACCTCGCGGAGTGGATCGGGGCCCGTGCCGAGACGGCGCGCGTCGACCGGTTCGTCGCGGCGCTCGCCGCCGGCGCCTCCGCCCGGGAACGCGAGCGTCTCTCTCGCGGCGTCGTGCTCCTCGATCCGCCGCGCGCCGGCGCCGGTCGCGCCGTCGTCGAGGGCATCGCCGCCCTGGCCCCGACCGCGGTCGTGTACGTCGCGTGCGACCCCGTGGCCCTCTCCCGCGATCTCGCGACCTTCGCCGAGCTCGGCTATCGGGCCGATCGCGGCATCCGGGGCGTCGATCTGTTCCCGAACTCGCACCACGTCGAGGCGGTCACCGTCCTCCGTCGCTGAAGCGCGTCGCGGGCGCGCGAGCGAGGACGCGCCGTGCGGGGAAGGTCCTCCTGCGCGGCGGAGGGCAGCGCCGATACGATGACGGAATGACGCGCGTCGCCCTCATCGATGACCACGAGTCGGTCCGGCTCGGGTTGGAGGCCGCCCTCGCGCGCACGCAAGCCACCACGGTCGTCTTCTCGGGCGCGAACGTCGCCGCCTACCTGACGTGGCGCCAGAGCGCGGCCGAGACGCCGGCCGACGTCGTCGTGCTCGATCTCACCCTCGGCGACGGCACCACCGTGTCGGAGAACGTCGACCGTGTCGTCCGCGACGGCTCGAGCGTGATCATCCACAGCGTCGCCGACCGTGCCGGGGCGGTGCGCGAAGCCCTCGCCGCGGGTGCGGCCGGGATCGTGAGCAAGTCCTCTCCCACGCACGAGGTGCTGGGCGCGATCAGCACCGTCGCTCGCGGCGAGCTGCTCGACAACGTCGAATGGGCCAGCGCCGTCGAGGGCGACCGCGACTTCGCCGACGCGCAGCTCTCCGCTCGCGAGCGCGAGGTGCTCCGCCTGTACGCGGCGGGACTGCCGCTGAAGGCCGTGGCCGAGCGGCTCGGGGTGGCGTACTCCACGGCGAAGGAGAACATCACCCGGGTGCGCGTGAAGTACGTGGAGGTGGGGCGACCCGCACCCACCAAGGTCGACCTGCTGAGACGCGCCATGGAAGACGGCATCCTCCAGGATGCGCCAGATGACGTCGGCCGTGGCTGAATCGGACCGGTCGGTGCTCGACGAGGCGTGGGGTCGCATCCCGCACACGCGCGAGAGCCAGGCCGACCAGGGGACATTCACCCAGACGCGCATCGAGCGCGTCATCACGCTCATCGTGGGACCGGGCTCGCTCGTCCTCGGAGCGCAGGCGTTCTTCGCCGCTTTCGGGCCCGGGGATGAGGCGCAGGGGTGGCATCTCCCGTTGGTGCTCGGGGTGTTCCTCCCCCTCGTCGCGATGATCATCGCGTGCAGTGTGGGGCGCTTCGCCCGGGTGTTCTCGGGCATCTTCGCGGTGGTGTTCCTGCTGGCCCTCGCGTTGTGGCCGCTCGCGACCGCGGGCGGTCCGGCGCCGGCGCCCACGGAGAACCCCTGGATCTTCTACCTCGTCAACGTGGCGACGGTGTCGACGATCGTCGCGTTCCCCCTCGCGCTGCAGATCGTGTGGACCATCGCCACCCCGCTGCTGTTCGGCGTCGTGCGTCTGCTCCAGGCCGGCGGACAGCCCGATTTCGTGCTCCCCGTCATCCTCGACGTCACGTTCGCCCTCATCCTCGGCAGCGTGCTGCTGACCCTCGGGTGGATGTATCGCTCGATCGCCGCCAACGTCGATCAGGCGCGCGCCGTCGCCGTGTCGAGCTATGCGGCGGCGGCGGCGACCGCGGCCACGGAGCACGAGCGCGTCGCGGTCGCCGCCCTGATGCACGACAGCGTCCTCGGCGCCCTGCTCGCCGCGGAACGCGCCTCCAGCCCGCGCGAACGCACGCTCGCGGTCAGCATGGCGCGAGAGGCGCTGACGCGACTCGCCAACGCCGAGAAGGACTCGCTCGAGGGCAGTGACGAGCCCGTTCCCGCCCTGCGCCTCGCCGACGACATCGAGGTCGCCGCTCGCGAGCTGGGCATCGACCTCGTCGTCACCCGGGCCGTGGAGGAGGGAACGCCTCGCGTCCCCGGGCGCGTGGCCCGCGCCCTGGTGCTCGCCGCCATGCAGGCCGTCGCCAACGCCGTGCAGCACGCCGACGCGCAGGGGCTCACGGTCGAGCTGACGGGAGACAGCGCGCCCGGTGGCGTCGCTGTGCGCGTGCGCGACACGGGAGCCGGCTTCGACGTGGCGGCGATCCCCGATGACCGTCTCGGCATCCGCGGGTCGATCAACGCCCGTCTGGCGGCCGTCGGGGGACGCAGCGACATCGACTCGACCTCCGCCGGGACGACGGTCACCCTCGAGTGGGAGAGCGGGGACCGCTGGTGACCGTCCGCTCGGTGCTGTCCGTCATCGGTCTGGCCTTCACCGCCTACCTCGCCGCGAGGGGACTCATCTGGACCTCGCCCGAGACCGTCGTGCGCGGGTGGCTGATCGTGGCCGCTCTGCTCTTCTACCTGCCCGTCACCTGGCTCTGGATCTTCGCCATCGGCGCGCGCGAGCGCACCGACTCGTCGTCGCCGGTCACCTCGCCGGCCAAGCTCCCCGGCTGGGGCGTCGCGCTCGCGTTGATGGCCGCCGTCATCGTGCCGAACGCCCCGTTCCTCGCGGTCACCGAAGCCGGACGTTCCCAGCCCTTCGTGACCTGGGTGATCGGAGCGATCGGCGCCCTCATGACCATCGTCATGGTGCGCCGTCGCCCCATCGTGGCCTGGACCGGGATGGCACTGCTCACCCTGTCGACCTCGCTCTGGTTGGGGCCCCTTCAAGCCCTCAGCCTCGGCCTCGTCGGCTCCCTCATGTGGGTGGCCGCAGCGCAACTGGTGACGATCGCGCTCGATCGTGCCGCGCGCGACGCCGAGCGGCTCGCCGAGCTGCAGCAGGCCGCCTCCGCATGGCAGGCGTCGCAGAGCGGACGGCAGCGCGAGCGCCGGCTGCATGTCCAGCGTGCCCTGCAGGCCGCGGGTCCGATCCTCGCCCGCACCATCGAGAACGGTGGCAACCTCCGTGCCGCCGACAAAGAGGCGGCGCGCCGCGCCGAGGCGAGTCTGCGCGACGAACTGCGCGGCAACCGTCTCCTCGATGACGGCGTGCGCGTCGAGATCGAGGCTGCCCGTCGCCGCGGAGCGGCCGTCAGCCTGTTCGACGAGGGCGGACTCGAGGGGCTGCGGGCCGCCGACCTCGATGCCATCCGTACCGAGCTGGCATCCGTCCTGCACGAGTCCGTCTCTCAGCGCGTCATCATCCGCACGTCGCCGCACCACGAGGTCGCGGTGACCATCGTCGGCCGGTCCCAGGGCGACGGCGACGGGGGCGACGACGACGAGGTCGATCTCTGGCGCGAGATCCGCCGACCGCGCTGAGCGCACCCGACGGCCCGCGCCGCATCCGGGCGGACAGCCGACGCCCGCGCTGAGCGCACCCGACGGCCCGCGCCGCATCCGGGCGGACAGCCGACGCCCGCGCTGAGCGCACCCGACGGCCAACGACGCATCCCGGCGGACAGCCGACGCCCGCGCTGAGCGCACCCGACGGCCCGCGCCGCATCAGCGGCACACCCCTCATCCGCCGGTCCGACCGACGCAGAGGGGGGATTCGTCGACGCTGCCGAGGATGAGGGGTGAGGGGCGGCGATGTCGCCTGCCCCCCACCCGGACGAACGGTTACCCGAAAACCGTCCGTGCGGCCGGATCCGGCTCGAAGGAGCGGTCCGACCGAACGCATGATGCGTTCCAGCTCCTCCAGTATTCGCGAGCTGTCCCGCGGCGTCTGTAGGTATTTCGGGGGACACTTTCCGGCCGAACGGTCAGCCGGTGAAGCCGTTCCATCCCGCGTCGCGGTTCAGAGGGGTGCGCAGGCCGCGCGCCGACAGCTCCCAACGCGAACGCGGGGCGTCGTCGGGCGCCGTGGCCTCGGCGACCTCGCGCACGTACGCCTCGCTGACCACGACGATCGCCGCGGCCAACTCCTCCTCGGTCGGTGTGCCGCGCACGACCTCCGCCACGACGGGCGGCAGGCCGGTGTTCGCAGACGCGTCGCTCACAGCGGGATGTTCCCGTGCTTCTTGGCGGGAAGGCTCGCGCGCTTGTTGCGCAGCGCGCGCAGGGCCTTGGCGATCGACACGCGCGTCTGCGCGGGCTCGATGATCCCGTCGAGCTCGCCGCGCTCGGCGGCGAGGAACGGGGATGCCACGTTGTACGTGTACTCGTTCGCGAGGCGCGTGCGCACCGCAGCGACGTCTTCTCCCGCCTCCTCGGCGCGCTTGATCTCGCCGCGGTAGAGGATGTTGACGGCGCCCTGGCCGCCCATGACGGCGATCTCCGCGGTCGGCCAGGCGAGGTTGATGTCGGCGCCCAGCTGCTTGGAGCCCATCACGATGTACGCGCCGCCGTAGGCCTTGCGCAGGATCACGGTCACGAGGGGGACGGTGGCCTCGGCATAGGCGTAGAGCAGCTTGGCGCCGCGGCGGATGACGCCGGTCCACTCCTGGTCGGTGCCGGGGAGGTATCCGGGCACGTCGACGAGGGTGACGATCGGGATCGAGAACGCGTCGCAGAAGCGCACGAAGCGCGAGGCCTTCTCGCCCGCGTCGATGTTGAGCGTCCCGGCCATCTGCGAGGGCTGGTTCGCGATGACGCCGACGGTGCGCCCCTCGATCCGCCCGAAGCCGATCACGATGTTCGGCGCGAACAGCGGCTGCACCTCGAGGAACTCCCCGGCATCCACGATCCCGTCGATCACGGTGTGGATGTCGTACGGCTGGTTGGGGGAGTCGGGGATGACCGTGTTCAGCGAGCGGTCGGCATCCGTCGTCTCGAACTCGAACGGCGTCTCGTAGACGGGGATCTCGGCGAGGTTGTTGTCGGGCAGGTAGCCGATGAGACCGCGCGCGTAGTCGATCGCGTCGTCCTCGTCGTCGGCGAGGTAGTGCGCGACGCCGGAGCGGGTGTTGTGGGTGAGCGCCCCGCCGAGCTCCTCCATGCCGACGTCTTCGCCGGTGACGGTCTTGATGACGTCGGGGCCGGTCACGAACATCTGGCTCGTCTTGTCGACCATGATGACGAAGTCGGTGAGGGCGGGGGAGTACACCGCGCCTCCCGCCGCGGGTCCCATGATGATCGAGATCTGCGGGATCACGCCCGAGGCGGCGGTGTTCAGGCGGAAGATCTCGCCGTACTTGCCGAGGGCGACGACGCCCTCCTGGATGCGGGCGCCGCCGGAGTCGAGGACGCCGATGATCGGGATGCCGCTGCGCAGCGCGAGCTCCATCACCTTGATGATCTTGTCGCCGGCGACCTCGCCGAGCGATCCGCCGAAGGTGGAGAAGTCCTGCGCGTACACCGCGACCGTGCGGCCGTGGATGGTGCCGGTGCCCGTGACGACCGAGTCGCCGTAGGGGCGGGACTTGTCCATGCCGAACGCGGTGGTGCGATGGCGCACGTACTCGTCGAGCTCGACGAACGAGCCCGGGTCGACCAGCATCTCGAGGCGCTCGCGGGCGGTGAGCTTGCCCTTGGCGTGCTGCTTCTGGCGCGCGGCGGCTTCGGCATCGACGACCGCCTCCTGGAACCTGCTGCGCAGGTCCGCGATCTTGCCGGCGGTGGTGAAGAGATCGGGCTGGTCGGTCACGCTTTCCACCCTAGCGACCGCACCGGCACCGGCGTTGGAGGGTGCGCACAAGCGAATCGTCCGCGGGCTGTGGCATCCGGCCATCGGTGGTGTCGGTCGTCGCACGCAACCGGATGCCGCCGCGCCGCCGTTTCCCTAAGGTGTGGACATGCCGATCCCCGCGTCCGGATACCCCCGCACCGCCGACATCAGCCCCCGCGTCCAGGTGGTGACGACCACCGATTCGACCAATGCCGACGTCGTGGCCGCCGTCACCGCCGACCCCGCCGGCTGGCCCCACCTCTCGTTGCTCGTCACCGATGACCAGCGCGCGGGCCGGGGGCGCCTCGACCGCACGTGGACGGCGCCGGCGGGCACAGCGCTCGCCGTGTCCGTCGTGGTCGACGCGTCCGGCATCCCGATGTCGTCGCGCGGGTGGATCCCGCTGGCCGCGGGGGCGGCCATGACCCGCGCTGTCCGCGCGCAGCTGACCGGCCACGGCGGCAGCGCCGAGCTGAAGTGGCCGAACGACGTGCTCGTGGACGGCGCCAAGATCTGCGGCATCCTGGCCGAGGCGGTGCCGGGCACGTTCGACACGGTGGTGGTCGGAGCGGGTGTCAACACGCGCATGTCCCGCGCCGATCTCCCCGTGACGACCGCGACGTCGTTCCAGGCGATCGGGGCGGAGTGCGACGACGACCGTTTGATGGCCGACTACCTCGGCCACCTGCGCGACAGCCTCGCCGCCCTCGCATCCGGGGACGTCGAGGGCGTGCACCGCGACATCGAGGGGCTGTGCGCGACGGTCGGGCGCGAGGTGACGGTGTCGATGCCGGACGGCACGACGCTGCAGGGGCGCGCCGAGCGACTCGACGACGACGGTCGCCTCGTCGTCGCCGCCGGCACGATCGAGACGGTCGTGGCCGCGGGCGATGTCGTGCACGTGCGCTGACGCGGTGCCGCGCTGCTCCGCCGCGACCGCCGCCCGCGTGTGCGCCGCGATCGTCGGCCACGGGGTCGCACAATGAGAGGGTGACCCAGCCGTCGAGCTCGATCGGGCGCCCGCGCATGCCGGCGCCGGGCACGAACGCGCCCGAGCTGCGCATCGCCCGGCTGCACGCCCATGCCCGCGGGCTGTTCTGGTCCGCGCTCGTGCTCATCGCCGTCGCGGGGGCGACCGCCTACTTCTACGACAATCTCCCCGCGCCGTACGAGAACTGGATGCTGCTGACCGCCGCCGCGGTCGTCATCCTGCTGCTGGTCGTCATCCCGTTCCTCGTGTGGCTCTGCCACACGTGGACCATCACGACGCGCCGCGTCATCGAGCGCTCGGGGCCGTTCGGCTCGACCCAGCGCGAGATCTCCCACGTGCGGGGCTACGCGATCCAGATGCGTCGCGGCCTCCTCCAGCGCCTCTGGGGTGCGGGGACGTTGTCGCTGTCGAACGGCGTCGAGCCCCCGCTGCGCCTGAAGAACATCCCGCACGCCGTGCTCGTGCACGAGACGCTGGTCGATCAGGTCGAGGTCAACCAGATCCTCGCCCACCGCGATTCGCAGACCTTCGGCTCGGGCTCCGTCGGCCTCTGACTCGAGGGGGCCCGGTCCCTCCGACGGGCTCAGGCGTCGAGCGGAGGTGGCTGAGCCCGTCGAAGCCGCCGGGCGTCGCGTCCGCGCCCCCGGAGCCGGGCTCGGCGTCGGCGCTTCCCGACGCCCCGGGGCGGCCCCGGCTCGCGCGCGCGCGGACGTCCCGACAGAATGGATGCCGACGGAAGGAGCGGCATGGCGCTGCGAGTCGGAGTGGTCGGTGGCGGGCAGCTGGCGCGGATGATGATCGCGCCGGCGGTCGAGCTGGGCGTCGAGATCCGCGTGCTCGCCGAGCAGGAGGGCATGTCGGCGGCCCTCGCCGCAACCGCCGTCGGCGATTACCGCGACGCCGAGACCGTGCTCGCGTTCGCGCGCGACGTCGACGTCATCACCTTCGACCACGAGCACGTCCCGCAGGACGTCCTCGCCGCCCTCGTCGACGCGGGCGTCGCCGTGCACCCCGGCCCCGCGCCCCTCGGCGTCGCGCAGGACAAGCTCGTCATGCGCGCCCGCATGGCCGAGCTGGGCCTGCCGCAGCCCGACTGGGCCGCCGTCGCGGACTCCGCGGCGCTCCAGGAGTTCCTCGACGCCCATGGCGGTCGCGCGGTCGTCAAGACCCCCCGCGGCGGATACGACGGCAAGGGCGTGCGGGTCGTATCGGCCGCGACCGAGGCCGACGACTGGTTCGCCGCCCTCGCGGAAGACGGCAACGGGGGGTCGCTGCTCGTCGAGGAACTCGTCGACTTCACGCGCGAGCTCGCCCAGCAGGTCGCCCGTCGCCCCTCCGGCGACGTCCGCGCCTACCCGGTCGTCGAGACCGTCCAGCGCGACGGCGTGTGCGCCGAGGTGGTCGCCCCCGCCCCGCGCGCCGACCAGCGCGTGCAGCGCGCGGCCGCCGGGATCGGTGTCGCGGTCGCGGAGGGCCTCGGGGTGACCGGCATGCTCGCCGTCGAGCTCTTCGAGACCACCGACGAGCGCATCCTCATCAACGAACTCGCCATGCGTCCGCACAACAGCGGGCACTGGACGCAGGACGGCGCCGTCACGAGCCAGTTCGAGCAGCACGTGCGCGCGGTCCTCGACCTGCCCCTCGGATCGACGGATGCCGTCGCCCCCTGGACCGTGATGATCAACGTGCTGGGCGGGCCGGCGGAGGGCACGCTCGAGGAACGCTTCCCCGCCGCCATGGCCGCTCACCCGTCGGCCAAGATCCACACCTACGGCAAGGCGCCGCGGCCGGGCCGCAAGGTCGGGCACGTCAACGTCGTCGGCGACGACCTCGACGACGTCGTGTACGAGGGCCGCGCGGCCGCGGCCTTCTTCGACTGAATGGGCGACCGACCGGCACTCCTGAGCGCGCCGTTCCGCGATCTTCCAGCGAGCCCCCCTAGCCTGGTGCGGTGACCCGGCCGCTGCATTCTTCCGAGACGCCCGTGGTCGGCGTCGTCATGGGCTCCGACTCCGACTGGCGGGTGATGGATGCCGCCTCCGCGGTGCTGACGGAGTTCGGCATCCCGCACGAGGTCGAGGTCGTCTCCGCCCACCGCACCCCCGACAAGCTCATGCGCTACGGACGCGAGGCGCGCGGTCGGGGGCTCCGCGCCATCATCGCCGGGGCCGGGGGAGCGGCGCACCTGCCGGGCATGCTGGCATCCGTCACCGCCCTCCCCGTGATCGGCGTCCCGGTGCAGCTGGCGACCCTCGACGGGCTGGACTCGCTGCTCAGCATCGTGCAGATGCCGGCCGGCATCCCCGTCGCGACCGTGTCGATCAACGGCGCGAAGAACGCCGGGCTGTTGGCCGCCCGCATCCTCGGCAGTGCCGACGCAGAGCTCGCGGAGCGCGTGGAGGCATACGCCCGGGACCTCGAGGCCCAGGTCGACGAGAAGAACCGGCGTCTGAAGGACTCGCTGTGACCCTCGCAGCGCCCGCCCGCCCGCGCGCACACGCGCCGATGATCGAGGCGCGGCCGCTGCGCAACCCCGACGCGTCGTCGGTCGAGGTCATGACCCGCCGCGGCTGGTGGCTCGTCGTGCTGAACCTGCTCATCCCCGGGTCGGCGCAGGTGCTCGCCGGCAACCGGCGCCTCGGTCGCTTCGGACTCGGCGCCACCCTCGCGCTGTGGACGCTGCTCGTGCTGGCGGGCCTGGGGGCGATCCTGTGGCCGACCGGCCTCTTCACCCTCGCGACCGGCTCGTTCTTCCCCGACTTCCTGTCGTGGTTCCGACCCCTGCCGTTGACCCTCGTGCAGGTCGTGATCGCCGCCTACGTCGTGCTGTGGGTCGTGCTCACCATCGACACCCTGCGCCTGATCCGCCTGGTCAAGGTCGGTCCCCTCTCGCGCGTCGCCCTCGCGATCGTGTCCGTCGGGATGCTGGTGCTCACCGGTTCGGGAGCCGCCTGGGCGGCTCAGATCGCGGGGAGCACCCGCGACGCGTTCTCGACGCTGTTCGCGCAGTCGGCCCCCGTCGTGCCGCCGTCCGACGGCTACTACAACATCCTCCTTCTCGGCGCCGACTCCGGCGAAGGTCGCGATTCGATGCGTTTCGACAGCATCTCCGTGGTCTCCATCAACGCCGCCACCGGCGCGACGACGATCACCGGCATCCCGCGCGACATGCCGCACTTCCCCTTCGCCCCGGGGCCCATGCAGGACAAGTACCCGGACGGACACACCGGATACGCCAATGCGACGTGCGGCTGGGGCAGCGGCATCAACCAGCTCAAGACCGAGGTCGAGATCTGCCAGGACGGCAACGCCCTCTACCCCGAGGCCGAGGCGCACGACTCCGAGCCCGGGATCGAGGCGACCAAGGACGCCGCCGAGGGCATCATGGGCATCCAGATCCCGTACTACGTGCTCATCGACATGAAGGGCTTCGCCGACGTCATCGACGCCCTGGGCGGGGTCGACATCAACGTCCAGGAGCGCCTGCCCAAGGGCGGACCCGCCTACGACGGCCAGCCGGTGGACGACTGGGCATTCGGATGGATCGAACCCGGTCAGCAGCACATGGACGGCGACACCGCCCAGTGGTACGCCCGCTCGCGTTACACCACGAGCGATTTCGACCGTATGCGTCGCCAGCGCGAGTTGCAGGAGGCGATCCTCGCGCAGTTCACGCCCCAGAACGTGCTCGCGCATTTCCAGCAGGTGGCCACCTCGACCACGAACATCCTTCAGACCGATCTGCCGCAGAGCCTCATCGCCCCGACACTGGTCGATCTCGCCCTCAAGGCGAAGGACCAGACGGTCGGCACCCTCGAGCTCACCCCCGCGGGCGGCGTCGACGAGTTCGACCCCGACTACGCGCAGGTGCAGCAGATGGTGAAGGACGCCCTGCACCCGCCGACCGAAACGGAGAGCCCCGCGCCGTGACCGTCACCCTCCGCGTCGTCCTCGATCAGCTCGTCGCCCCGACCTCCCGCGACCTCGCCGAGGCCTCGGCATCCCTCACCGAAGCACTCATCGCGACGGCGCCACGAGGCTGCGACGTCGCGGCGATCGTGCCCGCCCCCGGCCTCGCCGACGATCAGACGATCGATGGGCTGAGCTCCGAGACGCGGCTGGCGGTGCGTCGCCGCGAACTCGCGGCGTCGTGGCAGTTGGGGGTGGCCCCGGGGATCGGCAAGGGGCTCATCCACTCCCCGACGGCGTTGGCCCCGCTGGTCCGGCACGACCGGGTCAACGAGACGCACCAGATCGTCGTGACGCTCTGGGACCTGCGGGCGTTCGAGACCCCCGACGAGCTGCCGAGGACCGAGAGCCTCGCCGCGCGGGCCCTGCTCTCGCGCGTGGCGAAGCACGCGGACGCGGTGATCGTGCCGACCCACGCGATGGCCGACCGGCTCGCCGAGACGGCCAAGGCGAAGCTCGTGAAGAAGGTCCGCGTGATCGGCGGTGCTCCCGCCGCGGGACTCCGCGTGCCCTCGGATGCCGTGGGGCGCCTGCGCGCCCTCGATCTGCCGTCGACGTTCGTCGCCACGGTGGGAGGGGTCGCCGCCTCCGACGACCTCGCCCACGCCTTCGAAGCGGTCGTCTCGGCGGGCTGGGGCGGCGACGTGGTCGTGCTCGACGTGCCGGACGGGGAGGAGCCCGGCGTGGCCGACATCGCGGCGGCGGCCGGCGTGGCGGAGACACGCGTTCACGCGCGCGGTTCGCTCGACCGGTGGGACCGCGCGGCCGTGCTCTCGCACGCCGCGGCGTTCATCGCCCCGTGCGCCCGCACCGACTGGCCCTGGCGGGCGGTCGATGCGCTCGCGCTCGCCGTTCGCGTCGTGGCCGTCGACACCGTCGCGCACCGCGAGGTGCTCGACGACGCGGCGGCCTATGCGGCCCCGGAGGAACTCGGCGAGGCCCTCGCCCGCGCCCTGGGCGACGAGGCGGAGCGTCTGCGCGTGCTCGCCGGTGATCGCGCGAAGGGGTTCGCCTGGGCAGCCGCGGCGGAGCGCGTCTGGGCGCTGCACGCGGAGCTGTGATCGATCGACCTCCCGCGAGGCTCCCGCGACCGCGGACGAGGCGACCCTAGGCTTCGACGTATGCCTGCTCGCGTCGGGATCGTCGTCCGCACCCGCCACCGTCCCGGATTCCTCCGCGGTGCGCTCGCCGACATCGCCGCGCAGACCTTCGCCGACCGGCGGGTCGTGGTCGTGAACGACGGCGGCGTCGCCGCCGAGGTCGACCGCGTGGTCGCGGAATCCGGCCTCTCGGATGTCGAGATCGTGCACATCGCCGACGGCGACGGCGGTCGCTGCGTCGCCGCGAACACGGGCGTGCGCGCGCTCGACACCGACCACGTCGTGCTGCACGACGACGACGACCGGTGGCATCCCGAATTCCTCTCCCGTACCGTCGCGTGGCTCGACGCGCACCCCGACGACGCCGGCGTCGCGGTACCGACCGAGATCGTCTACGAGGAGCAGCGCGACGGGGACTGGGTCGAGGTCGGGCGCGCGCCCTTCTGGGCGGGGATGCAGCGGGTCTCGCTCACCGAGATGATGAGCATCAATCGCATGGTGCCGATCGCGGTGCTGTACCGCCGTGCCGTGCACGCCGAGGTGGGCTGGTACGACGAGACGCTCGACGCCGTCGAGGACTGGGACCTCTACCTGCGCATCCTGCGCGTGCACGGGATCGGCTTCCTCCCGGGCGAGCCCCTTGCCTTCTGGACGCAACGACCGGATGCCGTCGGCCTCGACGCCAACAGCATGTTCGGTCTGGCCGCGGAGCACGCGCGCGACGACGCCCTGGTCCGCGACCGCGCGCTGGCGGAGTGGGTGCGCCGGGAGGGCGCCGGGCTCCCTCTCTTCGTCGCCGCGTCGCAGGCCGAGCTGGCGGCTCACGTCGACCGGTCGATCGAGGACGCCGTGGAGCGGATCGTCGAGCGGCTGCGCACCGACATCCGCGACGACGTCCGGCGCGAGATCGACGCGCATCAGCCGGTGATGTCGCGGCTACGGCGGGCGCGGCGGCGGCTCGGGGGGCGCTAACATATGCCCCTCTTCCTTCACAATATTCCCATCCGTCACTTGCGCAACGCATAATGAACGCGTGAAGCACCTTCTCGGCACCGTCGTCCCGTCTCCCTCGAGGCGCGCGCGTGTCGCGTCGTCCTCACTCCTGGTCCTCGCGGTGATCTCGTTGTCCGCGTGCGCGACCCCGGCGCCCGGCGCTGCTCCCGTCGCATCCGACACGGCATCGCCGAGCGCGTCCCCCTCCGTGCCTCCGACCTCCTCGCCCTCACCGACGGCCACCGCCGACCCCTCTCCCGCGCCGAGCGGGAGCGCGACCGATTCGCCGTACAACGGGGAGATCCTCGTCATCACCTCCGAGGTGCGCGACGGATCGCTCGAGGTCACGGCGATGGTGCCCGGGGTCTCCGAATCCGGCGGCACCTGCACCCTGACCCTCGAGCAGTCGCAGCGGTCGGTGTCGGTATCCGGTAACGAGGGCAAAGAGGTCACCTACTGCGGTCTCATGTCCATCCCCGTCGCCGAAGGGGACGACGCCGCCTTCACCGTCTCGTACACCTCCGCGAATCTCCGGGCGCAGTCGTCCATCACCACCATCGAGACGACGCCGTGATGCGTCGTTCCCGCCGCCGCAGTGTCGCGGCGGTCATCGCCTCCTGGGCGTGCGCCATCGCGCTCCTCGCCGCAGCTCCCCTCGCGCTGCCCGCCACGGTCGCCCCCGCACCTGCCGCCGCGGCCGCCGACGCGTCGGACTGGAACCCCGGCAGCATCATCGACGATGCGGTCTTCTACGACGGCACCGCGATGTCGGCGGGCGAGATCCAGACCTTCCTCGACGGCAAGGTCCGCTCGTGCCAGTCCGGCTACACGTGCCTGAAGGACTACCGGCAGAGCACCGACAACCGTCCCGCCGACAAGTACTGCAACGGCTACTCCGGAGCGGCGAACGAGAGCGCCGCCACCATCATCGACAAGGTGGCCCGCTCCTGCGGCATCAGTCAGAAAGCACTTCTCGTCCTCCTGCAGAAGGAGCAGGGGCTGGTCACCTCGACCGCTCCGTCGGCGTGGAACTACTCGGCGGCCACGGGCCAGGGCTGCCCCGACACCGCCCCCTGCGATGCGTCGACCCAGGGGTTCTTCTACCAGGTCTACTACGGCGCCCGTCAGTTCGAGGTCTACCGCCTGAATCCGAGTTGGTGGGGGTACCAGGCCGGCCGGTGGAACAACATCCTCTACAACCCGTCCGCGAGCTGCGGCACGCAGCGGGTGTACATCGAGAACCAGGCGACCGCCGGTCTGTACATCTACACGCCCTACGTCCCCAACCAAGCCGCGCTGCGCAATCTCTACGGCGAGGGCGACGGGTGCAGCGCATACGGCAACCGCAACTTCTGGCGCACATTCACCGACTGGTTCGGCTCCACGAAGGCCGGTGGCCGCCCCTTCGGATCTGCCGACGCGATCGAGGCCTATCCCGGTGGGATCCGCGTACGCGGGTGGGCCATCGACCCCGACACGTCCGACCCGATCCAGGTGCGGGTCTCCCTCGCGGGGGCAGTCACGACGCTGACGGCCAATGCGGATCGTCCGGACGTGGGTGCTGCATATCCCGGGGCGGGAAGCAGGCACGGGTTCGACACGCGCATCCCCGTGACGACCGGCGGCAGCGGGCAGGTCTGCCTCACCGCGGTGAACACGGGTTCGGGAAGCGATGTCAGTCTCGGATGCCGAGAGATGCCGTTCTACACCGGTTCCCCCGTCGGGGTCATCGACTCCGTCAAAGTCTCCTCCGGATCGGTGACGGTGGCCGGGTGGGCGCTCGACCCCGATACCGCCGCGTCGATCGCGGTGCACGCCTACGTCGACGGGGTGGGCACGGCGATCACCGCGAACCGATCGCGTCCCGACCTCGCCACCCCGTACCCGGCTCACGGCACGGCGCACGGATTCACCGCGACGCTCAAGGTGCCGCTGGATGCCAAGCAGATCTGCCTCTACGGCATCGATTCCGGGCGGGGCGAGAACACCACCCTCGGTTGTCGCAGCATCATGACGCCCGCGGCTCGTGACATCGGTCGTGCGCCCATGGGGTACATCGATTCCTTCGACGTCGTCGGCACGACGGCGCGCATCACCGGATGGGCGATCGACCCCGACACGAAGAGCTCCATCGCTGTCCACGTCTACGTGGGCGGCTCCGGCCGCGCGATCACGGCCAACGGCACGCGAACCGACGTGGCCGAGGTGTACCCTTCCTACGGCTCGCGCCACGGCTTCGACACCGTGGTGGACCTCCCCGCCACGGCCACCAACGTCTGCCTCTATGCGATCAACACCTCGGGCGAGAACACCACGCTCGTGTGCCGGACGGTTCAAGGCGCGGACCAGAATCGCGCGCCGATCGGAGCGTTCGATGCCGCCACCGTGTCCGGCCGCACCGCCACCGTCAAGGGGTGGGCGATCGACCCCGACACCGTGCGGCCCATCGCCGTACGGATCTCGGTCGACGGCAAGATCACGACGGTCACGGCGCAGGCGAGCCGGCCCGACGTGGGCGTGGCGTATCCGGTCTACGGGGGCTCCCACGGCTTCTCGAAGACCGTCGACATCCCCATCGGGCCCTCGCGCGTCTGCGTCACAGCCGTCAACTCCAGCGGGCCGAACACCGATCTCGGGTGTCGCGACATCACCACACCCGATGAGGGCAGGACTCCGATCGGCAGCGTCGACGAGGTGAGCGTCTCCGGCACGACGGCCACGGTGCGCGGTTGGGCCATCGACCCCGACACCGCTCGGCCCATCGCCGTGCACGTCTACGTCCGCGGATCGGCGACCGTCCTCACCGCTGACCGCAGCCGGCCCGACGTCGCCACGGTCTACCCGTTGTACGGCGCGGCCCACGGTTTCCAGGCGACGTTGCAGGTGCCGGCGGGTTCGTCTCAGCTGTGCATCTACGCGATCAACACGTCGGGCGCGAACCCCCTGCTGGGATGCCGCACCGTCACGGGCGTCGCCGGCGCTCCGGTCGGCAGCCTGGATGCCGTGACGGCGTCGACGGGCGCGCTGACGGTGCGCGGATGGGCGTTGGACCCCGACGTGTCCGGACCGGTGAATGTGCGCGTCTCGGTCGACGGTGCGGTGCGAACGGTCAAAGCCGACCGCGACCGCGCCGACGTGGGGGCGGCATACCCGGCAGCGGGGTCGCGCCACGGCTTCGAGCAGCGGCTCACCGCGGCGAAGGGCAGTCGCCGGGTGTGCGTGAGCGTGCTCGATGATCGCGGTGGTTACAGCGTCACGCTGGGGTGCGTCTCGGTGACGGTCCGCTGAGAGCAGGAGCCCCCGGACGCTGACGCGTGACCCGGGGGCTCCTCCTCTCGTGCAGCGTCAGTCTCGTCCGAGATAGCTGCGCAGGCGCTCGTCGGCGTCTCCAAGGGGCACGCCCGCGCTCGCCGTCGCCGTCGTGTCGAGGATGCTGTTGAACGGACGGGGTGCGACCGGGGCGGTCGCCCCCGCGAAGTACTCGGCGGTGCTGACGCCCGACACGCGTTCGGGGTCGTGACCCACCAGCTCGAAGACGCGCCGCGCGACGTCGTACCAGGACGTCGGCTCTCCCTGTCCGGTGACGTTGTAGACGCCGGACGGAGATCCCGCGTCGAGAAGAGCGGCGATGGCTGCCGCGATGTCCGAGGTGAAGGTCAGGCGGCCCACCTGATCGTCGACCACTCGCGGATCGATCCCGCGTTCCGCGAGTGAGGCCATGGTGCGCACGAAGTTGTTGCCGTCGCCGATCACCCAGCTCGTGCGCACGATGTAGTGGTGCGGGACCATCGAGACCAGCGCGTCGCCCGCGGCCTTGGTCTGCCCGTAGACGCCGAGGGGGGCGAGGGCGTCGTCGTGCGCATAGGCACCGTCTTTCGTGCCGTCGAAGACGTAGTCGCTGGAGACGTGCACGAGCGTGATGCCGTTCGCCGCCGCGATACGCGCGAGTGCAGCCACCGCGGTGACGTTGGCCGCCCACGCCTCGACGCGTCCGTCCGGCGTCTCGGCGACGTCGACCTTGGTGTACGCGGCCGCGTTGATGATCGTGCCGTAGTCGCGCCAGCGGCGCGCGCCATCGAGATCGCGGGAGGTCAGATCGAGGTCGGCGCGTGCGGCGTACTCGATCCACGGGTGGTCGCCGAACTGTTCGCGCAGCGCCCGGCCGAGCTGACCGTTGGCACCCGTGACGAGGATCTTCTTGGGCGGCATGGGGACGACGTCGGCCAGACGCGGGTGGGTCTGATCCTTCGTACTGATCTCGACCTCGTCGAGGGGGATGGGCCATGCGATCGCAGCGGTCTCATCGGCGAGGTTGAGGAAGGTGTACGTCGCATCGGGAGACCAGTGGTCGTTCACGAGGTACGTGTAAGCCGTGTCGGCCTCGAGCGTCTGATAGGAATTACCGACGCCCCGAGGTACGAAGATGGCGGTCGAGGGGTCGAGTTCGGCGGTGAAGACCGCGCCGAAGGTCTCTCCCTCGCGCAGATCGACCCACGCGCCGAAGATCCGGCCGGTCGCCACCGACACGTACTTGTCCCAGGGCTCGGCGTGGATGCCACGGGTGGTGCCCACGGCGTCGTTGAACGAGATGTTGTTCTGGACGGGTCCGAAGTCGGGCAGCCCGATCTCCGAGGTCGCCATCTTCTCGCGCTGCCAGTTCTCTTTGAACCAGCCGCGGGAGTCACCATGGACCGGCAGATCGAGCAGCAGGAGTCCCGGGATCGGTGTCTTGCGGGCGTTGAGGGTCTTGCCGAAGACGGTGGCCACCATCACTGCCCCTTGCTGGCGTAGAACGCCTCGACGCCGTCCTTGGTGGGAGCCCACCAGGCTTCGTTGTCGCGGTACCAGTCGATCGTCGCGGCAAGGCCCGACTCGAAGTCGCCGTAGGTGGGGGTCCAGCCCAGCTCCGTCCGCAGCTTGGTCGAGTCGATGGCGTACCGGAGGTCGTGACCGGGGCGGTCGGTGACGAGGTCGTAGGCATCGACCGGCTCTCCGGTGATCTGCAGGATCAGCTCGACAACGCTCTTGTTGTCCTTCTCGCCGTCGGCGCCGATGAGATATGTCTCGCCGATCTCGCCTTTGTCGAGGATCGTCAGGACGGCCGAGGAGTGGTCGTCGGCGTGGATCCAGTCGCGGACGTTCTCGCCGGTGCCGTACAGCTTGGGGCGAATTCCGCGCAGGACATTGGTGATCTGCCGGGGGATGAACTTCTCGACGTGCTGGTACGGCCCGTAGTTGTTGGAGCAGTTGCTGATCGTCGCGCGGACCCCGAACGAACGCACCCATGCGCGAACGAGGAGGTCGGAACCGGCCTTGGTCGAGGAGTAGGGCGATGAGGGGTTGTACGGCGTGCTCTCGGTGAAGCGGGCCGGATCGTCGAGCTCGAGGTCGCCGTACACCTCGTCCGTGGAGATGTGGTGGAAGCGCACGTCATGACGGCGGGCCGCCTCGAGCAGCGTGTACGTCCCGATGATGTTCGTGTCGAGGAACGGGCGGGGGTCGTGCAACGAGTTGTCGTTGTGCGACTCCGCGGCGTAGTGCACCACGGCGTCGGCCTCCGCGACGAGGGGGTCGACGACGGCGGCGTCCGCGATGTCGCCGACGACCAGGCGCACGCGGTCCTCGGGGAGCCCCGCGAGAGATGCCTCGTTCCCGGCGTAGGTGAGCTTGTCCAGCACGGTCACCGTGTGGTCGGTGTGCGCGATGACATGGTGCACGAAGTTGGATCCGATGAAACCGGCACCACCGGTGACGAGAAGACGACTCATGCGCTCCAGATTAGCGGCGTCGTCCTCCGCCTCTTCCGTGGTGGATTGGCGCGTACAGCCGCATGGGGGAAAATGACCCCATGCGCGGAATCATTCTGGCGGGCGGCACGGGCTCCCGACTCCACCCGATCACACAGGGCATCTCTAAGCAGCTCGTGCCCGTCTACGACAAGCCGATGATCTACTACCCGCTGTCGACACTGATCCTCGCCGGCATCCGGGACATCCTCATCATCACCACACCCCAGGACTCCGAGCAATTCCAGCGTCTGCTGGGCGACGGTTCACGATTCGGCATCTCGCTCACCTACAAGGTGCAGCCCTCGCCCGACGGCCTCGCTCAGGCCTTCCTGCTGGGGGAGGAGCACATCGGGTCGGAGTCGGTGGCACTGGTCCTGGGCGACAACATCTTCTACGGGCAGGGCATGGGCACCCGGCTGCGTCAGTACACCGATCTCGACGGCGGAGTCGTGTTCGGTTACCAGGTCGCCGACCCCACCGCTTACGGGGTCGTCGAGTTCGACGCCGACGGACGGGTGGTTTCGCTCGAGGAGAAGCCCGAGCGCCCCAAGAGCAGCTACGCGGTTCCGGGACTGTACTTCTACGACAACGACGTCATCGAGATCGCCCGTGGACTCGCGCCGTCTCCGCGCGGCGAGCTCGAGATCACCGACGTGAACCGCACCTACCTCGAGCAGGGTCGTCTGCGCGTCGAGCTGCTGCCGCGCGGGACCGCCTGGCTCGACACGGGGACCTTCGATTCGCTCAGTGAAGCCACCGAGTTCATCCGGACTGTCGAGAAGCGTCAGGGCCTGTCCATCGGTTGTCCCGAGGAGGTGGCCTGGCGCATGGGCTTCCTCTCCGACGACGAGCTCCGCGAGCGCGCCGAACCCCTGGTCAAGAGCGGATACGGCCGCTATCTGCTGAGCGCGCTCGACAATGGTCTCGACCGCTGACGCGGGACGACGGGCCGATCGGGCGGGCGCCGCAGCCTCCGCCGTCGCGCCCGTCGACCGCGCGGTGGTCTACGGCGTCCGTTCCCAGGGGCGTCTGGAGGCGACCTCCCTGCATGCTCTGCGTGCGCTGAAGGAGGTCGCCGACACGATCGTCCTCGTGCACCCGGGGCGGATGACGCCGGAGTCGCGATCCGCTCTCGATGGGCTCGTCGACCGCATCGAGGAGACGGATGGCGACGACTTCACGTCCGAGTCCTATGCGGCCGCCGTCGATGAGGTGCGTCGCATGCGCGCGGGCGTCACCGAGATCGTCCTCACCGGCGACTCGTGGTTCGGCCCCGTCGCCGACCTCGCGCCTCTGATGGGCCGGATGTCGGGTTCATCGGCCGACGTGTGGGACCTCCTCCCGCCGGCGGCGCCCCGCGAGGCATTCCCGGGGGAGGGGTTCCCGGCCGTCGGCGATCGCCCGTGGTTCTTCGTCGCCGTGCGCCGCAGCTTCTTCGACAGCGACGCCTGGCGACGGTGGTGGGCCGAGCCGATCGCTCCCGGTGAACGCGAGCGGCGCCTCGTGACGGATGCTCGGCGCGCCGGTGTGCGTCACGCCCGGGCGTTCGAGACCGAACGTCTGCATCCGGACGATCCGGGGCTCTTCGCCCCCGAGGACCTGCTCGAATTGGGCGTCCCCTTCGTCGACCGGGCCGTCTTCACCAGCTATCCGCCGTTCCTCGATCGTTTCGCCGTGATCGGGTCCGAGATCGCCGAGATGATGGGCGAGCGCAGGTATCCGCTCGGCACCCTGCGCTCGAGCCTCGCCTCGTGCGTTCCTCCGAAGGCACTCAACGCCGTCCTCGGGCTGCTGTCCGTCCTGCCCGACGAAGCCGTCGACCCCGACGGTGGAGCGTCCGCCTCGATCGCGGTGGTCGTGCACGTCAGCGACATCGACGAGATCGCTGAAATCCTCCGGCGTCTGCAGTTCCTCCCCCCGGGTGCCTCCGTCTTCGTCACCACCACCGAGGGCGTCACGGCGGCGCGTCTGGAGCAGTTGCTCGAGGCGTGGTCGGGGACGAACGAGCACACCTATGAGCTGCGTGTGACCCCTCAGAGTCCCGGCAGGGACATGGCCGACTTCTTCGTCGGATGCCGTGACGTCATCCAGTCCGATGCCTACGACCTCGTGATCAAGCTGCACATGCGTCGCGCGCCGTGGAAGACGATGAACCGGTTGCGGTACTTCCGCCGTTATCAGCTCGACAACCTCCTGAGCAGTCCCGGTTACGTCCGCAACGTGCTGTCGTTGTTCGACCGCGAACCGGAGCTCGGTATCGTCTTCCCCCCGATGATCCACATCGGATACGCGACGATGGGCCGCGGCTGGGCACTGCTGCACCCCCACGCCGAACGGCTCGCGAAGCGGCTCGGCATCCGGGTGCCGCTCGACACCGTCTCTCCGCTCGCCCCCTACGGAGGGATGTGGATCGCGCGTCCCGCGGCCTTCCGCGTGATGATGCAGCGGCGGTGGACCTTCGCCGATTACGACTGGAAGTACCAGCGCCGTTTCGGGCATCTCGCCCATCTGCAGGAACGCCTCATCAGCGCGGCGGCGGGGCAGGCGGGATTCTCCAGCCGGACCGTGATGAACTTCGCGCACACGGAGATCGGGCATACCGCTCTCGAGTACAAGGTCGATCAGATGTTCTCCACCACCCGCGGGTGGCCCGTCGAGCAGATCGGAATGCTCCACCGCGCCGGGTACACCGGGTACGGCGGTACCGTCGCGCTGGTGCGGATGTTCATGCGCATCAACCACCCCCGCGTGGCCGACGCGTTCCGTCCCTTCTACCACCTCGCGCTGCGCGGGCACCGTGTCTTCTCGGCAGGACGCCGGGTGGCGTCGCGCCTGCGCAGCGAACGCGGCGAGAAAGAACGAGAGGCCTCATCGTGAAGACCGCGGAGCTCATCGGTGATTGGACGCGACCGGCCGACACCTTTCCCGACGAGGGCAAGCGCCTGCTCATCTACGTCGTCTACGACCGGCGCGGCGAGGTGGGCGATTTCGTGGTGTACGCACTCGAGCGCATGCGCGAGTTCTGCGACACGATCGTGGTCGTCTCCAACGGTCCGCTGACGGCCGGTGGACGTGAGCGCCTGGAGGCGCTGGGAGACCTGGTGCTCGAGCGCCCCAACGAGGGCTACGACATCTGGGGCTACAAGCACGGCCTGGACGCGATGCAGGACCGCCTCGGGGAGTTCGACGAGCTTCTGCTCGTCAACGACACCTGGTTCGGGCCCATCCGGCCGTTCGCGCCGCTGTTCGAGCGCATGAACGGGCACCCTCTGCACTTCTGGGGCATGACCGATCACCTGCGCGTGGAGCCGCACCCCTTCACGCAGGAGGGGTACCTGCCCTACCACCTCCAGTCGTACTGGGTCGCCGTGCGTCGGCAGATGTTCCTCTCGCCCGAGTGGGTGGCGTACTGGCGCGACCTGCCCGAGATGACGTCGTACTCCGACGCCGTGACCAAGCATGAGGGCGTCTTCACGGAGCACTTCACGCAGCAGGGCTTCTCCGGCGAGGTGGCCTTCCCGACCTTGACCGACAAGATCGAGAACCACGCCGTGCTGTACGCCGAGCAGCTGATCGAGGCGGGGTGCCCGACGCTCAAGCGGCGGCCGTTCTTCCAGTGGCCAGTCTTCCTCGACCGTGTCGCCGTGGTCGGCAAGTGGACCCTGGAGGCGGCCGAACGCAGCGGTTACCCTGTGGAGCTCATCTTCGACGACCTCGCCCGCAACGTGGAACCGCGGGTGTTGAACGCGGACGCCGCACTCCTCCGCGTGCTCTCGCCGACCGACGACGACTACGACCCGGCGGCTCCGCTGCGGACGGCGGTCTTCGCGCACATCTTCTACGTCGAGATGACGGACGAGATCCTGGACCGAGCGGGGTACCTGCCCGGCGCGACCGATCTCATCGTGACCACGCCGGACGCCGACCGCGCACGCGCCATCGAGGACATCATTGCCGCCCGCAACCTGCCGGGCCGGACGGAGGTGAGGGTCGTGGCTTCCAACAATGGTCGCGACCAGGCTGCGTTCCTGATCGGATGCCGTGACATCCTGTTGTCGGACGAGTACGACCTCGTCGTCAAGATCCACTCGAAGAAGACGCCGCAGGACGGGGCCAACGTCGGTCGGCACTTCCGCCGGCATCAGTTCGAGAACCTGCTGCACGGTCCGCACGAGGCTGCCAACGTCGTCGCGCTCTTCCAGCAGCAGCCCGGCCTCGGGCTCGCCTTCCCTCCGACCGTCCATCTCGGTCACCCCACGATGGGCCACGCCTGGTGGGCGAACCGCCCGGGCGTGGAGGAGCTCTGCCGTGAACTCGGCATCCGGGTTCCCCTCGACGAGGTCTCGCCGCTCGCTCCCTTCGGGTCGATGTTCTTCGCACGGCCGCAGGCCCTGCGCCTGCTGGTGGAACGACAGTGGACGTACGACGAGTTCGGGGGAGCGGAAGCATACGTCGACGGCGGTCTCGCACACGTCCTCGAGCGCATGCCGGTGTACGCGGCGGGGGAGCTCGGGTTCCATTCCATGACCATTGCGACGCCCGACTATCTGGCCAAGAGCTACACGGCCTTCGACTACAACCTCGACCAGATGTCGGCCACGATGCCGGAGGACACCCAGCATCAGATCGAGTTCTTGCGTCGCGCGGGATACATCGGGTGGGGCCACTTGCGCGATTTCGTCGACATGTGGGTGCGACTGCACCGCCCGGATTCCGCGGCGCGCATCAATCGGCTGTTCGCGCGCAGCGAGGGCATGCGCGGTCGTCTGTGGCGCGCACGTCAGCGGCTGCGCCGTCGCTGAGTTCAGACGTCCCGCAGGAACAGCCCACTAGAATCGGACCCCATGCCTAGTCCTTCACCCTCCGGGGATAACGCGCGCTTCGCTCGGCTCGCGGAGATGCCGATGCGCACGGTCGGCGTCACCCCGGGGCTCGGGTTCGCTTCGTTGTGGACGACGCTCCGAGACATCTTCGCCCGCCGGGAGATGCTCGACCTCCTCGTCAAGCGCGACATCAAGGCGCGCTACAAGGACTCGGCTCTCGGTTTCGTCTGGGCGCTCATCCGCCCGCTCATCCTTCTCGGCATCTACTTCGTCGTGCTCGGGCAGTTCCTGGGCGCGGCGCGTGGCATCCCGGACTTCGCGATCTTCATCTTCACCGGCCTGACCGCCATGAGCCTCTTCCAGGAGATCGCGGTCGGCGGCACGGGATCCATCATCGCCAACGGCGGTGTGGTGAAGAAGGTCTACATGCCCCGCGAGATCTTCCCGCTCGCCGCGACGGGGTCCGCCCTGTTCAATTTCATGATCCAGTTGGGCGTGCTCCTGGTGGCGACCGTGATCGCGGGTAAGCCGCCGTTGCACTGGCAGATCGTGTACGCGGTCCCTTCGCTTCTCCTGATCCTCGTGTACGGCCTGGCTTTCGCGCTGTTCTTCGCCGCCGTGAACGTCTACCTGCGCGACGTGCAGTACCTCGTCGAGGTCGTCACGATGCTGCTGATGTGGCTCTCGCCGGTGCTCTACGCCTGGCACCTCGCGAAGCAGATCATCACCAGCCCCACGCTGCTCGAGGTCTACACGAACAATCCCCTCACCCTCGCCGTACTCGGCTTCCAGCGGGCGTTCTGGCTCGGGGGCGACGGCCTGGAGGGGCCTGCGCACCTCGTGCTGCGCATGGCGGTCGCTCTGCTCATCGGTCTCGTCCTGCTCGTCCTGAGCCACCGGGTCTTCGTGCGCCTGCAGGGCAACTTCGCTCAGGAACTGTGATCGATATGTCGTTCGACGTCAATGTCCCCGCCGTGCGCCCCGAGGTCGTGGTGCTCACCGACGTGTCCAAGCGCTTCGTGGTGCGTCGCGACACCTCGATCAAGGAGCGCATCGTGACGCTCGGTCGCGCCGGGCGTCGGCACCGCCAGAACTTCTGGGCGCTCAGCGACGTGAGCCTCGACATCCGCGCGGGCAACACGATCGGCCTCATCGGGCACAACGGTTCGGGGAAGAGCACGCTGCTCAAGGTCATCGGCGGCATCATCCAGCCCACTTCCGGTGATGTGCGCCAGCGCGGCCGCGTGGCGGCGCTCATCGAGCTCGGTGCCGGTTTTCACCCGGATCTCACCGGCCGTGAGAACGTCTACCTGAACGCCTCCGTCCTCGGGCTCAGCCGCGAGGAGACACGCGCGAGCTTCGATGACATCCTCGACTTCTCCGGCGTCGGCGACTTCATCGACACCCAGGTCAAGTTCTACTCCTCGGGCATGTTCGTGCGCCTCGCCTTCGCGATCGCGGTGCACACCGACCCCGACATCCTCCTCGTCGACGAGGTGCTGGCGGTCGGCGACGAGCAGTTCCAGCGCAAGTGCCTCGACAAGATCAAGGAATTCCAGAGGCAGGGGAGGACGATCATCATCGTCTCCCACGCGCTCGACCAGATCGAGGAGCTGTGCGACCGCGTCATCCTGATGGACAAGGGGCGCGTCGCGTTCGACGGCATGGCCGACGCGGCCGTCGAACGCTTCCGCGAGCTGCTCGAAGAGGGGTCCGGGAAGGTCGCTGCGCGCCCCAACCAGATCACCCGCGCCGCGGAGATCATCTCGGTCGACGTGCGCGCCGCCGATGGCCGCCGATCGAACGACTTCCACAGCGGCGATTCGTTCCGCGTGGCGATCACCGTGCGGGGGCTGCGTCGGCTCGACGAGTGGGCTCTCGGCTTCAGCATCGACACCTCGTCGGGCGTCCTCGCCCTCGCCTCCAACACGAGCATGCTCGGAGCCTCTGTACCGCCGCTGCACGAGGGCGAGACGGTGACGATCGAGATCGACGTGGACGGTGCCCGCTTCAATCCCGGGAGCTACTGGATCAACGCCAACCTGCACGGGATCAGCGAGTCCACTTCGCACGCGCTCATGCAGGGCGCGGAGTTCACTGTGCACGGGCGTTCCGACTCGCTCGGCTCGGTCCCGGCCGAGGTGCGCTTCCGCTGATCACGGCTGACCGGGACCCGCGGGCCCCCTGAACTGCCGGACGGGCCTCCTAGCGGCGCCGCAGCGCCGCGTCGAGCAACGTTCGTGCGCGGGCGTCGAAGGAGTGATCGGCGCGGATACGCGCCGACACCGCATCCAGGTCGGGCGCAGAGGGGAAGGCGGCGTCGAGGTCGGCGGTGAGCAGGTCGAGCAGGTCGGGAACCCCCTCCCATGTGCGCACCGCACCGCCGAAGAGCTCCTCGATTCCCTCGACGCGGTCACTGACGGCGCGACCACCGGCGGCGACGACGTCGAAGAGGCGATTGCCGATGAACCCCCGCTCCTGCATGGCGGGCCAGTGATCGTTCAGCACCACCCCCGCGGTCTCGTAGAGCGCGGGAAGCTCGTCGTTGCCCACCCCGGTGGCGGCGATGCGCTCGGCAGGGATCCATCCGCGCCAGTCGGGGCCGATCACGGTCACGGGGATGCCGGCTCTGATGGGCTCCACGACGGAGGGGCGCAGGATGCCGCGCGCCGTGCCGACGAAGAGGATGTCATGGCCGCGGGGGCGTCCGGCGGGGTGGAAGCGCGTCGCGTCGGTGCACTGCAGCAGAGGGGTGATGGGCACGCCGAGTTCGCGGCCTGTCGCCTCGGCCCACGGCGCGGACGCGGCGAAGACCTCGTGGAACCCCGCGACGTCGTCCGGACCCACCTGGTCGGGATGACTGATGACCCACAGCAGCGAGACACCGGTGGGGGAGGCCTCGAGCGGTTCGGGACCGCGCAGGGCCACGGTCACGTCGTCGAGATGCCGCGTGGGGCGGGTGCGGGCGGCGTACGAGTCGATGACGACTTCCTGTCCGAGGCGCCGGAGGGCGTCGGCGAGGGCCCGGGCGAAGTGGGTGTCGCCCCAGCCCTCCGCGCGAGGGCCCACCGGTGCGGCCGTCCGCAGCGCCCATCTCAGGGCGGGCACGTGCGTGCCGTCGGGGAGCTCCACCTGGCGCTGCGGACGTCTCACACGTGGCAGAGGGCCTTGGGCGAGGCGCTCCCACCCGGCGCGGAGCAGGAGATCCCCACCGCCCGTCAGGTGCGGTGGGAGATGCGCCGGTTCGGCACGCGAGCGCGTGCGCGTCTCGACGTCCAGGGCGACGACGGCCCGTCCCTCGAGGCGGGCAGCCGCGTCGGGACCGCGCAGCGCGACGGTGACCTCCGCGCGGCGCGCGGCGAAGGTGCTCCCGGCCAGGGCGGGGACCTCGAGATCGGTCGCCGGAGCGAGGGCGGCGAGGTCTTCGATCGGGTGTCCGGCGAGGAAGCGTCCATCGGCGGTGGCTCCGACTGCGGCGATCGTGCCGTCGCCGTCCCTCCACACCGGACCGAGCACCGTCCCGGCGGCGCTCTTCTCCACGCGATCCGCCAGACGCGTGGCGTCGGCGGCGGTGAGGGTCTGGTTCGGTCCTCTCACGATGATGATCTCGGCGCGGGAGGAGGCGACGAGTTCGTCGAGCGCGAGGGACGCGTCGTCGTGACGTCGCCGACTGATGCGGACGCGGGGGCGGCCCGCGGCCCACAGTGACGCGAGCGTCCAATCCTCCGCGCGGTCGTCGAGCACGGCGATCGCAACCCCCTGTCCGGGGACGTCCGAGAAGGCGACCGCTTCGGCGAACGATTCGTCGAAGTCCCATTCCTCGGGGCCGATCGCGACGATCAACTCGCGATCGACGGGCTCCGCCGACGGCGCCGGGCCGACCTCTCCGCCCACTCGGGCGCGACGGGCGGCCTCGACGATCACGCGCGACAAGTCGGGCCAGGATGCTGCGGCGGGCTCGGATCGCGGACCGAGGGGGAGCGAGTGCGTCTCACGGTGGCGCCAGGCGTGTCCGAGAGGTCCGCCGGGAGCCTCCCAGGCCTCGGGATGAGCGGTGCCGTAGGCCACGGCATCCCACAGCGGACTCACCTGCAGCCCCCGTGGATCGGCGACGAGGTAGGCGTACAGCGCGGGCACGCGCCATGCCTCGGGCAGGTGGTCGCCGACCGCCGTGTCGACGAAGAGCGGCGACAGGCGCAGCCCGTCGCGGAAGCCCCCGTTCACGTACCGACGGACGGCCGCTGCTTCGCTCAGGGGCCTGCCCACCTGGGCGCGCACGTACGCGAGGTCGACGACGCCGGCGCGGCGGATGACCCGCGCCCACCACAGCCGGTCGGCGCGGGCGACGAGCGGGCGGAGCAGCGGCAGGTCGCGCGCGGCGCGCACGCGCGAGCGGAGGGCGGTCAGCACTCTTCGAGTTTAGGCAGGGCGTCAGGCCCTCCCGAGCGAGACGCGGGCCCGCCGGCCCGCCCGGGCGAAAGCTGGGCCACCCGGCCCGTGCGGACGGGGGACGGGACGGCGGGCCCGCCTGGGCGACACCCGGATGCCGTCACCGCGGCGAGACGGGGCGATCGGCCCAGTATCGGTCGCCGCGCATGCGCATCGATTCGCGCAGGCCGATCGTGCGGTCGACCGCGTGGAGCGGCAGGACCGCGGTGGGCGCGGCGGCGCCGCGGCGCCAGCCCTCCCATCGACCGCGGAGCGAGAGGACGTCTCGCCGCAGCACGAGGCGCGCGGCGCTGACGACCAGCTCGACGGCCAGCGCGCGCAGCGCCCAGCGCGAACGGAGCACGCCGTACTTGCGCAGCAGGTAGCCGCGCGCGAAGCCCGACAGGCGGCGCTGGCGAGCCGACTCCCGGCCCGCGCTGGCCCCGCCGAGGTGCGTGCCGAGGGGGCCCTCGATTGCGACGCACTCCCACGCCGCCGCGCGCAGCCGGAACGCGAGATCGAGCTCCTCGCCGTACATGAAGATGTTGGTGTCGAACAGGCCGATCTCGTCGAGGGCGGCGCGGACGTAGATGGCGACGGCTCCGTACGGTCCGAGGACGGGGGGATCGACGGGGTCCGCCGCCGCCGGCTCCGCCCCGTGGAAGCGCACGAAACCCGCTCCCGTGACGTCGGCGACGATGCCGTAGGAATCGACGGTGCCGTCGGGGGCCAACAGGAGGGTCGCTCCGCTACCGACGCGACGCGACTCCGCGCCGGCGGTCATCGCCGCAAGCACACGCTCCACGGCATCCGGCTCGAGGACGACGTCGCTGTTGACCAGCATGACCAGTCGCGCCGAACCGGCCGCCAGACCCACGTTGCACGCGCGGGCGAAGCCGAGGTTGCGGTCGTTGCGGATGAGGGTGACCTCGGGGAACTCGGCGGCGACGCGGTCGGCGGTGTCGTCGGGTGAGTGGTCGTCGACGACGATGATCCGCGCCGCGACGCTCTGCCGCGTGGCCGCGAGCAGGCACGAGCGGACGAAATCCCACCCGCCGTACACGGGGATGACGATGTCGATGTCGGGTGCGTCGGTCATGCGAGACCTGCCCTTCGAGCGGTCGGTGAGATCACGGGGTGGATGCTTCGGCGGCGACGAGGTCGACCTGGCGGCGCGTGCGCCCGACCAGGATGAGCGTGGAGATCGCCTCGGTCACGGCCAGCCCGGCGGCCACCCCCACGGGGCCGAGGAGCAGGCCCGCGCCGATCATGAGGGGGATGCCGACGACGGTGGCCGTCACGGTGGCCCGCATCACGGCATGCTGCTCACCCGCGGGGAAGAGCACGTGCCGCGTCATCGAGGTGCGCAGGGAGAACAGGGCGAAGGCGACGCCGAGCGCCAGGCAGACCAGGAAAGGCGCCGCCGCCGGCTCGCCGAACATGAGCGCGCTGACCGGGGGACCGGCGAAGCCGAGCACGAGCATCCCGAGCACGCCGAAGCCGCCGTGCATCAGCAGCGCCAGTCGCAGCCGCGACCGCCGCGCGGGCCCCGTGACCTCGGCCGACCACGACTGCAGGGCGTTGGCGAGGGTGAGCGGGAGGAACTGCCCGAGCTTGGCCATCTTGTCGGCCGAGGCGAAGCCGGAGGCGGCCGTCCCGACCGACAGCACGTTCACGAGCGGCGTGGGCACGGCGGAGTACGCCCCCAGGGCGGCGTCGTTCAGCGCCACCGGCGCGCCGACCCGGAAGAGGCCCGGGATCTCGCGGACGGGCGGCCACGCCGACGGATACCGGCGCAGCAGGCGCAGCGAGAACAGCGTCGTCCCGACCACCGTGACCGCGATGCCGGCCATCGGGTAGACCTCGACGGGAGCGCCGTTGACGATGGCGAGCATCGATCCCACGGCCACCACGAGCCGAGGGATCGCATCGTAGAAGAGGATCGACCGCGGGTCGCCCACGCCCACTGAGAACCACGTGAACGACAGGGCGATCATCGCGCCCTGCAGACCCATGAGGGCGGCGAGCAGGCCGTACCCGGGACTCGCGACGAGGGCGCAGACCACCACGAGGGCGGGCAGGGCGACGATCGAGGTCGCCAACCGCACGACGAGCGCGTCGCGGTACAGGCGGCCGCGACGGACGTCGTCGGCCGCGATCGACACGAGGGCCGGTCCCACCGTCGTCCAGCCGTAGGCCACGGCGATGGCGGCGAACGTTCCGATCGACTCCCCCGCGATCGCACTGGACCAGCCGTCGGGTGCCGCGCGCGAGACGGCCGGCAGCACCACGAGGGGCGACACCGCCGCGACGGCGGGGATCAGCGTGAAGCCGAACAGTCGCGAGCGCAGGGACGCCGGTTCAGCCACGGCTGTTCCCCCGCGCCGCCGTGCGACGGAACACGACCGAGAGGGCGATGGCCGCAGCCGACCAGCTGAAGCGGCTCGCCCACTCCCGCCCACCCGTGCGCAGCGCCGCGCGCGTCTCGTCGTCGAGGGACAGCACCGCGAGGATCGCCCGGGCGAATGCAGCGGGATCCGTCGCGTCGGCGTAGCGCGCCCACTCCCCGCCGACTTCGCGCAGCACCGCCGTGTCGTGGGCCACCACGGGCACTCCCGCGCCGAGGGCGTCGACGACGGGCAGGCCGAAG
This sequence comes from Microbacterium galbum, assembly GCF_032464915.1. Lineage (NCBI taxonomy): Bacteria > Bacillati > Actinomycetota > Actinomycetes > Micrococcales > Microbacteriaceae > Microbacterium > Microbacterium galbum. Next base: position 497,380 of record NZ_JAWDIS010000001.1, on the reverse strand, counting down.
CCCTCGGTCAGAGACGGGCACGCATAGACGTCGGCCACCTGGTAGAGCGCGCGCAACTGGTCGTCGCCGACCCAGCCCGGCAGCACGACGTCGGCCGTGAGGCCGAGGCGTTCGACCGTCGGGCTCAGAGGATCGTCGGCTCCGCCGCCCGCGATCACCGTGAGAGGACGCCGGTCGGCGGGGATCCGCGCCACAGCGGCCAGCAGACCCGCGAAGTTCTTGTGCGGCATCCGGTTGCCCGTCGACAGCAGGACCGGTCTTCCCGGGCGGATGCCGAGGGGTGCCAGCAGACGCCAGGGGTCGTCGACGCGGGTGATGTCGCTCCCGCCGTTGTGCACGACAGTGATGCGCTCGCGCGCGACGCCGAGATGACGGGAGATCGCGCTCGCCGCAGTGGAGGAGACGGTGACGACCTCCCGCGCGGTCTGCGCGGTGCGCGTCATGAGCCAGGCCGTCACGGCGCGCGTGATCCGCTCGAGGCCCGTGCCGGGCACCTCGTGGTAGATGACGTCGTGCACCGACACCACGCGGGGGACGGCGCCGGCGGTCAGGGGACCGAAGTTCGCCGGGCTCCACACGAGGTCGGCATCCGTCGCTTTCGCGGCCCGCTCCACCGCGACGATCTCACCCGCGGCCCACGAGGCGCGTCCGTCGCCGACCCACTCGACCACGCGCACCTCGCCCGGGAAGAACGCCCGCACGCCGGCGGCGCCGGACGCTCCGGTCAGGGCGACGAAGCCGGCATCCGGCATCTCGTCGGCCAGGCGCGGCAGCAGCTCGCGCACGTACGTCTCGGTGCCGCCGCGACCGCCGGTGTAGCCGAGCAGATCGACGAGGATCCGCACGGCGGTCAGCTCTCGATGACGGCTTCGGGGCGCTGCTCGCGCCGGGGCGTGGTGAGGACGCCCGAGAAGAAGCTCATCATGACGGTCTGGAAACCGAGGATGATCAGCAGCGCGCTCGGCACGGCGATGCGCACGGCCTGGGCCGCATTCTGCTGCCCGAAGTCGAGGCTGCCCCACAGGATGACCTGCACGATGCCGATCACCACGCCGAGGACGAAGAGTCCGACGCCGATGAGCAGGCCGCGCTCGGCCGACCACTTCGCCACGATCCGGCGATAACGCTCGCTGGTGGGGAGGAACCCCTCCTGCGTGGCGTAGAGCTTGGTCAACCAGAAGAACAGCAGCGATTGGAACCCGATCACGCACAGGGCGCTGGCGTAGACCATCGTCGTGACGTCGAATCCGACGCCGCCGACGTTGATACCGCCGAAGGAGAGGACACCGACGGCGATCGCGCCGAGGAAGAACGCCACCAGGCCCGGGTAGACGAAGAGCCAGCGCGGGGCGAACAGCAGCAGGAAGCGCAGGTGGCGCCAGCCGTCGTGCCAGCTGCGCAGGTGCGGAGGCCGCGAGCGGCCGTCCTTCTTCAGCGTCGTCGGCACCTCTTCGATGCGGTAGCGCGCGAGGGAGGCGCGCACGACCATCTCGGAGGCGAACTCCATCCCCGTGGTCTGCAGGTCGAGAGTGCGGATGCGCGCGCGGTTGAATCCGCGCAGACCGCAGTGGAAGTCGCGGATGCCGGGGCGGAAGAACAGCTCGCCGATGAACGACAGCACCGGGTTGCCGAGATACTTGTGCAGCGGGGGCATGGCGCCCGGGGCGATCCCGCCGCGGAAGCGGTTGCCCATGACGAGGTCGGCTCCTGCACGAAGGCGGTCGACGAACGGCTCGAGGTTCTCGAAGTCGTAGCTGTCGTCGGCATCCGCCATGATGACGTACGTCCCGCGCGCCTGCTCGATGCCGTTGATGAGGGCCGCGCCGTATCCGCGGCGCGGGGCGTGCGACACGCGGGCGCCGAGGCCTTCGGCGATCGCCTGGGAGCCGTCGGTGCTGCCGTTGTCGGAGATGAGGACCTCACCGCGGATGCCGCTGCGCTGCAGGAAGCCCTGCGCCTTGCGGATGCAGACCTCGAGGGTCTCGGCCTCGTTGAGGCAGGGCATGAGGATCGTCAGTTCGACGTCCGTGGGAGCGGGAGTGGTCACGGGCTGTCTTCTTTCGTCTTCACCGCGGCGGGCGTCGGCAGCGGCAGTGCCGACAGGATCCCTTCCACGGTGCGGCGGATGGTGCGGGTGCCGACGGCGGCGTCGTACCACGCGCGCGCGGAGCGGCGCAGGTCGTCACCGCCGTCGACGGCGACCCGGATGGCCCGGGCGAGGTCGGCGGGTGAGGTGGTCGGGGAGACGACGCCGTTGACGCCGTCGTCGATGAGTTCGGTGGACGCGTTGCCCTCGTCGGCGACGAGCACGACGGGAACGCCGTGGGCGTTGGCCTCGACGACGACGAGTCCGTAGCCCTCGCGGCGGGAGGGGTTCACCAGGCACGCGGCCCCGTGCAGCAGCTCATCGAGTTCGGCGTCGGAGACGAAGCCCGGGAACCGCGTCCAGGCCTCGCCGCCCACGCGGCGGACTTCGGCGCGCACCGCGTCGGAGCTCGGGCCGGTGCCCAGGACGACGAGTCGCAGGTCGGGAACGCTGTCGCGAGCGGCGGCGACGGCGGCGGGGAGCACCTCGACGCGCTTGTCGGGGATGTGGCGACCGACGTAGAGCACGTAGGGCGGGGCCGCGGCCGGACCCGGCGGCGGCACCTCGGCGGCACCGTCGATGAGTCCGGGGCTGACCAGCGGTTCTCCGCGGAGGCCCTCGCGTCGCAGCCGGGTGGCCGAGAGCTGCGAATGGCAGGTCGCGATCGGCGTGATCGCGATGGCGGCCCGCTGCAGCAGCCATGCGATCGTTCCGGTCACCGCACCGGAGTATTCGACCCACTGACGACGGTGCCAGACCTCGAGGTAGTCGACGACGAGCTTCGTCCCCGAACCCAGCAGCGCCGCCCGGGCGGCGAAGACGTTGAAGATCGGCAGGCCGCTGACGATCACCGCGGCGTAGCGGCGACGGCGGCGGAGGAGGGCGCCGAACAGCGAACCGGCGTACCGGAGGGCCGCGGGGATGCGGCGCACCCCGTCATCCGAGTAGAGCGAGAGTCGCCCGGTGACGGGGACGATGCGGAACGCGTCCTCGACCGGTGCCGGGCCGTCCCACTGCGTGGCGGTGAGGTAGTCGACCTCGAACCCCTTCAGGCCGAGCTCGACGGCCTCCGCACGATACTGCCGTTCGCCCCCTCCCGTGGAGTAGGGGAACAGGCAGTCGTACGCGACGGCGACGCGGCTCTCGCGGGACACGTCAACACCCCTCGATCTTGAACAGGCGCGCCGACGGTCCCTCGGAGTCGACGAGGACGAGGTGCTCCGAGGGGGAGAGGTTGTAGAGCCCCTGGCGCTCGAGTCCGACGCCGGGGTTGTTCCAGACGTTCTGCGCGCCGAAGTCGAGCACGTAGTCGACGCCGAGGCGGTCGACGACCTCGCACACGCGCGGATCGGAGTCGATCGCGCTCAGGCGGTTGTCGAGGTACTCCTCGTCGGTTCCGATCGCACCGAACACGTGCTTGCGCAGCACCTCGCGGTCGCCGACCGCATACGCCAAGGAGGCTCCCGTCCAGGGGCTGCCGGCGATGACCGCGTCAGCGGGCGTGGTCTCGGGCAGGCGCTCCAGCAGCGCCTCCTCATCGCTCGTGAGCAGCGGCGAGGTGGCGTCGAGAGCGTAGGCGCCGCGCGCGTCGGCGGCGGTGCGGAGGATGTTCGGGCTGACCCCGACCGAGAACACCGCGAGGACGCCGACCGCGGCGACCGCGACGCGCAGCACGCGCCCGGCACGGGCGCGGGAGAGGACGCGCCGGGCGGCGTCGGCGATCGTGACCGCACCGAGGACGGCGACCGGGATCCCGGCGGCCGGCAGGAGAGCGGCGAGGCGATAGGAGTCGTTGTACCAGGGGTTCGTCAGGAACTCCCGCAGCGCGTTGCCCCCGGCGGTGCCCGAGGCCACCACGAAGAGCACCGTCGCGACAGCCATGGGCGCGGCGACGACGAGGAGGCGCGGTCGGCGCACGATGGCGAAGATGCCCGCCGCGATCATCACCGAGATCGTCAGGGTGATCGTGTAGCCGCCGGGGGAGAGCAGGAGGGCCTCGCCGACTGCGCGGGCCGTGGTCTGCCACGGCGCCCAGATCGACATCTCGGCGTTGGTGCGCATGACGCGCCACAGCACGCCGAGCACGACGAACAAAGCCAGCAGGATCGCCGTGGTCGAGAGCCACCGACGGCGGGACGGATGCCGCACCGCACGGCCGACCAGCTCGACGACGGCGACACCGGCGCCCAGGGCCGCCATCGACAGGAAGGCGTTCGGATGGGCGAGGCCCACGCCCGCGGCCGCCACCAGGAGCAGGACGGCGGCGCGCACCCGCGCGGCGAGTCCGGTCGCCCGCAGCAGGTGGACGACGACGGCGACACCGCCCGGAAGGACCGCGTAGCCCATGGCGTTCGGGTAGAGCACGCCGAAGAACATCAGCAGCAGGGGGAAAGCGCCGAACCCCGTCGACAGTGCTGCGGCGCTGACGACCACGGCGGTGCGCTGCGACAGCAGGGCGGTGCTCAGGGCGACCACCGACAGCGGCCAGGCGACGGCTGCGAGCGCGATGTTGGCGGCGTTGACGGCGACCGGGACGGCGGCTCCGGTCGCCTGGGCGGCGAGCGCGGCGACGGTGTGCCAGCCGTTGGGGTAGAAGCCGATATCGGAGGTGAGTCCGATGTGGAAGGCCGACGCGTCGCCCGTGTCGACGGCGAAGGCGACCGTGTTCAGATGGACGATCGCGTCGAAGGTCTGCGAGATGTGCGCGGGACCACCGAAGACCCAGGCGAGCTGGAGGGCGATGACCACGCCCGCGACCACGAGGGACAGGCCGCCCCACAGGAGGGTGCGCCCCGGGGTGCGGTCGCCGGACTCGGGTCCGACCCATCGGCGCAGGGCGTACGCCGCAGCCGCTGCGACGATCGTGACGATCGCGATCGGCACGACCGACCACGACAGGCGCGCGAGCGGGGCGGCGATCGCGGCGACGGCGAGGATCGCGATCGAGACGACCGGTGCCAGGGCCAGGATGCGCAGACGCCGCACGCCCCACCCGGCGGCGAGGACCACGATTCCGGGGACGACGAGAGCGAGGATCGAGATGATGAGAGGCATCACGATCACCCACCAGGAATCGCTCATGCACTCCCATTTCTCGCTGGACGACAGTCAGCCATGCTAACGGACGGTCGCTGACCCGCCCCTGAAGGCCGCGGCGAGGTGCCCCTTTAGACTGGAGGGGCGCGGGATCGCTCTCCGCGTGTCCGCGACACGAAAGACGCACCACTTCATGGATCTCCTCATCGTCGGCTCCGGCTTCTTCGGTCTCACGATCGCCGAGCGCGCGGCCGCTGCGGGCCGCAAGGTGACGGTCATCGATCGTCGTCATCACATCGGCGGAAACGCCTACTCCGCGAACGAGCCCGAGACGGGCATCGAGGTGCACCAGTACGGCGCGCACCTGTTCCACACCTCCAACCCGACGGTGTGGGAGTACGTCAACCGCTTCACCGACTTCACCTCGTACGTCCACCGCGTCTACACGACGCACAAGGGCGTGGTGTTCCCGCTGCCGATCAACCTCGGCACCATCAACCAGTTCTTCCAGGCCGCCTACACGCCCGACCAGGCGAAGGCGCTCGTGCACGAGCTCGCCGGCGAGTTCGACGCGAAGGATGCCGCGAACCTGGAGGAGAAGGGCATCGCCCTGATCGGACGCCCGCTGTACGAGGCGTTCATCCGCGACTACACCGCGAAGCAGTGGCAGACCGACCCGAAGGACCTCCCCGCGGAGGTCATCTCGCGGCTGCCCGTGCGGTACACGTACGACAACCGGTACTTCAACGACACCTGGGAGGGTCTCCCGGTCGACGGATACACCGCGTGGCTGGAGCGGATGGCCGATCACCCGAACATCGAGGTGAAGCTGTCGACCGACTACTTCGACGAGGCGCAGCCGCTGAACAAGAAGGCGACCGTCGGTCAGGTGCCGGTCGTCTACACCGGTCCGGTCGACCGGTACTTCGACTACGCCGAGGGCGAGCTGTCGTGGCGCACGCTCGACTTCGAGCAGGAGGTGCTGCCGATCGGCGACTTCCAGGGCACCAGCGTCATGAACTACGCCGATGCCGACGTGCCCTACACGCGCATCCACGAATTCAAGCACTTCCACCCCGAGCGCGCGGACCGCTACCCGACCGACAAGACGGTGGTCGTGCGGGAGTACTCGCGCTTCGCCACGCGCGCCGACGAGCCCTACTACCCGGTCAACACCGCCGACGACCGCTCCGGTCTGCTCGCGTACCGCGAGCTCGCCAAGGGCGAGAGCGAGGTGTACTTCGGCGGACGCCTGGGCACCTACCAGTACCTCGACATGCACATGGCCATCGGGTCGGCGCTGTCGATGTGGAACAACCAGCTCGCGTGACGGATTCGTGCGTCTGACGCTGCGTCCGCAGACCCTCCCGTCGATCGGCGGGAGGGCGGACGAGGGGCGGTGGGCGTATCGGCCCGACGTCGACGGCCTCCGTGCCGTCGCCATCCTCCTCGTCGTCACGTACCACGTGTGGTTCGGACGCGTCTCGGGCGGGGTCGACGTCTTCCTGATGCTGTCGGCGTTCTTCCTCACCCGGGGGTTCGTCCGGCGGATGGCCGGGCCCAACCCCGTCCGACCGCTCCCTCACCTGCTCGGTATCTTCCGCCGCCTTCTGCCGGCCGCGGCGGTGACGCTCGCGGGCGTCCTCGCGCTCGTCTGGTTCACCTACCCTCCTACCGCCTGGCGCGCGGTCTGGGATCAGACCTGGGCGTCGCTCGCCTACGTGCAGAACTGGGTGCTCGCGGCGGATGCCGTGGACTACTACGCCCGCACCGAGATCCCGAGCCCCCTGCAGCACTTCTGGTCGATGTCGGTGCAGGGGCAGGCGTTCGTCCTGTGGGTCGTGCTGCTCGGACTCTGCCAGCTCGTCGTCCGCCGGCGCGGCCTCTCTCCCGACCGGGTCGTGGGTGTCGTGTTCGGCGCCGTCTTCGCGCTGTCGTTCGTGTACTCGGTGGTGCGCACCGCGACGGCGCAGGAGATGGCGTACTTCGACACGGGGGCGCGGCTGTGGGAGTTCGCGGCCGGGTCCCTCCTGGTCGTCGCCCTCCCGCACGTGCGCGTCGGCGCCGTCGCCCGGGCGATCCTGGGATGGGCCGGGCTGGCGGGCCTGCTCGTCCTCGGCGCGGTGCTCGACGTGCGCGGCGGCTTCCCGGGGTTCCTCGCGCTGTGGCCGGTCCTGTGCGCGGCCGCGATCGTCGTGTCGGGGTCGGGCGATGACCGGGGCAGGGGGCCCGCGCGGTTGCTGTCCTCCCGGCCGCTGCAGGCGGCGGGGCGCGACGCGTACGCGCTGTACCTCGTGCACTGGCCGATCCTCGTCACCTTCCTCGTCGTCAACGAGCGCGTCGAGGTCGGTCTCGTGGGAGGTGCCGCGATCATCGCGCTGTCGCTGCTGCTCGCGCGCGCGTTGACGTGGGCGGTGGATCGACCGGTGCGCGCGTGGCGTCGGTCGGACAGCTTGCCGTGGGTGCCGGTCGCGGTGGTCGCCGTCGCCGCGAGCGTCGTCGCCCTTCCCCTCGGCGCCTGGCAGGTGTCGACGTGGGCGCAGGAGCGGGCGATCGAGGCGCAGGCCGTACGCGATAACCCCGGTGCCGCGGTGCTGCGCGATCCGTCGCTGGCGGAGATCCCGACGGATGCCGAGCTGCTGCCCCTCCCGACCCTGCTCGACGACGAGTGGGTCCAGTTGGAGAACCCGTGCGCCGGTCGATGGAGCGTCGACACGGACATCCTCCTCGGCACGTGCTTCGAGACCGCTCGCACCGCACGAGCCGGTTTCACGATCGCGGTCATCGGCGACTCCCACGCGCAGCAGATCACCGGAGCGCTGCTGCCGCTCGCGGACGAGAACGGGTGGGGAGTCGTCAGTCTCATCAAGGGCGGCTGCTCGATGGGACTGGCGGAACCCGGAATGGACGAGCGCTGCGACGCGTGGCGCGAGGAGGCGATCGATCTCGTCGAGCGGGTCGCGCCCGACGCCGTCATGACGGTCGTCACGCGTTCCGACGCGGGGGAGGACGACGAGGTCGTGCGCCCCGGCATCGAGCTGTTCCTCGATCGCATGGGGGATGCCGGCATTCCGGTGCTGGCGGTGCGCGACAACCCGCGGTTCGCGTTCGACATGTACGGCTGCGTCATCGACGCGGACGATCCGCTTGACTGCGCCGCACCCCGTGCGGCGTCCCTCGCCGACGAGAACCCCGCCCGTGTGCTCGACCGCCCGGGTGTCGACCTGCTCGACCTCACTCCCTGGATCTGCCCCGACGACCTGTGCGTCGGCGTCATCGGCAACGTCTCCGTGTACCGCGACGACAACCACCTCACGCGTCTGTACGCCCGCACCCTCGGTCCCTCGCTGGCCGAGCAGCTTCCGTCCAGCCTCGGATGACGCGCCCGCATAGGATTTCGTGGTGACTTCCGCCGCCGTCGGCGCCCCCGGATCGGTGCGGCGCTCGCTCCACTCCCTGTGGCTGCTGTCGGCGCGCGACCTCCGCGTGCGCTATTCGACGAGCGCCTTGGGTTACCTGTGGTCGGTGCTGGACCCGCTGGTGATGACCGGCATCTACTGGTTCGTGTTCACGCAGGTCTTCCACCGGTCGGTCGGAGAGGACCCCTACATCGTCTTCCTCATCACGGCGCTGCTGCCGTGGGTGTGGTTCAACTCCGCGGTCACCGACTTCACCAAGGCGTTCAAGAAGGACGCCCGCCTGGTGCGCTCGACCGCGATCCCGCGGTGGATCTGGGTGAACCGCATCGTGTTGAGCAAGGGCATCGAGTTCCTCTTCTCCGTGCCGGTGCTCGCCCTGTTCGCCGTCTTCGGCGGAGCGCAGGTGTCGTGGGCGTTGCTGGCGTTCCCCCTCGCCGTGCTGCTGCAATCGATCCTGCTGGTGGGACTCGGATTGATCGTCGCGCCCCTGTGCGTGATGTTCGGCGACCTCGAGCGCACCACGCGCCTCGTGTTGCGCGCGCTGTTCTACGCCTCGCCCATCATCTACGGCGTCGGCAATCTCCCCGGGGTCTTCGCCGACATCGCCGCGTTCAACCCGCTCGCCGGCATCTTCACCCTCTACCGCGTGGGCTTCTTCCCCGACCAGTGGGACACCCTGACCGTCGTCGTGGGCGCGGCGGTGAGCGTCGGCATCCTGGTCATCGGCCTGATGGTGTTCCCGCGTCTCGAGCGTCCCGTGCTGAAGGAGCTGTGATGACGCGACCCGCCATCGAGGTCGAGGGCCTCGGCGTCCGCTTCCGCCGCAACCGCCGCGGCAGCCGCAGCCTCAAGGATCTGTTCGCCGGCTCCGCGCGCCGCTCGCGTCCCGACGAGTTCTGGGCCCTGCGCGACGTGTCGTTCCGCGTGCAGCCGGGCGAGTCCATCGGCGTGGTCGGGCGCAACGGCCAGGGCAAGTCGACGTTGCTCAAGCTCGTCGCGGGCGTGCTGCTGCCGGACGAGGGCGGCGTCGAGGTCGAGGGCGGTGTGGCACCGCTCATCGAGATCACGGGCGGTTTCGTGGGTGACCTGACCGTGCGCGAGAACGTGCGCCTCACGGCGGGACTGCACGGGATGCCGCGTGCGGAGGTCGCGCGTCGCTTCGACGACATGATCGCGTTCGCCGAGATCGGCGACTTCGTCGACACGCCCTACAAGCACCTCTCCAACGGGATGAAGGTGCGCTTGGCGTTCTCGGTCGTCTCGCAGCTGGACGAGCCGATCCTTCTCGTCGACGAGGTGCTCGCCGTGGGCGACCGTGCGTTCCGCGAGAAGTGCTACCGGCGCATCGACGAGATGCTCGCCGCGGGACGCACCCTCTTCTTCGTCAGTCACAACGAGAAGGACCTGCGCCGCTTCTGCACGCGCGGGCTCTACCTCGACCGCGGCGCCTTGCAGCTGGACGCCCCGATCGCCGAGGTGCTCGACCGCTACAACACCGACTACGCCACACGCTGAGCGCGAGCGCTCAGGACGCGGGCTGCGCCTGCTCCAAAGGCGGCATCGGCTTCCACGAGGAGTCGCGGGCGATCGCCCGTCCGTCGCGGAGCCCCCGGAAGAGGTGGCTCGTGCCGCGGACCTTGCGTTCGACGACGACGAGCCGGATGAGCTCCTTGACGAAGGTCAGCGCGGTGCCGGTGAGGAAGGGCAGCGGCCGATAGACGCCCAGCTCGCGGTAGTACTTCGCCAGATACGCGCGGTTGCGCATGATGAAGTACCGATAGGCGTCGCTGGAGGCGTTCATGTGGCGGATGCCCATGTCCCACTGCTTGATCTCGCGCGTGCGGCGCAGCACGAACTCGTTCACGATCACCGAGGGTGTCTGCCGGGAGGCGAGCCATCCGTAGAGCTGGTCGTCCCAGTAGATGAAGAAGCGCGGGTCGGGCAGGCCGATCTTCGCGACGATGTCGCGGTGGATGAACATGCCCTCGAAGCATCCCGAATTCATCGGCTTGTAGCCCGAGGAGTCGAAGCCGGCCGGGGCGAAGGGGATGGGGATCGCCATCGACTCCGCCACGCGGTACTGCCAGTAGAACTCGCTGCCGTCGGAGTCGTACCGACGACCCTGGATGCTGCGGAAGCGCGGCGCCCAGTGACCCATGCGCGCCAGTCCGTCGGAGACGACCTCGACATCGTCGTCCATCAGCCAGATCCACTCGGATCCGAGGTCGTACGCCACGCGCATGCCCTCGCTGAACCCGCCGGATCCTCCGGTGTTGGTCTCGAGACGGCGGTAGACCAGCGTCGTGGGCAGACGGTCGCGGAAGGATTCCACGACCGCGGTGGTGTCGTCGGTCGAGGCGTTGTCGACCACCACGAGGTGCCCGGGCGCCGGATCCATCTGCTCGATGCTCTCGAGCAACCGGGTCAGCAGGGGCGTGCGGTTATAGGTGACGACGACGATGGTCGCCGACGTCGGATCGAAGGATGCCACGGTCAGGAACGCTCCTCGAAGGTGGCGCGCCACTGCGATTCGGAGACGAGATCGGGCAGGGCGCGACGGTAACGGCGCGAGAGGGAGGGCCACTCCCGCTGCAGGCGGCGGTGCAGCCGCCAGCTGTCGACGAGCATGCGGCGGAACAGCGCGCGGTCGCGCGTGTAGATGTTCTTCCCCGACCCGTCGGCGGCGCTCACGAGGGCGCTGTCGTAGAGCGGAACGCGCCACCAGTTGGCGTCGCCCTTGCCGAACTCGACCTCGGGCTTTTCGACGTTCTCGGGGCGCGGAGTGTGGAACCAGTGCGAGAGGAGCGTGCGCAGTGTGAAGGTGCGCAGGGCGATGCCGGTCGGGCTGTCGAACTGGTGGTTCTTCAGACGCTTGAACACCTGCCGACCGCGGCGGGAGCGCAGCGGGACGCCGGAATCCTTGTGGATGACCGTCTCGGGATGCTTCTTCGCGACGGCACGGGCGGCGGGCATCGCGGTGGCGAGATTTGCCCGCATGTGCTCGGGGCCGGAGAGGATGTCGCGCAGCGCACGGTGGCGCAGCTCCACCGGGTAGTACTGCATCATCATCAGGTGCTTGAGGTCGACGCGTCGACTGTGACGGATGAGCGTGCCGCCCTGCGGGGAACGCGAGTGCAGCAGTGCCGACACGATGCGGTTGCGGGCGTGGAAGTAGGCCTGCCAGTCGATCGAGTCGTCTTTGCCGAGCCACGACACGTGCCAGAGAGCCACGCCGGGGACCGAGACGGTGGGGTAACCGGCATCCCGCGCCCGCACGCAGAATTCGGCGTCGTCCCACTTGATGAACGCGGGCAGGGACAGCCCGATCTCCCGCAGGATGCTGGTGGGGATGAGGCACATCCACCAGCCGTTGTAGTCGGCGTCGAGGCGCATGTGCAGCAGGGGGGACTGGCGCAGGTTCGCGACGCTGAAGTCGTGGGGGAGGCGCTCCTGGAACAGCGCTCGCCACATGAACGGGGCGTCGTCGACGACCTCGGCCCACGCGTGCAGCTTGGGTCGGTCGAGCAGGTCGAACATGTGCGCGCCCACGATGGTGGGCACAGAGGCGTAGCGGCCGAAGACGACGGAGCGTCGGATGGACTCGGGCTCGACGCGCACGTCGTCGTCGAGGAGCTGCACGAAGTCGCTCCCCTCCCGGGCGAGGGTCTCGACCATCGCGCGGGCGAAGCCGCCCGAGCCGCCGAGGTTGGGCTGGCGCACCACCTCGAGGGTCTCGCCCAGGCGTCCGGCGACCGCGGGGAACGCGTCCTGGTCGGCGACGAGATCGGTTCCCTGGTCGATGAGGAAGACCCGGTCGATCACGTCGAGAGCATCGGGGGAGTCGGCGAGAGCCGTGAGCGTCTCGACGCAGTAGTCGGGCTTGTTGTAGGTGGTGATGCCGATGCTCGCCTTGCCCGCGCGGACCGGTTCCTGCTCGGTGGTCCACTCGGCGCCCTCGAACATCGCGTCGGCGCGGTCGGCGGCGACGTCGAACCAGATCCACCCGCCGTCGCTGTACTGGTCGAGCACGAGGTCGAAGGAGGATTCGTTCGCGTCGCCGCGCACCTCACGGGTGTCCAGGCGCTGCTTGGTCCCGCCGCCGTTCGAGCGGTAGACGAGGATCGTGGCGTCTCCCGTGGTGCGCACCGTGAGGCGCACCTGCCGGACGGCGGTCCAGTGCTGCCAGTACGACGCCGGGAACGCGTTGAAGTAGGTGCCGAACGACACGCGCCGACCCGCGACGATGCGCGCGCGCGTGCGGTCGAGGATGTTGCTCAGCTGTGCGACGTTGGTGACGCGCACCGGCTCCTCGTCGATCGTCGACCATGTCTCGGGGTCGACGTACAGGGGGAGAAGGTCGGGATCGCGGTCGAGCGGGAGCACGGCGTTCTGCAGGGTGTACGTCACGAAGAGGTCTTTCGTCTCAGGCGAGGGGGCCTCGGCGGGGCCGCCCGCAGTCTACCCGGCGTCACCGGCGCCGCCCTGAGCGTCGGGAGCCTGCCCGCGCCGCCCGTCGGGGCCGGGGCGGCCGTCGGTCGCGGGGCGGGCGGCATCCGTCATCCGCTGCTCGAGGCGCTCGCGCCACGACCGGGACTGCCCCGCCCGCACGGCGCACAGGGCGAGCAGGAGCCATCCCGGACCCGTGAGCGTGAAGCTCTCGAACAGCGACACGGTGAGCAGAGCGACCAGGATGAGCGGCGCCCAGGCGTGGACGACGGCGCGCCGCTCGCCCGCGACGAGCCATCCGCGTGCGAGGCCGAGGCCGCCGAGCGCCAGGAACAGCAGCAGGCCCACCCAGCCGAGCTGCAGCAGCACGTCGAGGTAGGCGTTGAGGGCCGAGGCGTGCCGCGCGCCGTCGGCGAGGGTGACGAGGGCGAAAGGGACGGCGTCGGGGTCCCACGCCCCGAACCACCCGAAGCCCTGGACGGGGCGGATGTCGGCGATGTCAAGGACGCGCGTCCACACGCGCGTGCGCGTCTCGAGGTCGTCCTGGGCCCCGAGGGCGGCGACCAGCGACGCCCGTGCGGCGTACGCGACGGCCACCACGACCGCCACCCCGATGCCGAGTCCGATCTGCACCCCGCGTCGTCGATCGGTCGGCACCCGCCGCACGCCCCACAGGGCGAGTGCCGCGACGGCCGTGACCAGCGCGACCACGATCACCGTCGGCGATCCGCTCAGCGCGGCCAGTACGCCGCCGAGCACGACGGATCCGATCGCGACGCTCACGCCGACCGACTGGGTGCGGAACTCCACGAGGAAGGTGATCAGCGCGATGACGGTGACGAAGCCCAGCGCGTTCCGCGTGCCGAACAGGCCCTGGATGGGGCCGAGGTCGGCGATCGCCCCCTGGATACCGAGGAACGGGATGGGCAGATCGAGGAGGATGCCGCTGAGCACCTCGAGCCCGAGCGAGATGCCGAGCAGCCAGCGCAGGACGTCGCCGAGGGCGCGCACGGTCTGCAGGGCGTCGCGCACGTGGCCGATCACGACGGCCAGGAGGGCGATCCCCGCCAGCTGCATCCATCCGGCGAGGGCGGCGGTCGGCGCGGCGCTCCAGAAGACGCTCGCGGCGGCCCACGCCACCAGCAGCACGAGGGTCGTGGGGGCGAGGCGCACCAGCTCGATCTCGTCGCGCCGCGCGAACAGGATCGCCGCGCCGAGGATGCACAGCCCCGCGAGGACGGTCGCGAGCGTGACCGCACCCGCGACGGCGGTCAGGGCGAAGCCGCCGAACACCGTGGTGAAGACCGTCAGGGTGAACGCGCGGGCGAGCGCCGCCGAGGAGAGCAGGGAGAACAGGCGAGGGCGGAGCGCGTCGGGCTCCGCGATCACGGGGCGGGTCTTTGCAGTTCGCCGCGTTCGATCGAGATGCTCTGCTCGCTGGGCCCCACTCCGACCAGCGGCGTCTGCTTGATCTTCGCGCCGAACAGCACCACGAACATCCAGCCCCACAGCAGCAGCGGGCCCGACTCGGTGAGTCCCTGCACGACGAGGAGGGCGCCGATCAGCGTGGGCAGGAGCGTGAGCGGGGAGTGCGGGCGGTCGTCGCGGAGGTCCCACCGCGGCCGGTCGACGGCGAAGAACCACGAGCGCCAGACGTAGGCGAGGTACACGAGCGCGAGGAGCACGACGCCGACACCGCCGAGCTGGAGGTAGACGTCGAGCCACATGCTGTGCGCCTGCACGACCGTCTGGCCGTGGTCGACGATCCAGCCGTCGATCAGCGGTTCCGAGGCGATCCAGGGGGTCGAGAAGCCCCAGCCGATCACGGGATGCTGGTCGGCGCGGGCGATCACGTCGGCCCAGATCCCTTCGCGTCCGGTCAGATCGGCGCCGCGCCCGAGCAGGCCGAACAGGGCGTCGCGGCCGAACCACAGCGCAGCGGCCGCACCGAGACCGATCGCCGCGTAGAGGAGGTACCAGCGGGTGCGCTCGCCGGGGCGCCGCGCCGTGCGCATCACGAGCACGGTGCCGAGCACGAGCGCGACGAACGCGGCGGCCAGGAAGGCGGTGGCCGACCCCGCGCGCACGAACAGGAAGGCGGCGATCGCGATCCACACCCCGAGCAGCACCCGTCGGGGGGCGCCCACGGCCAGCCGGATCGCGAACACGATGATCGCGACGAGCATGACGGCGGCGAGGAGGTTGGCGTTGCCGAACACGCCCTGGATGCGGCCGCCGTCGAAGAGGTTGTCGCGCGACCAGTAGACGATCGGATCCAGGCGCTCGTCGGGGATCACGAAGCCCGGGAGCACCGGCCCCCGCACGAACACCGACACCGCGAGCTCGAAGAGCAACGACAGCCCCACGATCCATTTGGCGGCCGACGCGACGGCGCGAACGACGTCGCGCCAGGTGAGCACGGCTCCCACGAACAGGCCCTGGAAGGTCGTGATCACCAGCAGGAGCCAGGTGAGCACGGATGCCGCCGGCCAGGCGCTCCAGGCGAGCGACGCGGTGGCCCACGCGACGTAGCCGAACGCCAGCCACGGCAGGCGGCGCACGGCCAGCGGCGGTCGGGTCACGAGCCAGAGGATCGCGGAGACCACGGCGGAGGCGACGACGACGACGGCCGTCGGCACGGGGCCGACGGCGTTGACGAGTCCCACACCGCCCAGCGCCAGCACGAGGACGAACACGCACCAGGCGCGCAGCAGCAGGTGCCCGGTCGTCTCGCGCGCAGGCGCGGTCGGCAGCGCCGACACCGGGTGGTTCGTGTGCATCGCCATGGTGATCTCAGGGTAGCGGGCGGCATCCGGGACCGTCCGGTCGGACCACTAGGCTGACGCCGTGCTGATCCCGATCTCGAACACGCCCCGCGACTACGCCTGGGGCAGCCCCACGCTCATCGCCGACCTCGAGGGTCGTGAGCCCTCCGGTGCTCCCGAGGCCGAGGTGTGGTTCGGCGACCACCCGGGCTCGCCCGCGCGGGTGCACGACGGCTCGGAGCGCACCCTCGACGCGTGGCTCCCGGCCGCCGCCGGCGAGCACGGCGTGCCCGCCGCGCTTCCTTACCTGCTGAAGCTCCTGGCCGCCGGCGCGCCCCTCTCGATCCAGGTGCACCCCTCGAAGGAGCAGGCCGTCGAGGGCTTCGCGCGCGAAGAGGCCGCGGGGGTCCCGCGCGATGCGGGCGAGCGCAACTACAAGGACGACAACCACAAGCCCGAGGTCATCGTGGCGCTGAGCGAGACCTTCACCGCTCTCGCGGGACTCCGCGACATCGAGCGCACGCGCGCGCTCGTCGCGACCCTCGGTGAGGCCCCGGGCGTGCAGACGCTGCGCACCCACCTGTCCGCGCCCGACGCCGCCGACGCCCTGCGCGCGAGCATCGCCTGGCTCCTCGGCGAAGCCGACGCGACCGCGATCGAGCAGATCGTGGATGCCGCGGCATCCGCCGATCCGGGGGAGTTCGCCGCCGAGCTGGCCCTGACCCGCTCGCTGCACACCGCCTACCCGGCCGACCCCGGCATCGTGGTGGCGCTGCTGATGAACCTCGTCGAGCTGCGGCGCGGTGAGGCGATCTTCGTGCCCGCCGGCGTGCTGCACGCCTACGTCGCCGGTCTCGGTGTGGAGATCATGGCCGCGAGCGACAACGTGCTGCGCGGGGGGCTGACCCCCAAGCACATCGACGTGGACGAACTGCTGGCGCTGGTGGACTTCCGGCCCGCCGAGCCGCCGTTCCTGCGGCCGACTCCGGCGGGCGACGGTGCCGAGGTGTTCGCACCCGGGATCGCCGACTTCGCCCTCGGGCACCTGGCCGCCGAGGCGTCGGGGTCGCTCGACCTGCGCGGCGTCGCAATCGCGCTCGGCGTCGCCGGGGAGGCGACGATCACCGGAGCCTCGGGCGCGCAGGTGAGCCTGAAGCCCGGGCAGGCCGCGCTCGTGACCCCCGACGAGTCCCCGTTGTCGGGCGACGGTGGCGGCGAGGTCTTCGTCGCGACGCCGGGGGCCTGATCGCGACACGCCGTGAGGGGGTATGAAGCTTCACCTCGGCCTTGAGGGTTTACGATCCGCGACTTGACCAAACCGAATCACACGGGTGTAATTATGTCTACGCGGAACCGCGTCATGGGGGCTTGAACGAGGCGGAGGACGATATGGCGACGTCGCAGTACCGGTCCGGTGTCCCGGACAACTGGTTCGTAGACCCGGTCGATCTGGGAGTGCCCGGCGTTCGCCGAGACATCGACGCGACCGAGGAGAACACCCTCGCCTGGCAGACCGACGCGCTGTGCTCGCAGACCGATCCCGAGGCCTTCTTCCCGGAGAAGGGCGGATCGACCCGCGACGCGAAGCGCATCTGCACCTCGTGCGACGTCAAGAGCGAGTGCCTCGAGTACGCCTTGCAGAACGACGAGCGCTTCGGCATCTGGGGCGGTCTCAGCGAGCGCGAGCGCCGCAAGCTCAAGCGTCGCGCCTGATCCGCCGCCGATCGCCCTCGGGTGACCCAGGGGTGAGCGATCGGCGTCCCGACGGCGCGGCGTCCCTGATCGCGGAGGAGCCGACTTAGGCTGATCCGGTCATGCCCGCCCGTGTACACGCCATCCTCGTCGTGCGTCCCGAAGGACGCACCCCCGCCGCGAACCATCTGCAGCGCACGCTCGCAGCCCTCGCGGCCCAGACCCGTCCGGTCGACGCCCTGACCATCGTCTTGTGCGGCGCCGACCCGGCCTTGACGCAGGTCGCGGCCTCCTCCGGCGCCGAAGGCGTCATCACGGCTCCGGCCGGCACCCCGTTCGCCGTCGCCACGGCCCTGGCCACGCCGCGTCTGACCGGCGACGCCGTGTGGCTGCTCGCACAGGACACCGCGCCCGATCCCGACGCCCTCGTCCGTCTCGCGGGTGCCCTCGAGCTGTCGTCGTCGCTCGTGATCGCGGCGCCCAAGCTCGTGTCGTGGGACGACCGCGACGAGATCGTGTCGCTGGGTGTGAGCATGAACCGTTACGGCGGCACGGTCGAACTCGCCAAGGGCGAGCTCGACCAGGGTCAGCACGACGCCGATGCCGACGTGCTCGGTGCCGACGTGCGCGGCGTGCTCGTGCGTCGCGAGGCGTGGAGCGCGCTCGGCGGTCTCGACCCCGCCCTCGGTGGGGCCGACGAGGGGCTCGACCTCGGCGTGCGCGCGCGCCTGGCGGGCGATCTCGTCTCGCTCGTGCCGGCGGCGCGCGTCGCGGTCGCGGGCGACGGCGTGGCCGCGATGGCCCGCGGTCGCCGTCGGGCGCGTCGTCGCGCGTTCGCCACGCGCACCGCGCAGTTGCACCGGCGGTTGGCGTACGCGCCGTCCGCGGCCGTGCTGCTGCATTGGCTCTCGTTCCTGCCGCTCGCCCTGTGGCGCACGGTCATGCACCTCGTGACGAAGATGCCCTACCGGGTGCTGCCGGAGTGGGGGGCGACGCTGCTCGTCCTCTTCCGACCCGCCGCCGTCGCGCGCGCCCGTCGCCGCATCCGGACGGTACGCCGCGTGGGGTGGTCGCGCATCGCGCCGCTGCGCATCTCGCGGGCGCAGATGCGCCTGCGTCTCGACGCCGACGGCGCCGACCCCGACGCCCCCGTTCGTTCGGAGCTGCGCTTCTTCGTCGGGGGCGGCGCGTGGGCCGTCCTCGGCGCGCTCGCCGTGTCGGCGGCGCTCTTCGCCCCCCTGCTGGCCTGGCCCGTCCTCGGCGGGGGAGCGCTGCTGCCGCTCCGTGCCGACATCGCTCAGCTCTGGCAGGACGCCGCCTGGGGCGCTCGCCCCCTCGGTCTGGATGCCGTGGGACCGGCCGACCCGTTCTCGGCGCTCGTCGCGCTCCTCGGCACGCTCTCGCCGGGGGACCCCTCGCGAGCCTTCGTCGTGCTGTGGGTGCTCGCGCTCCCGCTGGCGGTGCTGGGCGGCTGGTTCGCCGCCACGCGGGTGACCGAGTCGTCGCTGCTGCGCATCACCGCCGCCTTCGCGTGGGCCCTCGCCCCCACCTTCCTCGCCGCCCTCGTGGAGGGCCGCCCCGCTGCCGTGCTGCTGCACCTGCTGCTGCCGTGGCTGTTCTTCGCGGCGAGCGTGGCCCATCGGTCGTGGGCGCCGGCCGGAGCGGCATCCCTCCTCCTGGTCGCCGTGCTCGCGTGCGCCCCGTCTCTCGCACCCGCGGTGGTCGTGCTGTGGTCGGCGGCGCTCATCGTGGTGGCGCTCGTCGCGGGCCGCGGAGTGGCCCGTGTGGTCTGGCTGCTCGTGCCGTCGGCGGTCATCTTCGCGCCCCTGGTGTGGACGCAGGTGCGTCGCGGGACGCCGTGGGCGCTCCTCGCGGATCCGGGCGTGCCATATGCCGGGGCGGAGGCCACGGCCGACCCCCTGGGTCGGGCGCTCCTGGCGGCCGGCTTCCCGACGTCGGATCCCGGCGGGTGGGCCGCCGTGTTCGACGGGCCCGTGTGGTGGGTGGGACTGCTCGTCGCGCCTCTCGCCGTTCTCGCGCTGCTCGCGGTGCTGACGCCCCGCTGGGTGACGGCATCCGCTCTGCTGGTGATCGCGGTCACGGGGCTGGCCACGGCCTTCGCCGCGGTGGGCGTCGCCGTGTCGTTCCGCGACGCGATCGCCGTGCCCGTGTGGGCCGGATCGGGCCTGAGCCTCGCGTGGATCGGCCTGGTCGGTGCCGCCGTCGTCGCGCTCGACGCCGGCCTCGTGGAGCGCGTGCGCGTGCTGCGACCGATCGGCGCGCTGGCCGCTCTGGCGGCGCTGCTCGTCGCCGTGGCCCCGGCGCTGACCGCGCAGACCGCCTCCGTCGAGAGCGGTCGCTCGGTGCTGACAAACGGTCCGGTGTCGACCCTGCCGGCCTTCGTCGCCGCCGAGGGGCGCGGCTCCACCGACATCGGCACCATCGTGCTCGACCCCCGCGCTGACGGCATGCGCGTCGACGTCGTCTGGGGCGGCAGCGCCACCCTGTCCGGTCAGAGCACCGTGCAGGCCACGCGCACCGCCGCGTCGCCCGCGGACGAGGAGCTCGCGGCGCTCGCCGCCGATCTCGTCACTCCGTCCGCCGACGACGTCGTCACGCGTCTGGCCGATCGTGGCATCGGCTTCGTGCTGCTGGCGTCGGCGCCCGCGGGCGAGGACGACGTGATCCGCGGGGCGCGTCTCGGTGCGGCCACGTCGCTCGACCAGCGCGACCTGCTCGACCCGGTGGGGGCCACCTCCCGCGGCGACCTCTGGCGCGTGAACACCACCATCGTCGCCCGTGCGCCCATCGACGATCACCAGGTGCGTCTCCAGCGCCTGGTCACTCTCGCCTCGCTGGGCGTGGTGCTGGTCGCGCTCCTGCTCGCCGTGCCCACCGCCGCCTCGCGCCGGGTCGCCCGGCGGACGCCGCGCACGGTCGGCCCGATCTCGGGAGGATCACGATGAGCGATCGTCGTCTCGTCCGCTTCGCCGCCACGAGCGCCCGCGTCGTGGCGGGGGCAGCCGTCGCCACGGCGGCGGTCGTCGGCACCGTCGCGGGTATCGCCGCGCCCTGGCCCGAGTACGCCGCCGAGCCGGTCCGGGTGCAGGCGACCCCCGCGCCCTCCGACACCGTCCTCGCGTGCGACGGCCCGCTGCTGGCGCTCGGTCGCAGCGCCGACGCGGCGAACAGCCTGAGCGCCGCCGCCGCGCAGCAGGTGGTGAGCGGTCCCTCCTCCGCTTCCGCGGACACATCGGCGCTGACCGGGGCGACGGGCGGCGACGACGGTTCCGCCGACGCCCTGCGCGCCGCCCCGCAGGACGGCGTGCAGACCCCGCTGGCCGCTGCCGGTTCCGCGACCGCGGTGTCGGACGACCTCACCGGCTTCGCCGCCTCCGCCTGCCGCGCCCCCCTCGCCGAGTCGTGGCTCGTGGGCGGCGCCTCCACCACCGGGTCGAACGACCTCGTCGTCCTCGCCAACCCGGGAACCGTCCCGGCGACCGTCCAGCTGTCGGTCTACGGTGCCCAGGGCGTCTCGACCCCTCCCGGTGGCAGCAACCTCGTCGTCCCGCCCGGTGAGCGCCGCGTCGTGCCCCTGGCCGGGCTGCTGCTGGGCGAGGAGAGCCCGGTGGTGCGGGTGGTGGCATCCGGGGCCCCCGTGCACGCCTCGTTGCAGGCGAGCCTCACGCGGGTGCTGCTGCCGGGCGGCAGCGACCAGGTCGCGCCTCTCGCCCAGGCCGACACGCGCCTGGTGATCCCCGGGGTGCAGGTGCTGACGACGGGGGAGGGCCAGGCGGGGACCGTCCTGCGCCTTCTCGCACCGGGCGCCGACACCACGGCGACGGTGACCATGACCCCGTTGGATGCCGCGACCGCGGTGCCGGAGGCCCGCTCGGTGCCGCTCACGGCAGGACTCCCGACCTCGCTCGACCTCTCGGGCGTCGCGGCCGGGGCCTACACCGTCGAGGTGACGGCCGCCGCTCCCGTCGTCGGAGGCGCGTGGTCGACCACGGGCTTCGGCGAGGGCGCGGACTTCGCCTGGTACGCCGCCGCCCCCGCGTTCTCGTCGTCCGGAGTGATCGCCGTCGCCTCGGGCGTCGGTGCCGCCGTGGTGATCGCCGGCGACGCGAGCGACGCGACGGTCACCCTCACGCCGGTCGACGGGGGAGACCCGCTGACGATCGCGGTGGGGGCCGGCGCGAGCGTCGCCCTCCCCGTCGGCACGGGGGTCTACCGCCTCGACACCGATGCGCCGGTGCGCGCCGCGGTGTCGTACGCGGGGGCCGGCGCACTCGCGTCGTACCCGCTGTGGCCGGCGGACGCCGCGGCCTCGGCGGTCACCGTCCTGCCCTAGGCCCGGGGCGCCGGGTCACGGCATCCGGACCGGTCAGAGGAAGCGGAAGCGCTCGGGCCCGAGGTCCCACGGGTCGCGATCGAGGAACTCCGCGGCCGCGCGGAAGACGGCGCCCTCGATCATCATGCGACGGTGCAGGTCGTCGTCGTGGTGCGGGTGACCGAGGCGCTCGATCGGCACGCGGTACAGGATGATGCGCTTCTCATCGCGCAGCACCGTCCAGCGGGGGATGCCGTCACCGGCCGCCGGAGGCATGATGCCGATCTCGAACGAGACCTCGCGCAGCTCGGGCCAGGCGGAGCGCAGGAACTCCGCCGCCGTACTGACGGCGACGTCGAACCGCTCGACGCGGGTGTCGATCGGGGGCAGCGGCGGACGGACGACCGGGCTGCGGTTCTCGCGGCCGTGCCGACCGTGACGGGAGGGGCGGACGACCGGACGCGCTTCGCGGGATCGACGACGCATCATCCGCCCATCCTACGTTCGTCGGCGGGTCGCGCCGGGCGTCGGACAACGGTCGGGGCCGGCGGGGAGCCGTCCGCACGTCCGCTCCGCGTCGGTGCCCTCCGCCGCACGGCGATCGGCCCCGGGCCCCTGCATCGCCGGGGTATGCCTCTGCGCACCCCGCCTCCGCCGTCTACTGCGGCGCCGGTCACCGGCATCCGGGGTGCTCCTCATCCCGGCGCGGCGTCGTGGCGGTGTCGGAGGGGCTGGGTAGGATGACCGCGATGCGCGACAGACTCTGCTCGAAGGTGGGATGCGCCCGCGAGGCGATGAGCACCCTCACCTACGACTACGGCGACCAGATGGCGGCCCTCGGCCCCCTGGGGCCTGCGGGCGACCCGCACGCGCACGACCTGTGCGCGATCCACGCCGACCGCCTGTCGGTCCCCAAGGGCTGGGTCGTCGTGCGCCACGAGACGCTGCGCGCCTGAGGCCGGCCGTGCCGCGCGTCTGACCCGATGCGCCCTTCGCGTCGTGGCGCCGGCTTTCCCGGTTCGTGGCGCGTTCGGCTCCGTGGGGCAGGGGATTCGTGCCCGGAACGCGGTGATCCGCCCCGATCCTCCCCGAAGGCGGCGCTCCCTCGCCCGCGACCCGCTGCTCAGGCGCGCTCGGTGAGGGCGGCGGCCCGCTCGTTCTTGAGCAGGAGGGCGCGATACTCGCGATCGCGTCGCACCGCCGACACCGCGCGGACCAGGCTCTCGGCATCCACCGCGGGGATGGGCGAGACGAAGGGCCGCACCGCCTCGGCGAGCGAGACCGCCACGCGCGCGCGTGCGGCGGGGGTGAGCGCGTCGGCCCCGCGCACGAACTGCGACAGTCGCGCGGCGAGGCGGTCGGGCAGACGCGAGACGTCGGCGACCTGCGCCCACGCCTCGAGACCGAGCGGGATGCCGGGGGCCTCGAGGGGCAGGCGCGGGGTGCGCGTCCGTTCGCTGGCGGTGCCCGCGAGGAGGTCGCCGAGGCGCTGAGAGCGCGGGGTGAACATCCCGACGACCGCGGCGATCGCGCCGAAGGTGAACCAGATCTCGAGCACCCCCGTCAGCGCGCGGATGAGCGCCTGACGGAAGCCGGAGGCGCCGCCGTCGGTGCGGACGATGCGCGCCCCCACCGCGAGGCGACCGAGGCTGCGCCCGCGCGACAGCGTCTCGACCGTGGTGGGCACCGCCACCATCACGAGGACGAGCAGCGTGATCACGCCGATGCCGAGGGCGGATTCCGGCAGCGAGCCCTGGGCGGTGAGGGTGGCGAGCAGAAGGGCACCGCCGAAGAGCAGCACCGCGCCGATCACGACGTCGATGACTGCGCCCACCGCGCGCAGGAAGAACCCGATCGGCTGGACGTCGAGGGCGACGGCCTCACCGGTGAGCGTCTCCTCGGCGGTGGTGTGCACGAGGGAGACCGCGGGGGAGGGGACCGGGGTCGATGCCATGCGTACAGTTGACCACATGGACCTCGACGCGCTCACGGCCGCGCGCCGCCGCGAGTGGGAGCGGCTCGACGAGCTCGGCAGACGCCGTCGCCTGAGCGGCGAGGAGGTCGACGAGCTCGTCACCCGCTACCGGGCGGCTTCCGCGGATCTGGCCGACATCAAGACCTCGGCCGGCCGCACCCCGCAGGGCGACTACGTCTCGATCCTGCTCGCGCGCACGCGTCTGCGTCTCACCGGCGTGCGCGAGAACGTGCTGAAGCAGCTTCCGCGCTTCTTCCTCCTCCAGCTGCCCGCGGCGTTGTACCGCGTGCGGTGGATGACGCTGGCGGTGACGGTGTTCTTCCTGGTCGTGGCCACCCTCGTCGCGCTGTGGATCTCCGGCGACCCGCAGGCCGTGGCCGCGCTCGGGGCGCAGAGCGATCTGCAGCGCTACGCCGACGAGCAGTTCGTCGACTACTACCGCGAGAACCCGAATGCGATCTTCGCCGGCACCGTGTGGACGAACAACGCCTGGATCGCGGCGCAGTGCGTGCTGTTCGGGGTGACGGGGTTCTGGCCGCTCATGGTCATCATGCAGAACGCGGTCGGCGTGGGGACCTCGGCCGCGATCATGATCGCCTTCGACCGGGCCGACGTGTTCTTCCAGTTCATCCTCCCGCACGGCCTGCTGGAGCTCACGGCGATCTTCGTCGCGGGGGCGGCGGGGCTGCAGATCTTCTGGGCGTGGGTCGCCCCGGGGCGTCGCACCCGCGCGGCGGCGCTGGCGGCGGCGGGGCGCTCTCTCGCGACCGTCGCCGTCGGACTCGTGTTCGCGCTCGCGCTGTCGGGTCTCGTCGAGGGCTTCGTCACCCCGCGCGAGTGGCCCTGGCCTGTCAAGATCGCGATCGGCGCGGCCGCCCTCGGCGTCTTCCTCTTCTACATGCTGTGGGTCGGACGCCGCGCGGTCCGGGCGGGGGAGACGGGCGACCTCACCGAGTACGAGGCCGGCACACCCACGCTGACGGCCGGCTGACGGCATCCGGATGCCGACCCGGGGGCGCCGCGGAGGCTTCGGGTTCCCCGGCGTTCCGCGGGGACGGGCGGCTCCGGCGCCGTGCGCGCAGCGCAGCGGAAACGCCCTGCGTCGTGCCGCCCGCACCCCGATCACGCCGTTCACCGGCGTGTCATTTTTGATTCATTCAAAACTAGGTAGGCTCGACGCATGCTCGACAGTCAGCCGGACGCCCCCGCGGATGCCCTCATCCGTGGTGCGGGTCTGCGGGTCACGACGACGCGCGTCGCCGTGCTCGAGGCCTTGCGCGCCCGGCCGCACGCCACCGCCGACGACGTGTTCGCACGGGTCAGCGGCACCCTCGCCGGCACGAGCAAGCAATCCGTGTACAACGCGCTCGGCGACTTCGCCGACGCGGGTCTCGCGCGCCGCATCGAACCGGCCGGGCACTCCGGCACGTTCGAGCTGCGCGTCGGAGACAACCACCACCACGTGGTGTGCACCGGATGCGGACGCATCGACGACGTGGATTGCGTCGTCGGCGCGGCACCGTGCCTGCACGTGCCGGAGGGGAGCGGTTTCGTCATCGAGACCGCCGAGGTGACGTTCTGGGGCGTGTGCCCCGACTGCCGGGCCGAGTCCGAAGCCGAAAAACCGAGAGGATCCCGATGAGCGACACTCTGAACGGATGCCCCGTCTTCCACGACGGCGCCGCCCCCGACGACAACCGACTGCCGGTGGGCGAGGCCCCCGCCGACAGCGAGCCCGCCGGCGCCCTGCCGCACCCGACCCAGGGATCCGCCAACCGCGTGTGGTGGCCCGAGTCCCTGAACGTGAAGATCCTCGCGAAGAACAACGCCCTCCGCGACCCGCTCGACGAGGGCTTCGACTACAAGGCCGCGTTCGAGGCGCTCGATCTCGAGGCCGTGAAGAAGGACCTGCAGGCCGTCATGACGACCTCGCAGGACTGGTGGCCCGCCGACTTCGGTCACTACGGCCCCCTCATGATCCGCATGGCCTGGCACAGCGCCGGCACCTATCGCGTGACCGACGGTCGTGGCGGCTCGGGCGCGGGCATGCAGCGCTTCGCCCCGCTGAACAGCTGGCCCGACAACGTCAACCTCGACAAGGCGCGCCGCCTACTCTGGCCCGTCAAGAAGAAGTACGGCCAGTCCATCTCGTGGGCCGACCTCATGATCCTCGCCGGCAACGTCGCGCTGGAGGACATGGGCTTCCCCACCTTCGGCTTCGCCGGTGGCCGCACCGACGTGTGGGAGCCCGACGACGACGTGTACTGGGGTCCCGAGACCACCTGGCTCGGCGACGAGCGCTACACCGGCAACCGCGAGCTCGAGCGTCCGCTCGCCGCCGTTCAGATGGGCCTGATCTACGTCAACCCCGAGGGGCCCAACGGCAACCCCGACCCGCAGCTGTCGGCCCACGACATCCGCGAGACGTTCGGCCGCATGGCCATGAACGACGAGGAGACCGTCGCCCTTATCGCCGGTGGACACACCTTCGGCAAGACGCACGGTGCGGCGAGCGACTCGCACGTGGGTGTCAACCCCGAGGCCGCCGACATCGAGGACCAGGGCCTGGGCTGGAAGAACAGCCACGGCACCGGCAAGGGCGACGACACCATCACCAGCGGTCTCGAGGTCACCTGGACCTACCACCCGACCCGGTGGGACAACGAGTTCTTCCACATCCTCTTCGCCTACGAGTGGGAGCTCTTCCAGAGCCCCGCGGGAGCGCACCAGTGGCGTCCCGTCAACGGCGGGGGAGCCGACATGGTCCCCGAGGCGCACTCGGCCGGACGCCGCGAGCCCCGCATGCTCACGAGCGACCTGGCGCTGCGCGTCGACCCGGCGTACGAGAAGATCTCGCGGCGTTTCGCCGAAGACCCGGCGGCGTTCCAGGACGCCTTCGCCCGCGCGTGGTTCAAGCTGACCCACCGCGACATGGGCCCGCGCGAGCGCTACCTCGGTTCCGAGGTGCCCTCCGAGGTGCTCGTGTGGCAGGACCCGGTGCCCGCCGTCGACCACCCGCTCATCGATTCCGCGGATGCCGCGGCGCTCAAGCAGCAGATCCTCGACAGCGGCCTCACGGTGCAGCAGCTCGTCACCACGACGTGGGCGGCGGCATCCACGTTCCGCGGGAGCGACAAGCGCGGTGGCGTGAACGGCGCGCGTATCCGCCTCGAGCCGCAGAGGAGCTGGACGGTGAACAACCCCGAGCAGCTGGCATCCGTGCTCGAGGTGCTCGAGAAGATCAAGGCCGGGTTCGATGCTCAGGGGGAGAAGAAGGTCTCGATCGCCGACCTGCTCGTGCTCGCGGGCAACGCCGGTGTCGAGCAGGCCGCCCTCGCCGGCGGCGTCGAGATCGAGGTGCCCTTCGCCCCCGGTCGCACCGACGCCTCGCAGGAGCAGACCGAGATCGAGTCGTTCCGCTGGCTCGAGCCGATCGCCGACGGGTTCCGCAACTACGCCTCGCGCGAGGCGCGGCTGCCCGCGGAGTTCCTGCTGCTCGACAAGGCCAACCTGCTGACGCTCACCGCGCCCGAGATGACGGTGCTGGTCGGGGGCCTCCGCGCGATCGGCGCGAACTGGGACGGCAGCGACTGGGGCGTGTTCACCGACACCCCCGGTGCGCTGACGAACGACGTGTTCGCGAACCTCCTCGACCTCGGTACGACGTGGAAGCCGCTCGACAGCGGCAAGCACGCCTTCGAGGGCACGAAGGACGGCTCGGGCGAGAAGGTCGGCATCGGAACCCGCGTCGACCTGGTGTTCTCGTCGAACTCCGAGCTGCGCGCGCTCGCCGAGGTGTACGCCTCGGATGACGCGAAGGAGAAGTTCGTGCGCGACTTCGTCGCCGCGTGGCGCAAGGTCACCGAGCTCGACCGGTTCGACCTGGTCTGAGATCGACCCCCGCTGCGGCGGGGTTCGCGCTGCGGCTCGGTCGTCGCGGCATCCGGAAGGTCCGTCCCCTCGTCGGGGCGGGCCTTCCGTCGTTCGGTGGCGCCGCGGTCCGTCTCCGTTCCGCCCCGCCGGGGAGGTGTGTCCCACTTATGGCCGGTAGGAGGGGTGTGGGGTGACCATTTTCGGGACATCCACCGTCATATGTGGGACGAGCGCCGCGAGGAGTAGGACGCACTGCGGGGCCGGTGTGCAGCTTTGTCGGCGGTGGCTCGTCGGTGGCGGGGAGAGGGAGGTGTGTCCCACTTATGGTCGGTGCGAGGGGCGTGAAGTGGCCATTCTGGGGACATGCGCCGTCAGAAGTGGGACATGCGCCGCTAGGAGTGGGACGCGCGCCGCTGAAGGGGCACTGTAGGAGAGACACGCTGCCGGAGACGCGCGCTGCCGGAGGTGTGGCGGATGCCTGAGGTGTGGCGGATGCCGGAGGTGGGACGGATGCCGCCGACTCAGGCGCGCGACAGGCGGCGCAGGCCCTCGTCGATCGAGACCGAGGGACGCCAGCGCAGGTCGCGGCGGATCTCGGTCTGATCGAACCAGTGCGCGGTCGACAGCTGCTCGGCGAGGAAACGCGTCATGGGCGGTTCGTCCTGCCCCGGGCGCACGGCCCACACGCGCTCGATGAGCGATCCCGCGGCCTTGGCGAGTCCCGCGGGCACGCTGAATCGCGGCGGTGTCACGCCCGATGCGCGGCAGATCCCGGCGAGCAGGTCGCCCACGGGCCGCGGCTCGCCGTTGGTCAGCACGTAGGCGCACCCGCTGACGTCCTCGACGCGGTCGAGGGCGGCGACGATGCCGGATGCCGCGTTGTCGACGTACGTGGAGTCGATGAGCGCCGTGCCGCCGTCCAGCAGCGGCAGCGTGCCGCGACGAGCGCGGTCGACCACGCGCGCGATGAGCTGGGTGTCACCCGGCCCCCACACCAGGTGCGGTCGGATGGCGACGAGCGCGGTGCCGTCGCCGGCGCGCGAGAGCGCGAGCAATTCGGCCTCGGCCTTGGTGCGGGCGTACTCGCCGTGCGCGGCATCCGGGTCGGCGGGCTCGGCGCCGACGCCCGCGAGGGCGTGTCCGGCGTGCGCGACCGAGGGCGACGACACGTGCACGATGCGCGAGACTCCCGCGGCGGCAGCGGCGTCGAGAAGCGTGCGCGTCCCCTCCACGTTCACGGCGCGGAACTGCGCCGGGTCCCCCGCGAGGGAGACCTTCGCGGCGAGGTGCACGATCGCGTCGACGCCGTCGAGAGCGGATGCCACGGCGTCGGCATCCGTCACCGAACCGAGACGGTCGTCGGCGCCGTCGACGCGCGAGGGGCGGCGCTGCAGCGTGCGCACGTCGTGACCGTCGTGCTGGAGGGCGCGGACGACGGCACGGCCGAGGAAGCCGGAGGCACCGGTGGCGAGGACCCTCACAGCGCCGACGCCTTCTCGCCCGCGAGCACCCGCTCGGCCCACGCGGCCACGCGGGAGCGGTCGATCTTGGAATTGTGGCGGATGTCGGTCGGCAGGCTCGGCACGGCCAGCACGGCGGCCAGCGACTGCGCGGTGGCCGCGCGGACGGCGTCGGTGAGCTCGGGGGATGCCAGGCCGGGACGCCGGACGGCGGACTCGACGACGGCGACGACGACCTGTCGGCCGACGGGGCCCACGCCGACCGCGGCGGCGCGGACGACGGCGGAGACGGTCTCGACGTCCTGCTCGACGCCGACCGGGGTGACGGGCCCCTCCGCGGTGGTGATGACGTGGGGGAGGCGCCCCTCGACCCACAGGCGCCCCTCGGCGTCGAGGTGACCGACGTCGCCGGTGCGATGCCAGCGGGCGGGGAGGCCGCGCCGGGCGTCGCGGTCGGTCAGGTGCAGGCGGAAGTAGCCGCGCTTGAGATGCGGCGCCGAGATGACGACCTCGCCGGTGACCCCGGCATCCGTCGTCGTCTCATCGGCCGCGCGGCCCCGGTCGTCGAGGGGTGAGATGCGCACCTCGCCCGTCCCGAGGGGACGACCGACGCACACTCCGCGGTCTCCCGCAGCGGCCTCGATCTCGGGCAGGGTGACGTCGGCCACCAGCAGGCATTCCGTCATGCCGTAGGGCGTGTGCGCGACGGCGTTCGGCATGAGCGCCTGAGCCCGCCGCAGCAGGTCGACGCCCACGGGAGCGCCGGTCGAGAGGAACGTCTGCACACGCGCCAGCGCCGAGCGATCGGCATCCGTCAGACGGTCGGCGGTGGCCACGACGTTGGCGACGGCGGCGGGGGAGAGGAAGACGATCTTCGCATCGGAGGCGCGCACGGCGGCCGCGACCGCGGCGGCGGTGAGGGTGCGCGGAGCCGAGACGTCCATGTCGGGCGTCGCCGAGCGGGTGCCGAGCGCCGGGCCCAACAGCGCGAAGGGCGCGAAGCCGGTCACGAGCCCCGTGTCGGCCGACACCGCGAAGTGCGTGGCGAGGGTGTCGCGCAAGGCTGTCACCTGCGCGTGCGTGTACACGACGCCCTTGGCGGGACCGGTCGAGCCCGAGGTGAAGAGCACCGCCGCCTCGGCGTCGGCTGCGGGCGGCTCCGGCAGCGTCCGCCCCCGACCGGCGCGCGCGAGATCCGACAGGCTGGCCTCGACCCCCAGTGCGCGCGAGGTCGCGGCGGGCAGGGACGCCGACGAGATGCGGCGCCCGGGCCACCCCAGGGCGCGCGCCGCGGCGAGCCCCGCGACCTCGCCGATCACCACGTCGGGGACGGCACCGCGCACCGCGCGCGACAGCCCCCGGATGCCGAGACCCCGGTCGGCCACGACGACCACGGCGCCGATGCGCAGGCACGCGTACAGCGCGGCCGTGAGCGTCGGGCCGGGCTGCACGAGCAGCGAGACGCGGTCGCCGGCGCGGACGCCGAACGCGTCGAGTCCCGCGGCGATCTCGTCGACCCGCGCGGCGAGCTGTCGCCAGCTCACCCGCAGCGGTCCGCCGTCGCCCGAGGCCGTGGTCATGTCGATGACGGCGGTGTCGTCGTCATCGCGGCGGGCGTCGAGGGCGTCCCAGAGGCGACCGGCAGGGGCAGTGCCGGTGCCGGTGCCGGCGCGCTTCGTCGGGGACGAGCGACGCGAGCGCGCGGGTGCCGTTGCGGCATCCACGATCTTCTCGTCGAGCCAATCGAGCACCACGTCGGCGTAGGGGCGCTCCTCGGCGATCAGGTGGCCCGCGCCCTCGAAGCGGTGCACGTCGGCGTGGGGGAGACGCTCGGTGAGATCGTCGAGGTGGTCCTCGCCGAACACGGGGTCTTTCGGACCGCGCAGGAGCAGCGCGGGCACCTCGAGCTCGCGCAGCCCCGCCGACATGCGGTGCAGGGCGGGGGTGCTGACGTGGTCCGGCGTCGCCGGGATGTCGGCGACGAATCCGCCGATGCCCCGACGCCGTGCCACGGTCGCGTACGGCGCGCGGAAGGCGGCGCGCACGGCCGGGTCGAGGTCGGCGAGGGCGAGGGTGACGTCGAGGAACGCCGTCGTGCCGGTCGTGCCCGCCGCGAGCATGCCGCGAGCGGTCGCGACGCGCAGCGCGAAGGGCAGCTCGGCGCCGTCGGGGTGGTGCACGGCGGTGTTCAGCGCGATGACCGCGGCGACTCGCTCGCGGTTCTCGACGGCCCAGCCGAGGGAGACGGGCCCGCCCCAGTCGTGTCCGATGGTGACGACCGGACCGCGGATGCCGAGCTCGGAGACGAGCGCGTCGAGATCGGCGATGCGCTGAGCGAGTGTGCGGCGCAGCGAGGAGCGCTCCGAGAAACCCATCTCGAGCTGGTCCACGGCGACGACGCGCCACGCGGCGCGGCCGTCGAGCGCGCGGTCGAGCGAGGCGGTCACGAGCGCGCGCCACAGGTACGACCACGTCGGGTTACCGTGCACGGCGATGATCGTGCCGAGCGGCTCGACGCCGTGCTCGGCGAGGGTGCCCCCGGTGTCGAGCACGTGCCAGAGGCGCGACGCTCCGCGGTCATCGAGGACGCCCTCGACGCTGACGAGCCGCGACAGAGACGGGTCGAGGCCGGGGAGCCCGGCCGGGGGGAGGGTGGCCTGCGGTCCGGTCACGCGGGGGTGGCTCACCAGGCCAGCTCCAGCATGCCGGTGTTCAAGCCGGAGCCCACTCCCATCAGCAGCACGCGATCACCTCGCCGCAGCGTCTTCTGCTCGGCGGCGAGGGTGATGGGGATGGATGCCGGGCCCACATTGCCCAGCTCGGGGTACGTGACCGGGACCCGGTCGCGGTCGAGCTTCGCAGCGCGAACGATCGCACCGGTGTGCACCGACGAGACCTGGTGGGTGACGTAGCGGTCCATGCCGGTCCAGTCGAATTCGCCCTTGGCCTCTTTCCACGCCGACACGACGAGGTCGAGTCCGCCCTTCAGCAGCGCCTTGGCGTCGGTGAACATGCCGTCGACGCTGCCCACGCACAGGTCGTAGAACTGCGTCGCGGCCCGCGTGACGCCGCCCACGATGCGGTGCCCCTCGGGGTGGTCGCTCGCGCGTCCCAGGACGGCCGCGGCGGCGCCCGACCCCAGGGTGAGCGAGGCGAACTCCTGCATGAAGGCGTCGCGGTCGAGATCTTCGCGCACGAGCCGGTTGATGGTGTTGACCTGGATCTCGTCGGCATCCTCGCCGTTGACGATGAGGGCGTACTTCACCTGCCCCGACTGGATCATGCCGGCTGCGAGGCTCATGCCGTTGATGAAGCCGAGGCACGCGTTGGCCACGTCGAAGTTGATGGCCGAGCTCGGCAGGCCGAGGCCGTGGTGCAGTCGCACGGCGACCGAGGGCTCGAGGTGCTTGCGGGTGACCGACGTGTTGATGATGAGGCCGATCTCGCTCGCGTCGACCCCGGCCTCGGCGAGGGCCTGCTTGCCGGCGGCGATCGTCGCCTCATCCGACGACTCGCCCTCCGCCCAGTTGCGGCGCTCGTTGACGCCCGCGACGCGGCGCAGCAGACCCGGCTTGAGCTTGAGTCGCTTCAGCGCGGGAGCCAGACGCTCCTCGATGTCGTCCGACGTCGTGACTCGGCTGGGCAAGACGCTCGCCACCGACACGAGGGCCACATCGTCGAAGTGCGTGGTGGCGTTACCTGGCAAGAGAGCTCCCGCATCCTGTGCGTAGACGGCGAGGCCGCGCGCGGAGGGGACACGCTGACGACCGGAAGGGTACCCCCCAGGATAAGCCGCGTCGTATGTCGCGGGCTGCATGCGGGCTGGGTGTGCTACAGCCGCCCCGCCGCCTTCAGGGCGAGGTAGCGGTCGGCCACGAGCGGCGGCAGGTCGTCGGCGGACGCCGCCACCGCGTCGCCGCCCGCGCGGACGACGGCGTCGCGCACGCGGTCGGCGTCGTGGCGCGCTCGCTCGATCGCAGCGGCGGCATACACGTCGGCGGCGTCGCGGTGGGCGGGCACGTCGCCGGGGCCGTCGGTCGCGGTCGCCACCAGCAGGCGCGACCGCGCGGCGACCGCGGGCAGCGACGCGAGGAAGGCGCGGGCGGCCTCGGGGTCGTCGGCGGCGGTCAGCAGCACCACGAGGGCCGGGCGCACCGACAGGCCGCGCACGTGGGCGAAGACGGCGTCCCAGTCGGTGTCGATCAACTGCGGGTCGACCGGGGTCATGGCATCCACGAGGGCGGGGAGCAGCTGCGCGCCGTCGACGCGGGTCACGCGGGCGCGGGGCACGCGATCGAACATCACGAGGTGCACGTGGTCGCCGGCGCGTCTGGCCAGGACCGACAGCAGGAGGGCGGCTTCCATGGCCGCGTCCAGCCGCACCCCGTCACCGACGCGCGCGGCGGCGGTACGGCCGGTGTCGATCACGATGACGACGTGGCGGTCGCGCTCGGGGCGCCAGGTGCGCAGCATGGTCGTGCCCGCGCGCGCGGTCGCGCGCCAGTCGATCGAGCGCACGTCGTCGCCGCGCACGTACTCCCGCAGGCTGTCGAACTCGGTGCCCTGCCCGCGGACCTGCAGCGTGGTGTTGCCGTCGAGTTCGCGCAGACGGGCCAGGCGCGAGGGCAGGTGGCGACGCGATGTGAACGGCGGCAGCACGCGGAGGCGGGCGGGGGCGTCGACCCGGGCCTGCCGACCCGCCAGGCCGAGCGGTCCGAGGGCGCGCACCACGACGAAGGCGCTGCGCAGCTCGCCGCGCCGACGGGGGAGCAGCGGCAGCGGCGCGGCCCGTCTCTCGCCCGGCGGCACGGTGAGGCGCAGACGCTCCTCGGGCGCGCCCGCCGTCGGCTGCCAGGCGTCGCGCACGTGCGCGCGCAGCAGGCGCGTACCGAGGTTGCGCACGCGCAGCTCTCCCGAGACGGGTTCGTCGCGCAGGGCGCGCTCGGGCAGGGTCCGCGTGACCTCGACCCGGCGCGGATCGGCCGCCGCCGCCGCATCGGCGGCCATCGCGAGGGCGCACAGCAGCACCCAACCGCCCGCCGCGATCCAGGCCGGCACCCCCGCGGTGCTGAGCAGCACGAGGGGGACGACGCCGAGGGCGACGAGGAGAGCGAGGCGGCCGGTGACGAACATCAGATCGGGACGCGGGTCTGCTGCAGGACGGAGGTGAGGATGGCATCCACCGAGACGCCCTCGATCTCGGCCTCGGGACGCAGACGGATGCGGTGGCGCCACACGGGGACGAGCATCGTCTGCACGTGGTCGGGGGTGATCGCGGGGTACCCGCCGAGCCACGCCCACGCCTTGGCGGCGGCGAGCAGGCCGGTCGTCGCGCGCGGGCTCACCCCGAGCTGCACGGACGGGCTCTGCCGCGTGGCCCGCGCGAGGTCGACGACGTAGCCGAGCACGTCGTCGGCGACGGCGACGGATGCCGCCGCCCGCTGCGCGGCGAGGATCTCGTCCGCCGTGACGGCAGGGGTGACCCCCGCCTCGTCGAGGCGCCGCGGGTCGAAGCCCTGCGCGTGACGGCGGAGGACGTCGACCTCGGCGTCGCGGCCGGGCAGATCGACGACGAGCTTGAGCAGGAAGCGGTCGAGCTGCGCCTCGGGCAGCGTGTAGGTGCCCTCGTGCTCGATGGGGTTCTGCGTCGCGGCCACCAGGAAGGGATCGGGCAGGGCGCGACTCACCCCGTCGCTCGACACCTGCCGCTCCTCCATCGCCTCGAGCAGGGCCGCCTGCGTCTTGGGGGGCGTGCGGTTGATCTCATCGGCGAGCAGCACGTGGGTGAACACCGGACCCGGTCGGAACTCGAATCCGCCCGCGCGGGCGTCGTACACCAGCGATCCGGTCACATCGCCCGGCATGAGGTCGGGCGTGAACTGCACGCGGTGCGTGTCGAGACCGAGGGCGCGGCTGAACGAGCGCACGAGCAGCGTCTTGGCGACGCCCGGCACGCCCTCCAGCAGCACGTGTCCGCGCGAGAGAAGGGCGATGAGCAGCCCGGTCACCGTGCCGTCCTGGCCGACGACCGCTTTGCCCACCTCGAGGCGCACGCGGTGCATCGCCTCGCGGAGGGTCGCGTGGTCGTCGGACGGGCCGGACGGATCGGGGCGGACGGAGCCGGCCGCGGGGCTCGTGTCGGCGGTGCCGGTCGCTCGGCCGTCGGCGGCCGGCTCGGCGCCGGGGGTCTCGGGGCTCTCGGTCATCGGGGTGTCCCTTCGGTTCGGACGGCGACGCGCACGCTCTCTTCGAGGTCGCGCAGTCGGTCGGCGGCGGCGACGAGGTCGCGGTCGGTGCGGGGCACGTCGTCGACCAGGATGCCGCGCACGCGGGAGCGATCCGCTCCCAGGCGCTCGGCGACGGCGTCGGCGACGTCGGGCGGCGAGGTCCGTGCCGCGAGCCCCAGGAGACGCACGAGACGCGTGCGGCTCGCGCGGCGGAGCTCGTCGAGAGCGTGCGGGGCGTCGCGCGCCGTGGCGTAGAGGCGCGCGCGGCCCTCCGTGGTCTCGGTGGCGCGCACCGTCACGGGCAGGCGCTCGGTGACGAGAGGGCCGAAGCGCCGACCCCGCCAGATCGCGGCCGTGAGAGCGGACAGCAGCAGCAGCGCGATGGCGGGGGTGACCCACGGCGGCGTCAGGTCGCTGAGGGTCGGGGGAGCGGCGCCGGGGTCGGCGTCGGCGGGCGCGGGCACGTACCAGACGAGGGTGTCGGTCTTCCCCAGCACACCGAGGGCGAGGGCCGCGTTGCCCTCGCGCGGGAGCGTGGAGTTGGTCAAAGTCGAGAGGCCGTCGAGAGCGGTCACCGAGCGACCCCCGTCCTCGAGGGACAGCAGCCCGAACTCGCTCCCGACGGGGAAGCACCCGGTGACGCCGTCGCCGGCGACGAGAAGTTCACCGACACGCGCGGTCCGGGCGTTGTCGGGCGCCGCCACCGCGCAGTCGGCGGCCGCCGTGTCATCGACGAATCCTCCGAGCGACGACCCGTTCATCAGCACGTCGAGGGCGCGGGAGCGCGGCTCGA
Source organism: Microbacterium galbum (assembly GCF_032464915.1). Taxonomy (NCBI): domain Bacteria; kingdom Bacillati; phylum Actinomycetota; class Actinomycetes; order Micrococcales; family Microbacteriaceae; genus Microbacterium; species Microbacterium galbum. Next base: position 461,275 of record NZ_JAWDIS010000001.1, on the reverse strand, counting down.
CGAGCACGACGTGCCGGGCGCGCGACGACAGCTCGCGCAGCGCGTCGTCGGAGAGCATCGGTGCGTCCCGCATCACGAGCGTCGCGTCCGCTCCGGCCAGCGCGCGTTCGGCGGCCGGGCGGTCGCGCGCGACGATCACCCGCACGCCCTGCTGCTCGATGACCCGCACCACGGCTCGCGTGCCGTCGGGGCCGGCGGAGTCGGGGTCGAGCAGTGCGCGCTCCGTGTAGCCGCCGTAGACGAACAATCCGCCGACGAGCGACACGAGCAGCAACCCCACCACGAGGGCGATCCACCCGAGGGCGGCGCGGCCGCGCGACCGCGGTCGTGCCGCCGTCACCGCGCTCACAGGGTGCCCATCGGCGTCGGACGCGTCCGCACGGCGGTGTCGTCGAGATCGAGGATGAGGCGGTAGCTCTGCGCCGTTCCCGGGCGCCGCAGGTAGCGCACGTCGTCGAAGGTCGTCGCGGCCGTCTCGAGCCCCTCCGCGAGGGCGGGGAGGGCGCGCGCGGCCTCGCGGGCGAACGCGCGTACCGTGGCCCCGGGTGGCGGGTCCACCAGCCCGCGCTCCGACAGGCCCCGCGCGACGGCGCGGAATCGCAGGACGACGGCGTCGTCCCAGGCTCCGCGCCGTGCGGCCGCCTCGGCCTCTGCCCGCAACTGCTCGGCCGACCGGGTGTCGTCGTCGTCGAAGAGTGCCCGAGCGGCCGGAGCCGCGCGCACGCTCCGACGCGGTCGCCCCCAGATCAGGATGCCGACCACGATCGCCGCCACGAGCAGCACCGCGAGCACGATGAGCGCCGCCGGTCCCCACCCGTCGGTGTTCGGGATGCGCAGCAGATCGTCGAGGAAGCGGGTGACCGCCTGTGCCGCTCGATCGATGATGCTCGGCTCGGCCGCCTGGTAGGAGGGGTCGCCCAGCTCACGCTCCGCCCACTCCTGCGCCTGATCCGGGTCGGGCAGCAGGGGTGCGAAAGCGGCGGCGAGCGCGGCGGGGCTCACGCGTCGCCGCTCGATCCCGGCGCGGCCCAGGTGGTCGGTGCGGCTCCCGGCGCGGCGTCCGGGGCACGGTGGGCAGGCGGGGCGTCGTCCGACGCGCCGTCCGCCGCGGGCGGGACCGGGGGAGCCGGCGGGGTCGGATCAGCCGAGGCCGCCCCGGAGGGCTGCGGTGCCCCATGGGCCGGGGTCGCTGCGTCCTGCGACGGTGTCCCGTACGCCTGCGCCGCCCCATACGGCTGCGGTGCCCCGTAGGCCTGCGGTGCACCATATGCGGGCGAACCCGTCGGCGCGGAATAGCCCGCGAAGGCCGGGGGAGCACCCACGGGCGTCGGAGCCGGGCGCTCGACGATGCGCCCGACGCCGACCAGGTACGGGTCGACGAGGTCGGTTGCGCCGGCGTCGCGCTGTTCGACGTAGGTGTTCAGGTCGTGGTCGAGCGCCTCCACCCGCATGCGCGCGTCGACGTACACGAGCACGGCGGAGGTGGACTGCACCACCAACGCGATGCACTGCACGAGGAGGATGCCGAACTGCCCGACGACCTGGAGGGCGATGACCCCGACGAGGGCGCCCACGGCATCTTCCCCGGTGGGGGCGAGGATGCCGGGGACGATGCCCGCGACGAGGCTGAAGGGCACGGAGATGATCTGCGCGACGATGCTGAAGGCGACCGAGATGATGACGACGACACCGAGCGTCGACCAGAAGCGGCCCCGCGTGAGCTGCCACGATCGTGCGATCGCGCGGAAGATCGGTGCCCGCTCGAGGATGATCACCGACGGCACGAGGAAGAGCTTGGGCGTGAGCCAGAGGGAGACGACGATGAGCCCCAGCACGAACAGCACGCCCACCGCGACGCCGAGCCACAGCACGTTGATCACGAGGAGCGTGACGATCCCCGCCAGGACGCCGATGACCACGATCGTCGCGACGAGATAGAGCGCGCTGTACCCGATGAGACGCCACACGACCGGCTTCACGCGCGCCCACACGGCCTTCAGGCTCGGCTTCTCGGCGACGACCGCGTGGGCGACCTCCGACACCACGACGCCCTGGACGATCACGCTGAGCGCTCCGGTCGCGAGACCCAGGACCAGTGCGGTCGCCGCCGTGATCACGGCGGACCCGGCGAGGATCGCGTCGTAGTCGTCGCTGCCGATGGGCACCGTGTCGAGACGGGAGAAGCTCGCGATGGCGACGCCGCCGACGGCGGCGGTGAGCACGATGTACGCGGCGGCCTGCACGATGAGGGCGAAGCCCAGCAGCACTTTGGGGTTGTGTCGCAGCGCCACGAAGGAGCGGCCCAGGATGGTGCCGAACCCGTACGGGTGCAGCGGGACGATCCCCGGTCGTGATGCCGGAGTCCAAGCCGGGTACGCGGTCATGTGGGGCCCCTCCTCGTCACATGGCGGTGCCCTCATCGTGTCACAGACCTCCGACACGCACGCCTGGCGTGCAGGCAGGTCGACTACTCTCGATGAGACATGCCCCGACCCCGGGCCTGATGCCCGTCCCCGCGCGGGTTCGAGACGGAAGACGTACACCCGAATGACTTCACGGATCCTGGTTGTCGACGACGACACCGCGCTGGCCGAGATGATCGGCATCGTGCTGCGCACCGAGGGATTCGACACCGTGTTCTGCGCCGACGGTGCCCAGGCCGTCGACGCGTGGCGCTCGGAGCGGCCCGACCTCATCCTCCTCGACCTCATGCTCCCCGGCGTCGACGGCATCGAGATCTGCACGCGCGTGCGCGCCGAGTCCGGCATCCCGATCATCATGCTCACCGCCCGCACCGACACGGCCGACGTGGTCAAGGGGCTCGAGTCGGGGGCCGACGACTACATCGTCAAGCCGTTCAACCCGAAGGAGCTGGTCGCGCGCATCCGCACGCGCCTGCGGCCCGCCCAGGCTCCGGCCGACGAGACGCTGCGCATCGGCGACCTGGTCGTCGACGTCGCCGCTCACGAGGTGCGCCGCGGCGACGCGCCGATCGCCCTGACCCCGCTCGAATTCGAGCTGCTCGTCGCGCTCGCCGAGAAGCCGCAGCAGGTGTTCTCGCGCGAGATGCTGCTGGAGCAGGTCTGGGGCTACCACTACAAGGCCGACACGCGACTGGTGAACGTGCACGTGCAGCGTCTGCGCGCCAAGATCGAGGCCGACCCCGACAACCCGCGGATCGTGACCACCGTGCGCGGCGTGGGCTACCGCGCCGGCGCGGTGGCCTGAGGTCTCCATGACGGGCGCCGTGCGCACCGTCTCCTCGCCGCGGATCGACGGATGGCGCGACTGGCGGGGTATCCGCGACCGCCTCGCGACGCTGTGGCGGCGCTCCCTGCGGTTCCGCACGATCGTCATCACGGTGACCCTCACCGCGGCCACGATCCTCGTCACCTGCGTCGCGATGGCCCTCGTCATCCAGAACGAGCTCTTCACCGCGCGCAAGGACCAGGTGCTCCTCGAAGCGCAGCGCGCCACGGCGGCCGCGCAGGCGACCCTCGACGCCGCGGTCGACTCCACCGACCCCGCCGCCGCGCAGACGCTGATGAACGGCATCGCCACCCGGCTGTCGCAGCAGTCCTCGAGTGATCTGATCGCGCTCTACCGCATCGGCCCGCCGTCGCCGCTCGCTCCCCAGCCGTTCATCTCACCCGCGTTCGAGTCGAACCTCGTCACCGAGGCCCTGCGGACGCAGGTGCAGTCGAGTCCCGATCTGCAGTGGTGGCAGTCCGTGTCCCTGCCCTCCGACAACGGGCGCGATGTGCCCGGCATCCTGGTCGGCCACCAGTTGCGCTTCCCCGCTGAGGACGGTGTCGACTCCTACGAGCTGTACATGGGATACGACCTCACGAGCGCCTCGCAGACCCTCGCCTTCGTGCAGGTGCTGCTGTGGGTCGTCGGCCTCGTGCTCGTGGTGCTCATCGGCGCGATCGCCTGGTTCGTGCTGAGGTCGGTGACGACCCCCATCGCGGATGCCGCCGAGACCAGCGCGAAGCTCGCCGCGGGCGACCTGGGGGTGCGCCTGCCCGTCCGCGGCGAGGACGAGCTGGCGACGCTGAACCGCTCGTTCAACGCCATGGCCGACAGCATCGAGTCGCAGATCAAGGAGCTCGCCGACCTCTCACTCGTGCAGCAGCGGTTCGTCTCCGACGTCTCGCATGAACTCCGCACCCCGCTGACGACGATCAAGCTCGCGGCCGACATGATCAACGACCAGCGCGAGGAGTTCGATCCCGTGACCGGTCGGGCCGCCGAGCTGCTGCACGCGCAGGTGCAGCGCTTCGAGGTGTTGCTGACCGACCTGCTCGAGATCAGCCGCTACGACGCCGGATCCGTGCAGTTGGAGCGCGAGGCGACGAGCCTGGCGCACCTCGCCGAAGACGTCATCGAGTCGATGGAGCAGCTGGCCGACGGGCACGGCTCCGACGTGCGGCTGGTCGCCCCCGGCGGCTACACGCCCGTCGACATGGACGCGCGCCGGGTGCGGCGCATCGTGCGCAACCTGCTCGGCAACGCGATCGAGCACGGTGAGGGGCGGCCGATCGTCGTCTCGGTCGACAGCGACCGGGATGCCGTGGCCCTGGGTGTGCGCGACTTCGGTCTGGGCATGAAGAGCGAAGACGTCGAGCGCGTCTTCGACCGCTTCTGGCGCGCGGACCCCTCGCGCGTGCGGACCATCGGCGGAACGGGGCTGGGGCTGTCGATCGCCCTCGGCGACGCGCGCCTGCACGGCGGGACCCTCGCGGTGTGGTCGGAGCCGGGGCGCGGGTCGAACTTCGTGCTCACGCTCCCGCGCGACGGCAGACCGGTCACCGGTTCGCCCCTCCCGCTCGTGCCCGACGACGAGCAGGGGGGAGCGCTCGAAGCGCTCGGGCTCACGCAGCCGATCTCGACCCGCCCCGGCGTCCGGAGGACGACATGAGACGCGCCCTCTCGCTGGTGACCCTGATGCTCGTGCTCGCCCTCACCGCGTGCACGGGATTGCCGACCTCGGGATACGTCAACCCGGGGCGCGGGCCGCAGGTCGACGACACGCAGGCGTTCGCCTTCGTGCCCGACGGTCCCCAGGACGACGCCACCCCCGCCGAGATCGTCGAGGGGTTCCTGCGCGCGGGTTCCGGTCCCGCCGACGACTGGGCCACCGCGAAGCTCTTCCTCGCGCCCGGCACGCAGTGGGACCCCCGCTCGCGCGTGACGATCGACCGCCTCGCCGATCGGCGCGCGACTCCGAGCGCCGACGGCACGTCGGTCGCCGTGGCCCTCACCACGGTCGCGGCGGTGGATGCCGACGGTGCGTACGCCCCGACGGCCGCCGGCGCCGCGGAGACCCTGAGCTACACGCTCGCGCGCGTCGACGACCAGTGGCGCATCACCTCCGCGCCCGACGGCGTGGTGCTGTACGAGGAGGTCTTCCCGACCGTCTACCAGTCGGCATCCGTGGCGTACTTCGACCCGACCTACAGTTTCATCGTCCCCGACGTCCGCTGGTTCCCGCGGCCCCTCGTGGCGAGCCGGGTCGCGACCGCTCTCGTCGACGGTCAGCCCAGTGCGTGGCTGGCCGGCGCCGTGCGCAGCGCCTTCCCCGACGAGCTCTCGCTGGTGGGACGATCCGTGACCCTGTCCTCCGACGGCATCGCGCAGGTCCAGCTCCCGCGGGCGGCGCTCAGCCTCGACCGCACGACGCTCGACCGCATGCAGACGCAGCTCGTGCGCAGTCTCGCCACCGCGGGCATCAACGAGGTGCAGATGACCGTGGAGGGCACGCCGATCGCCGCGTCCGAGGTCGCGGTGCGCGTCACGCGCGTGGACCCGTCGCCGGCCGTGCTCACCACGGCCGGGGTGTTCGGCGCGCTCGCCGGAGACGCGGTGGAGCCGATCGACGGCCTCTCCGATGCCGTCGAGTCGTTGAACCCCGTCGCCGTCGAGCTGGAGGCCGACCGCAGCCTCGCCGCCGTCCGCACCCAGCAGGGGACGGTCGCGAGCGCCCTGAGTGACGGCCGCACGTTCCTACTCGACGACCGGGCCGGGCTCATCGCCCCCTCCATCGACGGCCAGGGCGAGATCTGGAGCGTTCCTGCCAACGCCCCCACGCAGGTGCGCGCGATCACCGCCGAGGGGGTCCCCCGGGAGGTGGGCAACGCCTGGCCCGACGCCTCCGAGATCGTGTCGATGCAGGTCTCCCGCGACGGGACGCGCATCGCGGCCGTCGTCACGGTGTCGGGCGTGCGCGAGGTGTGGGTGGCCGGTATCGAGCGCGAGGGCACCGAGGTCAACCTCGGCCCGCCGCACGTGCTGTCGTTCAGCCAGCAGGGCGCCTTCGACCTGGCATGGCTCGACGACACGACGCTGGGCGTCCTGGTCGACGTCGACGGCGTCGACCGTCTGCGCGAGCTCAACGTCGGCGGACGCGGCACCGAGGCGACCGCCCCCGACGGGGCCCGTACGCTGGCCGCCGGCAGTACGAGCGTGCGCGTCCTGGACGACCAGGGACGGCTCTACAGCCGGCGCGGCAGTTCGTGGACGCTCGTGGCCTCCGGCATCCGCGTCCTGGCGGCGCAACAGGGCACCACCTCCTGAGGTGATCCGCTCCTCCCCAGGCGGCGATCCCTCCACCGTGCGGGAATCGGGCCCCCGGACGGCGATCGGCTCCTCCAGGCTCGAGGAATGGATCCCCGGTCCCTCCTCGCCGACGCGGCGCGCGACGCGCTGACGTTCTGGCTCCCCGTCGCGTGCGCGGGATGCGACGCTCTCGATACGGCGCTGTGCGAGGGATGCCGCCGCGCCCTCGCTCCGCAGCCGGTGCGCCGCGTCCTCGCGCCGGAGCTGACCGTCACGAGCGCCCTCGTCTTCGCAGGACCCACGGCCCGGATCATCCGGGGCCTGAAGGAAGAGGGCCGCACCGCCCTCGCGAGCGCTCTCGCCCCCGCCCTGCGCGCCGTCCTGGGCGCGATCCCGCCCGAGGCCGTGATCACCACCGTGCCCTCGACGCGTGCCGCTTTCCGCCGACGGGGGTATCGCCCGGTCGAGCTCATCCTGCGTCGAGCGGGGCACCGCGACCAGCGGGTGCTGCGTCTGCGGCGCGCCCCCCGCGATCAGCGCGGTCTCGATCGCGACGCGCGTCGCCTCAACGTCGGGGGAGCGTTCGTCGCCCGTGGTGTCACGGGGCTGCCCGTCGTCGTGGTCGACGACGTCGTGACGACGGGAGCCACCCTGCTCGAGGCGGCGAGGGCATTGCGCGACGCGGGGGCTGCCACGGTGGTCGCCGTAACGCTGGCGCACACGCCGCGACGCGGGGGTCTCTGAGGTGAACCGGAGGTGATTGACACGTGACAGCGCGGTGCCGCAGCACTAGCGTAGGGATGACTGAAGGCGACGGACGTTCCGCCCTTAGACCGGGCGGAACCCGGAACAAGGAGGTCACGGATGGACACCAACATCGTCGGCGTGGGAGTCGGAATCACCGATCGATTCCGCTCGGTGGTCGAAGAGAAGGTCAGCCGCATCGAGCACCTGGCTCCCCGGGCGAACACCCTCGAAGTCAAGGTCACACATCGCTCCTATCGCAACGGTCGAATGGAAGACGATACGGTCGAGCTCACCCTCGACGGCAAGGGCCCCGTCGTGCGGGCCGAGGCCACGGACGCCGATAAATTCGCCGCTCTCGACCTCGCGGTCGACAAGATCTCGGAGCAGGTCCGCCGCGCGAAGGACAAGCGCGTCGACGCCCGCAACCACCCCCGCGGTGCGAAGTTCGAGAAGGGCACCGGGGAACTCGCCGGAATCGATGTCGAGCCCGCCTCCGTCGATGTTCTGCGCGCCGTCGCCACCGGGTCCGTGCCGGTGCAGGACGACAGCGTCGAAGAAGAGGACTACTGCCCCGTCGTCATCCGCCAGAAGGAGTTCGAGGCCGAGTGGATGACGGTCGAAGAGGCGGTCGACCGGATGGAGCTCGTCGGCCACGACTTCTTCCTGTTCATCGACGCCCGCACCGACCACCCGAGCGTCGTGTACCGCCGCAAGGGGTGGGACTACGGCGTGATCGAGCTGACGACGCAGGCGTCGCCGATGGTCTCCGTGGCATCCTGACGCAGGCATGAAAGACGCCCCCGGCCGGATGGCCGGGGGCGTCGTCGTGACGGGCGAGAGCTCAGCCGTCGAAGATGTCGCCGAGCAGCGAGCCGATGACGAGACCGCCGAGCATGCCGCCGACCATGTTGCCGCCGCCCATGCCGCCTCCGCGTCCGTAGCCGCCGCCGCGCCCGTAGCCATCCCCGCCCCAGTCGTTCGGGCGGGACTGCTCGATGTCGCGCTGGGCGATCTGAAGAGCCTCGGATGCCAGCGACCCGGCGCGTCGTGCGGTGGCGAGAGCCGTCTCGCGCTGGTCCTCCGCGATCGGCCCGAGCGGGAGGCCGGCGCGCAGGCGCTCCGCCTCGACGAAGCGCGTGCGCGCATCGGCGCCGATCCATCCCCGGTGCCCGGTGATGAGGCCCCGCGCGACCGCCAGCTGACGATCGGCGTCGTCGATCGCGTGCTCCACCTGCTCCTGCGACGGCACCGGACGCGCGGCACGTTCACGGGCGAGATCGAGGGCGGCGTTGGCCTGGCGCAGCGACGACAGCGCGGCGAAGGGGTCGCTGCGCGTCCCCGACGCGGGAAGGGCGGTGAGCGCCTGCTGAAGGGTCGCCATCGCCGCGGTCACCGCGGGCGTCTGCGCGCCCTGGCGTGCCTCGACCAGGTCGGTGCGCGAGTCGTCGACGACGGCGGCGAGGGTCGACTCGGCGCGCAGCGCCTCGATCTCGAACGTGTCGACGGCATCCAGAAGCGATTCCGCGCGTCGGACCGCCTCGGTCGCGGCCTCGAGGGCGACGGAGGCCTGCTCCCGTTGGCCGGCTTCGCGGCGTCGCTCCGAGACGCCCGCGGTGTGCACCGCGAAGTCGAGGAGCTGCTCGATCTCATCGGGGTTGCCGCCGATCTGGGCGAGAGCGGACTCGCTGTACCGGCGGGACAGGCGCTCGACGACCTCCCGCGCGCCGGGGATCCGTGCGGCGAGGCGGTCGCGGTCGGCGCGCACGCGCGCCAGGGTCTCGGGCGCGCGACGCACGGCGTCGATCTTCGGCTGCAGGACCTGCGTGCGCTCCTCGAGGAGGTCTTCGGCCCACTCCGAGAGCTGGATGATGCGGGCGTTGCGCGTGCGCAGCTCTTCTTTGGTGTCGGGGATCTCGTCGTGGTTCAGCTGGTGCAGCTGGAACGCCTCGGCGAGGTGCGTGCGGACGGAGTCGAGGGCCGCCGCGAGATCCTCCGTGGCCTTGTCGCCGAGTTCCGCGCGGGCGAAGTCGAGCTCGTCGGAGGTGAGCCGGACCCGTTCGTCGGCCGCGACGATCGCGAGCTCGGCTCGACGTGCCAGATCGGCATCCGCCGCGTCCTGCTCTTCGCGCTTCCTCTTGCCCCAGAAACCGGCCATGGCTCGATCCTAAGCGGCGGGTTCCCGGCCGTCGCCGTGTGTTCGCTACGGGCGCGCAGAGAGACGTCCGGATTGCGGCCTCCTCGCAGGTCACGAACGGGTAACACGGATAGCATGAGGGGCGTATGCCTGTTCGCAGGCCGGCGTCCGCGCGGGCGCCGCACCCGACAGATGGAGATTCTTCGTGGCAAATCCGCTCGAGAAACTGCTGCGCGCCGGCGAAGGCCGCATCCTGCGCCGCCTGCAGGGCGTCGTGAAGGCGACCGGCGCCCTCGAAGAGGACTACGAGCAGCTCACCGACGACGAACTGCGCAACGAGACCATCGAGCTGCGTGCCCGCTACGACGCGGGTGAGACGCTCGACCAGCTCATGCCCGAGGCCTTCGCCGCCGTCCGCGAGGCGGCCAAGCGCACGCTCGGACAGCGTCCCTACGACGTGCAGATCATGGGCGGCGCTGCCCTGCACCTGGGCAACATCGCCGAGATGAAGACCGGTGAGGGCAAGACCCTGACCGCGGCCCTCCCGGCGTATCTCAACGCCATCGCGGGCAAGGGCGTCCACGTCATCACGGTGAACGACTTCCTCGCCAGCTATCAGTCCGAGCTCATGGGCCGCGTCTACCGCGCGCTCGGTATGACCACGGGCACCGTCGTGGCGGGCCAGACCCCCGAGGTGCGCCGCGAGCAGTACGAGGCCGACATCAGCTACGGCACGAACAACGAGTTCGGCTTCGACTACCTGCGCGACAACATGGCGTGGCGCAAGGAAGACCTCGTGCAGCGGGGGCACTTCTTCGCCATCGTCGACGAGGTCGACTCGATCCTCATCGACGAAGCGCGCACGCCGCTGATCATCTCGGGTCCGGCGTCGGGTGAGGCCAACCGCTGGTTCGCCGAGTTCGCCAAGCTCGCCCGCACCCTCGAGGCCGGCGTCGACTACGAGGTCGACGAGAAGAAGCGCACCATCGGCGTGCTCGAGCCCGGCATCGAGAAGGTCGAGGACTACCTCGGCATCGACAATTTGTACGAGTCGGCGAACACCCCGCTCATCTCGTTCCTCAACAACTCGATCAAGGCGATCGCCCTGTTCAAGCGCGACACCGACTACGTCGTCATGAACGACGAGGTCATGATCGTCGACGAGCACACCGGCCGCATCCTCGTCGGTCGCCGGTACAACGAGGGCATCCACCAGGCGATCGAGGCGAAGGAGGGCGTGCCGGTCAAGGCCGAGAACCAGACGCTGGCCACCGTCACGCTGCAGAACTACTTCCGCCTGTACGACAAGCTCTCGGGCATGACCGGTACCGCCGAGACCGAGGCCGCCGAGTTCATGTCGACCTACAAGCTGGGCGTCGTCCCGATCCCGACGAACAAGCCGATGATCCGGAAGGATCAGGCCGACCTCGTCTACAAGAACGAGACGGCGAAGTTCGCCCAGGTCGTCGAAGACATCGTCGAGCGCCACGAGAAGGGCCAGCCGGTCCTGGTCGGCACCACGAGCGTCGAGAAGAGCGAGTACCTCTCCCGCCTGCTGGCGAAGAAGGGCGTCCGCCACGAGGTGCTGAACGCCAAGAACCACGCCCGTGAGGCCGAGATCGTCGCCCGCGCCGGTCGCCTCGGCGCCGTCACCGTCGCCACCAACATGGCCGGTCGCGGTACCGACATCATGCTCGGCGGCAACGCCGAGTTCCTCGCCGTCCAGGAGATGAAGGCGAAGAACCTCGATCCGGTCGAGACGCCCGAGGCCTACGAGGCGGAATGGGACGGCGTCTACACGACGATGCGCGACACCGTCGCGGAGGAGGCGGCGAAGGTCACCGCGGCCGGCGGTCTGTACGTGCTCGGGACCGAGCGGCACGAGTCCCGGCGTATCGACAACCAGCTGCGCGGTCGCTCCGGCCGACAGGGCGACCCCGGCGAGAGCCGGTTCTACCTGTCGCTCACCGACGACCTCATGCGCCTGTTCCAGTCGGGCGCCGCCGAGGCGATCCTCGCGCGCACCAACTTCCCCGACGACGTCGCGATCGAGTCGGGCCTGGTGTCGCGGGCAATCAAGAGCGCGCAGTCGCAGGTCGAGGCGCGCAACGCCGAGATGCGCAAGAACGTGCTGAAGTACGACGACGTGCTCAACCGCCAGCGAGAGGCCATCTACGCCGACCGCCGTCACATGCTCCAGGGCGACGACATCGCCGACCGCGTGCAGCACTTCATCGAAGACGCCATCACGGCCGTCATCGACGACCACACCGGATCGGGTCACACCGAGTCGTGGGACTTCGACGCCCTGTGGACCGAGCTCAAGACCCTCTACCCGGTGAGCGTCACGATCGACGAGGTGGTGGCCGAGGCCGGCGGCAACAAGGGGCGGATCACGCCCGAGGGGCTCAAGCGCGAGATCATCTCCGACGCGCGCATCGCCTACGACAACCGCGAGAAGGCCCTGGGTGAGCAGGCTCTGCGCGAGCTCGAGCGCCGCGTGGTGCTCCAGGTGCTCGACCGTCGCTGGCGCGAGCACCTCTACGAGATGGACTACCTCAAAGACGGCATCGGCCTGCGCGCCATGGCCCAGCGCGACCCGCTCATCGAGTACCAGCGCGAGGGCTACCAGATGTTCCAGTCGATGATGGGGCAGATCAAGGAGGAGTCGGTCGGCTTCCTGTACAACCTCGAGGTTGAGGTGCGCAGCGTCGAGGGCGAGCCCGCGGCGCAGGTCGAGGCCAAGGGCCTGACGCCCACCCCGGTCGAGACGCAGCGCCTGGAGTACTCCGCGGCCAACGATGCCGGCGAGGTCGAGGTGCGCAACGACCGCGGCCAGGTGCAGCAGGCGGCGACCAACCGCCTCCGCCAGGCCCAGCCGGCGGCTCCGGCCGCCGAGGCCGCTTCGGCAGGCGCGCGCGGCGCCTTCGGCCAGCGCACCGACGCTCCCGCGGACGCCGCACCCGGCAACCGCGCCGATCGTCGCGCCGCGAAGAAGAAGTAAGGCCCTCGAAGAACGGATGCCGTGTCCCGCTGCCGGGGCACGGCATCCGTCGTTCACCCCCGCACGCGCAGCGGTCCCGTTCGGCGCCGCTTCGCAGCGGTCGCCGTCGTCACGGTCCCTCGCCCGCGGGATCCGCGCGACGATCTCCGCCGCCGGCGGGGACGACCGCATGCGGTCCACCCGGTGTCGATTGGCCGGATCGGCCCGGGGATATCCTGAACCGATGAGCCCGCTTCGCCCTCTCGACCAGTCGTCCAAGCTGAAAGACGTCCTCTACGAGATCCGCGGGGAGGCCCTCGTCGAGGCCGATCGACTGGAGGCCGACGGGCACGCGATCCTCAAGCTCAACACCGGCAACCCGGCGATCTTCGGGTTCGAGGCGCCGCACCAGATCGTTCGCGACATGATCGCCTCGGTGCCGAACGCGCACGGGTACAGCGACAGCCGCGGCATCCTGTCGGCGCGGCGCGCTGTCGTGTCGCGCTACGAGCAGGAGCCCGGGTTCCCGCACCTCGACCCCGATCACGTGTTCCTCGGCAACGGGGTCTCCGAGCTCATCACGATGACGATGCAGGCCCTGCTCGACGAGGGCGACGAGGTGCTCATCCCCGCGCCCGACTACCCGCTGTGGACGGCGATGACGAGCCTCGGCGGCGGTACGCCCGTGCACTACCTGTGCGACGAGCAGCGCGAGTGGCAGCCCGACCTGGAGGACATCCGGTCGAAGATCACACCGCGGACCAAGGCGATCGTCGTCATCAACCCCAACAACCCCACCGGCGCGGTGTATTCGCGCGAGATCCTCGAAGGCATCGCCGACATCGCCCGCGAGAACTCGCTCCTCGTGCTCGCCGACGAGATCTACGACCGCATCCTCTTCGACGACGCCGTGCACATCCCGATGGCCACGATCGCGCCCGACCTGCTCGTGCTGACCTTCAACGGCCTGTCCAAGACGTACCGCGTCGCGGGCTACCGCTCGGGGTGGCTCGCGATCACGGGTCCCAAGGAGCACGCGCAGGGCTTCCTGCACGGCATCAACCTGCTGGCATCCACGCGACTGTGCCCGAACGTGCCGGCGCAGTTCGCCGTGCAGGCGGCGCTGTCGGGCGTGCAGTCCATCGACGCGCTGATCGCGCCCTCGGGTCGTCTGCACGAGCAGAGGGATGCCGCGTGGCAGGGCCTCGAGGCCATCCCCGGGGTGTCGTGCGTGCTGCCCCGCGGTGCGCTCTATGCGTTCCCGCGGTTCGACCCCGAGGTGTACGAGATCCCGGACGACGCGAAGTTCGTGCGCGACTTCCTGGTTGCCGAGCACGTGCTGCTCGTGCAGGGGTCGGGCTTCAACTGGCCCGCGACCGACCACGTGCGCATCGTCACCCTGCCCGAGGCCCGCGTCATCAGCGACGCGATCGAGCGGCTTGGCAACTTCCTCGCGTCCTGGCGCCCGTAGGGCGGCGCCAACCGCGAGGCGCACGGATCCCGACGCGCCCGCCGGTGGCACCAGGCCTCGGCGGCCACCGTGCGCCGGAGGTGCTCGATGTGCGGCCGGCCGCGCCACGTCGTGGGCCCCGCGCCGTGACGGCGAGCTCCGAGCCACGGCGAGCGTCGGCGCGCCCCGAAGGGGGCGGGCGTTCGGCGGCCCTGCGGAGGCGTCGCCGGTCGCGACGGATGCCGCGCGGCGACAGTGCTCAGAGCAGGCCCAGTGCCGTCACGCGCCAGCGTCCGTCCATTCCCTCCAGGCGCACGGCGATGGCACGCGTGCGGACGCGCGCGGACGCGGTGACGGTCGCCTCGACGACCCCGTCCGCGGGGGAGGAGATGTGGACGCTGCGGATCTCATGGACGTCTCGACGGGCGGGCACGCGACGGGCGCTGCGGGCGCGGGTGGCGAGATTGGCGCGCGTCACGAGCGAGCGGTAGACCTCTTCCGACAGCCAGCGCGCGAGCTGCTCGACCTCGCGCACCCCGGCGAGGACCTCGAGGATGCCGCGGACGATGTTTCGCACGAAGACCTCGGGTGCGGGGAGCTGATCGGTCGAGGTCCTCTGCCGGGCGAAGAACTCCTCACCGCGCGGTCGCGATGAACGGGCACGTTCGGGGTCGGGTTCGGGTGCGAGTGACATGGGTCCCCTCCGTCGTGCGGATTCGGCGAGTGCGGATGAACGTGCGGCCGAGCGTAGGGGAGCGTGGGCGTACGACACCGCGCTTATGCGCCACCTGTGGATGACCGATGCGAGGGGTGAGGTGGGGAGGAGGCGCGGTCAGTCGTCGTGCCGCAGCTCGCCCCGGCCCCAGAGCTCGGGGAAGCTCGCGGCCTGCGACTGCCGCCAGAGCGCCGCGCGGCGGGCGTCCTCGATCCGGGCCTCGACGTAGGCGTCGACGCTGTCGCGGTCGATGCGCCACCGTGCGGGTGAGCCGAGGGCGGCTCCTCGCAGGTGCCCCTCGTGCACGAGGGCGACGATCTCGTCGGGCGTGAGCGCGAGGGCGGCGGCGGCGTGCTCGAGTGCGACGAATCTCTCTTCGGGTGAGGGATCAACCGGCATCCCGTCATTATGTCCCCCTTTCCGGGGGAGTGCGGGGTTCACCCGCGCCCGTGCGAAAGGGCGGTCGACCGGGGGAACGGCGGTGGTCCCAGGAATCCTCCGTGATCGGCTTTCGCCACCCCAGGGCGCCGGACACACAGGACCTTCACCCGTCGCATCACCCGCGACGCGTCCGCCGCGTCGCGCGGCGCGCGACGACGCGGGAGCGGCCCCTAGGGTGGAGGGGTGTCGACACTCAGCGAACTCGTCTACGCCCAGGGCCGCTCCAGCGAGGCGGATGTCGAGTGGCTGCACCGCCTCGCCGGCGACGGGCAGCTGCTCGCCGACCTCGCCTTCGCCGACATCGTCATCTGGGTCCCGACCCCCGACGACTCCTTCGTCGCCGTCGCGCACACCCGGCCCGGGGGAGCGGCGACGCTGTTCTACCGCGACATCGTGGGCGACCGGGTACGTCCGCAGTGGCGCACCCAGGTGCGCGAGGCGTTCCAGAGCGGACGCATCGTCGACTCGGCATCCCCCGACTGGTTCGAGGAGACCCCCACGCGCGTGCGTGCGGTGCCGATCGTGCGTGAGCTCTCGCGCGAGGGCAACGCCGTCACGACGGTCGGCGTGCTGACCCGGCACACGAACCTCGGCGAGACGCGCACGCCGTCGCGTCAGCAGATCACCTTCAACGACTGCGCCGACGACCTGTTCGGCATGATCTCTTCGGCGGAGTTCCCCGACCTGTCCGCGCCGACCGCACCTCGTCGTGGAGCCCCGCGCGCGTCGGACGGACTGATCCGTCTCGACGTCGACGGGATCACGACCTTCGCGAGCCCCAATGCGCTGTCGGCGTTCAATCGCATGGGCTTCGACGACGAGCTCGAGGGCGAGTCGCTGGCCGAGGTCACCGCTCGCATCCTGCCGGCGAAGCGACAGGACGTCGACGAGTCGCTCCCGGTCGTGGTGAGCGGGCGCGCACCGTGGCGCGCCGACATGGAGGCGCGCGGCGTGCAGGTCTCGCTGCGGACGATCCCCCTGCGCGATCGCGGCAACCGCATCGGCGCGATCGTGCTCAGCCGCGACGTCACCGAGATCCGCCACCAGGAGCAGGAGCTCATCACCAAGGACGCGACGATCCGTGAGATCCACCACCGGGTGAAGAACAACCTGCAGACCGTGGCGTCGCTCCTGCGCATCCAGGCGCGGCGCACGCACTCCGACGAGGCGCGAGACGCGCTCACGCAGGCCATGCGACGGGTCTCGGCCATCGCCGT
This sequence comes from Microbacterium galbum, assembly GCF_032464915.1. Classification (NCBI taxonomy): domain Bacteria; kingdom Bacillati; phylum Actinomycetota; class Actinomycetes; order Micrococcales; family Microbacteriaceae; genus Microbacterium; species Microbacterium galbum. The sequence continues at coordinate 445,030 of NZ_JAWDIS010000001.1, read as the reverse complement.
CGTGCACGACACGCTGTCGGAGGGCCTCGCGCAGAACGTCGACTTCGACGACGTCTTCGCGCGCGTGCTCAAGCTCGTCGCCGAGGTCGCGGCGGCCCCCAACACCCGCGCGCGCACGCGCAGCACGGGCAAGTTCGGCACGCTGCCCAGCCAGTTCGCCACGCCCCTCGCGCTCGCGCTCACCGAGCTGGTGACCAACGCGGTCGAGCACGGGCTCGCCGGTCAGGAGGGCGACGTCGAGATCGCCGCCGAACGCACCGGCGAGATGCTCGAGGTCAGCGTCCGCGACACGGGCGTCGGCCTGCCCGAGGGCCAGGTGGGCCGCGGCCTGGGCACGCAGATCGTGCGCACCCTCATCCAGGGCGAGCTCGGAGGAACCATCGATTGGCACACGCTGATGGGCAGCGGAACCGAGGTCACCATCGAGATCCCGCTGCGCTACATCGGCGGCTCGTCCGCCTGAGGCATCGCGTTGCTCGCGGGTACGCGGGAGTCCCGCCGTTCTCGGGGCGAGGTCTGCGCGCCTCTCCCACCCGCGGCACGACGAAGCCCGCCCCCGGAGGGACGGGCTTCGTCGAACGGCGGATGCCGTGAGGTCAGGAGGCGCGGCGGGCGCGAGCGGCGCGGCGCTTGAGCGCGCGACGCTCGTCTTCGCTCAGACCGCCCCAGACGCCCGAGTCCTGACCGGACTCGAGGGCGTACTGCAGGCAGACCTCGGTGACGGTGCAGCGCGCGCAGACCGACTTGGCCTTCTCGATCTGGTCGACCGCGGGGCCGGTGTTGCCGACGGGGAAGAACAGTTCGGGGTCGACGGTCAGGCAGGCTGCTTTGTCGCGCCAATCCATAGGGGTGCTCCTTGTAACAGAAATTTCGACGATTCGGCACCGGGATTCGGGTCCGGTACCCTGGTGGGAACGCGAGCGATTGCTCGCCCCACTTCGCTGTGGGAGCACACGGCTTGTTCCATGCTCCCATAGCGATTCCGCCTGATCAAGAGGTAACCGGCAGGTTTCCGGATCGTAACGGCGCAGCCGCGCCCGTCGGGGAGGCTCTCGGATGCCCATTCGCCTGGCGGCCGCCGCCCTCCTCGGACTCGAGGCCGTCGGCATCCTGGCGCTCGCCGGATGGCAGACCGTCGCCCTCATCGGCGGCGACACCGACTCGGTGGTGAGCTCCATCGCCCTGATCGTCCTGACGGTGATCGGCGCCGCGATCGTCGCCGCCTTCGGGGTGGCCACCGCGCGCGACGTGTCGGCCGGTCGGTCGGGCGGCATCGTCACCCAGCTTCTCGTGCTGTCGGTCGCGATCGGTGCCATCACGGGGGAGTGGGCCGCGCCGGGCATCGCGCTCCTCATCGCCGTCCCGGCGGTGATCGGGCTGATTCTGCTGGTCCTCGCGGTCCGCGCCGCAGCCCCGCGGCGTCGAGACGACGACTGACGTGAGAAGACCCCGCCGGCCGCGAGAGCGGGGCGGGGCCTTCGGAGCTCGGAGTCAGGCGGCGTCGAGACCGAGCGTCTTGCGCAGACGCGCGACATGTCCGGTCGCCTTGACGTTGTACAGGGCCTCGACGATCTTGCCGTCCTCGTCGACGACGAAGGTCGAGCGCAGGACGCCGGTGATCGTCTTGCCGTAGTTCTGCTTCTCGCCCCACGCGCCGTACGCCTCGTGGATCGCGTGGTCGGGGTCGCTCAGCAGCGGGAAGGTGAGCCCGTCGCTGTCGCGGAACGCGCGCAGCTTCTCGGGGGTGTCGCGCGAGATGCCGAGCACGGTGTACCCGGCGCCCTGCAGCGAAGCCAGGCTGTCGCGGAAGTCGCATGCCTGCGTTGTGCACCCGGGCGTCTGCGCGGCGGGGTAGAAGTACAGGATCACGCGGCGTCCGCGGAAGTCGCCCAGCGAGACGGGGTGCTCATCCTGGTCGAGAAGGGTGAAATCGGGCGCGGTGTCGCCCTTATCGAGGTTCGTCACCCGTCCAGCCTAGAGCGCTCGATGCCCTGGAACGTCGTCAGCAGGCGCTGCAGGGAATCGAGTCTCGCGGCGGCCCCCGGACCCAGGCGCCCGGATTCGACCGCCTCCACGATCGCGCAGTCGGGGGCATCGGGCAGGTGGGTGCACCCGCGGGGGCACTCCTCGGCGACCTCCGCGAGGTCGGTGAAGGCACCCAGCACGTGCGCCGGGTCGACGTGGCCCAGCCCGAAGGAGCGGACGCCGGGTGTGTCGATGACCCATCCCGAACCGGCGGGGCCGCGATAGCGCAGCGATACGGCCGAAGACGACGTGTGGCGGCCTCGACCGGTGACGGTGTTGACGTGTCCGGTGGCGCGCTCGGAGCCGGTGAGCGCATTCACCAGGGTGGACTTGCCCACGCCCGAGTGCCCGACGAACACCGTCGCGTGGCCGGCGATGGCCTCGCCGATCTCGTCGAGCGGCATGTCGCCCTGCGCGCTCGTGAAGACGCGGAGATCGAGGCCGGCGAAGTGCGAGAGGAACTCGCTCGGGTCGGCCAGGTCGGTCTTGGTGACGACGAGGAGCGGGCGGATGCCGGCATCGAGCGCCGCGACCAGGTAGCGGTCGACGAGGCGCTCCCGCGGTTCGGGATCGGCCGCCGCCACGACGATGAGCATCTGGTCGGCGTTGGCGACGATGACCCGCTCCACCTGATCGGTGTCGTCGGCGCTCCGGCGCAGTAGCGACGTGCGCTCCTCGATGCCGACGATGCGCCCGAGCGTGCCCTCGTCGCCCGAGAGGTCGCCCACGACGCGCGCCCGATCGCCGTTGACGATGGGCTGCTTGCGCAGCTCGCGCGCCCGGGTGGCGAGCACGCGCCGTTCGTCGGGGCCGTCCTCATCGACCAGGACCGTGTAGCGCCCGCGATCGACTCCGAGCACGCGCGCGATCTGCGCGTCGGCGTGCGCCGGGCGCCGCTTCGTGCGCGGGCGGTTGGCCTTGGGGTTGGGACGCACCCGGATCGACGACTCGTCGAACTCCAGGTCGTCGTCGTCCGCGTCGTCGAGCCAGCTCACGCGTCAGTTCCCGGCATCCGCATCCGGGCCCAGCATCGCGCGCCAGAGACCCGCGAACTGGGGAAGCGTCTTGGCGGTGGTGCCGATGTCGTCGATCTGCACGCCCGGGACACGGAGCCCGATGAGGGCACCGGTGGTCGCGAGGCGGTGGTCGTGGTGGGCCTTCCACTCGCCGCCGTGCAGCGGCTGAGGCACGATGCGGATGCCGTCTTCGAGCTCGTGCGCCTCGCCGCCGAGCGAACGGAGGTTTCCCACGAGGGCGGCGATGCGGTCGGTCTCGTGCCCGCGGATGTGCCCGATGCCGTGCAGGGTGGTCGGGCCGTCGGCGAACGCCGCCAGTCCGAAGAGGGTGGGCGCGAGCTCACCGGCGGCGGACAGGTCGAGATCGACCCCCAGGATGCCGTCGTCGCCCGCCGCGACGGTGAGGGCACCGCCGCGGCGACTGACGCGGGCTCCCATCTCGGCGAGGATGTCGACGAGGAGGGCGCCGGGCTGCGTGCTGTGCAGCGGCCAGCCCGACATCGTGACCGATCCGCCGGTGACCATCGCCGCCGCGAGGAACGGCGAGGCGTTGGAGAGGTCGGGTTCGATGTGCACGTCTTTCGCCCGAACGGGCCCGGCCGGCACGATCCATTCGCCGGGGGCGGGACGCTCGACGTGCACGGCGCGGTGGGCGAGGGACTCGACGGTCATGTCGATGTGGGGGACGCTCGGCAGGCGCGAGCCCACGTGGCGCAGGTGCAGACCCACGTCGAAGCGCGCCGCCGCGAGAAGGAGTCCCGAGACGAACTGGCTCGACTGACTCGCGTCGATCTCGACCTCGCCGCCGCGCACGTGACCGTGACCGCGAACCGAGAACGGCAGCGCCCAGTGTCCGCCGTCGTCGATGTCGACCCCGACGTCGCGCAGCGCGTGGATCATCGCCCCCATGGGCCGGTGCAGGGCGCTCTCGTGCGCCGTGACGTGCACGTCGCCCCGGGCGAGACCGGCCAGCGGGGCGACGAAGCGCATGACGGTGCCGGCCTGGCCGCAGTCGATCTCGCTGTCGCCGCGGAAGGTCGCAGGCGGGGTGACGAGCAGGTCGGGGCCGAAGGGGGACCCCGTGTCGACCTCCTCGATGCCCACACCGAGAGCGCGCAGCGCATCGATCATGCGGGCGGAGTCGTCGGAGTGCAACGGGGCGTGCAGCGTGCCCGGGCCGTCCGCGATCGCAGCGAGCACGAGTTCGCGGTTGGTCAGCGACTTCGAGCCCGGCACGGTGACCGTGGCATCCACGGGGTGGTCGGCGACGGGCGCGTCCCACGCACCGCGGGGAGTGGCGGCGGAAGGGGAATACCCGAGGGGAGTCATCGGTTCCAACTCTACTGAAAGGGGACGACACGTGACCGCACTTCTGGAGCGCGACCGCACCGCGACGACCGTCCCGGTGGCCGTCGCGGCACGCGACGTAGACTGGCGCGCGATGAACGACACCGCAGACGCCGGCCCGCTCGAGGTGGAGCCCCGCGCACAGTTCGAGGAGCAGGCTCTGCCCTTCATGGATCAGCTGTACGCCGCGGCCATGCGCATGACGCGCAACCCCGCCGACGCAGCCGACCTCGTGCAGGAGACCTTCGTGAAGGCCTTCGGCTCGTGGGCCAGCTTCACGCAGGGCACCAACCTCAAGGCGTGGCTCTACCGCATCCTGACGAACACGTACATCAACACGTATCGCAAGAAGCAGCGCGAGCCCTACCAGAGCGCGATCGACGACCTGGAGGACTGGCAGCTCGGCGGGGCCGAGTCGACCACCGCCAGCAGCGCCCGCTCGGCCGAGGCCGAAGCGATCGACCACATGCCGGCATCCGTCGTCAAAGACGCCCTGCAGTCGATCCCCGAGGATTTCCGGATGGCGGTGTACCTCGCCGACGTCGAGGGCTTCGCCTACCAGGAGATCGCCGACATCATGAAAACCCCGATCGGCACGGTCATGAGCCGTCTGCACCGCGGACGACGCCTTCTGCGTGACCTGCTGTCGGACTACGCCAAGGAGCGCGGCATCCAGGCCGCGACGGGAGAGACGAAATGAGCGACTGCGGCTGCGACAAGGCGCGACGTGACCTCGAGGAGTACCTGCGCAACGAGGTCTGCAAGACCGAGGCGCAGGACATCCGCGAGCACCTGCAGAACTGCCCCGGATGCCAGGACGAGGCGCATATCGCCCGGACGCTGACCGAGGTGGTGGCGCGGGCCTGCAAGGAGACCGCTCCCGAGGAGCTCCGCGACCAGGTGCTCTCGCGACTGCGCGCGATCCAGTCGACCCACTGACCGCTTCTCGCACGCACGCGGCGCGTGTCGGAGGCGGTCCCTAGGCTGGGGTCATGGCATCCATCGACACGCTGACGCTGCCCCTCGACGAGACCTCCGCCGCCGAGGTGGCGGCCGTCGGTCTGGAATACGCCCGGGTCGACGCCGACGGCGGGGGTTTCCGCCCCTTCCAGCGCGCGGTGGCCCGAGGGTTCCTCGGCGGGGAGTCGACCGACGACGAGGCCGCGAACTCCCGCAAGACGCTCCGCACGCGCCGACTGACCGGGGTGTTCGACCGCTCGGGCAGTGAGCCCGAGGTCCCCGTCGGCACGATCGACTCGTGGGCGTCGACGTTGACCACCTCGCCCGGTCGCGCCGTCGATCTGTGGTCGATCAGTGCGGTGACCGTGGCACCCACGCATCGCCGGCGCGGGATCGCCCGCGCGATGATCGGCGGCGAGCTGCGGACGGCGGCCGCGGCCGGCTTCGCGCTCGCCGGGCTGACGGTCACCGAGGCGACCATCTACGGTCGGTGGGGATTCTCGCCCGCCGCGTGGGCCTCCGACGTCGTCGTCGACGCGCGGCGTGCCCGATGGACGGGGCCCACGGCGCCGGGGCGGCTCGACTTCATCCCGCGCGACGGCATCGCGGAGCGGCTGCACACGATCCACGAGCGCGTCCGCGTCCAACGGCCGGGTTCCGTCCCGGGGTGGGACGGGCGGTGGCGCGGGATGGCCGGGGTGGCGCCCGGCGACAAGGAGGCCGACAAGGTCCGGGCTGTCGTCTACCGCGACGTCGACGGCGCCGAGCGGGGCATCCTCGTCTACACCCTCGAAGAGACCGACGACTACTCCGCGCACGACCTGTCGGTACGGGCGCTCTTCGCCGACGGCGACGACGCCTACGCCGCGTTGTGGCGGTTCGCGATCGAGCACGATCTCGTCGGCAAGGTCAAGGCGTGGCTGCAGGCCCCCGCGCCGCCGGTGCAGTGGATGGTGTCCGATCGCCGCGCGGTGACGGCGACGCTCACCGACCACCACTGGTTGCGCGTGCTCGATATCCCGGGTGCCCTGACGTCGCGGGTCTACGCGGCGCCGCTCGAGGTGGTCGCGCGGGTCGACGACCCGCTCGGCTTCGCCGACGGGGTCTGGGCCGTGCGCATCGATGAGGCGGGGGAGGCGGCCGTCGAGGCGGTGGCCGCGGGGTCGCCGGTCGACGTCGACCTCTCGGTCGGCGCCCTCGGCTCCCTGCTGCTGGGCGGGGTCCGGGCCACCGAGCTGGCGTCCGCCGGGCTCGTCCGGGGTGAGGCCCGGACGCTCGCCGCGCTCGACGCCGCGTTCGCTCCCGCGGCGACCCCGCTGCTGGACATCTGGTACTGACGCTCGTTCATAGGATCCCGCCGTACGATTCCGCCGATGTCCGAAGCCCCTCCCTCCCCGCCCGTCACGCGCGCATCGGCGCGGCTCGACGCGCTGCGGGCGATCCTCCGCCGATACGCGCGCGAGAACCCCGTCGCCCTCATCGCGAGCGTGCTCATCGTCGCGTCGGCGGCGGCGACGGGCACCCTGTGGGGCGAGGATGCCTCCGCGTGGGGCGCGGGACCGCTCGCCACCGTCGCGAGCGGCCGCTGGTGGACCCTGCTGACCGCTCTCGCCATCCCCGATTCCACGGTGGATGCCGTGTCGTCGCTGCTGCTCGCCCTCACCGTGCTCGCGTACGCCGAGCGTCTGCTCGGTTCCCGGCGCACGGGGGTGCTGCTCGTGGTGCTGGGCGTCGCCGGACTGGCGCTCGGCATCGGTCTGCACGCGGCGGCCTGGACGTTGACCGACCTGCGCCCGGTGGTGGCCGCCGAGGTCCCGGTGCTCGATCCCACGACGCCCATCGCGGGCGTCGTGATGGCGGCGTCGGCGCTCGCGCCCACGCTGTGGCGCCGTCGTCTGCGGCTGGTGGGCTTCGCCCTGCTGGCCCTCTTCGCCCTCTACGCGGGCGATGCCGACTCCTGGTACCGCCTGACCGCCGCCGTCATCGGCCTGGGGGTGGGGTCGGTCCTCTCCCGCGGTCGCGAGCGCCGCTCGTGGCACCGCAGCTCCACGCGCGAGACGCGGACGCTGCTCGCGCTGTTGGTCGCCGTGGTCGGCAGCGGTCCGATCGTCGCGCTCGTCAGCGGTGGCGGTCGCGGGCCGCTGTCGCTCGTGGTCGACGCCTACACGCAATACGACGACGAGTTGCTCAGCCGGTGCGGCTCGGTGGCGCAGTCGGTGTGCGACGAACAGGTCGCGCTGCTCATGACCCGTGGCGCGGGGCCTGCGCTGTTGGCGATCACGCCGCTCGTTCTGCTGCTGGTCGCTGCGTGGGGCCTGCGTCAGGGACGCCGCTCCGCGTGGATCGTCGCATTGTTCGTGCTGACCGCATCGGCGGTCCTCCCGGTCGTCTCGCTGCTCGACGGTCGACTGCGCATCGACCCCTGGGTCGACGGCAGCGGGGCGGAGTACGTGCTGTGGGCCGTGGCATCCATCCTCATCCCGCTCGCCCTCGCCGCAGCCCTCGTGGTGGCCAGGGCGCGCTTCACCCTGCGGGCCACGCGCACCGCGGCGCGAACGGTCGCCGCCGTGATCGGACTCGCGTTCCTCGCGTGCGCGGCGACGCTCTTCATCGTCGAGGCCGTCGGACGTCGCAGCTTCGACCGCGAGTTGACGGTGCTCGACCTTCTCGGTCTGACGTTGCGCCGATTCTTCCCTCCCGCGTTCACCAACCCCGGCGGGGGGACGGCGTTCCCGCACCACGGTCCGGCGTTGTTCGCCTATCAATGGATCGGCGTGCTGTTCTGGGCGATCGTGGTGGCGGCCATCCTGTGGCTGTACCGCCGCGTGCGACGACCCGACGCCGACGGCGAGGCCCACTATCGCGACCTGCTGCGCCGCGGCAGCGACACCCTCGGGTTCCTCGGCACCTGGGAGGGCAACCGTCACTGGTACTCGGCTGACGGCGAGTGCGCCGTGGCGTACCGCTTGGCGGGCGACGTGGCCCTGGCCGTCGCGGATCCGCTGGTTCCGGCGGGGCGGAGGCCCGAGGCGTTGACCGGATTCTCCGACTACTGCGTGGAGCACGGGTGGACACCCGCGTTCTACAGCGTGCACTCCGAGACGCTCGACGACCTGGTCGAGCTGGGCTGGCGACACGTGCCCGTGGGCGTCGAGACCGTGATGGACCTGCCCGGGCTCAGCTTCGCCGGCAAGACGTGGCAGAAGGTGCGCCAACCGCTCACCCGCGCCGAGCGCGAGGGCTACACCGCCGTGTGGTCGCGGTGGCACGAGCTCTCCGTCGCGCAGGCGTCGCAGGTCGTGGCGATCGACGAGGAGTGGGTCGCCGACCGCGCTCTTCCCGAGATGGGGTTCACCCTCGGTTCCCTCGACGAGTTGCGCGACCGCGACGTGCGTCTGCTGCTGGCCGTCGGCCCCGACGAGCGCATCGAGGCGGTCACCAGTTGGATGCCGAGCTGGACCGACGGCGAGATCACCGGCTGGACGCTCGACTTCATGCGTCGGCGCACCGACGGTCCTAACGGGATGATGGAGTTCCTCATCGCCAAGGCGGCGCTGGAGCTGCAGGCGGAGGGCGCGGTGGTGCTCAGCCTGTCGGGCGCACCGCTGGCTGATGATCCCGACGAGCCCGTCGACGGCGACCCCGCTCCGCTGCGGTCGCTGCTGCGCTGGCTCGCGGAAGTGCTCGAGCCGGCGTACGGGTTCGCCTCCCTGTTCCGCTTCAAGGGCAAGTTCCGCCCGCGCTACCGCTCGCTGGCTCTGGCCTACCGAGATCCGCTGCAGCTTCCCGCGATCGGGGCGGCCGTCGGCCGCGCGTACCTGCCCGACGCCTCTCGCCGTGAGATGGTCGCCTTGGCGAGGACCGCGTGGGAGGGGCGCCGATGAACAGATTCATCCTGTCGTTCGAGTTGATCGACTCGCCGTTGCTCCCGATCTCGGCGGTGATCGCGGGTCTCGGCGTCGTTGCCGTGCTGCTGTGGCGGCGGCGACGTCTCGTGCTGACCGGCGTCGTGGCCGTCGCCGCGGCGATCGTGATGTTCGTCGTGGCGAAGATCCTCGAGGCAGTGGGCACCTTCCAAGGACCGCTGCCGTCGGGCGCGATCTGGTGGGCGACGGGAGCGGCGGCGGCGGTCGCCGTCGGCGTCGTCGGCCTCCTCCGCCGACCCTGGCCGCGGCGGCTCATCGGCGCGATCACGGTCATCGCCGCGCTGCTGGCGGGGGCCCTCGGCGTCAACGCGTCGTACGGCGTCACGCACAATCTCGCCGCGATCCTGGGCGTGCAGGCACTCGACCCGGCGTCCCTGCCGCAGCGCGGCGACACCGCCGGCGATCCGTCGACGCTCTACCAGACGTGGGAGCCGCCGGCTGGGATGCCGACGAAGGGATCCGTGAGCGCGCTGACCGGCAGCAGCAAGATCCCGACCGGACAGTACGCGGCGCGGGACGCCTCGCTCTATCTGCCGCCCGCCGCCCAGGTCGCGAACCCGCCCGCGCTGCCGCTGCTGGTCTTCATGATGGGGCAACCCGGCTCGCCCGATCCGACCGCCCTGGCGAAGGCGCTCGACGCCTTCGCCGCGGCGAACAAGGGCCTCGCGCCCATCGCGATCGTCGTCGATCAGCTCACCGCGCCCGACGACGATCCCGCCTGCGTGGACTCGGCGAAGTTCGGCGCCGTGTCGACGTACATCAACGAGCTCGTGCCGAAATGGGCCGAACAGAATCTCAACATCATCACGGATCATCGGTACTGGACGATCGGCGGCTTCTCCAACGGCGGTTCGTGCGCGGCGCTCTACGGCACCAAGTACCCCGACACCTGGGGGCAGCTGCTGGACGTCATGGGTAACGAGTTCCCCGGGTCGGAGCACGTGGCGCAGACCGTCGCGGACGTCTACGGCGGCGATGCCGCCGCCTTCCAGGCGAACAAGCCCTCGGTCATCATGGCCGCGGCGCCGGCCGGCACGTACTCCGGTCACCTGGCCGTGTTCACCTGGGGCAGTGCGGATACGACCTACGGCCCCGGACAGCAGAACAATGCCGACGCGGCCACCGCCGCAGGCTTCACGGTGCTGACGCACATCGTCGAGGGCGCGGGCCACACCGGCGAAGCGCTCGATGGGAGCCTGGCGTACGCCATCCCGGCCATGGCGCCGACCCTCGGGCTCGCGGCGCCGGCATCCTGACAGGCGGGGCGACGGGAGCGGTTCCGTGCCCGCCCGCGATGGGCGGTGCCGGCATCCTGGCGTCCGTCCGGCAGCTCCCGTTTCCACGATCGGCGTTGCGGCGATGTTCCTCAGGGTCGACGTCGCCGCACGCGCGCCGTACGAGATCGTTCCTGCGCTCCGGGGAGGACGAGGAAGGGGCCCGGCCGACTTCCGTCGTCCGGGCCCCTTCTCGGCGGGAGGTCAGCGCGAGAGCGCGTCCTTCATGATCGCGGCGTGCTCGCTGGCGTGCACCTTGGGCGAGCCGGTCGCCGTCGATGCCGCCGAGGCGCGCGAGATGCGACGAACGGGGCGGTCGAGCTGGTCGGCCACCTCGAGCGCGATGAACGGCCACGCGCCTTGGTTCTCGGGCTCGTCCTGGACCCAGACCAGCTCGGCGTTCGGGTACTGCGCGACCACACGCGTCAGCTCCTCGATCGGTGCCGGGTAGTACTGCTCGAGACGCACCAGGGCGATCTCCGGGTTCGGGTTCTTGTCGAGTTCCGCGCGCAGGTCCCAGTGGATCTTGCCGGCGTGCAGGAGCACACGCTTCACGGCGCCGCGGTCGATGCCGCGGTCGTCGTCGAGCACGGGCTCGAACCGGCCCTCGAGGAAGTCCTCGACCGGGCTGGTCGCCCCGCGCAGACGCAGCATCGCCTTGGGCGTGAACACCACGAGCGGGCGACGCGGACGCTGGTAGGCCTGGCGGCGCAGCAGGTGGAAGTACGACGCCGGGGTGGAGGGACGCGCGACGATCATGTTGTCCTGCGCGCACATCTGCAGGTACCGCTCGATGCGGGCCGAGGAGTGGTCGGGGCCCTGTCCCTCGTAGCCGTGGGGGAGCAGCAGCACGACGCTCGACTGCTGCGCCCACTTCTGGTCGGCCGACGAGATGAACTCGTCGATGACCGACTGCGCGCCGTTGGCGAAGTCGCCGAACTGCGCTTCCCACAGCACCAGTGCGTCGGAGCGCTCGACCGAGTAGCCGTACTCGAACGCCATGGCGGCGTACTCGCTCAGAAGCGAGTCGTAGACCCAGAAGCGCCCCTGGTTCTCGCTGAGGTTGGCGAGCGGCAGCCATTCCTGGCCGTTGTCGCGATCGTGCAGCACCGAGTGACGCTGCACGAACGTGCCGCGGCGCGAGTCCTGACCGGCGAGACGCACCGGGGTGCCCTCCATCAGCACGGAGCCGAAGGCGAGCAGCTCGCCGAAGGCCCAGTCGATGTTGCCGTTGCGGCTCATGTCGAGGCGCTTGTCGAGCAGCTGCTGGAGCTTCGTGTGCACGGTGAAGCCGTCGGGCTTGTTCACGAAGGCGTCGCCGATGTGCTGCACGACCTCACGCGAGACGCCGGTGGTCTCGGGCGCGCCGACGGCGGGCTCGTCGGCCGCGTCGGTGGTGACGACCGGGTTGGTCCCGGTCTCGGCCTCGTGCGTGTCCGCAAAAGCGACCTCGAGACGGCTCTGGAAGTCCTGCTTCGCCTGCTCGTACTCGTCTTCGGTGATGTCACCGCGGCCGACGAGCGACTCGGTGTACAGACGGCGCACCGAGCGCTTGGCCTCGATGAGGTTCGTCATCAGCGGCTGCGTCATCGAGGGGTCGTCGCCCTCGTTGTGACCGCGTCGGCGGTAGCAGACGAGGTCGATGACGATGTCGCGGTGGAACTCCTCGCGGTACAGGAACGCCAGTTCCGCGGCGCGCACGACGGCCTCGGGGTCGTCGCCGTTGACGTGCAGGATCGGGGCCTGGATGGTCTTGGCGACGTCGGTGGCGTACACGGAGGTGCGCGCATCGGTGGGCGTGGTGGTGAAGCCGACCTGGTTGTTGACCACGACGTGGATCGTGCCGCCCGTGCGGTAGCCGCGCAGCTGCGACATCTGCAGCGTCTCGACCACGACGCCCTGACCCGCGAACGCGGCGTCGCCGTGCACGAGGATGGGCAGCCACGAGAAGGTGCCGATGGGCTTGCGGTCCTGCTTGGCGCGCACGATGCCCTCGAGCACGCCGTCGACGGTCTCGAGGTGGGAGGGGTTGGCCGCCAGGTACACGGGGAGCTCGTCGCCGGCGTCGCCGACGAAGGTGCCCTCGGTGCCGAGGTGGTACTTCACGTCGCCCGAGCCGCGCTTGCTGCCCACGGCCACGGCGCCCTCGAACTCGCGGAACACATGACCGTAGGTCTTGCCCGCGATGTTGGTGAGAACGTTGAGGCGACCGCGGTGCGCCATGCCGATGGCGGCGCCGTCGAGACTGGCCGAGGCGGCGCCCTGCAGGATCTGATCGAGCAGAGGGATGAGCGACTCGCCGCCCTCGAGGCTGAAGCGCTTCTGGCCGACGTACTTCGTCTGCAGGAAGGTCTCGAAGGCCTCGGCCTGGTTGAGCTTGGAGAGGATGCGCAGCTGCTCGTCGTGCCCGGGCTTGGTGTACTTGACCTCGATGTTGCGCTGGAACCACTGGCGCTGCGCCGGGTCCTGGATGTGCATGTACTCCACGCCCATGGTGCGGCAGTAGGAGTCGCGCAGCACGCCGAGGATGTCGCGCAGCTTCGCGACCCGCTTGTTGCCGAGGCCGCCGGTGACGAACTCGCGGTCGAGGTCCCAGAAGGTCAGCCCGTGCGACTCGATCTCGAGGTCGGGGTGGGTGCGCTGGACGTACTCGAGCGGGTCGATGTCGGCCATGAGGTGGCCGCGCACGCGGTAGGAGTTGATGAGCTCCTGCACGCGGGCGCTCTTGTCGATGCGCTCGGAGATGTCGACGCTGATGTCGGCGGCCCAGTGGATGGGCGCGTACGGGATGCGCAGGGCGGCGAAGATGTCGTCGTAGAAGCCGCGCTGGCCGATCAGCAGCTCGTGCACCTTCTTGAGGAACTCGCCCGAGCCCGCACCCTGGATGACACGGTGGTCGTAGGTGCTGGTGAGGGTGATCGTCTTGCCGATCGCCAGCTCGTTGAGCGTCTTCTCGCTCGCGCCCTGGAACTCCGCGGGGTAGTCGAGGGCGCCGGCGCCGATGATCGCGCCTTGTCCGCGCATGAGGCGCGGGACCGAGTGGACCGTGCCGATACCGCCGGGGTTGGTCAGCGAGACCGTGGTGCCCTGGAAGTCGGCCGGGGTCAGCTTGTTGCCGCGGGCGCGGCGCACGAGGTCTTCGTAGGACGCGAGGAACTCCCCGAACGTCAGGGTGTCGGCGCGCTTGATGCTCGGCACCAGGAGCGCGCGGGATCCGTCGGGCTTGGGCATGTCGATGGCGATGCCCAGGTTGACGTGCGCGGGTGCCACGACGGACGGCTTGCCGTCGATCTCGGCGTAGTAGACGTTCTGGCTCGGGAACTCCTTGAGCGCCTGGATGAGCGCCCAGCCGATGAGGTGCGTGAAGCTGACCTTGCCGCCGCGCGTGCGCGACATGTGGTTGTTGATGACGATGCGGTTGTCGATCATCAGCTTCGCGGGGATGGTGCGCACGCTCGTCGCGGTGGGGACCGTGAGCGAGTCGTCCATGTTGGATGCCAGCGCCTTCGGCATCCCCTTCAGCACCGTCACGCGGTCTTCCTCGGTGCTCTCGGAGCCCGCCGAGGGAACGGCGTTCGGGGCCTGCGCCGGGATCGGCTGCGGCTTGGCCGGCTTGGCCGTGGTGCGGGCGACGGGCGCCTGTCCCACCACGGGGATCGGCGCCGTCACCGGCTTGGGCTCGGACGCCGGCGCCGAAGTCGGCGCGGCGGGCGGGGGAGCGGCGGCCGAGGATCCGTCGACGACCGGGTGGTACGCCTCCAGGATCGGCCACCAGGCCTTGTCTACGGAGTGCTTGTCGACTTTGAACTGTTCGTAGAGTTCGTCTACGAGCCACTCGTTCGCGCCGAACTCGCCCTCGCTCGAAGTACCGACGCCCGTCACCTGGCTCGACACAGTCGATCGCCTGCTTTCCTCGATGAAGATTCCTGTGGATGCGCCGACGTCGCCGTCGAAGACGCCGAGCGTCCAACGCATCTGCCAGCCTAGCCGAGGTTGGGAGAACGACCTCGGCCTGGATGAGGCCTTTACTTTCGGATCGTGTGATGGAGTGGATGCCATGGAGTTCTCCGGCGCGCAGCCCGATGTCGACCTGACGTACTCGGACGTCTTCCTCGTCCCCCGCCATTCGGAGGTGCGCAGCCGCCTCGACGTCGACCTGGCCCCGGGTGACGGCAGCGGCGCGACGATCCCCCTCGTGTCGGCCAACATGAACTCCGTGACGGGAACTCGCCTCGCCGCGACCCTGGCGCGTCGCGGCGGTCTGGGCGTGCTCCCGCAGGACCTCGCGCTGCCGCAGCTGGTCGAGGCGGTCGAGTGGGTCAAGGCGCAGCCCGTCGCCTGGGACGCGCCCCTCGTGCTGCCTCCGACCGCGACCGTCGCCGATGCGCGTCTCGTGCTGCCCCCGGTGCCCGGCCGGGGCATCGTCGTCGCCGACGCGCGCGAGGACGGTGTCGTCGACGTCGCCGCCTTCCGCGGGATCGTCCCGGCCCCGCGTCTGGTGACCGCGCTCCCGGATGCCACGCTCGGCGACATCGCCCGCAGCGACGCACCGGTGGTCGAGGTCGAGCGCATCGGCGACCCGCGCGAGGTCTTCGCGCTGATCGAGCACGCCGGCGTCGACATCGTCCCCGTCGTGGACGGCGATCGGGTCGTCGGCACGCTGTCGGGTCGCAGCGCCCTCCGCGACTCGGTCTACCGTCCCGCGGTGGACGCGGACGGTCGCCTGATCGTCGCGGCCGCCGTCGGCGTCAACGGCGACGTCGCGTCGAAAGCCCGGGCGCTGGCCGCCGCGGGCGTCGACGTGCTCGTGGTCGACACCGCGCACGGCCACCAGGCGCAGATGCTCCGCGCGTTGCGCGAGGTCGCGGCGCTGGAGCTCGGCATCCCGATCGCCGCGGGCAACGTCGTGACCGCCGAGGGCGTGCGCGACCTGACCGACGCCGGGGCCACCATCCTCAAGGTCGGCGTCGGCCCCGGGGCGATGTGCACGACCCGCATGATGACCGCGGTCGGCCGCCCGCAGTTCTCCGCCGTGCTCGAGACCGCGGAGGCGGCCCGCAGCGCGGGCGCGCACGTGTGGGCCGACGGCGGCGTGCGCTACCCCCGTGACGTGGCCCTCGCGCTGGCCGCGGGTGCGGCGTCGGTCATGATCGGGTCGTGGTTCGCCGGCACGATCGAAGCCCCGGGACTTCTCCGCACCGACGACGCGGGCCTGCTCTACAAGGAGTCGTGGGGCATGGCCTCCACCAAGGCGGTGCAGGGGCGCTTCGGTCGTCTCGACCCGTTCGAACGGGCGCGCAAGGAGCTGTTCGCCGAGGGCATCTCGTCGTCGCGCATCTACCTCGACCCGCAGCGGCCGGGCCTGGAGGACCTCCTCGACATGATCACCTCCGGCGTGCGCTCCTCCTTCACCTACGCGGGCGCGGCCACGGTTGCCCAGTTCCACGAGCGCGCCCGGGTGGGCCTGCAGTCGGCCGCCGGCTACGAGGAGGGCAAGGCGCTCCCGGTCAGCTGGTGAGCGCCCGCTCGAGGGCGACCTCGGCCTCGAGCGTGATCCAGGCGCCGACCTGGACGGACAGATCGAGATCGTCGCCGGCCGCGCGCGCGGGCCGTCGGGGGTCGGCGGGGAACGACCCGCCCCGACGGCCGTCCCACAACGCCGCCGCGTTGCGGTGCACGAGCCGGCGGGCGACGTCCGCGACCGGCCGGTGGGCCTCGCTCGAGGCGTCGTCGGCGAACCAGAGCGCGGCCTCGGCGAGATAACGGGCCAGGATGCCGGCGAACAGGCCGCCGTCGCCACCCCCGGCCGCGGGGAAGAGGTCGTCATCGGGAGCGCACCACCGGGCGACGGCACGCACGAGGGAGGCCGCCCGGGCCTCGTGCGCCTCCCGGGCGTCGGCGTCGGGCGCCGCCTCGGCGAGGGCGAGGGCGCTTCCGATCGCGACGCCCTGGTTGTACGTCCACAGGTCGGGGCGGACGACGCCGTGCTCGACCCCGTCGCGCACGAGCCCCGTCGCGGGGTCGTCGAGGGTCGCCGCGACCCACGCGTCGAGATCGACGGCCGACCCGCGATGCGCGGACGACGCCAGCGCGATCGCCGCGGGACCGTTCGCGGGGGCGTTGTACAGCGCGCTGTCGACGGCCCAGGGCAGGGCGCCCACCGCCGGGTCGATCGCCTCGTCGAGCCGCCGGGTGAGGCGGTCGAGGCGCCGATCGTGCGCGTCGTAGCGCTGCAGGGCGAGCGTCATCCACGCCACATCGTCGTAGAACGGCGTCGTCCAGCGACCGAGCGTGCACACGGTGACGCCGCGGTGGAGCGCCCGCAGCAGGCGCGCCCGGCGCGGATCGGGGCGGTGCTCCTGCGCGTCGCGGAGGACGTGGAGCAGATGCGCGTGCCACCAGTAGTGCCAGGTGCGCGCGCCGTCCACGCCCGGCGTTGCGGCGAGCGCCCACGCCAGCGGGCCGTAGCGGTGGACGTAGCGGCGGACGACGGCGGACTCGGCCGCCATGGCGCGCGACTGCGCCGGGGAGGTGGCATCCATGTCTCCCATCCTCCCCAGGTCGGCCGTCTCGCGCAGACGGGTACCGTCGGTCTCCCGCTGCCATAGAATCGACGGCACGATGGACGACCCTCCCAGTTGTAGACCCAGGCCCCGACGACCCTCTCCCGCCGAACGCCCGCGCGGGGGTGATGCCTGATGGATTACGTCATGCTGGCCGTGGGGCTCCTGCTCACCGTGGGGACCGGACTCTTCGTCGCGAGCGAGTTCGCCCTCGTCAATCTCGACCGCGCCGACCTCGAGGCCCGTCGCGCGGCCGGGGAGACGCGCCTGTCGCTCACGATCGATGCGTTGCGCATCACCTCGACCCACCTCTCGAGCGCCCAGCTGGGGATCACCCTGACGACGCTGCTCACCGGTTACACGATGGAACCGGCCATCTCCAACCTGCTCCGACCGGCCTTCCAGACGTGGGGTCTGCCCGAGGCGCTCGTCGTCGGGCTCGCCGCGGTCATCGGCGTCGGCTTCGCGACCGTGCTGTCGATGATCCTGGGCGAGCTTGTCCCCAAGAACTTCGCCCTCGCGATCCCGCGGCAGACGGCGAAGCTCGTGATCCCGTTCCAGGTCGCCTTCACCGCGGTGTTCAAGCCCGCGATCCTCGTGCTCAACGGCAGCGCGAACGGCGTGCTGCGCGCGATGGGCGTCGAGCCCAAGGAGGAGCTGTCGGGAGCCCGTTCGGCCGAGGAACTGTCGAGCCTCGTGAAGCGTTCCGCCAGCGCGGGCATGCTCGAGAAGGACACCGCCTCGCTGCTCGACCGCAGCCTCACCTTCGCGCGCCTGAGCGCCGCCGACGTCATGACGCCGCGGCCGAGCGTGCACGCGCTCGCCGCGGGCGACCCCGCCGACGACGTCGTGCAGCTCGCCCGACGCACGGGACACAGCCGATTCCCGGTCTACGGGGAGTCGATGGACGACATCGTCGGGGTCGTGCACCTCAAAGCCGCGATCGGCGTGCCGCGCGACCGCCGCGCCGACGTGCCGGTGGCCGCCCTCGCCACCGAGCCGCTGCGCGTGCCCGAGACCGTGCACCTGGATACGCTCGTGTCCGAGCTGCGCTCGCGCGGCTACCAGATGGCGATCGTCGTCGACGAGTACGGCGGGACGGCGGGGGTCGTGACCCTCGAGGACCTCGTGGAGGAGATCGTCGGCGAGGTGCTCGACGAGCACGACCGCTCCCGCGCCGGCGTCGTGCGATCGGCCGCGTCGGTCACCTTCCCCGGCGACCTGCGGCCCGACGAGGTGCTCGACCGCGCGGGCGTCCGCGTCCCCGAGGGCGAGGTCTACGACACCGTGGGCGGATTCATCATGGCGGCCCTGGAGCGCATCCCCGCGGTCGGCGACACGGTCGACCTCGACGACGGCGTGCTCGCCGTGCAGCGAATGGACGGTCGCCGGGTCGACAGGGTGCAGTTCACGCCGACGCCGGAGGAGCACGACATCGACGATCTCGTCCGAGCGGCGAAGGGCGGTGATCAGCGATGAACGACTGGGCCGGAATCGCCTGGCTCGTCGTGCTCCTCGCGGCCAACGCCTTCTTCGTCGGCGCGGAGTTCGCCGTCATCTCCGCGCGCCGCTCGCAGATCGAGCCGCACGCCGACCGCGGGTCGCGCGCGGCCAAGACCGCGCTGTACGCCATGGAGCACGCCACCATGATGCTGGCGACGTGCCAGCTCGGCATCACGATCTGCTCGCTGTTGATCCTGAACGTGTCGGAGCCCGCGATCCACCACCTGCTGGCGGGTCCGCTGGGGCTCACCGGACTTCCCGAGGCCGCGGTCGACGTGGCCGGGTTCGTGGTCGCGCTGCTGCTGGTGTCGTACTTGCACGTGGTGTTCGGCGAGATGGTCCCGAAGAACCTGGCGTTCTCGCTGCCCGACCGCGCGGTGCTCATGCTCGCCCCGCCGCTGGTGGCGGTGTCGAAGGCGTTCCACCCGATCATCGTGGCCTTGAACTGGACGGCCAATCACGTGCTGCGTCTGTTCCGCGTGGAGCCGAAGGACGAGGCCGCCTCGACCTACACGCTGGATGAGGTCGCCACGATCGTGACGCAGTCGCGTCGCGAGGGGGTGCTCGACGACGCCGCCGGAACGGTGACCGCGGTGGTCGAGTTCACCGAGAAGAAGGCAGCCGACATCGCGGTGCCGATGGCCGATCTGGTGACCCTTCCCGAGACGACGACCCCCGCCGAGATCGAACGGGCCGTCGCGCAGCACGGGTACTCCCGGTATGTGATCGTCGACGCGTCCGGCATCCCCACCGGTTACGTGCATCTGAAGGACGTACTGCGCGCGGCGGAGGGGTCGGATGCCGACATGGCACGGCCGATCCCGAACAAGCGCGTGCACCACATGGTGTCGGTGCTGGAGACCACCGACCTCGAGGACGCCCTGGCGCTCATGCGCCGCTCGGGGCGCCACCTCGCCCAGGTGCGCGACGAGGCCGGAGACGTGCGGGCGGTCCTCTTCCTCGAGGACGTCATCGAGGAGCTCGTGGGCGAGGTGCAGGACGCCACCGAGCGTCGCCGCTTCGTCTGACCCCATCGGAACACCGGATGCCACGGGCCGCGGCCGCGTGGCATCCGGTGTCTTCGCGTGAGGGCGGGCGGAGTCGACGGCGCACGAACCGCCCGCGATCACGCGCTGCGGCGCAACCGTCGCAACGAGTGGGCGGCGTGGCGCGAGATCCCGCGAGCGCCCGTTGCGGCGTGTGATCCGGGCGAGAACCGTGACCTGGACCGGGATGCGGCTCAGTACGCGCGCAGGTACTGCGCGGGGGCGGGGGAGTCCGCGCCCAGGGCGGCGGCCGCGCGCAGGGCGTAGTGCGGGTCGCGCAGCCACTCACGGCCCGACATCACGGCGTCGGCGCGTCCGTCGGCGACGACGTTCTCGGCGAGGGCCGGATCGTCGATCATGCCGACCGCGCTGACGAGCAGGCCCGTTTCGCGGCGCACGGTCGCGGCGTACTCGACCTGATAACCGGGCCCGGGCACGATGTGCTGGTGGGGGACGAGCCCACCGCTCGAGACGTCGATGAGATCGGCGCCGGCCGCGGCGACGAGTCGGGACGCGGCGATGGTGTCGTCGACGCTCCACCCGCCCTCGGCGGCGTCGGTGGCGGAGAAGCGCACGAAGACCGCGGCCTCGGGCGCGGCGCGGCGGACGGCCTCGGTCACGCGGACGAGCAGGCGTGCGCGGTTCTCGAACGAGCCGCCGTAGGCGTCGTCGCGGTGGTTGGTGAGGGGCGAGAGGAACTGGTGCAGCAGGTAGCCGTGGGCCGCGTGCAGCTCGAGCACCTGGAATCCGGCGTGGACGGCCCGGCGGGCGGCATCCGCGAAGTCGGTCACGACCTTCTCGACCCCCTCCGCATCGAGCGCCGCGGGCTCGGCGAAATCGGCGTAGGCCAGGGCGGAGGGGGCGACGGTGCGCCATCCGCCGTCGGCGACCGAGACCGAGCCGCGCGCGCCGGAGAGCGGCGCCGACGTCGACGCCTTGCGACCGGCATGGCCGAGCTGCACGCCCGCGACGGCTCCGCGGGCGCGGAGGGCCGTGACGATGGGCCGCCACGCCTCGGCCTGAGCGTCGGTCCACAGGCCGGCGTCCTGGGGGGAGATTCGCCCCTCGGGGGAGACCGCGGTCGCCTCCGCGATCACCAGCCCCGCCCCGCCCGCGGCGAACTGCGCGAGGTGAACGTGATGCCAGTCGTTCGGGACGCCCTCCACCGCGCTGTACTGGCACATCGGCGAGACCCACAGGCGATTGCGCATCTCGATACCGCGAATGGCCAGGGGAGTGAAGAGGGCGCTCATGGAAGACCTTTGCGTTCTAGGGTGACGCCATGACGGCGAAGGATTGGGACGGACACGATGCCGCCCGCGTACTGCGGAGGCCAACGGCGGACGACGACAAGTATTCCCGCGGAGTCATCGGCGTGCGCACGGGGTCGACCCGCTATCCCGGAGCGGCGGTGCTGGGGGTCGAGGCGGCCTGGCGCACGGGCACCGGGATGGTGCGCTACCTCGGACCGCAGCGCGCGCAGGACCTCGTCCTGCAGCGTCGCCCCGAGACCGTGACCGCCGATGGTCGCGTGCAGGCGTGGCTGATGGGGTCGGGGACGGATGCCGCGGAGCGCGACGCCGCCGAGACCGCGGCGTTGCGCGGCGTCCTCCGCGGCGAGGTGCCGGTGGTGGTCGACGCGGGCGCCCTCGACCTGGTGCCGGACGCCACCGCTCCGGTGATCGTGACTCCCCATTCCCGCGAACTCGACCGGCTGCGGGAGGCGCTGGGGCTGCCGCAGGCCGCGACCGACGACCGCGAGCGCGTCGCTCGCGAGACGGCCGACGCCTTCGGCGGGGTGGTGCTGTCGAAGGGCGCCGTCACCGTGGTCGCGGCGGCGGGAGGCTGGACCCGTCGGGTGTCGGCCGGGACGCCGTGGCTCGCGACCGCGGGCACCGGCGATGTGCTGGGGGGAGTGCTGGGCGCCCTCACCGCGTCCGCGGTGGCGGCCGGGCGCACCGGCATCGACGACCTCGCGGCGTGCGCGGCGACCGCCGCCTGGGTGCACGGGCGGGCCGGGGCGCTGGCCTCCCTCTCGATCGGCGGCGAGGGCGGTCCGATCACGGCGCTCGACGTCGCCGAGGCCGTGCCGCGGGTCATCTCTGAGCTGCTGCGGGACTCGATCGCATAACAGTTGACCCCCTCCCGCTGCGCGGGCGCAGGAGCGGGGCAGGGGCCGGTGGGGACGCCCGCTTAGGATCGGGGGGTGCTGAGGCGTGTCGTTCCCCTGTTGATCGCGTTCGTCGCCGTGCACGTCGTGGTGGGGGTGCTGGGCTACCAGCAGCCCAACGAACCCATGGGCGACGTGTACCTGGTGTACGAGCCGTGGTCGCGCTGCGCGCTGTTCGGGGGGATCGACGTGACCTCCTGCACCCGCAGCGACACCTGGCAGTGGCCCGGGATCACCGAGAAGTGGATCTACCCGCAGCTCGCCTTCCTCCCGATGACGTTCGCCTGGCTCTTCGCCTGGGTGGTCGGCTACACCCCGGCCTGGGCGATCACCGTCGCCCTCTTCAACCTCATCGCCTTCGTCGTCCTCGTCGGTTCGGGTCGCTCCCGCGGTCGCGTGCTGGCCGCGTGGTTCTGGCTGGCGGCGATCCTGCTCATCGGCCCCGTCGGCATCTACCGCATCGACGGCATCACCGTGCCCTTCGCCATCCTCGGGGGGATCTGGATGCTGCGGCGCCCGTTCCTGGCCTCCGTCCTGCTGTCGGTCTCGGTGTGGATGAAGGTGTGGCCGGCGGCCATCCTCGCCGCGGGTCTCGTCGTGGTGCGCCGCCGCCTGGCCCTCGTCTGGGGCGCGGTGGCGGTGTCGCTGGCGACCATCGTCCCGGTGGTCGCGCTCGGCGGAGCCCCCTTCGTCTTCGGCTTCGTGGGAGACCAGACCTCGCGCGGCATCCAGATGGAGGCGCCCATCGGCGGGCTCTACATGTTCCTCTCGGCGTTCTACGTCCCGGGTAGCGAGGTCTACTACGACGGCGACGTGTTGACCTTCCAGGTGACCGGCCCGGGCGCCGACGCGGTCATCGCCGCCATGACCCCGGTCATGCTGCTGACCATGGTGGGCGTGGCCGCCGTGGGCGTCTGGAAGCTGCGTCACGGCGCCACGTTCCTCACGCTCTTCCCGCCGCTGTCGCTGGCGTTGGTGACGGCCTTCATCGCGCTGAACAAGGTCGGCTCGCCCCAGTACTACGTGTGGCTGTTCGCCCCGGTCGTGCTCGGTCTCATGATCGACCGCCGACGGTGGTTCGGCTTCGCGAGCCTGACCCTGGTCATCGCCGGCCTGACCCAGTGGATGTACCCGCTGCTCTACGACGGGCTGATGGCGACGCACCCGAACCCCTTCCCGGTCGTGGTCCTCGAGGTGCGCAACCTCCTCGCCCTGGTGCTGCTGGTGTGGGCCATCGTGCGCGTCGCGCGCGTCCCCGTCGGTCGCGTCCGGCCGCCCGCCGGCCTGCGGGAGATCGTGACGGGTCGCCGCCCCGTTCCGCCCCGGGTGCCCACGGGACGCTGAGGCACGGGAGACGGCGGAGCGGCCGGCCGGAGCACGCCGGTTCCGCTCGGTCGGGGTGCGCCGTAGTCTCGACGCATGCTCATCGCCTTCTCCGTCGCCCCTTCCGGTGTCGGCACCGCCGCCGCCGAGAACCCCGACGCCTCGGTGCACGACGCCGTGGCCGCAGCGGTCGCCGTGGTGCGCGCGTCCGGTCTGCCGCACCGCACGACCTCGATGTTCACCGAGGTCGAGGGCGAGTGGGACGAGGTGTTCGCGGTCGTCAAAGCGGCGACGGATGCCGTGATGCCCTACGGATCACGGGTGTCGCTCGTGCTCAAGGCCGATATCCGCCCGGGGCGCACGGGCGAGATCGAGGGCAAGGTCGAGCGGCTCGAACAGGCCCTGGAGCGCCGGGAGGACCGCGCGGACTGAGCCGCGGCGCGCCGGTCGCGCCGACGTGCACGGAACGGCGCACGCTCCCGCCCGGTGCGCAGACGCCCGGCGACGGAGGAGCGTCGCGGCCGACGAGATCGCGTCGTCAGGCCCCGTCGGCTTCGCCCGTCTCGGGGGACCTGCCTCAGATCGCGGGCGGGTCGGTCCCGATGCGCTTGGTGATGGCGGCGACGTCGGCGTCGATGCGCGCGCGGTCGCCGCGCAGGCGGCTCTCGACGCTGTCGATCTTGGCGGTGAGTCCGGATTCGACGCTGTCGATCTTGGCGGTGAGTCCGGCCTCGATGCTGTCGATCCTGGCGGTGAGCTCGATGCGCGTGACGCGCGACTCGGCGACGGTGTCGTGCCGCAGGGAATCGATGCGCGCCTCGAGGCGGTCGGTGTTCGCGGCGATGACCTTCGTCAGCGAGCCCCTGATGAGGTTCGTGCTCACGGTCATGCCGCCGAGGACGGCGGCGGCGAAGGTCCCGATCAGCACCGAGACCTGTGGTTCGGTCATCTCCGGCATCCTCTCGTTGTGCGGTGAGGGGTTCGAGAGTGCCACGGTCGAGGCGGGTGAAATCCCGTCGCCGCCGTAACGGGGGAGAGAGGGGCCGATCCGTCATCCGGGGAGGAAGGGTGGTCGGCACCCGGTGACGTCGGGGACGCGCGATCGACTCTCGAAACGATTCGGTCGGGTCGCGGAAGCCGACTAGCATCGTCGAGTGACCTCTTCGACTCCCTCGAGAGGTGCGGCGATGCGGGCGCTCCTTTCTCTCGCCATCGGCAGTTTCGGCATCGGCATGACCGAGTTCGTCGTGATGGGCCTGCTGCCCAACATCGCCCGTGAACTCCTGCCCGGTGCCTGGGCGGCCTCTCCCGACGACGCGATCGCCCAAGCCGGGTGGCTCATCTCGCTGTACGCCCTCGGGGTCGTCGTGGGCGCGCCGACCATCGCGGGGTCCGTGGCCCGGTTCCCTCGTCACCGCGTCATGATCGTTCTGGCGGCGGCGCTGGCGTTCTTCACGCTGCTGACGGTGATCGCCCCGACGTTCGAGCTGGTGGCGGCGTCGCGCTTCCTCGCGGGACTGCCGCACGGCGCCTACTTCGGCATCGGCGCGCTGGTCGCCGCCGATGCCCTCGGACCGGGCAACCGCGCCAAGGGCGTCGCGTTCGTGCTCACCGGACTGACCATCGCCAACGTCGTGGGCGTGCCGCTGGGCACGCTCCTCGGGCAGCAGGTCGGCTGGCGCGCGGCCTTCGCCGTGGTGACCGCGATCTTCGCCCTCGCGGCGGTCTGCATCGCCGTCTTCGTGCCGTCGCACCCGGGCTCGCCCGGGAGACGTCTGCGCGACGAGCTGCGCGTGTTCCGGATCGGTCAGGTCTGGTTCGCGCTCGGCATCGGAGCGGTCGGCTTCGGCGGCTTCTTCGCGATGTACAGCTACATCGCGCCCATGATCACCGATGTGGCCGGCCAGCCGGAGTGGGCGGTCTCCCTCGTGCTCGTCCTCGTGGGCGTGGGGATGACGGTCGGCAACATCGTCGGCGGTGCACTCGCCGACAAAGACCTCCGCTTCTGGTTGTCCGTGGGGCTGATCGCTCTGGGTGCGGCATCCGTGGGTCTGGCGCTCACGGCGACCTGGATCGTCAGCCTCGTCTTCTTCGCCTTCCTCGTCGCCTTCTGCGGCTCCGCGTTGAGCCCGTCGATCCAGACGCGGCTCATGGACGTCGCGGAGGACAACCAGTCCATCGCGGCCGCCCTCAACCACTCCGCGCTGAACATCGGCAACAGCCTCGGCGCGTTCCTCGGCGGTCTCGCGATCGCCGCGGGGCTCGGCCTCGTGGCCCCCGCGTGGGTCGGGGCGCTGCTGGCCCTGGGCGGGCTCGCGGTGGCGTTCGTGTCGTACCGCGTCGAGGACCGGTCCGGGCGTCATCCCGCGCATCGGATGCCGGCCGCCGAAGCCGCGCAGACCGCCATCACGGGCTCGATCCCGACGCAGCGCTGAGTCCGGCGCCCCCGGGCGGGGCCGAGTGTCCAAGACACGCCGCAACGGCCGACCCGATGCGGCGTGTCCTGGACACTCGATGGGGCGCGCGGCGGGGGCGTGCGGCGGGGTGGGGTGGGGCGGATGCCGGGGGCGCGGCATCCGCGGTGCTCAGGTCGCGAACAGGCGGCGCAGGTGCGTCGCGACGGCGGCGGTTTCGATGAGGAAGCCGTCGTGCCCGAAGTCGCTCGAGAGCACGACGGCGGCATCGCCGTCGAGGGTGTTCGGGATGCCGCGGGCGATGCGGTGCTGTCCGTCGATGGGGAACAGGCGATCGCTGTCGATGCCCAGGACGAGGGTCGTGGCGGTGACGCGGGCGAGGGCGTCTTCGACACCGTCGCGGTCGCGTCCGACGTCGTGGGAGTTCATGGCCTCGACCAGGGTCAGGTAGCTGTTCGCGTCGAAGCGTCGCGTGAACTTGTTGCCGTGGAAGTCGAGGTACGACTCCACCGCGAAGCGGCCGCCGCGCCCGAGCGGGCTGACCCCCGACTGCCAGGAGCGCTGGAAGCGCTGATTCAGCTCGGTCGGGCTCCGGTAGTTCAGCAACGCCATGCGTCGCGCGAGGGCGAGTCCGCGGTGGGGTCCGTCGCCGTCGCCGGCGTCGTAGTACTCGCCGCCCGCGAAGCGCGGATCGACGCGGATGGTGTCGAGCTGCACGGAGTTCAGGGCGATCTGGTCGGCCGTCGTGATCGGCGGGGCCGACAGGATCGCCGAGCGCGCGACGCGGTCGGGGTGGCCCACCGCCCACTCCAGGGCGTGCATGCCGCCCATCGATCCGCCCACGACGGCGAACCACCGGTCGACGCCGAGCGCGTCGGCGAGCGCCGCCTGCGCGGCGACCTGGTCGCGGATGG
This sequence comes from Microbacterium galbum, assembly GCF_032464915.1. Lineage (NCBI taxonomy): Bacteria > Bacillati > Actinomycetota > Actinomycetes > Micrococcales > Microbacteriaceae > Microbacterium > Microbacterium galbum. The sequence goes on along the minus strand of NZ_JAWDIS010000001.1, from coordinate 418,549 downwards.
TGAGGTAGGGGAAGCGCGAGGCCCACTCGTACCCGTCGGGGGCGATGCTGGCCGGACCCGTCGAGCCCTGGCATCCGCCGAGCATGTTGGGGGCGACGACGAACCACCGGTCGGTGTCGATCGCGGCTCCCGGGCCTACGAGGTCGCTCCACCAGCCCGCCGTGGCGTGGCCGGGGCCCGCGGCGCCGCGGACGTGGCTGTCGCCCGTCAGGGCGTGCAGGATCAGGACGGCGTTGTCGCGCGCGGGGGAGAGCTCGCCCCACGTCTCGTATGCGAGGCGCACGTGCGGCAGCGATTCGCCGTTCTCGGTCGTGAAGGGGCCGAACGAGACGAACCGTCGATCGCCGACCGGGTCTCCGTCGCGCCAGGCGCCCGTCGCCGGGGGCCGACCCAGCAGAGACCGCGCATCGGCCTCCGTCACCGGTGCCGAGGGCACGGTGTCTTCGGAGATCTGCCAGTCCATGGCATCCATTCTCTCCGGTGCGCGCGGACGGGCACGGTCTGTTACGACGACGGATGACTCGGATGCCGCTTGTCCAGCCCCCGTCGGCACCCGGGTGGGGTGGTCATGATCCCGGCATGGCGAACTTCCTTCTCATCGCGGCCTCGAGCGACATCGGCCAGGCGACGGCGACACGACTGAGCGACGCGGGACACCACGTCGTGACCACCGCGCGGGACTCCTCGCGCATCGACCCCGACTTCACCCTCGACGCCACCGACTTCGATGCGGTCGACAAGGTCGTGGCCGAGGCGGGGGAGCTCGACGGGATCGCGGTCTTCGCGGGGTCGATGCTGCTGAAGCCTGCGCATCTGACCTCGCGTGCCCAGTTCGACGAGCTCATCGCGGCCTCGCTCACCACCGCGTTCGCCGCGGTGCGGGCGGCCGGCGCGCACATGCGCGACGGTGGGGCGGTGGTGCTCGTCTCGTCGGCGGCGGCGCTGGCGGGCCTGCCCAACCACGACGGGATCGCCGCGGCCAAGGCCGGCGTGATCGGTCTGACCCTGTCGGCCGCCGCGAGCTACGCCGCGCACGGGCTGCGCGTGAACGCGGTGGCCCCGGGGCTCGTGCAGACGCGGCTGACCGAGAAGCTCACCTCGAGCGACATGTCGCGGAAGGTGTCGGAGGCGATGCACCCGCTCGGTCGCCTCGGCGAGCCCGACGACGTCGCGCGCGCGGTGGAGTTCCTGCTCGCCCCCGAGAACGCCTGGATGACGGGGCAGGTGCTCGGGGTGGACGGCGGCCTCGGCAGCCTGCGTCCGCGGCAGAAGATCTGACTCCCGCCGCGCGAGTCGCCGGGATTCGTCGCTTCTCGGCACCCCGAAGCGACGAGTCTCGGCGACTTGCGCGGGTGGGACGCGAACGCCCCGCCCCGGGTCGACCGGGGCGGGGCGTCGCTGCGAGGATCGCTCAGGCGCGGGCGGCCTCCGACAGGCGGCGCGCGGCGGCGAGGGCCTGGTCGAGGTCGGCCTTCAGGTCGGCGATGTTCTCGAGGCCGACCGACAGGCGCACCAGCCCGGGCGTGACCCCGGCGGTCAGCTGCTGCTCGGGGGTGAGCTGCGAGTGCGTCGTGGATGCCGGGTGGATGACGAGGGAGCGCACGTCGCCGATGTTGGCGAGGTGGCTGAACAGGCTCAGCGCGTTGACGAACTCGCGGCCCGCCTCGACGCCGCCCTTGAGCTCGAACGACAGCACCGCGCCGACGCCCTTCGGGGCGTAGTTGTTGGCGGCGGCGTACCAGGGTGAGCTGGGGAGGCCGGAGTAGTTCACGCTTGCGACATCGGGGTGCGACTCGAGCCACTCCGCGATCTCCTGCGCGTTCTGCACGTGACGCTCGACGCGCAGCGAGAGCGTCTCGATGCCCTGGATGAGCTGCCACGCGCTCTGCGGGGCGATGGAGGCGCCGAGGTCGCGCAGCAGCTGCACGCGCGCCTTGATGATGTAGGCCAGGCCGTCGCCGACCGCCTGCGTGTAGACCGCACCGTGGTACGAGGGGTCGGGCGTGGTGAGACCCGGGAAGCGCTCGGAGTGCTCGGACCACGCGAAGGTACCGCCGTCGACGATGACGCCGCCGATCGTGGTGCCGTGACCGCCGAGGAACTTCGTCGCCGAGTGGACGATGATGTCGGCGCCGTGCTCGAAGGGCCGGATGAGGTACGGCGTCGCGATCGTGTTGTCGACGATGAGCGGCACGCCCGCCTCGTGCGCGACGTCGGCGACGGAGCGGATGTCGAGCACGTTGATCTTCGGGTTGCCGATGGTCTCGGCGAAGAAGAGCTTGGTGTTCGGTCGGACCGCCGCGCGCCAGGCCTCGGGGTCGTCCTGGTTCTCGACGAAGGTGGTCTCGATGCCGAGCTTGGCGAGCGTGTACTTGAACAGGTTGTACGTGCCGCCGTAGATGGAGCTCGACGACACGATGTGATCGCCCGCCTGGGCGATGTTGAGCACCGCGAACGTCTCGGCCGCCTGGCCGCTGGCGACGAGGAGGGCGCCGGTGCCGCCCTCGAGGCCCGCGACACGCTGCTCGACGACGTCTTGCGTGGGGTTCTGGATGCGCGTGTAGATGTTGCCGAACTCGGCGAGCGCGAAGAGGTTCGCGGCGTGGTCGGCGTTGTCGAAGACGTACGAGGTGGTCTGGTAGATCGGCGTGGCGCGCGCCTTGGTGACCGGGTCGGGCTGAGCGCCCGTGTGGATCTGCTTCGTCTCGAAACGCCAGTTCTCGGGTGCCGACATGGCTGCTCCTCAGGTTCTGGGGGGCCGAGCGGTCGCCCTGGCCTGCTGCGAGCGTAGACACGGGTGAAATCGCGGGCAACCGCGGAGGAAACGCGCCGTCACACGGCGGTCGCGCCGACTCCCGACGCGAGGCCCTCGTGTGTCGGAGGAGAGCAGTAGCGTGGATGCCATGACGCGACGTGCTGTGGTGACCGGGGCCAGTTCGGGGATCGGGGAGGCGACGGCGCGGCTGCTGCGCGCGCGCGGATGGGACGTCGTCGGCGTGGCCCGCCGCGCGGAGCGTCTCGCGGCCCTCGAAGCGGAGACGGGCGCGGTGGCGCACGCCGCCGACCTCACCGACGCCGACGCGGTCGCGGCGCTCGCCGCCTGGCTCGACGAGACCGGGGGAGTCGACGCTCTCGTGCACGTGGCCGGTGGGGCGCGCGGCAGCGACCGTGTCGAAGACGGCGATCCCGAGGACTGGCGCTGGATGTTCGAGGCGAACGTGCTGTCGGGGCAGCGGCTCGTGGCATCCCTTCTTCCCCTCCTCCGGCGTGCGGCCGACGCGGGCGGGCACGCCGACCTGCTGTTCGTCACCTCCACCGCCGCGCAGACGGCATACCCCGGTGGCGGCGGCTACAACGCGGCGAAGGCGGGCGAGGCCATGCTCGTGCACGCGCTGCGGCAGGAGCTCAACGGCGAACCGCTGCGCGTGATCGAGATCGCCCCGGGCATGGTGCGCACCGAGGAGTTCACCCTCAACCGTCTGGGCGGAGATCAGGATGCCGCCGACAAGCTGTACGAGGGTGTCGAGGCGCCACTGGTGGCCGACGACGTGGCCGACGTGATCGTCTATGCGCTCGACGCGCCGGGTCACGTCAACCTCGACTCGGTGACGATGCGCCCGGTCGCGCAGTCGGCGCAGCACCTGCTGGCGCGGGGCCCCCTGCGCACCCGGTGATGCCGAGTCTCGCGGAATGACCGAGTCGACGACGCTCGACGTCGAGGCGCTTCGCTCCCGCCCGAGCCGTGCGGAGGTCCGGGAGTTCTGGGCGCGGTTCCGGCAGCAGTACCCGCGGGTCCGCGATCCGGAGAGGCGGGGGCGACGGGCTGTCTTCTCCTTCCTCCTGATCACCTCGACGGTCGGTGCGCTGGGGATGGGGGCCACCATCGCGGCGAAGATCCGCGAGGGCGGGTCCGACGAGGTGCGACCCATCTCCCTGTTCGTGTTCTTGTTCGCGGGGGTGTTCGTCTTCAGCGTGTGGGGCATCGTCCGCACCGGCAGGGGACGCACACGCCCCCGCGAACACTGGGCGCTGTCCCGCTTCGCCGACGACAACGGGCTCGCGTACGTCCCGGGGCCGAAATCGGGAACCATGCGCGCCTGGTGGAGCATCACGGGGCACACCGTCTCCCGCGCGATGACGCGCGAGAATGGCGACGGGCGAACGGTCGAGTGGGCGGACTACGAGATCCGCAACGCCACGCGTCGGTTCACCTACCCGCCGGTGGGCGGATGGATCAGGATCGGCCTCCGGCGCCCACTGCCGCACATCATCGTGCGCGCCACTCGGCGCGGGACCCGGGCGTTCGCGGTGGCGGCCGTGCCCGATTCCGGGCAGCGGCTCTCGCTGGAGGGCGACTTCGACGAGCACTTCGACCTGTACTGCCCCGAGGGGTACGAGGCGGACGCGCTCTACCTGTTCACTCCCGACGTGATGGCGCAGGCCATCGACGACGCGGGCGGGTGGGACATCGAGATCGTGGACGATCTGCTCCTGCTCGTGCATCCGCGCGGTGTCGTCACGACCGACCCCGCACGATGGGTCGACGTCATGCGAACGGCCGATGCATTCGTCACGAAGCTCGAGCAGTGGGAGCGCTGGCGCGAGGGGCAGCGGCGAACGGAGCCCGCCGGGCAGGGCTACCGGGGAGACGCCGCGGTGGCGCCCGCCGGTCGGCGTCTGCGGACGTCGTGGGGACTCGCCGCCTGGGTGTCGTTCGGCATCGTCGTGGCGCTCGCCATCGGGTTCTTCGCCCTCGGCCGCCCGTGAGCGGCACAGCGCTCAGCTGACGTCGCCGCGCGCCGCGTGCGCGCCGACCTCGGCCTCCGCGCGATCGGCGAAGGCCACTTCGGGCACGAAGAACAGCAGGACCGCCGCCGCGAACCCTCCCGCCGCGCAGATCGACCAGACGGTCAGGTATCCCGCCAGCGGAGCGGCGGTCGCCGCCACGGCCGATCCCGCGCCCGCCGCGAGAACCACCCCGAACACCGCGGACGACATCGTTCCGCCCACGGTCTTGGTCGTGTTCGTGAGGGCGGATGCCACGCCGGTCTGCCCCCGCGGAGCCGCGGCCGCGGCGGCCGCGGGCATCGCCGCGACGAGCGCCCCCGAACCGAGGCCGGCGATCCCGAGGCACAGCAGCACCTGCCACAGCTCGACGTGGAGGGGGAGCAGCAGCGCGTATCCCGCCCCGACGAGGACCGCCGCGCCGATCAGCACCGCGCGGGGACTCGCGCGCCGCGAGGTCACGGCGAACAGCACCGCCCCGACGATGAGGGACACCAGGTACACCCCGATCACGTTCGACCGGTCGGTGGCGTCCAGTCCCAGTCCGTATCCGAGTGCGCGGTCCGTGCCGGCGTAGGTCGCGAGGGGGCCCTGGGCACCGAGAAGGCTGATTCCCACGAGAAAGGCGGTGGTCTGCACGGGCCACATCTCGGGGCGACGGAGCACGCGGATGTCGACCGCCGGGTCGCTCTGGCGCAGCTCGAACCACACGAACACCGCGAGGAGGGCCACCCCGGCGACGAGCAGGGCGGTGATCGCGAGCGGGCCGGGCCCCTCGGGCAGGCGCACGAACGAGAGCGCACCGGTCACGCACAGGAGCGCGCCGGCGAGGATCGCGAACCCGCCCACGTCGAGGCGGCGCTCGCCGTCGGCTCGCTCCGATTCGGGCACGCCGAGCCAGATGACGACGCAGATCAGGGTGACCACGATCGCGGGGATCGCGAGCGACAGGCGCAGATCGCCGCCGGTCGCGGCGAACAGACGCCCGGCCGCGAGGGCGCCCAGGATCGCGCCGACCTGCAGCCCCACCACGAGCAGTCCCGCGGCCCGGCGCGTGCGCGAGACCCCGTGGGCGGCGCGACGGCCGCGATCGAAGACGAGGGCGATCTCGAGCGGCAGCCACACGACGTAGAAGCCCTGCAGCGCCCACGCGGCGAGGAAGGTGCCGAAGGAGTCGGCGAAGACGAGCCACCAGCTCGCGGCGGCCGTCGCCAGCGCGGAGGCGAGCAGGATGCGCTTGTGCCCGAACATGTCGCCGAGCTTGGCGAGCACGGGCAGCACCAGCGCGGAGAGCAGCAGCTGCGCGGCCTCGAACCAGTTGACGTCGGCGTCGCGGATGCCCAGGTGCACGACGATGTCGGGCAGCAGCGGCACGTAGAAGCCCTGCAGGATGCCGCTGGCCAGCTCGACCAGCACGAACCACCCGATGAGTCCCGCGGTCACGCCGAGGGCGGACGAGCGCACCCTCGCGACCGCGCCGGAGACGCGCGACATGGCGCGAGAGTAGCACCGGCCCTCGAAGCACGTTCGGCGGTGGCGCGCGGCGCCCTCGCCGGCGTGCTATTTTCACTCGTAAACGTGCAGATCTGAGGGAGTACCGTGACGTTCCAAGCGCGACGGCCCTCCGTGCGCGGCGGGGAGGCGGGCCTGCGGGCCGGCATGAGCACCGCCGAGATGCTCGAGCGGTTCGCCCGCCTCAACGGCCTCGATCCGCGCGACGCGATGCAGCATATCGCCGACGCGACCGCGCCGGCGCCCTTCCTGCGCGCCCGACTGGTCGCCGATCGTCTCGCCGCCGAGAGCGGCGCAGCCGGCGGAGCCGTCGACGCGGCGATCGCCGATCCGTTCTTCGACCGGTGGCTGGCGGCGCGCGGCCTCGTCGCCCACCGGGGCGTGACGTGGACGCGCGTGCGGACGCTCGGTCACCACCCGGTCGTGCTGACCCTGGCCGCGATCGCGCGGTTGCGCACCCGCGCCGAGCTCGTACGGCTCGACGACGACCTGCGGCGCGGCTGCGAGGCGCTCGGCGTGGACGTCCTGTCGCCCGGTGCTCCGGCCATGCGTCGGGACGGTCTGCGCGGCTTCTCGCATCCGGCGCGCCCCTGGCAGCAGGCCGGCGTGCACGTGAGCGCGATGCGACCGTGGAGCTGGGTCGAGTGGGAGCGGTTCGCGACGGTGCTGCACCACTACGGCCTCCGTGCCCGGTTCGGGCTCGAGGAGGATCAGGTCGCCCCCACGCCCGGCGTCCCCCTCGTCATCTGGAACCCCACGGCCGCGGCGATCCCCCTGGTGGGCGGGACCGCGGCGACCGTCGAACTCCGCGTGGTCCGTCGCGTCCGCGGCTGAGCGCCGCATCGCGGACGGGCGCCGCCGGCAGCCCGCGGGTGCCAGGCCGACGCCGGGGTCGATCCGGATGCGGCCGAGACTCCTATGTGTGTTAGTTTCTGCTCATAAACAAGCAAAAACAGCAGGAGTCGTGATGTCGAGCACCGTCCTCCCCGCCGTTTCCGACGTGCCCCTCTCGGCCGAGCGACTCGCGCGGGAGAACCTCCCCCTGGCGAAGTACCTGGCGGTCGAGAAGGCGCGGACCGCGCTGCACGTCGACCTCGACGACCTGCTCTCGGCGGCGTACCTGGGCCTGGCCGTGGCATCCCTGGAATACGACCCGGCGCGGGGGGTGCCCTTCGGGGCGTACGCGCGCACGAAGATCACGTGGGCCATCCTCAGCGAGATGCGCGCCGCCGACCCGGCCGGCGAGCGCAGCCGCGACAAGATCGAGCGGGTGCGCGTGGCGACGGAGCTCGTCCGGGTGCGCACCGGACGGCCCGCCACGCTCGCGGAGGTGGCCGCGGAATCGGGACTGGATGCCGAGACCGTCGCGCGCATGCAGCTGCTCGATGAGATGGTGCGCACCGCGACGAGCTTCGAGGCGCGGTTCGAGGGCGACGACGGGCGACAGGCGGCCGACCTCACCGACAGCGTCATCCTGCCCGAGCACGCCGCCGAGCAGGCCGAGACCCAGCGCATGCTCGAGCGCATCGTCGCGGCCCTCCCCGATCAGATGCGGCAGGTGATCCGCGGGGTCTACCTCGAAGAGCGCATGGTCAAGGACGTCGCCCACGACCTCGACGTCAGCCACGCCTACGTCTCGAAGCTGCGCCGCATCGGACTGACCCTCATGCGCGAGGCCCTCGACTCCTGGGAGAACGGCACCGCGCCGGACCGCTCCACCAAGGCCAAGGCGGCGTTCTTCGACGGCGTCTTCGGGCCCGCCGCCGCGGCTCCCGTCGTCGCCGTCCCCGCCTGAGGCGGGGAGAGCACGGAGCAACTGGCGAACGCGCGGGAGAAATCGCGCGGTCTCGGTTACCGCGATGCCGGCCCGTCGCGAAGGTGGGGGATGGAGGGCCACGGACGGCCCCCGCACGGTAATCCCATCCACGGAGGAACAACATGGGTCTTCAGATCGCAACCAACGTCGGTGCTCTCAACGCGTACCGCAACCTGTCGGCCAACCAGGCCGACGTCTCGAAGTCGCTCGAGAAGCTCTCGAGCGGTCTGCGCATCAACCGGGCCGCGGACGACGCCGCCGGTCTGGCCATCTCCGAGGGCCTGCGCTCGCAGGTCAACGGCCTCAACGTCGCCGCGCGCAACGCTCAGGACGGCATCTCGGTCATCCAGACCGCGGAAGGCGCCCTGACCGAGGTGCACTCGATCCTGCAGCGCGTGCGCGACCTCGCGGTGCAGGCGGGTAACGACTCCAACAACGCCGACTCGCGCACCTCGATCAAGACCGAGCTCGACACGCTGGGCGACGAGCTCACCCGTGTCGCGGCCAGCACGAACTTCAACGGCATCAAGCTGCTCTCGGGCGGCGACACCCTGACGTTCCAGGTCGGCGCCGGCTCCACGGCCGCCGAGGACCAGATCGCGGTCGCCCTGACCGACTTCTCGGGTCTCGGTGCGACGGTCAAGGCCCTCGACGTCGATTCGGCAGCCAACGCGCTCACCTCGATCGCCGCCATCGACGCCGAGATCGTGAACGTCTCGACCGCTCGCTCGGGCTACGGTGCCGTGCAGAACCGCTTCGAGTCGACCATCAACTCGCTGCAGGTCTCGGCCGAGAACCTCTCCGCCGCCAAGAGCCGCATCGTCGACACCGACATGGCATCCGAGATGGTCAAGTACACCGCCTCGAACATCCTGCAGCAGGCCGGTACCGCCATGCTCGCGCAGGCGAACCAGTCGGGCCAGGGCGTTCTCCAGCTCCTGCGCTGAGTCGCAGCACTGCTGCCCTCGGGCGCCCGGGCGGGGGAGTTCTCCCGCCCGGGCGCCTTCGCATAACCCCCCATCTCGAGAGAAGGAAGACGCAGGATCATGCAGATCGACGGCATCGCCTCGGGCCTGAAGACCAAGGACCTCATCGACGCCCTGGTCAAAGTCGCGGCGATCCCCAAGACCCTCGTCGCCAATCGGATCACCGATCGCAACAGCGTCATCTCGAACCTCCAGTCGCTCAACACCGCGCTGCAGAGCCTGACCGACAAGGCCAAGGCCGCGGCATCCTCCACCTCCCTCGCCCGGTACACCGCATCGAGCTCATCGGAGGCGGTGACCGTCGTCGCGGGGGAGACGGCACGGGCGTTCTCGACCGACGTCGTCGTCGACACGCTGGCACGGGCGCACGCGGTGGTCACCGCCGCGGGCGACGCGTCGGCGTTCGCCGGTCCCTTCTCGCTGGTCGGAGCGGACCGCACCGTCACCGAGCTCCCGCCGGGTGGTGGATCGGCCGCCGATCTCGCCGCCGCGATCAACGCCGCCAAGGCCGGGGTGACCGCCACGGTCGTGCCCGGCGGGCGCGACGCGCAGGGGGCGGCGCTCTCGCGCATCCAGATCACCTCGACCCGCACGGGTGCGGAGGGCGCGTTCAGCCTGCACCGCGGCACCGCGGCCGAGGTCGCGGCATCCGCGTCGATCGACGTCTCGACCGAGCCGGGCGCGGCCGTGCTCGCGCGGGGGACGGATGCCGTCATCCGCCTGTTCGCCGGGACGGCGGCCGAGCAGGTGGTGACGAGCGCGTCCAACACCTTCACCGGCATCGGGGACGGGATCGACATCACGGTGAAGGCGGTCTCGGCCGACCCGGTCACCGTGACCGTGACGCCCGATGCGAAAGCGCAGTCGGATGCCGCCTCGGCGTTCGTGAAGGAGATCGCGACGCTGCTGACCCGCATCGACAACGGATCGAAGGCGACGGTCGCCGCTCCCGGGAAGACGACCACTCTCGGCGTGTTCACCGGCGACAGCACGGTGCGGTCGCTGCGGGCGGCACTCGCCTCCGCCGTCCAGAGCCCGGTCGACGGGGTCTCGCCCTCGACCATCGGCATCAGCGTCGACAAGGCGGGGGCTCTCTCCTTCGACGCCGACCGCTTCGCCGCGGCCATGGCCGAGGATCCGGAGGCGGTGCAGGCGGTCTTCGCCGCGGTCTCGGCCCGCGTGCAGGACACCACGGCGCAGTACTCCGACAAGTACGACGGCCTCGTCACTCAGCGCATCACAGGCCAGCAGAGCGAGGTCAAGACCCTCGAGAAACAGGTCGAGCGCATGGACCTGCGCCTGGACATGCGGCGGGCGACCCTCGAGCGCACGTATGCCGCGATGGAGGTGCGCCTGTCGGGCCTGCAGTCGCGGTCGGACTGGCTCACCTCGCAGCTGTCGGCGTTGACGCCGTCGTCGAAGTAGTCCCCGCATCCCGTCCCCCGAGAAGGAGAACCCCTCGTGCCCACCGCCCTCGAACGCGCCAAGCAGGAGTACCTGGAGCAGCAGGTCAACGCCGCCACCCCGCAGCGACTGGTGACCATGCTCTACGACCGGCTGCTGGTCGACGTCGAGCGGGCCGCCGCGGCGCAGGCCGGGGGAGATGCGGCATCCGCCGGCACCTACCTCACCCACGCGCAGGCCATCATCGCCGAGCTCAGCGGATCGCTCGACGACACGTGGGACGGCTCCGACGGGCTGAGGGCGCTGTACACCTACATCACCGGGCGCCTCATCGTCGCCAACGTCGCGCGCGACGCCGACGCCACCCGCGAGTGCCGCGACCTCATCGCGCCGCTCCGCGACGCGTGGCACGCGGCGGCCGACGCCATCACGCCGGTCTGACGCCCCGTGTCGACGAACCTCGCGGCGTGGAACCGGCTGCTCGACGCGTTCGAACGATCGCTCGACGCCCCCGACGATCCCGCCGACGGTCCGGTCGAGGAACCACCCGGGCCGCCGCCGCCCGAGGTCGTCGAGCGCGCCCGCCTCGTCCTGGAGCGCCAGCGGGCGAGCATCAGCGGCCTGATGGCGGCGCGCGAGAACGTCGCCCGCGAACTCGCCGCGATCCGACGGATCCCCTCGGTCGCCCCCGACGCACCGGTGTATCTCGACGTGGAGGGGTGACACCCGGTTACGCCGTCGCCGTCGCGTCGCGATAGTCGCGCCAGAGCAGGGATCGCTCGACCACACAGCCACGGATCGGCTCGTTCTTTCGACCGGAGTGCCGCGTGCTCGATTCCGTCACCTCAACCGCCCTGTCCAGCGCGCTGGACGGGCTCGCCCTGCGCCAGCGCTCGATCGCGGAGAACATCGCCAACGTCAACACCCCCGACTACCAGGCCAAGCGCGTGCTGTTCGAGGACCGCCTGCGCAGCGCCGTCGAGAGCGGGGTCGGCGGGGTCGCACCGACGGTGGAACGCTCGCTCGAGCCCACCCGCCGCAACGGCAACAACGTCAACCTCGACACCGAGACGCTGTCGAACATCGACACCGTGCTGCGCTACCAGTTCGCGGCGCAGGCGTTGAGCGGCCAGGCGGCATCCATCACCAAGGCGATCGGGCAGGCCTCGGCATGACGTTCGACACCATCGGCATCGCCGGCACCGGGCTGACCGCGCACCGCAAATGGATGGATGCGCTGAGCGACAACATCGCCAACGTCAACACCGCCACCCCGGCGGGGCAGGACATGTTCCGCGAGAAGTACGTCACCGTCGCCGAGGGCACCCGCAGCCCGGGCGTGTACGTCACGGGCGTGCAGGAATCGACGGCCGAGGGGCGCCTGGTCTACGAACCCGACCACCCGTACGCGAACGAGGACGGGTACGTGCAGTACCCCAACGTCGACCTCGGCGACCAGATGAGCATGCTGATCCTCGCCCAACGCGGGTACCAGGCCAACGCCGCCGTGGTGGACCGCGCGAAGACGACCTACGAATCCGCCCTCCAGATCGGGCGGTCGTGATGAGCACTCCGATCGACCCCGTTGCCGCAGGGGGCGTGAGCCCGCTCGCACCGCTCAGCTTCGAGACGACGCCGGCGCCGTCGGGCGTGGGCGCCACCGCGGGTGCGCAGCCGTTCGCCGTCTCGCTCACGGCGGCGGTGGAGAACCTCCAGCAGCTGCAGTCCACCTCCAACCAGCTCGCCGTGCAGGCGGTCACGGGCGACCTCGACGACATCCACAAGGCCACGCTGGCCTCGTCGCGCGCGGGAGTGACGCTGGACCTGATGGTGGCGGTGCGCGACCGCGGCGTCGCCGCCTTCAACGACATCATGAGGATGCAGGCCTGACATGCCCCCGTTCCTTGCGACGACCATCGGCCGCGCGAAGCAGATCGCGGGCGGCTTCACGGTCGCGCAGCGCACCATCGCCGTCATCGGCGCGGCGCTGCTGGTGATGGGCGTGATCGCCCTGGGCAGCTGGCTGTCCAAACCGCAGATGAGCCCGCTGTTCACGGGCCTGAGCGCGACAGACGCGTCAGCCGTGGTCGAGCAGCTGAAATCGGCGGGCGTGCCCTACGAGCTGACCGAGGGCGGAGCGACGATCCTCGTCCCCGACGCGCAGGTCTATCCCCAGCGGCTCACCGCGGCGGCCGCAGGGCTGCCCAGCGACACCAGCGGCGGGTACACGCTGCTGGACAAGATGGGCGTGACGGCGAGCGAGTTCCAGCAGTCCGTCACCTACAAACGCGCCATCGAGGGGGAACTCGCCCGCACGATCGGGGCGATGTCGGGAGTCACCGCGGCATCCGTGCAGCTGGCGATCCCCGAGCAGAGCGTGTTCGTCGCCGAGGAACGGCATCCCACCGCCTCGGTCTTCGTCAAGACGCAGGGCGGCGGATCGCTCACCGAGGACCAGGTCGCGGCGATCGTGCACCTCACGAGTGCCTCGATCCCGGGGATGACGCCCGAGGACGTCGCGGTCACCGACCAGTCGGGCAAGGTGCTCGCCGCCGTGGGAACCGGACTCACCGGTTCCGCGAACACGCAGGCCACCGAGTACGAGGCCAAGGTCGCCTCGACGGTGACGAAGATGCTCGAGACCATCGTCGGCCCGGGCAACGCCACCGTCAGCGTGGCGGCGGACGTCGCGAACTCGACGTCGGAGCGGATGGACGAGACCTACACCGCCCCGGAGGGCGGCGTGATGTCGAACGAGCAGACGAAGACCGAGACCTACACCGGCGGGCAGGGGACGGGCACGGGTGTCCTGGGTCCCGACAACATCGCGGTGCCGAACGCGGCGGGCGGCGGCAACTACCAGGCCGAGGAGTCCACGCGCAACAACGCCGTGAACAAGAGCACCGAGAAGACCACGACCCCCGCCGGCGAGGTGACCCGCCAGACCATCAGCGTCGCCCTGGACCGGGGCGCGGTGAACGGTGTGACCGCGGAGCAGGTGCAGGCGCTGGTCTCCACCGCGGCCGGGATCAACGCCCAGCGCGGAGACACCGTCACGGTCGAGATGGTCGAGTTCAGCCAGACCGGCGCGGCGGCGGCGCAGGCGGCCCTCGACGCGGCCGAGGCGGAGAAGGCGGCGCAGATGCAGGCCGACCTGCTGCGGGCGGCGATCATCGGCGGCTCGATCGTGCTCGCGGCCATCATCCTCGTCGTCGCCCTGTTGGTGCGGCGCCGGATGAAACGGCGCACCCTGTACACCGACGAAGGCCCCATCGAGTACTTCTCGACGATCACCGAGACCGAGGAGCAGAAGCTCAAGAGCCTGAAGGGCCTCGCCGAACCGATCGCCCTGCCCGCGGCCACCCCGCCGACCAAGGTGCTCCCGACCGTCCTGGACATCGAGGAGGAGCCCGAGGCCACGCAGGTGCTCGTGGAGCAGCGACGGCGTGACGTCGAGCAGCTCGCCAAGAACGACCCGCAGAACGCCGCCAAGGCGCTGGCGAGCATGATGGACGAGGCGAGGGTATGAGCCTGTTGCAGACGCGCGTGCCCGCGGAGGACGCGGCCCCCGCGGTCAGCCCCACGGCGGCCACCGAGGTGATGCCGGTCGCTCCCGCCGCGCCGGCGATGTCGGGGGTGCGCAAGGCCGCGATCGTCATGCTCAACATGGACCGCGACGTCAGCGCCGAGGTGCTGCGGCGCCTCGGCGAGGCCCGCGCGGAACTGCTCGCGGCGGAGCTGGCGCAGCTGGGCGGCATCGACACCGCCGCGATCGCCGCCGCCCTCGCCGACTTCCGCCGCATCGCATCCGGGGGATCCGCCGTCAGCCGCGGCGGCCAGGAATTCGCCACCGGATTGCTCGAGACCGCGTTCGGCCGGGAGAAGGCCGTCGGCATGGTCGGACGGGTGATGTCGCAGGGGGTGGTGTCGTTCGAGTTCCTCAACGCCGCCGACCCGACCCAGCTCGCCACGATCCTCGACGGGGAGATGCCCACCACCGTCGCGGTCGTACTGGCCAACCTGCGCGCCGACCGCGCCGCCGCGGTGCTGGCGGCCCTGCAGGACCCGCTGCGCACCGACGTCGCGCAAGCCATCGCGACCCTGGGGGCGGCCTCGCAGGAGGCGATCGCGGTCGTCGCGGAGTCGCTGCGCGCGCGCACCGGCATCTTCGGCATGCGCGAGGCGCACGAGGCGACCGGCGGCGTGCAGCCCCTGGTCGACATCATCAACCGCTCCGACACCGTGCTCGAGAAGGCCCTCCTGGCCAGTCTCGAGGATCGCGACCACGACCTCGCCGAGGAGGTGCGCAGTCGGATGGTGACCTTCGCCGACATCTCCCGGCTCGAGGACCGCGACGCCCAGCGCGTGCTCCGCGGCATCGATCTGCGCGTGCTCGCCCTGGCGTTGAAGGGCGCCGACGAGCAGGTCGGCGAGGTCATCCGGCGCAACATGACCGAACGCAATCGCGAGAACCTCGCGGAGGAGGCGTCGGCGCTCGGGCCGGTGCGCATGCGGCAGGTCGACGAGGCGCGCGCCGAGGTGGTGCGCATCATCCGCGAGCTCGAGGCGGCCGAGGAGATCACGATCTCGCGCGAAGACGACGACGAACTCATCGAGTGACGCCCTCGACGACGCGCGGAGCGCGACCACCGGTTACCGCGGACGAGAGGCGTCGCGATAGTGGGGCGCGAGCACGGATCGCTCGACGACCTGGCCACGGATCGGCTTCGCCACAACCCGCAGGGTGACCGCCGTGACCGATGCAACCTTCACACCGCTGGTGCCGCCGCGCCTGGGCGGGAGCGTGCCGGACGCTCGCGCGGTCAGCGAGAAGGCGCGCGTGCGCGGGTACGCCGACGGGTTCGCAGAGGGGCGTCGGCGCGCCGCGGAGGAGCTCGCGCAGGCCCGCGTCGCGCTCGAGGCGCGCATCGCGCAGCAGGAAGCCGAGACGCGGGAGACGCTGCGCACGGCGCTCGCCGCGGTGGACGCGGTCCGCACCGATCTCGATGGGCGTCTCGCGGCTCTCGTCGCCGCCGACGCCGAGCGGCTCGAGGAATTGGCGATCGACCTCGCCGAGACGATCCTCGACGGGGAGCTCTCGGATGCCGCGCGCTCGGCCGCGCACGCGATGCGACGCGCCGTGGCCGAGGCCCCCGTCTCGACGTGGGTGCGCGCGCACCTCGCCGAGCGAGACGTGCGCACGCTCCGCGACAGCGCATCGCCGGTCCTGGCGACGGCGGAGGTCGTCGCCTCGGACGCCGTCGACGCGGGCGGGGCGATCGTGGAGCTCGCGGACGCCCGCGTGGACACCCGTGTCTCCTCGGCCCTCGCCCGCGCCCGCGCGGCGCTGCGCAGCGACGAGGGGGGTGAGCCCGCGTGAGCACCGCCACCGCGTCGTGGCGACGCGTGCTGACCGCCGCGCGACCGGAGCGCGCCGGCACGGTCACGGCCGTGGTGGGTCTCGGGGTCGAGGTGCTCGGCATCCGGGCCGCCGTCGGCGATCGCGTGCGCATCGCGGCGGCGAACGGGCGCGGCGTCGAGGCGGAGGTCGTCGCCGTGGAGGGGGCGCGCTCGCATTGCATGCCCCTGGCGCCGCTCGCCGGGATCACGGCGGGTGCGGCGGTGCACCACGTCGGCGCCGCGGCGCTCGTGCCCACCGGACCCGCGCTGCTCGGGCGGGTGCTCGACGGACTCGGACGCCCCATCGACGATCAGGGACCGCTCGTCGCCGCCCGGCGCGTCGCGCTGGGCAACGACGCGCCCAGCGTGCTCGGCCGCCGCCGCATCGATCGTCAGCTCGGCCTCGGGGTGCGCGTGCTCGACACCATGACGCCGGTCGGGGTGGGACAGCGCCTCGGTCTGTTCGCGGGCTCCGGCGTGGGCAAGTCGTCGCTGCTGTCGATGATCGCGCGCGGATCCACCGCGGACGTCACCGTCATCGCGCTCGTGGGCGAGCGCGGTCGCGAGGTGCGCGAGTTCCTCGAAGACGATCTGGGGCCCGAGGGCCTCGCCCGCTCGGTGGTGGTCGTGGCCACCTCGGATCAGCCGGCGATGGCCCGCCTGCGCTCGGCGTTCCTCGCCACGCGCATCGCCGAGGCGTTCCGCGACGAGGGTCGCGACGTCGTGCTGATGATGGACTCGCTCACGCGGGTGGCGATGGCCCAGCGCGAGATCGGCCTGTCGGCGGGGGAGCCTCCGGCGACACGGGGCTACCCGCCCTCGACGTTCTCGGTGCTCGCGGCCCTTCTGGAGCGCGCCGGTACGGGCCCGGCGGGCTCGATCACGGGGCTCTACACCGTGCTCGTCGACGGAGACGACCACAACGAACCGATCGCGGACGCCGCTCGCGGCATCCTGGACGGTCACGTGGTGCTCGACCGCGCCCTCGCGGTGCGCGGGCACTTCCCCGCGGTGGACGTGCTCGGATCGGTCTCGCGGGTGGTGGGCAAGGTGACCACGCCCGATCAACGGCAGCGGGCAGTGATCCTGCGCAGCGTCCTCGCCGCGCGTCGGCAGGCGAACGACCTGATCGACATCGGCGCGTACACGCGGGGGGCGAACCCCCTGGTGGATGCCGCTCTGCTCCACCAGCGCGGAATCGACGCGTTCCTCACGCAATCGATCGACGAGCACTCCACGACGGACGAATCCTGGCGGCATCTGACCGCCCTCACCGAGACCTTCGGAGGCCTGAACCCATGACCTTTCCCCTCGCGGGTCTGCTTCGCGTGCGCGGCGTCCAGGAACGTGTCGCGGCGGAGGACGTCGCCCGCGCACGCACCGAGGTGCGGGCGGCCGAAGCAGCCGCGGAGCAGGCGGTGTCGAGCCTGAGCGCGATCGCGACGCAGATCGACGACCCCGCGACGTTGCGGGCCATGGCCGCCGCGCGCGCGGCCGGGCAGGCGTCGCTGGCCGACCTGCAGGTGCTCGCGCGCCTTCGGCGGGACGACGCGGCGACCGCCGAAGCGGCGCACGTCGAGGCCCGCCGCGAACTGAAGGGTCTCGAGCGGCTCGAGGGCGCGCACCGGGCGCGCGAGCTCGAGACCGAGGCGCGTGCCGAGCAGAACGCGCTCGACGAGATCGCCACCACGCGCGCCGGTCGCAGCGAGGGGAGCGCGGCGTGAGCGTTGACGGCGTGCTCGGGCGCATCGAGGCGATCACGGGTCAGATCTCCTCGCTGCACCCGTCGTCCGCCACCGCCAAGACCGCCCCCGCGCAGACGACCGCCGCGGGCGGCGTCGCGGAGACCACGGCCACGGCGACGGCCTCGTCGAGCGCGGCGACGCGATTCGCCGACCTCCTCGAAGAGGCCGCGGCGGCCGCGCGGGAGCTCGGCACACCGACCACGTCGGCGACCCCCGCCTCCGCATCGACCGCGACGCGTCCCGCGAGCCAGGGGGATCTCGCAGCGGCGCTGCAGACGCTGTTCGCCGCGGGCACGACCGGAAGCGGCGGGCTCGGCGTCTCGGGCATCGCGTCCACCCTGACGGGACGTGGCGCATGACGCTTACGCCTCCGCCGGTCTCCGCGCCGGCGAACGCGTTCGGCGCCGGGGCGGCGACCGCGCCCCCGTCGGGTTCCGGTTCCGACACGGCGTCGGCGTTCGGCGACGCCTTCGCCCGTGCGGCCGACGCGCTCGCGCGGGGCGCCGACGTCCGCGTCGTGCCGGTGTCATCGACGGATGCCGGGGGACCGGCGTCGCCGGAGACCTCCTCTATCGCATCTCCGGCGGGGTCGGGTGAGGCGGCGCCCCGCGGGGGAGCGACGTCGGCGGAGAGTGGGGTGGCGGCATCCGCTCGGACGACGTCCGCGGTCGGCGGTCCGTCGGCTCCCGCGACGACGCGCGACGCCGACACGACGGCGCCCGCGAGGGATCATCCGCCGCTGATGACGATGCCGGCGCCCTGGGTCATGCCGCTTCCGCAGGGGGCGGTGCCCGCCGGAGTGGAACCCGCGCAGGTGTCACCCGCGGAAGCGACGCCCGCGGAGGCGTCGACCACGGGCGGCGCCCCCGCGGCGGTCCCGGCCGCGGGGACCGTGCCGGCCGGGCTGACTGGTGCGACGACGGCACAGGAGAAGACCCCCCGGGCCGCGAAGCCTACGGTCGCCGCGGATGCCGCCGAGCCGCCGGTGCTGCGGACGATGCCGGTGTGGATCGACGGCGCGCTGCCCGGCAGTGCGCCGGGGGAGGGGGAGCGACCCCGCCCCGTTCTGCGGACGATGCCCGCCGAGGCGACCCTCAGCCCGACCCCGGGGACTTCCGGGGCCGGAAGGGATGCGGCGGCGACCCCGCCCGCGGACGCTCGATGGCCGATCGACGGCGTTCCCGTCGGCGGCGCCCGATTTGGCGGGCGTTCGGAGGACGGGATCATCGCCTCCGCGGAGCTGCCGGCGACAACGGCCACCGCCCCCGCATCGCCCGTCGGGCACGCCGTCGGGGTCGCCCCGCCTGCCGGCGCCGCACCCGCGCTCGCCGGCGTCGCGACCTCGCCCGTCGGCGTCGCGACCTCGCCTGCCGGCGTCGCGACCTCGCCCGTCGGCGTCGCGACCTCGCCCGCAGGCGTCGCGACCTCGCCCGTCGGCGTCGCGACCTCGCCCGTCGGCGTTACGACCTCGCCCGCCGCAGCGGCTCCCGCGCCCGTAGCGGTTCCCGTCGCAACGGTTCCGCCCGCGGCCGTGGTGCCGGGTCTCGCCGCGCCGGGGGTTCCGGCGTCCGGCCTCGGTGCGTCGGGTGTCGCTGCATCCGCCGCCCTGTCCGTCGCCGTCGCCGTGCCGGCATCCCTCCCGTCCGCCCCCGCCGGCGCACCCGCCCCCGCCGCCGTCGCCGTGCCGGCACCCCTCCCGTCCGCCCCCGCTGACGCACCCGCCCCCGCCGCCGGGGCCGCACCCGCCGCCGGGTCTCCCGCGCTGACGGGGCGAACGGTCTCGCCCTCCGTCCCGCCCACAGCCGACCCGCGCCCCGCATCGACCCAACAGACGTCGGAGGCGCACGGAGCGTCGACCGTGCCCGTCGGCGATGCCGAGCCGCCCACCCCGGTCGCGCCGTCACCGGCACCCGTGCTCACCCCCGCCGGCGGCCTGTCGGCGCCCGCGTCCGCCGTGGCACCCGCGCCCGCCCCCGCACCGGGCGCCGCCGTCGTCTCCGCTGCGGCATCCGCGCCCCCGCGCACCTCCGCGGGCTCCGCCGTCCCCGCGCCGCTCACGCCCGCCGTCGGCGGCGCCGAGACCGCGGGGACCGCCGCTGCTTCGGCGGTCTCCGCTCCCGCCGCGACCCCGGTCGCGCCCGCGACACCGCCGCCGCCGACGGAGGCCGTGGTCCCGCGCGCGGTCGCGGCGCAGGTCGCGCCCGCGATCGTGCATCTCGCCCAGCGTCCGGCGGGGGTGCACGAGCTCGTGCTCACCGTGCGCCCCGACGCCCTCGGCCCGGTCACGGTCCGCGCCCGCATCGGCGCGGGCGGAGACGTGCGCGTCGAGCTCTCGGGAGCGACCGACGCGACACGCGAGATCCTGCGGAGCATGGTCTCCGATCTGCGGCGGGACCTCGCCGCGATCGTGCCCCACGCCCACCTCGCGGTGGGGCCGGGGGTCGGAGACAGCGGTGCGGGCGATCGCGGCCCGTCCGCCGGGTCCGGCGGTGCGCCCTCCGATGCCCAGCCCGACCCGCGCGACCGCGCCCGCGCGCCTGCGTCCCCCGCTTCCGACCCCCGGATCCCCCCGATCGGCGCGGCCGCGTCGCTCGACGTCGCCCGCGCCGGCGGGCTCGACATCTTCGCCTGAGAGGACCCCCCATGACCGTCGACGCCGTCACCGCGACAGCGAGCCCGTTCGCGACCGCTTCCCCCACCGCCGCGGCTCCGAAGAAGGAGCTCGACAGCGAGGTGTTCATGAAGCTGCTCGTCACGCAGTTGACGAACCAGGACCCGTCCACCCCGATGGACACCAACCAGATGATCTCGCAGACGACCCAGCTGGCCATGATGGAGCAGCTCACCGCGATGAGCCGCAACAGCTCCGAGGCGTTCGCCCTCAACATGCGGCAGGCGGCCACCGCCCTGATCGGGCAGCGGGCCGGCTACCTCGACGCGGCCGGCGCCCCGGCTTCGGGGATCGTCTCGAAGGTGTCCTTCGAGGGATCCATCCCGCAGGTCACGATCGGCGACGTCACCGTGGCCCTCGACGCGATCACCTCGGTCACCCCCGCCACCTCCGCGACCCCCTGACGACCACCGTCCTGACGACCACCCCCTGACCTCCACCGCTCGACCACCCACACGAAAGAGACCCTCATGCTCCGTTCGCTCTTCTCCGGGATCTCCGGACTCCGCTCCCACCAGACGATGCTCGACACCACCGGCAACAACATCGCCAACGTCAACACGGCGGGCTTCAAGGGCTCCTCGGTCCTCTTCGAGGATTCGCTCTCGCAGGTCGTCGGCGAAGCCGGCATCCCGGATGCCGCGAACGGCGGTCGCAACCCCGCGCAGGTGGGTCTCGGCGTGCAGGTCGGCGGCATCCGCACCAACTTCGCCCAGGGGGCGGCCCAGACCACCGGCCGCGGCAGCGACCTGATGATCCAGGGCGACGGGTTCTTCGCGGTGCGCTCGGGCGGGGAGACCCTCTACACCCGCGCGGGCGGCTTCTCGTTCGACGGTCAGGGCAAGATGGTCACCGCCGACGGCTCGCTCGTGCAGGGCTGGTCGGCGCAGAACGGGGCGGTCGACACCGGTCAGGTGCCCGGTACCATCTCGATCCCGCAGGACCTCGTCTCGGCCGCCCGGGCGACCACGACCTCGACCGCGACCGGCAACCTGCCCTCCACCGCCGCGGTCGGAACGCAGCTCGTGCGCGACATCGCGGTCTACGACGCCCAGGGCACGAAGACCTCGCTGAGCCTGACGTTCACGCGCACGGCCGCCGGCTGGGACGTCGCCGAGCCCGTCAGCGGAGCGACCGGTGCCCTCGCCTTCACCGACGGACGTCAGACCGCCGGTCTCACGCTGAACGCCGGGGGGATCGCCGTCGACCTCAGCGCGGTGACCGGCTTCGCCGACATGAGCACCATCGCCCTCACCGGCCAGAACGGCGCCGCCGCGGGCACGCTGAAGTCCTACGCGATCACCGCGGACGGCTCGGTCGTGGGCACCTTCAGCAACGGGCGGACCGAGACCCTCGCGAAGATCGCCATGGCGACTTTCGCCAACGCCGAGGGGCTCGAGAAGGTCGGCGGCACGGCGTACCGTGCGAGCGTCAACAGCGGAGAGGCGCAGATCGGCGAGGCAGGGCAAGCCGGTGTCGGCTCGCTGCTGTCCGGCGCGCTGGAGATGAGCAACGTCGACCTCTCGCAGGAGTTCACGAACCTCATCGTCGCGCAGCGCGGCTTCCAGGCGAGCGCGCGCGTCATCACCACGAGCGACGAGGTGCTGCAGGAGCTGACCAACCTCAAGCGCTGATCCCGCGATCGCCACCCGCGCGGCCCGCCCGAGTTACCCCGGGCGGGCCGCGTCGCGATAGTCCGCCCCGTCCCCTCCCGCAGCGAAAGCCGAGACCGTCCCCGAATGATCACGCTCACCCGCCTCGACCACACGCGGTTCGCGGTGAACCCCGATCTCATCGAGCGAGTGCACGAGTCTCCCGACACGACCCTGCACATGGTCGACGGCCGGGTGTACAACGTCGAGGAGAGCCTCGACGAGCTGATCGCGCGGATCGTGGCCTACCGGGCGCGCGTGCTCGCCGCGGCGTCCGCGCTCTCGGCTTCCGCCGCCCAGGACTGACCGACGTGGACATCGCATTCATCATCGGCGTGGTCGCCGCCTTCGGCGCCCTGTACGCGATGATCACGATGGAGGGCGCGTCGCTGAGCGCGCTGTTCCTCCCCGCCCCCATGATCCTTGTGCTCGGGTCGACCATCGGCGTCGGCATCGCCAGCCACACCCTGCGTGACGCGATCGCCGCCTTCGGCTCCCTCGGTCGTATGGTGCGCGGCCCGCGGTCCACCCCTTCCGCCGTCATCCCGGTCCTCGTCGGCTACGCCGAGAAAGCCCGCACAGACGGGCTGCTGCGCCTGGAGGAGGAGCTCGACTCCGCTCCCGACGACTACACGCGTCGCGCGGTGCAGGCCCTCGCCGACGGGGTGGATGCCGAAGACCTGCGCACCCTGATGCTCGACGAGATCGACTCGGAATCGGCGCGAAACCGCGTCTCGGCGAAATTCTTCGCCTCGCTCGGCGGATACGCGCCCACGATCGGCATCGTCGGCACGGTCGTCTCGCTCACGCACGTGCTCGAGAACCTCAGCAAGCCCGACGAACTCGGGCACATGATCGCCGCGGCCTTCGTCGCCACGCTCTGGGGTCTGCTCTCGGCCAACTTCATCTGGAACCCCATCGCGGGCCGGCTGAACCGCATGGCCACCCTCGAGCAGGAGCGGATGACGCTGGTGTGCGAGGGCATCCTCGCGATCCAGGCGGGGAGTCCGCCTCGGTTGCTCGAGGAGCGTCTGCTCGCGATGACGACCTCCGCCCCGGCGAAGAAGAAGCCACCGCGCGCCGACGCCGCCCCCGCGGTGGAGGACGCCGCGTGACGAGCGCCCGGCGCGCGGGCGGACGGGGGCATGAGGATGCCGCGCACGACGAGCCCGACGAGCGATGGGCCGTGTCGTACGCCGACATGGTGACCGTGCTGATGTGCCTGTTCATCGTGCTGTACGCCGTGTCGGTCGTCGACGAGACGAAGTACGACCAGCTCAAGAACGGCCTCGCGGCTGCATTCGGCCAGTCGCAGGTGGAGGGCGGCGGCGATCTCACCGAGGGGCTGGTCATCCCGCCCGAGCTGCTCGACGACAACGGCGTGCGCGATGTCGCGGCACGCGCCGCGCAGGAGCTGGACGGCCTCGAGAAGATGCGTCAGCAGATCACCGACGCCCTGGCATCCCAGGGTCTGCAGGACACGGTCGACTTCGTCATCGACGACCGCGGCCTGAAGATCGGACTGGTGGGGGCCGAGACGTTCTTCGCCGACAACCGGGCGGATCTGAGCGAGAAGGCCGATCGCGTCCTCAGCCTGATCGGCGACGTGCTAGCGGCCACCGACAACCAGATCAGCATCGAGGGCCACGCCGATCACCGCGCCGCCGTCCCGCCGTTCGAGAGCAACTGGGAGCTCAGCAGCGGACGAGCGACGAAGGTGGCGCGCTTCCTCGTCGAGCAGAAGAGCATCGCCGGCACTCGCGTCCAGGCGGTGGGGTTCTCCGACCAGCGTCCGATCGTCGTCGGCGACAGCGTCGAGGACCTCGCCGCGAACCGCCGCGTCGACATCGTCGTGCTGTCCACCGCCGACGAGCAGGTGCGCTCCCTCATCCCCGGCCTCGTGCAGGCCGCCGCGCAGAGTTGACCCGTGAACAATCCCCTGGAGGACAGGCCATGACGACAGCGGCCGTTCGCGACGACCCCCTTCGTCGCTATCCCGCGTACGACTTCAGTCGACCGGCGCAGCTGGGCCGCGAGCACACGCGCCAGCTCGAGGCCGCGTTCGAGACGTTCGCGCGCCAGTGGGCCTCGCAGCTGACGGCCAAGGTGCGCCTGCGCACCCACCTCGTCCCGGAGGGGCTCGAGCTGGTGTCGTACCAGGAGTACGCCGACACCCTCCCGACGACCACGGCCATGGTGGCCGGCTCCACCGCGGGGCGCGAGGAGCCCTGCGTCGTGCAGTTCGGTCTCGACAGCGCGCTGGCCTGGGTCGTGCAGATGCTGGGCGGGAAGCCCGGTGGAGGCGTCGAGGCGCGCACGCTCACGCCGATCGAGACGGCGCTGATCCTGCAGGTGATGGACGGCACCTTCGAACTGCTCAGCGCGTGCATGGGCCCGCTGCTGCCGGGGGCGGTGACCTTCTCGGGACTGCACTACAACCCGCAGTACATGCAGGTCATCTCGCCGGGGGAGGCCGTCATCGTGGCGCGCTTCGCGATGAGCGCGGGTGAGGCCCGCAGCACGGCGACGGTGATGCTCCCGGCCGCGATCGTCGTGGACCAGCTCGCCGAGAGCGACCGTCACGCCGCCAACGCCCACCGCGACGGCGCGATGCGCGACCAGCTGAATGACACCCCGCTCGAGGTGTCATTGCGCATCTCACCCCGGGTGATCGGCGCCGGCGAGGTCCTCGACCTGGCGCCCGGCGACCTGCTGCGCTTCGCCCACCCCGAGACGAAACCGTTCGAACTCGTCGTCGGCGACACCCCGATCGCCCGCGCGGTCCCGGGGGCGCAGGGCTCGCGCCTCGCCTGCACCATCACCACCATCCACGAGGAGAAGACCCGATGAGCACCTTCCACGCCGCCGCCATGGCCGCCGCGATCGCGGCGAAGCTCCCCTTCGCGTTCCCGGTGCTCCCCGCCCCCTCGACCGACCCGGGGGCCACCGGTCGCGCCGTGGCCGTCGCCTTCGCCGGTGTCCCCGGCGCCACCGTCGCGATCCAGGTCGCCGACGTCGCGACGCTCGACGACGGCTCCGCCGGGAGCGCCCTCGCCGACCGTCTGCATCCCGTGTTCGAAGCGGCGGTCGCCGTGCTGGGCGCCGGCACGCTCGGCGACGGCGAGGAGGTCGACGCGGCGGGGGTGTTCAAGGTTCCCGGCGCCCAGGTCTTCGACCTCGTGCGCGAGGACGGCTCGGTCGTCGCGCGCGCGGCGATCCGCATCGACGACGCCGCGGCGGCGGCCCCGGCCGCCCCCACGCGCATCAGCCGCATCGCCGGCGTCGAGATGGAGCTCGTCGTCGAGATCGGCCGCACGCGCATGGCGGTGCGCGACGTGCTCTCGCTCGAACCCGGTCGGGTGGTCGAGCTCGACCGCGCGGCCGGCTCACCCGCCGACATCACCCTCAACGGACGCCTGATCGGTCACGGCACCGTCGTGGTGGCCGACGGCGATTACGCGGTGCGCGTCGAGCGCATCATCGACCAGGCGGAGACCGCATGAGCGGCGACGAGCTGCTCCTGGCGCTGCGCACGATCGTCTCGCTCGCGGCCGTCGTCGGGCTGCTGCTGTTCCTCGGCCGTCGGCTGCAGAAGGGGCAGGCCGCGGGCGGCAGCCCCTTCGCAGCGCTCGTGCCGCGTCGCCTGGGCCGTCTGCGCGAGCTCACCGGCGCGCGTGCCGCCGCCGCTCCGCGCGCCAAGGCGGAGAAGATCACGCTCGTCGCCCGCACCACCCTCGGCGCCAAGACGCAGCTCGTCGTCGCCGAGTTCGGCGGCATCCGCTACGTCCTGGGCGTGAGCGAGAAGGGCATCGACGTCGTCGACACCCAGGAGGCCCCGACGGCCGCGGTCGACGCGTCCGAGGTGGACGCGTCCGGGGGCGACGCGTCCGAGAACGTGATCTCGCTCGCCGACGCCGGCGGGACCCGCGGGGAGGATGCCGGGACGAGCACCGCCGCCTGATCGGGCCGCGTGGTCGGTTACGCCCGCCGCCACCGTCGCGATAGTCGGTCGCGAGCACGGATCGCTCGCACCCCTGGCTACGGATCGGCCTCGACACCCTCGCGAAAGTGCCGTCGTGCCCGCATCCCCCTCCCGCGCCGTCGCGGTGCGCGTGGATCGCCGGGATCCGCGGCGACGGACGCGCGTCGCGGGGTGGGCGGCCGCGGGCGTCGCTGCGCTCGCGCTCGTCGCCGCACTCGACCTGCTCACGGCGCACAGCGCGTCCGCCGCGACCGGGGAGTCCGGCGGCATCAGCATCAACGGGATCAACGGGTCGCCCTCCGACAGCATCACCACGCTGCTCGGCATCACGGTGCTCAGCGTCGCCCCGGCACTGCTGCTGATGATGACCAGCTTCACGAAGATCTTCGTCGTGCTCGCGCTCACCCGGAACGCGCTGTCGCTTCCGTCCATCCCGCCCAACCAGGTGCTCGCGGGCCTCAGTCTTTTCTTGACGCTGTTCATCATGTGGCCGGTGCTCGCCGACATCAATCAGGTGGCCGTCACGCCCTTCACCTCCGGGCAGATCGACTTCGGTCAGGCCTTCGACGCGGCCCAGCAGCCGCTGCGCACGTGGATGCTGCACTTCACGCGCGAGGAGGACATCGCCCTGATGCACCGCGCGGCGCAGATGGACAACCCGGCGGCGCCCGACAGCATCCCGCTGTACACGCTCATCCCGGCCTTCATGCTGAGCGAGCTGCGGGCGGCGTTCGTGATCGGCTTCATCGTCTTCATCCCGTTCCTGATCATCGACCTCGTCGTCTCGAGCGCCCTGATGTCGATGGGCATGATGATGCTCCCGCCGGTCATGATCTCGCTGCCGTTCAAGATCCTGCTGTTCCTCCTCGTCGACGGGTGGGGGCTGGTGATCACCTCGCTGGTGCAGTCGTATCGGGGTGCCGGATGAAGCCCGAGGCGGTCATGGACATCGGCCTGAGCGCCCTGATGCTCGCGGCGAAGCTGAGTGCGCCGCTGCTCATCACGGCGCTGGTCGTCGGCTTCGCGATCTCGCTGCTGCAGTCGATCACGCAGGTGCAGGAGATGACGATGTCGTTCGTGCCGAAGCTCATCGCCGTGGGCATCGCGCTGCTGGTGTGCGGCAACTGGATGATCGCCGAGAGCATCGCGTTCACGAACGAATTGTTCGCGCGGATCCCCTCGTTGCTGAACGGCGGCGGATGAACCTCGCGATCGACTTCGTGTGGCTCGAGGCCACGGCCCTGGCCATTGTGCGCATCACGGCGTTCCTGGTCATCGCTCCGCCCTTCAGCCACGGGGCGATCCCGCTGCGCATCCGCGCCATGCTCGGCGTCGGCCTGGGCCTGGCCGTCTCACCCGTCGTCGTCGCCGGCTATCAGCGCCTCGACACCGGCGGATTTCTGCTCGCGCTCGCCGGTCAGGTGCTCGTGGGCAGCCTGCTCGGCTTCCTCGTGCTCGTGCTGTTCAGCGCGGTGCAGAGCGCCGGCTTCCTCGTCGACACCTTCGGCGGCTTCCAGCTCGCCCAGGCTTACGACCCCGGAATGAACGTCAACGGCGCCCAGTTCACGCGCCTGTTCCAGATGACGGCGATCCTGCTGCTCTTCGCCTCCAACGGCTATCAGCTCGTGCTCGGCGGTCTGTTCCGCTCGTTCGACGCCGTCTCCGTCGCCGGGACCTTCGACCTCGGACGACCCGCCGAGGTGCTCACCGACGCGGTCGGGCAGATGCTCGTCAGCGCCGTGCAGATCGCCGGCCCGCTGCTGATCGTGCTGTTCCTCGCGGACGTGGGCCTCGGGCTCGTCTCCCGCGTCGCACCGGCGCTGAACGCGTTCGCCCTCGGCTTCCCCATCAAGATCGCGCTGACCCTGCTGCTGGTCGGATTCGTCTTCACCGCCCTGCCGGCCATCGTCTCCTCGCTCGCGGGCGACGCCGCGCAGGTGCTGATCGGGGTGACGCGATGAGCGGGACCGATACGGGGGAGCGCACCGAGAAGGCGACCCCGGAGCGCCTGCGCAAGGCGATCCGCAAGGGGCAGATCGGCCGGAGCCAGGACTTCACGGCGTGGGTGTGCATCGGCGCCGCGGGCGTGATGATCCCGTCCACGGTGGATGCCGCGTCCAGAGCCGTGTCGCAGCCCCTGGGGGCCCTCGCCGCGGTGGCGCGCGACCCGGATCCCGCGCGGGCGATCGAGGCGATCGGCCACGCCGTCGGCACGGTCGGCGAGGTACTCGCCCCGCTGCTCGTCGTGGTGCTGGTGGCCACGACCGCCACGGCCATCGCGCAGGGCGGCATCCGGTTGCGCGGCATCCCGACGCGCGTCGAGCAGTTCGACATCGTGGCGGGACTGAAACGCATCGTGGGCAAAGCAGCCCTGTGGGAGGGCGCGAAGGCGCTGCTGAAGACGGCCGCCATCGGCGCCGCCCTGTGGATCGTCGTCGCCGGCCTCGTCCCCGTGCTGATGGGCAGCGGCCGTCACACCGTCGGCTGGCTCCTGGAGCTGGCCGGCGGGGGAGTGGCGACCCTGTTGCAGGTCGCGGTGGCCGTGGGCCTGCTCCTCGCCGCGATCGACGTCTCCGTGGTGATGAAGCGCAACCGCCAGCACACGCGCATGACGAAGCAGGAAGCGCGCGACGAGCACAAGAAGAGCGAGGGCGACCCGCTCATCAAGTCGCAGCGTCGAGCGCGTCAGATGGCGGTGAGCCGCAACCGCATGATCGCGGCCGTCGCCGACAGCGACGTCGTCCTTCTGAATCCGACGCACATCGCCGTGGCCTTGCGCTACGAGCCGGGCCGGTCGGCCCCGCGCGTGGTCGCGAAGGGCGCCGGGGTCATCGCGCAGAAGATCCGCGAGCGCGCCGAGAGCGCGAAGGTGCCGATGGTGCGCGATGTCGCGCTCGCGCGGGCGCTGCACGCGGCGGTGGACGTGGGGCACGAGATCCCCGAGCACCTCTACACCGCGGTCGCGCAGGTGCTCGCCTTCGTGCAGCAGCTGCACAAGAGGGGGTCGCGGGCGGGAACGCACACCATGCCCCCCGCGGCCCTCGTCGGGCGCGAGCTGTGACCGCGCGCCCCGAGGCCGCGCGCCGAGCGACCGCGCGCCCGGCGACGAACCGACCCGGCCACGGGAACACCACGAGAGAGCGGGAATCATGATCGGTGGAGTGCTGTCGAAGGGCGCCGTCCCCCTCGGCGTCGTGGGGATCATCCTGCTGCTGATCGTGCCGATCCCGGCGGCGCTGCTCGACGTGCTCATCGTGTCGAACATCGCCTTCGCGCTGCTGATCCTGCTCACGGCGATGTTCGTGAAGAAGCCGCTCGACTTCTCCGTCTTCCCGAGCCTGCTGCTGGTGGCGACCCTGTTCCGGCTCGGTCTGAACGTGGCGTCCACGCGCCTGATCCTGGGCGAGGCGCACGCCGGCCAGGTCATCGCGGCGTTCGGTCAGATCACCATCAGCGGTTCGTTGGTCATCGGTGCGGTCATCTTCCTCATCCTGGCCGTCATCCAGTTCGTCGTCGTCACCAAGGGCGCGGAGCGCGTCGCGGAGGTCGGCGCCCGATTCACCCTGGATGCCATGCCGGGCAAGCAGATGGCCATCGACGCCGACCTGAACGCGGGCCTCATCACCGACGAGGAGGCCCGCCGCCGGCGCGCCGAGGTCGCCGCCGAGTCGGACTTCTACGGCGCGATGGACGGAGCCAGCAAGTTCGTCAAGGGCGACGCGATCGCCGGCATCGTCATCCTGATCATCAACTTCGCCGGCGGCATCGTCATCGGCATGACCATGCACGGCATGAGCATCGACAAGGCGCTCGAGACCTACAGCCTGCTGACGATCGGCGACGGGCTCGTCACCCAGATCCCGGCTCTGCTGATGGCCGTGTCGACGGGCATGATCGTCACGCGCGAGAACGCCGAGGCCGAGCTCGGCCGGGCCGCGGGGCGCCAGCTGCTCCAGTCGCGCAACGCGCTCATCATCACGGCGATCGCGGCGCTGGGGATGGGGCTCATCCCGGGGATGCCCTTCCTGGCCTTCCTCGCGATCGGTGCGGTCCTGCTCTTCGCGGCGTCGCGCGTGAAGGCGAACGCGGATCGGGCCGCGGCCGACGAGGCCGACGCGCAGGCGCAGCTCGCCGTCGAGGCCGCGGCGGAGCGGCCGGACGACCTCATGGACACGATGCGCGTCCACGCGCTGGAGATCTCGCTCGCCCCCGACATCGTCGACCTGGCCGCGGGAGGGCAGGGCGACCTGCTCACCCGGGTGAAGGCGCTTCGGCGCAAGGTCGCCCTCGAGCTCGGCGCCCTCATGCCGCCGGTGCGCACGCGCGACAACGTCGAGCTGCCGTCCGAGACCTACGCGATCCTCGTCGCCGGCGTCGAGGCGGGCCGGGGGATCGTGCCCCGCGGGCACGTGCTGGCCCTCGGGACGGGGCTGGAGGGCCTCCCCGGGACGGCGGTGGTCGACCCGGTGTTCGGCCTCGAGGGCAAGTGGGTGCGCACGGAGATGTCGCACGCGGCCGACCTGGCCGGGGCGACGGTCATCGACCGATCCAGCGTCATCATCACCCACCTCTCCGACATCGTGCACGCGCACGCGCACCGGCTGCTCTCGCTCGAGGACGTGCGTCAGCTCACCGAGCACCTGAAGCAGACGAACCCCGCAGCCGTCGAGGAGCTCACCCCGACCCTCCTTCCCCTCGCCGTGGTGCAGCGGGTGCTCGCGAGCCTCCTCGCCGAGCGCGTGTCGATCAACGACCTCGGACGCATCTACGAGGCCCTCGCCCTCCGTGCGAAGTCGTCGACCGAGATCCCCTCCCTCGTCGAGGCCGCCCGCAGCGCCCTCGGCCCGGCGATCGCCGCGCGGTTCGCCCGCGAGGGGCGCCTACGCGTCGTCATGTTCGACCCCGTGCTCGAGCAGCAGATGCTCGAGGGGCTCCGGCAGGTCGAGGGGCGTCCGCAGATCGTGCTGAGCGCCGAGGCGACGATGCAGCTGCTCGAAGGGATCCGCCGCACCGTCGGCGAGCTCGACCCCGCGGGCGCGGAGCCGATCCTGGTGTGCGCGCCGTCGCTGCGCCAGGGGGTGCGCGCCCTCGTGTCGGGGCAGGTCGCGGGGATGCCGATCCTGTCGTACGACGAAGCCGCGATCGGCGGTTTCGCGACCGACGTCGTCGGCGTCGTGCGCCTCGAGCAGGTCGCCATCGGCTCCGTATGAGGTGCTGAATCCGCTCGTCATCGAACGGAAAAGGTATATTCGTCGGCAGGACGGCGCTCCGCGCAGAAGCCAGGGAAGGCGGTCACTCCGACATGCTCGTACTCACACGACGACCCAACGAGAGCATCATGATCGGCGACGACGTGACGGTCACCGTGCTGGGGGTGACGGCGACGGGCGTGCGCATCGGCATCGACGCTCCCCGCGACACCCGCATCCACCGCAGCGAGATCGTGGTCGCCGTCGGCACCGAGAACCACGACGCCCTGAGGGCGGCCCGTTCCGACGAGGCGCAGAACGCCCTGCTGACGGCGCTTCGCGCGTCGACGCCGGCCGAGTAGGCCGCGCGCCGGCGGGCCGTCGCAGCACGGGCCCCGGCCGGGGCGAGTTACTGGGGCGTCGCCGCGTCGCGATAGTGGCTGTCGTGACGGGTGGACCTGTCACGACGACTCGACCCGAACGAGGAGACCCCGTGGCCGCCACCGACCTGAGCATGCAGCTGCTGCGTCAGCGTGAGCTGCTCGAGCTCATGCTGTTCAAGCTCGAGGAGCTCGAGATGCTCGTGACGACCGGGCGCACGCGCTGGGTCCAGCACGCCACGACCGAGGTCGAGCGCGTCGCGAAGGCCCTCGCCTCGGGGGCGATCCTGCGCGACACGATGTTCGTCGACGTCGCGACGGAGTGGGGCGCTCCGGAGGCGACCACGCTGCGCGAGCTCGTCGAGATCGCGCCGACCGAGGCGTGGCGCGAGGTCATGGGCTCCCACCACGCGGTGATGACCGGACTCGCCGACGAGATCGCCCAGAAGAGGAACACCGTCAATCAGCACCTGCGCACGGCACTGCGCGTGACGCAGGAGACGATCGCCGGGCTGGGCGAGCCCACCGGCGAGTACGCCGCGAGCGGGGCGCTCGTCGGCGGTGGCGGATCGCGTCTCCTCGACGTGCAGGTCTGAGCGCATGTCGACCTTCGCCGGACTCCAGGTCGCCGCGTCGGGCCTCGCCGCCGCGCGCGCCGGCATGACCGTCACCGGGCAGAACATCGCCAACGAGACCACCACCGGGTACACCCGCCAGCGCCTCGAGCAGACCTCGGTCGCGCCCGCCGGCACCGTCGCGGCGTGGGGATCGGGCCTGAACGTCGGCGGCGGCGTCGCGGTGACGGGCGTGGCGCGGCTGGGCGACGAGGTGCTGGACGCACGCGTGCGCGATGCGCTGTCGGCATCCGGGTTCTGGTCGACGCGCGCCGCCGCTGCGAGCGCGGCGGAGGCCGTGCTCGCCGAGCCGACGAAAGACGGTCTCGCCGCGAACCTCAACCGATTCTGGGCGGGCTGGGCCGATCTGGCGAACACCCCCGAGCCCGCCGCCGCGCAGGTGGTGCTGACCAACGCCTCGGTGCTGGCCGCGCAGATCGCCTCGGGCTACGACAGCGTGGTGGGGCAGTGGAGCGACCTGCGCGCTCAGGTCGATCGGCAGATCGCCGACGTCAACGTCACGGCGGCCCAGGTCGCGACCCTGAACGGGCAGATCCGCACGGCCCTGCAGTCGGGGCGCTCGGCCAACGAACTCATCGACCAGCGCAACGTGCTGGCGCAGCAGCTGTCCACTGTCGTGGGGGCCACCGGACGGCTCGAGGACGACGGCACGATGACCCTCCGCCTCGACGGCAACGCGCTGGTCGCGGGCGATTCCAGCCGCGCCCTGGCCGTGGCGGGACCGCGCGAGATGACCGATCCCGCGCGCCTCTCGATCTCCTGGACCGACCGTCCCGACGTCCCCGTCGCCGTGACCGGCGGGTCGGTCGGAGGTGCGCTGAGCGTCCTCGCACCGGCATCCGAGGGGGGCACGCTGGCGGCGGTCGCCGACGCCTACAACGCGGTCGCGACCTCGCTCGCGACCGCGGTCAACGGCATCCATCGCTCCGGTCAGACCGCGACGGGCGCCGCCGGTGGGGATTTCTTCTCGGTGGATGCCACGGGTCCGGCCGCACGCGGACTGCGGGTCGTGCCGACGGGGCTCGACCAGCTCGCCCTCGCGGCACCGGGAGCGGGTGCGCGGGACACCTCGATCGCCGATCGCCTCTCGGTGCTCGGAACCTCTCCCACCGGTCCGTCGGCGACGTGGTCGAGCTTCGTGACGGGGTACGGCGTGGCGGTCGGGGGAGACGTGCAGCGCGCTGACACGGCGGATCGCAGCGCGATCGCGGCGATCAGCGGGCAGCAGTCGCAGGCCTCGGTCGACGGCGACGAAGAGACCATCAACCTCCTGAAGTACCAGACCGCGTATCAGGCGGCGGCCCGCGTGCTGACCGCGGTGGACGAGGCCCTCGACCTGCTCATCAACCGCGTCGGCCTCGTGGGCCGCTGACCCCGGAGTGGCCATGATCGGACGCATCACCAGCAGCACCGTCAATCAGCAGGCGCTGCGCACCCTGCAGGCGGGCCTCGCCGACCGGGCGCGGCTGCAGGATCAGGCGACCTCGCAGCGCGCCATCCGCACCTCCAGCGACGATCCGGCGGCCGCCGCCGCGATTCTGGGGGTGCACGGCGAGCAGGCGCGCACGTCGCAGTACGCTCGCAACATCAGCGACGGTCTCGCCTGGGTGACCATCGCCGACACGGCGCTGGGAGCGAGCATCGACCTGCTCAACCGCGCGCGCGACCTCACCGCCCAGGGCGCCAACTCGGGCGCGTTGAGCGCGTCGGCCCGGGAATCGATCGCCGCCGAACTCGACAGTCTCAGCACCGAGCTGCTGTCGCAGGCGAACACGACGGTGCTCGGACGTACGGTCTTCGCGGGGACGGACGACAGCGGCTCGGCCTTCGACCCGGCGACCTTCGCGTTCTCGGGCACGAGCGGTGCGGGGGTCCAGCGGCGCCTCTCCGACGGCGAGCAGGTGCGTGTCGACCTCGACGGCGCGCAGGTGTTCGGCGAGGGTACCGACAGCGTCTTCGCGGCTCTGCGCGCGATCGCCGCCGATCTGCGCGCGGGCGAGGAGGTCGGACGGCGATTGGCCACGATCGACGCGCACCTGAAGGAGTTGGCGACGGCGCGGGGTGTCGCCGGGGCCCGCCAGGCCCAGATCGAGAGGGCGTCGGCGGCGAACACCAGCGTCGCCGTCGACCTCGAGGCGCGCCGCGCCGAGGTCGAGAACGTCGACACCCTCGAGGTGTACATCGCCCTGCAATCCGCCGAGCTCGTGTATCAATCCGCCCTGCAGGTGACCGCGAAGACCCTGCAGACCAACCTCCTGGAGTTCCTGCGATGACCACCTCCCCGACGACCGCCCCCGGGACCACCGCCGAGCTCGGCGATCTCGACGTGGAGTTCGCGGCATCCCTTCCGGGGCTCGGCCCGCTCACCTCTTTCCGTCTCGCGCGCATCGAGGGCGCCCGGGGGCTGTACTCGCTGCGCTCGAGGGGCGACGAGGTGCGGCTGTTCCTCGTCGACCCCGCGACCGTGGTCGCGGACTATCGCCCGCGCATCACCGCCGGGATGCGCGGAGAAGTCGGCGCCGACGAGGATGCCGTCCGCCTGTTCGTCGTGGCCAATCCCTCGGAGGAGGGGGTGTTCGTGAACCTGCGTGCGCCCGTCCTCATCAACGCGCGGACGGGATCGGCGGCGCAGCTGATCTTCGAGGACACGTCGTACCCTCTGCGCGCGCAGCTGGGGACGGCCTGACCGCCGGCGTACCCCGAGCCGCACGGGCGACCGCGGGGATCCGCGGCGAAATATCTCGCGCGGAAGGTGCTGCGAGGCGCTAAGATCATCACGAAAACGAGCAGAAACCGACGAGCACCGCAACCCGAACGCGGTGTGCGCCCTCCCGAAGGGGCGCGGGTCGGAGTCAGCCCGCGGTGCGTGACCTCGGTTCCGAGGGGGCGTCGGCGGCGAGACCGGCAGTGCGCACGCGCCGCCGGAGCGTCTGTCGCGTCCGCGGAGACGGGCCACCTCGGCGGGCGACGACGCGTACCGCCGGCGTCTTCACCCGAAGGATCCGCTCACGCGTCGCAGCACGGTCCACCTGTCGTCCCCGTTCGGCAACCCCGATGCCGGTCGGAGGGTCGACACATACGCTCGTTCACGAGCAAGAGCATTGGATGGTGAAGATATGCCTGTCACGAGGTCCGAAGAGCCCAAGGTGAGCAAGCGCGAGTTCGTCCAGCGGGTGTCCAAGCGCGCGGGTCTGTCCCTGCGGACGACCCAGCTCGCGTACGACGCGATCTTCGAGGAGATCCTCGAGCTGGTCAACGCGGGCAACCGCGTCACGCTGACCGGGTTCGGCAAGTTCTACGCACAGCCGCACAAGGGGCACGACGTCGTCCTGAACATCCGCGACGACGCCCACGCCCGCGGGCACGTCGACGATTACGCGGTGCTGAAGTTCTCGGCGACGCGCGACGTCAACAAGAGGGTGACGGTTCCGCCCCGCTCCCGCGACGAGTGATAGCCCGCGCGGCGCGCATCCTCGGTCCCACGCCGACGCGTGGGAGATCGCGCGAAGCGCGGTGTCGTGTTCAGCGATCGAACGAGTAGCTGACCTGGCCCACGAGGGTCAGAGTGATCCGCGCCGGAAGCTCGTCGGGCATCTCCTCGTCCTCGTCCATCGCGTCGATCGTGTGGACGGGGATCGAGATGCTGCCGTCGTCCTCGAAGACGACGTCGCGC
The DNA here is from genome assembly GCF_032464915.1 of Microbacterium galbum. Taxonomy (NCBI): domain Bacteria; kingdom Bacillati; phylum Actinomycetota; class Actinomycetes; order Micrococcales; family Microbacteriaceae; genus Microbacterium; species Microbacterium galbum. The sequence continues at coordinate 382,719 of NZ_JAWDIS010000001.1, read as the reverse complement.
GGGGCGAACGAGAAGAACAGCGTGCGCTGGGTGCTGCGCAGCTCGATGGTGCGCTGCACATCGCTGCGCTCGTGCAGGTTGAGCACCGACTCGTCCGCCAGGATCGTGCCGTCGGGGTACTTCGCCTCGACGCGATAGGTACTCGGTTCGATCGCCTTGATGTTGAGGTCTTCGACGATCTCGGAGAACTTCGCCTCGGGGTGATTCATCTCGAAGGCGATCGCCCGCAGGTGGTCGTACGTCAGGTTCACCCGACGCGAGAACAGTGCGGCGTTCTCGACCTCCGAGGGCGCGGCGTGCGGGGCCTGGTCGGCGAGGTACTCCCGCACCTCGTCCGGGCCGGGGTAGTCGAAACGCATGTGGTAGTGGAAGCGACCGGGCCGGTTGACGATGTAGTGGCTGACGTCCTGCACGTCGTTGACCGTCACGCAATAGATGCGTCGCACCGACGACATCCCGTCGAAGAGCGTCAGGAACTGATTCTGGCGGTTCGGCTCCGCGAGGTGACCGCGACCGGATGCGAAGACCTTCTCGAACTCGTCGAAGATGACGAGGCATTCGTCGAGGGTGTCCAGGAAGTCGACGATGCCGTCGGCATCCTCGGTGACGAGCACCACCGGCAGCTCCTGGGCGATCGCCCGTTCCGCCACCATGCGGAGGAACATCGACTTCCCCTGACCCTTGTTCCCCGACAGCATCACGCCCAGGTTGCGGTCGAGTCGGGCGTAGGTGCGGAAGATCTTGTCGACCTTGGCTTCGCGCTGTCCGTACACCTTCTCCGCGCCGACGGCGAGATCCGCCGTGCGCACGAGGCTGAAGCCCTCTTTGCTGCTGAAGCGCACGCGATAGGTGCCGAGGGGAAGGCGATCGTGAGCCTTGACGGCGGAATCGTAGACGCGGACCTGACCGCCGGTCTCGATGTAGGTGCTGCTCACGTGGTCGTGCTCCTCTAGGGGGGAAGGGGCGTTCCGAAAGGGCTGTCAATACCCTAAGAATGAGATGAGTACTTTCTAATGTAAGCCCCGGAAGGCGTGCCGCAACACCATTTGCGGTGAAGGAACGGGAGACGGGAGCGTTGCGGGGTCGGCTGAGCACGGGGGGCGCGAAACGACTCGAAAAGGAGTGGAAACGCGGCGGGGGTGAGAGGGCCGAATGCGACGACCGGCGCCGCTCGCGGCCCTGCGGTACTCCTGCGTGCAGTGCCCGTGAAAGACGAAGAACGATGGATCGAATGACGAGGGGCGGCGACCGGATGACGCGCGACGACCCCTGGGGGGCACATGCACGATGACGCCGACGTCGGAGCGATGGCGCTCCATCTCACCGTCCGGATCGACGAGCGACGGACCGAGCCGGAAGTCTGGCGTGCGGTCATCCGCTCCGGCGAAGAGGCGGATGCGGGCGCCCGTGTCCTGACGGCCGCGACGCTCCACCGCGTCCACTACGCCGATCCGTCCTGGGCCGAACAACTGCGCGAGGCCGTGCCGGACCTGTCGTCGATCGGATCCGCGTTCGCCGATCGCGAGCTGATCTCGATGATCGACGAGTCCTCGCTGTTCACCGACAGCCTGTGCGTGATCTCCTCCGTCGACATCGACGCCGCGGTCGGCTCGCTCGTGAGCCACGCGCTCGTCCGCGGCGTCGCCCGCGTCTTCGACGGAGACACGATAGCGATCCTCCTGACGGCGGCGTTTCCCGCCGCGATGGGTGGACCGGTGGTCGATCCGGCCGATGTCGCCGCCCGCCGTGCTCATTGGGCGAGCATCGGCTTCGTCGACATCCCCGGAACCGCGGCGATGCTGCTGCCCGTGGGCTCCCGACCGTGAGCAGCGCCCCCGCACCTCCGTCTCCGGACGGGTGCGGGAGGCCGTGCGCCCTAGGGTGAGGGGAGACGATGAGAGGGGCCCGCGGGTGGCTGATGAACGCGAACGGTTGAGCTGGGACGATTTCGGGATCGCGACGAGGGACATCTCCCGCGCGATCGTCGCCGACGGATTCCACCCCGAGGTGGTCGTCGCAATCGCGCGCGGAGGTCTGCTGCCCGGCGGGGCGATCGCCTACGGCCTGGGCGTGAAGAACTGCGGTGCCCTGAACGTCGAGTTCTACACCGGTGTCGGCACGGTGCTGGATGCCCCCGAGGTGCTGCCTCCGGCGCTCGATCTGTCGTACCTCTCGGGGCGCCGTGTGCTGCTCGTCGACGACGTCGCCGACAGCGGCCGCACCCTCGATCTGGCCATCAAGCTGCTCGATCGTCACGGGGCCGAGGCGCGCTCAGCCGTCATCTACACCAAGCCGACGACCGTGGTGCAGCCCGATTACGCCTGGAAAGACACCTCGCTCTGGATCGACTTCCCGTGGTCGCACCAGGGATCGGTGCACGAAGAAGACGCCGCGTGACGGCGAAGTCGCTCGCCGAGCTCGCCGACGCGGGACTCATCGACGCCTCGTGGGTCGAGCCCCTCGCCCCCGTCGCCGACGACATCGCGGCGCTGGGGGAGCGACTGCGCGCCGAGAAGGCGCCCTATCTCCCGGCCGGTGAGCTCGTCCTTCGGGCCTTCCGCACCCCTCTCGATGCCGTGCGGGTGCTCATCGTGGGGCAGGACCCCTACCCGACGCCCGGCCATCCGATCGGGCTGTCGTTCGCGGTCGACCCGCACGTGCGGCCGCTCCCGCGGAGTCTGGCGAACATCTACCGAGAGCTGCACGACGACCTCGGCATCGCCCCCGCGCCGCACGGCGACCTCTCCGCCTGGTCGGCGCAGGGCGTGATGCTGTTGAACAGGGTGCTCACCGTGGCGCCCGGGCAGCCGGCATCCCACCGCGGGTGGGGGTGGGAGCGCGTGACCGAGCACGCCATCCGGGTGCTCGTCGCGCGCGAGCAGCCGCTGGTCGCCGTGCTCTGGGGGAAGGATGCCATGAACCTGGCGCCGCTCCTCGGCGCGACGGCGACGGTGTCGTCACCGCACCCGTCACCGCTGTCGGCGAGCCGCGGATTCTTCGGATCGCGCCCGTTCTCACAGGTGAACGCTCTGCTCGAGCAGCAGGGCGCGGATGCCGTGGACTGGCGGCTTCCGGCCTGACGCCCCCGCGCCCCGCGGGACGGATGGCAGACACACGCCCGAAACCGCCGCGCCCGTAGAGTGGCGGGGTGCTGGAAGAGGAGTACGAGAAGAGCCGTCGACGTCTGCCCGCGCACCTGCGCCGCGCGCCCGAGCCGGAGAGGCCGTTCTCGTTCGAGATCCGCCCGGCCACCGAGGCCGACATCCCCGACATCCGCGAGATCTACAACTACTACGTGCGCAATTCCGTCGTGACCTTCGACGAGAAGGCCTGGACGATCGCCAAGTGGCGCGACAAGTTCGCCACCCTGCACAAGCTCGGCCTGCCCTTCCTCGTGGCGCAGTCGCCCAGCGGCCAGATCCTCGGCTACGCGCTCGTGCAACCGTGGCAGTCCAAGTCGGCCTACCGCTACACGGTCGAGAACTCGATTTACCTCGGGCAGGCCGCGGCCGGCAAAGGGCTGGGGCGAGCGCTGCTCGAGGCACTGATCGCCGCGTGCCAGGACCTCGGCATCCGCGAGATGGTCGCGGCCATCAGCGACAAGGGCGCCGACGCGTCGATCGCCCTGCACGAGAAGCTCGGCTTCACCGAGGTCGGGCGGATGGGGCGCGTGGGCTTCAAATTCGGACGCTGGCTCGGCGTCGTCTACCTGCAGAAGAGCATCCCGTCGAAGAAGAAGCGGCGGAAGCTGTTCGGCTGAGCGGTCGGGATACCCCGATCGCCGCATGCCGTGCCCTCGGGAAGGCGGACTCAGCGCAGCGACGATCGCGTCGCGCCCGCACGCCTCGGTTCGCGGTGCCCGCCCTCGCGTCGCGCGAGTGCGCCCGTGTTCGCGGTGTCCGCCCCCGCGTCGCGCGAGTGCGCCCACGTTCGCGGTGCCCGCCCTCGCGTCGCGCGAGTGCGCCCGTGTTCGCGGTGCCCGTCCTCGCGTCGCGCGAGTGCGCCCGTGTTCGCGGTGTCCGCCCGCGCCGAGCGCTCGCGCGTCTGTGTCCGGTGTCCGCCCTCGTGTCGCGCGATTGCGCTCGGGCCCACGCCGCCGAGGTTCAGGAATCTCGCGATGGAGGCGCCGCGGCCTGGCGCACCTCATCGACGAGCGCGCGCCACGGTCCCTCGATCTGCCCGTCGCCGAGGCGCGCGCGATGCACGGCGGTGTCGCCCCGGTGGACGTCGATGCGCCACTGATACCGGTCGGCGCCCGTCGACGGGGCCTCCGCGGCGTCCCACGGACAACGCTCCACGAGGTCCCGCCAGTGCGGGACACGTTCCGGTGCGGGTTCGGCGCGCCACTGCTTCGACAGTCCGGCGATGCCGCCCGACCGCACCACCACGATGACGAGACGCTCGTGCTCGGCGGTGTCGGCGTCAGGCTGCGGCATCCTTCACGACGCCGACCCCGGCCCATGCGGCTCGGACGGCGGCGACCTCCTCGGACTCCTCACCGTACTCCGTGGCGGCGGTGCGCAGTGTCGCCGAGGCGAAGGCGAGGAAATCGGCCGTGGGCGACAGCGCGCCGCCGGTGAGCGTGCGATACCAGATGAGCCCGGCGCGCTCCCAGGCGAAGCCGCCGAGAGCCGTTGCGGCGAGGTAGAACGCGTGGTTGGGGATGCCGGAGTTGATGTGCACGCCCCCGTTGTCGTCCTCGGTCTCGACGTAATCCCGCATGTGGCCCGGCTGCGGGTCTTTCCCGAGCACGTCGTCGTCGTATGCGGTGCCCGGGGCCTTCATCGATCGCAGGGCTTCGCCCTGCACCGCGGCGGCGAAGATACCCGCGCCGATGAGCCAGGACGCTTCGTCGGCGCGTTGGCCCCGATGATGCTGTTCGGCGAGGGCGCCGAACACATCGGACAGCGATTCGTTCAGGGCCCCCGATTGCCCCTGGTACTCGAGTCCTCCGGCGGCCTCCGTCACCCCGTGACCCAGCTCGTGGGCGATGACGCTGAGCGAGCGCGTGAAGCCGACGAACACGTCGCCGTCGCCGTCGCCGAAGACCATGCGCTCGCCGTTCCAGAACGCGTTGTCGTAGTCGTCGCCGTAGTGCACCGTGGCCAGCAGGGATCCGCCCGCCGCGTCGATGCCGTCGCGCGCGAACGCGTCCCAGAAGAAGTCGTAGGTCTCGCCGAGGCCGTCGTACGCCTCGTCGACGGCGCTGTCACCGGTGGGCGCGTCGTCTTCGCTGCGCACGCGACGCCCCGGCAGGTTCTCGGTGTTGGCGGCGTCGGAGATGACGCGATCGGGGGCGGGGCCGGTCTCGGCCACGAGCGCGTCGCCCTCGATGGACAGGCGCAGGCGCGTACGCGTGGGGCGGGGCGGACGCGGCAGGGCGAGGGTCTTGCGCGCGGCGGCCGCCGCCCGCGCGAGGCGGGGGTCGTCGGTCTGCGCGAGGCGGTCGAGCAGGAACGGGGGGACGATACCGGGGGTCATGGGGCGAGGCTAACGCCGACCCCCGACATCGCGGCATCCCTTGCCCATGACCTGTGAGCGGATTCCCACTCACGCAAACGGGGGAGGAGCCTCAGGCCGGCAGCGTCGGGATCGACGCGAGCAGCTGGCGGGTGTAGGCCGCCTGCGGCTGCAGCAGCACCTTCTCGGTGGGACCCTGCTCGACGATGTGCCCGTCCTTCATAACCACGACCTGGTCGCAGACGCTCTGCACCACGCCGATGTCGTGCGAGACGAGCACGAGCGTCAGCTGCTCCTCGGCGCGCAGCCGCGCGATGAGACGCAGGATCTGCGCGCGCACGGTGACGTCGAGGGCGGACAGCGGCTCGTCGCCCACGAGGATGCGCGGACGATGCACGATCGCCCGCGCGAGGGCGATGCGCTGCCGCTGGCCTCCCGAGAACTCGTGCGGGAAGCGCGCCGACATGTCGGCGTCGAGGCCCACCTGCTCGAGCACGTCGCGAACGCGCTGCGAACGGTCGCCGTCGATGCCGAGCGCCCACAGCGGCTCGCCCACGATGCGCCCGACGTTCATGCGCGGGTCGAGGGAGGCGTACGGGTCTTGGAAGACGATGCCCGTCGCACGCCGCAGCCAGTGCAGCGAGCGCGCGGAGCCGCGGCCGTCGACGACACGCCCCTCCACCTCGACGCTCCCGGCGCTCGGCACGTCGAGACCCAGCAGCAGACGGACGAGGGTCGACTTGCCCGAGCCCGACTCGCCGATGATCCCCACCGCGGAGCCCGCCGTGACCGACAGATCGACGTCGGCGAGTCCCGCGGTGCGCTCGGCGCGACCGAAGCCGCGGGTGCGCGGCGCGAGGTAGTCGCGCGAGAGCCCGCGCGCCCGGATCACCGTGTCGCTCACCGTTCCCCCTCGCCGTCGCTGCGGTCCGCCGCCGCCGGGATCTCGGCATCCGGTTCGTTCGACGCCGGAGCGCGTGAGACGGAGCGCTCCGGATGCCAGAGGGTCGCCGTCGCATCGCGCAGCAGCGCCTGCGTGATCGGCGACGACGGTGCGCGGAGCAGGTCGGTCACCGCGCCTTCCTCGGCCACCCGCCCGCGCTCGAGCACGACGGCGTGGGTGGCGACCTGGGCCAGTACCGCCAGATCGTGCGTGATGAACACGAGCGACATGCCGGCATCCTGGACCAGGGTTCGAAGCAGCGACAGGATCCCGGCCTGGATGGTGACGTCGAGCGCGGTCGTCGGCTCGTCGGCGATCAGCAGGCGCGGGCGGCACGCGAGGGCCATGGCGATCGCGACGCGCTGGCGCTGTCCGCCCGACAGCTGGTGCGGGTAGCGCGAGACGAGCCGCTCCGGGTCGGGGAGGGCGACCCGCTCGGCTTCGACGACCGCACGGCGCAGGGCCTCGCGGCGGGAGACGCCCTCGTGGATGCGGACGGACTCGCCGATCTGGCGGCCGACGGTGCGGATCGGGTTGAGTGCCGTGCGCGGCTCCTGGAACACGATGCCGATGTCGTCGCCGCGCAGGGCCGCGAGCCGGGCGTCGGGCAGGTTCAGGATCTCGCGGTCGTCCAAGCGCACGCTGCCCGTCGCGCGCGCCCCCTCGGGCAGTAGGCCCAGGATCGCGAGGGCGGTGAGCGACTTGCCCGAACCGGATTCGCCGATGAGACCCACGCGGGCGCCGTCGGGGACGTCGAACGACACACCGTCCACGACGGCGTGCCCGCCGATCTCGACGCGCAGGTCTTTCACCGCGAGGCTCACGCGACCACCCCCGGAACGGGTGTCCGCGCCGACGGGGTCCGCTCGGCGAGGGTGGGGTCGGCGGCCTCGCGCAGAGCGTCGCCGAGCAGGTTGAGTCCGAGCACGGTGAGGGTGATCGCCACTCCCGGCCACACGACCGTGAGGGGGTGCACGGCGATGTACGCCTGCAGGTCGCTCAGCAGCACGCCCCACGACGGCTGCGTCACGGGGGCGCCGAAGCCGAGGTACGACAGGCCCGCCTCCGCGAGCACGGCCACCGCCATCGCCCACGACAACTGCACGATGAACACCGGGGCCACGTTCGGCAGCAGGTGACGGGTGAGGTTCTGCCACGTCGACAGCCCGCTCGCCCGCCCGGCGAGCACGAAGTCGCTGTGCAGCACCCTCCGCAGCTCGGGGCGCGTGACGCGGGCGACGTTGACGCCGAACCCGATGCCCACCGACCAGATGACCACCGCGAGGGACCCGCCCCAGACCGCGGAGATCATCATCGCGATGATCAGCACGGGGAAGGCCACGAGGATGTCGACCAGAACCGCGACGCTCTCGCGGATCCACCGGGCGGTGAGCGCACCGAGCGCCGCCAGGGCGATGCCGAGCAGGGACGCCACGATCCCCGCGCCGACCGCGACGACGACCGTCGTGCGGGCTCCGGCCATGAGGAGGCTGGCGATGTCGCGTCCGCTGTTGTCGGTGCCGAGCACGTGCGGCCACGAAGGGTCGGCCCACCGGTTGCGCGCATCGACCGCCCCCGGGTCGAACGGGGTCCACACGAGCGAGATCAGGGCGACCACGACGACCAGGCCCGCCACGAGGATGCCGAACCGGCCGGTCCCCAGCGCGAGGAGGCGTTTCAGGGTGCTCATGCGGCCTCCCGTTGGCGGGGGTCGATCAGGCGGTGCACGAGGTCGACGACGGCGCCCACGATCAGGACGACCGCCGTCAGGGCGAGCAGCTCGCCCTGCACCTTGGGCAGATCGCGCCCGGCGACGTCGGAGACGAGCATGCGGCCCACCCCGGGCAGCGTGAACAGCTGCTCGATGACGACGGCTCCCACGATGATGCCCGCGATCTGCAGACCGAGCACCGTGATGACCGAGAGGCCGACGTTGGGCAGACCGTGGCTCAGCAGCGCGCGCGTGCGGGTGAGCCCCTTGGCCGCGGCCGTGCGGACGTAGTCCTCGCCCAGCGCCTGCAGGGTCGCGCTCCGCACGAAGCGCAGCAGCATCGCCCCCTCGACGACGCCGATGGTCAGGGCGGGCAGGATCAGGGCGCGCACCGCCGCCCCCGGATCGTTCCACCCGGCGCGCGGGAAGCCCTGCGGCGGCAGCCATCCGAGCCACACCGCGAAGACGACGACCAGCATCATCCCGGCCCACACCACCGGGACCGCGGCGAGGGCCTGAGCACCGACGCTCAGCGCGGTCCCCCCGGCCCGGCGACGGCCGAGCGCCGAGACGACACCGAACGGGATGCCGAGGACGAGCGCCACCGTGAGCGACATCGCGGCGAGGGGGACGGTGACCTGCGCCTTGTCGAGCAGCTCGGTGGCCACCGGCGTCCCCGTGAGCAGCGAGGTGCCCAGATCGCCGCGGAACAGGCCGCCGATCCACGCCGTGTACTGCTGCCACAGCGGCACGTTCAGACCCAGGCTCTCGCGCAGCGCCGCGATCTGGTCCGGGCTCGCCTGGGTGCCCCCGACCAGCTGCGCGACGTCGCCGGGGAGCACGCGGAGCGAGAGGAAGATCAGCACGCTGGCCACGGCCAGGCCCAGCACGAGCAGGCCCAGCCGTGTCAGCGTGTAGCGGATCACTCCGCCGCGACCGTCACGCCCGCCAACGGCAGACGCACATTGAGCGAGTTCTTCGGGAAGCCGGCGACGTCGTTCGCGACCGCGGTGCGCGGGGTCGACAGGAACAGCCAGTCGGCGGCATCCTCGTCATCCACGATGCGGGCGGCCTCGGCGAGCAGGTCGGAGGACTGCTGCTCGTCGGTGGTCGCGAGCGCCTGGGCGTAGAGGCTCTGCACCTCGGGGTTGTCGTAGCCGAAGTAGTACGAGGGGTTGGCCCAGTTGCCGAAGTCGCGCGCCTCGACGTGACGCACGAAGCTCAGGTCGTAGTCGTGGTTCTGGTAGACGTCGGTCAGCCAGGTCGAGAAGTCCACCTGGTCGACCTTCAGCGTCACGCCCACGTCGGCGAACGACGACACCAGGAAGGTCGCGAGGGTGCCGGGGTAGACGTTGGGGATGGTCAGCGTCAGGTTCAGGTTCTCGGCACCGGCCTCGGCGAGCAGCTCGCGCGCGCGGTCGGGGTTGTACGAGATGCTGCCGGTGAGGTCTTCGTACCCCGGGTCGAGCGGGGGGATCGGTCCGTTCAGAGGCTGCGCCGTCTCGAGCGTCTCGGCGAGGGCGTCGTGGTCGATCGCGAGGCGCAGGGCCTCGCGGACGCGCTGATCGGTGAGCGGGGCCTTGGCGTTGTTGAAGGCGAGGGTGCCCTTGTCGGTGGTCAGGCCCGACTCGATCGAGAAGTTCCCGGTGCCCTCGATCTGGCTCTGCAGCTCCGGGTCGATCTCGAGCGCGACGTCGACGTCACCGCTGACGGCGGCGTTCGTGGCGGCGCTCTGATCGGGGATGTAGTCGAGCACGACCTCGGCGACGCCGGCCTTCTCCCCCCAGTAGTCGTCGAAACGGGTGAGGGTCAGGCTCTGCCCGGTGCTCCAGCTCTCGACGCGGAACGGCCCGGTGCCGTTGGCCGCGGTCTGGAAGTTCGTGGTGTCGCCGTTCTTGAAGATCAACCCGGCACGGCCGGTGAGCGCGAAGAGGAAGTCGATGTTCGGCTGCGCCAGCGTGACGACGACGGTCGTCGCGTCCGGCGAGGCGATGGAGGCGACTCCGGCGAGGTCGGCGCTGTTCTGGACGGTCGCGTCGTCCTTGGCCGTCTGCAGCGAGGTCACGACGTCGTCGGCGGTCAGCGCGCTCCCGTCGTGGAAGGTCACGCCCTCGCGGAGGGTGAAGGTGTAGGTGAGGCCGTCGGGGGAGACCTCCCAGGCCGTGGCGAGGGCGGGGACGATCGCGTTGTCCTGGTCGCCGTCACGGGTCACGAGACCCTGGTAGACGTTGTCGATCAGCGCCTGCTCCAGCGACGCGCCGCTGGTGCGACGGATGTCGAGGTTCGACGGCTCCAGCGACAGGCGCACGGTGAGGGTCGCGTTGGGGTCGGGGTCGCCGACCGGTCCGGGCGAGGTGGTGGTGCCGGTGCACGAGGTGAGCAGAAGCGCTCCGATCAGGAGCGCGCTCGAGGCGAGGGCGGTGCGGCGCAGCATTGCGGGGTGTCCTTTCGCAGGCCGAGGGCATCCGAGTGCTGTGGATGCCGTGCAGGGGTGGAAACAGCCTACTTTCACCGGCATTCCCTCATCGCCCCGTGTGACGATGAGCGACGGTGTATGACGGTGCGCGCACGCGAGGTTCTCCGCCGACCGCCTCACGCGGAGGCGTCGGCGACGACCTCGCGGATGAGCGCGGCGAGGGCGGCGGGATCCTCCTCCTGCGCGTTGTGGCCGGTGGCGAGCACGCGGACGCCCGCACCGGGCACGCGACGCCGGAGCTCCTCGGCATCCGTCTCGGTGACGAAACCGCGCTCGCCGCGGACGAGGGTCACCGGCGCGCCGACCTCGGCCAGGTCGTCCCACCCGGTGCTCGCGAGCACCGCGCGCACGGCATCCGGGGTCGTGGGCTCGGTGCCCGCGTCCGCGGCGGGGTCGGTCCGGGCGGCCGCATTCGCGGCGGCCGCGGCGAGGTGGGCGAAGTGGTGCTTCCACTCCACGCGTCCGTCTTCGCGCACACGGGAGTTGAGGAAGACCCCGCGCGCGGCGGCCTCGGGTGAGCCGCCGAGTCCGAACGACAGGGCGCGCTGCACCAGCTCCTCGCGCGACGACCAGTCGGTCGGGCCGGCGAAGAACGCGCGGATCTGCGCGGGTCCCGCGTTCGGATCGACGCCGGGGGTGATGTCGACGACGACGAGTCGTGAGACCAGGTCGGGACGGGATGCCGCGACGGCCGCCGCCGTGAGACCGCCGAGCGAGTGGCCCACCAGCACCTGCGGCCGATCGGTCCAGGTCTCGAGCGCGCGCACCACGTCGGGGGCGAGGACGCGCCCGACGTAGGCGGCGTCGTCGCGCCAGGAGGAATCGCCGTGCCCCGGCAGATCGAGCGCGAGGGCGGGCACCCCGAGGTGCAGCAGGGTCGTGTCCCACGTGTGCGCGTTCAGTCCGGCGCCGTGCAGCAGCGTCACCGCCGGGGGAGCGGCGCCCCACCGCAGCGCGCTCAATCGACGCCCGTCGGCGAGGGCGAGGTCGACGCGGGAGACGGCGGGGACGGCGGCGCCGAGACCGGCGGCTTGGGCGGGGAGGAACGAGAACTCGTCGAGCTCGGGCATGGGGTTCAGCCTGTCACCCGTCGCCCGGATGCCGCCACCGGGGTGCCGCGCGGCGTCACGCGGTGCGCGGCATCCTGCGCGCGGTGGCCCGTCCCCGGTTCCCGCGGCTCGGGCGGATGCCGAGGTGTCGCCGACCGTTCCCGCGCCGGTCGACCACGGTCGTCCTAGGCTGTCGCCATGGGCGAGGAACGGCGTGTGCACCTGTCGAAGTCGGCTCCGGAGGCGTACGCGGCGCTGCGCGCGTTCTCGACGACGGTGGGCCGGCTCGCCGCCGACGCGGGCATCGATGCGCGGCTGCGCGAGATCGTCCAGATCCACGCCTCCCAGCTGAACGGCTGCGCGTATTGCGTGCGCGTCCACGTCGACGGCGCCGTGAAGGCGGGGCTCGACGCCGACGTCATCGCCCAGATCGCGACGTGGCGCGAGTCGGGCGTGTTCGACGACCGCGAGCGGGCGGCGCTGGAGCTGACGGAGTCCTTCACGTTCATCCACGAGGACGGCATCCCCGACGAGGTGTACGACCAGGCGGGCGGCATCCTGAGCGAGGCCGAGTACGTCGCCCTCAGCTGGGTGCTCGTGGCCATCAACGCCTTCAACCGCGTCGCGATCGCGGGCCGTTATCCGGTACCGCCCCGCACGCCCGCGGGCGCTGTCGTCGCGGACGATGCCGCTCCTCCCGCGACGACCGCGCCGCGCGCTCCGCACGTGCACGTGGACGGCACCGCGTGAGCTCGCTGGTCTCGGGGGCGGTCAATTTCCGCGACGTCGGCGGGCTCCCGGCGGGCGCGGGCCGAACCAGAGAGGGCGTCCTGTTCCGCTCGGGCAACCTGGTCGCAGTCGACGACGACGGCATCGACACCCTGCGCGCGATCGGCCTGCGTCGCGTCGTCGATCTCCGCGACGAGAGCGAGCTCGCCGTCGACCCCAGCCGGCTCGACGATCTGCCCGTCGAGGTGCAGCACGAGCCCCTCTTCCTGGGATCCGTCGCTTCGTTCTTCGCGCGCGACCTCAGTCTCGAGCAGCTCTACACCGAGATCGCCGACGCCTCCGCCGACCGCGTCGTCGCGGCCATCCGCGGCATCCTGGTCGATCAGCCCGTGCTCGTGCACTGCACGATCGGCAAAGACCGCACGGGCGTGACGGTCGGGATCGCGCTCGCCGCGGCGGGCGTCGACGCCGAGGCCGTCGTGGCGGACTACGCGCGCACCGAAGGCCTGCTGCCCGCCGGTCGCAACGCGCGGGTGCTCTCAGCGATCCGAGCGCTGCACCCCGAGAACGTGCACGCCGAGGATCTCGCGACCCGCTCACCGGCGCGGGCCATGCGCGCGCTGCTGGCGCATCTCGACGGCACCTACGGCTCCGCCGCCGGGTATCTGCGTGCGCACGGCATGACGGATGCCGAGATCGACCGTCTGCGCGAGGTGCTCGTGGAGTGATCCACGTGTGGATCACCAGCCGGAACACAGGTTAGGCAACCCTTTGTCGGGGGTATACTCGACCTCATCATGCCCACCTCTTCCGAGCACAACGACGCCGCCTGCCGTGCGTCGCGGCACACCCGCGTGCAGCACCTCGTGACCGCCGACGAGACCTCTCTCGCCGAGCTCGAGGCGCTCCTGGCGACGCTGCCCATCTGCTCGACCGGGCGCGTGTTCATCGAGGTCCCCGACGAGTCGTGGATCGGTCGCGTCGCGGCACCCGCCCGCATGACGATCGCGTGGCTCGACCGTTCGCGCCGCGGCGGAGCGCCCGGTACGGGTCGTGGCTGCGCTCCGGGGCAGGCCCTCGCTCGTGCGGTCTCGGGCTGGGCGGGCGAGATGCTCTGCTGCGACGACGACGCGACCCGCGTCATCCTGCTCGGCGGATACCTCGGCACCGCCGAGATCGTCGACGATCTGATCTCGCGCCACGGCGTCGATCCGCTCGCCATCCACACGCCCGAGCGTTTCGGCCTCGCCACCGCGCGCTGACGCTGCCGCCGCGCGATCCCGTCGCCCTCGGTCGAGTGTCCACGACACGCCGGATCCTCGGGGTGAGGGCGGCGTGTCCTGGACACTCGATCCGCGGTAGCGGCCGCGGTGAGCGGGGCGGGCGGTGAACGGACGGCGGGTCAGCTGCCGCGGGGCACGTAGTTGCCCTCGATGAGCCCGGCCTCGATCTCGAAACGGTTGCGCAGCGGATCCCGTCCCGCGAGCGCGTAGAGCAGGGGCATGAGGAAGCCGTAGCGCTGCCACTGCCGCCGGTGCACGGCCTCGTGTCCGAGGACCACGTCGGTGGGCCGGTCGTCGCCGGTCAGGAAGCATCCGCCGACGCACACGCCCCCGCGGGGGAACGCCCACGCGGGCAGGCCGCGGAACACCCACAGGCCGCCGCGCCTCTCGATGCGCCCGGTGCTCCAGATCGAGCCCCATACCCATCCCACGGTGCACCCGTACCAATAGCCGACGCGGCTGATCGGGGAGTCGAGCAGGATGCCGGGGATGAACCGGTCGAGACGGCGACCCCGAGCCACGGCGCGATCGGCGCGCTCGCGCCAGCCGGCCGGCGGGCGGGGGATCGGGCTCACGCGAGCGCTCCGATCAGACGGAGGATGGTGCCCAGGTCGTCGACGGCCGCCGCGGGACTCGACGGCGAGAACTCGGTCAGCGTGGCCCCCGCGAGCGGCAGGCGTTCGCGCAGACGGCGGACGGATGCCACGACGTCGGCCGCGCGCGCACCGAACGGCTCGGGCAGGGCGACGCCCGTCATCTCCGCCGGGTCGAGCACGTCGAGGTCGACGTGCACGTGGACCCGCGCGGCGCCGGTCGCGAGGACCGCGTCGGCGAGGGCATCGGGATCCGCCAGGTCGGCAGGGGCGAGGACACGCATGCCGTGCTCCGAGATGTAGCGCTGCTCCTCAGCATCCAGGGCCCGCGTTCCGGCGAGGACGATGCGGGAGGGGGAGATTGCGGGCTCGAGGCGGTGGGGTGACTCGCCCTCGCCGGCGATGGCGCGCAGCACCATGCCGTGGAACGCCCCGCTGGGGGAGGACTCCGGGGTGTTCAGGTCGGCGTGCGCGTCGATCCACACCACCGCCAGGTCGTCGCCCGCGACGGCCGATACGGCCCCGAGTGCGACTCCGCAGTCGCCGCCGATCACCACGGCGGGCCCGTCGGCTCCGCGGACGGCGTCTTCGATGCGTTCGCGCATGCGGACGAGAGCACTGAGACGGTGCACACGCGTGCCCTGTGCGTCTCCGGCCTCGGTCGGTGCGTCGAGCACCGTCGTCGAGGCGCGGGGGAGGTCGCCGGCGATGGCCTCGGCACCGTCGACGAGTTGCATCGCACGCGACGACGAGGAGCCCTGCCACTGCGGGGCGACGATGAATCTGGCCATGGTGTCCTCGCCGGAGACGGGAGCGCGCCGCCCGGTGGACGGACGGCGCGCTCGAGGGTCGATCAGAGCTGGTCGGGGCTGGGGGCGTCGATCGCCGCGCGCTGCGGGCCGCCGACCTTCAGAGCGGCCAGACGCGCCTCGACCTCGGTCAGCTCGCCGACGTCTTCGAGCGCGTTGAACTGCGCGTCGATGCTCGATGCGGCCAGCTCCTGCTTGCCCGCGGCGAGGGCCTCTTCGCGGCGGATCTTGTCTTCGAAGCGCCCGAGCTCGCTGGTGGGGTCGAGGACGTCGATCGACTTGACCGCGTCGTGCACCTTGTTCTGCGCCTCGGCGACCTTGGCGCGGGCCGTGAGCTCGTTGCGCTTGGCCTTGAGCTGCTCGAGCTTGGTCTTCATGCCGTTCAGGCCGTCTTTGAGCTTGTCGACGACCTCGGTCTGGGACGCGATCGTGGGAGCGGCGGCCTTGGCCTCGCCCTCGGCGGTGATCTGACGCTGCAGGGCGATCTTCGCGAGGTTGTCAAACTTATCGGCCTCGCCGACGTTGCCGGCCGCGCGCAGCTCGTCGCCCTTGCGGCTGGCGGCGAGGGCCTTGTTGCCCCACTCGGCCGCGGCCTGGACGTCTTCCTGGTGGTCCCGCTCGAGCAGACGCAGGTTGCCGATGGTCTCGGCGATGGCGGACTCGGCGTCGGCGATCGAGTTCGAGTAGTCGCGCACGAGCTGGTCGATCATCTTCTGCGGGTCCTCGGCCTGATCGAGGAGCGCGTTGATGTTCGCGCGGACGAGGGTCGAGATGCGACCGAAGATGGACTGCTTGGCCATGCGGGGTGTTCCTTCCTGAGGGCGACGATGTCGAGTCTGGTGTCGGATGCTACGAATTCTCTGTGATCGGCGGCCGTGCCGCGAGGGGATCAGCGGCGTCGGCCTCCTCCGCCCCCGGCGCGGCCGCGGCCGCCTCCGCTCGAGAAGCCGCGGCCGCCTCCGCTGCGCGATCGTCCGCCGCCCGAGAACCCGCCGCCGAACCCACCGCCGCCGGAACGCGAACGTCCGCCGGAGAATCCGCCGCCGCCCAGGCCGCTCAGTCCGCCCAGCCCGCCGAGAGTGCCGAGACCGCCGCCCCCGAAGCCGCCACGGCGTCGTCCGCCGCCGGAGAGCGCGTTGATGGCGATGCCGCCGAGGATGGCGCCCATGAGGTCGCCGCCGCCCCCGCTCCCGCCGAACGACCCCACGTCGTTCTGGGCGAGCGAGGCGGCTTCGCCGGCTTTCTGCGCCGCACGCTGGGCCGTCGTCAGCGCCGACGCCGGATCACTCGCCCGCAGCTGCTCGGCCTGCACCAGCGCGGCACCGGCCTCGGCGAGGCGGGTGCGGGCGGTCGGCCCCACGGCGCCTCGCCGCGCCGCGATGAAGTCCTCGGTCGCGCTGACCTGCGCGCGGGTCTGGGCGAGCACGGTGTCGAGCTGGCCTTCGGCGCGTCGGCGGCGCTCCGCGGCGTCGCGCGCCGCGTCGAGCACGCCGTCGATGGTGGCGTTCGCCTGCTGCAGTCCGTCGACCGCGCGCAGCGGGCTCGGACGCTCGGCCGAGAAGAGCGCACGCGCGGCGTCGAGCTGCGAGCGCGTCGATGCGGCCGCGGCGGCGACCCGGCCGTCGGGGTCGGGCAGGGCCTCGGCGGCGACGAGGTCGCCCTCGATCTCGGCGACGAGGGCCCCTGCGCGCCGAGCGGCGTCATCGAGGGCGGTGCCGAGGGTGGTGATCGCCTTCTCGAGCGTGTCGGCCTGGGCGACGGCTGCCTGGGCGGCGCGGATGGCGACCGCCGCTTCGCCGGCGCGTCCCGCGGAGAGGGCGGCGTCGGCCTCCGTCTCCTGGGCGGCGGCGAGGTCGAGACGCGAGCGGGCCTGGGCGGGATTGTCGGCGACGGGGCTGAGCGCGTCGTCGGCGAAGCGGGCGCGCAGCCGTTGCAGCTCGAGCTCCGCCGCGGCGAGGGCGGAGGCGACGGCCTCGCGCCGGGTGCGGGCGGTCTGCAGGGCGGCCGGGGCGTCCGCTTCGAGGGCGCGGAGCTCGTCGAAGGCCGCGACTCTGGCATCCAGGGCCTCGTCGGCGCTCTGGCACAGGCGCAGGATCTCGGCGTAGCCGGCTCGTCGCTGATCGGGGGTCTCAGGGGTGTCGTCGTCGAGCTGCTGCTGCAGGGCGAAGGCCCGGTCGAGGTCGGCTTTGGCCTGAGCGAGGGTGTCGGCGAACGGGGCCGCGGCCTCGTCGCCGAACTGGGCGCGGGCGAAACCGAGCTCCTGCTCGCTGGTCTTCACGGCGTCGTCGGTCGCGACGAGCGCCGAGCCTGCGCGCCGGGCGAGGTCGTCGACGCTCTCCGCGGGCGGCGTCGCGGTGGCCGCCGACCGGTGCTTGCGGAGGAAGAGCCACAGCAGCACGCCGGCGATGGCCAGCAGGAGCACCGCGACGAGGATGATCGGCCCGAGGGCGGGCCCGCTGTCGGTGGCGGGAGTCGGAGGGGGAACGGGCATGTTACCCCCGGCTTGCGCGTGCGCGGTGCGGATGCCGTCGGCGGCGGCGATCGCCGCGCCCGCGTCGTCTCCGGCCTCCAGTGCCGGCTGGATGCGTTCCTGCTCGATCGACGTCAGCTGGGCGGCCGAGAGCTCCCCGTCGTCGACGTCGCCGGAGAGGTAGAACGAGAACGTGTCACCGTCGATGGCGATCGCGAGCACGTACTGGTGCGGTCCGAGCTTGTTCTGATTGGCCGTGTCGTTCGCCCAGTCCTGCGCGTCGGCGGGATCGGTGAAGGCGTCGACGAAGACGACCCACAGATCGAGGTCGGTCTGCTCCGACAGCGCCACCAGCCGCGACTGCACCTCTGCCTCCTGCGCATCGGTGAGCGCGTCGATGCGGTCGACGACGTAGCTCGAGCCGAGGGAGGGAGGGGGGACGGCGACCGCGGCGAGCGGCACCCCCAGGATCGCGACGAGCGTCAGGAAGGCGACGGCGACCGCCCGGACCACTTTCGGCACCCGCATGCATCCCCCTTCGGTGCGCAACGGATCCACCCTATAAACGACCGCCGACACCGGGATAGGCGCGGCGCGTCCGCTGCCGGCGGACAGGCGCGACGCCTAGGCTCGAACGCTCGGAGGTACACCACCATGGACGACCGGTACGGAACGGACGTGCTCGCCCGCGGATGGCGCGACGCCGGACGCGTCAAGGCCGCCGAGGTCGCGGCATCCGCGGATCTCGTCGTGGAAGTCGCGGGCGACGGCTACGTCGGCGCGGTGACGCGGGTCGAGGGCATGAACGTCGAGCTCGAGGACCGGTTCGGCAAGCGCCGCCTCTTCCCGCTCGGCGGGGGGTTCCTCGTCGACGGCAAGCCCGTGGTGCTCACCGCGCCCGCCGCGGCACCCAAGGGGCGCACGCGCACCGCCTCCGGTTCGTTCGCGGCGCACGACCAGCGCGCCCGCACCGCCCGCGCGAGCCGCATCTTCGTCGAGGGAAAGCACGACGCCGAGCTCGTCGAGAAGGTCTGGGGCGCAGACCTGCGCGCCGAGGGCGTCGTGGTCGAGTTCCTCGAGGGCGTCGATCTGCTCGAAGAGAAGCTGGATGCCGAGCCCCCGACCGCAGAGCGCCGCTACGGCGTGCTCGTGGACCACCTCGTCCCGAACTCCAAGGAGTCGCGCATCGCCGAGAAGATCGCGCGCGGCCGCCACGGCGCCCACGTGCGCATCGTCGGCCACCCCTTCGTCGATGTGTGGCAGTGCGTCACCCCGCGCGCCCTCGGCATCGCCGCGTGGCCCGAGGTGCCCCGCGGGATCGAGTGGAAGGTGGGCGTGTGCCGCGCCCTCGGCTGGCCCGCCGAGGAGCAGGCCGACACCGCCCGCGCCTGGCAGCACATCCTGTCGAGGGTCACCACGTTCCGCGACCTCGAACCGGCCCTGCTCGGCCGCGTCGAGGAGCTCATCGATTTCGTGACCGTCCCGTGAGCGGCCGCAAGGTGCCCGTGCGCCACACCCCCGAGGGGCAGCCGAATACCCTGGATGCCATGGACTCCGCCCCCGTGTTCCGAGACAAGCCGGTGTCGTTCGTGCGCCGCAGCGGCCGCATGTCGGAGGCGCAGGACCGCGCGTGGGCCGAGCTCTCGCCGTTCTACCTGCTGCCGGTCGAACGCGCCGCCGCTGCCACGAGCGTGAAGGCCGGCACCGCGGTCGACCTCGCCGCCGTCTACGGTCGCGCGGCGCGCCTGGTCGTCGAGATCGGCTCGGGGCAGGGACACCAGATCGTCTCGGCCGCAGCCGCCCATCCCGACGCGGACTTCCTGGCCGTCGAGGTCTTCACCGCGGGACTCGCCCGCACGATGCTCGACGCCGACCGCGAGGGCGTGAAGAACCTGCGCCTGGTCGAGGCCAACGCGCCGGAGGCACTCGAGCATCTGTTGCCCGCGGCAAGCGCCTCCGAGCTCTGGGTGTTCTTCCCCGACCCCTGGCACAAGAACAAGCACACGAAGCGCCGCCTCGTCGCCCCCGACTTCACGCGCATCGCCGCCCAGGCGCTCCGCCCCGGCGGCACCCTGCGCCTCGCGACCGACTGGCAGGACTACGCCGATCAGATGCGCGAGGTGCTCGACGCCGCGCCCGGGTTCGAGCGGGCGTTCGCGGGGGAGTGGGCGGAGCGCTTCGAAGGGCGCGTGCTCACCGCGTTCGAGCGGAAGGGGCTGCGGGTCGGCCGCGACATCCGCGACCTCACCTACACGCGGGTCTCGCCGTGACCGCGCACACCGCGGTGCCGGTCCGCGAGCGTTCCACGTGGACGCCGAAGCTCCTCCCGGCGCTGTTGGTGTGCCTCGCCGCCCCGGTGCTGTTCGTCGTGCAGGTCGTGTGGCTCGGGTGGGTCCTGCTCGCTCTCGCCGTGGCATCCGCCGTTCTCGTGGATCGCCGCAACGGCGTCGCCCTCGCCCGCTCCGATGAGCCGAGCATCGCCCGCGACGTCTCGCTCGTCGCGATCGGCCAATTCATCGTCAGCCTGATCCCGCTGCACGCCGAGCTCGACAACGCGGCCTTCGTGCGGTTCACGCTCGCTCTCGGCGGGGCGGTCGTCGTGCCGTACGTGATCTCGCGCTTCGTCTACCGGGATCGCGCGATCGCGTTCCCCTGGCGCGGCGGCGGACGCTGGACCTGGTGGCAGTGGGCGTGGCTGGCCGGCGTCATCGTGCTCGGCTACCTGATCCTGCCGTTCTACTTCATCACCTCCGGTGTCTACATGAACTGGCCCGAGGTGACGACGCCGGAGCTCATCGCGCGGCTGTTCGTCGGCGTCGGCGCGGTCGGCATCTGGGACGAGCTCTTCTTCATCTGCACGGTCTTCGTGCTGCTGCGCCGGCACTTCCCCGACCTGACGGCGAACCTGCTGCAGGCGATCGTGTTCGTCTCGTTCCTGTGGGAACTCGGCTACCAGGCCTGGGGACCTGTGCTCACGATCCCGTTCGCGATCGTGCAGGGCTTCCTCTTCCTCAAGACCCGCTCGCTCTGGTACGTCGTGACGGTGCACCTGCTCTTCGACGCCGTGGTCTTCGGCGTGCTCGTCCACGCCCACAATCCCGGTGCGGCATCCATCTTCCTGATCTGATGCCGGACGCCGGATGCCGGGAGCCCGTCTGCGGCCGAGGCCCGGGCGACCCCGTGTGAACGCTCCGGGGTGGGGGAAACGCCCGGCCGGAGCGTTTCCCCCGCGGGGCGGCGTTCACTCGAGTCGTGCTGCACGGGTCCTGCCCAGGCGCGGACGCTAGCCTAGGCACCGGACGCCCACCGCGCCCCCGGACGAGGGATCAGTACCCGGACAGCGACAAGACTGGCCAAGGAGCTGCATCGTCATGTCGTGGATCATCCTCATCCTCTCCGGTGTCCTCGAAGCCGTCTGGGCCACCGCCCTCGGTCGGTCGGAGGGCTTCACCAAGCTCTGGCCGAGCGTGATCTTCGGCGTGGCCCTGGTGGCATCCATGGGTGGGCTCGCCGTGGCGATGCGCGAGATCCCCACCGGCACGGCCTACGCGGTCTGGGTCGGGATCGGGGCCGCGCTGACGGTCGTGGTCGCCATGGTGACCGGCACCGAGGCGATCTCGGTGGTGAAGGTGCTCCTGGTGCTCGGCCTGGTCGGCTGCGTGATCGGCCTGAAGCTCGTGGGCGACACCCACTGACCTGGGGTTTCCGCAGAAGTCAACCGGATGGAACGGTCAGTTTGATCCGGTACGATCACGCCCAATTGCACTTCTCCGGGCCAGACACCGTCGTCACTCGCCCTCGTCTTCCCCTGTGAAAGGTTCCGAGTGAGCGCACCGCCGAGCGAGCTTGTCACCCCGACGCAACCGTCGAGGGTCATCGGGCGTCCGTCGCGACGTCTCGATCGTCTGCGCGAATCCCGCGTCGGTCGCGCGCTGCGGCAGTACGGCAGTGACGTCCTGCGCCGGCCCGAGGGCATCGTCCCCATCGAGCGCGGGGCCTTCACTCGCATCCTGATCCTGTGGGCGATCGCGCGCACGGTGAACTTCGGGCTCCTGTGGGGCTTCTACTCGATCGCCAAGGCGGCGCGCTGGGGCTTCGGCCCCGACAGCGAGCGTCTCGGCACGTTCTTCGACTACCTCACCGGGTGGGATGCCGATCGCTACGGCCAGATCGCCGCCCAGGGCTACCCGATGTCGCTGCCGATGAACGTCTCGGGCGACATCCTCCCCAACAACTGGGCGTTCCTTCCGGTGTTCCCCACGATGGTGCGCGTCATCTCGGGCGCGACCGGTCTCGGCTGGCAGCCGGTCGCCATCCTGCTGAGCCTCGGGGCCAGTCTCGGCGCCACGTGGCTGCTGTTCGTCCTGCTGCGCACCGTCGCCAAGCCGCAGTCGGCGTGGTGGGCCGTGGTGTTCTTCTCCTTCGCGCCGATGTCGTTCCTCTTCGTGATCGGCTACAGCGAGGGCCTGTTCATGCTGCTGATGTTCGCCGGCATGCTGCTGGCGATCAAGCGGCGCTATCTGTGGATCCTGCCCATCGGCCTCATCACCGCGTACACGCGGCCGGGCGTGCTCGCCCTGGGCCTGGCCCTGGGCATCGTGTTCCTCGTGCGCTTCTTCCGCCGTCGGGTCGACCCGTTCCCGGTCCGCGAATGGGCGTCGCTCATGGCATCCGGGCTGGTCATCGCGGTGGCGGGGCTCTCCTGGAACCACATCGCCCAGTTCGTCACGGGTACGCACAACGCCTACATCCGCACCGAGCTCGGGTGGTGGCTCGACTACGTCGGCAACGACGAATTCACGCCCTTCACTCCGTGGTTCCGTCAGGCGGGTACGCACCTGGGTGTCGTCGGCATCGTGCTGGTGATCGCCCTCATCGTGGCGTTCCTCGCGCTGATGTGGTCGCGGCCCGTCCGCAAGCTCGGCCTCATGGTCGTCGCGTACGGCTTCAGCTACGGCGTGTACATCTTCGCGGTGTTCCTGCCCCAGCAGAGCACGTTCCGTCTGCTCATGCCCATGGCACCGCTCATGGGCGACGAGCGATGGTCGTCGACGCCGCGCCGGCGCACCGCCATCCTCGTCGGCTGCCTCGTGCTGCAGGCCGTCGCGATCCTCCTGCTGTGGACGCGCGGCAACCCGTGATCCTCGCCTGAACGGCGGAAGGGGGCGGTGCCGATCCGGCATCGCCCCCTTCGCGTGTGTTCGGATTCAGTCGGGCCGTCCGCCCGGGTCGACCGCGTCGACCACGGCCTCCTCGACCGCGTTGTCGGCGACCGTCTCGGCCGAGCCGATCGCTTCGTCGTCGTCCTCGGCGAAGGCGCCGGCTGCGTCGGACCCCTTCGCTTCGTCGCCGACCCCGCCCGCCGGGGCGGGCTGCGTCTCGGGCGGGAGGGGGACGGTCGGTTCGGACGGCGCCGGCGTGGTCGGCTCCGCGGGAGTCGGTGCGCTGGGCTCGGACGGGGTCTGGGGGAAGGTCGGGGTGCTCATGCCGCGACTCTGCGCTACGCGGCCATCGCGCGCGAGCCCCTTCCTCTCCCGGCCGTCCCGGTGTAACCCGCAGCCGCTAGGCTCGTCGGCGAGAACACCAGGGGGATGCCGTGTCGACTGCGCACGATGTGACCAGGCGAGACGCGATCGCTCAGTACCGTCTCGTGGGCGAGCCGTCCGAGCCCGACCTCCAAGGGCTCGTCGAACTCGCCGCGACCGTGTGCGGGGTCCCCACCGCCGTCATCAACATCATCGACGACCGGATGCAGCATCAGGTCGCCGCCGTCGGCATCCGGGCGGCGTCATGCGAGCGCGAGGACTCGATGTGCGCGGCCGTCATCTCCCAGCCGGGCCGCGTCGTCGTTGCTGACGCCCGGCTCGATGACCGCTTCGCCCACAATGCCTTCGTCACCGGCGAGGTCGCGAACGTGCGCTTCTACGCCTCCAGCCCGCTGATCACGCCGTCGGGAGTGGCGATCGGCACGCTCTGCGTCTTCGACGACGAGGTGGGGGAGCTCTCGGCTGCCAGCGCTCACGCGCTCGACCTGCTCGCCCACCAGGTGATCGACGTGCTGGAGCTGCGCCGCGTCCAGCGCGACCTCCTCGAGTCGAACCAGCAGCTGGAGAACTTCGCGACCCAGGTCAGCCATGACCTGCGCAACCCGCTCACGGCGTTGACGGGTTTCCTCGAGCTCGCCGCCGACAGCCCCGAGATGGCCGACGCCCCGCGCGCGGCGCAGTCCCTCGCCCGCGCCGAGGCCGCGGCCGGTCGGATGACGTCGATGGTCACCGACCTGCTCGACTTCGCCCGGATGGGCGGCGCCCGCCCCCACGTGACGCAGGTCGACGTGGCCGAGACCGTCGACGCGGTGCTCGAAGACCTCGACGGCGCGCTGGTGCGCACGGGCGCGGAGGTCACGGTGGTCGCCTCGACGTTCGTCCGGGGCGACGACACCCTGCTGCGCGTCCTGCTGCAGAACCTCATCGCCAACGCCGTCAAGTTCACCGTCGCGGCCGAGAAGGTGCCCGACGTCCGAGTGAGCGTCGAGACCCTGCCCGACGGCTGGCGGATCAGCGTCGACGACAACGGCGATGCGGTGCCGACGGAGTTGCGCGAGCGCGTCTTCGAGCCCATGCAGCGCGGGCACGGCGCCGACGTGCAGGGTATCGGCATCGGCCTCGCGACATGTCGACGTATCGTCGAGGCGCACGGCGGGACGATCGGTCTCGACGCCTCCCCGGCGGGTGGGACGCGCGCGTGGTTCGTCCTCCCCGCGGCCGCGTGAGCCGACCGCGGCGCCGATATCGGCCGAGGCGCTGAGGCGCAACCACCGCGACGGATGTCGGAGGCGGACCGTAGCGTGAGGGCTGTCGGGGAAGTCCTCGGCATCCGTCCGCATCCGAGACGACGAGGAGGAGCGACGCATGGCCCGCAACGTCCGTCTGCTGCACTGCACCCCGGAAGACGTCTTCCGCGTCCTCGAGAACGGCTGGCTCTACCCGTTGTGGGTGGTCGGCACCTCGCGGATGCGCGATGTGGGGGAGTCCTGGCCGCAGGTGGGGGCGACGCTGCACCACTCGTTCGGGTCGTGGCCCCTGCTCGTGAACGACACCACGATCATGCGCGTCTGGGATCCGCCGCATCGCGCGGTCCTCGAACCGCACGGCGGCCCGATCGGCGTCGCGCGCGTCGCCATCGACGTCAAACGACGGGGCGAGGGATGCGTCGTGCGCATCCAGGAGGAGCCCGTCACGGGGCCGACCCGGCTGTTGCCCGACACCGTCTTCGATGCCATCACCCGCTGGCGCAACGCCGAGACGCTGCACCGTCTCGCCTACCTCGCGGAGGGCGGCGCACCCGGCACCGAGGGCGGTGCCGACGCGATCGGCCACGAGTCGACCGCCGAGAGGGAGCCGATCCGACGATGAGCGAGACCTACGACGCCGTCATCGTCGGTTCCGGCCCGAACGGCCTGGCCGCTGCCGTCACCCTCGCACGCGCCGGGCTCTCGGTCGGCGTCTACGAGAAGGCGCCGACCTTCGGCGGAGCCGCGTCCACCGCGGAGCTGACGCTCCCGGGCTTCCACCACGACGTGGGGTCGGCGGTGCACCCCCTCGCCCTCGAGTCGTGGTTCTTCCGCGAGTTCGGTCTCGACCGTCGCGTTCCCCTGATCGTGCCCGAGGTGTCGTACGCGCACCCGCTCGACGGGGGGCGCGCCGCGCTGGCGTTCCGCGATCTCGCGCGCGCCGCCGACGGTCTCGGCGTCGACGGGCCCGCCTACGAGCGGCTGATGCGCCCGCTCGTCGATCATCTGCGCGGCGTCGCCGACTTCACGGGGAATGCGCTGCTGCGCATCCCCGGCGACCCTCTCGCGGCGTTCTTCTTCGGCATCCGGGCCCTCGAGCAGGGCGGTCCGTGGTGGAACGCGCGCTTCCGCGAGGAGGCCGTGCCGAGCATGATCACGGGCGTGTCCGCGCACACGATCCTTCACCAGCCGAGCCTCGCGGCCGGGGGAGCGGGTCTGGTGCTGGCCACCTACGGGCACGGTCGCGGGTGGCCGATCCCGGTCGGCGGCAGCCAGGCGATCGCGGATGCGATGATCGCCGACATCCGTGCGCACGGCGGCGTCCTGCACGCGGGGGTCGAGGTGACCTCGCTTGACGAGCTCCCCTCCTCGCGTGCGGTCCTGCTCGACACAACCCCGCGAGCGTTGATCCGCCTCGCCGGAGACCGGATGCCGGCGGCATACCGCCGAGCGCTGCAGCGGTTCCGGTACGGCGGGGGCGTGGCGAAGGTCGACTTCGCGCTGTCCGAGCCGGTGCCGTGGGCCGATCCCGACGTCGCGCGCGCCGGGACCGTCCACATCGGCGGTACCCGGGCCGAGATCGCCGCGGCCGAGAACGCGGTCGCGCGCGACGAGCTCCCCGACGCCCCCTATGTCCTCGCCGCTCAGCCGACATTGTTCGACCCCACGCGCGCGCCCGCGGGCAAGCACGTGCTGTGGGCGTACACGCACGTGCCGTCCGGGAGTCCGGCCGACCGCGAAGAGGCCATCGTGCGGCAGATCGAGCGTTTCGCGCCGGGTTTCCGCGACACGATCCTCGCCTCGAGCTCGCGCACCGCGGTCGACATCGCCACGTGGAACCCCAACTTCCCGGGCGGTGACATCTCCGCCGGTGCCCCCACCCTGACGCAACTGCTCGGCCGGCCGGTGTATAGCCCCGACCCCTGGCGCACCCCGATGAAGGGCGTGTACCTGTGCTCTTCGTCGGCGAGTCCGGGGCCCGGCGTCCACGGTCTTGCCGGGTGGCAGGCCGCGCTGAGCGCCCTGCGCCACGAGTTCGGAACGCGCCTGCGTCCCGATCTCGCCCCCCGCGGCGACCAGCTCCTCCCCGCGGCGCGCTAGCCGTGCCGGAGGGCGACAGCGTCTATCGCCTCCGTCAGCGGTTGGATGCCGCGACGACCGGCGCCCGTGTGGCCGATGGGGAGGTGCGCTCCGGCAATGCCGCCGGTCTCTCCCTCGCCGGCCGCACGATCGTCGGCTACGACACGCACGGAAAACACCTGCTCACGCGCTTCGATGAGGGCGACACGCTGCATACGCACCTGCGCATGCAGGGATCGTGGACCATCACGCGAGCCGGCAGATCCCTTCCGACCGCGGTCCGGGAGAAGGCCCGCGTGCGCCTGCGACTCGACGACGGGCGGGAGGTGTGGGGACTGGATCTGCCGGTCGTCGAGCTCGTGCCGACCGCGCGCGAACGCGACGTCGTGGGGTACCTCGGTCCCGATCCGCTCCGCGCGGACTGGGATGCCGCGGAGGCCGTGCGCCGGTTGACCGAACGCCCCGATCGCCCGTTCGTGGCAGCGCTCCTCGACCAGCGTCGGGTGGCGGGGCTCGGCAACCTCTGGGTGAACGAGCTCGCCTTCCTGCGCGGCATCCACCCCTTCGCGCCGATCGGTGCGACCGATCTGGACGCCCTCGTGACGCTCGCGGCTCGATGCCTTCGCGTGTCGGCGACGGTCCCGGGGATGTACCAGGTCACCACGGGGGATCGTCGTCGGGGCGCCTCGCACTGGGTGGTCGGCCGCGCGGGGCGTCCGTGCCTGCGCTGCGGAACGCGCGTCCGCGTGCGCGACGAGGTGGCGAACGACCCGGAGCAGCGCCGCACGTGGTGGTGCCCGCGGTGTCAGCCGATGCCGGCGAACGTCGATGTCGGAACCCCGGAGTAGAACGGAACGATGGCCGTCGAACGGGAGAACCTTCTGCGCGTCACGCGCATCTACGCGGAGGACGCCGCGCTCGAACTCGAGCGCGGACGGGAGATCGTCGCGCGCTGGCCCGACGCCGACATCGTTCCGGTCGCCTCGCACTGGCAGATTCCCGAGGTTCACGGCGATGAGACCAACGTCGCCCGCTGGGTGCGCATCAAGACCGAAGCGCTCGTCTTGGGCGTGAAGAAGAGCGTCACCACGCGCGTGAACGGCCGCTCGGCGGACTTCATCGCGCCGTCGCTGTCGAACGGCTGCGCGATGGCGTGCTCCTACTGCTACGTTCCGCGCCGCAAGGGCTACAGCAACCCCATCACGGTGTTCGCGAACATCGACCAGATCACGCGTCACCTCGCGCGCCACGTCGCGGCCCGGGGGCCCAAGACCGAGCCGAACCAGTGCGACCCCGACGCCTGGGTGTACGATATCGGCGAGAACGGCGACTGCTCCGTCGACGCGCTCCTCAGCGAGAACGTCCGCGACGTGTGCGATCTGTTCCGCATGACGCCGACCGCGAAGGCGTCGTTCGCGACGAAGTTCGTCAACCGCGATCTGCTCGAGTGGGATCCCGCGGGCCGCACACGCATCCGCTTCTCGCTCATGCCGGCGGGCACGGCGCGCGTCACCGATCTGCGCACCTCGCCGATGGCGGAGCGCATCGCCGCGATCAACGACTTCGTCGATGCCGGGTACGAGGTGCATGTCAACTTCTCGCCGGTCATCCTCACCCCGACGTGGCTCGCCGACTGGGAAGAGCTCTTCGAGCAGCTCGACGCGGCACTGCATGCGCGGGCCAAGGCCCAGCTGGCCTGCGAGGTCATCTTCCTCACGCACAACGAGGGCCTGCACGAGGTGAACCTCGGTTGGCACCCCAAGGGGGAGGAGCTGCTGTGGACACCCGCCGCGCAAGAGGAGAAGCGCTCGCAGAACGGCGCGGTCAACGTCCGCTATCGGCATCCCCTCAAGGCGCAGAGTGTTGCGGCTCTCACCGATCTCATCGCCCGGAAGCTTCCGTACTGCCGGGTGCGCTACGCCTTCTGACGCGCAGACGCAGCAGCCGGCGCGCTCCCGTCGGGAGCCGCGCCGGCCGTCCAGGCGGTCTCAGCCGATGTCGCCGGTGGGGGAGTCGCTCGTGGTCGCGGCCTCGTCGGCGTCGCGCTGCGCGGCCGCACCCTCCTCGGGCGACTCGCTGCCAGCGCCGTTCGACTGCTCGTCGGGAGCGGCGCCGGAGTCTCCGCTTCCGGGGTGTCCGTTGTCGATCGTCATGGGGTCTCCATCCGTTGGTGAAGCGCCGACGGTGTCACGTCCGAACCGTGACGTCCAGGGGGTCGACGGCGATCAGAGGGGAGTGACGCCGTAGCGAGCGGCGAACTCGGCGCTCGCCGCGTCCTCGAAGTCGTCGGCGTCGTCGCGCAGCTCGACATCGTTCACGTCGTTCACAGGTACGGCGCCAGGGCGCCCGCGGTGAGAGCGAAGGCGAGGGCGGTGCCTCCGACGGCGGTTGCCGCAACGACCGAAACGCGCTCGGCGCGCCGGCGACGCGACACGTTGGCGGGGTGCATCGTCGAGCGCAGCGACGCCTTCGCGGCATCGAGGCTGTCGTAGCGGCCGATGGGGATGCCGTGCGCGTCGCGCGACACGAACCCGCCGGCGACCGCGTCGACGCAGCCGTCGTATTCGCCGCCGCGGTGGGCGACCCAGAAGCCGGTGTCGACCTTCGCCCACAGCACCCGGGCAGGGGCGAGCGTCGGCACGACGGGAAGAGTGGGAGCGCTCATGTCAGGCGGCGACCGAGAGCGAACGGCGGCGGGTCGCAGCGGGGGTGCGCGCGGGTGCCACACGGTTCGGGTGAGCCTCGGGGATCTCGACCCGCAGGTCGACGACGAGTCCCGCCGAGGAGTTCGCCATCTCGGCCATGCTCTTCAGCGTCGTCGCGTCGAGGGTCTCGGGCTCCGCCGAATCGAACACGAATCGCAGGGGGATGGCCGGCTGCAGCCAGAGGGTGGAGCGGCCGGGGGTGCCGTCGACGTGCGTCCAGCTCAGGGTGAAGCTCTCGCTGCGGCGGAGCTTGGTCGTGGTCACGACCTTGAGGTGCGAGAGGAGACGGTCCGGGATGCGGATCGGTTCGGTCGACGTGCCGTAGAACAAGTGGCCCATGGGAACTCCCTTCGTGAGCGATTAGCTGTGTGTAGAACATACTCGCTTAGTAACTAGTTTGTCTAACTATTATTAACGAGGTATAGTCGGCGGACGAGCGGGGAGGAGTGTGTCATGACCGACGTCGAAACCACGTCCCGCGGACTCACGAGCACGGGACCCACCGAAGAGGTCACCTACTGGTACGGCGACGAGCCGACCGATCGCCGACGGCGGAGCAAAGCCGTCCTCGAAGCGCTGCGCATCTACCGGGCGGCCGAGGTCGCTATGCGACGCCGCACCCGCGATTCCATGGCGATGGGGGAGAACGAGCTCCTCGTCCTGCGCTATCTGCTCCGCGACCCCACTCGGCGGGTGCGCCCGGGGGAACTGACCCGGTACCTCGGGCTCTCGACCGCGTCGACCACGGCGATCCTGGACCGCCTGGAGCGATCGGGCCACATCACGCGTGCGGCGAACCCCGAGGATCGTCGCAGCATCTTCATCCAGGCCACCCCGCGCGCCGACGAGGAGGTGCGACAGACCCTCGGCAACATGCACGACCGCATGCTCGCGGCCGTGATCGACATGTCGCCCGAGGAGTCCGCGGCCGTCGTCGCCTTCCTGCACCGCATGAGCGACGCCGTCGACGGAGTGGCGGTCGACAAGCGGGCGGTCGATTCCCCGTGATCTACGTGCTCGTCGGCGGACCGCGCGACGGACAGCACGTGGATGACCTTCCTCGCGGTTACCGCCTCTCTCTGACCGATCCTCAGCCGGAACCGTTCGCCGAGTTCGACACCGTTCGCGCGGTCTGGTTCGAACTCGACGAGTCGATGTTCCGTTCGGCGCAACGCCGCGACTGACGCGTATCCCACGCGCGCGGCCGGGGCAACCCGCCCCACCCTTGCCGGGTGGGACCGCAGAGTGGGGGCATGCGATGCGTGACCTATGCCGGCGAAACCGTGACGACCACCGACGACGTGGCCGCGTCACTCGTGGAGCTGACCGCGGCAGTGGCGAAAGAGGGGCAGGCTGAGGCGGTCAGCATCCCCATCGTCACCGGCGACAAGAAGGTCGCCCAGGCGGAGCTGGTGATCGGCGTGGGCAATGATGTGCTGTCCGCGCCCGTCGACTGGCACGACGAGGAACCGGACTTCGCTCACGCGGCCGCCGAGTTGAAGAACCACCGCCTGTTCCCGCGCCCGCACCTGCGGGCGGTCGAGCCCACGTCCGACGTGGATGACGACGAGCCCATCGACTGGGACTTCGACCAGCCCACGCAGGCCTGATCGCCACCCGATTCAGCCCACGAGCCGGTCGAGCGAAAGACGGCGGATGCCGCCGAGCCGGCGATCGTGCTGCACACGTTGCGCCGGATCGTCGCCGTGGACGGCGACGGCACCGGATGCCACGATCCCGACCGTGCGATTGTGGCATCCTCCGTTCACCGTCGGGAAATAGTCCTCAGGGATGATGTGCGACGACCGGCCGTCGGTGAGGCTGGAGGAGTGCTCGCAGCCGCGCGAGCCGGACGCTTCCCCCCGGAGTGGAGATCATGTCGCCCGACCAGCTGCGAATCGCCCCGACGACCGACGCCACCGACGGCCGAGAACGTCAGCGCCGGAGTATCCGTCATGCGCAGGCGCAGCTCGCCGCCTTCGTGCGCAGCTCAGCCGACGACGTCGCCGAGGCCGCCCATGCCGCCGAAGCGGCGCTGCGCAGCGCACTGTCGTCGGGGGCGGGAGTGGAACGCGTGTCGGCGGAGCTGGAGGTCAGTCCTCGCGCTCTGCGAGCGATCGCCGATGGATCGGTGCCGTTGCGCAGCCTCCACCCCGACGACCGCCTGCGCTTCGCCTGAGCCTGCGCGTTGGTCGAGCCGTTCGGCTCGGGCCGGTCCGCGGAGGCCGGTCCTGTCAGGCCAGGCGCTCGGGACGGTACTTGTCGTCGCTGAAGCCGATGACGAGATATCCGATGACGTAGAAGATCACCAGCAGGAACAGCGAGAACACCCACCCGTGGCCGAATGCCCGGCCCACGCGGATGTGCACGATCACGTGGAAGACGAGGTTCACGATCGGCACGAGGTAGAGCAGGGTCAACCACCCGGAGAAGCCGGCGATGCGCACCACGACGACGAGGTTGACGATCGGGATGATCGCGAGCCACCCGGCGTGCCCGGCTTTGGCGAAGACGCGCCACAGCGCGACCACCATGAGGACGTAGATCGCGAGGGCGATCAGGGAGTTCGTGGCGCTCAGCGCGAAGATCGACGTCTGGTCGGTGATAGACGAGGGCGAGGAGGTCAGCATGCGCTCATCGTAGGGGTTCTCCCAGCCGACGCTCAGGTTGGCCGCCCGCACGGCACGCCATGGTCGGGCGGGTTTACGCTCTCAACGAGGAGGCGGCCGAATGGGCGAGCGCAAGTTCGAGTGGGGCGGGCTGAGCGCCGACCGCGCCGATTACGTCACGGCCGCCGAGGCGCTCGCGATGCTGGAGGTCCTCGTCGTGGCCCAGGCCGATCTCGAGGTCGCCACCGAGTTGCGCGACGGCGCCGCATGGGCCCGCTTCTCGCGCGGGCCGCGGTGGGCGCTCGTATCGACCCCCGGCTCGCGGTGGTTCTCGGTCGAGACCGACACGGGTCACCGCATGCAGCTCGTCGACGCGTCGTCGTCGAAGGACCAGAGCGCGCAGTTGCTCGCCGTCTACGTGGACGTGGCGGAGGCCTACGTGCGCTCCGACGTCGCCCCCGTGCCCGGTCGAGGGCTGGGCGGGTCGGTCGTCACCGTCGATGTCGACGGGCGCGAGGTGCTGCTGCACCTTCCGATCTCCCGACGGGTCCGGGGGATGTTCCGGCACTAGGCCGACGCGCCACCCCGGTCAACCCGGTGCGCCGGGCCGGGGCGGGTTGCGACGCTGGTGATCTCGACGAAGGGAACACCATGAGCGACCCGCAGCACACCCCGGCCGACGACGCGTCCGACCTCGGAGACGACCCCACGGTCAAGCCGAGCCAGGAGAACGACGTCGACGAGGCCTCGAAGGCACCGTCCGCCGACGACCCGAACGCCGATCACCAGGCGAGCGGCATCGGCGTCATCGGCGACGAGTGATCCGGATGCCACGGATCGGCGTCGTGCTCCGCGTCGTCGGTCCGTGGCCGTGCCCGCGGAGCCGTGGCTGCAGCGACGCCCGGCCGTCGGGACCGCCGCCGGTGCGGTGATAGCCTGGACCGGTCCGCCTCCGTAGCTCAGGGGATAGAGCGTTGGTTTCCGGTACCAAAGGTCGCAGGTTCGATTCCTGTCGGGGGCACATGTGACGAAGGCCGCGGTCGATGACCGCGGCCTTTCTGATTTCCGGGGCCGTCAGCCCTCGTCGGTCGGCGCGCCGGTCGGCTCGGCGTCCTCGACGAGGTGCCGCGAGCCGAGTTCGTCGGCGGTGGCGCGCCCCTGGTCGACGGCTTCCTCCTTGCTGGAGAAGCTCGCCGACAGCTCGGGTCGGCCCTCCACCGCGTTCTCCCACTGGCCCCGGTTCGATCTGGTCGTCACGTCGTTCTGGCTCATGGCATCCAGCAGACACCGGTCGTTCTTCGCGCGGTGCGGGGTTGACACGTGAAGGGGCGGGCGGGCGGGCGACAGGGTCTTTCACCCCTCACGTCACCTCCCGAGGCGGTGTCCGCGGATGCGGCCATGCCCGGGCGGCGGAGGCCCGGCACGGCGTCGCGGCGTCGTCGTCAGGGGCGCTCGGCGATCAGCCCGGCGTCGCACAGCGTCGTCAGGGCGGCACGGACGGCATCTCCGGCGTCTCCGCCGCGCGGTTCGCCGTGCGCGTGCACCGCGGCAGCCACGAGGTCGTCGAACGAGGCGCCGTCGGCTGCCCGCCAGAGCACCGGTCCGATCCCGTCGACGAGGTGGATCGTCGTCTCGTCGTCCGGTGCGCGGCGCAGCAGCGCGAGACGCGCGCCCGAGAGAGCCACGGCATCCACCACGGGCGTGCGGGTGAAGCCGCTCGCGCCTCGGGTGGCCTCGGCGCGTTGCGAGACGATCGGCTCGCGTGACGCCGGCCGTGGCGCGGCGAACAGATCGCGGATGAGGGGAAGCACGTCCGCGGCTTCCGCGTAGCGCAGACGCAGCGCTCCGCCGACCGCGCTGACGTGGCCGATCAGCGTCTCCAAGGGACGCGGCAGATCGGCGAGATAACTGCACTGCGGCGCGATCGCTGCCACGGCGTCCGAGATGTCGAGGGGCTCGAGGGCGGCCTCGGTGCTCCGCGGCTGACGATCGAGCACCACGACGGCGTGCAGGCGGAGCGGGGCGGGCGGGAGACCGCGCAGACCGAGACCGCGGGGCGACACCTGCTTCTTGGCGCGGCCGGCGCCGTCGACGATCGACAGAGGTTTGCGGTAGGGCAGGACGCTCCCGTCCGGTGCGACGCCGACGCTCTCGTCGCTCACGTAGGCGTAGTCGCGCGCGAGGCTCGACATGAGGGTGGTCTTGCCCATCCCCGACCGACCCGAGAACAGCACGACGCGTCCGTCGTCGTCGGCGATGGCGCCGGCATGGACGAGCCACAGGTCTCCGCGCCGCGCGGAGAGGGCGGAGAGCGTCACCTGGGTCGACAGGTCGGACATTGTCTCGTCGGAGAGGAAGCGCGGGCGCGGGGAGACGATCGCCGCAGCGAGCGTGGCCTCGTCGTGCCGGGCCCCGGACCAGGCTTCTCCGATCGAGACGCGGTCGGCGGGGGGCACGCCGTCGAGGTCGATGCGCACGGTCACCCCGAGGGCGTCGACATGCAGATGATCGGCTTCGCCGGCACGACTCGGGAGGGGCTGTTCGCGGGACATCGTCGGTCAGTCTCCCGGGGCGCGGGATGGTCGCGGGTCGCGGCACCGCGTCGGGGGCGGGTGAAAGACGCGTCCACCGGATCGGGCATCGCACGTTCCGACCTCTTGTCAAGACCTGCCGCTCTTTCGCGGACGGTTGGGATGCTGAGACTTCCCGTCGAAAGGATCTGCCATGAGCATCGGAGCCGGCATCGCGCTGTTCGTCATCGGCGCCATCCTCGCCTTCGCCGTGAACCTGCCCAACGACTACGTCAGCTTGAGCATGGTCGGCTACATCATGATGGGAGCCGGCGTCGTCGTGTTCCTGATCGGCGTCGTGCTGCTCGTGCGTCGTCGGCAAACCGATACGGTCACCCGCACCGAAGGAGTGGGGGGCGCCCAGGTCACCCGCTCGACCACGCGCTCGTCCAACGACGACCTCGTCTGAGTCCCCCGGGGTCGCCACCCCGGAGGTACACCCATGACCGAACCGACGCGCACCGTCGCCGACGACTCGCCCGCGGGCGACCTGTTCGACGGACGCTACCGCCTCGGCCGTCTGCTCGGCCGGGGCGGTTACGCGCGCGTGTACGAGGCGGTCGATACCGCTCTCGAGCGCACCCTCGCCATCAAGGTCATCGACGGGGACGGTGCCGATCCCTCCGACGTCGCCCGCGTCCGGTCGGAGATCCGCCTGCTCGCCTCGCTCTCGCATCCGTCGCTCGTCACCCTCTATGACGCACGGCTCGACGCGACGCCCGCCTATCTGGCGATGGAGCTGATCGCGGGCCCGACGCTCACCGACCTCATCGCGCGGGGTCGTCTCGGCGGGCCCGAGGCCGCGCGCGTGGGGCGCGAGGTCGCGGAGGCGTTCGCCGTGATCCACGGCCGAGGGATCGTGCACCGCGACGTGAAGCCGTCGAACATCCTGATGCGACCCGCCGCGCACACGGGGGAGACCCCGCGGGCGACTCTCGCCGACTTCGGCATCGCCTCGCTCGTCGGGGCCACCCGCGTGACACGGGCCGACACCGTGATCGGAACGGCCGCTTACCTGAGCCCCGAACAGGCGCGCGGGATGCCGGCCGCACCCCCGAGCGACGTGTACGCGCTCGGACTCGTGCTGCTGGAGGCCCTGACCGGTTCACGCCCGTTCGGCTCCCGCACCCCGCATGAAGCGCTCGCCGCCCGGCTCGTCTCCCCGCCGGAGATCCCCGCGCACATCCCCTCCGGGTGGCGGGACGTGCTCGAGCGGATGACGGCCATCGACCCCGCCGAACGACCGGATGCCGCGGGCGTCATCGTCGCGCTGCGCACGTTGTCGAACGTGGCGGTGCCCGCCCCGGGAGGGGCAACGACCGCGCGTATGCCAGCGGTGTCCGGAGCCACCGCCCCGACGCGCGTCTTCGACGCCTCGACGCCGGGGGGATCCCCGGTGCCCCGTTCGCGGCGTCGTCCGTCTCGACGTGCTGTGGTGGTGGCATCCGTCGTCGCCGCCGTCCTCGCCACGGGGGGAGTGACCGCCGCCGTGGCAGCCGGAGCCGGGGGAGCCCCCGAGCCCGATCTGCCCGCACTGCCCCAGCCGCTCGATCAGCACGTCGACGACCTGTGGAAGGAGGTCGGGGAATGATCCGTCGCGCTTCCCTCGCCGGCGTCGTGGCCGTGGCCGCAGCCCTGGCCCTCGCCGGCTGCACCCCGCCCGCCGCGCCCACCGCGTGGCAGCAGAACGTGCAGACGATCGCGGAGCAGGCGTCGGCCGGCGACTACGCCTCGGCGCTCGCGAGCCTCGACGCGCTCGAGGCCGAGGTCACCGCCCGCCGCGACGCGGGGGAGATCACGGCCGAGGAGGCGGACGCCATCCTGACGCGCATCGCGACGGTCCGTGCCGATCTCACCGGTCTGGTCCCCACCCCCACACCCACGCCCGAGCCCGAGCCGGCGCAGACGACCGAGCCCGCACCCGACGACCAGCAGGACGTCGTCGACGACGGCACGGATGACACCGGCGGAGGCGGGAACGGCGGGGGCCCGTCCGACAAGAAGCCGGGCGACGAGAAGGGGCCGGGGAACGGCAAGGGGCCGGGCAAGAAGGACGGGTGAGCATGCCGGCGGCGGCGTGTCGCGGAACAGGTGCGCGGGGATGGCCCCCACGCCCGCGCGCCGTGCGAGGATTGCCCGGTGCCGCGCCGCGTGACCGCTGAACTGGACCTCGATCTCGGGGCATCCGTCGACCTCATCTTCCAGATCTCCGCCGCCCAGGGGGTCCCTCTGCTGAGCGAGGACCTGACGTTCTCGCAGGGTGATCGCGTGTACACGCCCACCGAGATCGTCGACCAGTCCGGCAGCCGCCTTCACCGCGTCACTGGCGAGCAGGGCCCCCTGACGGTGCGGTACGACGCCGTCGTCGCCGGTCCCGCGCAGAGCCCCCGCACGAGCGACCTCGAGACCATCACCTACCTGCGCCCGAGCCGCTACTGCCAGTCCGACGAGGTGTTCTCGCAGGCACGTCGCCAGTTCCGCGGGCTCTCCGGTGAAGAGCTGCTGACCGCGGTGTCGTCGTTCGTGGCATCCACCGTCACCTACACCCCGGGCCTGAGCCTCGGCACCGACAGCGCGGTCACGACGCTCATGACCGGCCAGGGCGTGTGCCGCGACTACGCCCACGTCGTCATCGCGCTCCTGCGGGCGATGGACATGCCGGCGCGGTATGCCGCGTGCTACGCCCCCGGCCTCGAGCCGATGGACTTCCACGCCGTCGCCGAGGCCTACATCGACGGCGCCTGGTACGTCGTCGACGCGACCCGTCTCGCGGATCGCCGCTCGCTCGTCCGCATCGCGACGGGGCGCGACGCCGCAGACTGCGCCTTCCTCAGCTACCACGGGGGATACGTGGGGTTGGAACGCCTGCACGTCGACGCGGTCCTCGACGACGAGACCCCGGATGCCACGACCCCCGACGACCACGCCGCGCTGGTGCAGATCGGCTGACGCGCTCCGCGGTCGCCTCCGGCGGTTCGTCGTCACGGAGGGGGGCCCGCCCCGCTCCGCCTAGACTTGCAGGGTTATGGATCCCGCAGCCCTCTCCGCAGCCCTCCTCGCCGTCATCGCCCCGCTCGCCGAGGCGCGACGAGAGGGCTCCTCGGCGGGGATCACCGCCGCCGACCTCCCACTGGAGCGGCCGAAGAACCGCGACCACGGCGACTGGGCGTCCAACGCGGCGCTCAAGCTGTCGAAGGTCGTCGGAGCGAACCCGCGCGAGTTCGCCGCGGAGATCGCCGCCGGTCTCGAGGCGGTCGACGGCGTCGCGAGCGTCGAGGTCGCCGGCCCCGGCTTCATCAACATTCGACTGGATGCCGCTGCCGCCGGCGCGCTCGCGAAGGTCATCGTCGAGCAGGGCGCCGCGTTCGGAACGAACGACTCCCAGCGCGGGAACACCATCAACCTCGAGTTCGTCAGCGCGAACCCGACCGGACCCCTGCACATCGGCCACACCCGGTGGGCGGCTCTCGGCGATGCCATCGCCCGCGTGCTGCTCGCGAGCGGTGCGACGCTCGTCCGCGAGTTCTACATCAACGACGCCGGCGCCCAGATGGAGCGCTTCGGCCGCTCCGTCGTGGCCGCGGCGCACGGCGAGCCGACCCCCGACGACGGATACGGCGGGGCGTACATCGGAGCGCTCGCCGAGCGGGTGCTGGCGGAGCGCCCCGACCTGCGCGATCTCGATCGCGCCGAGCAGGTGGCCGTCGCCACCGAACTGGCCTATCGCTTCCAGCTGGGCGAGATCCAGGCCTCTCTCGAGCGCTTCAACGTCCACTTCGACGTCTGGTTCTCCGAGCGCACGCTGCACGCGCACGTCGATGCGCAGCCGAGTCTCGTCGACGAGGCGGTCGACCGTCTGCGCGAACAGGGCCATGTCTTCGACGACGAGGGCGCCGTCTGGGTGCGCACCACCGATTTCGGCGACGACAAAGACCGCGTCATCCGTCGCTCCAACGGGGAGTACACGTACTTCGCCGCCGATGCCGCCTACTACCTCAACAAGGGCGACCGCGGCTTCGCGCACAAGATCTACCTCCTCGGCGCCGATCACCACGGCTACGTCCACCGTCTCAAGGCGCTCGCCGGCGCCGCGGGCGACGACCCCGAGAAGGACATCGAGGTGCTCATCGGACAGCTCGTGTCGATCAACGGTGCCAAGCTGTCCAAGCGCGCGGGCAACATCATCGAGCTCGACGACCTGCAGCAGTGGCTCGGCACCGACGCGCTGCGCTACTCGCTCGCACGGTATCCGGCCGACTCGCCGCTGACGCTCGACCCCGAGATCCTGCAGAAGCGCACCAACGACAACCCGGTCTTCTACGTGCAGTACGCCCACGCGCGCACGCACAACGTCGCACGCAACGCCGCCGACTCGGGTGTCGACCGCTCGGAGTTCGCCCCGGAGCTTCTCGATCACGAGACCGAGTCGGCGCTTCTCGGAGCCCTGCAGGAGTACCCCCGGGTCGTCGCGTTCGCCGCCGAGGTGCGCGAGCCGCACCGCGTCGCGCGCTACCTCGAAGAGCTCGCCGGCCTGTACCACCGGTGGTACGACAACTGCCGCGTCATCCCGCTCGGTGACGCCCCGGTCGAGTCGGTGCACCGCACGCGCCTGTGGCTCAACGACGCCACCGGTCAGGTGCTCCGCAACGGCCTCACGCTGCTCGGCGTCGGCGCTCCGGAGCGGATGTAGTCCATGACGGACGCGGATGCCGTGGCCCCCCGCCGCCGTTCAGGTCGATGGATCGCGATCCTCCTCGTGGTCGTCGTGCTGCTGGCGGGTGCCGTGGTGGCCGCCGAGTTCATCGCACGCTCCCTCGTGACGAACACGGTCCGCTCGCTGGTCGTGAAGAACGTCGGCCTGGCCGACGACCAGAACCTCGACGTGTCGGTGAGCGGAATCGTGCTCCCGCAGCTGATCGCAGGGCGCCTCGACGACGTCACGGTCAGCTCGGACGACGTGACCTTGGGCCCCATCACCGGTGACGTCCTCGTGGAGATGCAGGGCGTGCCGGTGTCGGGTGAGGGTCCTGCCGACGGAGGATCGGCCTCGGTGCGTCTCGATGAGGAGCAGTTGCGGGCGCTGCTCGCGCAGATCCCCGATTTCCCGTCGGGCACGGTGGCGATGGCCGCCCCCGATCTCACCTTCACGAACGAGCTGTCGCTCTTCGGCGTCGGCATCCCCGTGGGCGTCTCGGTCACCCCGGGCGCAGCGTCCGGCGACCTGACCCTCACCCCGACGTCGTTCGAACTCGGCGGCAACACCATCGACGCCGACACGCTGCGCGCGCAGTTCGGCGGCGTGGCCGACGCGGTCCTCGGCCCGCAGAGCCTGTGCGTCGCCGATCGCCTCCCGGCCGGCCTCATGCTGACCTCCGCGACGGTGCAGGGCCAGAGCCTCGTGGCCGCCTTCGACCTCGCGGGCGGCATCCTCGACGACCCCGCGCTGCAGGCCGACGGCTCCTGCAGCTGACCGGCCGCGCATCGCGATCACCGACCGCGTCACCCGTCCTCCGCGTCGGTGAGCGCGACCGCCGACCGGCGTGAGCCTGCCTATGGTCGGGGTCGACGGACGGATGCCGCGACCGCGGCGCGTCATGAGGAGGTCGGCATGTCCGCGGTGTCACGTCGCAGGGTTCTCACCGCAGGCGCGTGGACGATTCCCGTTCTGAGCGTGAGCGCGGCACTGCCTGCGCACGCGGCGGCGAGCCGGACCGACCGCGTGACGCTGACGTCGTCCCGCGCGGCCGCCTACCCCGATGAGACGGCGACCGTGAGGGTCACGAGTATCGACGCCGATGGACGGCCTCGCGCCGGCGACGCCGTGTCCCTCTCGCTGGACGACCCCGCCCGCGCGATCATCGAACGACCGACGGGCGTCACGGACTCCTCGGGCGCGTACACGACGTCGGTGCGCGTGCGCACCGATGCCGCCCCCGGGAGCCTCGGCATCACGGCATCCACGTCCTCGGGGGCGACCAGCACGGCGCTCGAGGTGCGGGAGGCGACCGTCATCCGGCACGACGAGACGGTTGCCTCGACCCGCGTCCTCGCGATCAACGTCGGTTCGATGGAGGGGCGGCTTCTCGCGATCCTCCAGTCATCGGATGCCACGCAGGAGGCGCTGACGCGGACGGTTCCGGTCACCGTCACCTCGGCGCTCGGATTCGTGGGCATCTACGACGTCCGTTCCGGATGGATCGGCATGAGCCGAGACGGGAAGCGCCTCGTGGTCACCTCGACCGGTGTCGCCCCGCACGACTACTCCTTCACGGGGAAGCTGTACTACCAGGTCGCTCTGCAGAACGCGCGGGGCCGGACGCTCGTCACGGTGACCATGAACGGAGACGACACCCACGACAAGGTCGTGACGGCGCTCGACGGCATGTCGGTGTCGAACGGGTACCGGCTCCTCGTCACCGCCGCGGAGCCCTCCCGCGTGCGCGTCTACGCGGACAGCGTGCAGACCGGGTCCCTGTCCACGACGCCTCAGACGCTGACGATCCGCGGGGGGCGGTTCGTGGTCTGACGGCCGCCCGGAGCCCGGCGGCTGCGGACGCGGGGCGGCGCCACCGGACACGGGAAGGGAGCGGCATACGCGGTACCCTAGACTGATCGGGCTGCCCGCCGCGTGACTCTCCGCGGGGGTGGCAGCCGTGATCCGCGGCCGTCGCGTCGCCGCAAAACCCGATTGGTCCCTCTGTGTCCGCCTCGCACTCCGCGCTCGTGCCCGAGTGGCTCACCACTCCGGCCGAAGCGAACGAGCTCGTCGCCCCCGTCTGGCCCGCGTCCGCTCGTCGCGTCGACGACGGCTCCGTCGAGATCGGAGGCGTCTCCGTCTTCGATCTGCGTGACCGCTTCGGCACCCCGCTGTACGTCCTCGACGAGGACGAGGTGCGCGAGCACGCCCGCCGCGCCCGCGCCGCGTTCGACTCGGCGGCGGCGCGTCACGGGATCCGGGCTCGCGTCTACTACGCCGGAAAGGCGTTCCTGTCGACCGAGGTCGTGCGGTGGGTCGTCGACGAGGGACTCTCCGTCGACGTGTGCACGCGCGGCGAGCTCGAGGTCGCCCTCGCCGGGGGAGCAGACCCCGCGCGCCTCGGCTTCCACGGCAACAACAAGAGCGTGCGCGAGCTGGAGCGCGCGGTCGAGGTCGGCATCGGCTCGGTCGTCGTCGACAGCCCCATCGAGATCGAGCGCCTGGCCGCGATCGCCGAGCGCCGCGGCGCCGTGCAGTCCGTGCTCGTGCGCGTTCGCACCGGCGTGCACGCCGAGACCCACGCGTTCCTCGCGACCGCGCACGAAGACCAGAAGTTCGGCTTCTCGCTCGACGGCGCGGCCGAGGCCGTCGCGCGCATCCGCGAGCTCACCAGCCTGCGCTTCGTCGGCCTGCACGCCCACATCGGCTCGCAGATCTTCGACTCGTCCGGATTCCGCGAATCGGCCGCACGCCTTGTCGACCTGCACGCCGACCTGCTGGCCGGGGGAGAGATCCCCCTCCTCAACGTCGGCGGCGGCTTCGGCATCTCCTACACCTCGGTCGACGACCCGAAGCCCATCGAGGAGGTCGCCGACGGCATCCTGGACGCCATCGCCGACGAGTGCGCCGTGCGCGGAATCCCGATGCCCGACGTCGCCACCGAGCCCGGTCGGGTCATCGTCGGCCAGGCCGGGGTGACGCTGTACGAGGTCGGGACGGTCAAGACGGTCACGGCCGCCGAGGACCTCGAGCGCACCTACGTCAGCGTCGACGGCGGAATGAGCGACAACGCCCGCCCCGCTCTCTACGGCGCCGATTTCTCCGCGCGCATCGTCTCGCGCACGAGCTCCGAGACCCCGGCGCTCTCGCGCGTCGTCGGCCACCACTGCGAGTCGGGTGACATCGTCGTGGATGCCGAGTACCTCCCCGCCGACGTCACACCGGGCGACCTGCTGGCCGTGCCCGCCACCGGCGCCTACTGCTTCTCGCTCGCGAGCAATTACAACTACACGCCCCGCCCGCCCGTCGTCGCGGTGCGCGGGGGACAGGCCCGCGTGATCGTGCGCGGCGAGACCATCGACGATCTGCTCTCGCGCGACGCCGGCATCCCGGCATCCGCCCCCACCGCAACACCCCACGGAGACACCGCATGACCGACTACCGCACGCTCCGCGTGGCGCTCCTCGGCGCCGGCGCCGTCGGCTCGCAGGTCGCCGACCTGCTGCTCAAGCACGGCGACGAGCTCGCCGACCGCGCGGGCGCCAAGCTCGAACTCGCCGGCATCGCCGTGCGCAACATCGGCTCCAAGCGCGACGCCGACCTCCCGCGCGAGCTCTTCACGACGGATGCCGAGACCCTCATCGTCGGCAGCGACATCGTGATCGAACTCATGGGCGGGATCGAGCCGGCCCGCACGCAGGTGCTGCACGCGATCGCCTCGGGCGCCGACGTCGTCACCGCCAACAAGGCGCTGCTCGCGACCCACGGCTCCGAGGTCTTCGAGGCCGCCGACCAGGTCGGCGCCGAGGTGTACTACGAGGCCGCCGCCGCCGGTGCCATCCCGATCATCCGCCCGCTGCGCGACTCGCTCGCCGGCGACCGCGTCGTGCGCATCATGGGCATCGTCAACGGCACGACGAACTACATCCTCGACCGCATGGACACCGAGGGCGCCGACTTCGCCGATGTCCTGGCCCAGGCGCAGCAGCTCGGGTACGCCGAGGCCGACCCCACCGCCGACGTCGAGGGCTACGACGCCGCGCAGAAGGCCGCGATCCTCGCGAGCCTGGCCTTCCACACGACGGTTCCCCTGGATGCCGTGCACCGAGAGGGCATCACCTCGGTCGACGCCGCGATGATCGAGTCCGCTCGTCACGCGGGGTACGTCATCAAGCTGCTCGCCGTGTGCGAGCGTCTGACGGCCGCCGACGGCTCGGAGTCCATCTCCGTGCGCGTCTACCCCGCCCTCGTCGATCGGTCGCACCCGCTCGCCAGCGTCCACGGCGCCAACAACGCCGTCTTCGTCCAGGCCGAGGCGGCCGGCGACCTCATGTTCTACGGCGCGGGCGCCGGCGGCGTGCAGACGGCCTCCGCCGTGCTCGGCGACGTCGTCTCGGCGGCGCGCCGGCACATCGCCGGAGGCGTCGGGGTGGGCGAGTCCACGCGCGCGAACCTGCCGGCCGTGCCGATCGGGCACGTCATCACGCGTTACCAGATCACGCTCGAGGTCGACGATCAGCCGGGCGTGCTGGCGACCGTCGCCGGCATCCTGAGCGAGGGCCGCGTGTCGATCGCGACCGTCGAGCAGACCGTCATCGAGGCGGACGAGAACACCCAGACCGGCGGTTCCGCCCGGCTGGTCATCGGAACACACAAGGCCCG
This sequence comes from Microbacterium galbum, assembly GCF_032464915.1. NCBI lineage: Bacteria > Bacillati > Actinomycetota > Actinomycetes > Micrococcales > Microbacteriaceae > Microbacterium > Microbacterium galbum. Next base: position 339,082 of record NZ_JAWDIS010000001.1, on the reverse strand, counting down.
CGAGCAGGACCTGAGCGAGACCGTCGAGCGTCTCGCCGCGAGCGGCGTCGTCGAGCGCGTGGTTTCCGTGCTGCGCGTGGAAGGGAACTGACATGGCTCACCTCTGGCGCGGAGTCCTCCGCGAATACGCCGACCGTCTGGGTGTCACCGACGCCTCCACCGTGGTCACGCTCGGCGAGGGCGGCACACCCCTCATCCCCGCCCCGGCGCTCTCGCGCCGAACCGGCGCCGACGTGTGGGTCAAGTTCGAGGGCATGAACCCCACCGGGTCGTTCAAGGACCGCGGCATGACCGTGGCGCTCTCGCGCGCCGTCGAGCACGGCGCCAAGGCCGTCATCTGCGCCTCCACCGGTAACACCTCGGCCTCCGCCGCCGCCTACGCCGCGCACGCCGGTATCACCGCCGCGGTGCTCGTGCCCGAGGGCAAGATCGCCATGGGCAAGCTGAGCCAGGCGGTGGCGCACAACGGCCGTCTCATCCAGATCCGCGGCAACTTCGACGACTGCCTCGAGATCGCGCGGGAACTCGCCGATCACTACCCGGTGCACCTCGTGAACTCGGTCAACCCCGACCGCATCGAAGGCCAGAAGACCGCGGCCTACGAGGTCGTCGAGCAGCTGGGCGACGCCCCCGACTTCCACTTCATCCCCGTCGGCAACGCCGGCAACTACACCGCCTACTCGCGCGGCTACCGCGAGGAAGCAGCTCGCGGCGTCGCGACGAAGGTGCCCCGCATGTTCGGTCTGCAGGCAGCCGGGTCCGCGCCCCTCGTGCGCGGCGAGGTCGTGAAGAACCCCGAGACGATCGCCAGCGCGATCCGCATCGGCAACCCGGCGTCGTGGGAGCTCGCTCTCGAGGCCCGCGAGGCCACCGACGGCTGGTTCGGCGCGATCGACGACGAGGGCATCCTCGAGGCGCAGAAGATCCTCGCGGGCGAGGTCGGCGTCTTCGTCGAGCCCGCGTCGGCTATCAGCGTCGCGGGTCTGCTCAGCCGTGCCGAGGCGGGCGTCGTCCCGTCGGGTGCGAAGGTGGTGCTGACCGTCACCGGGCACGGCCTGAAGGACCCGCAGTGGGCTCTGCGCAAGGCCGACGGCACGACGGTCGAGCCGACCGTGGTCGACGCCGCCACCTCGGAGGTCGCCTCCGTGCTCGACCTGCAGCCGGTGACCGCGTGAGCTCAGGCCCCGGTCGCCGGGTCGCCGTCCGCGTTCCCGCCACCAGCGCGAACCTCGGTCCCGGCTTCGACACCCTGGGCCTGGCCCTCAGCGTCTACGACGAACTCGTCGTCGAGCAGCTCGACGGTGACCGCCTCGAGATCGAGGTCGAGGGGGAGGGGACGGCCGACGTCCCCCGCGACGCGTCGCACCTCGTCGTTCGCGCGATGGCGCACACCTATGCCTCGGTCGGCCGCACCCTCCCCGGTCTGCGGCTGAGCGCACGCAACGTCATCCCGCACGGGCGCGGCATGGGCTCGTCCGGTGCTGCCGTGGTGGCCGGCATCCTGGCCGCCACGGGCCTGCTCGAGGGGGAGGTCGCCTTCAGCGACGTCGACCTCCTGCGCCTGGCCACGGAGATGGAGGGCCACCCCGACAACGTGGCCCCCGGACTGTTCGGCGGTCTGACCATCGCCTGGATGGATGCCGAGGGCCCGCAGCACAAGCAGCTCATCGTGCACCGCGGTGTCTCGCCGCTGGTCTTCGTGCCGAGCTTCACGATGTCGACCGCCGTCGCGCGCAGCCTGCAGCCGCTGCAGGTGCCCCGCGAGGACGCCGTGTTCAACGTCTCGCGTTCCGCCCTGCTGATCGCGGCGATGACGCAGAGCCCCGAGCTGCTGATGGCGGCCACCGAGGACAAGCTGCATCAGAACTACCGCGCCCAGGCGATGCCCGAGACCGACAGGCTCGTGCGGGCGCTGCGGGCCGAGGGGTATGCGGCGGTCGTGTCGGGGGCGGGCCCCAGCGTGCTCGTGCTCGCGGACGGGCCCGGACAGCGACTCGCGGCGGCGGATCTTATGGCATCCGTCGTCGACACCCCGTGGCAGGCCCTCATGCTCGCCGTCGACGTCAAGGGTGGTACAGTGAAAAACGCAGAGGGTTCCGCGTAAATTCGCGAATCTGAGCCTCTGCACACCTGCGAAATCCGCAACACATCGCGAACCCGGTATCGGCTGCAGTCTTCCGAACCGCTGGTGTCTCTTCGTCTGCGTTCTGCATGGCGAAGCGCGATCTGATCACGTTTCATTTTCTGAGGAGCACTCGTGGAGTCCATCTCCGAGACCCAGCCCGTCGACGCGCCCGAGAGCGCGGAGAACCCCGCCGAGGAGCAGCCCACGGCTGCGGCGGACGGCACCGACACCGCGGCGGCCGACGCGCCCGCCGCCGACGCACCCGAGGCGGAGGCCGCCGACGGCGAGGGCGCTGACGCCCCGGCCGACGCCGACGCCGCCGACGCGCAGCCCGAGGCGCTGTTCCCGGCCGACGCTGTCGAGACGCCGGCCGAGGAGCCGGCGGCTGACGCGCCGGCCGCGGACGAGCCGACCGCGGATGCGCCGGCTGCTGACACCGCCGCGGCTGCGGCTGCGGACGACGCCGCCGCCGACGCGCCCGCCACGGAGGAGTCGGCCCCGGCCGAGAAGCCCGCCCGCGCCCCCCGCAAGCGCGCGCCGCGCCGCGCCAAGAGCGCGACCGCCGAGGAGAAGGCCGCCGCCGAGGCCGCCGCTGCCGAGGCTGCCGCGGCCGAGGCCGCCAGCGCGCCCGCCCACACCGAGACCACCGCGCCCTCCGACGAGGCCGCCGCGGAGGCCACGGCATCCGAGGCTCCGGCATCCGAGGCTCCGGCCGCCGACGCCCCGGCCGAGGAGCCCACCACGCCCGTCACGACCGCCGCCGACGTCGCCGCCGACGCGGCGCCCGATGCCGACGCCGAGAACGCGACCGAGCAGTCGGAGCAGGCCGCCGACGCGAGCGACTCCGCCGAGCAGACCGACGAGACCCCCGCTCGCGGTCGCGGTCGGAGCCGGTCGCGCAACCGCAACCGCAACAAGGCCGACGCCGCCGAGAAGAACGACGCCGCGGCCTCCACGTCCGCCGACGAGGCCGAGGCGCCGACGCAGAGCGGTCAGCGCGACGCGGGCTCGCAGAGCGGTCAGCGCGAGAACAGCGGCCAGAACGGTCAGCAGGCCCAGCAGCAGCAGGGTCCGGCGAACAGCCGCAACCGCCAGCGCAACAAGCGCCGCGGGCAGAACACGACGGGCGACGAGTTCGAGACCGAGATCGGCGAGGACGACGTCCTCGTCCCGATCGCCGGCGTCCTCGACGTGCTCGACAACTACGCCTTCGTGCGCACCACCGGCTACCTGCCCGGTCCGAGCGACGTCTACGTCTCGCTCGGCCAGGTGAAGAAGTACAACCTGCGCAAGGGCGACGCCGTCGTCGGCGCCATCAAGCAGCCCCGCGAGGGCGAGCAGCAGGGTCGCCAGAAGTACAACGCCCTCGTGCAGGTCGACTCGATCAACGGGCTGTCGGTCGACGACGCAGCCGCCCGTGTCGAGTTCAACAACCTCACGCCGCTCTACCCGCAGGAGCGCCTGCGCCTCGAGACCGGTCCCGAGAAGCTCACGCAGCGCATCATCGACCTGGTCGCCCCGGTGGGCAAGGGTCAGCGCGGTCTCATCGTCGCGCCCCCGAAGGCGGGCAAGACGATCGTGCTGCAGCAGATCGCCAACGCGATCGCGCACAACAACCCCGAGGTCCACCTCATGGTCGTGCTCGTCGACGAGCGCCCCGAAGAGGTCACCGACATGCAGCGCACGGTGCGCGGCGAGGTCATCGCCTCGACGTTCGACCGTCCGGCGGAAGACCACACCACCGTCGCCGAGCTCGCCATCGAGCGCGCCAAGCGTCTCGTGGAGCTCGGTCGCGACGTCGTCGTGCTGCTCGACTCGATCACCCGTCTCGGCCGCGCGTACAACCTCGCCGCCCCCACCTCCGGCCGCGTCCTCAGCGGTGGCGTCGACGCGTCGGCGCTGTACCCGCCGAAGCGCTTCTTCGGCGCCGCGCGCAACATCGAGAACGGCGGATCGCTCACGATCCTCGCGACCGCGCTCGTGGAGACCGGGTCGAAGATGGACGACGTCATCTTCGAGGAGTTCAAGGGCACGGGCAACAGCGAGCTGCGTCTGAACCGCCAGCTCGCTGACAAGCGCATCTTCCCGGCCGTCGATGTCAACGCGTCGAGCACCCGCCGCGAAGAGATGCTGCTCTCGCCCGACGAGGTCAAGATCACCTGGAAGCTCCGCCGCGCCCTGGCCGGTCTCGAGCCGCAGCAGGCTCTCGAGGTCGTGCTCGGCAAGCTCAAGGAGACGCAGTCCAACGTCGAGTTCCTCGTGCAGATGCAGAAGTCGATCCCGGCGCCCGCGCGCGGCGGTGACGACAACAGCATCCGCTGATCGGGGGAGCTGGCGCGATGGCGGAGCCCGCGATGTTCGAGTCGGTCCGCGGCCTGCTCGAGGAGCACAAGGCCGTTCAGGAGGAGCTCTCCGACCCGGCCGTGCACGCGGACGCCGCGCGCGCCAAGCGCGTCAACCGGCGCTATGCCGAACTGTCGCGGATCGTCGCGGTCCACGAAGCGTGGACCGCGGCGTCCGACGACCTCGACGCGGCACGCGAACTCGCCCGTGAAGACGAGGCCTTCGCCGAGGAGGTCCCCGCCCTCGAGGAGCGCGTGGCGCAGACGCAGGAGCGCTTGAGGCGCCTGCTCATCCCGCGCGACCCCGACGACGCGCGTGACGTCATCATGGAGATCAAAGGCGGCGAGGGGGGAGCGGAGAGCGCCCTCTTCGCGGCCGATCTGCTGCGTATGTACCTGCAGTACGCGGCATCCATGGGGTGGAAGACGGAACTGCTCGAGCGCACCGAATCCGACCTGGGCGGGTACAAAGACGTCCAGGTCGCCATCAAGGGCTCCTCGAGCGATCCCGCGCAGGGCGTCTGGGCGCACCTGAAGTACGAGGGCGGCGTGCACCGCGTGCAGCGCGTGCCCGCGACCGAGTCGCAGGGCCGCATCCACACGTCGACGACGGGTGTTCTCGTCTTCCCCGAGGTCGACGAGCCCGAAGAGGTCGCGATCGACCCCAACGACCTGAAGATCGACGTCTTCCGCTCCTCGGGACCGGGTGGGCAGTCGGTCAACACGACCGACTCCGCGGTGCGCATCACCCACGTGCCCACGGGCATCGTGGTGTCGATGCAGAACGAGAAGTCGCAGCTGCAGAACCGCGAGGCCGGCATGCGCGTGCTGCGCGCCCGGTTGCTCGCCAAGCAGCAGGAGGAGCGCGACGCCGTCGCCGCCGACGCGCGGCGCTCGCAGATCCGCGGAATGGATCGCTCCGAGCGCATCCGCACATACAACTTCCCCGAGAACCGCATCGCGGATCATCGCACCGGGTACAAGGCCTACAACCTCGACCAGGTGATGGACGGCGCGCTCGGCCCGATCATCGAATCGGCGATCATCGCCGACGAAGAGGCGCGTCTCGTCGCCCTCGCCGACGGCTGACCTGCCGAACCCCCTCGCCGGCGGCCGACCGGATGCTTCGCCTCGTCTGTCGTAGGGTCGGTGGGTGCCCTCCGCTGCCCGCATCGTCGCGTTCGACGACACGCCCCCGCCTCCCGGTGCCTCGCCGTGGGTGGGGGAGCCCGCACAGGCACGGCGGATCGAGATCGTCGACGCGGATGCCACCTGGCCCCTGACCTTCGCGACGGTGCGCGATCGCATCCACGACGCTCTCGGGCAGCGGGCGATCCGCGTCGACCACGTCGGCTCCACCGCGGTGCCCGGGCTGGCGGCCAAGCCGGTGATCGACGTCGATCTCACCGTCGCCGACACCGACGACGAGGATGCCTACGTGCCGACCCTCGAGGCCGCGGGCTTCGCCCTGCGCGTGCGCGAGCCGTGGTGGCTCGGGCACCGGCTCCTGGTCGCGAGCGAGCCCGCCGTTCACCTGCACGTCTGGCCGCCCGACAGCCCCGAGGCCGCCCGCCACCTGATCTTCCGCGACCATCTGCGGGCGGATGCGGACGACCGGGCGCTCTACGCGCGCGTGAAGCGCGAGGTCGCCGAGGACGGTCTCATGAGCGCCTACAACGAGCGCAAGCAGGCCACCGTCCGGGCGATCTACGCCCGTGCGTTCGTCGCCGCGGGGCTGATCTCCGGATAGGTCTCAGTCGATCCACGCGGGCGGGTGGGGGAGAGGCCCGCGTCGCGCCTCCAGCTGCGACGCGAGCGACAGCAGCACCGCCTCGCCACCGGGCCTGCCGACGAGCTGCGCCGACACGGGATGGCCCTCGGCATCCGCGGTCACCGGCATCGTCAGCGCCGGGAGGCCCGCGACGTTGACGAAGCTCGAGTACGGCGCGTACTCGACCTGCATCGCAAAGGTGCGTTGGGGAGAGTGCCCGGCGTAGGACCCCACGGGCTGCGGAGGCTGGGCGAGGGCCGGGGTCAGCACGGCGTCGAAAGCCGAGAAGTCGGCGATCGTGCGGCGCTCGAACGCCCGCGCGGCGGCGAGCCCGTTCAGGAGGTCGAGCGCCGACAACCGTCGGCCCTCCCGCACCAGCCACGCGGTGAGCGGCTCGACGAGGTCCATGTCGTCGTCGGTGAGCGGCACGCGAGCGGCACTGGCGCGCCAGAGCACGTGGAACAGCTCCGCGTAGCCCCACGGATGCCAGTCGGCATCCGTCACCGCGTGTCCGGCGTCGCTCAGCCAGGCGCTCGTCACCTCGACCGCCGCGCGGGCGTCCGGATCGAGCGCGATGTCCTCGTCGTCGTCCCACGGTGAAACGGTCGTGACGCCGATGCGCAGCTCCCGGGGCTCGCGCCGGGCCGCGTCGACGAAGGGTCCGCTGCCCGGCGCCGTCGTGGCGTACGAGAAGGGCGCGAGATCGATCAGAGCATCGAGCAGGAGGCCGACGTCTTCCGCGCTGCGCGCGATCGGCCCGGTCACCGACAACCCGTCCGGCGAATCGAAACCGGAACCGAGCGGCAGGCGCCCGCGCGACGGCTTCAGGCCCAGTACGCCGACCGTCGCCGAGGGGATGCGGATGGACCCCCCGCCGTCCGATCCCACGGCGGCGGGTAGCAGGCCCGCGGCCACCGCGACGGCCGCTCCTCCGCTCGAACCGCCGGCTCCGGCGGAGAGGCGCCAGGGGTCGCGCGCCGGGGCGTGGATGAGGGGTTCGGTGAAACCGGTGAGGCCGAACTCCGACGTGGACGTCTTGCCGATGTTCACGGCGCCGGCGGCGTCGAGGGCGGCGGCGAGGGGGTCGGACGCCGTGGGCACGTGATCGGCGCGCGAGCGCGAGCCGTAACGGGTGGGCACCCCCGCCCGCGCCACGAGGTCCTTGTCGGCGAGGGGGACGCCCCAGAGCGCTCCGCGCGGCGACGGCGGCAGCTCGGAGATACGCTGCCGCGCTGCGTCGGGGGAGACCTCGGCGAACGCGCCGAGGTCGGCGAAGCGCTCTGCTCGGTCGAGGTAGTGAGCGGTGAGGTCGGCCGGCGCGAGTTCGCCGCGTCGAAGGGCGTCGACCTGGGCGGCGAGCGACAGATCGTGCAGACGGGTCATGTCTCGAGCCTAGGGCGAGCCCCGGTCACCGCAGCGGGCGGGAGGTGCACCGACGCGTCGGCGTGCGAACGAGCGGGCGGCGCCGGCGCCGAGCGTCGCGGAACCGACCCTTCGCCGGCCGCGCGCCACCCGGCGTGGGGCGGCGCGGAACCGGCCGTTCACCGGTCTCGCGCCGCGCTCGAGGATGCGGCTCAGATCCAGTACTCCGGGGTCGTGAGCAGAGCGCGGGTGTCTTCGCCGCTGCGCCGCGTGCGCGCTTTCGCGGGCACGCCCACCAGCACGCTATCGGCCGGGGCGTCTCGGGTGACGACCGCGTTCGCGCCCACGACGGTGCGCGCGCCGAGGGTGATCGGCCCCAGGATCTTCGCTCCCGCGCCGATCGCGACGCCGTCGTGCAGCGTGGGATGACGCTTGCCGCCCTCGCGCTGCCGACCCCCGAGCGTCACGCCGTGATACAGCATGACGTCGTCGCCCACCTCCGCCGTCTCGCCCACGACGACACCCATGCCGTGGTCGATGAAGAAGCGTCGACCGATCGTCGCTCCCGGGTGGATCTCGATGCCGGTGAGCCAGCGGGTGACCTGTGAGAGAGCGCGCGCGGGGAAGCGCAGCCCACGCGACCACAGGCGATGCGCGACGCGGTGCGCCCAGACGGCGTGCAACCCGGGGTACAGCAACGCGATCTCGAGACCGCCGCGCGCCGCGGGGTCGCGGAGCTTGGCGGAGGCGATGTCTTCTCGGATGCGGGAGAGGACCCCCACGTCAGTCTTCGCGCAGGTGCTCGTACAGAGCGGTCGAGAGGTACCGCTCGCCGTACGAGGGGATGATGACGACGATGTTCTTGCCCGCCGCTTCGGGACGGCGCGCCACCTCGAGAGCCGCCCAGATGGCGGCACCCGACGACATCCCGACCAGGATGCCGTCCTTCGCGGCCGTCTCCCGTGCCAGGCGGATCGCGTCGTCGAACTCGACGTCGATCACCTCGTCGATGATGTCGCGATCGAGGATGGCGGGCACGAAGTTCGGGCCGATGCCCTGGATCTTGTGGGGCCCCGGGTGCCCCTTGGTGAGCACGGGGGAGTCGGCGGGCTCGACGGCGACGATCTTCACGTCGGGGTTGCGCTCCTTGAGCACCTGGCCGACGCCGGTGATGGTGCCGCCCGTGCCGATGCCGGCCACGAAGTAGTCGACCTCGCCCTCGGTGTCGCGCAGGATCTCCTCGGCGGTGGTCTTGCGGTGGATGGCGGGGTTGGCCTCGTTCTCGAACTGGCGGGCCCACACGGCGCCCGGGGTCTCGGCGACGATGCGCTTGGCCTCGTCGACCGCGTGCGACATGCCCTTGGTGGGGTCGGTCAGCACGAGTTCGGCGCCGAACGCCTTGAGCAGGATGCGACGCTCCTTCGACATCGAGGCGGGCATGGTCAGGATGACCTTGTAGCCGCGCGCGGCACCGACCATGGCCAGAGCGATGCCGGTGTTGCCGCTGGTGGACTCCACGAGCGTCCCGCCGGGCTTGAGCTCGCCCGAGGCCTCCGCCGCGTCGACGATCGCGATGCCGAGGCGGTCCTTAACGCTGGAAGCGGGATTGTAGAACTCGAGCTTCGCGAGGATCTGCCCCCCGGCGCCCTCCGCCACGCGGTTCAGCCGCACGAGCGGCGTGTCGCCGAATGCAGAGGTGATGTCGGAGTGGATGCCGGGCATGGCTCGCCTTTCGCCGTCGGTCGGGACGCGATCATTTTAGGCGAGCCTTCCGACGGGCCGGCTCGTGTGACGCCGCTTGACGACACGACCCGCCCCCGTCCACCCGTCGGCCCCACGCGAGCCCGGACCGGGCACACCGCCCGACTAGGCTGGGCTCCCGTCATGCCTGAGACCGCCCCTCTCCCCGCCCCCACGGCCGCATCGGTCGCCGACGTCGTCCGCGACACGGCAGCCCGCCTCCGCACAGCGGGCGTCCCCGACCCCCACGTGGATGCCGAACTGCTCGTCGCCCATGTGCTGGAGTCCTCGCGAGGCGGTGTGCAGGCCGCGGCGATCCGCGGCGACCGCATGCCCGACTCGGCGGCCACCGCCCTCGCGCCCCTCGTCGACCGCCGCTGCGCGCGCGAGCCCCTCCAGCACCTCACCGGACGCGCCCCCTTCCGGTCGATGGAGCTCGCCGTCGGCCCCGGCGTGTTCGTCCCGCGCCCCGAGACCGAGATGGTGGCTCAGCTCGCGATCGACGCCCTGCGAGCGGCGGCCTCCGACGCCCCCGTCGCCGTCGACCTCGGTACCGGCAGCGGCGCGATCGCGCTCGCGATGGCGACCGAGGTGCCGCACGCGCGCGTCTACGCGGCGGAGAACAGCGTGGACGCCTTCATCTGGACGAAGCAGAACCACGCCCTCATCGGCGCCGACAACCTCTCGCTCGCGTTCATCGACCTCGCTCACGCGTTCCCCGAACTCGACGGGACGGTGTCGGTGGTCGCATCCAACCCGCCGTACGTGCCCGACGACGCCATCCCCCGCGATCCCGAGGTGCGTCTGTTCGACCCGCCCGCCGCCCTCTACGGCGGCCCCGACGGCCTGGACGCCGTTCGCGAGCTCAGCCGGGTGGGTCTCCGACTCGCCCACCCCGGCGGCACGATCGTCATCGAGCACGGGGAATGGCAGGGGGAGGCGATCCGCGCCCTCCTCACCGCCGATGGGTGGCGCTCGGCATCCACTCATCCCGACCTGACCACGCGCGACCGCGCGACGACCGCGATCCGCCCCTGACGCACCGGGTGACGACGCGCCGCGCACGGCGCGACTAGACTGGCGCGCGACATGTCACCCGTCTACGACTGCCGTGACGAGTCGCAGCTGCTGTCCGGGATGCGCCACGCGCGTCAGGCGATCGGCCGAGGCGAACTCGTCGTGCTCCCCACCGACACCGTCTACGGAATCGCCGCCGACGCGTTCAACACGCGCGCCGTCGCGGGGCTCCTCGAAGCGAAGGGGCGCGGACGTCAGCAACCGCCGCCCGTCCTGGTCGCGGGCGTGAGCACGCTGCGCGCCCTGGTCGCGGAGATCCCTCCCGCGGTCGACGACCTCGTCCGCGAGTTCTGGCCCGGCGGCCTCACGATCGTGCTCCCCGCGCAGCCGTCGCTGTCGTGGGACCTGGGCGACACACACGGCACGGTCGCGGTGCGCATGCCGGCGCAGAAGCTCACCCTCGAACTGCTCGAAGAGACCGGCCCCCTCGCGGTGTCGAGCGCCAACCTGACCGGCATGCCCGCCGCCGTCGACATCGACGCCGCGCGCGACATGCTCGGCGACAGCGTCTCGGCCTACCTCGACGCCGGTGTGAGCGAGACGGGGGTGGCGTCGACCATCGTCGACGCCACGCTGCTCGTCGGCGGCTCCGAGCCGGTGGTGCGCGTCCTCCGCGAGGGCGCCGTCTCCCGCGAACGCCTCCGCGAGGTGCTCGGCGATCTGCTCGAGCCCGACCCGGTCGACGACCGCGACGCCCCGACCCCGGCGGGCGCGCCCTCCGACGTCTCCCCGGACGACGCAGCCCCGGATGACGAGGCTCCGGGTCCGTGACCCAGTACCTCCTCACCATCCTCTTCACGGCGGCGGTCACGCTCGCGCTGTCGTGGGTGGTGTGGAAGCTCGCCCTGCGCTTCAAGCTGTATCCCGGCATCCGGGATCGGGATGTACACAAGACACCCACGCCCCGCTTGGGCGGGGTCGCCATGTTCCTCGGCGTGGTCGCCGCCTTCGCCCTGTCGAGCCGGAACCCCTACTTCTCGATCTTCTGGACCGATCCCGTCCCGGTGCTCTCGCTCCTGGGCGCGGTGCTGCTCATCGTCCTGGTCGGAGTGGCCGACGATCTGTGGGACCTCGACTGGATGATCAAGCTCGGTGCGCAGTTCGTCGCCGCCGGGATCATCGCGTGGTTCGGGCAGCTGCAGATCCTCTCGCTGCCCATCGGCGCCCTCACGGTCGGATCGAGCTGGGTGAGCTTCCTGCTCACCGTCTTCGCGCTGGTCGTCGTCATGAACGCCGTCAACTTCATCGACGGACTCAACGGCCTCGTCGCCGGTGTCTGCCTCATCGCCAACGGCGTCTTCTTCGCCTACTCCTACCTGCTGGTACGCGACACCGGGGCGAGCACGTACTTCAACCTCGCCTCGTTCATCGCGGCGGTCCTGGTCGGCGCCTGCCTCGGCTTCCTGCCGATGAACTGGACGCCCGCGAAGCTCTTCATGGGCGACGCCGGTGCCCTCATGCTCGGCCTGCTGATGGCCAGCTCGGCGGTCGCCATCACCGGTCAGCTCGACCCGGCGGTGCTCGACCCCGAGAAGATCGGTCGCTCGCAGCTTCTGGGTGCCTTCATCCCCATCCTGCTGCCGGTGGTCATCGTGCTGCTGCCCCTGCTCGACTTCGGTCTTGCCGTCGCCCGGCGGCAGTGGGCGGGGAAGTCCCCGTTCTCGCCCGACCGCAAGCACCTTCATCATCGGATGCTCGACATGGGGCACTCCGACCGCGACGCCGTCTTGATCTTTTACAGCTGGACGGCGGTGGTCAGCCTCGCGTTCCTGCTGATGTACATCGGCACCCAGCAGAGCTGGCCGGGCGACTACGCCATCGGGATCGCCTTCGGCGTCACCGGGGTGCTCGCCTGCGCCGTCCTGACCCTCCTTCCTTCATCGCACCGTCTGCGGCGGCTCTCCCGTCGCGTCCGACCCACCCGACCGGAGTCCCCTTCATGAGCAGCGTCTCTCCCGCCCCCCGTCGACCTCTCTCCAGTACGCCCGTGCTGCGCACCGCGCTGGTGTGGGGCGGTGTCGTCACCGCGGTGCTCCTGGTCGTGGGCGGCGTCGTCGGCTTCCTCGTCGGGGGAGCGGGCGGCCTCGGCAGCGCCCTCGCGGGGGTGGCCGTGAGCGCGATCTTCCTCGCCGTCACCGCGACGAGCATCCTCGTCGCGAACCGGTGGTTCGGCGACCCGCTCTACGTGCCCATCTTCTTCGGCATCGTGCTCGGGGGGTGGCTGCTCAAGCTCATCCTGTTCATCGTGGCGATCGTCGTGCTGCGCGGACAGGACTGGGTCGATCCGGTGGTGTTCTACGTCGCGCTGGTCGTCAGCGTGATCGCGTCCCTCGCCGTCGACGTGGTGGTCCTCCTGCGCATGCGGATCCCCAGCGTCAGCGACATCACGCTCCCCACCGACCCCGAAGCGGGCGACCGGCGCGCCTGACCGGTCCATAACCCACCCGCACGCCCCGTCGCGCACGTTAGTCCGGCGGCGAGACGATCACCTCCCGCGGACTCATGGATTCGCCGGGAGTTTGATAGGGTGGCATAAGTACCCGCCCGCGATGGGAAATCTTCTCCAGGTTCGCACTTCGGGTACCATCACCGACCATCGTCGCAACGGTTCACACCGATGCCCCGAAGCTGGAGCCAGCGCTGTCCACTCAAGCTGCGACCCTGATCACGAACTTCGCGTCTGCGGGTGCGGAGTTCCACCCGCCCTCCATCTCCGAGTTCTTCCCCGACGCGGTCCTGTTCGAGGGCACGATCTTCGCGATCACCCGCATCAACCTCACGCAGATGCTGGCGACGCTCGCGCTGGTCCTCTTCCTCGTGCTGGGCACCCGCCGCATGAAGGTCGTCCCCGGCCGCTTCCAGAGCATCGCCGAGATGGGCCTCGACTTCGTCCGCGTCAACATCGCCGAAGACATCCTGGGTCGCAAGGACGGCAAGCGGTTCCTGCCGATCCTCACCACGATCTTCTTCATGGTGCTGTTCATGAACATCACGGGTGTCATCCCGTTCCTGAACATCGCCGGTACGAGCGTCATCGCCGTGCCGCTGCTGCTCGCGATCGTCGCGTACGTCACCTTCATCTACGCCGGCATCAAGAAGAGCCCCGGCGGCTTCTTCAAGAACGCGCTGCTGCCCTCGGGCGTGCCGTGGCCGCTGTACATCATCATCGTCCCGCTCGAGTTCCTCTCGACCTTCATCATCCGCCCCGTCACCCTGACGCTGCGTCTTCTGATGAACATGGTCGTCGGCCACCTCATGCTGGTGCTGTTCTTCTCGGCCACCCAGTTCTTCGTGGTCGGGCTCAGCGGCTGGTGGACGGCGCTCGGCGCCGGCTCCCTCGCCTTCGGCTTCGCCTTCACCCTGTTCGAAATCTTCGTCGCCTTCCTCCAGGCGTACGTCTTCGCGATCCTCACCGCGGTCTACATCCAGCTCGCGGTCGCAGAAGAGCACTGAGCGGCCCGGCGCACGCCGAGCCACCCAACGAAAGGAAAAAACCCGTGGACGCAACTACGGTTCTCGCCCAGGTCACCGGTAACGTCGCCACGATCGGCTACGGCCTCGCCGCCATCGGCCCCGCCATCGGCGTGGGCATCGTCGTCGGCAAGACGATCGAGGGCGTCGCCCGTCAGCCCGAGCTCGCGGGCCGCCTGCAGGTCCTGATGTTCATCGGTATCGCCTTCACCGAGGCGCTCGCCTTCATCGGTATCGCGACCGGCTTCATCTTCACCTGAACCGGCCGCTCTCGACTCACTGTAAGGAGACAGGATGCTGAACGCTCTTGTCACACTCGCCGCGGAGCCCGCGGGAGAGGCGCACAACCCGCTGATCCCGGCGTGGTACGACATCATCTGGTCGGCCGTGTGCTTCGTCGTCATCATCTTCGTGGTGTGGCGTGTGGCCCTGCCGCGGATGGCGAAGCTGCTCGACGAGCGCAGTGCTGCCATCGAGGGCAACATCGCCAAGGCCGACGAGGCTCAGCGACAGGCCGAGGCCGCACTCGAGGAGTACACCGCGCAGCTCGCCGAGGCGCGCCGCGAAGCCGGTGAGATCCGCGAGTCCGCAACCCAGGACGGTCGTAAGATCGTCGCCGAGGCCAAGGAGACCGCTGCGTCCGAGGCAGCCCGCATCACCGCCAGCGCGCACGCGCAGATCGAGGCCGAGCGTCAGACGGCCCTCGTGCAGCTGCGCTCCGAGGTCGGTACCCTCGCGGTCGACCTCGCCGGCAACGTGATCGGTGAGACCCTGTCGGACGACGCGCGCGCCAACGCCGTGGTCGACCGCTTCCTCGCCGAGCTCGAGGCCTCCGAGAAGGCGGCCAAGTAATGGGCAGCGCGACCACTCAGGCCCGGACCGCGACGTCGGAGGCCCTGGCCTCCGCGTCGGGTGTCGATCTCGACGTCGCACGCGAGCTGTTCGCTGCCGTGGCCGCCGTGAGCGGATCGGCGCAGCTGAGCGGCGCGCTGTCCGACTCGTCGGTGCCGGCGGAAGCCCGGGCGGGGCTCGTCTCCGCCGTGTTCGGTCCGTCGTACCGGCCTGCCACGGTGGAGCTGCTCTCGCGCGCCGCTCAGCAGCGCTGGTCCAGCGCCGCGGAGTTCGTGGAGGGACTCGAGGAGCTCGCTGTGCGGGCCACCTCGGTCGCCGAGACCGGTGACATCGAGGCCGAGCTCTTCTCGTTCTCGCGCACCGTCGCCTCCAACGGCGAATTGGAGCTCGCGCTCGGCGGTCGTCTCGGCGACGCGTCGGCGAAGGGCACGCTCGTCTCGACCCTCCTCGGTGGGCGCGCGAGCGCCGGCACCGCCCTGATCGTGTCGTCGCTCGTCGAGCACGCGCGCGGTCGTCGGGTCCGTGCCCTGCTCCGCCGCGCGGAGCGCATCGTGGCCGATCAGCGATCGCGCATCGTGGCCACCGTGTCCGCCGCCGCACCGCTGAGCGCCGACCAGCAGACCCGTCTGCAGAACGCTCTCAGCGCACGTTACGGCTCGGCTGTCACGCTGAACACCGTGATCGACCCGACCGTGCTGGGTGGTCTGCGCGTGCAGGTCGCCGACGACGTCATCGACGCGAGCGTGTCCGCACGTCTCGCCGACCTCCGCCAGCGGATCGCCGGCTGAAGACTTTCCGCCCGAGCGGGCGTGATCTTGGGGGCCGAGGGCCCCACGAACGAAGGAAGACAATGGCAGATCTCTCTATCAGCCCCGACGTCATTCGTGACGCGCTGAAGGACTTCGTCAACGCCTACGAGCCCACCGGCGCCGCGGCGACCGAGGTCGGCGCCGTCGTCGACGCGGCCGACGGCATCGCCCACGTCGAGGGACTCCCCGGCGTCATGGCCAACGAGCTCATCCGCTTCGCGGACGGCACGCTCGGCCTCGCCCAGAACCTCGACGAGAACGAGGTCGGTGTCGTCGTGCTCGGCGAGTTCTCCGGCATCGAAGAGGGCCAGAGCGTCACCCGCACGGGTGAGGTGCTCTCGGTCGGCGTGGGCGAGGGCTACCTCGGTCGCGTGGTCGACCCGCTCGGCAACCCGATCGACGGTCTCGGTGAGATCGCGACCTCGGGTCGTCGCGCGCTCGAGCTCCAGGCTCCCGGCGTGATGCAGCGCAAGAGCGTGCACGAGCCCCTGCAGACCGGCATCAAGGCCATCGACGCCATGATCCCCGTCGGCCGCGGCCAGCGTCAGCTCATCATCGGCGACCGTCAGACCGGCAAGACGGCCATCGCGATCGACACGATCATCAACCAGAAGGCCAACTGGGAGTCGGGCGACGTCAACAAGCAGGTTCGCTGCATCTACGTCGCCATCGGCCAGAAGGGCTCGACCATCGCTTCGGTGAAGGGCGCGCTCGAGGACGCCGGTGCGATGGACTACACCACCATCGTCGCGGCCCCCGCGTCCGACCCCGCCGGCTTCAAGTACCTCGCGCCCTACACCGGTTCGGCCATCGGCCAGCACTGGATGTACGAGGGCAAGCACGTCCTGATCATCTTCGACGACCTGTCGAAGCAGGCCGAGGCCTACCGCGCCGTGTCGCTCCTGCTGCGTCGCCCGCCGGGCCGCGAGGCGTACCCCGGCGACGTCTTCTACCTGCACTCGCGTCTGCTCGAGCGTTGCGCGAAGCTCTCCGACGAGCTCGGCGCCGGCTCGATGACGGGTCTGCCCATCATCGAGACCAAGGCCAACGACGTCTCGGCGTACATCCCGACCAACGTGATCTCGATCACCGACGGCCAGATCTTCCTGCAGTCCGACCTCTTCAACGCCAACCAGCGCCCCGCGGTCGACGTGGGTATCTCGGTCTCGCGCGTCGGCGGTGACGCTCAGGTCAAGTCGATCAAGAAGGTCTCCGGAACGCTGAAGCTGGAGCTCGCGCAGTACCGCTCGCTCGAGGCTTTCGCGATGTTCGCGAGCGACCTCGACGCGGCCTCGCGTCGTCAGCTCGCCCGCGGTGCGCGCCTCACCGAGCTGCTCAAGCAGCCGCAGTACTCGCCGTACCCCGTCGAGGAGCAGGTCGTCTCGATCTGGGCCGGCACCAACGGCAAGCTCGACGCGGTCGAGGTCTCCGACGTGCTGCGCTTCGAGCGCGAACTGCTCGACTACCTGCGCCGCAACTCGACCGTGCTCGACACTCTGCGCGAGACCAACGTGCTCGGTGACGACACGCTCGCGGAGCTGGAGCAGAAGATCGACGCGTTCTCCAAGGAATTCCAGCCCGGCAAGGACCAGAGCGTCGTCGGCGCCGAGAAGGTCGACGCCGCCGAGGCGGAGGACGTCAACCAGGAGCGGATCGTCAAGGGCCGTCGCTGATAGCGACGACACGAGAACGGAATCATGGGCGCACAACTGCGGGTCTATAAGCAGAAGATCAGTTCTGCTCAGACGACCAAGAAGATCACCAAGGCGATGGAGCTCATCGCGGCTTCGCGCATCCAGAAGGCGATGGCGCGTGTGCGCGCGGCATCGCCCTTCGCGCGGGCCGTCACGAGCGCCGTCTCGGCGGTCGCCACGCACTCCTCCGTCGATCACCCGCTGACGACCGAGCGCGAGAACATCCGTCGGTCGGCCGTCGTCATCTTCACGTCCGACCGCGGCCTCGCCGGCGCGTTCAACTCGCAGATCCTCCGTGAGGGTCTCGAGCTGGCCGAGCTGCTCCGCTCGCAGGGCAAAGAGGTCGTCTACTACCTGGTCGGACGCAAGGCCGTCGGATACTTCCAGTTCCGTCGCATGCCGAGCGTCGCCCAGTGGGTCGGCGACACCGACACCCCGCAGTTCTCGACCGCCGAAGAGATCTCGGATGCCGTGATCGAGGCGTACCGCGCAGGCGGGGAGAACGAGGGCGGCGTCGACGAGATCCACCTCGTCTACAACCGCTTCGTCAGCATGATGACGCAGTCGCCGGAGTCCGTGCGCCTGCTCCCGCTCGAGGTGCTCGAGGCCGATGAGGCTCCCGCGCAGTCCGAGGTCTACCCGCTCTACGAGTTCGAGCCGGACGCCGAGACCGTTCTCGACGCGCTCCTGCCGACGTACGTCCAGAGCCGTATCTTCAACGCCCTGCTGCAGTCGTCGGCCGCCAAGCACGCCGCGACCCAGAAGGCCATGAAGTCGGCCAGTGACAACGCCGACAAGCTCATCACCGACTACACCCGCCTGCGCAACAACGCGCGCCAGGCGGAGATCACGCAGCAGATCGCCGAGATCGTCGGCGGCGCCGATGCCCTGGCATCCGGCAAGTAAGTTCCCAAGGAGAGAAGAAGCCATGAGCCTCACCGCCGAGAAGACCGACGCGGCCGTCGTCGGACGCGTCGCGCGCGTCACCGGCCCGGTCGTCGACATCGAGTTCCCGCATGACGCGATCCCCGAGATCTACAACGCGTTGAAGACCACGATCACCATCGGTGACGAGTCGACCGAGATCACCCTCGAGGTCGCTCAGCACCTCGGTGACGACCTCGTCCGCGCCATCTCGCTCAAGCCCACCGACGGCATGGTCCGCGGTCAGGACGTCCGCGACACCGGCGGCCCCATCTCGGTGCCCGTCGGAGACGTGACCAAGGGCAAGGTGTTCGACGTCACCGGTCAGGTGCTGAACGCCGCTCCGGGCGAGACCATCGAGGTCACCGAGCGCTGGGGCATCCACCGCAAGGCGCCGAGCTTCGACCAGCTCGAGTCCAAGACCGAGATGTTCGAGACCGGCATCAAGTCGATCGACCTCCTGACCCCCTACGTGCAGGGTGGAAAGATCGGTCTCTTCGGTGGTGCGGGCGTCGGCAAGACGGTCCTCATCCAGGAGATGATCCAGCGCGTCGCGCAGGACCACGGTGGTGTCTCGGTGTTCGCCGGTGTCGGCGAGCGCACCCGTGAGGGCAACGACCTGATCGGCGAGATGGAAGAGGCGGGCGTCTTCGACAAGACCGCCCTCGTGTTCGGCCAGATGGACGAGCCGCCGGGGACGCGTCTGCGCGTCGCCCTGTCGGCGCTGACGATGGCGGAGTACTTCCGCGACGTGCAGAAGCAGGACGTGCTGCTCTTCATCGACAACATCTTCCGCTTCACGCAGGCCGGCTCCGAGGTCTCGACCCTGCTGGGTCGCATGCCTTCTGCCGTGGGATACCAGCCGAACCTGGCTGACGAGATGGGTGTGCTCCAGGAGCGCATCACCTCGACGCGCGGTCACTCGATCACCTCGCTGCAGGCGATCTACGTCCCCGCCGACGACTACACCGACCCGGCTCCGGCGACCACGTTCGCCCACCTCGACGCCACCACCGAGCTTTCGCGTGAGATCGCGTCGAAGGGTCTGTACCCGGCCATCGACCCCCTGACGTCGACGAGCCGCATCCTCGATCCGCGCTACATCGGTGCCGACCACTACCGCGTGGCCACCGCCGTGAAGCAGATCCTGCAGAAGAACAAGGAACTGCAGGAGATCATCGCCATCCTCGGTGTCGATGAGCTCTCCGAGGAAGACAAGATCGTCGTGTCGCGTGCACGTCGCATCCAGCAGTTCCTCTCGCAGAACACCTACATGGCGAAGAAGTTCACCGGCGTCGAGGGCTCCACGGTGCCGATCAAGGAGACCATCGAGTCGTTCGACGCGATCGTCAAGGGCGACTTCGACCACGTCGCCGAGCAGGCGTTCTTCAACGTCGGTGGCATCTCCGACGTCGAGGCCAAGTGGGCGCAGATCCAGAAGGAGAACGGCTGACATGTCGTTGCGCGTGAGCCTGGTGTCGGCAGACGCCGAGGTGTGGACGGGGGAGGCCACGCTCGTCGTGGCCAAGACCGTCGAGGGTGAGATCGGCTTCATGCAGGGGCATGAGCCGGTGCTCGCGATCCTCGCCCAGGGCGAGGTGCGCATCACCCGCGCCGACGGCACGAAGATCCTGGCCAACGCCGAGGACGGCTTCCTCTCGATGGCGAACGACGAAGTGACGATCGTCGCCGGGAACGCAGCCCTCGTCTCCTGACACCGCTTCATCGCTGACGCGCGTCGCCCGATATCGGGCGGCGCGCGTCGCCTTTTCCGGGAGGATCCATGCTCGTCCTGCTGCCGCCGTCCGAGACCAAGAAACCGGGCGGCGACGGTGCTCCGTTGTCGCTCGCGTCGTTGTGGGCGCCGTCGCTCCTGCCGCAGCGCGAGAGCGTGCTCGACGCCCTCGTCGCTCTGAGCGCCGACGAAGACACGGCGGCGCGCGTGCTGAAGCTCAGCCCGAAGCGTCGGCACGAGATCGCCGACAATGCCGCGCTTCGGTCGGCGCCCACCCTGCCCGCCGTCGATCGCTACACCGGGGTGCTCTTCGACGCCCTGGATGCCGGAAGTCTCGACGACGACGCCCGCGGCTGGCTCGCGGAGCACGTCGTCATCCATTCCGCGCCCTTCGGTCCGGTGGGTGCTCTCGACGGCATCCCCGCCTATCGCCTCGCGGCGGGGACCTCGATTCCCGCTCTGCCGGCACTGCGCCGTGTTTGGGCCGGCGCCGTCGGCGAGGCTCTCGCCGACGCCGGTGCGTCGTTCGTCCTCGACCTTCGTTCGGAGGCGTACGTGGCGCTGGGGCCTGTACCCGAGGGCATGTCGTCGGCGTACGTACGCGTGGTCACGGAGGGGGAGGGAGGCGCCGTCCGCGCTCTGAACCACTTCAACAAGCACGCGAAAGGCGAGCTCGTCCGCGCGTTGGCGTCGAGCGGGGCGGAGCTGTCCAGCCGCGAGGACTTCCTCGGGTGGGCGAGGAAGAACGGGTGGACGGTGCGGCCGTCCGGTGAACGGGAGTTGCTCCTAGCAGTCTGAGACGGATGTCGACGAGGGGATGTCAGCGAACACTCAGGTTCGCTAGCATGACACGCGCGGGAGACGCCCGCCGGCTCTCGTGACCGCGGGGGCCGCTCGAGAGGATCGACGTGAACATCTCAAATCTCGCTTACTCCGACTACGGGACGACCAGTGCCGGCGAGGCGGCGGTTCTGGCCGTGGTGTACCTCTTCATCTTCCTGTTCAGCATCTTGGGCTACCTCATCAGCTCGTTCCTGCTCATGAAGGTCTTCGAGAAGGCCGGTGTCCAGGGCAAGTGGCGCGCCTGGGTCCCCGTCTACAACGCCCTCGTCTACGCCAAGCTGGGTGACTTCTCGCCGTGGATCCTTCTGGGTCTTGCCGTGGCCTCCGCCATTCCGATCCTGAACTTCCTCGCCGGTCTCGCGATCGTCGTCGCGCTGATCATGATCTCGTACCGGGTGGCCGCCAAGTTCGGACGCGACTGGCCCATTCTGCTGCTGTTCCTGCTCGGCCCTCTCGGTCAGTGGATCTTCCTCGGCATCCTCGGCTTCAGCAGCAACCGGTGGAACCCCGCCGCCGCCTCGCCGTCGCCGTGGGGCTCGTCGTTCCTCGCTGACAAGACGTTCTGGAACGGCATCCCCGCGCAGCCCGCGCAGAACGTCCAGGGTCAGAACGGCGGCGGATACGGGGCGCCGGTCGCTCCTCCCGCGCAGGGCTACGCCCCGCCGGCGGCCCCCGGGTACGCGCCGCCGCAGACGCCGCCCGCCTCGGGCAGCACGCCGCCGCCGCCGGCACCCCCGGCCGGTCCGCAGGTCTGATCTCCGACCGGATCGTCGAGGGGCTCTCCGCCGTGTGCGGGGAGCCCCTCGTGTCGTCACGGGGATAGCGTGGAGTCATGACCCCCACCGATCTGCCCCTTCGCCCCGTCGGCCGCTCAGGACTTCGGGTGTCCGCCGTCGGCCTCGGGTGCAACAACTTCGGTCGTGTGGGTACGCCCACCGAAACGCTCGAGGGGACGCGGAACGTCCTCGACGCCGCCCTCGATGCGGGCGTCACGTTCCTCGACACGGCCGACATCTACGGCCGCTCCTTCGGCCTGTCCGAGACGCTCATGGGCGAGGCGCTGGAGGGGCGCCGCGACCGGGTCGTCCTCGCGACCAAATTCGGCCACGCGGACTTCGCGCCGGCGATCGTCGGCGGCGCGAAGGGCTCACGGGCGCACATCCGGCGCGCCGTCGAGGATTCGCTGCGGCGCCTGCGCACCGACTGGATCGACCTCTATCAGATGCACACGCCCGATCCCGAGACGCCCGTCGACGAGACGCTGGACGCGCTCGCGGATCTCGTCCGCGAAGGCAAGATCCGATACATCGGTCATTCGAACTTCTCGGGTTGGCAGATCGCCGAGGCGGATGCCGCGGCGGCGGGCGTCCGGTTCGTGTCGGCGCAGAACCAGTACAGCCTCCTCGCGCGAGCGGCCGAGCGCGAGGTGCTCCCCGCCGCCCGCCGCTTCGGCCTCGGCTTCCTCCCCTTCTTCCCGCTGCACAACGGCCTGCTCACCGGGAAGTTCACGCGCGAGGGCGGTCCGGACGACAGCCGCATCATGCGCCAGCGCCCGCACCTCTGGCGCGACGCGCCGTGGGACGCCCTCGAGCGGTACCAGGCATACTGCGACGCGCGGGGGATCTCGATGCTCGAGGCGACGTTCGGGTGGTTCCTCGCGAACCCGCTCGTCTCCAGCGTCATCGCCGGAGCCACCAGCGCGGCGCAGGTGCGCTCGAACGCCGCCGCCGCCACGGCGTGGTCGCCGAGCGTCGATGATCTCGCCGAGCTCGACGGCATCCTGGGGCTGCCGGCCGATCCCGCCGCGGGATGAACGCGGCACGGGGGAGGGGGCGCTCCGGCGCGTCCGCTGGCGATGCTCGCGTGTCGACTAGGATGACAGGGCCGCGCGGTTCCGCCGGCGCAGCTGTCGGCCAACCGGAGGATCATTCGTGCCCGAGGTGACCACCCACACGCGTACCGTCCCTCTCGGCGACGGCTCTCTCGAACTGCGCTGGGCGGCGAGCACCGACACGGGGCGTCGCCGCGAAGTCAATCAAGACGCGTTCCTCGCGGAATACCCTCTCTTCATCGTCGCCGACGGAATGGGCGGCCACCTCGGCGGCGAGATCGCCAGTGCCAGTACCGTCGACCGTCTGCGCGCCGTCGTCGAGTCGGGTGCGGTCTCGACGAAGAACATCGAGAAGGCCCTTTCCCGCGCCGTGAAGGACATCGTGGCGCATCCCGAGACGACGGACGAGGGGACGGGGACGACCCTCACGGGCCTCTATCTCGAGACGCACACCGAGGAACCGCACTGGGTGACCCTCAACATCGGGGACTCCCGCGTATACCTGGTCCGAGATGAAGAGATCGTCCAGGTGACCACCGACCACTCGGTGGTGCAGGAGCTCATCGCGGCCGGCCGACTCAGCCCCGAAGAGGCCGAGAACCACCCCTACGGCAACGTCATCACGCGCGCCGTCGGACCGAGCGACAGCGTCAAGCCCGACTACCTGCGTCTCGACGTGCTCGACGGCGACCGATTCGTGGTCTGCTCCGACGGTCTGACGAAGGAGCTCACCGATTTCGGCATCCGTCACTTCCTCGCGGCCAACGCCGACCCCGCGGCAGCGGTCGACGCCATGATGGCCGCCGCGCTCGAGAACGGCGGCCGAGACAACGTGACCATCGTCGTCCTCGACGTCGCGCGCCGCTCCGCCTGAGAATCCGCTCTTGACCGCGCCTGGGCGCGGATTCTACGTTCGGCATATGACCTCCGCACCCGAACGGACGGCCGGTAAGGGCCTCGCCTCCGGAACGCTGGGCCTGTGGGGCTCGACCGTGATCGGTCTGGCATCCACCGCCCCCGTCTATTCCCTCGTCGCCACCCTCGGTTTCGTCGTCCTGGCCGTCGGTGCGCAGGCGCCCATCGCCTTCGTCATCGCATTCGTGCCGATGCTGTTCATCGCCTTCGCCTACCGTGAGCTGAACAACGAGATCCCGGATTGCGGAACGACCTTCACCTGGGGGACCAAGGCCTTCGGCCCGTGGATCGGATGGATGGGCGGCTGGGGAGTGGCCGTGGCCGGCATGGTCGTGCTCGCCAATCTCTCGCAGATCGCCGGCATCTACCTCTGGTCGCTCATCGGCGACGGCTCGCTCGCCGATAACGTGCCGCTCGTGACCGCGACCGGTGTCGCGTTCATCGCCGCGATGACCTACATCAGCTACCGGGGCGTCGAGATCGGCGAACGGATCCAGAACATCCTGCTCGGCGTGCAGTACCTCGTGCTCGCCCTGTTCGTCGTGCTCGCGCTGTGGAAGTTCTTCGACGGCACGGCGCCGAACCCCACCCCCTTCGACATCGCGTGGTTCAACCCGCTGGGCTTCACCGACTGGAGTGGCTTCACCGAGGCGGTGCTGCTGGCGCTGTTCATCTACTGGGGGTGGGACACCTGCCTCGCGCTGAACGAGGAGACGAAGGACCCGAAGCGCATTCCGGGCCGCGCGGCGCTGCTGACCACCGTCATCCTGCTCGGGACCTACGTCACCGTGACCGTCGCCGCGATGATGTACGCCGGAGTGGGGGAGGACGGCTCGGGGCTTGCGAACCCCGAGAACGCGGACGACGTGTTCCTGGCGCTGAAGGACGGGCTGTTCGGACCGTTCGGGTGGGTGCTCATCGTCGCCGTGCTCATCTCGGCGGTGTCATCGACGCAGACGACCATCCTCCCCACCGCTCGCGGGACGCTCGCGATGGCGGCCTACAAGGCGCTGCCGGCGCGGTTCCGGTCGGTGCACCCGCGCTACAAGACGCCGTCGTTCTCGACCCTGGTCATGGGGATCGTGGCGAGCGTCTATTACGTGGGGATGACGCTCATCAGCGACAACATCCTGCAGGACTCGATCCTGTCGCTCGGACTCGCGATCGCGTTCTACTACGCCATGACCGGGTACGCCTGCGTCTGGTACTACCGTCGTGAACTGTTCTCGTCGGGCAAGAACCTCGTCTATCGCGGCATCCTGCCGCTGCTCGGGGCCCTGATGCTGACATACGCATTCGTCCAGTCGGCCATCGACATGTACGACCCCGAGTACGGCTACACGGTGCTGTTCGGCGTCGGGGGCACCTTCGTCGTCGGCATCGGGGCCCTCGCCGTCGGCGTGGTGCTCATGGTGGTGTGGTTCGCGTTCCCCGGCTCGAAGCCGTTCTTCCGTCGCGAGAGTCTCAACCGAGAGACCGAGGTGCTCGTCCCGGACGAGCCGATCGCCTATCCGCGGTCGGTCGACGGCGGGATCTGAGGCGCGCAGCCGGGCCGCTCACGCGGGCGGTCGGGCGGCGAAGGACATGCCCGCCCGGCGCGCCGATGGATCAGACCACGGCGCGGATCGAGCCGACGACACCCGCGCCGCCTGACACCGTGAGGGGCAGGAGCGCCAGCGTCTCATCGACGGCCTCGGTGGACAGGGCCCCGGCCCGCTCCAGCAGGCGCAGGGCCACCGCCCAGCCCGCACGGTTGGAGCCGTCGAGCATCTTCAGGGCGACGGTCGTTCCATCGGGCGCCGTCATGACCTGGACGCCTTCGGCGCCCATCTTGGAGAACACGCCGAGTCGTTCGATCACGATGGTGTCGGGACGACCCGGGCCGTCGACGGTCCAGGGGTGCTCCTTGACGGCGCGGACGAGCGCTCCCGCGCTGCGGTGCAGGGCGAAGGGCGAGCGCTCCGAGGAGGTTGCGATGCGCTGGATGGCGCGCGCGAGACCCACCAGGCTCATCGCGTAGACGGGGGCGCCGCAGCCGTCGATCGCCGTCGTGGTCATGCGCTCGCCGACGAGGCGCTCGAGCACCTCGCGGATGTGCATCTGCAGAGGGTGCTGCGGGTCGAGGTAGTCGGCCGTCGACCACCCGTTGGCCACGCACGTCAGCAGCATCGCGGCGTGCTTTCCCGAGCAGTTCATGCGCAGCGGGGAGGGGGCGCCGTGATCGCGGACGAGCTCATCACGCGACGCCGTGTCGGTGGGCCAGGCCGCGGGGCAGCCCAGGTCGTCCTCGGTGAGCCCGGCCGACTGCAGGATGTCGCGCGCCAGCTGGGCGTGGCGGTCGGTGCCGCAGTGGCTGGCCATGGAGATCGCGAGGCGCTCGTCGGCGAGATCGGCTCCCGCGGACAGGCACGCGAGGGCCTGCAGGGGCTTCATGCTCGAGCGCGGCAGGAATGCCGCCGTCACGTCGCCCAGGGCGAGCTTCTCGGTGCCGTCGGGAGCGAGCACGACGGCGACGCCGACGTGGCGTGATTCGACGAAGCCGTTGCGGTCGACGACGGCGAGTTCGACGGAGGCGGGGGGCGTGGTGGGCATCCCTTGATCGTATCTCGCCGACCCCCTTCCGCCCCGGTCGGGCCGCCCGTGCGAGTCGCCAGGATATGTCGCCTCCGACACGTTTCCGGCGACCGATTCCGGCGACTCGCGCGCGGGGACGGGGCAGACTGGGGGCATGTACGGAGAGCATCACTACCGCCTGCGCGCGACCTGGACCGGCGACCGAGGAACCGGGACGAGCGGATACCGCGACTACGACCGGTCCGTGACCGTGCAGGTCGACGGCAAGCCCGTGATCGCGGCATCCGCGGACACGCCCTTCCGGGGCGATCCGGCGAAGTGGAACCCGGAGGAGCTGCTGCTGGCCGCGCTGAGCGAATGCCATCTGTTGTCGTACCTGCACGCGTGCGTCACGACCGGCGTGGTCGTCACGTCCTACGAGGACGACGCCGAAGGGACGATGAAGGAGGACGGCAACAGCGGGGGAGCGTTCACCGACGTCGTGCTGCGCCCGCGCGTCACGGTCGCCGAGGAGTCGATGGTCGAGGCGGCCACCGCCGCCCACCGTCAGGCCCGTGAGTGGTGTTTCATCGCGAACTCTGTCAACTTCCCGGTGCGTCACGAACCGGTGGTCACCGTCGGCTGAGCGGCGCCGTGGACGGCGGCGGGGCGACTCGTCGTACAGTGAGCGCATGCAGCTCGAACCCGCCCTGCGCCGTCTCGATCGGATCGCCGGGGGCCGGCAGGCCGATCATCGTGTCGCGGCGTCCGACGATCCGAAAGTGCGCCGGGCCTTCCGCGCGATGACGGTGCTGCTCGCCGCGGGGTTCGTCCTCGGGGTCGCGACGGTCGTCGTGGCGCTGTGGATGAGCCTGAGTGGTCAGGACGTCGGATTCGCGGTGTGGATGCGCTGTTTGGTGGTGCTGGGCATCACGACGACGCTGTTCTACTTCCTCTGGCGTGCACACGCGGGGTGGTACTGGGCCTTCCGGCGCCTGCAGCTGTTCAGTCGCATCTTCCCGGTGGTGGCGCTCGTGCTGGCGGCCATCCCCGGGCTGTACCCGTTCTGGGTGGTGACCGAGCAGATCCTGTTCGCCCTCCTGCTCATCGGGGTGTCGGATTACCTGCAGTCGGACGCGATGCGCGCGGCCTATCCCAAGCCTCGGCGCTGAGGTCTCGGCGTGCGGATGCCGTGGCAGCCGGCCTGCGGGAAGGGGACCGGTCCCTTCGACGGACTCAGGGACCTCGGGGTGCGGGCTCAGGGACTTCGGGGGGTGGGCTGAGGGCCGTGCGGGAGGCGGGCGGGAACGACGGAACCCCGCCGGCACGGGGCCGACGGGGTTCCGTTCGTGGGGGCGGGATCAGCGCACGTCGTCGTCGATCCAGTCCATCGACTTGGTGACGGCCTTCTTCCACAGGCGCAGCTCGCGCTCGCGCTCCGCGTCGTCCATGCTCGGCTCCCAGCGCTTGTCTTCCTGCCAGTTGGCGCGCAGGTCGTCGAGGTTGTTCCAGAAGCCCACGGCCAGACCCGCGGCGTACGCGGCACCGAGGGCGGTGGTCTCGGCCACAACCGGACGCACGACCGGAACACCGAGGATGTCGGCCTGGAACTGCATGAGCGCGTCGTTGGCGGTCATGCCGCCGTCGACCTTGAGCTCGGCGAGGTCGACGCCCGAATCCGCATTGACGGCATCCAGCACCTCGCGCGACTGGAAGGCGGTGGCCTCCAGTGCCGCGCGGGCGATGTGGCCCCGGTTGACGTAGCGGGTCATGCCGACGATCGCGCCGCGGGCGTCGGGACGCCAGTACGGGGCGAACAGGCCCGAGAACGCCGGCACGAAGTACACGCCGCCGTTGTCGTCGACGCTCTCGGCGAGCTTCTCGACCTCGGGGGCCGAGGAGATGATGCCGAGCTGGTCGCGCAGCCACTGGATGAGCGAGCCGGTCACGGCGATCGATCCCTCGAGCGCGTAGCGGGCGGGCTGGTCGCCGAGCTTGTAGCCGAGGGTCGTCAGCAGACCGTTCTTCGAGTGGACGATCTCCTCGCCCGTCTGGAAGATGAGGAAGTTGCCGGTGCCGTAGGTGTTCTTGCTCTCGCCCGGGTCGAAGGCGGCCTGACCGAAGGTCGCGGCCTGCTGGTCGCCCAGGATGCCGGCGATCGGGGTCTCGCGCAGCAACGACGACGACTCGACGGTGCCGTAGACCTCCGAGGAGGAGCGGATCTCGGGCATCATCGAGCGGGGCACGCCGAAGTCCGACAGGATGTCGTCGCGCCACTCGAGCGTCTCGAGGTCCATGAACAGGGTGCGGCTGGCGTTGGTGACGTCGGTGGCGTGCACGCCGCCGTCGATGCCGCCGGTGAGGTTCCACAGCACCCAGGTGTCGGTCGTGCCGAAGACGATGTCTCCGGCTTCCGCCTTCTCGCGGGCTCCGTCGACGTTCTCGAGGATCCAGACGATCTTGGTGCCCGAGAAGTAGGTCGCCAGCGGAAGGCCGACGATGCTCTTGTAGCGCTCGGGGTCACCGTCGGCCAGGCGGTCGACGATCGACTGCGTGCGGGTGTCCTGCCACACGATCGCGTTGTAGACGGGCTTGCCGGTGTTCTTGTCCCAGACCACCGCGGTCTCGCGCTGGTTCGTGATGCCGACGGCGGCGATGTCGTGGCGGGTGATGTCGGCGCGGCTCAGGGCGAGGCCGATCACCTCCTGGGTGTTGCGCCAGATCTCGAGGGGGTCGTGCTCGACCCAGCCCGCGCGCGGGAAGATCTGCTCGTGCTCCTTCTGTCCGACGGAGACGACGCTCCCGGACTTGTCGAAGATCATCGCGCGCGTCGAGGTCGTGCCCTGGTCGATGGCGAGGACGTAGTCGGCCATGGATGGACTCCTTTGTCTTGTTCAGTGAACGGGTGAAGAGAGGAAAGGGGAGGCGGGGGCGCCGGGCGACGCCCCCGCGACGGTGCTACTTGCCGAGGCTGAGGAGCACGGGGGCCAGCAGACCCGCGAGCAGGCCACCCACGAGGGGGCCGGCGACCGGAACCCACGCGTAGCCCCAGTCGCTGGAACCCTTGCCCTTGATGGGGAGGATGGCGTGGGCGATACGGGGGCCGAGGTCACGTGCCGGGTTGATCGCGTAGCCGGTGGGGCCACCGAGCGAGGCGCCGATACCGACGACGAGCAGGGCGACCGGGACAGCGGCGAGTCCGCCGATACCACCGGGGACGCCGATGTCGGCCACGCCGTAGTCGCTGAAGCCGAAGATCACGAAGACCAGCACGAAGGTCGCGATGACCTCGGTGAGGAAGTTGAAGCCGTAGGAGCGGATCGCGGGGCCGGTCGAGAACACGCCCAACTTGTTGGCCGGGTCGGGCTCGTCGTCGAAGTGCTGCTTGTACGACGCCCATGCGAGCACGGCGCCGATGATCGCACCGACCATCTGGGCCGCCACGGCCACGAGGAACTGGACGAAAGCGATCTTGCCCGCGACGAGCAGACCGATCGAGACGGCCGGGTTCAGCTGCGCGCCGGAGTAGGCGGAGACGATCACACCGGCGAACACGGCGAGGCCCCACCCCCAGTTCACCATCAGGAAGCCACCGGCGTTGCCCTTGGTCTTGGCGAGGGCCACGTTGGCGACCACGCCGCAGCCCAAGAGGATGAGCATCGCGGTTCCGACCACCTCCGAGAGGAAGTACAGCCCCAGGTTCACTTCTTGCATGTCGTCATCGACCTTTCTTTTCTCGCCCGGCCACCTTCGGCTCGAGCGGTGATGCGGCTCGGTGTTCCGAACCTATGCGCGTCGTGCGGGCGCGCGACAGGTGGCGCGCCCGCACGTTCTCTCAGATTCGCGCGACCCCGGCCTGAGCCAGGTCGACCCGGTGCGCGGAGCGCAGGATCTCGGTGGTGCGGCTGATCTCGTCGTCGACGCGATCGGCGTCCCAGCCGAGGGGACCCGCCACGGCCTCGGCGACCTCGCGGAGCGTGCGCTCGGTCATGCCGCCGACGAAGGCCAGGTGGGTACGGCGCAGCAGGACGTCGATCAGGTGCACGACCTGCTCGTTCGCCGCGATCCACTCGAGCTCTTCGCGGTAGTACCCGGGGGCGTCCTCGACCGGGGTCGGATCGGCCGGCAGCACGTCGAGGATCGCGTCGGCCCGCGTGCCGTAGCGCTCGAGCATGGCATCCACGAGTTCCGCCGAGTGAGCATTCGTGCGCGCCGAGATCCACCGGCGACGCTGCTCGGGCGTCGCGGGGAAGCCGGCGCCGCCGCCGATCGACAGGCCCTGCGTGCTCACGCGGTGCGGGCGACGGAGCTTCTGCAGCGTCTTCATGCTGAGGTGCTCGGCGAGGGCGCGGAAGGTGGTCCACTTGCCGCCCACGAGGCTCATCGCGGGGGTTCCGGCGATCTCGTCCTCGACGATGCGGTAGTCGCGCGAGACGAAGCCGGGTGCGGTGTCGTCGTGGCGGGGGAGCGGACGGATGCCGGAGAACGTGTAGACGATCTGCGAGCGGTCGACGCCGACGGTCGGGAAGACGTGGCCGATGAGGTCGAAGAAGTACTCGATCTCGTCGTCGGTGCACACGACGGGCTTCGACGGGTCGGCGTCGATGTCGGTGGTGCCGACGAGGACGCGGTCCTTGAGCGGGTAGATGAGGACGATGCGGCCGTCGGAGTGCTCGAAGAAGATCTCGCGTCCCCCGGTCGCGGCGAGCAGTTCGGGGTTGTCGAGCACGATATGCGAGCCCTTGGTGCCACCCATGAACTGGGTCTTCAGTCCCATGGCCTCGTTGGCCAGGTCGGTCCAAGGGCCCGCGGTGTTCAGGATCACCTTGGACTTCACGGTGAACTCCTCGCCGGACACCTCGTCGCGCACGCGCACGCCGTTCGCGTCGGCGCCGACGGCCGAGACGTAGTTGACCGCCTGCGTGCGCCCGGCGCCCGCCTCGATGCCGTCGCGCAGCACGTCGAGGGCGATGCGCTCGGGGTCGTGCATCGAGGCGTCGAAGTAGGTGGCCGTGTAGGCGAGATCGTTGTTGAGCTTGGGCAGCTCGGCGAGCGACTTCTTCTTGCCGAGGAACTTGTGCCGGGGGACCGATCCGCCGTCGCGCGAGAAGGTGTCGTACATGATGAGGCCGACCTTGATCAGCAGGGCGCCGCGCTCGTTGGGCTTGCCGCGTCCGTGCGTCACCAGCAGGCGGAACGGGGCGGACAGGATGCCGGAGAACGTCTTGTAGATCGGGATCGTCGTCTCGAGCGGCTTGACGTAGTGGGGGGCCGTCTTGAGCAGGTCGTTGCGCTCGGTGACGGCTTCCTTGACGAGACGGAACTCGCCGTTCTCGAGGTACCGGATGCCACCGTGCACCATGTGGCTGGAGGCGGAGGACGCACCCGACACGAAGTCGCCGCGCTCGACGAGGGCGACGCTGACGCCCTGCAGGGCCAGGTCGCGCAGGGTGGCGAGGCCGTTGATGCCTCCACCGATGATCAGGACGTCGAGGTCTTCGGCGTCGCGGAGCGCCTGGACGTCGGGGCGGAGCGCCGGGACATCCGCGCGGGGCGAAGAAGTGGGGGACGACATGTCGACTGCGACCTTTCGTTGTTGGTACGACGATCAGGATGCGCTCGTCTGCACGTTGTTGCAAGCCCCATGAACAAACGTGCAGAATGGTGTTCATGAAGGTGTCGAGACAGTGACGACGCAGGCGGAGGAGCGCTCCCGAGACGCGCTGCGCGCGGCTCAGCTGTACTACATGCAGGACCTCACGATGGATGCCATCGCGCACGAGATGCGCGTCTCGCGGTCCTCGGTGTCGCGGTTGCTGCAGCACGCCCGCGATGTGGGGCTCGTCACGATCTCGATCAGTCCGCCCGACGACGCGCGCGGCCAGATGGCTCAGCGCATCGCGGACCGCTTCGGCATCACCGCGCACATCGTCCCCACACCCCCGCGCACGTCCGAGGCCGAGCGTCTGGAGCGAACCGCCCTCACCGCGGCGCGCATCCTCGCCGAGCGGGTCGAGTCGTCGATGACGGTCGGGGTGGCCTGGGGATCCACCCTCTCCGCCATGGCGCGCCACGTGCCGCAGAAGGACGTGCACGACACCCACATCGTGCAGATGAACGGCGCCGCGAACGTGCGCACCTCCGGCATCCCCTATGCGGGGGAGATCCTGTCGAAGTTCGGTGCGGCGTGGTCGTCGTCGGTGCACCAATTCCCGGTGCCGGCGCTCTTCGACGATCCGCGCACGAAGCAGGCCATGTGGCGCGAGCGCTCCGTGCGCTCGGTCCTGGAGATCCAGCAGCGCGTCGGTCTGTTCGTCTTCGGACTCGGCTCGCCCCACGCCGACGTGCCCTCGCACGTGTACAGCGGTGACTACTTCGACGAGCGCGACCGTGCGGTGATCGAGCGCGAGGGCGTCGTCGGCGACTGCGCGACGGTGTTCTACCGTGCCGACGGCTCGAGCGACATCCCCGAGCTCAACGCGCGCTCCAGCGGGCCCGATCTCGACACGGTCCGTCGCATCCCCCGGCGCTTCTGCGTCGTGTCGAGCCTGTCGAAGCTCGACGGGCTGCGCGGGGCGCTCGCTGCGGGCCTGGTGACGGAGCTCGTCGTGGAGGAGTCGCTCGCGCGACGCCTGCTCAGCGTCACGCGCTGACCGGTCGGAATGCCAGGCCGCCCCGGCGCGGAGGGAGCCTCAGCGCTCGCCGAAGCCGTCGTCGATGAGAGCGCGCAGCTCATCGAGGGCCTGCTGCGCCTGCGGCCCGGAGGCGCTCACGCGCACGCGCGTCCCCTGCCGCACGCCCAGCGCCATGAGGGCGAGCAGACTGCGCCCCGAGACCTCGTCGCCGCCGGTGTCGAGATCGACGATGCGCACGTCGGCGTCGTAGCGCGACGCCGCCTTCACGAAGGTCGCGGCCGGCCGGGCGTGCAGTCCCGACGGGTTGACGATCTGCGCCTCGAACGACGCGGTGTCGGGGGAAGCGTCATCTTCGACAGGCCCCGCATCGGTCGACGGCGCGGAACTCCCCGGGGTCGGAGGGGACGCCGAGGCGTCGTCGTCGCCGAGCTGGCGCCGCTTCGCGTCGCCCGCCCCGCGCACTTCGGCGGCCACCGCGTCCAGACCGGCCCCGCCGGCGGCCGTGACCACCGCCGCCACCAGACCCTCGACGAACGGAGCGGGGCTGAGCCGCACACGGTCGGGGGCGGAGACGAACTCAAGCGCCGTCTCGGCGCTCAGGAGGGCCGAGCCCAGGTCCATCAGCACGAGCACGCCGTCGCTCGAATCCGCCTCGTCGATCGCGGCGGCGATGGCCACGGCATCCGTTCCGAGGTCGCCGTCGGGTCCGCCCGCGGCCACGCGCACGACGGGGGGTTCGGTCCCGCCCATCTGCAGCGCGAGCTCGACCGCGGCCTCCGCCAGGGCGCGACTGTGCGAGACCGCGACGATGCCGATCACTCGGCGGCCGCCAGGGTGTCGCTCAGGGCCTCGAGCAGCAGCGTCGCCGAGGCGGCGCCCGGGTCGAGGTGTCCGGCACTGCGCTCGCCGAGGTAGCTCGCGCGGCCCTTGCGGGCCACGAGCGGCTCTGTCGCATCACGTCCGCGCGCGGCGGCCTCGGCGGCGGCGCGCGAGGCGGCGGCAGGTGACGCGTCGTCCCGCGCCGCGGAGTCCCAGGCCTCGAGGGCGGGGGAGAGGGCGTCGATCATGGTCTTGTCGCCGACCTCGGCCTTGCCGCGGGCGATGACGCCCTCGACACCGGCCCGGAGCGCCGCACCGAGGGCTGCGGCATCCACGGGGTCGGCCTCGGCCAGGGCGGGTCCCATGCGCAGGAAGAGGGTGCCGTAGAGCGGGCCGCTGGCCCCGCCGACCGTGGAGACGAGGGTCATGCCCACCGTCTTGAACAGATCGGTCGGAGTGGACGGCTCGGGGTCGAGCTTGGCGACGACCGCGTCGAGACCGCGGGCCATATTCGAGCCGTGGTCGGCGTCTCCGATCTCGGAGTCGAGGCGCGTCAGTTCGTCCTTGTGCTGCTGCACCGCGTCGCGGAAGGCGCGGATCCACGCGACGAGGTCGCCGGTCGTGACGGAGGCGGCGCTCATGCGCCCCACCGCAGGCCGGGGGTGACGACGGGGGCGTCCCACAGGCGCAGCATCTCGTCGTCGGCCTTGACGACCGTGAGCGAGGCGCCCGCCATGTCGAGGCTGGTGATGTAGTCGCCGATGAGCACGCGCTGCACGTCGACCCCCGCCTCGGCGAGGAGCGGCGCGATCTCGCCGTACAAGAGGTACTGCTCGATGAGCGGCGTTCCGCCCAATCCCGACAGCAGCACGATCGCCGGCCCCACCGCGTCGCCGAAGTCGTGCACGATCGGCTCGACCATGAGCTTCGCGACCTCGTGAGCGGATGCCAGCTTCACGCGCGAGCGGCCGGGTTCGCCGTGGATGCCGACACCGACCTCCATCTCGTCGTCGGGGAGGTCGAAGGTGGGGCGACCGGCTGCGGGCACGGTGCAGCTGGTCAGCGCGACGCCCATCGAGCGCCCGGCGGACGAGACGCGACGCGCGAGCGCGGCGACGGCGGCGAGATCGGCGCCCTCCTCGGCGAGGGCGCCGACGATCTTCTCGAGGACGACGGTGGTTCCCGTGCCGCGGCGGCCGGCGGTCCACGTCGAGTCCTGCACGGCGACGTCGTCGGCGACGACGACGGACTCGACCTGCACGCCCTCGGCGGCGGCGAGCTCGGCGGCCATCTCGAAGTTGAGCACGTCGCCGGTGTAGTTCTTCACGATGTGCAGGACGCCCGCGCCCGAGTCGGCGGCCTGCGTGGCGGCGAGCACCTGGTCGGGGGTGGGGGAGGTGAACACCTCGCCCGCGGCGGCGGCGTCGAGCATGCCGCGTCCGACGAACCCGCCGTGCATCGGCTCGTGCCCGGAGCCCCCGCCCGAGACGAGGGCCACCTTGCCCGCGCGGGTCGGTTCCGCGCGCAGGATGACGCGGTTCTCGGCATCCACGCGAAGATCGGGATGAGCCGCCTGAATACCGCGCAGGGCCTCGGCCAGCACATCGGCCGGGTCGTTGACGAACTTCTTCACGATGCCTCCTCGTTGTGGCTCCGACGGTTCGGGCCGTCGGTTTCGACCCTGGTCGTCGGGGGGCGTCGCGTCAAGGGCGAGGAGGCGCGTCAGAGGCGTTCGTGCGGCAGGACCTGCTTGATGCGTTCGATGGGGTTCTGCGCCGGGGCCTCGTTGTAGGCGTTCGCGAGCTCCTGCCCGCTCAGGGCGTGGATGGCGGCCATGATCTCGTCGGTGGCGCCGCGTCGCGCGCGCCCCGAGGTCGCGGGACCGTGCGGCGAGAGGTCGAGGGGCTCGCCGAAACGCACCGTGATGCGCTCGCTCGTGCTGGGGAACTTCGCCCCGACCGGCATCGCCTTGTCGGTGCCGATGAGGCCGACCGGGACCACCGGTGCACCGGTCTGCAACGCCAGGAACGCCACTCCCGTGCGGCCCTTGTAGAGCCGGCCGTCGAGGGAGCGCGTGCCCTCGGGGTAGAGCGCGACGGCGCGACCGTCTTCGAGGAGCACGCGCTGCTGGTCGAGGGCGTCGAGGGCCTTCTGCCCGGCCCCGCGCTCGACCGCGATCGCCCCGATGGCGGTGAAGAACTGCCGCGAGGCCCACTTCTCGAAGTACGCCGACTTCGCCATGAAGTGCACGGGGCGGGGAGCGGCGACCGGGATGGCGATCGAGTCGATGAACGACAGGTGGTTGCTGGCGAAGATCACCGGACCCGTGCGCGGGACGTTCTCTCGCCCCTCGACGTGCGGCCGGTAGACGGCGCGGGCGAGGGGCGCGATGAGGAATCGTCCGAGTCCGTAGGCCGCGCCCATCTGCTGCGGCGGAGCGGCGGCGGGGGGCTCGGCGGGCAGGTCGGAACTCACTCGACGAGGCTACTAGCCGCCGCATGCCGGGGCGTGCATGGGGCGGCGTGCGTCGCGGACGGCCTCTCTGCCGGCCTCCTTCCGCCGTGCTCTCCCAGCCGCGCCAAAGCCGGATGCGCGAGGATGGGAGCTTCCCGTCTTCTTCCGAGAGGTCTCCCGTGCGTTTTCGCCCGATCGCTTCCCTGTCCGTCGCCGCCGCCGCAGTGCTGCTGCTGGCCGGATGCTCCGGCTCGTCCACCGACGCGCAGACGCCCGATGCCACGGCGACCCCGGATGCCGGAGCCTGCCAGACGCCGTTCACCGGCGACGTCCCCGCGGGGCTCGAGGTGTCGGGCGACTTCCAGGGCCCTGTCACCGTGACGCGCCCCGATGGCTTCGCCCCCAGCGACATCCAGCGCAGCACCTTGATCGAGGGCAGCGGCGAGGAGATCCAGGCCGGCGACATCGTCAAGGCCAATTACACGGTGATCGACGCCAGCACGGGTGACGTCGTCCTGGACTCGCTATCGTCCGATCCGTCCGGGATGGACATGATCGTCAACTCCCAGCAGATCTTCGGCGCGGCCGTGTCGTGCGTGCCGGTCGGCTCGCGCACCGTCTCGACCTTCCCCGCCGGCATCCTCGGCGAAGGCTCTCCCGCCTACGTTCTGGTGGCGGACGCGATCGCGGAGCTCCCGACGCGCGCGGACGGCACCGAGGTCGCCCCGGCCGACGGCATGCCGACCGTGACCTTCGCCGACAACGGTGCCCCCACGGTCACCGTCCCGAGCACCCCCGCGCCCACCGAGACGCGCATCGAGAACCTGCGCCAGGGCTCGGGCGACGTGGTCAACCCCGGCGACACCGTCATCGTGCAGTACACGGGTGTGCTCTACGACGGCGGCACCGTCTTCGACTCGAGCTGGGACAAGGGCGCGCCGACCCAGTTCGCGACCACCGCGGTCGTCCCGGGCTTCAAGAAGGCGCTCGAGGGACAGACGGTCGGTTCGCAGGTCGTCGCCGTCATCCCGCCCGCCGACGGGTACGGCGACCAGGAGCAGGGCTCGATCCCGGCGAACTCGACGCTCGTGTTCGTCGTCGACATCCTCGGCGTGCAGCACGCTCCCGCCGCGCAGTGAGCGACGTCCGGGGCGTCGCGCCTCGCACGAAGGCGTGCGGCGCGCGACGCCCCGGGGTGGCGGCTCAGTAGGCTGACGGGATGCGCCGCGTCCTCATCCTCGGTTCCACTGGTTCGATCGGCACCCAGGCGCTCGACGTCATCCGCGCCAACGCCGACCGCTTCGAGATCGTCGGTCTCGCGGCCGGTACCGACCGCGCCGGCGTCGAGGCGCAGGCCGAGACCTTCGGCGTCGAGCACACCGCTCTCGGTGCCGTCGAAGCGGAGCAGCTCGTCCGCGACGTCGACGCCGATGTCGTGCTGAACGGCATCACCGGATCGGTGGGTCTCGGGCCCACCCTCGCGGCCCTCGAGGAGGGCCGCACCCTGGCGCTGGCGAACAAGGAATCGCTGATCGTCGGCGGTGAACTCGTCACCGCGCTCGCCGCGCCGGGCCAGATCGTCCCCGTCGACTCGGAGCACTCCGCCATCGCCCAGGCGCTGCGCGCGGGAGCGTCGAACGAGGTGCGCCGTCTCGTGCTCACGGCATCCGGGGGTCCGTTCCGCGGGCGTTCGCGCGACGAGCTCGGCGCCGTCACCCCGGCCGAAGCGCTCGCCCACCCCACCTGGGACATGGGCCGGGTGGTGACCACCAACTCGGCGACGCTCGTCAACAAGGGCCTCGAGGTCATCGAGGCGCACCTGCTCTTCGACGTCGCCTACGACCGCATCGCGGTGACCGTGCACCCGCAGTCGATCGTGCACTCGATGGTCGAGTTCGTGGACGGCTCGACGATCGCCCAGGCGTCTCCGCCCGACATGCGGCTGCCGATCTCGCTCGGCCTCGACTGGCCGCACCGTGTGGGCGGCGTCGGGGCGCCGCTGGATTGGACCACGGCGTCGCAGTGGACGTTCGAACCGCTCGACGAGAAGGCCTTCGGCTCCGTCGCTCTGGCCAAGCGCGTGGGGCGCGCGGGGGCGACGTTCCCGGCGGTCTTCAACGCGGCGAACGAGCAGGCCGTCGACGCCTTCCATGAGGGCCGGCTGAGCTTCCTCGGCATCGTCGATCTCATCGAGCGCGTGGTCGATCGGCACGAGCCCCCGGCGACCCTCACCCGCGAGAGCCTCGCCGAGGCGGAGACGTGGGCGCGCCGTACGGCCGACGAGATCATCGCGTCGCGCTGACGTCCCTCGCCGGATGCGGAGGTCCCTGAGCCTGTCGAAGGGACCGGGGTGACGCGGGTTGCGGTGGCTTCGGCGGGCTCAGCCACCTGGCGTCGGGGTTTGGGTGCAGCGATGGTCGGGGGTCCCTGAGCCTGTCGAGGGGACCGGGCGTGCGCGCGCGGGCGCCGGTGGCTTCGACGAGCTCAGCCACCTCGGATGCAGGGAGTTGCGCGGCTTCCGGTGGCTTCGACGGGCTCGGCCCCCTCGGGGCGGGTGGGAGGCGATGAGCTGCCGTCGCCCGGTCAGGCGGGGAAGTCGACCGGGCGCTCGGGGTCGGACGACGGCGTGCTGTCGGCCGGGTAGGGGACGGGCCACTGCGGGTCGGGCACGGCCCAGCCGGCCGCGCGCAGGGCGCGTCGTGACAGCTCGCGGGCCGAATAGGGCGTGCGGACGCCGCGGACGTCGCGGTAGTCCTGGTGTCCGGGCCCTGCCCACAGGATCGCGTCGCCCTCGCCGACGAGCTTCACGGCCTCGAGGATCGCCCGCTCCGGAGGGGTGAACTCGTGGATCTCGGCGTCGGGCCGCGCGCGCCGCGCGCCCTCGACGAGCACCGCGCGGATGGCATCCGGGTTCTCGTGTCGGGGGTGGTGGTCGGTGACGACGAGGATGTCGCTGCCTTCGACGGCCGTGCGTCCCATGTCGTGGCGCTTGGTCGCGTCGCGGTCGCCGTCGGCGCCGAAGAGCATGACGACCTTTCCCGGCGTGACGCGTCGCACCGCGGCGAGCGTCTTCTCGAACGCGTCGGGGGAGTGACCGAAGTCGACGTAGACGGCGGGGCCCTCCGCCCCCGAGACCAGCTGCGTGCGGCCCGGGAGGGCGGCGTCGATGTGCTCGCCGTCGAGGGTGCTGAACAGGTGCTCCCACGTGTAGCCGGTCTCGAGCAGCATGACGATCGCGAGGCCGGCGTTGGCGGCCATGTGGCGACCGATCACGGGCACGACCGTGGTGAGCGAGCGTCCCTTGCCGTCGGACAGTGTGAACTCGGTGCCCTCCTGGCGCTCGTCGACGATGTCGACCGTCCAGTCGGCGGATGCCACCGCCGCGGGGTCGTGCGCGATCGCGGGCGTCGCGATGGTCACGACCGGGATCTCGGCGCGCGCCGCGATCTCCGCACCCGCGGGGGAGTCGAGGCACACCACGCCGCGTCGCGCGCGGTCGGGGCGGAACAGCGGCAGCTTGGCCTCGAAGTACTCGCGCATGTCGGCGTAGTCGTCGAGGTGGTCGTGCGTGAGGTTGGTGAACCCGGCGACGTCGAACACCAGCCCGTCGACGCGGTGTCGGGTGAGGGCCTGCGCGCTCACCTCGACGGCGACCGCCTCGACCCCGCGCTCGCGCATGAGCGCGAGCAGGGCGTGGAACTCCGAGGCCTCGGGGGTGGTCAGGCGCGAGACGATCACGTCTCCCGCGATGTGGCGCTCGGCGGTGGAGGACAGGCCCGTCACCACGCCGAGCTGACCGAGGATGCCCTCGAGCAGGTGCGAGACGCTCGTCTTGCCGTTGGTCCCCGTGGTCGCCAGCAGGCGGGGGAGGTCGTCGTCGGGGCCGGTGCCGTAGACCCATGCCGAGAGGTCGCCCAACAGGGCGCGGGGGTCGTCGACCACGACGATCGGCAACCCGGTGGGGGCGGCGATGTCGGCGCCCGCGTCGTCGGTGATGACCGCGACCGCGCCGCGCTCGGCCGCGGTGGCCGCGAATTCGGCGCCGTGCCGGTTCACTCCGCGGATCGCGACGAAGGCCTCTCCCGCACGCAGATCGGCGGTGGCCAGCGTGATGCCGGTCAGGACGGTTCCGTCGACGTCTCCGACCGTGCGCACGCCCCAGCGGCGGGCCAGTTCCGCGAGGTCGCGGCGGGGCGGACGCTCCGGACGGAGGACGGGGGGCAGGTTCGAGGGGGCGTCGCTGGGCATCGCGTCCATTGTCGCATCCGGTGCCGCAGAGACACCGCATCGCGGCCGCACGGGCCGTTCAAAGCCTCCCGGCGGTATCGTCACGAAGGTGACCGCGATCGCCTTCCTCATCGGCGTGCTCGTGCTCGTGATCGGCCTCGCGATCTCGATCGCCCTGCACGAGATCGGGCATCTGCTGCCCGCCAAGCTCTTCGGCGTACGCGTCGGGCAGTACATGATCGGGTTCGGACCGACACTGTGGTCCAAGCGGGTCGGCGAGACCGAGTACGGCTTCAAACTGCTGCCGCTCGGCGGGTTCATCTCGATGGCCGGCATGTATCCGCCGGCGCCCGACGACGCCGAGCCCGGAACCAAGCGCTCGCGCTTCTTCGCCACCATGGTGCAGGACGCCCGCGACGCCAACGCCGAGACCCTCATCGCCGCCGACGACCGCGTCTTCTACAAACTGCCCGTGTACAAGCGCATCATCGTCATGCTCGGCGGACCGATCATGAACCTCCTGCTGGCGTTCGTGCTGTCGGCCGTCGCCGTGAGCGGCATCGGCATCGCGCAGGGGACGACGACGGTCGCCTCGGTGTCGCAGTGCGTCATCCCGGCCACCGCCGATCGCTCGGCCTGCGAGGCGAGCGACCCCGTCGCCCCCGCGGCCGCCGCCGGACTGCTGCCGGGCGACACCATCGTCTCGATCGACGGCACCGCGGTGTCCACCTTCGACGAGGCCGCCGCCGTCATCCAGCGCTCGCCGGGTCGGGCCCTGCCCGTCGTGATCGAGCGCGACGGCTCCGAGCAGACGCTCACGATCACGCCCGTGCAGACCGACCGGGCGGTCACCGGAGCCGACGGACGACCCGTGCTCGATGCGGCCGGGCAGCCCGAGTACCAGAGCGTGGGTTTCGCGGGACTCACCCCGCAGTCCGCGCTCGTGCCGCAGCCCCTCTGGGCAGGGCCCGAGGCGACGATCCAGCAGGTCGGCGCGGTCGCGCAGATCATGACGCAGTTGCCGGTCCGCGTCTACGACACCGCGGTCGACCTCGTCACCGGTCAGCCCCGCGACCCGAACGGCCCCCTGAGCGTCGTCGGCGCCGGACGCCTCGCGGGCGAGTACGCCGCCGTGGACGCGCCGATCGCCGCGCGCGTGCAGTCGATCATCGGCCTGCTCGCCGCCCTGAACATCGCCCTGTTCGTCTTCAACCTGATCCCGCTGCTGCCCCTGGACGGCGGGCACGTCGTCGTCGCCCTGTGGGACGGCCTCAAGCGACGGATCGCGCGTCTGCGCGGCACGGTCGCACGCCCGGTGGATGCCACGAAGCTCGTGCCCGTGACCTTCGTCGTCGTCGTGCTGCTGGTGGGCATGGGCGGCGTGCTGTTCCTCGCCGACGTGTTCAATCCGATACAGCTGCTGTGACGCGGGGCCGGTTCGCACGGGTGGGGGCTCTCGGCGTCGTCGTCGTGGCGGCCCTCGCCGTGTCGACCGGCTGCGCCCCGGCATCCGGCCCGCCGTCGACCGGGGGCGCGGTGCGCCTCCCCCCGCAGGGGGCGGGCTTCGACTACCAGCTCGGCGGTGCCTACCCGCCGTCGGACGGGGTCGACATCGTCGTCCGCGATCGCACGGCCCCACCCGCGGGCGCCGGATACGACGTCTGCTACGTCAACGGGTTCCAGACGCAGCCCGAGGATTCGGCGGCTGTCGCCCGGGATCGGCCCGAGCTGCTCGTCGCCGGAGTCGACGGCCCCCTCGTGGATGCCGGATGGCCCGACGAGTACCTCTTCGACACGTCGAGCGAGGCAAGCCGATCACAGCTGGTCGACCTCGTGGGGGAGCAGATCCGCGGCTGCGCCGCCGACGGCTACGCGGCCGTCGAGATCGACAACCTCGACTCGTACACGCGCAGCGATGGCGCACTCACCTGGGGCGACAACCGGTCCCTCGCCGAGGCGTACGTGCGCATCGCCCACGACGCAGGGCTCGCCGTCGCCCAGAAGAACACCGCGGAGCACGCCGAGGAGCTGGCGGCCGCAGGGTTCGATTTCGCCGTCGCGGAGTCGTGCGCGGCCTTCGCGGAGTGCGACGACTACAGCGCCGTCTATCCGGCGGTGCTCGACGTCGAGTACGTCGACGAGACGTCGCGCGACGACTTCCTCGCGGCCTGCGGCGACGCCGATCCGCGCGTGTCGATGATCCGGCGCGACCTGCAGCTGGTCGCGCCGCCGGCATCCGGCCACGTCTTCGAGGCCTGCGCCTCCTGAGAGCGCCGCCCCGGCGTCAGGACGCGTCGGTAAGCGCATGCGCGATGAGCCGCTCGAGCGTCCGCATGCCGTCGCGCGACAGGATCGACTCCAGGTGCCCCTGCACGCTCGCGAAACCGGGACCCTGCAGGGCGTAGACGTCTCCGGTCAGGGGGTCGGCGGCGACGTCGACGTCGAGGGGGGCCACGACCTCGCCCCGGTCGTACGCGATGCTCCGACTGTCGCCCGGGTGCACGCGCGCGGTGAAGGTGTTGTAGAAGCCGATCGAGGCGTCCTCGCCGAACACGTCGACGCTCTTCTGCAGTCCCTGATGCGGGCGATCGAGCGGCGTGAGCTCGATACCGAGGGAGTCGGCCAGGATCTGGTGGCTCAGGCACACGGCGAGAAGGGGGTCGCGCCGAGCGGTCCGGCGTCCGACGACGCCGCGCATGGCCTCCATGCGCGGGGTGTCGTCGCGCGGGTCGCCGGGTC
Source organism: Microbacterium galbum (assembly GCF_032464915.1). Taxonomy (NCBI): domain Bacteria; kingdom Bacillati; phylum Actinomycetota; class Actinomycetes; order Micrococcales; family Microbacteriaceae; genus Microbacterium; species Microbacterium galbum. Next base: position 296,164 of record NZ_JAWDIS010000001.1, on the reverse strand, counting down.
CGGGTCCCGACACCACGAGGTCCGCGGCATCCACCTCGGTGTCCGAGACGTCCGCCCAGTGCACGATGCGGGTGTCGAGCCCGAGGTGGCGCAGCTGGTGGGCGAGCATCGTGGTGAAGCGGTCCTCGGCATCCACGACCAGGGCCGTGCGGCCCGCGAACGGGCCCGATCCGTCGGGGTCCTGCGGGTTCATCCAGAACGGTGCGAGACGGTCGTTGCGGGATGCCAGGAGCTCGGCGATCGCGGGATCCTCCGCGAGCGGTCGGCGCTCGGCCACCGGGGCGTCGGGATCCGCATCGGCGGGGACGACGGGGACGTCACGGGGGATCGCGCCGATCGCCCCGAGGACGCCCGCGGCCTTGCCGTGCGTCTCGCCGACCTCGCCGTAGGGGTCGGAGTGGCGCACGAGCGTCGCACCCACGGGTACGCGCAGGCGTCCGTCGACGAGGTACGCCGTGCGGATCAGGATGGGCGCGTCGAGGTCGTGCGTGGGTCCCTCGGCGTTGCCGTTGGGTGTAAACAGTGCCGCGACGCCCGAGTAGTACCCGCGCGGGGTCGTCTCGTGGCGGGCGATCACGGTGCAGGCGTTCTGCATGGGGGAGCCGGTGACCGTGGGGGCGAACATCGTCTCGCGCAGGATGTCGCGGGGGTCGAGGTCGCTGCGCCCGCGCAGCATGTACTCGGTGTGGGTGAGGCGCGACATCTCCTTCAGGTGCGGGCCCGTGATGCGCCCCCCGTCGCTGCACACGGCGCTCATCATCTTGAGCTCCTCGTCGACGACCATGAAGAGCTCCTCGGTCTCCTTCGTCGAGCGCAGGAACTCCGCGAGCGTGTCCGCGGTGGCGCCGCCCGCGGGGTGGCGGAACGTGCCCGAGATGGGGTTCATCGTGACGATGCCGTCCTGGGCGCTCACGTGCGCCTCCGGGCTCGCCCCGACGGCGATGTGCCCCTCGGTGACGATCGCGAAGGTCCAGTACGCGCCCTTCTCGTGCTCGAGCAGCGCGCGGAACCAGGTCAGCGCCGCGGCGCGGGGATCGGCGTCGACGCCCGCGACGAAGTCCCGCCGGATGACGAAGTTCGCCCCCTCGCCGCGACCGATCTCCTCGGCGATCACGCGCCGCACGATGTCGGCGTACTCCTCGTCGGCGATGTCGAACCCGGCGTCCGCGAGGTCCACGGGAGCGGAGGGGAGGGATGCCATGACCCCGGCACGGGGGAGGACGACGCGCTCGCCGATGACGAGGCAGCGAAGCGGAGCGCCGTCGTCGTGACAGACGAACCCGCGCTCGCGCACCTGACGGAACGGCACGAGCGCCAGTACCTCGCGGGCGACGCCGTCGACGTCGGTCAGCGGGATGTCGGCGAGGAGGTCCACGTCGACGACGTCGCCGGTGAGCACCTCGACGGTGGCGTCGTCACCCGCGGCGGGGCCGCGCGCGATGAGCGCGAACGGCGCGGAACCTGCGAGCAGATCGTGGATCAGAGAGGAGGGGTCGGGCCCGGTCATCGAAGTACTTCCGTCTGTGAGCGAGGGTCCTACGCGGCCGCCGAAAACACGAAGACCGCCCGGATCCCGAGGGAGGGCGGTCTGTCGCACGCGTGCTCACCGCCTAGACGGTGGGCCACCAGCTGAGTTGCGCGCGCATGGCGCCGAACCTACCACAGGGAGCATTCGCAGCCTGTTCCGGCTCCGTCCAGCGACGGCGGCGTAGGCTGAGCGCGTGCCTGCTGTGAATCTCGGAATGCCCCGCGTGCCGGAGACCCTCGCTCCCCGTCGCAAGACCCGTCAGATCCGGGTCGGGAAGGTGCTCGTCGGCGGCGACGCCCCCGTGAGCGTCCAGTCGATGACCACGACGCCGACGACCAACATCAACGCCACCCTCCAGCAGATCGCCGAGCTCACGGCATCCGGCTGCGAGATCGTGCGCGTCGCCGTGCCGTCGCAGGACGACGCCGATGTGCTGCACATCATCGCGAAGAAGAGCCAGATCCCCGTCATCGCCGACATCCACTTCCAGCCGAAGTACGTCTTCCAGGCGATCGACGCCGGGTGCGGCGCCGTGCGCGTGAACCCCGGCAACATCCGCAAGTTCGACGACCAGGTCGGCGCCATCGCCAAGGCCGCCAAGGATGCCGGCGTCTCCCTGCGCATCGGCGTCAACGCCGGGTCGCTCGACCGCCGCCTGCTCGAGAAGTACGGCAAGGCCACCCCCGAGGCGCTCGTCGAGAGCGCCGTGTGGGAGGCCTCGCTGTTCGAGGAGCACGACTTCCACGACTTCAAGATCTCGGTCAAGCACAATGACCCGATCGTCATGGTCAAGGCCTACCGCCTGCTCGCCGAGCGGGGCGACTGGCCGCTGCACCTCGGCGTGACCGAGGCCGGCCCCGCGTTCCAGGGCACGATCAAGAGCGCCACGGCGTTCGGCATCCTGCTCTCGGAGGGGATCGGCGACACGATCCGCGTCTCGCTGTCGGCACCTCCGGCCGAAGAAGTCAAGGTCGGGCACCAGATCCTGCAGTCGCTGAATCTGCGCGAGCGCAAGCTCGAGATCGTCTCGTGCCCCTCGTGCGGTCGCGCGCAGGTCGACGTGTACACGCTCGCCGACGACGTGACCGAGGGTTTGAAGGACATGACCGTTCCGCTGCGCGTGGCCGTCATGGGCTGTGTCGTGAACGGACCCGGCGAGGCGCGCGACGCCGACCTCGGCGTGGCGTCGGGCAACGGCAAGGGCCAGATCTTCGTCAAGGGCCAGGTCATCAAGACCGTGCCCGAGGCCGAGATCGTGCAGACCCTCATCGAAGAGGCCAACCGCCTCGCCGACGAGATGGGTCCGGATGCCGCGACCGGAACGGCGCAGGTCATCACGGCCTGAGCCGACCGCCCTCCCACGCGCGGTGCGCCCCGACCGATGGGCGTGACCGGCGACGCATGAGCTGCCGCGGAGGACTGCACGCCGCTCGATCCGGCACGGCTCACCCGCGCCGCACCGACCCGCGGGCCGACGTCCGATAGCGTCGGGAGTCCCATGACCGAGACTCCCGCGCCCTCGCTCGCCCGTCCGCTCGTCGCGGGGGTCGTGACCGCTCTCGTCGGCTTCACCAGCACCTTCGCCGTCGTGCTGACGGGTCTCGGCGCCGTGGGCGCGTCTCCCGCGCAGGCGGCGAGCGGGCTGCTCGCCATCACGCTGGTCGTGGGCGTCGGCTGCATCGTCCTCGCGGCGCGGTACCGCATCCCGATCACCGTGGCGTGGTCCACACCGGGCGTCGCGCTGCTCGCGGCGACGGGCGCCGTCGACGGCGGGTGGCCCGCGGTCGTCGGCGGGTTCCTCGTGTGCGCCGCGCTCATCCTCTGCACCGCGCTCTTCCCGCCCCTGGGCGCCCTGATCGCCCGCATCCCTCCCTCCATCGCGCAGGCCATGCTCGCCGGCGTCCTGCTGCCGCTGTGCGTGGCGCCGTTCGTCGGCCTCGTCGACGACCCGTGGAGCGTCGCCCCGGTGCTGATCGTCTGGCTCGTGGCATCCCGCCTGCTGCCCCGCTGGGCGGTGCCGCTCGCGTTCGTGGCGGCGATCGTCGTGGTCGCGGTCGAGCTCGCGCGCACCGGGGTCGACACGGATGCCGCATCCCTGCTGCCCCGCCTGGAGGTCACCGCCCCGACGCTCACGATCGGCGCGGTGGTGGGCATCGCCCTGCCGCTCTTCGTGGTGACGATGGCGTCGCAGAACGTGCCCGGCGTCGCGGTCATGAAGAGCCTCGGCTACACGATCCCGTGGCGGCCGGCGATGCTCGTCACCGGCCTGGGGTCGGCGGCCGCGGCCGGCTTCGGCGGGCACGCGATGAACCTCGGGGCGATCAGCGCGGCCATCGCCGCGGGACCGGACGCGCACCCCGACCCGCGACGCCGGTGGGTGGCGGGCGTGTCGGCCGGCGGCACCTATCTCGTGCTGGGCGCCCTGTCGGCGGCCTTCGCGGCGATCGTCCTCCTGGCCCCGGCGGGCGTCATCCCCGCCGTCGCGGGCGTCGCTCTCTTCGGCGCGTTCGGATCCGCGGTGCAGCAGGCCATCGACGACCCGGGCGAGCGGTTGCCGGCGGTCGTGACGTTCCTCGTCGCGGCATCCGGGATCGCCGTGTTCGGGGTCAGTGCGGCGTTCTGGGCACTGCTGGCCGGTCTCGTGGTGCGCACGGCGCTGCATCTCGGCCGGCGGGCCGGCTGACAGCCGTCACCGTTTCGTTATCGTCCGCGTTGCTCGTGCGGGAACCGAACGGAGTCTCACGGACACTACTGAGTGTGGATGACGACGACGCCGGACTGTGGGGCCGGGTTCGCCAAGGGGACGAGCTCGCGCTCGCCGCGCTGTTCGACCGCTACGAGGCGCGCCTGTTCCGGCACGCCTCGCGACTGCTGACGGCACGGGAGGATGCGAAGGATGCCGTGACCGTGGCGTTCTTCGAGCTGTGGCGCAAGCGCGCCTCGGTCCGCCTGGTCGAGGGGTCGCCCCTGCCGTGGTTGCTGACGACGGTCGCGCACTGCGCGCGGAATCTCGAGCGGTCGGGCCGGCGGTATCGGGCGCTGCTCGACCGGGCGCCGGTCCCCGCGCCGCGGGCGATGCACGGGCAGGACGACAGCGGCGTGCTCGCGGCGTTGAAGAGGCTGCCGGAGCGCGAGCAGGCCGTCGTGGTCCTGGCCGTGCTGGAGGGCTATGCCGAGCGCGAGGTGGCGCAGGCCCTCGGCATCCCGGCCGGGACGGTCAAATCGCGGCTGGCCCGCGCCAAGGCGAAGCTGCGCGACGAGGTCGCGCTGGAAGGGGCACGGGCATGAACGACGAACTGACGCCCGAGGAGCGCGCCGCTCTGCGCGCGCGGATCGTGGGCGCTGCTCGCGAGATCACCCCGGTCGGCGCGCACCGGGGGGCCTGGATCGCCGGATCCATCGCGGCGGTGCTGGTCGTCGGCATCGCCGGGGGAGTGGCGGTGACCTCGACCCTGGGCGCGCCGCAGGTCGCCACGTCGCCCTCACCGACCCCGACGGCCTCGATCGTCGAGCCCGCGCCCACCCCGACCCCGAGCGCGTCGTCGGTCTCGCCCCCGGAGCGGCCGGAACCCGCCGTCGTGCTCGGCGGTCGGTGCGAGGCTCTGCTCGACGCCGATGAGGCGGGCGGATTCATTCCGGAGGCGGTCGCATCGCCGTTCGCGAACAGCAGCCAGTCGACTCCGCCGCGGCAGAACGACATGCTGGGACTGCTCGGCGGGCTCTCGTGCGCATGGTCCACGGACCAGGACGGGTTCAGCGTCACGGTCGTTCCGAGCGCGGCGCTTCCCGACGGCACCGTCGATGCCTGGCGCGCCGACGAGCGTTGCGGGCCGGGCGAGCTCTGCCTCGCCGAGAAGACGATCGGCGACCTGTGGGTCGGGGTGAACTGGTGGGACCCGGCGTACAACCGCGACCCGTCGCCGGAGGTCACCGCCGCGGTGGAGCGCGTGCGCGCGGCGGCCCAGGACGTGCTCTCCACCGTCGAACCGCGCCTCGCGGGCGCCGTCGGCGTCCCCCGTGACGAGGTGGCCGGAGCGCCCCTTCCCGCGTGCGCAGAGCTCGACGCGCTGGTGTCGGACTGGGCGGGTGCCGACGTCGAGACCGGATACCCCAGCGACAACGTCGCGTCCGGGCCGGTCTGGGACATCGCCGTGGCCGCGGGGGTCGCCCGCTTCTGCGGGTGGTCGTCGTATCCGACCGACGGCTCCGGTCGGGCCCTCGCCCTCGGCTTCTACACGCAGCCGCTCCTGGGCGAGCCCGCCGCCGCCGACCTCGAGGAGCGCTCCATGCGACCGATCGACATCCCGGGGACGTCGGCCGCCTGGATCGAGGACGGCGCACCGAACGGTGTGTCGACCACGATCATCGCCGTCGTCGGGGAGACCCGGCTCACCGTCTACGGGAACGGAAGGGACACCGGCGAGTGGGTCGACCTCGTCTCGCGGCTCGCGGCCGATCTGGACCTGGCGGCGTGAGGCGCCCGGCATCCGTCCTCCCGGTCCGCGCGGCCTAGACTCGACTCTCGTGGTCACCCGTCTGTCGAACTACTTCCTCCGCACGCTTCGCGAAGACCCCTCGGATGCCGAGGTCACGAGCCACCGCCTGCTCGTGCGCGCCGGATACATCCGTCGCAACGCCCCGGGCATCTTCGCCTGGCTCCCTCTCGGTCTGAAGGTCAAGGCCAAGATCGAGACGGTCGTGCGCGAAGAGATGGCGAACGCCGGAGCCTTCGAGGTGCACTTCCCGGCGCTGCTGCCGCGCGAGCCGTACGAGGTCACCGGCCGCTGGGAGGAGTACGGCGACGCGCTGTTCCGCCTGCAGGACCGCAAGGGCGCCGACTACCTCCTCGCTCCCACGCACGAGGAGATGTTCACGCTCCTGGTGAAGGACCTCTACTCGTCGTACAAGGACCTTCCGCTGACGATCTACCAGATCCAGGACAAGTACCGCGACGAGGCGCGTCCCCGCGCCGGTCTCCTGCGCGGCCGCGAGTTCACGATGAAGGACGCGTACTCGTTCGACGCGACGGATGCCGGGCTCGACGCCTCGTACCAGGCCCAGCGCGACGCCTACGAGCGCATCTTCACCCGCCTCGGGCTGGAGTACGTCATCGTCGCCGCCGACGCGGGGGCGATGGGTGGCTCGAAGTCGGAGGAGTTCCTGCACCCGACCCCGATCGGCGAAGACACCTTCGTGCGCTCCGCCGGCGGGTACGCCGCCAACGTCGAGGCCTTCACGACGGTCGCGCCCGAGGCGCTCCCGATCGGGGGACAGCCGGATGCGGTGGTCTTCGACTCCCCGAACACCCCCACGATCGCGACCCTCGTCGACCACGCCAATGCGCACCTCGACGCTCCCGCGCCCGGCATCGCCGGCCCCGCGACGGACGGGGCCACCGCGTGGACCGCGGCGCACACGCTGAAGAACGTCGTGCTGGCACTGACCCACCTCGACGGCACCCGCGAGCTCGTCGTCGTGGGCCTGCCCGGCGACCGCGACGTCGACGACAAGCGCGTCGAGGTCGCCTTCGCCCCCGCCGAGGTCGAAGCGGCAACCGAAGACGACTTCGCGAAGAACCCGCTGCTGGTCAAGGGCTACATCGGCCCCTGGTCGCCCACCGGTCCCGTGCTCGGCGAGGAGTCGGCGACGAAGATCCGCTACGTGCTCGACCCCCGCGTGGTCGACGGCACCGCGTGGATCACCGGCGCGAACATCGACCAGAAGCACGTGCACTCGCTCGTCGCCGGCCGCGACTTCGTCGGCGACGGCTTCGTCGAGGTCTCGACCGTGCGCGCCGGCGACCCTGCCCCCGACGGCTCGGGCCCCGTGGAGCTGGCCCGCGGCATGGAGATCGGCCACGTCTTCCAGCTCGGCCGCAAGTACGCCGAGGCGCTCGGACTGAAGGTGCTCGACGAGAACGGCAAGCTCGCGACCGTCACGATGGGCTCCTACGGCATCGGCGTGACCCGCATCCTCGCGATCATCGCCGAGCTGAACAACGACGACAAGGGCCTGATCTGGCCGGAGTCGGTCGCCCCGTTCGACGTGCACGTGGTGGCCACCGGCCGCGACGCCGCCGCGTTCGAGCTCGCTGCATCCTTCTCCGACCAGCTCGAGGCGGCCGGCCTCGACGTCCTGTACGACGACCGCCCCAAGGTCTCGCCCGGTGTGAAGTTCGGCGACGCCGAGCTCGTCGGCATCCCGCGCATCCTCATCGTGGGCCGCGGCGCCGCCGAGGGGCAGGTCGAGCTGTGGGACCGCCGCACGGGCGAGCGCGAGACGCTCTCCGTCGCCGACGCCGTTGCGGCGCTGACCCGCTGACGCTCGTCCCGCCTCTCCTCGCGAGACGGCATCTCGCTGACCACACGGTTGCAGAGTGCAGCCGGGTCATCAGCGGGATGTCGTCTCGCGGTCTCTCACGCTGCCGGCCGCGGCGGGCGGTCAAGAGACCCCGACGGACGAGGAGGACTCGGTAGCGTGGATGCCATGATCTCGGCACCCCGCCTGTCTCTGTCCGACGGCTCCACGATCCCGCAGCTCGGCATCGGCACCTACAAGGTGCCCGCCGACGTCACCGCCGGTCTCGTGGCGGGGGCGCTCGCCGCGGGTTGTCGCCACGTGGACACGGCCGCCCTGTACGGCAACGAGACCGAGGTCGGCGAGGGACTGCGCGCCTCGGGGCTCGACCGCGACGAGGTCTTCGTCACCACCAAGGTGTGGAACGACGACCAGGGGTTCGACCAGACGCTGCACGCGTTCGACGCGAGCGCCGCGAAGCTCGGTCTCGACCGGGTCGACCTGTACCTCATCCACTGGCCCATTCCCAGCGCCGACCGCTACGTCGAGACGTGGAAGGCGCTGGTGCGCCTGCAACAGGAGGGACGCGCGACCTCGATCGGCGTGAGCAACTTCGCGATCCCTCACCTCGCGCGCCTGCGCGACGAGACCGGCGTGCTGCCGTCGATCAACCAGGTCGAGCTGCACCCCCGGTTCCCGCAGAACGAGCTGGTCGACTGGGATGCCGCGAACGGCATCGTCACCGAGTCGTGGGCGCCGCTCGCCCGCGGTGGCTTGCTCGACGAACCCGTGTTGGCGCAGATCGCCGAGAAGTACGGCAAGACCCCCGCTCAGGTCGTCATCCGCTGGCACCTCGATCGCACCCTCGTGGTGTTCCCCAAGTCGGTCTCCCTCGATCGCATCCGCGAGAACGGCGACGTGTTCGACTTCACCCTCGACGCCGACGACCACGCGCGGATCGCGACGTTGGAGACGGGGGAGCGCACCGGTCGGGACCCCAGCCTGGACTGAGCGCCGCTCGGGCGGAACCTCTCACGCGTCGAGACGGGCGTAGCGCGCGCGGAAGATCGTGAACACCCCGTAGGAGAGGAATCCGAGGCCGACGAGGCACGCGAGAAACGGCCCCGCGGGCAGGGCGATGACGGCCGCGACCGCGCCATCGAGTCCGCCCGCGGTGTCGGGTTCGACCGTGATGGCGGCGACCGTCAGAAGGACTCCGACGATCACCAGGGCGACGCCCTTGGCGAGGAATCCGATAACCCCGAGTGCCGTGAGGGCGAGGCCGCGTCGACCCCGGGGCACGCGGACCTTGGAGTGGAACGAGCGTCGGATCCCCATCCACACGAAGCCGATGCCCACACCCGCCACGGCGAGACCGACGACACCCAGCAGGAAGCCGCCGATCGGCCACATCAGGACGCCGCGGCTGAGGTCCTCGGTGGTCTGTTCGGCTCGGGGACGGGCGCCGAGGGCGACGGATGCCGCGACGAGACCGATGAAGACGAACACCAGGCCCTGCGGTGCTTCCGCCGCGATGCGCGCGAGACGGCGCCACATGGTGAGGTGCCGTGGAGCGAAGGCCTGCAGCAGATGCCATGCCCCGAGGGTGACGAGCCCCACCGCCAGGGCCCACAGCGCGACGGCGCCGAGCGGCACCGCCGCGAGGGCGCGGAAGGCGCCCGTCTGGTCGCTGTCCTCCGTCGCTCCCAGGCCCACGGCGATCACGAGCGCGCCGATCAGCAGGTGCAGCGCGCCGTTGGCGGCGTAGCCCGCGCGGGCGGCGAGCCGGAAGGCGGGGTTCGCCTCGGCCTCCCGGGCTGCGGTACGAGCGGTCGAGGGCATTCCGGCACCGTATGCCGTTCGGGCCGTCGCCGCCACTCGCTTGCGCGGGGGCGTCCACCGGACCGTCGCGCCGGATGACGGTGCCTATCATGGCCTGATGCCCGCCACCCGCCGATCGCGCCCGAGCCGGTGGAACGCCCTTCCCTCACTCGTGCGCAACGCCCCGCCGCGGGTGCTGCTCGTGATCGGTGCGGTGGTGGTGGCGCTCGGCGTGCTGATCGTCTCGCGTCCGCTGACCTCTCTCGTGCTGCTGGGCATCTACGTCGGTGCGAGCGCGGTGGTCATGGGGATCGTCGAGCTCGTCGGACGACCGGCGAACTGGTGGGCGCGATCGGTGTCGGCCGCCTGGATCGTCGCGGGCCTCGCCGTCCTCGTCTGGCTCGGCCGCAGTCTCGAACTGCTGCCGCCGGTGCTCGCCGTGCTGCTGGTGATCGGTGGACTGGCCTCGATCGGCCGGGCCGTGAGTCGTGGCGGCGCGAGCGCGCGCATCCTCTCGCTGTCGTGGGGCGTCGCGCAGATCGCCTTCGGGGTGCTGTCCTTCACCTGGCCCGACGTGACGGTGCTCGTGCTCGCCGTCGTCTTCGGTGTGCGCACGATCGTGTTCGGCCTGGGAGTCCTCGCGCGCGGGGTGGCCGGCATCCGTCGTCCTCGCGTGCGGAAGACGCCGTTCGACGCGCAGCGTGCGCTGCGACGCCGGCGCATCCGCGCCGGATGGGCCGCCGCGGGTCGGTACGCCCTGTCGCTCGTGCTCGTCGCGACGGCCGCGGGCGGGTGGTGGCTGAACGACTGGCTCGACGCCGGAGCCCCGGTGGTGGATGCGTTCTACGACCCGCCCGCGCAGGTGCCGAGCGGCCACGGCCGGCTCATCCGCTCCGACGCCTACCTCGGCCGCCTCCCCGAGAACGGCGCGGTCACGCGGATGCTCTACACGACCCGGGATGCCGCGAACCGGCCCGCCGTGGCCAGCGCCCTGGTCATCGTGCCCACGGATCTGCCGCCGGGCCCGCGTCCCGTCATCGTCTGGAACCACGGAACGACGGGCGTGGCCCAGGGGTGCGCACCGAGCCTGCGCGACGCGTCGGCGACGAAGTGGTCGATCCCCGCTCTCGAACAGGCGCTCAAGGCCGGGTGGGTCGTCGTCGCCTCCGACTTCTCGGGCCAGGGCGCTCCCGGCGCCTATCCCTACCTGATCGGCGCGGGGGAGGCCCGGTCGTCCCTCGACGCCGTGCTAGCCGCGAGCGAGCTGCGCACCGACCTCACGCTCTCGCCCGACACGGTGGTGTGGGGGCACTCGCAGGGCGGCCATGCGGCGCTGTGGACCACCGCGATCGCGAAGGACTACGCCCCGGGCATCGACGTGCTGGGCACCGCCGTGGTGGCCCCCGTCGCCGATCCGCCCGCGCTGGCGCGCGAGCTGCTGTCGGGCCCTCCGAACGCCATGCTGTCGGTGATCACGTCGTGGGTGCTCGTGCCGTACTCCGAGACCTATGCCGACGTGCACCTCGACGACTACATCGCCGAGGGCTCCCGGTCGATCGTGCTCGAGATGACCCAGCGGTGCCCCAGCGAGCCGGGTGTGGTCGTGTCGGTGCTCACGGCCCTCGGGGTGAGCGAGGACCGCCCGCTCTACAACGCCGACCTCACCGACGGCGCACTCGGACGCCGCCTCGCCGAGAACGCGATGACCGCGCCGCTCGGCACCCCGATGCTGGTCGCGTGGGGCGCCGATGACGAGGTCATCCCGCCGCAGCTGCAGCGCGACTACGTGCAGGAGCTGTGCGCCGAGGGCCAGCCGGTGCGGTGGGCTACCTACGCCGGCTACGACCATCTGCGACCGATCCTGCCGAAATCGCGCTTCCTCCCCGTGCTCTACAGCTGGACGAAGAACCTCATCGAGGGCCGCGACCAGGTCGTCGACGGGTGCGGCCTGCGCTGAACCGCTCCGGTGCACCCGGGCGGTTCCGCCCGTGCGGCGAACGGGTGAAGATCGTGTGTCGTGGCGGATGCCGTCTTGGCAGTGATGACGGTTCTGATTACGGTCGGAGGGTGCCCGAGAACACTCCTGAGCTGCGCCCGACCCACCCCCTGGCCCTCGCGCCCGTCGTCGCCCCGGCGGCATCCGTCGACGGCTTCGCGAAACAGTTCCTGCAGAACCTGAACTTCGACCAGGGCGTGACGCTGTCGAACTCCGACGTCAACGACCAGTACCTCGCGCTCGCGTACACGGTGCGCGACTACCTCATGGCGCGGTGGTTCGACGACCGCGCGCAGCAGAAGGCGCAGCAGAACAAGACCGTCTGCTACCTCTCGGCCGAGTACCTGCTCGGTCGCCAGCTCGACAACAATCTGCTCGCCGCGCGCCTGACCGACATCGCCACCGAGGCGCTCGCGCAGTGCGGCATCGACATCGACGATCTCCGCGCGGTCGAGATCGAGCCGGGGCTCGGCAACGGCGGCCTCGGCCGCCTGGCCGCGTGCTTCGTCGACTCGCTGGCGACCATGAGCGTCCCGGCCATCGGCTACGGCATCCGCTACGAGTACGGCATCTTCCGCCAGGCCTTCGTTGACGGCCAGCAGGTGGAGCAGCCCGACGCCTGGCTGCGCATGGGCTCGCCGTGGGACTTCGCCCACCCCGAGGCCGCGCAGACGATCTCGTTCGCCGGCACCACCGAGACCTACGACGACGAGGGCGTCGAGCGCACGCGCTGGGTGCCGGAGTGGAACGTGCTCGCGGTGCCGTACAACATGATGGTTCCCGGCTACCACAACGGCCGGGTCAACACCCTGCGCCTGTGGCGCGCGGTCGCGACGAACGCCTTCGACCTGCACACCTTCAACTCCGGCGACTACGTGCAGTCGGTCCGCGCACAGACCTTCGCCGAGAACATCTCCAAGGTGCTCTACCCCGAGGACTCCACGCCCCAGGGCAAGGAGCTGCGCCTGCAGCAGCAGTACTTCTTCGTCGCGGCTTCCATCGCGGACTTCATCGAGAACGTCCTCCCCGACGACTTCGACCTCGAGAAGCTCCCTGAGCGCGTGATCTTCCAGCTCAACGACACGCACCCCGTCATCGGCGTCCCCGAGCTCATGCGCGTGCTCGTCGACGAGAAGAAGATCGAGTGGGATGCCGCGTGGGCGATCACGCAGAAGTGCTTCGCGTACACGTGCCACACGCTGCTGCCCGAGGCGCTCGAGGTGTGGTCGGTCGATCTGCTCGGTCGTCTGCTGCCGCGCCACCTCGAGATCATCTACAAGATCAACGACGCCTTCCTGCTCGAGGTTCGCGAGCGCTTCGGCGACGACGAACTGCTCATCCGCAACATGTCGATCATCGGCGAGCACCCGTTCCGTTCGGTGCGCATGGCCTATCTCGCCACGGTCGCGGGATCCAAGGTCAACGGCGTCGCCGAACTGCACTCGCAGCTGCTGCGCGACAACGTGCTGAAGGACTTCGCCACGATGTGGCCCGACAAGTTCACCAACGTCACCAACGGCGTCACGCCCCGCCGCTTCCTGCGCCTGGCCAACCCCGAGCTGTCGGCGCTGATCACCGAGGCGCTCGGCGCGGGATGGACCGTTGATCTCGAACGCCTCCGGGGACTCGAGGCGCTCGCCGACGACGCCGACTTCCGCGAGCGGTTCGCCGCGGTGAAGGCGTCGAACAAGCGCCGGCTCAGCCGCGTGCTCGACGCCCGCGGGGAGCCGGCGCTGTCGGACGACCACCTCATCGACGTCATGATCAAGCGCCTGCACGAGTACAAGCGGCAGACGCTCAAGGTCCTGCACATCGTCAGCACGTACGAGGGCATCGTCTCCGGGCGCCTCGATGTGGATGCCGTGCAACCGCGCACGTTCCTCTTCGGCGCGAAGGCCGCCCCCGGCTACGGCATGGCCAAGCGCATCATCCACCTGATCAACGCGGTCGGCGACGTCGTCAGCGCCGACGAGCGCGTCCAGGGCAAGCTCAAGGTGCTCTACCCGGCGAACTACAACGTGACGCTGGCGGAGAGCATCATCCCCGCCGCCGACCTGTCGGAGCAGATCTCGCTCGCCGGCAAGGAGGCCTCGGGCACGGGCAACATGAAGCTGGCCCTGAACGGTGCGCTGACCATCGGCACCGACGACGGCGCGAACGTCGAGATCCGGCAGCTGGTCGGCGACGACAACTTCTTCCTCTTCGGCATGAGCGAGCCCGAGGTCGAGGCGCTCTGGGCCGACGGCTATCGTCCCGCGGACTTCTACCAGCGCGACGAGCGGCTGCGCAGCGCCATCGACCTGATCGCCTCGGGTGCGTTCTCCGACGGCGACCGCACGGTCTTCGAGCCCCTCGTGTCGAACCTCCTCTACGAAGACCGCTTCATGGCGCTCGCCGACTTCTCGTCGTACCTCGACGCGCAGGAGCGCGTCGACGCCGCGTACGCCGACCAGGACGGATGGGTGCGCTCGGCGATCCTCAACGTCGCGCGCAGCGGGTACTTCTCCTCCGACCGGGCGATGCGCGACTACCTCGACCGCATCTGGCACGCCACCCCGATCGGCTGAGCCGTTCCGGATGCCGCGGCCCCGCCGTCACGGCATCCGGAACGCTCTGGCAGGAAGACGACGGCGGCTGGCCGTCGCGACACGGCGGAGCGGGGCGTCGCGCGCGATGCTGGGGGGACCCGATCCTGGAGGCTCCGTGCGACCCGCCGATTTCCCCGTGCCCGACACCGCCGCCGCGCGTGCGGCCCTGACGCTCGCGCGGGAGTACCAGTCGGCGGCGATCACCGCCCACGGCCTGAGGTCGTGGCTGTGGGCGGAGGGCTTCGCGCGCGCCGGCGGATTCGACGGCATCGACCACGAGCTGCTGTACGTGTCGGCTGTGCTGCACGACATCGGCACGATGGCCGAGTTCGACAACCACACGCTGTCGTACGAGGACGCCGGGGGACACGTCGCGATCGCCGTCACCGCGGGAGCGGGCTGGGCGCGGGAGCGTCGTCGGCGCGCGCTCGAGGTCATCGTGCGGCACAACTGGACGAGCGTCGACCGGACGATGGATGCCGAGGGCCATCTGCTCGAGATCGCCACGGGCCTCGACATCTCGGGCGCACGCGCCGACGTGCTGCCGGAGGGATTCCTCCGCGAGGTCCTGGCGGCGCATCCCCGCGGCGAACTGGCCGCCGAGTTCGGCGCCTGCGTCCGCGACCAGGCCGCGCGCAAGCCCGACACCGCCGCTCGGCGGCTCGTCGATGGGGGAGTGGTCGCGAAGCTCGCGGCCAACCCGCTCGAGCGTCTCTGAAACGACTGTGCATCGGCCTCCGTCATCGGTCCCGAGTCGCGAGGCGGATGGCATCCCGGGTATCGTAGGAGGGTTGTCGGCGCCGGTCGCGTCGACGAGAGCTGAATAACGGAGGGCCTTGTGGACATCGATCTCGCACTTCTGAAGACGATCGAACGCGAGAAGGAGATCCCCTTCGACGAACTCGCGCGCATCATCGAGCAGGCGATCCTCACCGCCTACGCCAAGCACATCTCGCCCTCCGGCGAGATCCCGGCCGGTGCGCGGGCCTCGCTCGACCGCAAGACCGGTCACGTGGGCATCTTCACCCCGGTCATCGACGACGAGGGCGCCGTCATCGGCGAAGAGGAGCAGGCGCCCGACGACTTCGGCCGCATCGCCGCCTTCGCCGCGAAGCAGGTCATCAGCCAGCGTCTGCGCGACATCGCCGACGACGCCGTGCTGGGGGAGTTCCGCGGCAAGGAGGGCGACATCGTCGCCGGCGTCGTGCA
Source organism: Microbacterium galbum (assembly GCF_032464915.1). Lineage (NCBI taxonomy): Bacteria > Bacillati > Actinomycetota > Actinomycetes > Micrococcales > Microbacteriaceae > Microbacterium > Microbacterium galbum. The sequence continues at coordinate 280,725 of NZ_JAWDIS010000001.1, read as the reverse complement.
GCAGGGCCCGAACCCCCGCATGGTGCACGTCGATCTCGGCACGGTCGAGGCGATCCTCCCGCCCGAGGAGCAGGTCCCGGGCGAGACCTACCCGCACGGCTCGCGTCTGCGCGTGTACGTGACCAGTGTCGCCAAGGGAAATAAGGGCCCGCAGATCACCGTCTCGCGCACGCACCCGGGTCTGGTGCGCAAGCTCTTCGCCCTCGAGGTGCCCGAGATCGCCGCGGGCCTGGTCGAGATCGTCTCGCTCGCTCGCGAAGCCGGGCACCGGTCCAAGATCGCCGTCAAGGCGAACGATCCGACGGTGAACGCCAAGGGCGCCTGCATCGGCGAGCTCGGACGCCGCGTGCGCGCGGTGACCGAGGAGCTCGCCGGCGAGAAGATCGACATCATCGACTACGACGCCGAGCTGCCGCGCTTCGTCGCGAACGCGCTGTCGCCGGCGAAGGTCACCTCGTCGTTCGTGCTCGACGCCTCGACCAAGGCCGTCCGCGCCCTCGTCCCCGACTACCAGCTCTCGCTCGCGATCGGCAAGGAGGGCCAGAACGCCCGCCTCGCCGCGAAGCTCACCGGCGCCAAGATCGACATCCAGCCGGACAGCATCCTCGAAGACAACTGAGGGTCAGATCGTCCGGGCGACCGCGAGGTGTAAGATGGAACCCGTACGGACGTGCGTCGGATGCCGCGCACGCGCCCCCCGATCATCGCTTCTGCGTGTGGTCACCGACGGATCGGTCCTCGTCGCAGACGAGCGAGCGGTTCTGCCGGGCCGGGGAGCGTGGGTGCACGAGACGGACGCGTGCGTGAGCAAAGCCCTCACGCGTCGCGCCTTCGTACGAGCATTGCGTGTGTCAGGCCCGCTTGACACGCAGACCTTCGAATCAACCCTCCAGCGAAAAGGCTGAACGGCTATGGACACGAAGTGAACGGCTCGAAATGAGACCCGTCCGCAACTAGCGGTCTGCCCTGTCCGGGGTAGGCCCTCAGACAGGAGAATTGTGGCAAAACCACGCGTGCACGAGATCGCTTCCGAGCTCGGCGTCGACAGCAAGGTCGCGCTTGCGAAGCTGAAGGAGCTCGGCGAGTTCGTCAAGAGCCCCTCATCCACCATCGAGCCCCCCGTGGCTCGTAAGCTCCGCGCCGCCCTCGCGGCCGAGGGCTCGTCCGGTTCGTCGAGCGCCACGTCGGCCGCCCCCGCGGCGCGCCCCGGCGCCGGCGCCCGCCCGGGCCCCGCTCGTCCGGCGGCCACGCCCGGTGCCCGTCCCTCGGGCCCCACCCCCGGACCGGCCAAGCCCGCCGCTCCGGCGGCTCCCGCTGCCGCCCCGGCTCCCGCGGCATCCGCCCCGGCCGCTCCGGCTCCCGCAGCGTCGACGCCCGCCCCCTCCGCCCCGGCCAAGCCCGGTGCGAAGCCCGCGGCTCCGTCGTCGGCCCCCACCCCCGGTGCCGGTGCGCCCAAGCCCGGTCCCAGCTCGCCCCCGCGTCCCGGTGGTGCGCGTCCGGGCAACAACCCGTTCGCCTCCTCGCAGGGCATGGGCCAGCGTCCCGCCGGTCCCCGCCCGGGCAACAACCCGTTCGCGTCGGCGCAGGGCATGGGCCAGCGCCCGACCCCGGGTAACATCCCGCGTCCGCAGGCTCCGCGCCCCGGCGCCCCGCGTCCCGGTGCCCCGCGCCCCGGCGGTGCCGGTCGTCCCGGTGGTGCCGGTCGTCCCGGCGCTCCGTTCCAGCAGCGTCCCGGCGGTCCCGGTCGTCCCGGCGGCGCCGGTGGCGGCTTCCAGCGCCCCGGTGGCGGTGCTCCCGGTGGCGGTTTCGCCGGTCGTCCCGGTGGCGGCGGTGGCCGTGGCCGTGGTCCCGGCGGTGGTACCGCGGGTGCCTTCGGTAAGGGCGGCGGCAAGTCCAAGCAGCGTAAGTCGCGTCGGGCGAAGCGGCAGGAATTCGAGATGCGGTCGGCGCCGGTCGTCGGCGGCGTCAACGTCTCGAAGGGCAACGGCGAGATCATCCGCCTGCGCCGCGGTGCCTCCATCGCGGACTTCGCGGACAAGCTCGAGGCCCTGCGCGGCTACACCGTGCAGCCCGGCACGCTCGTGACCATCCTGTTCAACCTGGGTGAGATGGCCACTGCGACCGAGTCGCTCGACGAGGCGACCTTCGAGGTCCTCGGCGCCGAGCTCGGCTACAAGATCCAGATGGTCTCGCCCGAGGACGAGGACAAGGAGCTCCTCGAGGGCTTCGGTCTCGACCTCGACGCCGAGCTCGAGGCCGAGAGCGAGGACGATCTCGAGATCCGTCCTCCCGTGGTCACCGTCATGGGCCACGTCGACCACGGTAAGACGCGACTGCTCGACGCCATCCGCCAGACGAACGTGGTCGCGGGCGAGGCCGGCGGCATCACGCAGCACATCGGTGCGTACCAGATCTGGACCGAGCACGAGGGCATCGAGCGCGCGATCACCTTCATCGACACCCCGGGTCACGAGGCGTTCACCGCCATGCGTGCCCGCGGTGCGCAGGTGACCGACATCGCGATCCTCGTGGTCGCGGCCGACGACGGCATCATGCCCCAGACGGTCGAGGCGCTGAACCACGCCCAGGCGGCGAACGTGCCGATCGTGGTCGCGGTCAACAAGGTCGACAAGCCCGACGCCAACCCGGCCAAGGTGCGCCAGCAGCTCACCGAGTACGGTTTGGTCGCCGAGGAGTACGGCGGAGACGTCATGTTCGTCGACGTCTCGGCCCGACAGAACCTCAACATCCAGGCCCTCCTGGATGCGGTCCTGCTCACCGCCGACGCCGGTCTCGATCTCACGGCCAACCCGAACAAGGCGGCCCGCGGTGTCGCGATCGAAGCGAAGCTCGACAAGGGTCGCGGTTCGGTCGCCACGGTGCTCATCCAGTCCGGAACGCTGCGCGTCGGTGACGCGATCGTCGCCGGCACGGCCTACGGCCGCGTCCGCGCGATGATGGACGAGAACGGCGAAGCGGTCGAAGAGGCCTACCCGTCGCGTCCCGTGCAGGTGCAGGGTCTCAACTCGGTTCCCCGCGCCGGCGACGTCTTCATCGTCACCGAGGAAGACCGCACCGCGCGTCAGATCGCCGAGAAGCGCGAGGCCGCCGAGCGCAACGCCCAGCTGGCCAAGGCCCGCAAGCGCATCTCGCTCGAGGACTTCACCCGCGCTCTCGAAGAGGGCAAGGTCGAGTCGCTCAACCTCATCATCAAGGGTGACGTGTCGGGTGCCGTCGAGGCGCTCGAGGAATCGCTGCTCAAGATCGAGGTCGACGACAGCGTCCAGCTGCGCATCATCCACCGCGGTGTGGGTGCGATCACCGAGTCGGACATCAACCTGGCCACGATCGACAACGCGATCGTGATCGGCTTCAACGTGCGTCCCGACACGAAGGCCCGCGAGCGTGCCGCCCGCGAGGGTGTCGACGTGCGGTTCTACTCGGTCATCTACAACGCGATCGACGACGTCGAGCAGTCGCTCAAGGGCCTGCTCAAGCCGGAGTTCGAAGAGGTGCAGTCGGGTGTCGCCGAGATCCGCGAGGTGTTCCGCTCCTCGAAGTTCGGCAACATCGCCGGTGTCATCGTGCGGTCGGGAACGATCACGCGCAACGCCAAGGCCCGCGTCATCCGCGACGGTGTCGTGCTGGCCGACGGCCTGGCCATCGAGTCGCTGCGCCGCTTCAAGGACGACGTCACCGAGGTCCGCACGGACTTCGAGTGCGGTATCGGCCTGGGCAAGTTCAACGACATCCAGATCGGTGACGAAATCGAAACCACGGAAATGGTCGAGAAGCCGCGAGGCTGATCGTCGTGCGGGGGTCGCGCCATGTGGCGCGGCTCCCGCTTCGGCCTGCGGGGGTGTGCATCTCCCCGAGCAGAGCGGGGCCCTTACCCCGATGCTCGGGGAGATGCACACCCCCTCCGGCCTACGCTGGTGCGGCTGCCCGTGACGGGACTCCCGCCCGGCGATGAGCCACGGGGGCACTCGTACTCGCGGCGGTATGTGAAAGAAGGAGAAGGCAGTGGCAGGGGAACGACAGGCTCGAGTGGCGGACCGCATCCGCGTGGTGCTCGCCGAACGCCTCGAGAAGGGGCTGCGCGACCCGCGGCTCGGATTCGTCACCATCACCGACGTGCGGGTCACGGGTGACCTCCAGCGCGCCTCGGTGTTCTACACCGTCATGGGCGACGAGGCGCACCGCGCCGACACCGCCGCGGCGCTGAAGTCCGCGACCGGCATGCTGCGCAGCGAGGTCGGCAAGCACCTCAACACGCGGCTCACCCCGTCGTTGGAGTTCATCCTCGACGGCATCCCCGAGAACGCCGACCACATCTCGGCGCTGCTGCGCGAGGCGCGCGAGCGCGACGAGTCGGTGGCGGGTCTCGCCGCGTCGGCCGCCTATGCCGGCGAGGCCGACCCGTACGTCAAGCCGCGCGACCTCGACGACGACGATCTCGACGAGGACGACGACCCCGACGAGGGCGACCTCGATGAGGACGGAGAAGCTGCGCGGATCTGATGCCGCGTGTGAAGAGGCCGGATGCCACCCCGAGCGGGTCGCATCCGGCCTCTTCGTCATTCCGGGTGGGCCGCGAGCCCCCGATCAGGATGTCGGGTGGCCCGGCAGGCGCAGGTGTTCGTCGATCGCTTCGGCCAGGCCGTCGGCGATGAGCGAATCGATCGCGCGGTCGCGCTGTGCGTCGTCCGGCCACGTCGGAAGCACGGCGAACAGCGGCACCGACGCCGGCGCGGCCTCGCGAAGGGTCTTGAGCACGGCACCGCGCGCCTGTCGGTCGCTGCCCTCGTAGGTCGCCTGTCTGCGGCGGCGGTCCTCGGACTCGGGGTATCCCGCCGCCCGCCACGCGCACCGCGCGGCCAGGGGGCACGCGTCGCACCGCGGTGATCGCGCCGTGCACACGATCGCACCGAGCTCCATGGCGGCGGCGTTCACGATCGCGGCCTCCGCGATGTCGTCGGGGAGTTCGGCATCCATCCGCTCCAGGTCGCGACGGTGCGGCGGGCCGGGTTGCGCGCGTCCCTCGACCGCGCGGGCGAGCACGCGACGCGTGTTCGTGTCGACGACCGGATGCCGGTCCCCGTACGCGAAGACCGCGACCGCGCGCGCGGTGTAGTCGCCGATGCCGGTGAGGGCGAGCAGAGCCTCGACGTCGCGGGGGACGACCCCGTCGTGACGGTCGCGGATCTCCACCGCGGCGCGGTGCAGCCACAGCGCGCGGCGCGGGTAGCCGAGGTTCGCCCACTGGGTCACCGCGTCGCCCGGGGGAGAGGCGGCGAGATCGGCCGGGGTGGGCCAGCGGGTCAGCCAGGCCTCGAGGTGCGGGATGACGCGCGCCACGGGGGTCTGCTGGAGCATGAACTCGCTCACGAGGGTTCCCCAGGCGCCGAAGCCCGCGCGTCGCCACGGCAGGTCGCGCGCCGCGTCGCGGTACCAGTCGATGAGCGGCGCGGCGAGTCCTGGCATCCCTCCAGCCTACGGTCGCGGGAACGCCGCGGTGCCCCGGTGCGGACCTCGGTCGCGGGCGGGACAGGGACGCGGCGCGGACGGCGATCTCGCGGGGCGGGCCGCGACGAGGAGGGCGGGTGTCGGTGGGCGAAAGTAGGCTGGAGGCATGGCCTCGACCGAGAACACCGTCCCCGAACTGCAGCGGAGCCTCCGCGACCTGATGCGGCAGAACAGCCGCGCGGGTCGAGTGGTGGTGGCGGTCGACGCACTCGACGCCGACGCGGCCGGATCGTTCGCCGACGCCTTCGCCGCGGCCGTCGGTGAGGACGGCACCGCGGTGGTCCGCGCGTCGCTCGCCGACCACGCCGACGACGTCCGCGAGAGTGTCGTCGCGCCCTTCCGCGCCGGTGAGCCGGTCGGCGACTCCGCGGGGGCACCGGCCGACGCGGTGCTCGTCGTCTCCGGGCGCTTCCTGCACGCTCCCGAGGTGCGCGGGCTGTGGAACTTCTCGATCTGGCTCGAGAGCAACCCGCCGATCGGCGCCCCGCGACCGGAGCTGCCCGATGCCGAGAAGCACTACCTGCGCACGGTCCGGCCGAAGGCGGCGGCCTCGGTCATCGTCGAGAACTCCGACCCCGCCCACCCCGTCCAGGTCTTCGGAGATTTCTGCTGATGGTGCGCCCCGGCATCCTCCTGGTCGACAAGCCGGGAGGCATCACCAGTCATGACGTCGTGTCGCGCGCGCGACGCGCGCTGGGCACGCGCAAGATCGGTCACGCCGGCACGCTCGATCCGATGGCGACGGGGCTGCTCGTGCTCGGCGTCGAGGGCGCGACCCGTCTGCTCACCTACATCGTGGGCGCCGACAAGACCTACGAGGCGACGATCCTCCTCGGGGTGTCGACCGACAGCGACGACGCCGACGGGGTCGAGACCGAACGGGCGGATGCCGACGCGGTCGCGGCCGTGACGGATTCCGCGATCCACGAGGGCATCGCCGCTCTCACCGGCGAGATCGACCAGGTGCCGAGCACCGTGTCGGCGATCAAGGTCGACGGGCGCCGCGCGTACGACCTCGCGCGCGCGGGGGAGCAGGTGGAGCTGAAGTCGCGCCGGGTCATTGTCTCGCGCTTCGACGTACACGCCGCGCGCCGCGGGCAGGGGTCCATCGAGCTCGACGTGGTCGTGGACTGCACGAGCGGCACGTACATCCGCGCCCTCGCGCGCGACCTCGGCCGGGCCCTCGGCGTGGGCGGCCACCTGACCGCCCTGCGTCGCACGCGCATCGGGGCGTTCGACGTCGCCGGCGCGGCGTCGGTCGACGACCTCGCCGAAGACGCCCTGATTGAGCCCGCCACCGCCGCCGCGGTCGTCATGGGAGCGATCGCGGTCGGCCCCGATGAGGCGCGCGACCTGCGCCACGGCAAGCGCATCGACGGCGGGGGGCGGCTGACCGGCGCCGTCGCCGCCGCGATCGATCCCGACGGGCGCCTCATCGGCGTGGTCGAGAAGCGCGGTACGCAGCTGAAGAGCGTCATGAACATGCCCGAGGAGAGCGTCCGATGATCCTGTGGTTCACGCTCGTGCAGGTGGGGATCGCGGTGCTCGCGGGCGTCGTCGCCGTCGGTGCCGGTCTGATCGGCCGGCGGCCGGGAGACGTCACGGTCGGATCGCTCGCCCTCATCGAGCTGCTGCTGATCGTGCAGATCGTCGTGGCGATCATCGCGCCGTTCGCGGGCAACCCGCCCTCGGGGAGTCTGCTGGAGTTCTGGACCTACCTCGTGTCGGCGGCGCTCGTGCCGATCGCGGGCGTCGCGTGGGCGCTGCTCGAACGCAGCCGGTGGAGCACCGTGGTCATGGGTGTCGCCGCCCTCGCGGTCGCCGTGATGGTGTGGCGCATGCACGTCATCTGGACGGTGCAGCTGGCCTGAGGGGTCAGGGGATGCCGCGGCTCGAGGCGGCGCGGTGGTCCCGGTCCCTTCGACAGGCTCAGGGACCTGAGCGGGCAGGGACTCACGCACCTGGGCGGGAGGGGGCTGAGCCTGTCGAAGCCACCGGCCGGATCCGGCGCCCACGGTCGCCGCCGCGCCGCTCGGTCGCGGCCGGGGCGAACTAGAATCGAGGGGTCATGGCATCCACCACTCCTACCCGTTCCCGGGGGATGACCGGCATCGGCCGTGTCCTCGTCGTCGTCTACGGCATCATGGCGCTCGCCGCCACGGGTCGCTCCTTCGTGCAGATCGTGCGCGAGTTCGACGATGCCCCGCTGGCGTATTCGCTGTCCGCCCTCGCCGCGGTCGTCTACATCCTCGCGACCCTCGCGTTGGTCTTCTCCGCGCGCCCCGCCTGGTACCGCGTCGCCTGGATCGCGATCGGCTTCGAGTTGGTCGGCGTGCTGGTGGTCGGCACGCTGAGCCTGGTGCTGCCGGCGCTGTTCCAGCACCCGACCGTGTGGTCGGTGTATGGATACGGCTACCTCTTCATCCCGCTCGTGCTGCCCTTCCTCGGACTGTGGTGGCTCGTGCGGCACCGCCGGACCACGTCGTGATCGTCTTCCGCGACCCCGCTGAGGTCCCCGCCGGCTTCGGTCCGACCGTGGTGGCGATCGGCAAGTTCGACGGCGTGCACACCGGCCACCGCGCGGTGATCGACCGCGCGCGGGTCGACGCGTCCGACGGTGCGCGCGTGGTCGCCGTGACCTTCGACCGCAATCCCCTGAGCGTGCTGCGTCCGGAGAAGTGCCCCGCCGACGTCATCGGCCCGCACCAGAAGCTCGACCTGCTGGAGCGGGCCGGAGTGGATGCCACGCTGCTGCTGACCTTCGACGACGCCCTGGCGGCGATCCCGGCGGAGGACTTCGTGCGCGGCATCCTCGTCGACGCCCTCGACGCCCGCACCGTGCTGGTCGGGCGAGACTTCCGCTTCGGCGCCGGGGGAGTGGGAGATCCCGCGCTTCTCGAGCGCATGGGAGCGGAGCACGGTTTCCGCGTCGACGTCGTCGACGACGTCCGCGCCGTGCACGCCGACCGGCGCGTGTCGTCCACGTGGATCCGCGAGGCGCTGTCGGCGGGCGACATCTCGACGGCCGCGCGCCTGCTCGGTCGTGCTCCCTCGGTGTGGGGCGAGGTCGTGCACGGACTCAAGCGCGGGCGCGAGCTGGGGTATCCCACCGCGAACCTGTCGCCCGACCTCGAGGGCTTCGTGCCCGTCGACGGCGTCTACGCCGGGTGGCTGGTCGACGTCGACGGGGCGCGGCGCACGAGCTATCCCGCCGCGATCAGCGTCGGCACCAATCCGACCTTCGACGACGTGAACGCGCGGCAGGTCGAGGCGTACGTCATCGACGAGACCGGGCTCGACCTCTACGGCCATCACGTCGAGGTGCGCTTCGTCGAACGCGTGCGCGGGATGACGGCGTTCGACGGCATCGACGCGCTCATCGTCCAGATGGCCGACGACGTCGAGCGCTCGCGCGCGATCCTGCGCTGAGCCGCAGGGGCGCAAGGCACACGCGTCGCCACGTGGGGCAGGCGTCGCCACGCGGCACTGACGTCGCCACGCGTCGCGGGCCATCGCGGGGCGGTGATCGCGGCGCCGAGGCGACCCGCGTCCGCGCCGCGGCGCCCGGACCGCCGCGGAGGTCAGTCCTGCCGCGACAGGCGATTGCGGATGCCGAGGAACGACGCCGCCGCCCCGAGCGCCATCAAGGCGGCGGTGAAGATCGCGGCCCGGTGGAATCCGTCGAGATCCAGCGATCCGCCGACCACGGCGGAGACGGCGGCGATCGCGAGAAGCCCGGCGACGCGCGAGACGGCGTTGTTGACCGCGGAGGCGATGCCGGAGCGCTCGGAGTTGATCGCGCCGAGCACCGCGGCGGTCAGAGGGGAGACCGTGGCGGTCAGGCCCAGGCCGAACACGATGACGCCGGGGAGCACCTGCGTCCAGTAGTCGAAGTCGTCGCCGACGAGCAACAGGAGCAGCGCGCCGGCGGCCATCACGAGGGGGCCGACCGTCATGAAGAGTCGCGGCCCGAGACGCCCCGACAACGCCCCCATGCGAGAGCTCAGGACGATCATGAGGACGGTGCTCGGCAGCGATGCGAGCCCCGCGAGGGTCGCCGGCAGCCCGGCCCCCTGCTGCAGGTACACGCTGAGCACGAAGCCGTTGAGCGACAGCGCCGCATAGACGAACACGGTGGCGAGATTGCCCGCCCAGAAGTTGCGCGCCCGGAAGAGGTCCAACGGCATCATCGGTTCGCGCGCCGTCTTCTGACGCACGAGGAAACCCGAGAAGGCCAGGATGCCGATGATCCCCGGGAGCCAGATAACGGGGGAGGCCCACCCGAGGTTGGGCTGCTCGATGAGGGCGAACACGATGCCGCCGAGGCCTGCCGCGCACAGCACGGCGCCGAGGATGTCGACGCGAGCGCCGGGGCGGCGGTGGTCGCGATGGCCGAGCCGGGTCAGAAGCCACATCGTGACTCCGATGGGGAGGACGTTGACGAGGAAGACGAGCCGCCACGACAGGGTGTCGACGAAGACCCCGCCGATCAGGGGGCCCGCGAGCATGGCGACGGTGGTCGCGCCGGTCCAGATGCCGATTGCGCGCGCCTGCGCGGCACCGCGGAAGGTCGAGGTGATGAGGGCGAGCGAGCTGGGCACGAGGAGGGCGCCGGCCACGCCCTGGAGCGCGCGGGCCACGATGAGGAACTCCGCGGTGGGGGCGGCGGCGATCGCGAGGGAGGTGACGCCGAAGCCGATGAGGCCGATGCGCAGGACGACGACCCGCCCCAGGACGTCGCTGAGCGAACCGGCGACCAGGATGAACGCCCCCAGCGTGACGAGGTAGGCGTCGACGACCCACTGCTGCGTGCTCAGCCCGCCGCCCAGGTCGGCGGCGATGGCCGGGAGGGCGACGTTCACCACCGTGCCGTCGAGGAACGACACGAACGAGGCGAGGACCGCGACCGCGAGCACCGTGCGCTGCTCGCGCGTCATCGTCTCGGCCATTCCCCCAGCGTAGGGTCGGTCGCTCGGGGGCGGGGCGGCTTGCGAGGAGCCGCTTGCGCCGCGACCCTGCGGGCGCGTCCGCGGGACATCGACCCGGGGAGGCGATCACGGCCCCGGACGTGGTGCAGGAATACCCCCTGGGGGTATCCTGTTGAGGACGGGGTGACCGGAGGAGGAGCCATGAGCGACCAGACGGATGCCGCACCGACCGCCGAGGCGGTGCTCGACATCGACGGGATGACGTGCGCGAGCTGCGTCGCGCGCGTCGAGAAGCGCCTGGGGCGGGTCGAGGGCGTGGAAGCGGCGGTCAACCTCGCGACGGAGACCGCGCGGGTGCGCTACCCCGCCGACCTCGACACGACGGCCCTGGTGGATGCCGTGCGCGCCGCCGGCTACGACGCCCGCGTCCGCACCCACACCTCCACCCCGCCGCCCCCGGTGCCCGTGCCCGCCCCCGGGGGAGCGGTGGATGCCGTGACCGGGCGCGATCTCGCCGCGACCGCCGCGCAGCCCGACGGTGCCGCCCCGAACGCGCCGGGCGCCTCCGCGCCCGCGCCGGCGGGTACTCCCGCGCACGCCTCCGCCGCCCAGGCTGCCGATGCGCACGCCCCCGACGCGCCAGCCCCCGACGCGCACGCCGACTCCGCGAACGCGCCCTCCGGGCACGTGCACGACACGACCGATGCGCCCGGCTCGACCCCCCTGCGCGTGCGCCTCTGGGTGTCGCTCGGCCTGGCGGTTCCCGTGGTGGCGCTCGGCATGGTCCCGGCCTGGCAGTTCCCCGCGTGGCAGTGGGTGTCGCTGGTGCTCGCGACTCCGATCGTCCTGTGGGGCGGGTGGCCCTTCCACCGCGCCACGCTGCGCAACGCGCGGCACGGCGCCGCCACGATGGACACGCTCATCACGCTGGGCACCTTCGCCGCCTACCTCTGGAGCGTCTGGGTGCTCGTCTTCGGATCGGCCGGGCGGATCGGCATCCGTCACGAGGTGATGCTCTTCGGGCCGGTGCACGACGCGACCTCCGTGGTCTACTTCGAGGTCGCCGCCGCGGTCACCGTCTTCCTGCTGCTCGGACGCGTCATCGAGCAGCGCTCCACCCGCCGAGCCGGGGCGGCGCTGCGGTCACTGCTCGACCTCGGCGCGCGGGAGGCGGAGCTCGTCGACGGGCGTCGCATCGACATCGCGCAGCTCGCCGTCGGTGACGAGTTCGTCGTGCGCCCCGGGTCCACCGTCGCCACGGACGGAGAGGTGCTCGAGGGGAGCGCCTCGGTGGACGAGAGCATGCTGACCGGGGAGTCGGTCCCGGTCGACGTGGGTGCCGGATCGACGGTGACCGGCGGCACCATCGCCTCGGGCGGACGGCTCGTCGTGCGTGCGACGGGGGTGGGCGAGCAGACGCGTCTCGCGCGCATCGCCCGTCTCGTCGAGGACGCGCAGCTCGGCAAGAGCCGCGTGCAGCGCCTCGCCGACCGCATCTCGGGCGTCTTCGTCCCGGTCGTGATCGTGCTGGCCGTGCTGACCCTCCTCGGCTGGCTCCTCGCCGGGCAGCCGCTGTCGGCCGGCTTCACCGCCGCTGTCGCGGTGCTCATCATCGCCTGCCCGTGCGCGCTGGGCCTGGCCACCCCGATCGCGATCCTCGTCGGTACCGGCCGCGCGGCCCAGCTCGGCATCCTGGTGACGGGACCTTCGGCCCTGGAATCCGCGGAGCGCATCGACACGATCGTCCTCGACAAGACGGGCACTCTGACCGCCGGACGCATGAGCGTCGTGAACATCACCGCCGCCGACGATCAGGACGCCGAGGAGGCCCTGCGTCGGCTGGCCGCGCTCGAGCGCGCGTCGGAGCATCCCGTGGCGCACGCGATCGTGGCGGCGGCGGCCGATGGACCGGTGGCCCGTGACGTGGAGGCGCTGCCCGGCCGCGGGATCGTCGGTCTCGTCGACGGCATCCGCGTGTTCGCGGGGCGTCCCGCCCTCGCCGCCGACCTGGCGGCGCCGCTGCCGGTGGCGCTCGCCGCGGCCGTCGAGGAGGGGGAGCAGCGCGGAACCGTCGTGGTGGCGGGATGGGCCGACGCCGACGGCGCGATGCGTGCACGCGTCGTGGTCGAGGTGGCCGACACGGTGCGCCCCGAGAGCGCCTCCACCGTCGCCCGCCTGCGCGAGATGGGTCTCGAGCCGGTCCTGCTCACCGGCGACAATGCGCACATCGCGCGCGCCGTCGCCGACGAGCTCGGCATCGAGACGGTGCGCGCGGGCGTCCTGCCCGAGGGCAAAGTCGACGAGATCGCCGCGCTCCGGGCCGCGGGGCGCACCGTCGCAATGGTCGGCGACGGGGTCAACGACGCCGCCGCCCTGGCATCCGCCGATCTGGGCATCGCCATGGGAGGGGGGACGGATGCCGCGCTCCACGCGAGCGACGTCGCCCTCATGCGCGACGACCCGCGCGGCATCGTCACCGCGGTGGCCCTGAGCAGGCGCACGATGCGCGTGATCCGCGGCAACCTCTTCTGGGCCTTCGCGTACAACGTGGCGGCTCTGCCGCTGGCGGCCCTGGGGCTGCTGAACCCGATGCTCGCCGGAGCCGCGATGGCGTTCTCGAGCGTCTTCGTCGTGCTCAACAGTCTGCGGTTGCGGCACGCGGCCTGAGCGGCGCCGACCGGGGAAGTGCGCGGATCGTCCACGACCGCGCGTCTTCGCCGTCGGTCCGGGGGCGAAAGCCGCTAGAATGATCTCGATCCCGCCATCCGCCCCAGTCGTGAACCGTTCCGGTCGACGCGCTCTCGGGCCACAGGCACCGCCGCTTCGGCGGCGTGCCGGGTGATGTTCCCCGGGGTCACTGATCCACCGGCCTCGCGCCGGAACGTTCCGGACTACTTCCGGACGACACGCTCAGGAGGAGCATGCCGACCACGGCAACCGCCGCCCGTAGCTCGAGCCAGCGGCGCAGGAAGACCACGTCATCCCGACGCGACGACGAAGCACCCGTCATCCCGATCCTCGCGCGCAAGGTGCGCGAGGTCGAGGCGAAGGCGCAGCGCGGCAAGCTCGGGCCCACCAACCGCGTCAAGTTCCAGGTGATCGCGTTCCTCGTGCGCGAGGAGCGTGCGCGGGTGAAGGCCGACACCGAGATCACCGACGCCGCGCGCGCCGAGCTGCTCAAGCGCCTCGACGGCGTGGCGACGATCCTCGCGAAGACCGCCGCGCGCGACACCTCGCTGATCCAGCTGCTCGAGGTCGACGCGGCCACCTCGCCGGTCGCCCGCCGCATGCGTCGCGACTGGCTGCTCGAGTCCGGCGCCGAGCTGCCGCCCGACGAGCTGATCATCACCGACAACACGCCGAAGATCACCCCGGTCGTCTCCGCGGCTCTCGCCGACAAGCAGGTCGTGCCGGCATCCATCGAAGCGCGCCAGATGGCGAACCCGTTCCGCGCCCCCGACCTCACGCCGCGCCCCAGCGGAGACGCCCCGCGCCGCCGCCTCGACGGGTGGGAGCTCATGGGCCCGCTCTACAAGGCGTTCGAGACCGGCGCCGGCGGGTCGGCCGCGAGCATGGAGCTGCCGCCCGTGCCCGAGTTCGACCGGCTCTCGCCGCGCGGGCTCGAGGTCATGCCGCATCAGTCGCGCTTCCTCGAGGCCGTGCGCCTCGGCCACCGCGAGTTCCTCCTCGCCGACGAGCCCGGCCTGGGCAAGACCGCGGAGTCGGTGCTGGCGGCATCCGTCGCCGACGCCTACCCCCTGCTGGTCGTCGTCCCCAACGTCGTGAAGATGAACTGGGCGCGCGAGGTGCAGCGGTGGACGCCGCAGCGCCGCGCGACCGTCATCTCCGGCGGCGGCGCCGACATCGACGCTTTCGCCGACGTGTTCATCGTCAACTACGAGATCCTCGACCGCCACCTCTCGTGGCTGTCGTCCATCGGTCTCGAGGGCGTCGTCGTCGACGAGGCGCACTTCATCAAGAACCTCACGTCGCAGCGTTCGCAGAACGTACTGGCCCTGGCATCCCGGGTGCGCGAGCAGACGCGCGACCCGCTCATGCTCGCCCTGACCGGGACCCCGCTGATCAACGACGTCGAGGACTTCGACGCGATCTGGCGGTTCCTCGGCTGGACCAACGGCGAGAAGCCCGGCCCCGAGCTGATGGAGAAGCTGGATGCCACGGGCCTGACGCCCGCCGACAAGGCGTTCTACCCCGAGGCGCGCGAGGCCGTCATCTCGATGGGCATCGTGCGACGCAAGAAGAAGGACGTCGCCGCCGATCTGCCCGACAAGCTGGTCGCCGACCTGCCCGTCGAGCTGGACGACGAGTACGGCCGGTCGATCCGTCAGGCCGAGCGCGAGCTCGGCGCCCGACTGGCCGCGAAGTACCGCCGCATCATCGAGGCGCGCGGCGACCGCGGCCTCGCCGCCGGCGAGATCGACGACGACATCGTACGTCTGGTCGCGCACGGCGAGCTCGAGGAGTCGAAGGCCGCGGGATCGGGCAGCGAGAACGTCTTCACGATGGTGCGCCGCATCGGTCAGGCCAAGGCCCACCTCGCCGCCGACTACGCCGTTCAGCTGCAGCGCTCGGTGGGCAAGGTCGTGTTCTTCGCCAAGCACATCGACGTGATGGATGCCGCCGAGGCCCACTTCAAGGCCTCCGGTCTCAAGGCCGTCTCGGTGCGCGGCGAGCAGACCTCGACCGCCCGTCAGGCCGCGATCGACGCCTTCAACAGCGACCCCGACGTCGGCATCGCGGTGTGTTCGCTCACCGCCGCCGGTGTCGGCCTCAACATGCAGGCCGCCTCCAACGTCGTGCTCGCCGAGCTGTCGTGGACCGCGGCCGAGCAGACGCAGGCGATCGACCGCGTGCACCGCATCGGCCAGGAGGAGCCCGTGACCGCGTGGCGCATCATCGCCGCGCACACGATCGACACGAAGATCGCGGAGCTCATCGACTCCAAGGAGGGCCTCGCCCAGCGCGCCCTCGACGGACAGTCGGTCGAGCCGGGTTCGAGCGACTCCGTGCAGCTCTCGGCGCTCATGCACCTGCTGCGTCAGGCGCTCGGCACGGCCTGATCCGTCGCCCTCGAACGCCCCGGCCCTGTGCCGGGGCGTTCGCGTGTCGTCACGAGAACAGGCAGTTCGACGAGAACAGGCCGTCACCGGCTGAAGCAGCCTGTTCCCGTCGCACGCCCTGCTTCCGTGACGTCGGCTCCGCGGAACGGGTGGGGCCCGCGGCGTCCGGTGTGCTCGTCTCGCCGGGCATGGCGGACCGTCAGGCGGACCACGGCATCGGGGTTCCGGCATCCTTCGCCCCTCCGTCACCGTGTGGCAGCGTTCCCGCCCGCGGCGATAGGGTCGAAGACGGCAACGGCGCCGACCCTCCACCCGAATCACAGCACCAGAGGACTCTGCCCATGAAGATCGGCATCCTGACCAGCGGCGGCGACTGCCCCGGTCTCAACGCGGTCATCCGTGGCGTCGTGCTGAAGGGCACGACCAACTACGACATCGAGTTCGTCGGCATCCGCGACGGGTGGCGCGGAGTCGTCGACGGCGACTTTTTCCCCCTGACGCGTCACGAGGTGAAGGGACTGTCCAAGGTCGGCGGCACCATCCTCGGCACGAGCCGCACCAACCCGTACGAGGGCGTGCGCGGCGGCGCCGAGAACATCTCCAAGACGATGTACGGGCACCGGCTCGACGGCATCCTGGCCATCGGCGGCGAAGGAACTCTAGCCGCGGCCGACCGTCTGTCGAAGGACGGCATCAACGTCCTCGGCGTGCCGAAGACGATCGACAACGACCTGCGCGCGACCGATTACTCGTTCGGCTTCGACACCGCCGTCAACATCGCGACGGATGCCATGGACCGCCTCCGCACCACCGGCGACTCGCACCAGCGCTGCATGGTGGCCGAGGTCATGGGCCGCCACGTCGGCTGGATCGCGCTGCACGCGGGTATCGCGGCGGGCGCTCACGTCATCTGCATCCCCGAGGTGCCGATGTCGATCGACGAGATCGTCGAGCAGGTCACTCGCGCCCACGACCGCGGTCGTGCCCCGCTCGTCGTCGTTTCCGAGGGTTTCAAGCTCAAGGGCATGGACGAGGCGTTCAGCGACAAGGGTCTCGACGCCTTCAACCGTCCCCGCCTCGGCGGCATCGGCGAGCTGCTCGCCCCCGAGATCGAGCGCCTCACCGGCATCGAGACCCGCGCCACCGTGCTCGGTCACATCCAGCGCGGTGGTTCGCCGTCGGCGTTCGACCGCGTGCTCGCGACGCGCCTCGGTCTGCACGCCGCCGACGCCCTGAACGAGGGCGCCTGGGGTCAGATGGTCGCCATGCGCGGCACCGACATCGTGCGCGTGCCCTTCGCCGACGCCCTCGGCGAGTTGAACAGCGTCCCGCTGTACCGCTACGAAGAGGCCGCGGCGCTGTTCGGCTGAGCTCGTCGCTCCGACGCCCCGTCCCGCCTCGCGCGGGGCGGGGCGTTCGCGTGCGCGGCGAGTGGGCGCGGTGAGCGTGTGCAGCGTATGAGGCGGGCAGTGTGAGGGACGCACGCGCAGCGTGGGATGCGCGAGCAGGCGTGGCGAGCGTGCGCCGTGTCCCCGCGGCCTCGTCCCACATATGGCGGTGCGTGTCCCACTTATGGCCGGTCCAGGTGCGCTGAACCGGTCATAAGTGCGACATGGTCGGGGCGGTGGCGGCTGAGAGGCGTCCTCCACAGGTGCAGAGCAGGCGGAAGGGCTGTGGAGAAGGCTGACGCACGGGTCAGCGGTCGGGATCCTGGAGCATGACCCGCCGCCAGCCCCTGCCGGACGACCTGCCCGACCGATTCCACGTAGCGGAGGCCCTGGAACGGGGTGCGAGCAGGACCCGCCTCCGCGCATCCGACCTCGTCACGCCCTTTCATGGCGTGCGGTCTCGCCCGACCGGCGACCAGAGCATCCTCGAGAGGTGCCGGGCCTATGCGCCCCGCCTCGCCGACGGGCAGTTCTTCAGTCACGAGACGGTGTTCGTCCTGCGCGGTCTCAGCACACCGGATTGGCCCTACACGCCGCGCCTGCACGTGTCGGCGCACCGCCCCGCGCGCGAGCCCCGCACCCGTGGTGTCGTCGGTCATCGATTGCAGACCCGAGAGCCGGCCATCGAAACCGGACCCGAGGGGATGCCGATCGAGAACGCCGTTCGCGCATGGCGGCAGTGCGGCCGGCTGTGGCGTCTCGACGACCTGGTCGCGGGCGCCGACGCGCTCCTCGCCGGGCGAAGGCCGCTCGCCACCGCCGCCGACCTGGATGTCGAGATCGCCCGCATGGGGGATGTCCGGGGCGGCATCCTCCGGAGGGCGCTCGCTCTCGCCCGCCCGGGCGTGAGGTCACCACGCGAGACCCACCTGCGGCTCCTCCTCGCGCGCCACGGACTTCCGGAGCCCGGCGTCAACGAGGACATCTTCTCGACTCGGGGAGAATTCGTCGCGGAGATCGACCTCACCTTCGAGGCGTGGCGCGTCGCCGTCGAGTATGACGGCCGCGTGCACGCGGAGGATCCGCGGCAGTTTGCTCAGGACGCGGATCGCTGGGCCGCAATTCGCGACGCGGGGTGGGATCACGTCCGCATCCTGAGCCACCACCTCCGCGGAGACGGCGCAGCCGCGGCATCCCTCGTGCGCGCCGCGCTGCTCAGAGCGGGCTGGCGGCCCGGTCAGTGACCCCTTGTCCCACTCATCGCTGGTTGAGGGGCTCGCAACCGGCCACAAGTGGGACGAGCACCGTCACGAGTGGGACATGCCGCAGCCGCCGCAACCGCGCAGCCGCCGCGACCGCGCAGCCGCCGCGACCGCACAGCCGCCACGACCGCTCACCTACCGTGGCCGCGCCGCCGCTCCTACTCCGCCAGTCCCAGCACATCCAGCAGCCACGCGAGCTCGAACGCGCGCTCGCGCCAGGCGTTGTAGCGGCCGCTGACGCCGCCGTGGCCGGCGACCATCTCGCACTTCAGCATCGCGTCGGCTCCGACCTCGCGCAGGCGTTGCACCCACTTGGCCGGCTCGACGTAGAGCACGCGCGTGTCGTTCAAGGACGTGACCGCGAGGATGCGGGGGTAGGCGACACCGTCGCGCACGTTCTCGTACGGCGAGTACGACTTCATGTAGGCGTACACGTCGGCGTCGTGCAGCGGGTCGCCCCACTCGTCCCACTCGATCACCGTGAGCGGCAGCGACGGGTCGAGGATCGTGGTCAGCGCATCGACGAAGGGCACGTCGGCCAGGATGCCGGCGAACATCTCGGGTGCAAGGTTGGCCACCGCGCCCATGAGCAGGCCGCCGGCGCTCCCGCCCTCGGCGACGATGCGGTCGGGTGTCGTGTAGCCCTCCGCCACGAGGTGGCGGGCGGCGGCGACGAAGTCGGTGAACGTGTTGCGCTTGGCCTGCAGCTTGCCGTCCTCGTACCACTGGCGACCCATCTCGCCACCGCCGCGCACGTGCGCCACGGCGAAGACGACTCCACGGTCGAGCAGCGACAGTCGCGGAACCGAGAAGCCGGGTTCGATCGAGTGCTCGTAGGAGCCGTAGCCGTACAGGTGCACAGGGCGCGCCGCCGTACCGGGCTCGCCGAACGAGCGCTTCCAGACGAGCGACACGGGCACCTGCGTCCCGTCCTCGGCGGGTGCCCAGACGCGCGCCTGTCCGTAGTCGGAGGGGTCGAAGCCGCCGAGCACGGGCTGGCGCTTGCGCAGAAGCAGTTCGCCGGTATCGATCACGTAGTCGAAGACGGTGCCGGGCGTCACGAACGAGCCGTACCCGAGGCGCAGCATCGGCGGCGCCCACTCCGGGTTGCCACCCGTGCCGACGCTGTAGAGCGGCTCGTCGAACGCGATCTCGGTGACGGCCCCGTCGGCGTACGACAGCATGCCCAGGCGCGCGAGCCCGTCGCGGCGGTACGCCACGACACCCCAGTCGCGGAACGTGTCGACGCCCAGCAGACGCTGCCCCGTGCGGTGCGCGATGACCGTCTCGCGCGGCCCCTGCGGTGCGGAAGCCGGCACCCGCACCAGTTCGAAGTCGAGGGCGCCGTCGTTATGGAGGATGTAGAGCACGTCCTCGCCGTCGACCACGGCGTGCGAGCTGGAGTACTCCACGCCTTCCGTGCGCGGCCACACCACGCGCGGCTCGCCACGGAGGTCGTCGGCGTCCACCAGCCACTCCTCGCTCGTGATGGAGGAGCCCATCTCGATGACGAGGTATTTGTCGCTGCGGGTGAAGTCGGCGCCGACCCAGTAGCGGTCGTCCGGCTCGTGGAACAGCTTCACATCGGCATCCACACCCGTCCCGATCTCGTGCAGCCACACGGTGTCGGGGCGCCACGCGTCGTCGACGGTGGTGTAGACGATGAAACGGCCGTCGGGCGAGAAGGTCGCGCCCGAGAAGGTGCCGGGGATCTCGTCGGCGAGCGTCTCGCCGGTCGTCAGGTCGCGCACGCGGACCGTGTAGCGCTCGTCTCCGGCGACGTCGATGCCGTACAGCATGCGCGTGCCGTCGTTCGAGATCTCGAAGCTCCCGAGCGAGAAGAAGTCGGTGCCCTCGGCCTCGACGTTGCCGTCGAACAGCACCTGCTCGCCCGGGACAGGGCGGTCGGGGGAGAGGGTGGGCGGCGTCCAGTCATCGGGGGAGTCCAGCGGGGCGCGGCACTGGATGCCGTACTGCGCGCCCGCGACGGTGCGTCCGTAGTACCACCAGTCACCGCGGCGGGCGGGGACCGAGAGGTCGGTCTCGAGCGTGCGGCCCTTGATCTCGCCGAAGATCGTGTCGCGCAGACGCGAGAGGTGAGCGGTGCGCGCGGAGGTGTAGGCGTTCTCGGCCTCGAGGTGGGCGACGACCTCGGCGTCGTCCTTCGCGCGCAGCCATTCGTAGGGATCGTCGAAGGTGTCGCCGTGGTGGGTGCGGGCGATCGGACGGCGGTCGGCGACGGGAGGGGTGGGCTGCGGGTCGAGGTCGGTCACCGTTCCACGCTAGTGCGCCGCCGCGGCATCCGGCCGAAGACGCCGACGGATGCCGACCTCCCGCGCCGCTGCGCGTTTGACCCTCACAGGTCCGAATGAAAGGATGTCGTCGCGTCTTTCGGTGAACGAAAGATCAACGCCAGGTGAACTCTTCGTTCGTCACGCCGATCCCGTCGGCATCCCTTCCTCCTTCTCACGGAAAGCGAACGGTGGAGAGCGCAGCCCTCATCATCGTGCTGGTCATCGCGCTGGCACTGTTCTTCGATTTCACCAACGGGTTCCACGACACCGCGAACGCGATGGCCACGCCCATCGCCACCGGTGCGCTGAAGCCGAAGGTGGCCGTCCTTCTCGCCGCCAGCCTCAATCTGGTGGGCGCGTTCCTGTCGACCGAGGTCGCCAAGACGATCTCGGGCGGCATGATCCGCGAGGATCAGCTGAGTCCCGACATCTTCCCGCCCATCATCTTCGCGGGTCTCATCGGCGCGATCACGTGGAACATGCTCACGTGGCTGCTGGGCCTTCCCTCCAGCTCCTCGCACGCGCTCTTCGGCGGCCTGATCGGCGCGACGCTCGTCGGCGTCGGCGCCTCGGCCATCGACACCGGGGTCGTGCTGAGCAAGGTGATCCTCCCGGCCCTCATCGCCCCGCTCACGGCCGGCCTGATCGCCTTCGTCGTGACGAAGATCGCCTACGGCGTCACGCGTCGCTACGACGCGAAGGCCGACGGCCGCGACGGCTTCCGCTGGGGCCAGATCTTCACGTCGTCGCTCGTGGCCCTGGCCCACGGCACGAACGACGCGCAGAAGACGATGGGCGTCATCACCCTCGCCCTCATCACCGTCGGGTGGCAGTCCACCGCCAACCCCGACCCGCAGCTGTGGGTCGTCTTCGCCTGCGCGATCACGATCGCCCTGGGCACCTACATGGGCGGGTGGCGCATCATCCGCACGCTCGGCAAGGGCCTCACCGACGTCAAGCCCGCCCAGGGCTTCTCGGCCGAGACCTCGACGGCGGCGACGATCCTCGCCTCGAGCGCCCTCGGTTTCGCCCTGTCGACGACGCAGGTGGCATCCGGGTCGGTCATCGGATCGGGCCTGGGACGCCGCGGCTCGACCGTGCGCTGGAACACCGTCGGCCGCATCATGATCGGCTGGGTGCTGACGCTGCCCGCGGCCGGCGCAGTGGGCGCCGCCGCCGCCCTCATCGTCGTGTGGCTCGGTGGGTGGGGCGTCGCCGTCGACGCCGTCATCGCCGTCGTGATCGTGCTGGGCCTGTTCCTGCGCTCGCGCCGTGACTCCGTCACCTCCGCGAACGCGATGAGCGAGGTCGCCGATTCCGGCGCCGCCGTGAAGGTACCGCGCAAGCCCGGACCCACGCGCCGCCAGCGCCGCCTCGAGCGCGAGAAGGCCGGGAAGGACGCCTGATGCTCATCAACTGGGGAGCCTTCCTGCAGGTCTTCGCCGCCGCCCTCATCGGGGCGTCGGTCGTCGTCACCTTCTACGCCCTCGGGCTGCGCCTGCTCGTGCGCGGCGGTCGACCGCCGCTGGTCGCGCCCGCGGAGTTCACCGACGCCATCACGGTGCTCACCGACAAGCAGCGTCGCCGCGCCGAGAAGGCCGTCGCCAAGGCCGCGAAGAAGAACCCGCTCAGCGACGGGCAGAAGCGCCTGTCGCTCGTCGGCGCCTACGTGTGCTTCGCCGTGTGCGCGGCGGCCGTGCTGGGTGCGCTGCTGCTGATCCTCTTCAACCACTGACGCCCGCAACCCGGTCCGACTCCGCGGGGGGTCGGTTCCGGATGCCGGACCCTCGGCGCGGTCGGACGCGATCCCGTACGCCGGGGTCGCCGGTCGTCCCGCGCGGTGGCGTACGGGACACCCCGCCCGGCCTGCCGATGTCGGAACCCCCTCCTAGGCTGTGGGCATGGCATCCGTGCAGTTCGGTCAGCATGCGCCCGCCGCGCGCGTCATCCTCCACCTCAGCGATACGCACCTGCTCGGTGGGGAGCGCCTCCTCGGCGGCCGTTACGACACGGCCGTGCACCTCCGTCGCACGCTCGCGGCGGCCGAGGCGACGGGGATCCGACCGGATGCCGTGGTCTTCACCGGCGACCTCACCGACCTCGGCGAGCCCGAGGCGTACCGTGCCCTGCGGGAGGCGGTGGAGCCCTGGGCGGAGCGCTTGGGGGCGCCGGTGGTGTGGGTGGCGGGCAATCACGACGAGCGGCCCGCGATGCGCGCCGAGCTCCTCGACGCCGAGGCCACCGAGGATCCGATCACGAGCGTGCACGACCTCGACGGCTTGCGGCTGATCGCGCTGGATTCCACCGTGCCCGGCTGGCACCACGGCGACCTCGACCCGGCGCAGCTCGCATGGCTGCGGGCCGAACTGGCAACGCCCGCCCCGCGGGGGACGATCCTCGCGCTGCACCATCCGCCGCTTCCCACCCACATCCCCTTCTTCGACATCCTCGAGCTGCGCGATCAGGCGGGCTTGGCCGAGGCGATTGCGGGCAGCGATGTGCGCGCGATCCTCGCGGGCCATCTGCACTACTCCACGTCGGGCACGTTCGCGGGGGTGCCCGTGAGCGTCGCCGCGGCATCCTGCTACACGATGGACCTCGCCCGACCGGCCGACGCCGTCAACGGGATGGATGCCGGGCGTTCGTTCCATCTCGTCCACGTATGGGACGACACGATCACCCACGCCGTCGTCCCGGTGGTCGACGCGGAGGCGACGGGGTACTTCACGCCCGAGTGGACGGCCGAGATGGCGGCGCTCAGTCCGGAGGAGCGACTCGAGGCGTTCTCGCGCAAGCGTGCGACCGGGCAATAGACGCGGCGGACGGTACCGATCCGACGACCGGCCGCCGTGTCCAGCGACCGCTCCGCCCGCCGTGGTTAGGCTCGTGGCATCCCTGCTCGCCGTGACACCCACGAGGACCCCCACATGGCTTTGGACGCAATGACGCGCACCCGTATCGAGACCGACTCCCTGGGATCGATGGAGATCCCCGCCGATGCGTATTGGGGGATCCACACGGCTCGGGCCCTCGAGAACTTCCCCATCGCGAAGCGCCCGATCTCGGTCTACCCCGACCTCGTGAGGGCCCTCGCGATGGTCAAGCAGGCCTCGGCCCGGGCCAACCGTGAGATCGGCGTGCTCGATCACGCGAAGGCCGACCTCATCGACCGCGCGGCGCAGCGCGTCATCGACGGCGAATTCCACGACGAGTTCACCGTCGGCGTCATCCAGGGCGGCGCGGGCACGTCGACGAACATGAACGCGAACGAGGTCATCACCAACATCGCGCTCGAGATGGCCGGTCGCGAGAAGGGCGACTACGCATTCCTCTCGCCCATCGACGACACCAACCGCAGTCAGTCGACGAACGACGTCTACCCGACCGCGATCAAGATCGGCCTGTCGCTCACGCTCCAGAGCCTGCTCGAGGAGCTCGCGCTGCTGCGCCAGTCGTTCCTGGCGAAGTCGGAGGAGTTCCACGACGTGCTCAAGGTCGGCCGCACCCAGCTGCAGGATGCCGTGCCCATGACGCTCGGGCAGGAGTTCCACGGGTTCGCCACCACGCTCGGCGAGGACTACAACCGCCTCACCGAGAACGCCTACCTGCTCTTCGAGATCAACATGGGCGCCACCGCGATCGGCACGGGCATCACCGCCCACTCCGGCTACGCGGGGGCGGTGCTGCGGCACCTGCGGGAGATCACCGGCCTCGACCTCGAGACCGCCACCGACCTCGTGGAGTCCACGAGCGACACGGGCGCCTTCATGTCGTTCTCGTCGTCGCTCAAGCGCAACGCCGTGAAGCTGTCGAAGATCTGCAACGACCTGCGCCTGCTCTCGTCGGGTCCGCAGGCGGGCCTCGGGGAGATCAACCTCCCGCCGCGCCAGGCGGGCTCGAGCATCATGCCCGGCAAGGTCAACCCGGTCATCCCGGAGGTCGTGAACCAGGTCGCCTTCTCGGTCGTGGGGGCCGACATGACGGTCACCATGGCGGTGGAGGGCGGCCAGCTGCAGCTCAACGCCTTCGAACCGGTCATCGCCCACTCGATCTACCAGTCGATCACCTGGATGCGCCAGGCGATGTGGACCCTGCGCGTGAACTGCGTCGACGGCATCACGGCCAACCGCGAACGCCTGGGCGCGATGGTCGGCTCGTCGGTCGGCGTCGTGACCGCCCTGACGCCCTTCATCGGGTATGCAGCGGCCGCGGCTCTGGCCAAGACCGCTCTGCTGACGCACCGCAACGTCGCCGACCTCGTGGTGGAGGCGGGCCTGATGACCCGCGAAGAGGTCACGAAGCAGATCTCGCCGGCCCGTCTGTCGGGCCTGCAGGCCGTGACCGCGGCAATCCCGATCGTGCGCGCCGCCGACAGCGTCGTGGAGGACTGAGGCCGGGTACGGCGACGCGCTCGTCGTCCCGGCTCCTCGTCGCGCTATCCCTCAGGGCGGCTCGTCGGCGGTCTGCCGTGCCGCGGCATCCCGATCGTTCTCGCGTCGAGGTGGCCCCGGGGCCACTTCCGTCGCCCCGGGGCCACCTGCGGCCGTGTCGCGTGGCGATGGCGTGAACGGGCATCGCCCCGGGGCCACCTGCATCGCCCCGTAAGGCGCGAGGTCGCTTCGGCGCGGGCGAGGGTCAGTCGAGGATGCGGCAGTGCGTGGTCAGCTCGCCGATGCCGTCGATGCCGACGGTCACCGTGGAGCGGTCGCGCAGGAAGATCTGCGGGTCGCGGGAGTAGCCGGCACCGCCCGGGCTCCCGGTGGAGATGAGGGTGCCCGGCAGCAGGGTCACCGACTCCGACAGCTTGTTGATCAGCGTCTTCACCGAGCGCACCATCTGGCCGGTGCTGGCATCCTGCACGGTGTGTCCATCGACCACGGTCCAGATGTGCAGGTCCTGCGGGTCGGGGATCTCGTCGGCCGTGACCACGAACGGACCGGTCGGGGTGAAGCCGTCGAACGACTTGCACCGCGACCACTGCGCCTCGGAGAACTGGATGTTGCGCGCGGTGATGTCGTTGACGACCGTGTAGCCCCACACGTGGTCGAGGGCGTCGGACTCGGGGATGTCGCGGCCGGGCCGGCCGATGATGACCCCGAGTTCGGCCTCGTAGTCGACGGCTTCGCTGAGCGCCCGGGGCCACGACGTGGTCGCCTCGTGCGCGGTGAGCGAGTTCGGCCACAGGACGAACACCGTCGGGCCCGCGTCGGTCTTGAGTCCCAACTCGCCCGAGTGCGCGGCGTAGTTCAGCCCTACCGCGAGGATCGACGGGGGAGCGAGCACGGCCGAGGCGAAGCGGATGCCGGCGAGGGGCTGCCGCGGGGCGGTCGCACTGGCCTCGCGCACGCGGTCGAGGAGGGCGTCACCGCCGGCGATCAGCTGCTCGAGCGTGGCAGGGGCGCCGTCGAAGAGCTCGTCGACGAACGAGAACTCCTCACCGTGGACGCTGACGAGACGGGGGGCTTCCGCCCCTTCCTGAGACCGGACGTGGGCGAAACGCATGCCTCCACGCTACCGGCCCGCGCCCCGCAGCGGAGGCCGCAAGCCCCGGATGCGCCGTCCCCGGCCCGCTCTAGGCTGAGCCCATGAGCTCCCCCTCGCCGTTGTCCCGGCCCGGTTCGGTCGAACCGACTCGCATCACGACGGCTCCGCAGGTAACGGCATCGGCCGCCCCGCCGCGGTCGCGCGGCGGGGGCGTGGCGCTGTGGGTGGTGGCCGTGCTGCTCGTTCCGCTCCTGGCGCTGCTCGTGCGGTACTTCACCGGGTTCCTGGGCACAGCGGCGACGTTCCTCGGGCTCGTGCTCGCCGCGATCCCCTTCGTGATCGTGTGGTTCGCCGTGCGCTACATCGACCGGTGGGAGCCGGAGCCGCGCCGCCTGCTCGTGTTCGCGGTGGCCTGGGGGGCGATCGCCGCGGTCGTCATCGCCCTGGGCGTCGACCTGCTGCTCACGCTCGTGGTCGGCCGACTGCCGGAGGCGTTCAGCGCCGTCGTCCAGGCGCCCATCGTCGAGGAGATCGCGAAGGGTCTCGGCGTCCTGCTCATCTTCGCTTTCGCCCGCCGGGCGTTCGACGGCCCCGTCGACGGCATCGTGTATGGAGCGCTCATCGGAGCGGGCTTCGCGCTCACCGAGAACGTGCAGTACTTCGCGATCAGCTACCTCGAGGGCGGCCCGGCTCAAGTGGCGAGCACCTTCTTCCTGAGGGCCGTCCTCTCGCCCTTCGCCCACGTGATGTTCACCAGTCTCACCGGGTTCGCGTTCGGCCTCGCCGCGCGTCGCGGCCTGCGCACGGGCGCGGCCCTCGCCTACGGCATCCCGGGCCTCGTCGGGGCGATCGTGCTGCACGGCCTCTGGAACGGGTCGGCCACGTTCGCGAACTTCTTCGAGGTCTACGCGGCGCTGCAGGTTCCGCTGTTCGTGCTGTTCATCCTCGGCATCCTGGCCCTGCGCCGTGAGGAGTCGCGCCTCACCCGCGCCCGCCTGGGCGAATACGCCGCCGCCGGATGGTTCACCCCGCAGGAGGTCGACATGCTCGCCACGGGGCCGGGGCGGCGGTCCGCCATCGCCTGGGCGCGCACGCTGCCGGGCGACCGCTCGCCGGTGATGAGGACGTTCATCGTGGATGCCACGGCGCTCGCCGCCGCGCGCCAGCGCACGCTGTCGGGGCGCGATCCCCAGGCTCCGGCGACCGAGCGCTACCTGCTCGAGCGCACGACGGCGGCGCGGGCGGCCCTGCTGTCGCGGTGACGGACCGCGGCTGCGTGTGCCCGGGCGGGCGCATCGCCGCAAGCACCTGCGCGCCGCCGCCGTCCCTTCGTCACGGGCCGGCGCCACTGGTCCTCGTCGACGGGGGTCTTGACACCGCCGTGGGGTGGGAGCACCATCGATACAGGCCAACTCAGCGCCCGGGAGACACGCAGGCATCGCCGCGGCACCGGGCGCTGAGTCTTTCCTCCGGCGGTGTCCAGAGGCTGCCGCGCACGCGCGGGCGTGCTTGGATGGGTGCATGACTGATCGCACCAAGCCGGAGTTCGACGCTCCCAGCGGCCCCGCCCCCTCCGACCTCGTCATCCGCGACATCATCGTCGGCGACGGCGACGAGGCCAAGCCCGGCGACACGGTCACCGTGCACTACGCCGGTGTCGAGTACGAGTCGGGCGAAGAGTTCGACTCGTCGTGGGGTCGCGGCGAGAGCATCCAGTTCCCCCTGCGCGGCCTTATCCAGGGCTGGCAGGACGGCATCCCGGGCATGAAGGTCGGCGGACGCCGCGAGCTCGTGATCCCGCCGCACCTCGCCTACGGCCCCGCCGGTGGTCACTTCCTCGGCGGCAAGACCCTCATCTTCATCATCGATCTGCTCAAGGTCGGCTGACGACACCCGATGTTCACGAACCCGAGGGGGCTGCGGCACCCTCGGGTTCGTTTTTTTCCACGAACCTGGAATACATTCGTGTGAATGGGAGTTAGACCTCCCCAGGACGCCGACGCGGCTCCCCAGACCTTTAGGAGTGACATGACCGACACCACCACCCTCGACATCCCCGGCTACAAGGCGGGCACCTGGGTCCTGGACCCCTCGCACAGCGAGGTGACCTTCACCGTCCGTCACATGATGATCTCGAAGGTGCGCGGCACCTTCGGCATGAAGAGCGCCACGCTCGTCGCGCCCGAGAACCCCCTCGCGGCCACCGTCGAAGCGTCCGTCGACGTCACCTCGGTCGACACCAAGGACGAGGGCCGCGACCAGCACCTCCGCTCGGCCGAGTTCTTCGACGTCGAGACCTACCCCACGATGGACTTCCGTTCGACCGGCGTCCGTGTCGAGGACGGCGACTACCTCGTCGACGGCGAGCTGACCATCCGCGGCGTCAGCAAGCCCGCCACCTTCTCGATCGACTTCGGCGGCTTCGGCACCGACCCGTGGGGCAACTACAAGGTCGGCGCCACCGCGAAGACCGTCATCAACCGCGAGGACTACGGCCTCACCTGGAACGCCGCCCTCGAGACCGGCGGCGTCCTCGTCGGCAAGGACGTCACCATCGAGCTCGACCTGCAGTTCGCGCACCAGGCGTGATCGCTCCGCAGCGCTCGCTGCGGTCGTGATTCCCGCGAAGACCCCGGATGCCACACCCTGGCATGCGGGGTCTTCGTCCGTCCGGGCGCGACGCGGGGTCCGCCGCGTCGACTCAGGCCCGCGTGCGGCGCGGCAGGCGCAGGCGCTGCTGCACGAGCAGGATGCCGAGGAAGACGACGGCGGCCCCCACCGGCTCATTCCAGGAGATTCTCTCGCCGAGGACGAGGATGCCGAGGGCCACCCCGACGACGGGGGTGATGTACGTCACGGTGGACGCACGGGTGGGGCCCCAGGCGCGCAGGGTGTTCTGGTTCCAGACGTAGGCGATGCCCGTGCCGAGCACGCCCAAAGCGATGATGCTGCCGACGACGGGGAGCGAGAGGTCCATCGGCTCCGCGAGAATCAGCGGGGAGAGCACGACCATGAAGGCCGCAGCCGGACCGATGTAGCCGAACGCGAACGCGATCCCCGACAGGCCCGTGTCGCCGAGGAATCGGCGCATGTAGGCGAGGCTGAAGCCGTAGCAGGCCGTCGCGCCGAGCAGGGCGAGCTGGGCGACGATGCTGTTGCCGACCTCGGACGCGGCGCCGGGGGCGATGATCACGACGACACCGGCGATACCCACGGCGACGCCGAGCAGCTGACCGAGCTCGAGGCGCTCGACGCGGAACACCGCCCACGCCATGATCGCGGTCATGATCGGCGTGGTGGCGTTGAAGATGCTCGCCAGTCCCGACGACACGTGCTGCTCGGCCCACGCGAACAGCAGGAACGGCACGACGCAGAAGCTGAAGGCCAGCACGCACAGATGGGCCCAGACGCGCCGGTCGCGGGGCAGGCGCTCCCGCCGGATCGCGACTATGGCACCGAGGGCGAGAGCGCCGAACAGCAACCGGCCGCCCGCGACCTGCGCGGGCGTCATGCCGGTGAGGGCAATCGCGATGAAGAGGAAGCTCGACCCCCACACGATGCCGGTGAGCACGAATTGCACGGCGATCGAGACGGGGGAGGGGGAGGGAGCGGATGCCACGCTCCCGACGATAGGGCGATGTTCCGACATCGATCGTGTCGCCGGGATGCGACGTCCGGAATCCGCCGACGATCGGCAGTCCGGTCGTGTTCGGCCCGTTCCGCTCGGGAGGGCTGCCGTGCTGCCCGACGGGGCCGACGCGCCCCCGCGAGGTGCCGCGGGACTCAGGGCTGTGGGTCGAGTGCGTCGTAGTCGCGGAAGCGCGGGGACAGACGCACGAGGGTGCCGACCAGGGCCAGGATGACGATGCCACCGAGCAGGGGCGGGACCCACAGGGCCGCGAAGGTGGCGAGGGTACCGGCGTAGAGCGCCCCCACGCGGGGGCCGCCGGCCACCACGACGATGAAGATCCCCTGCAGACGCCCGCGCATGGCATCCGGGACCGCCGCCTGCATCATGGTCGAGCGGTAGATGGCGCTGATGTTGTCGGCGGCGCCCGAGACGGCCAGGACGAGGGCCGCGAGAACGATGAGGAGCACGGCGCCCCGGTCTTCGCCCGTGTCGGTGGGGCGGCCCCACCCCACCGCGGCCGCGAGCAGCACGAGGCCGAAGAGCCCGATGGACACGCCGTAGACCTGGATTGACCGCTCGATGCCCAGCCCCTGGCGGCGCACCCGCCCGACCGGACCGGAGAACAGACTCGACAGGAACGCTCCCGCCGCCACCGCCGCCGTGAGAACGCCGGTCGTGATCGCGCCGCCGCCGAGGAGCACCGCACCGATCGCGGGGAACAGGGCGACCGGCTGGCCGAAGGTCATCGCGATGATGTCGAGGATGTACTGCAAACGGATGTTCGGGGCGCGGCGCAAGAACCGTGCGCCGTCGCGCAGCGACGCGAGGCCGGGGCGCACGACCTCGCCCTCGGGCCGCAGTTGCGGCAACGACCACAGGCCGAGGAACAGCGAGGTCATCAGCAGCACGTCGAGCGAGTAGGTCCAGGCGTATCCGGCGAAGGCGACGAGCACGCCCGCGAGGGCGGGGCCGGCCATGACCATGATGCCGACGGTGACCCCCTGGAGGGCGGCCGCCGCGGGGAGCAGGTCGCGGGGAAGCAGGCGCGGAGTGATGGCGGACTTCGTGGCCATCACGATGGAGTTCGCCGCCGAGTTCACGACGCTGAGGACGAAGAGCCACCCGACCGTCTCGAGGCCCGTCCACGCGAGGGTCGCGAGCAGGGCGGTGGAGGCGAAGGTCACCACCGCCGCCAGGAGGGCGACCGTGCGACGGTCGAATGCGTCGGCGAGCATGCCGCCGTAGAGCCCCGCAGCCACCATCGGCAGGAGGCCCGCCACGGCGATCATCGACACCGCGAAGGTGCTCTGCGTGAGCTCGAAGACGTGCAGCATGACCGCCACGACCGTGAGCTGGCCGCCGAGGCCCGCGAGGGTCGACCCGATCCACAGGCGCGCGAAGGCGGGGGAGGTGGTGAGGGGGCGCACGTCGATCAGGGCGCTCTGCCGTGTGCTCATGCGTCGACGTCCACGCGCTTCACGCGGGCCGTGTGGCCGCGGACGATGTCGACGTCGCGCGGGGCCACGCCGAAGTGCGCGGCGAGGGCGCGGACCACGCCGCTGTTCGCGGCGCCGTCGACGGCGCGTTCGCGCACGTGCACGACGAGGGCGTCGGCGGTGTCTTCGACGAGGGGGCCGCGGCGGCTGCCGGGCTTGACGCGGACGGTGAGCTGCACGGATCGAGGCTACGCCAGCCCTCCGACGCCCCCGCTCGCCGGAGCGCGCGGGGGCCGCGGGACCGCCGGGGCGCAGCGGTTCGTTCGCGGCATCCGGATGCTGGTAGACTCATGCGGTTGCCGTTCGATCGGCCGCGGATAAAGAGAGCTCGCACATCGTGTGACGGGCGCCGCGCAATGAGAAGGAAGGGGATCCCATCTATGGCACTCGAAGCAGACGTCAAGAAGGCGATCATCGAAGAGTACGCGACGCACCCCGGTGACACCGGATCCCCCGAGGTGCAGGTCGCGATGATGACGCAGCGCATCAAGGACCTCACCGAGCACCTCAAGATCCACAAGCACGACCACCACTCGCGCCGTGGACTCTTCCTGCTCGTCGGTCAGCGCCGTCGCCTGCTGGGTTACCTGCAGGACGTCGACATCAACCGTTACCGCTCGCTCATCGAGCGTCTCGGTCTGCGTCGCTAATCGCACCAGCGTTCTATCGCGCAAAACATTCTTGGAAGGCCGCCCCACGGTGTGGGGCGGCCTTCGGCGTTCCCACGTGCATCGTCGTCGGAGGTCCCTGAGCCTGTCGAGGGGGCCGGAGCCCACGCGCACCCCGGTGGCTTCGACAAGCTCAGCCACCGCGGCGCCGAGAACAGGCCGCCTCGGCGCCGAGAACCGGTCGCCTCAGCGCCGAGAACCGGCCACCTCCGGCGTGCGAGCGGCGAATGGCGAACGCCCGCCGCCGGGTCGGCCGGACAGCGGGCGTTCGTCGAGCGGGTCAGGACGCCGTGCGCGCGGCCAGCAGGTCGGGGTGCCACCGCTCCGCGACGTCGGGGTGGGCCCGCAGGCGGGACTTCAACGCGTTCTCGCCGTAGGTGGCGTGGATGGGGTTGGTCGGGTCCTGCGAGACGCCGCGTGCCTCGGCGGCGAGATCGGCGGGCAGGTCGATGATCGGCAGGCGCGCGTCGAGCGCCGGGTTGAAGAAGAACGGCACCGAGATGCGCTCGTCGGGGTACCTCGGCGAGATCACGCGGTGGTTCGTCGCGGTCAGGTAGCCCTGAGTGGCGTACTCGAGCAGCTCGCCGATGTTCACCACGAACGCACCGGGCACCGGGGGAGCATCGACCCACTCGCCGTCGCGCTCGACCTGCAGGCCGCCCTTGCCGGGCTCGACCCACAGGAGCGTGAGGACGCCGGAGTCCTTGTGCGCCCCGACCCCCTGTTGAGGCGTCGGGTCGTCTTTGCCGGGGTAGCGGACGATCTTGATGAGCGTCTGCGGGTCGCCGAAGTGCCGGTCGAAGTACTGCTCCTCGGCGCCGAGGGCGAGAGCCCACGCGCGCAGCAGCTTCCGGGCGACGCCGGTGAGGTGGTCGTGCCACTCGGTCACGACCTCGCGCAGCTCGGGCTGGGCGGCCGGCCAGAGGTTCGGCCCGATGAGCCGGTTGTAACCGGGGCCGTCGGCATCCGGGATCGCGTCGCGCTCGGGCCCGATGTCGATCTGCTCGCGCCAGTCCACGCGCCCCTGCGTGCGCTCGCCGCCAACACGGGTGTAGCCCCGGAAGTGGGGGCTGGTGACGTTCTCGATCGCGAGCTTCTCGGCCTCGGGGAGGGCGAAGAAGTCGTGGGCGGCCTGCAGCAGGCGCTCTTCGAGCGCGGGCGTGACGCCCGTGCCGGTGAGGTAGAAGAAGCCGACGTCGTGAGTGGCGGAGCGCAGGTCGTCGCGGAAGCGGGACGCGGCCTCGGGCCCCTGATCGAGGAGCGAGAGGTCGAGGATCGGGAGGTTCAACTCGGACATGGATCGAGGCTAGGTCGGGGCGCGCCCTGGTGGGCGAATGTTGCCGAGCGTTACCGGGGATGCCCGCGGCGTCCGCATCCGGTCGACATCGGGGATGCGCGAACCGGCGAAAGTGCGTAATCTGTCACAGTCAGGTGAGGCTGTCCTTACCTGATCCGCAGCGTCGCGGTCCTTCCTCCTCGTGAAAGTCGGAACTCCCGCCCGTGCTTGCCAGCTTCTTCGCCACCTTCCTCATCGGCCTTCGCGAAGGCCTCGAGGCTGCACTCGTCGTCGGCATCCTCGTCGCCTACCTCACGCGCCTCGATCGCCGCGACGCCCTGCCGAAGCTGTGGACCGGCGTGGGGCTCGCCGTGGCCCTGGCGCTCGGCGTCGGGGCGATCTTCACGTTCGGGGCCTACATGCTCACGTTCGAGGCGCAGGAACTGCTGGGCGGGGGACTCTCCCTGCTTGCGGTCGCGATGGTCACGTGGATGATCTTCTGGATGCAGAAGGCCGGCCGCACCCTGAAGGCGGGCCTCGAGGGCGGCATCGACAAGGCACTGCGCGGCGGCGTGTGGGCGCTCGTCGCGATCGGGTTCGTATCGGTGGCCCGCGAGGGTGTGGAGACGACCCTGTTGCTGTGGTCGATGGTGCAGTCGTTCGGCGAGTCGCCCGTGGCGCTGCTCGGCGCGCTCCTGGGGCTCGCCACCGCCGTCGTCCTCGGCTGGTTCATCGCGCGCGGCATGCTGCGCCTGAACCTCGGCCGCTTCTTCACCTGGACGGGCGGGTTCCTCGTCGTCGTCGCCGCGGGCGTGCTGGCCTACGCCTTCCACGATCTGCAGGAGGCGGGCGTGCTCCCCGGTCCGTTCGGTGCCGGCGCGCCGATCGACGCCGCGACCGGTCTGGTCGCCACCGGCTGGGCGGGCTTCCCCTTCGGCTGGGCGTTCGACGTGTCGGCCACCGTCGCCCCCGACAGCGCCCTGGCGGTGCTTCTGCAGGCGACCGTGGGCTTCATGCCCCAGATGACCTGGATCCAGGTCATCGCATGGGTCGTCTACGTCGCCGTCGTCGCTCCGCTCTTCGTGCGCGGGGTGCGTGCGGGCCGCCGTCCGCGCCCTTCGTCGTCGCCGCTCACTCCTCTGGCGGAATCCCGGCCCGACGCCGCGCCGGCGACGGTCGCCACCTCCATCGCCCCCTGAGACCCCTTTCATTCCGCGCGCACCCGACGCCGCGGCATCCCTTCCTCGAACGGAGCACAGCACCATGAATCCGACACGCCTCCTCGCGGCCGGCGCCGCGGCCGGCGCCGCCGTCCTCGTCCTCTCGGGCTGCGTCGCCAAGACCGACGCGGCGGCCTCCGGCGCCCTCACGGTGACCTCGACCGTCGACGGCTGCGCCGTGTCGGCCGGGAGCGCCCCGAGCGGCACCGTGGCTTTCACGGTCGACAACAAGAGCGACCAGACCACGGAGTTCTACCTGCTGGCATCCGACGGCCTGCGCATCGTGGGCGAGGTCGAGAACATCGCCCCGGGCGCCTCGCGCGATCTCACCGTCGTCGCGCAGCCGGGTGACTACTTCACCCTGTGCAAGCCGGGGATGGTCGGCGACGGCGTCGGCAAAGCCGCCTTCACGGTGACCGGCGACGCCGTGGCCGTCGAGGGACCGGATGCCGAGCAGAAGCAGCAGGCCGTCGATCTGTACGCGGCCTTCGTGAAGGACCAAGTCGGGCAGCTCATCCCCGCGGTGCAGACCCTCGCCGCCGCCTATGAGAGCGGCGACGACGCGACGGCGCGCGAGCAGTTCCCGCGCGTCCGCGCGTACTACGAGCGCATCGAGCCCATCGCCGAGGCTCTCGGCGACCTCGACCCCCGCATCGACTACCGCGAGGTCGACGCCGTGGCCGAGGGGCTGGACTGGACCGGGTTCCACCGCATCGAGAAGGACATCTGGGTGCCCGCACAGGACGCGCTGAACGCGGACGGCGAGACGCCCGCCTGGAAGGACTGGGCACCCTCCACCCCCGCCGAGCGCGCCACCTACGGCGACAAGCTCATCGCCGACACGCAGGAGCTGTACGACTACGTCCACTCCGACGCCTTCACCCAGGCGCTCGACGCGCAGGGCGTGGCCGGCATCTCGAACGGCGCCAACGCGCTGCTCGACGAGGTCGCCACGGGCAAGATCAGCGGCGAAGAGGACTGGTGGTCGGGGACCGATCTGTACGACTTCGCGGCGAACGTCGAGGGCTCCAAGATGGCCTTCTCGCTCGTCCGC
Organism: Microbacterium galbum; assembly: GCF_032464915.1. Taxonomy (NCBI): domain Bacteria; kingdom Bacillati; phylum Actinomycetota; class Actinomycetes; order Micrococcales; family Microbacteriaceae; genus Microbacterium; species Microbacterium galbum. Next base: position 245,417 of record NZ_JAWDIS010000001.1, on the reverse strand, counting down.
GACTTCGCCGAATCGAAGGGCGACAAGGGCGCCGAGCTGGTGACGCGCATCGACAAGGGCTACGCCGACCTCGAGGCGGCCCTCGCCGCGCACGGCTCCGCGGACGCCGGCTTCGTGCCGTACTCTCAGCTCACCGAGGCGGACAAGCGTCAGCTGACCGACCTCATCAACGCCCTCGCCGAGCCGCTGTCGCAGCTGACGGTCACGGTGCTGGAGTGAGCGTGAGCCACGACGAACAGACCTCTGCTGCCGCCGGGCCCTCGGGTTCGGCGGCAGCCGCGTCGCCGTCCGGCCGCGACGCGTCGGCGGGAGTGTCCCGCCGCGACCTGATGGGCCTGGCCATCGGCGCGAGCGCGACCAGCCTCGTCGTCGGCGCGGGCGCGGGTCTCGTGGGGGGAGCGGCGTACGGCCAGGATCAGGCGCGACGGGTGATGGATGCCGTGGCCCCGGCATCCGGCATCCATCAGCCCGGCATCACGACCCCGGTGCAGGAGCACCTGCATTTCGCCGCGTACGACATGATGGCGCGGACGACCCGCGACGACCTCGCGGAGCTGCTCGCGGACTGGACCTACGCCGCGAACCGCCTGATGCAGGGCCTCGACGTCAGCGCGACGGGTGCCCTGGGTGGTTCGCCCGAGGCCCCGCCGGACGACACGGGGGAGGCCGTGGGCCTTCCGGCGAGCAACCTCACGATCACGTTCGGCTTCGGGCCGTCGCTCTTCGACGCCCGCTTCGGGCTCGAGGGGCAGCGCCCGCCGGGCCTCGAACGGCTGCCGGCGTTCCTGGGCGACGACCTCGACCCGCTGCGCTCCGACGGCGACCTGTGCATCCAGGCCTGCGCCGACGATCCACAGGTGGCCGTCCACGCGATCCGCAACCTCAGCCGGATCGCCTTCGGCCGTGCGACGATCCGCTGGTCGCAGCTCGGTTTCGGCCGGACCTCCAAGACCACCGCCGCGCAGACGACGCCGCGCAACCTCTTCGGGTACAAGGACGGAACGGCCAACATCCTGGCCGACGACACGGCCGCGCTCGACCAGAACGTGTGGGTCTCGGCATCCGAGGGTCCGGCGTGGCTCGCGGGAGGGTCGTATCTCGTGGCGCGGCGCATCGCGATGCTCATCGAGACGTGGGATCGCACCCGCCTCGCCGAGCAGGACCGCGTCGTCGGTCGCGACAAGGCCGCGGGGGCGCCGCTGTCGGGCGGCGACGAGTTCACCGCGCCCGACTTCGGGGCGACGGATGCCACGGGCAAGCCCCGCATCGACCGGCGCAGCCACGTGAGCCTCGCGCATCCCGACAACAACGGCGGGATCCGCATCCTGCGCCGCGGCTACAACTTCGTCGACGGCACGACCGACCTCGGTCGACTGAATGCCGGGCTGTTCTTCCTGTCGTTCCAGAAGAGCCCGGATCGCTTCATCACGCTGCAGAAGGCGCTGTCGACGGATGCCATGGGCGAGTACCTCCGCCATGTCGGCTCGGGGCTGTGGGCGGTGCCCCCGGCTCCCGCCTCGGGTGCGTCGATCGGGGCGGGGCTGTTGGGCGCGTAGGGAGCGGGCGGTGTGGGCCTGCGCGGCGTGGGCCCGTGCGGGCGCGGTCACACGTTCCGCGCGAGATCACGACGTGCGGCGTCGTCGAAGCTGCGCTCTCGGGCCGATCCTGTGATGTCGCGGGTCGCGGGCCGCGGGGGTGCGTCAGCTCCCGCGACCCGCGCCGAGCTCGCGGTCGCGGAAGAGCCACGGCATCCGGGGCTCCACCAGCGGGCGCGTCAGACGCCGGACCGGGCGGCTCGACAGCGCCACGGCGATGCCGACGCTCGCGACGACGACGACAGGGATCCACAGCCCCATCGGCTCGAGGCCCCGCAGCACTCCCGACTGGCGGAACGGGTAGAGCACGAACGTGTGCAGCAGGTAGACGTACATCGTGTACCGACCGAGGTGCGTCCAGCGGGTTTCGCGGCGGGGGATCAGCACCAGGAACGCGGCCATCAGCACGAGCGCGAGCGCGATGATCGCGAGCCGCACCCCGCCCGCCCACCACTGCGGCGCGTCGAGGTCGGCATAGGCATCGACGAAGAAGAACCAGGTTCCCAGCCGCACGTCGCGCCAGGTGTCGACGAAGACGAAGGCGAGCGCCGCGGCGGTGACCAGAACGGTCGCGGCGGCCGCCCGGAGCCACACGGGCCGCGCCGCGAGCAGCCCCGCGCGCGCGACGACGTCGTGCTCGCGCAGCCACCATCCGAGGGTGAAGAAGGGCAGCAGGCCGAGGAAGCGCGAGAGCGAGAACGTCGAGTCGATGCTCGGCAGGTATCCGGCCACGATCGAGATCGCGAGGGCCCACACCACGGGCGCGCGCAGCAGCGCGAGATACGGCAGCACGAGCCGGAACAGCGCGAGGGCGAGCAGGAACCACAGCGTCCATGACGGTTGCGCGGGGTCGAGGTTCGTCCTCCCCGTGACGAGGAACTGCGTGATCGTCCACAGGGTCTCGAAGATCAGGTAGGGCGCGATGAGGTCGGTGAACAGGCGAGCCATCCGGCGCCGCGTCGGCTCGGCGGACGATGAGAAGAACCCCGCGACCAGCGCGAACAGCGGCATATGGAACGCGTACACGAGCAGGTACAGCGCCTCGGCGGCATCCGAGTCGTAGGTCAAGCGCTGGATCGCGTGGCCGAACACGACCAGGACGATCGCGGCGAACCGGGCGTTGTCCCAGAACGCCGTGCGTGTCTTCGGGGGCGAGGTCGAGGCATCCGTCATCCCGGGCGACGATAATCGCGTCGGGAAGAGGGGTCCACGGGGGTGGATTCCGGATGCCGATGGGGTACGGCGGAATAAACCCCGGCGTGGTGCGTTCCACCATGTATATTCAGATGCATACAAAACAGGAGGCGCATCATGGGTGAGACGAACAACTGGCCGGGCATGCAGTTCGGTGTCATGACGGTGAGCGACATCACCCAGGACCCGACCACGGGCAAGACGCCCAGCGAAGCTCAGCGCATCACGGACACCCTGACGATCGCGAAGCACACCGAAGAGGTGGGCCTCGACGTCTTCGCCCTCGGCGAGCACCACAACCCGCCGTTCTGGTCGTCGTCGCCCACGACGACGCTGGCGTACATCGCCGCGCAGACCGAGCGCCTCATCCTCACGACGTCGACGACGCTGATCACCACGAACGACCCGGTGAAGATCGCCGAGGATTTCGCGATGCTGCAGCACGTGTCGGGCGGCCGCGCCGACCTCATGCTCGGCCGCGGCAACACCGGTCCGGTGTACCCCTGGTTCGGGAAGGACATCCGTCAGGGCCTGCCGCTGACGATCGAGAACTACGACCTGCTGCACAAGTTGTGGCGCGAGGACGTCGTCGATTGGGAGGGGAAGTTCCGCACGCCGCTGCAGGGCTTCACCTCGACCCCGCGTCCCCTCGACGGCGTGCCCCCGTTCGTCTGGCACGGCTCGATCCGCACGCCCGAGATCGCCGAGCAGGCCGCGTACTACGGCAACGGTTTCTTCGCGAACAACATCTTCTGGCCCAAGGAGCACTACCAGCGCCTCATCACCCTCTACCGCGAGCGCTTCGCCCACTACGGCCACGGCACGCCCCAGCAGGCGATCGTCGGTCTCGGCGGTCAGGTCTTCATGCGCGCCAACTCGCAGGACGCGGTGCGGGAGTTCCGCCCCTACTTCGACAACGCCCCCGTCTACGGCCACGGCCCGAGCCTCGAGGACTTCAGCGAGATGACCCCGCTGACCGTCGGATCGCCGCAGCAGATCATCGACCGCTACGCCGCGATGCGCGAGACCTTCGGCGACTACCAGCGTCAGCTCTTCCTCATCGACCACGCAGGGCTGCCCACCAAGACGGTGCTCGAGCAGCTCGACATCCTGGGCGGTGAGGTCGTGCCGGTGCTGCGCAAGGAGCTGCAGAAGAACCGCCCGGCAGAGGTGCCCGACGCGCCCACGCACGCCAACCTCGTCGAGAAGATCTACGCCGGTGCCGCCCCGCGCCAGGCCGTCCCCGGCGCGAACCGCGGCGACAACATGGTCTCGGGAAGCCCCTACCAGGATGCCGCGCCGCGCTCGGGCAGCGCGTTCGGCGCCGCGGCGACGAAGGTGGGTGCCTGAGATGGCCGCCCGTCGTATCGCGGTCGTGACCGCGGGACTGTCGACGCCCTCGTCGACGCGGATGCTCGGTGACCGCCTCGCCCACGCGGCGCTCGCCGAACTGCGCGAGCGGGGGATCGAGGCCACGGCCGACGTCTTCGAACTGCGTGACTACGCGCACGACCTCACCGACAACCTGCTGACGGGCTTCGCCCCGCCGGCGCTCGAGCAGATGATCAATACGGTCGTCTCGGCCGACGGCCTGATCGCTGTCACGCCGATCTTCTCGACGAGCTACTCGGGCCTGTTCAAGTCGTTCATCGACGTGCTCGACCCGCAGGCCCTCTCCGGCACTCCGGTGCTGATCGGCGCCAACGCCGGCACTGCCCGTCACTCGCTCGCCATCGACTACGCGATCCGTCCGCTGTTCACCTACCTGCACGCCAACCCCGTGCCGACCGGCGTGTTCGCCGCATCCAGCGACTGGGGCGCGAACGCCGACGAGGTGGCCCCGCTGGGCTCGCGCGTCGACCGCGGCGCCCGCGAGTTCGCCGACGCGATCGCAGCCCGCGAGCCCGTGCGCGACGCCGACCCGTTCGACCCCTCCTCGTACCTCGGCGAGGGCCGCTCGTTCGGTCACCTCCTCGGCGGCTTGTCGGGGGAGTGACCCGTCTCGACGCCCCGTCGCCCTCGTGGGTGGCGGGGCGTCGTCGTGCGTGGGGCGTGATGGGCGTGATCTCCGCGGGATTCGGGGTGCGGGTATGCGCGTCGCGGAGGGTGTGCACGGGCCGGTTCGAGGGTGCGGGGGCGCGAACTCGGTGATGCGCGTGACCTCCGTCGTTTCTGGGGCGTCCGAGCGGAAGGTGTACGCACCACGGAGAGCTCGTGCGCGGGCGACGAAGCAACGCTCCGCCTAGGGTGGGGGCGAGCAGAAGGAGTCGGGATGGATGCCGCGCAGTGGGACGAGCGATACCGCGCCTCGGCCGGGGGAGTGTGGGCCACCCAACCGCCCGCGGTCGTGCGGGAGATCGTGACCCCGCTGCCGTCGGGAACCGCGATCGACGTGGCCACCGGCGACGGACGCACCGCGCTGTGGCTCGCGGAGCGGGGCTGGGCGTGTACCGGTCTCGACTTCTCGAGCGCAGGACTCGCGCTCGCCGCGGCTCGGCCCGGTGGTGACGCCGTCGAGTGGGTCCAGGCCGACGTGCACGAATGGGAGCCCGACGCACCCGTGGATCTCGTCGTGTCGTGCTACCTCCACCTTCCCGACAGCGCGGCGGCGATCGCGAGAATCGCGCAATGGGTGACGCCCGGCGGCACGCTCGTCGTCGTCGGTCACGACGTCGAGAACATCGCCGCGGGAGGTCACGGGCCCTCCGACCCCGCGATCCTCTACACCCCGGAGGTGCTGCGCGGCGCGCTCGACGACCGGTTCCGCATCGCGCGGTGCGAACGGATCGTGCGAACGAGCGCCGATGCGGAACTCCGCGAGGGCCACCCCGCGGCGGCGGTCGACTCGCTCCTGCACGCGGTGCGCGTGCGCTGACGCCCGCGGCGGTGAGCGCCCGGCGATCCGCGACCGCAGCGGCGCACGGAGCGACCCGTCCGGGAAGCGGATGCCTCAGAGCACGATGTCGTCCGCGCCGCGGAGCTCGCGCGCGGCTACCGGGCGGAGTCCGCGGCGGACGAGTGTATCCGCCGCGACGAGCGGCCCCACGTCTATCCCCGTCTCGGCCGCGATCTCGGCGATCGGCACCTGGAACGTGCGGAACGCCCCCAGCGGGGGCACCACCAGCCCCTGCCGCGTATCGACCAGGTCGGTCTGATCGAGCACGAAACCGGCGGCCGCCAGGGCGTCGCCCTCGCGCCACGCCGCGATCTTCCAGAAGCGAAGCGGCACCCGAATACCGCGGTACGGCGGATCGTCGTCGGCGAGCACCGGCGCGGTGAACACCGCCATGCGCTGATCGGTCGTCTCCGCGTACGCGAGCACATGGTCCTCGAGCCCGAGCCAGAGCTCCTTCGACTGATTGAAGCCGGCCGCCTGCGGTGCGGCGTTCGTGTAGAAGAACGTGGCCTCGGTGGCATCCTGCGCCTGGCCGGTCGTGCCCCAGCCCGGGTCCCGGCGTCGCACGAGGTGCCCGCGGTCGAGGTCGTTGCGGCTGTAGATCTCGGCCCCCGCCTGCGCGTCGGCATCGACGCGCGGGTCGAGACGCCATTCGCCGGTGCGGGGGAGGTCGCGCAGCGTCGCGCCGTCGATCACCACGGCGGTGACGGCCGCGAACCGTCGCCCCTCGTCGAGCAGCACCGAGAAGCGCGGGTAGTCGAGCCGCGTGGTCGCCCGTGCGGGCGAGGGGAGGGGCAGGGGGATGCCGAGGAAGTCCGGGTCGTAGCCGTCGCTCATACGCCCATGGTGCCCGGGCCTTCCGACATCGCGACAGACTGAGGCGATGGAACAGCACGTGAAGACCCGTTCCGACGCGCCCGCGGGCTTCTTCGCCGCGGAGGCGGCCGGACTCCGCTGGCTCGCGGAGGCGCGGGGAGCGCGCATCGCGCGTGTCGCCGAGGTCGCCGACGATCGCATCTGCATCGAGCGCATCGCCGAGACGGGCGCGACGGCCGAGGCCGCGGAAGCCTTCGGTGCCGCGCTCGCCGCGACCCACGACGCCGGCGCCCCGGCCTTCGGCTCGCCGCCGCCCGGGTGGGAGGGCGACATCTTCATCGGACGCCGCTCCCAACCCTCCCGCCCGACGGCGACGTGGGGCGCGTTCTACGCCGCGCAGCGCGTCGAGCCCTTCCTGCCGGTCGCGCTCGCCGCGGGGGCTCTGTCGTCATCCGGAGCCGAGGTGGTCCGGCGCGCGTGCGCCCTCGTCGCGGACGGGGCCTTCGACGACGAGGAGACGCCCGCGCGCCTGCACGGCGACCTCTGGGCCGGGAACGTGCTGTGGGCCGCCGATGGCGTGGTGCTCATCGATCCCGCGGCGCACGGCGGCCACCGCGAAACCGACCTCGCGATGCTCGCCCTCTTCGGCGCTCCGTTCCTCGACCGCATCATCGCCGCCTACGACCGCGCGCATCCGCTTCGCGGGGGATGGCGCGACCGCGTGCCGGTCCATCAGCTGCACCCGCTTGCGGTGCACGCCGCGGGTCACGGTCCGTCGTATGGTCGAGCGCTGGTCGAGGCGGCGGAGGAGACGCTCGCGCTGGTCTGAGCGCCGGTCTCGGCATCCGGAATCTCGGGACCCTCGAAAGGATCGGGCGGAGAAGCCCGAGGCGCGCGGCATCGGCGGGTCCGCGCGAGGGCGCCGTCGCGGCCCCGCGTCAGCCCCGCGCGGCCGTCCGACGCTTCGCCCGGCGGGCGAGGACGAGGTCGACGCCCACGCCGATCCCCACCGCGACGAGGATCGAGACCACCACCGCCACCACCGGACCGCCGGGCACGACGGCGGCCACCACCGCGCCGATGACCGCCTGGTACGCCGCCCAGGCCAGCGCCGCCAGAGCGGTGACGCCCAGGTACCGCGCCGTATTCACGCGCGCAGCCCCGGCGGCGAGGTTCACCGCGAGACGCGCGAACGGGACGAACCGCGCCGTGAACAGCACGAGTGCGGCGTTTCGGTCGAGGCGCCGGCGTGCCCACTCCAACGCGGCCGACACGCGAGGCCCGCGCATCCACGGCCACCGTTCGACCCCCACCGCGCGCCCCACGAGGTAGCAGCACAGGTCGCCGGCGAACGCGGCGGCCCCGGCGACGAGGATCACACCTCCCAGCGGCGGGGTGCCGTGCGCGACGGCGAGGGCGCCGAAGGCCGTGACCGCCGCCTCGCCCGGAACGACGACGAGGAACGCGTCCGCGAACACCAGTACCGCCATCGCCGGCAGGGCCCACGGGCTCGCCGCGATCGCCTGCAGCCACGCGTCGACCCCGTCCATCCCGTCACTCTCCGCCGCCGATCGAGACGCCCCGCCCACGCGGCGGTGACGCCCCGCGGAGCATCCGGTGAACATCGCGAACGTCGACCCATCACGCGCCCCGCGAGGGCCGCCGAGGTCGCACCCTGGTGTCGTGAGAGTCGCGCTGCTGGCCGAATCCTTCCTCCCGCACATGAACGGGGTCACCGGTTCCGTCCTCCACGTCCTGCGCCACCTGGCCGACGCGGGGCACGAGACGCTGGTCATCGCCCCCAGGTCGGGAGACGTCACCGCCGACCTGCACGGCGCCCGCACTGAGCTCCTGCGCTCGGTGCCGCTGCCGTCCTACCCCGAGGTGCGGGTGGTGTTCGCCCGAGCGGCACGCCTGGGCGCCCTGCTGCGCGACTTCGACCCCGATGTCGTGCACCTGGCATCCCCGTTCGTCCTCGGGTGGCAGGGGCTCGCCGCGGCGGACGCCCTGAAAATCCCCTCCGTCGCCGTCTACCAGACCGACGTCGTCGCCTACTCGCAGAAGTACGGCCTGCCGCACGCCACGGCCCTCGTCGCCGCTCACGTCGCCCGCCTTCACCGTCGGGCCACGCTCACCCTCGCTCCCTCGTCGGCGTCGACACGTCAGCTCGAGGAGCTCGGCGTGGATCGCATCCGCCGCTGGAGTCGGGGAGTGGATGCCGTGCGCTTCGCCCCCGAGCACCGCGACGACGCGTGGCGCGCCGAGGTGGCGCCGCACGGCGAGCGCATCATCGGGTACGTCGGTCGCCTCGCGCCCGAGAAGCAGGTCGACGACCTCCGCGTCCTCGCCGGCCTGCCGGACACCCGCGTGGTGATCGTCGGCGATGGTCCTTCGCGCCCCGCGCTCGAGAAAGCCCTCCCGGATGCCGTCTTCACGGGCCACCTGTCCGGAACGGCCCTGTCATCGGTCATGGCCGGGTTCGACGTCTTCGTGCACCCGGGCGAGAGCGAGACCTTCGGGCAGACCATCCAGGAGGCCCTGGCCAGCGGCGTCCCGGTGGTCGCGACGGGAGTCGGCGGTCCGCTGGATCTCGTGCGCTCGAGCGTCGACGGCTGGCTCTACAAGCCCGGCGACCTCGGCGACCTGCGCGCGCGCGTCGCCGATCTCGTCGGCGACGAGGCGAAGCGCCGCGCCTTCGCGCGCGCCGCGCGCGGCGCCGTGCAGGGGCGCACGTGGGCGGCCCTGACGGGCGACCTCGTCGGACACTACGCGGATGCCATCGCCCTCCGCCGCATCGACGACAACCTCCTCCTGCGCGGCGGGCCGCGCCCGGCGGCCGTCGAGGCCACGCGCACACGGGGTCGCTGGACCCGCTTCGTCGCCCTCGGCGACTCGTTGACCGAGGGGCTGTGCGACGCGTCGCGCATGCCCTCGGGCCAGTTCCGCGGGTGGGCGGACCGCCTCGCGGAGCTCCTCGCGCACACGAGCGACGAGGGGCCTTTCCGTTACGCGAACCTCGCCGTGCGCAGCCGCCGCGTGCGGCACCTGATCGACGAGCAGATCCCCGCGGCCCTGGCCCTGCAGCCCGACCTCGTGTCGATCCTCATCGGTGCCAACGACCTCGTCGGGCCGGCCCCGGTGATTCCCGCCCTCGTGGCGGAGGTCGAGTCGGCGGTGCGCGCGGTACGTCGCACGGGCGCCGACGTCCTGCTCGTCACGACGTTCCTTCCTCGACGGCCGGCGGCTCGCATCTTCGCCCGCCGCTTCGCGGCCTACAACGTGCATCTGCGCCGCATCGCCGCGGACCAGGGCGCGATCCTGCTCGACCTGGAGGCCGCCGCCGAGATCGGGGAGCTGCCGCTGTGGGCCGACGATCTGGTGCACCTACGCTCGTCGGGGCACCGGCTCGTCGCCTACCGCGCGGCGGAGGCGCTCGGCGTTCCCGACGCACGAGCCCTGCTGGGCCTCGATGAGGCGCTCCACGCCGACGACGATGCCCCGCGCGGCGGATGGCTGACCCGTGACGCGCTGCCCTGGGTGTGGCGCCGAGTCCGCGGTCGCACCGCGGGTGACGGCATCCACGCGAAGCACGAGGGATACGTCGAGCTCCCCACCCGCGGCGATCGGGAGCGCACCCCCGCGTCGTGACGCACGCCGATGCCCGGGGCGGCTGCCCGGGAAGGACCCTGGGTTCGTCGAGGGGTCCGGTGGCTTCGACAGGTTCAACCACCTCGCGCGCGGAGGACTCTGAGCTCGTCGAAGGGTCCGTGATCGGCGCCCCGCGCCGAGCCGGCGCTCAGTACCAGCCGGTCTGCTCCGAGTGCGCCCATGCTCCGCAGGGAGAGCCGTAACGCGCGCTGATGTACGACAGCCCCCACGAGATCTGCGTCGCCGCGTTCGTGCGCCAATCCAGACCGGCGGATGCCATCTTCTCGCCCGGGAGCGCCTGCGGGATGCCGTACGCGCCGCTCCACGGATTGAGGGCGTCGGCGCGCCAGCCCGACTCGCGATTCCACAGCGAGACGAGGCAGGAGAACTGATCGTCGCCCCACCCGTAGGAACGGATCGCGCCGCGCGCATGATCGCGGGCCTCGCCCGGGCTCATGATCGGGCCCGCGGGTGCCGTCGAGCCGCCGCCGGAGCCGCCCGACCCGCCGCCGTTCGAACCGCCTCCGCCGGAGCCGCTCCCGCCGCCCGAGCCTCCGCCGCTGCCGCCGGACCCGCCGCCCGAGCCGCTGCCGCCCGACCCGCCCCCGCCGGAGTTGCCGGACCCGCCGCCTGCTCCTCCCGACCCGCCACCGGACCCGCTGCCGCCGGAGCCGCCCGTTCCCGAGCCGCCGGATCCGCTCGATCCGGAGCCGCCACCGGTCGCGCCGCCTGCCTCGGCGGCGTCGCGTGCGGCCTTCTCGCGTTCACGGGCTGCGCGCTCCTGGGCTGCGGTGGTCTCTTTCAGGGCGGCGAGTTGCGCGTACAGCTCGTCCAGTCGCGACTGCGCCGCCGCGACACCGGCCGCTTCGGCATCCGCTTCCCCGCGGGCCGCGGCCGCCGTGGTCTCCGCTTCGGCCGCGAGCCGAGCCGCTTCGGTGCGCGCCGCCTCGGCCTGCGTGCGGAGTGACGTCGCGACGTCGGCGGCCGATCGGGCGTCGCCCGCGGTGCGCGCGCTGACGGAGGTGACGTGGTCGAGGAGACCGAGCCGCTGCAGCAGCGAATCGGGATCCGCCTCGGTGAGCAGCTGAGCGACCAGAGGCCCGGCGCCGACCGTCCGATAGAGGCGGGCGGCGCTGGCCCCCGCGCGGCTGCTCGCCTGCGACAGGGCGGCATCGGCCGCCGTACTCTGCTCGGTCAGGGTCTGAGCGCGCGCGGACGTCGTGTCCGCGAGACGGCGCGTGCGCTCGGCGGCGGCGGACGCGTCCAGCGCGCGACGGGAGGCGGACGCTGCCGCCGCCTCCGCGGCATCCAGCTGGTCCTTCAGCGCCGCCACGGCCGACTCGTCGACAGCGGCGGGACGTGTGCTCGTCGCGGTCGACGCGACCGAGGCGGAGGCGGAAATCGGCAGGAAGGTCGCGCCGACGACCAGGCACGCGGCGAGCGTGTGACTGGTGAGACGCGTGAGACCCATGAGGTCACGCTAGAGCACGAAGGCGTGGCGCGGCCACCCCGGGGCGGTCGTCGCTGGTAGGGTGAAGCCCGAATGCCGTCTTGGCATCCGCTCAACTACATATGAGCTCACGGAGCAGGCCGGCAGACGCTGGTCCCCTGTGGTGGACTCCCCGTCGGAACGCCGGGTGGTCGTCTACTGGTGGCCAGTCGCCGGGACTTCCGGGTCGATTCGTCGGCGCGCCCTTTCTGCCTGTTCCTGCTCCTTTGCATGTCAGCTCGTCGCCCACACGGGGCGGCGAGCCTAAACAAAGAAGGAGGGACCTCTTGGAAGGTCCAGAAATCACCGCCGCCGAGGCCGTTCTCGACAACGGCCGCTTCGGCACCCGTACCATCCGTTTCGAGACCGGACGCCTCGCCCAGCAGGCCCAGGGCGCCGTCGCCGCCTACCTCGACGAGGAGACGATGCTCCTGTCGGCCACCAGTGCCGGCAAGCACCCCCGTGAGGGCTTCGACTTCTTCCCGCTGACCGTCGACGTCGAAGAGCGTTCGTACGCCGCAGGAAAGATCCCCGGCTCGTTCTTCCGTCGCGAGGGTCGCCCCTCGACCGAGGCCATCCTCGTGTGCCGCCTCATCGACCGCCCGCTGCGCCCGTCGTTCGTCGACGGCCTGCGCAACGAGGTCCAGATCGTCGTCACAGTGCTGTCGATCGCACCCGGCGAGTTCTACGACGCCCTCGCCATCAACGCGGCATCCATGTCGACCCAGATCTCGGGTCTGCCGTTCTCGGGCCCCATCGCGGGTGTGCGCCTGGCGCTCATCCCGGGCCAGGGCGAGCACGCCGACCAGTGGGTCGCATTCCCCACCGTCACCCAGCTCGAGGACGCCGTGTTCGACCTCATCGTCGCGGGCCGCGTGCTCGACGACGGCGACGTCGCCATCATGATGGTGGAGGCCGAGGCCACCGAGGGCAGCTGGAACATGATCAAGGGCGGTGCGACCAAGCCCAACGAGCAGGTCGTCGCCGAGGGTCTCGAGGCCGCGAAGCCGTTCCTGCGCCAGCTCGTCGACGCGCAGAACGAGGTCGCTCGCACCGCGTCGAAGGAGATCCAGTCGTTCCCCGTCTTCCCGGCCTACAGCCAGGAGACCTACGACTTCGTCGCCGGTCGCGCCTACGACCGTCTGGTGCCGGTGTACCAGATCGCCGACAAGCAGGAGCGTCAGAACGCCGACGACGAGGTCAAGACCTCGGTCAAGGAGCAGCTGCTCGCCGCCGTCGAGTCGGGCGAGCTGCCCGCTGTCGCGACGCTGGAGTTCAACGCCGCGTACAAGTCGGTCACCAAGACGATCGTCCGCGGTCGCATCCTCGCCGAGGGCGTCCGTATGGACGGCCGTGGCCTGGCCGACATCCGCCCGCTCGACGCCGAGGTGCAGGTCATCCCGCGCGTCCACGGCTCGGCGATTTTCCAGCGCGGCGAGACCCAGATCCTGGGCGTCACCACGCTGAACATGCTCAAGATGGAGCAGCAGATCGACTCGCTCTCGCCCATCACGAGCAAGCGCTACCTGCACCACTACAACTTCCCGCCGTACTCGACCGGTGAGACCGGTCGCGTGGGGTCGCCGAAGCGTCGCGAGATCGGCCACGGCTTCCTGGCCGAGCGCGCGCTCGTGCCGGTGCTGCCCAGCCGCGAGGAGTTCCCCTACGCGATCCGTCAGGTGTCCGAGGCCCTCGGCTCGAACGGTTCGACGTCGATGGGCTCTGTCTGCGCCTCGACCCTGTCGCTGCTGAACGCGGGTGTGCCCCTTCGCGCTCCCGTCGCCGGTATCGCCATGGGTCTGGTGACCGACGAGGTCGACGGACAGACCCGCTACGCCGCGCTGACCGACATCCTCGGCGCCGAAGACGCCCTCGGCGACATGGACTTCAAGGTCGCAGGTACCTCCGAGTTCATCACCGCGATCCAGCTCGACACCAAGCTCGACGGCATCCCGTCGTCGGTGCTGGCCGCCGCCCTCACCCAGGCGAAGGAGGCTCGTCTGACGATCCTCAACGTCCTGAACGCCGCGATCGACGCTCCCGACGAGATGGCGCCCACCGCGCCCCGCGTCATCAGCGTGCAGATCCCGGTCGACAAGATCGGTGAGCTCATCGGCCCCAAGGGCAAGACGATCAACGCCATCCAGGATGAGACCGGCGCGCAGATCTCCATCGAGGAGGACGGCACCGTCTACATCGGCGCGACCGACGGCCCCTCGGCCGAGGCTGCCCGTGCCCAGGTGAACGCGATCGCCAACCCGACCAACCCCGAGGTGGGCGAGCAGTTCCTCGGAACGGTCGTGAAGATCGCGACCTTCGGTGCGTTCGTCTCGCTGCTCCCCGGCAAGGACGGCCTGCTGCACGTCAGCGAGGTCCGCAAGCTCGCCGGTGGCAAGCGCGTCGAGAACGTCGAAGACGTGCTCTCGGTCGGCCGCAAGATCCTCGTGCGCATCACGAAGATCGACGACCGCGGCAAGCTCTCGCTCGAGCCCGTGCTCGACGAGGAGGCCACCACGCCCGAGCCCGCCGACACGCAGAGCTCGGCCGCCGCGAGCGAGGGCCCCGAGGCTCCCGCCGAAGGCTGATCGCGCGATCACCGGATGCCCGTCCCGCTCGATGCGGGGCGGGCATCCGTCGTGTGACGCAAGTGGTCAGCGGGGCTCATGTGACAGCGCCGCGCGCAAGCGTTACGCAATGTTTATCGCCGGGCCGGGTGAAACCGCAGCCTCGTCAGGGCGAACGCATACGCTCGAAGAACGTCGGGGGGCGAGGGCGTGCGGCATATCCGCACCGGTTCCCGGCGCGAGAGGGGATCTCACCATGAGCGGCTCGGGCGTCGACGAGACGGCCTCGCCGCGCCTGCGTCGGGATCGCGCTCCGCACCCGTCCGCCCCCATCACCCTGCAGGGGCCGGGCCTCGGCTCCCACGTGCGCGTCCCCCTCGGCGAGACCGGCTTCGACGTCTTCCCGCTCTTCCTCGGCGGCGGGGAGTTCGGCTGGAACGTCGACGCCGGCGCCAGCCACGAGATCCTCGACGCCTACGTCGAGCTCGGTGGCAACGCCGTGCACACCGCCGACAGCTACGCGGCCGGCCGCAGCGAGTACATCATCGGCGCGTGGATGCGGTCGCGCCGCCTTCGCGATGACACCGTCCTGACCGTGCGGGTGGGCGGTCATCCCGACAACCCCGGTCTCGACTCCGTGAACCTCGTGCGGGCGGTCGAGGCGTCGCTCACGCGCCTGGGCACCGATCGCATCGACGTCCTCTCGCTCGACGCCGCCCGTGGCGATACGGCGATGCTGGAGGACACCCTCGCCACGAGCGAGTGGCTGGTCGACTCCGGCAAGGTGCGCGCGATCGGCGCCCACGGATACACCGCCGCCCAGCTCGTGGAGGCGCGCATCCTGTCGTCGGCGGGGTATCCCCGCATCACGGTGCTCGACGTGCCGTACAACGTGCTGCGGCGCTCGGAATTCGACGGAGATGTGCGTCTGATCGCGTCCGCCCAGAACATGGCGGTGACCCCGTCGCATCCTCTCGCTCACGGTTTCCTCGCGGGCGAGACGCGCACGCGCGGTCAGTCGACGCAGTCGGTGCGCGGCTCCCAGGTCGCGGCCCACCTGAACCGGCGCGGCTCGCGGGTCCTGCGCGCGCTCGACACCGTCGGCAACGAACTCGGCATCCCGGATGCGGCGGTGGCGGTGGCATGGCTGCTCGCGCAGAAGATCATCACCGCGCCCATCGTCAACGCCTTCGCTCCGCGCCACGTGGTGGAATGCATGCGCGCCGTGGGCGTGCGGCTCAGCCGCTCCCAGCTCTCGGACATCGCGCGCGCCGCCGAGTGAGGGCCGCCCCCACCGGGGCGTGACGTAGGCTGGGAGGACCGGCCGGGGGACGGCAGATCGACAACGGGGTGAGCTGACGTGACGCACTACATCTACCTGGTGCGCCATGGCGAGCACCAGGATGCCGAGCACGGCCTCTCCGACGGCCCCCTGTCGCCGCGCGGCCAGCGTCAGGCGGCGTTGCTCGCCGATCGGCTGTCGGGTCTTCCCCTCGACGCGGTGTGGCACTCGCCCCTCGAGCGCGCCGCGCAGACCGCGCGCGCCGTCGCCGACCGCCTCCCGTCGGTCTCGCCGGAGTCGTCGGCGCTGCTGTTCGACTGCGTCCCCACCGGAATGACGCCCGAGACCCCGGCCGCGTACGAGCCGTTCTTCGGCTCGGTGACCGAGGCCGAGATCGACGCGGGACGCGCGCAGATGGCCGACGCGACCGCCGAGTTCCTCGCCCGCAAGGCGGGGGAGGTGCACGAGCTGGTGATCACCCACAACTTCGTCATCTCGTGGTTCGTCCGCGAGGTGCTGCAGGCTCCCGATTGGCGTTGGATGACGATCAACCAGGCGTACTGCGGACTCACGGTCATCGCGCAGAAGAAGGGCCGCCCCTGGACGCTGCTGTCGCACAACGACCTGGCGCACCTGCCGGTCGAACTGCGCACGGGACTGGTCGACCCGCTGCCGGTCTGACCAGGCTGCCAGTCCGATCGGGCCGCCCATCGGGTCGGGCTGCCGCGGACCAGACGGCCGGTCTGATCCGGCTGTCGGTCCACCCCGCCGCCGGTGCGCTGCCGGCGGCACTCCGCTCCGGATGCCGCTCGCGCGGCGCGTCTGCGGACAGTGCCCGACCCGCGACGGCGCCGACGCCTAGGCTGGTGGCATGACCACACGCGTTGCCATCGTGGGCGGAACCGGCAAGCTCGGCGGAGTCATCCGCGAGGTCGTCGAGGCCGAGGACGGATACGAGGTCGCCGCCGTGCTCGGCTCCCAGTCCGATCTCGCCGAGCTCGACGGAGCCGACCTCGTGGTCGACGCCTCGACGCCCGCGGTGTCCATCGACGTCGTCCGCGCCGCCATCGACCGCGGACTCAACGTGCTCGTGGGCACCTCGGGGTGGTCGAACGAGCGCATCGCCCTCGTCCGCCCGCTCGCGGAGGCGGCCGGGACGGGTGTCGTCTTCATCCCCAACTTCTCGCTCGGGTCGGTCATCGGCAGTGCCCTGGCGGCCGCCGCGGCCCCGTTCTTCCCGTCGATCGAGATCGTCGAGGCCCACCGTGACACGAAGGTCGATTCGCCCAGCGGCACCGCGGTGCGCACGGCCGAGCTCATCGCCGCGGCCCGCGCCGACGTCGGTCCCGTCGAGTCACCGCACGTCGACCAGCGTGCTCGGGGCCAGCGCGTGGCATCCGTTCCGATCCACTCGCTTCGACGTCCCGGCGTGATCGCCCGCCAGGAGACTGTGCTCTCGGGCGCGGGAGAGTCGCTCACCATCGTGCACGACACGATCGACCCGACCACGGCATATGCGCCGGGGGTCCGCATCGCCCTCGCGGCGGCTCGCGAGGCGCGCGGCGTGACCATCGGTCTCGACAGCTTCATCGACATCGGCGTGCGCACGCGGCCGGTCGAGACCGGCGCCCCGGTGTCGGACGGCGACGTGTCGGGTCAGGTCGCGAGCGCGACGAGCGCATGAGGGTCCGCATCGCCGTCGCCGTCATGACGGTGCTGCTTCTGCTCTACGTCGTCCTGGCGGGGCAACGGGCGCTCGTCCTGCTCGCCAGCGGCGAGACCGTCGGCGTGGTCATGGGCATTGCCCTTCTCGTCCTGCCGTTGCTCGCCCTCTGGGCCATCGGGCGCGAGCTGTGGTTCGGCGTGCGCGCGCAGCAGATCGGCGAGAGGCTCGACGCCGAGGGCGGACTCCCCGACGAAGACCTGCCCGTGCGGCCGAGCGGGCGCGTCGAACGCGCCGACGGCGACGCCCTGTTTCCGCGCTATCGCGCCGAGGTCGAGGCTGATCCCGCCGACTGGCGCGCGCGCTACCGTCTCGCTCTGGCTTACGACGCCGCGGGTGACCGTCGGCGTGCGCGCGAGGCCGTGCGCACCGCGATCCGTCTCGAGGCGGCGGAGCGACGCGGGCGCTGAGTCCGCGCGGTCGCCGCTCCGCCGTCGCTCGTCAGTCGGCCGCGGGGACGGCGGAGGCGACCGCGTCCTCGACCGTTCGGTGCGTGAAAGAGAAGCCCGTGTCGTTCAGGACCGTCGGTTTCACGTCGGCGTCGGAGGTGAGGAGGGCCTCGGTGGCATCCGTCCCGAGAGCGAGCTTGACGCCCCAGATCGGCGCGCGCAGCACGTACGGGCGGTTCATGCGCCGCGCCAGGGCGAAGCCGAGGTCGTTCGCCGTCGCCCGGGTCGGGCCCGTCAGGTTGACGGGGCCGTCGATCTCGGAGTCGATCACGTGACGGATGGCGCGCACCTCGTCGTCGAGCGAGATCCACGGCCACACCTGGGTCCCACGTCCGATGGGCCCTGAGATGCCGAGCTTGGTGAGGAGCAGCAGGGGCTTCAGGACGCCCTGCTCGTGCACGACGGGGGCCGTGCGCAGCAGAGCGACGCGCGCCTTGTCACCCGCGTCCCGGGCGGCGGACTCCCACTCCACGCAGATGTCGGCGAGAAGGCCCGTGCCGCGGGGCGAGCCCTCGGTGAGCTCGACGCGCGGTTGCGAGCCGTAGAAGCCGGTCGCGCTCGCGTTCACGAGCGCCGGGGCATCATCGCCGAGAGCGCGGACGGCGGCGGCCAGCGTGCGCGTCGGCGTCACCCGCGACCACAGCAGCGTCGACTTGTACGACGGGGTCCACGGGAAACGGCCGATCGAGGCACCGTTCAGACACACCACCGCATCGGCCCCGGCGATGACCTCGGGGTCGAGAGGAGTGGCATCGTGAAGCCACTGCCGCTCGTGCGGGGCCGAGGGGGCGTGGCGCACCAGCGAGGTGACCTCGACGCCGTCGCTTCGCAGGGCGTCGAGAAGCGCCGAGCCGATGAGGCCCGACGCGCCGGCGATGACGACGCGTCGGGCCGGGGTCTCAGGCAAGCGTCGCCTCGAGGGTGATGTCGATACCGGCGAGGGCCTGCGACACGGGGCAGTTCGCCTTCGCGTCGGCCGCGATCTTCTGGAACGTGGCGTCGTCGAGGTCGGGCACGACGGCGTTGACGTTGAGGTGGCTGCCGGTGATACCGGTGCCCGGCTTGAAGGTGATGGATGCCGTGGTGTCGACCGACGTCGGCGGGGTGCCGTTGTCGGCGAGGGCGTTCGACAACGCCATGCTGAAGCATGCCGAGTGGGCGCCCGCGAGCAGCTCCTCGGGCGTGGTGACCGAGCTCGAGCCTTCGCTGCGCGCCTTCCAGTTCACGTCGAACGTACCGATGCCCGACGAGGTGAATGTGACCTCGCCCGATCCCTCGAACAGGCTGCCTTTCCAGGCGGTGGTGGCTTCGCTCGTGACGGCCATGGGGAACCTCCGTTGATCCGGCGCGATCGGGGGTGACCGCGACGCGGCCAGCCTAACGAGGGGTTCCGACGCTGCGCGGGACTTGACAGCCCCGTCTCACGGACCGCTCAGGCGGTGGTGGGTCCGCGGCGGCCGAGCAGTCCCGCACGCTGCAGGACGAGGTAGAGCTGACAGCCGAGGCACAGTCCGAAGACGGCGTTCAGGAACGCGGCGACGAAGGCCATCGCCGCCGCGATCGGCAGCGCCCAGGGCACTCCGGCCAGGTCCAGCAGCAGACCCACGGCCGTCACGAACAGTCCCACGCCCTGCGCGAAGCGCGGCGGGCGCGGGTCCTCGAACTCGGTGGGGGGAGCGAGGCGCGGCTGAACGACCCGGCGGTACAGCACGCTCCACGGCGCCGTGCGCGGAGCGGCGACGCCCCACACGAACAGGAGGGCGACCACGAGCAGGAGCAGGAAGCCGGGGTCGGACGCACGCTCGAGCACCGACGCCTGCCCAACCGCGGGGTACGAGGGGGAGAAGCTGTCTCCCGTCAGGGGCTGATACGCGGTGAACCCCGGGGCGGCGCGCGTGGAGATACCGACGAGGCTCAGCAGCGTCGCGACCAGCAGCAGAACAGCGGTGACGGATGCCGCGAACCGCGGGCCGCGGGCATCGATGCGCGAGATGTCAGGCACGGGCCGTCTCCTTCTTCAGGGTGTCGAGTTCGAGCTCGACGACCGACCGGCCGGGCGTTCCGCCGAAGCGCGTGCGCACGACCCCGCGACGATCGAGCACGAGCGTCGTGGGCGTCTGCAGCACCCGGAAGTGCTGCGCGATGTCGGGGCGGTGCGTGAGGTCGACGTCGAGATGACGGACGCCATCGCGGGCATCGGCGACCTCGCTGAGCATCCGGTGGACCCCGGGGCAGCGCGCGCACATCTCGGTGCTGAACTGCAGGAGGGTCGCCTCCTCGCCCAGGCCGTCGGCGCCGAGACGGCGCGGGTCGACGACCTCGGCCGAGTCGATGGCGCGTGCGCGGCCGTCGCGGCGGCGCCAGAGGAGCCCCGCGGCCGTCGCCACGACGACGAGAGCCGCGATAGAGATCAGGGCGATGGTCAGGTCCACGACGCACAACGGTAGTGCGCCGTGACGGGCCGCGGGCCGATGAGTCCTCGCATGACGCACCCGCTCAGCGTTCTCACGGCCGGGCCTCTGCGGCATCCCCCTCCTCCCCAGGCCCGGCCGCCGCGGGGCGGGTGTGGACGATCGGCGTGACGGGGGCGCACGCGGGTATCGTGAAGCGCGTGACCGCCGACACCTCGACGCCCTACGAAGACCTGCTCCGCGACGTCCTCGAGCAGGGCGTGCACAAGTCCGATCGCACCGGTACGGGCACCACGAGCGTGTTCGGCCGGCAGATCCGGTTCGACCTCGCCGAGGGGTTCCCTCTGGTGACGACCAAGCGCGTGCATCTCAAGTCGATCGTCTACGAGCTGCTGTGGTTCCTCCGTGGTGAGTCGAACGTGTCGTGGCTGCGGGAGAACGGCGTCACGATCTGGGACGAGTGGGCCGACGCCGACGGCGAGCTGGGGCCCGTCTACGGCGTGCAGTGGCGCTCCTGGCCGACCGCCGACGGTGGCACCATCGACCAGATCGCCCAGGTCGTCGAGCAGATCCGTCGCGATCCCGACTCGCGTCGCCTGATCGTGTCGGCGTGGAACCCCGCCGACATCCCCGACATGGCGCTCGCGCCGTGCCACGCGCTCTTCCAGTTCTACGTGGCCGACGGCAAGCTGTCGTGTCAGCTGTACCAGCGCAGCGCCGACATGTTCCTCGGTGTCCCCTTCAACATCGCGTCGTACGCGCTGCTGACGCTGATGATCGCGCAGCAGACGGGCCTCGAGCCGGGCGAGTTCGTGTGGACCGGCGGTGACTGCCACGTCTACGACAACCACCGCGAGCAGGTCGCCGAGCAGCTCACGCGCGAGGCGTACCCCGCCCCGACGCTGCGCTTCGCGCGCACCCCCGACTCGATCTTCGACTACACCTACGACGACATCGTCGTCGAGGGGTATCAGCACCACCCCGCCATCCGCGCGGCCGTCGCCGTATGACCTCGGTCGGTCTCGTCTGGGCCGAAGCCCATGACGGCATCATCGGCGCCGTAGGCGGGATGCCGTGGCACGTCCCCGAAGACATGGCGCACTTCCGCGAGGTCACGGGCTCGCACGACGTGATCATGGGACGTCGCACGTGGGAGTCCCTTCCGCCGCGATTCCGCCCCCTCCCCGGGCGGCGCAACATCGTGGTGACCCGCTCCGACGCGTGGACCGCTGAGGGGGCCGAGCGAGCAGGATCGCTCGACGAGGCCCTCGCGTCGGCCCGCGGAGCCGAGGTCTGGGTGATCGGCGGAGGCATGCTGTACGCCGAAGCCGTCGACCGCGCCGACGTCCTCGAGGTGACGCGTCTCGACCTCGCGGTCGACGGCGACACCCGCGCTCCGTCGACGCGGGGCTGGTCGCGGGTCGCCGCCGACCCCGCCGAGGGATGGCACACCTCGCGCAGCGGCATCCGGTACCGCTTCGAGACGTACCGCCGGGGAGACTGAGATGACGCGCACCGCGGTGATCACGGGGGCGAGTTCGGGCCTCGGCGCCGAGTTCGCCCGGCAGCTCGCCGCGCGCGGCGCCGACCTGGTTCTCGTCGCCCGCGACGCAGCCGCCCTGGAGGCCGTCGCCGCCGAGGTGCGCGATCGTCACGGCGTCGCGGTCGAGGTCCTCCGTGCCGACCTCCTCGAGCCCGACGCCCTTTCGCGCGTCGAAGAGCGCCTCCAGGTCGGCGACGTGGCCGTCCTCGTGAACAACGCGGGATTCGGGCTCGACCTCGCCTTCGAAGAGAACGACGTCGACGCCGAGGTGCGCCACCTGCGACTGCACGTGGAGGTCGCCATGCGGCTCACGCACGCAGCGCTGACCCCGATGCTCTCGCGGGGGAGCGGCCGCATCGTCAACGTGGCCTCCGTCGCCGGGTTCGTGCCGCGCGGAACCTATGGCGCCGCGAAAGGGTGGCTCATCTCGTTCAGCCGCTGGGCGAACGTCGTCTACCGTCCACGGGGCGTGACGGTGACGGCGGTCTGCCCGGGCTTCGTGCACACGAACTTCCACGAGCGCCTGGGCCTCCCTCCGGGGCAGGAGGGCGTGCCCGATCGCATGTGGCTCGACGCGGCCACCGTGGTGCGCGAGGGATTGCGCGACGCCGCACGGGGGCGCTCGGTGTCGGTGCCGTCGTGGCGGTACAAGCTCCTGGTCGCCGGGTCGCGCCTGCTGCCCGACGCGGTGGTCGTGCGCGCGGCGTCACGCGGGCGCTGATCCCCTTCGCGTCTCAGCGGAACCGACCCAACCGGATCCCGGCGAAGGCGAGGGCGGCGATCGTCTCCCCGTCGGTGATGCCGCCGCCCGCGATCAGCGCGAGCGCCTCGGCGAACGGGATCCATCGCACGGCGTCGATGCCCTCCTCGCTCTGCGAGGCCGTGGCATCCGTCATCGACAGGCCGCGCGCGAGGAAGACGTGCTCGGGGGCCTCGGCGATGCCGTTCAGGGCGTTCATCGCTCCCAGATCGTGCCACTCGGATGCCGTCACCCCGGCCTCCTCGAGCAGCTCGCGTCGCGCCGCGAGGAGCGGATCCTCCCCGTCGGACCCGCCCGCGGGGATCTCGAGCGAACGACCCGTCGTGTACCTCTCGAGCTCGACGAAGCAGACGCGCTCGTCGTCATCCAGCGCGACGACGAACACCGCGGGATTCTGCATGCGCACCACCCCGTAGATGCCGTCGCCGTGCGGGCCGGTCACGTCATCCTCGCGGACGTTGATCCAGGGATTCTCGTACACGGTGCGCGTCGCGCGGGTCGTCCAGGCCATGCGCTCACCCTAGGACGCCCTCGCCGTCACGCATTGTTCACACCGACTGCGGGGGAGGCCGGGGGAGGACGCCGCCGAACCGATAACCTGGGATCATGACGCACTCCGGCAATCCCTTCGGTCAGGTGCTCGTCGCGCTCATCACTCCGATGACCGCCGACGGCGAAGTCGATTGGCCCGCCACCGAGAAGCACATCGACGACGTCATCACCGCCGGGGCCGACGGCATCGTCGTCACCGGCACCACGGGCGAGACCTCGACGCTCACCGACCCCGAGAAGCTGCGTCTGGTCGAGGTCGGCAAGAGCGTGTCGGCCGGTCGCGCCAAGATCATCACGGGCGGCGGCTCGAACGAGACCGCGCACGCGATCGAGCTCTACAAGGCCAGCGAGAAGGCCGGCGCCGACGGCATCATGATCGTCACGCCGTACTACAACAAGCCCACGCAGGCCGGCATCCTGACGCACTTCCGTCTCGTCGCCGACGCGACCGACCTGCCGGTCATCCTCTACGACATCCCCGGCCGCACGGGTGTGCCCATCACGTACGAGACGATCCTGCGCCTCGCGAAGCACCCCAACATCCTCGCGATCAAAGACGCCAAGGGCGACTTCAGCGAGGTCAGCCGGGTGCTGAACCAGACCGACCTGATGTACTTCTCGGGCGACGACGCCAACGTCCTCCCGCACCTCTCGATCGGCGCGTCCGGCCTCATCGGCGTCACGGCGAACATCGCCGCCGCGCCCTACCGGACGATCGTGGATGCCGTGAACGCGGGCGATCTGGCGTCCGCCACCGCTGCGCACAAAGGCCTCGAACCGCTCGTCCGCGCCGTCATGACGCACGTACCGGGCACGGTCGCGGCGAAGTACATCCTGCACGGCCTCGGCCGCATCGGCAGCCCCCGGGTCCGCCTGCCCCTCGTCGGGCCGGAGGAGTGGGAAGCCGCCGTCATCGAAGACGAGTTGGCCCTCGTGAAGAACGTGGCCGGCGCCGACTTCTCCAACTTCCGCCCCGACCGCAACGCGGCCGCCGGCGGCGCGCTGCCGAAGGTGCACGGCACCACGAGATAAGCATCGGCGTCCGCCGAACCGCGGCCAGGGACGCCACACAGAGGGATGCCGCACGGCGGCATCCGAGGAGGCACATATGCCCACTACCCCGTTCGATCCGCCCGCGCTCGCCGCGGGCACCCTCCGCGTCATCCCGCTCGGCGGCCTCGGCGAAGTCGGTCGCAACATGACCGTCTTCGAGTACGACGGCAAGCTGCTCGTCGTCGACTGCGGCGTGCTCTTCCCCGAGGAGCACCAGCCCGGCGTCGACCTGATCCTGCCCGATTTCGAGCCCATCCGGCACCGTCTCGACGACATCGTCGGCGTCGTGCTGACCCACGGCCACGAGGACCACATCGGCGCCGTCCCCTACCTGCTCAAGCTCAAGGGCGACATCCCCCTCATCGGCTCGGGGCTCACCCTCGCTCTCATCGAGGCGAAGTTGAAAGAGCACCGCATCCGCCCGTACACCCTCACGGTGGCGGAGGGGCAGCGCGAGCAGGTCGGTCCGTTCGATCTCGAGTTCGTCGCGGTCAACCACTCGATCCCCGACGCCCTCGCCGTCGCGATCCGCACCCCTGCGGGTCTCGTTCTCGCCACGGGCGACTTCAAGATGGATCAGCTGCCGCTCGACGGTCGCATCACCGATCTCCGTGCGTTCGCGCGTCTCGGCGAGGAGGGCGTCGACCTGTTCCTCGTCGACTCCACCAACGCCGACGTGCCCGGGTTCACGCCCACGGAGCGCGGCATCGGCCCCGTGCTCGACCAGGTGATCGCCAAGGCGCCTCGCCGTGTCGTCGTCGCGAGCTTCTCCAGCCACGTGCACCGGGTGCAGCAGGTGCTCGACGCCGCCCACGCGAACGGTCGACGTGTGGCGCTGCTCGGGCGCAGCATGGTGCGCAACATGGGGATCGCGGCCGACCTCGGCTACCTGAACGTGCCGGACGGCGTGCTCATCGACTACAAGAAGGCGCGCGACCTGCCCGACGACAAGATCGTCTACATGTCGACCGGGTCGCAGGGCGAGCCGATGGCCGTCCTCAGCCGCATGGCCAACCTGGATCACGCGATCGAACCCGGCGAGGGCGACACGATCATCCTGGCATCCAGCCAGATCCCCGGGAACGAGAACGCGATCTACCGCGTCATCGACGGGCTGACGAAGCTCGGCGCGACCGTGGTGCACAAGGGAAATGCCAAGGTGCACGTCTCGGGTCACGCCGCGGCGGGCGAGCTGCTGTACTGCTACAACATCCTCAAGCCCAAGAACGTCCTCCCCGTGCACGGCGAGTACCGCCACCTGATGGCGAACGCCAAACTCGCTCGCGAGACCGGCATCCCCGAGAAGAACACCATCCTCGGCGAGAACGGCACGGTCGTCGATCTGCGCGACGGCGTGGCCGAGGTCGTGGGCCAGGTCGACATCGGCTTCGTGTACGTCGACGGGTCATCGGTGGGCGAGATCACGGATGCCGACCTGAAGGACCGACGCATCCTCGGCGAGGAGGGCTTCATCTCGGTCATCGTCGTCGTCGACTCCGCGACCGGCAAGATCGTGTCGGGACCCGAGATCCATGCCCGCGGCGTCGCGGAGGACGACAAGGTCTTCGACAGCGTGAAGCCGAAGATCGCGGCGGCACTGGCCGAGGCGGCGAAGTCGGGGGTCCGCGACAACCACGCGTTGTCCCAGGTCGTGCGTCGCACGATCGGACGCTGGGTCAACCAGTCGCTTCGTCGTCGGCCCATGATCGTACCGATGGTCATCGAGGCCTGAGCAGCCGAGCAGAGCGGAGCGCCGCGGGGATCCCCCCGCGGCGCTCCGTCGTTCCCGGGTTCCGTCTGCGATCACGCCGTGAGGCGAGGCGGGCCTGTTCGGGGCGCCCGGGCGGTCGTCGTGGTCACGCGGGTATGCCCTCGCTCGCTATCATGCGGGCATGCCCGGTCTCCCGATCCGTGCGGCTGTCCGTTCCGACGGCGCCTTCCTCGCCGATATGACCGTCGAGGCCGCCAACTGGCGCGCCGGTGGTGCCCGCCCCCGTCACGAGGTGCTGAGCAGTCCGGACCATCGCCGATACATCGCCGGGTGGCTGCGGCCGGGCGACGCGGGCTTCGTCGCCGAATCGCCGACGGGGGAGCCGATCGGCGCCGCCTGGTATCGGATGTTCCCGCGCGACGAGCCCGGATTCGCCTGGATCGGAACGGGCGTGCCCGAGCTGATCATCGGCGTGCGGCCCGTCTGGCGGTCTCACGGAACGGGACGAGCCCTGCTGCAGCACCTCGTGGACCACGCTCGCGGCGAGGGGTATGCGCGCCTCAGCCTCAGCGTGGAGCGCGACAACTTCGCCGTGTCGCTGTACCGCTCGGAGGCGTTCGCCGTCGTGCGGCGGGGGATCGGCCGCGACGTCATGGTCAAGCGCCTGCGCTGAACCCCGCGTCGGTACCTGCGAATGTCAGGGGTCGCGCCTACCGTGGAGGCATGGCTCGTACCTCGTCCCCGTCCGGCGGTCGCGCCCCCGCGAAGGGGTCGTCGCGATCGAAAGCCTCGGCGCCCGCGCCGAAGCGCTACGTAGACGAGCCCGAGAAGCCTCCCGTCGCCGCCCGCGCGTGGATGGCGGTCGCCCACGGCGTCGGCGGGATGTTCCGGGCGTTCGGCCCCGAGAACCTGGAGCGCGATCAGCGACGCGACGGCTTCCCGTTCTTCCTGGTCGTGCTCGCCGTCCTCGGTGCGGTCGTCGAGTGGTTCTTCATCGGCACAGAGGCCGCTGCCCTCATCAGCGCCTACAGCTTCGGCGCGCTCTTCGGCCGCGTCGCGTTCGTGCTCCCCGTCCTGCTCCTGCTGCTGGCGGGCTGGCTCTTCCGGCATCCCGCATCCGTGCACGACAACGGCCGCGTCGGCATCGGATTCGGGCTGTTCATCGTCACGCTCGCCGGCTTCTGTCACGTCGCCGGTGGTCGTCCCGTGCCGAGCGAAGGCGGACTGCCCGCCCTCAGCCCGGCGGGCGGCATCGCGGGCTGGATCGTGGGGGAGCCCCTGGCCTTCGCGCTCACCGACGTGGGCGCCTACATCGCGCTCTCCCTGGTGGCAGTGCTCAGCGTGCTGATCCTCACCAAGACGCCCCCCAACCGCATCGGACGTCGGCTCGGCGATCTCTACGCCTGGATGTTCGGGGTCGAGCGCTCCGAGCAGAGCGATGCCACCACGAAGGTCCTCGCCGTCGACGACGCCGACGACGAGCCCGCCGAGAAGTCGCTGCCCTGGTGGCGACGCAACAGGTCGGGCCGCGAAGAGGACGCCGACGGATCCCTCGGCTCCGACGACCTCACGACCCTGCTCTCGCCCGGAACGACGCAGGGTGGTTTCGAGTCGGCGATGGTCGAGCCGGAGCCCGTCGCGCCCCGTGCGAAGGCGCCGACCCCGCCGCCGGTCCCGCCCGCGCCCGATGCCCTCACCGAGGTCTTCGACGCGAGTGCTCTCGCCGGTGCCGTATCCGGCCGCGGTCTGCACGACGACTCGTCGATCGATCTGGGCGACGACGACGATCTGCCGGGCATCTCGGGGCTCGGCGGCGACAGTGCCGGTGCGCCGCCCGCCGCGAACTACCGTCTGCCCGCCGTGACGGCGCTCGCGACCGGGACGCCCCCCAAGGCCCGCTCCGCGGCGAACGACGCGGTGGTCGCCGCCATCGAGAGCGTGATGGAGCAGTTCAAGGTCGACGCGCGGGTGACCGGGTTCTCGCGTGGTCCGACCGTCACGCAGTACGAGATCGAGGTCGGGCCCGGGGTGAAGGTCGAGCGCATCACCGCGCTGACCAACAACATCGCCTACGCCGTCGCCTCCAACGAGGTCCGCATCCTCGCCCCGATCCCCGGCAAGAGCGCGATCGGCGTCGAGATCCCGAACGCCGACCGCGAGATCGTGACGCTCGGCGACATCCTCCGATCGGATGCCGCGACCTCGTCGACGCATCCCATGACCATCGGCGTGGGCAAAGACGTCGGCGGCGGCTTCGTCGTGGCCAACCTGGCCAAGATGCCCCACCTTCTGGTCGCCGGATCGACGGGTTCGGGCAAGTCGAGCTTCGTCAACTCGATGATCACCAGCCTCCTGATGCGCGCCAAGCCGTCCGACGTGCGCATGGTGCTCATCGACCCCAAGCGCGTCGAGTTGACGTCCTACGCGGGGGTGCCCCACCTGATCACGCCGATCATCACGAACCCCAAGAAGGCCGCCGAAGCGCTGCAGTGGGTCGTGAAGGAGATGGACATGCGGTACGACGACCTCGCGTCGTTCGGCTTCCGTCACATCGACGACTTCAACAAGGCGGTCGTCGCGGGGGAGATCCAGCTGCCGGCCGGGAGCGAGCGGGTGCTCAAGCCCTATCCGTATCTTCTGGTCGTCGTCGACGAGCTGGCCGACCTCATGATGGTCGCCCCCCGCGACGTCGAGGACTCGATCGTCCGCATCACCCAGCTCGCCCGCGCGAGCGGCATCCACCTCGTCCTGGCGACGCAGCGTCCGTCGGTCGATGTCGTGACCGGCCTCATCAAGGCGAACGTGCCCTCGCGCCTCGCCTTCGCCGTGACGAGCGTCACCGACTCCCGCGTCATCCTGGATCAGCCCGGTGCCGACCGGTTGATCGGTCAGGGCGACGGTCTCTTCCTGCCCATGGGGGCGTCCAAGGCCGTCCGCGTGCAGGGAGCGTGGGTGAGCGAGCAGGAGATCGAGAAGGTCGTCGCTCACGTCACGCAGCAGGCTCGGCCCGAGTACCGCGCCGACGTGCAGGCGGCCGCCGAGAAGAAGGAGATCGACGCCGACATCGGTGACGATCTCGAGCTCCTGCTCGCGGCCGCGGAGCTGGTGGTCTCGACGCAGTTCGGGTCGACCTCGATGCTCCAGCGCAAGCTGCGCGTCGGTTTCGCGAAAGCGGGGCGCCTGATGGACCTGCTCGAGTCGCGCGAGATCGTCGGTCCCTCCGAGGGATCGAAGGCCCGCGACGTGCTCGTCACCAACGAGCAGCTTCCTGCCGTCCTTGCGCGTCTGCGCGGCGATGAGGCGCCCGAGGCCCCCGCGGCCGTCGGCGACGACGACCGGTACGGCGAGGACCCGATCGAGGCGCAATACGAAGGGCTGCCTGTCGTGGAAGACGACGAGGGCTCCGAAGACGCCTGGCAGCTGACGGGACGCGACTGATGGCCGTGCACCCGCAGCTCCCCAACGCGATCACGATCGTGCGCATCCTGTGCGCACCGGTCTTCCTCTGGCTGCTTCTGGCCGACGCGGGGGAGGGCGGTGCACTCCGCTGGGCCGCCGCCATCCTGTTCATCGTCGCCATCGCGACGGACGGGGTCGACGGGTACATCGCCCGGCGATACGAGATCGTGAGCGATCTCGGCAAGCTGCTCGACCCGATCGCCGACAAGGCCCTCACCGGAGTGGCCTTCGTCGGGCTGTCCATCCTCGGCGAGCTGCCGTGGTGGGTGACCATC
The DNA here is from genome assembly GCF_032464915.1 of Microbacterium galbum. Classification (NCBI taxonomy): domain Bacteria; kingdom Bacillati; phylum Actinomycetota; class Actinomycetes; order Micrococcales; family Microbacteriaceae; genus Microbacterium; species Microbacterium galbum. Next base: position 215,997 of record NZ_JAWDIS010000001.1, on the reverse strand, counting down.
ATCGTGCTCGTCCGTGAGATCGGCATCACGATCTACCGGTTCATCGTCGTCAGCAACCACGTGCTCGCCGCGGCGTGGATGGGCAAGCTCAAGACCGTCTTCCAGGCCGTCGCGCTTTCGATCGCCCTCATCCCGTTCGCCGGCCTCTCCGACGCGGGAGCATGGCAGGGCACCGTGTGGTGGGTCTCGGTCGTGACCATGACGATCGCCGTCATCCTGACCGTCGCCTCGGGCATCGACTACGTCGTGACCGAGGTCCGTGCTGCACGGCGGAGCCGAGGGCGCCGGTGATCGACGGCGTTCCCGACGACCTCGACGAGACGCTCGTCCGCGACCCGCGCGAGAGCGCGGCGGTGCTGCTGGACCGTCTCGCCGAGCTCGGGTGGACGATCGCCGTTGCGGAATCCCTCACGGGAGGTCTCGTCGTCGCATCTCTCGTCGATGTGCCGGGCGCTTCGCGGGTGGTGCGCGGGGGAGTGGTCGCTTACGCGACCGACCTCAAACACAGCGTGCTCGGAGTCGATCACGCCCTGCTCGACGCGCACGGCGCCGTTCATCCCCGCGTGGCACGCCAGATGGCGCGCGGGGTCAGAGATGTCCTCGGTGCGGACGGCGTCCCCGCCGATGTCGGCGTCGCGACGACGGGAGTGGCGGGTCCCGACGAGCAGGACGGACAGCCCGTCGGCACGGTGCACATCGCGGTCTCGACGCCGCTGGGCACCCGCGTCGACTCGCTGGTCATCGCGGGGGACCGCGACCGTATCCGCCGGGAGACCGCCCATCTGGCCATCCGGCGGGTCCTCGCGGCCCTGTGAATCCTCGTCCGTGGAGCATCGACGCCGAGTGCGGGAACAAATGATCGCACACTCCGGTTTCGTCCAGCGATTCCCATCCGGTGCACAGCGCGCGGCATTAGGGTGACCACAGATGGTGTTTTACAGTTGCTCATCCGGGCAGCGACGGAATCAGCAGTGAGGAGGGCCCCAAATGATCCTGGTTCGTCAAGAGATCGGCGAAGTCCTGCGTGACCTCCGCCAGCAGAAGGGCCGTACCCTCCGCCAGGTCGCCAGTCGCGCGAGCGTCGCCCTCGGCTATCTCAGCGAGGTCGAGCGCGGTCAGAAAGAAGCCTCGAGCGAGATCCTCGCTTCGGTAGCCGAAGCGCTCGACGTCCCCATCTCGACCATCATGCGCCAGGTGGGCGACCGGCTCTCCGTGCTCGAGGGCCTCCAGACCTTCCCCGACGTCGTCCCCGACGAACTCGTCGCCGCGGTCGAGCCCGAGCTGTCGCTGCGCTGACGTCGCGTCCGCATGCGTCGTAGCGAATTCGATCGCGCTGTCGCCGATGAGTTCGGCGCCCGCGGTGGCTCCCTGCTGACCGATCTCGTGTTGTCGGCGGTGGGGGGACGCACCAGTGCCGATGCTCTCGCGGCCGGCGTCGATCCTCGCGACGTGTGGCTCGCGCTCTGCGCTGAGACCGACGTACCGGAGAACCGTCGGTACGGCGTCGGGCGGCTCGAACCGCGTCGGTCCTGAGACGTCGATCTCGGTATCGCCTCGGTCGGCCACCCGTGAGGCCGGCTCCCTTCGACAGCGCGGATCGGGGCCGAACGGGTGCGGGCTGATGCACGCGCCCCGCAGGGCAGCGCGCCGCCGGGCTTTCGGGACTCGCAGACGAGATCCCGGCGTGTCATCGAATCTACGTTCGATTCGGGCGTAGGCTCCTTCACAACGAGCTTCGTGCCCCGTTCATCCACAGGAAGGCCGTCTCCCGACACCAATGTCGGAGGCCCTCTCTAACGTGAGGAACGTCGAACGACACTCTGAACGCCTTGTCGGGTGCCCCCATCGTCGATGGGGGACGCGACAGCCTATAGGCGACCGGAACGCGAGCAGAAAGAAGACGTCATGCCCTCACCCGCAGAGCGCGAAAAGGCCCTCGAATCCGCCCTGGCGCAGATCGACCGGCAGTTCGGAAAGGGCTCGGTCATGCGACTGGGCAGCGACGACCGCGCCCCGATCGAGACCATCCCCACCGGCTCCGTCGCCCTCGACGTGGCCCTCGGTATCGGCGGCCTGCCGCGCGGTCGCATCATCGAGATCTACGGACCGGAGTCGTCGGGTAAGACGACGCTGACGCTCCACGCCATCGCCAACGCGCAGCGTGCCGGCGGCATCGCCGCGTTCATCGACGCCGAGCACGCGCTCGACCCCGAGTACGCCAAGAAGCTCGGCGTCGACATCGACGCTCTGCTCGTGTCTCAGCCCGACACCGGTGAGCAGGCCCTCGAGATCGCCGACATGCTGATCCGCTCCGGCGCGATCGACCTCGTCGTCATCGACTCCGTCGCCGCTCTCGTGCCCGAGGCCGAGATCAAGGGCGAAATGGGCGACTCCCACGTCGGTCTCCAGGCGCGCCTCATGTCGCAGGCGCTCCGCAAGCTGACGGGTGGTCTGAACACGACCAAGACCACGGCGATCTTCATCAACCAGCTGCGCGAGAAGATCGGTGTCTTCTTCGGTTCTCCCGAGACGACGGCGGGTGGAAAGGCGCTGAAGTTCTACGCCTCCGTGCGCCTCGACATCCGTCGTATCGAGACCTTGAAAGACGGCACCGAAGCAGTCGGAAACCGCACCCGCGTCAAGGTCGTCAAGAACAAGATGGCGCCGCCCTTCAAGCAGGCCGAGTTCGACATCCTCTACGGCGTGGGGATCTCACGCGAGGGCAGCCTGATCGACTTCGGCGTCGAGCACGCCATCGTGAAGAAGTCTGGCGCGTGGTACACGTACGAGGGAGAGCAGCTCGGGCAGGGCAAGGAGAACGCCCGCAACTTCCTCATCAAGAACCCGGATGTCGCGGCCGAGATCGAGTCGAAGATCAAGACCAAGCTCGGCATCGGTGGAGCGCCTGCTGTGGCGGCACCCGCCGACGACGAGCTCGCCCAGCGCCGCCCGGCGTGATGAGCGACGACACCAAGGGCCCCGTCCGTCCGCGTTCGTCAGGCGGCGAAGACGGGCGGGGTTCCTCGGCGTCGGATTTGCCGGATTCGCCGTGGGCCCATGTCACCGATACAGGGGTCGCAACCGCGAGCGATGACGGCAGCGCGCCAGCGGATCCACCCGCTTCGCGTCACGACGACACCGGCGCGCGCACAGGCTCGACCGCCTCGAGTGAAGACGCCGACGCGCCCACAGATTCGACCGCCTCGCGTGACAGCGCCGACGCGCGCGCGGGCCGGACGGCTTCCCTGCGTGCTGTCGACACCGATCTCGCACCGGTCATTCCCCTGTTCGGGGTGTCGGCGGCGACGCGCTCCGGTCGCGCCTCCGAGGGCGCCCACCCGTCGCGCGGTCGTGCCGCTGCCGCGGATCCCACGACGGCGGGTGATGTCGCGGTCCCTCGGTCGACGCGTCCGCGACTGAGGGCGCTGAGAAGCGACACATCGTCCGGCGAGTCCGCTCACGATTCCCCCGCCGCGGCGTGGAACCTCCCCGGGGGTGATTCGCTTTCGCTCCGTGCGACAGACTCACGCGGAACCGGTGCAGACGCCGACGTCGACGATGCGCTCGAACGTGCCGAAGCGCTTCTGCTTCGCAAACTCCGTTCGCGCTCGTTGTCACTGGCGGAAGCGCGAACGGCCCTCCGCGGCGTCGACGGCGCGGACGAGGTCGTCATCGAAGAGCTGATCGTCAAGTTCGTGGATCTCGGCTATCTCGACGACGCGGCGTTCGCGGAACAACTCGCGATGTCGGCGATCGAGAAGCGCGGCGAAGGTCGTCGGGCTGTGGCCGAGACGTTGCGCAAGCGCGGCATCCCCCGAGACGTCGCGGAAGCCGCACTCGCAGAGCTTCCCGACGACGACGCGGAGCGCGCGCTGGAATTCGCCCGCACCAAAGTCCGCGGCGTGGACGGCAAAGACTACGATGCGTCGCTCCGGCGGCTGGCCGGTCAGCTGGCGCGGCGGGGATATCCGTCGTCGGTGGCTCTGTCGGCCGCGAAGACGGCTCTGAGCGAGGCGGGGATCGGACGGTCGCGGTCTTTCAGCCGGCCGACGTCAGGCGTGCGTTTCACTCCTGACGACTGACCGGGGTGAGGCGTGCGTTCGCCCTCGACCCCTATGGGGCGTGGGTTCGCCGCTGACCGGCGTGCGTTCACCCCTGACCGGTGTTCATCCCTGACCGGCGTGAGGGGAGCGTTCAGCCCTGACGACTGTTCCCGTCGGCATCCTGCGGGTCAGGCGGACGCGCGACGACACCCTGCGCCACGATGCGCGCGAGCTCGCGCCGCGACGGTGCTCCGACTTTCGAGCGCGCCTGGTACACGTGGGACTCCACGGTCCGGACGGAGAGGAACAGACGAGCGGCGATCGCCCGGTTGGTGAGCCCTTCGTTCGCGAGGAGAGCGATCTCACGTTCTCGGGCTGTGAGCTCCTCGGGCGGCGGGGAGGCAACGGGCGCCGGAGCGGGTGCGGGAGCGGGGATCACCGCTTCGGCGGCGGGCGCCGACCACAGCGCGTGAAGCCGAAGCTCATCGACAGGTCGCGCGTCGTCGGCTCCGACTGACCGGGCCGACGCCCGGCGAACCGCGTTCGTCGCGAGGGGGAGGTCCGTCGTGGCGGCCAGCTGCACGAGCTCGTCGATCTCGTCCTGCACGGCGATGTCGAGACTCACGAGCCGGTACAGGTCGCGAATCCGCAGGGCCGCTGCCGTGCAACCGCGGCTGAGATCGGCGGCGGCGCGCGCGGCGGCACGCGCCTCGGCGACCCGCGCCTCCGCGACCAGGACGGTCGTCTCGACGTAGAGACGGCTGCGACGCACGATGAGCGGCCCGTCCTCATCGACATGCGCGAGGATGGCGCGCGCCTCCTCCAGCCGCTGCGCAAGAGCCAATTCCTCCGCGACATCCAGTCGCAGCATCGCGGCCGTGGAGTCGCCCACCGCGGCCGGGTCCCGGCGCATGGCCGAGACCACCTCGCGATACGCCTGCACGGGTCGCCCGGACGCAGCGAACGCGATGGCTGCGGCGACGCCCGCGACGGTCAGTTCGGAAGAGCCGCCCTCACGCGCGGCCGGACCGAGCTCGCGTTCGAGGCGGTGCTGAGCCGCAGTGCCATCGGCCCCGGCGATCTGGTGCCCCACGAGGAGCGAGAGCAACGTCGCCAGCCGATCTCGGGTGGTGATCCCGGGTGGGCGTGGGTCCGCGTCGAGCAGACGTTGCGCGTCGCGGTAGTGGGTTCGAGCGACGGCCCAGCGGCCCCGAAGAGTCTCCATGGTGCCCGCCGTCACGAGAGCCCGCAGTCGCCCCAGGGGCGAGGCGCCGGGGATCGAGATCGCCAGCTCGGCGAGTTCGCTCGCCTTCGCGGAGTCGAGCCGGTCACCCGCCCGCGCCGCCTCGCCGAGCAGGCGCTCCACCTGGGCGTCCGCCTCGGCCTGCTCGGGCGAGATCCGCGCCGCATCGGTGGAGAGCGGCATTCCCGCCGCCGCTCTGTACGCCTGCAGACGAGCGATCCGGCGGCGGGCGGAACCGTCGGCGACGACGCCGTCCGGGTCGACCACATCGGGCCGCGCGAGAGCGGTTTCGATGTGCAGCGCGGGGTCATCGACGGCAGCGAGGCCGCGCGCGGCGTGGGCGGCCGCATGGGCGGGGTCCCCGCGGTCATTCGCCTCTCGCGCCGCGTCGAGTGCCACCCGGGCGCGAAGCGCCGGGTCATAGGCCGTTTCGCCCGAGGCGTCGAAACCGAGACGGTGCCATCGTTCGGAGACGGCGACCGCGATGGTGGAGCTCCACCAGCGGTCGGCCTCGGCGAGCATGCGTCTGCCGGCGCCGTCGATGATCGCATCGACGACATCGTCGCCGAGTTGCCGGTGCGCCTGGAGCGCGAAGAGATCGTTGGCCGTGAGGCGCTGTTCCGCCGAGGAATCGGCGTGGAGGAGGCCGCTGCCGAGAAGCGCGCCGACGGCCTCGGGGTCGAACAGGCGTGTGGCGACCGCGAACTCGAGGTGGGCCAGGCGGCGCACACCGGCCAGGCACTCGAGGTCCTGCCGCAGAAAGCCGGCGACGTGGCGTTCCACCGCGACGGCGAGTCGGCTGTCGGGGGCGACGGAGCGGACCGCCCGGAGCGGATCGCGGCCGTCGCGGGCAGCCCGGAGCGCCTCCAGCACGAGCTGACGCAGCAGTGTGCGGGAGCCGTCCGCGCGCCAGATGAGGCCCGCCCGCGTCGGCACGTCGAGCAGATCCGCGTCAGGGAAGAGCGCGATCATGCGCCGTGCGTCGTCGTCGGTGAGCTCCGACAGGTCGATGCGTCGAGCGAAGCCGTCCATCCAGAGGTCGAGGAACGTGCGGCGCACCTCGTCGGCGTCATCGGGGCGGTACCGCGACCGAGGGCGAGCGGTGCGCAGCCCGACGACAGCGGTCGCCCGGCCTGCGGCCACCGCATGGGCGAGCGCACGCGCTGAGGCGGGATCGAGGGCGTCGACGTCGTCGATGACGACCACGCCCTCGATCCGCGTCGGTGATCCTTCGCTCAGATGGCGCAGGGCGGGGTGGCCGGTAGCGACTAGGGCTCCGAATGGGACGGCCCTCAGCGCTGAGGCCGGCCGGACGATGATGACCTCGCGTCCGCGCTTCTCGACCTCCGCCGTGATGGCCCGGAGGACGTAGCTACGGCCGCTTCCACGTGGCCCCGCCACCACCATGGAGACGCCGGCCTGCACACGGGATGCCAGGTCGATCACATCCCGATCGGAACCGATCACTGCGCGCGACCACGAGGTCGCCTGTTCTGTCCGCATACTTCTCCCCCCGGATACCCGCAGGCGGACGGGTCAGCGTGGGCACACACTATCGATCAGCTATGCGCGCCGCTAGGCCGGTGAACGAAGGAACGTGGGCGTTTCGCGATCAGCGTCGTCCGGCGGTACGCGTCGAGGTCTGGGGGCACGGGCTTTAGAATTGCTCGCATCATGACCACCCCCGTCTCCTCTCCGACGCTCATCGCGCCCTCCGCCGCCGCCCAGGGCGACGCCGGTGCGCGCACCTATGAAGTCCGCACGTTCGGATGCCAGATGAACGTGCACGACTCCGAGCGCCTCAGCGGGTCACTCGAGAGCGCCGGCTACGTGCGCGCCGAGGCGGGCACCGAGGCCGACGTCGTGGTCATCAACACGTGCGCGGTGCGCGACAACGCCGCGGGAAAGCTCTACGGAACACTGGGTCACCTGAAGTCGCGCAAGGACGCGCGAGCGGGCATGCAGATCGCCGTCGGCGGCTGCCTCGCGCAGATGGACAAAGAAGCCGTCCAGCAGAAAGCGCCGTGGGTCGACGTCGTCTTCGGAACACACAACATGGGCTCGCTCCCCGGCATGCTCGAGCGTGCCCGCCACAACGGCGAAGCGGAGCTGGAGATCCTCGAGTCGCTCGAGATCTTCCCGTCCACGCTGCCCACCAAGCGCGACTCGGTGCACAGCGGGTGGGTCTCGATCTCGGTCGGTTGCAACAACACCTGCACGTTCTGCATCGTGCCGAGCCTGCGCGGCAAGGAGAAGGACCGCCGCCCGGGCGACATCCTGAACGAGATCCGCCTGCTCGTCGACGACGGCGCGATCGAGGTCACCCTGCTCGGCCAGAATGTCAATTCGTACGGCGTCGAGTTCGGCGACCGTCTCGCGTTCGGCAAGCTGCTGCGCGCGGCGGGCGAGATCGAGGGCCTCGAGCGCATCCGGTTCACCAGCCCCCATCCGGCGGCCTTCACCGACGACGTCATCGCGGCGATGGCCGAGACCCCGGCGGTCATGCCGCAGCTGCACATGCCCCTGCAGTCCGGTTCCGACCGCATCCTCAAGGCGATGCGTCGGTCGTACCGCAGCGAGAAGTTCCTCGGCATCCTGGACCGCGTGCGCGAGCGCATCCCGCACGCGGCGATCACGACCGACATCATCGTGGGATTCCCGGGCGAGACCGACGAAGACTTCGAAGAGACCATGCGCGTGGTCGAGGCCTCGCGGTTCTCGAGCGCCTTCACGTTCCAGTACTCGATCCGCGAGGGCACACCGGCCGCGACCATGGCCGATCAGGTGCCGAAGGCCGTCGTGCAGGAGCGCTTCGAGCGGCTGATCGCCCTGCAGGACCGGATCTCGGCCGAGGAGAACCAGAAGCAGCTCGGCCGCACCCTCGAGGTCCTCGTCTCGGCGGGGGAGGGCAAGAAGGATGCCGAGACCCACCGCCTGACCGGCCGCGCCGAAGACAACCGCCTCGTGCACTTCGAGCTGCCGGCGGGCTCGGCCGTGCCGCGTCCGGGCGACGTCGTGTCGGTCACGGTGACCCACGCGGCGCCCTTCCACCTGCTCGCCGACGCCGTCGACGGCGCGCCGCTGCGCATCCGTCGCACCCGCGCCGGCGACGCGTGGGACCGGTCGCAGGCCGAGTCGTGCGCAGTGCCGGCGCCCGCCGGCGAAGCCAGCGCGCCGCGCGCGGTGTCGCTCGGACTCCCCACGCTGCGCGTGGGCGTGTGACGAGCCCGTCCCTCTGGGCGGTCGTCGGAGCCACCGGCACCGGCAAGACCGGTCTTTCCCTCGCCCTCGCGGAGGCTCTCGCGGCCGAGGGGCGGCCGGCCGAGATCGTGAACGCCGACGCGATGCAGCTGTACCGCGGCATGGACATCGGAACCGCGAAGATCCCGGTCGCCGAGCGCCGCGGCATCCCGCATCACCTCTTCGACGATCTCACGGTGACCGACGAGGCCGCGGTGGCCTGGTACCAGGATGCCGCCCGCGCGGCGATCTCCGAGATCCACTCCCGGGGCGCCGAGGCGATCCTCGTCGGCGGCTCGGGGCTCTACGTCTCGAGCGTGCTGTGGGACTTCCGTTTCCCCCCGCGGGATGAGGCATTGCGCGCCCGCCTCGAGGCGGAGCTCGGGCGCGAGGGCCCGGGTGCGCTCTTCGCGCGGCTCCGCGAGGCCGATCCCCGTGCGGCGGCGAACATCGACCCGCGCAACGGGCGACGCGTGGTGCGCGCGCTCGAGGTGCTGGCCCAGGGCGGCCAGACGCACGGCGGTGCCCTTCCGGATGCGCCGGAACCGTGGCATCCGTCGACGCGTATCGTGACGACGCACGTGGAACGCGAGCAGCTCGTGTCGATGCTCGACGAGCGCGTCGAGGGGATGTGGGCCGCGGGCCTCGTCGACGAGGTCGAGAGGCTGCGCGGCGAAGGACTCGAGCGAGGCGTCACGGCGTCACGAGCGATCGGGTACGCGCAGGCGCTCGCCCAGCTGCGCGGCGACCTGACGCGCGCGGAGGCCATCGCGCAGACGCAGGCCCTCACCCGGCGGTACGCGCGCCGACAGGTGTCGTGGTTCCGCCGTTACGCCGATGCCCGCGTCGTCGACGCCCGGACGACGGATGCCGCGCACCTCGTGCGCGCGACAGTGGGAGATGATCGATGACCATCGCGATCCGCGCATTCGTGCCGTCCGACGAGGACGCCGTCGTCGCCCTGTGGGAGGACGCGGGGCTGACCAGGCCCTGGAACGACCCGCGCGCCGATATCCGCCGGAAGCTGACCGTGCAGCCCGAGCTCTTCCTCGTCGCCGTCGACGGGGACGCGCTCGTCGGCAGCGTGATGGCGGGCTACGACGGACACCGCGGGTGGCTCTACTACCTGGCCGCCGCGGCCTCGCACCGCGGGCGGGGAGTGGGGCGGACGCTCGTGGCCGAGGCAGAGCGGCTGCTGGAGGAGATGGGCTGCCCCAAGGTGCAGCTCATGGTGCGCCCCGACAACACCGGAGCGCGGGGCTTCTACGACGCGCTCGGCTACGAGCCGTTCGAGACCTGGGCCACCGGCCGGCGACTGATCGTCGACGGTCCCGGACGACCCGACTGAGGCCGCCCGGCCCTGGCACGGCGGATGGCCGGCTGCGGGTCGTCCGTAGACTGGGCGCATGTCCTCTCTCGCGTTCACCAAGGGCCACGGCACCGGCAACGATTTCGTGGTGGTCGCCGACCCCGACGGCGAGCTCGACCTCTCCGACGCGCAGGTCGCCGCGCTGTGCGACCGTCACTTCGGCATCGGCGCCGACGGGTTGCTGCGGGTCGTGCGCTCCGCCGCGATCCGCGACGGCGCCGAGGCGGCGGCATCCGGGGCCGAGTGGTTCATGGATTACCGCAACGCCGACGGATCCGCGGCCGAGATGTGCGGCAACGGCACGCGCGTCTTCGCCCGGTACCTCACCGACACGGGTCTCGCCTCCATCGACGAGGGACTGCGGATCGGCACGCGAGCGGGCGTGAAGACCCTCACGCGCAGCGACCGCGGGTTCGAGGTCGACCTGGGAGCGTACGCGGTCGAGGCCGACGAGACGCTCGTGCGCGCGAAGGGCCTGAGCGTCGCGCGCCCGGGGGTGGGCATCGACGTCGGCAACCCGCACGTGGTCGTCGCCCTGTCGTCGGATGCCGAGCTCGAGGGGCTCGATCTGACCTTCCAGCCCGTACTCGACCCCGCGCCGCGACACGGCGCCAACGTCGAATTCGTCGTCCCGGCCGACCCGCTCGTGCGCGACGGCGTCGGGGCGATCCGCTTGCGCGTGTTCGAGCGCGGGGTCGGCGAGACCCTCAGCTGCGGAACGGGCGTCGCCGCCGCCGCGCTCGCCGTGCGGCACTGGGCGGGCGCCGCCGCTCCCGATCACTGGGTCGTAGACACTCCGGGCGGCACGCTCGGCGTGCGCGTCGCCGAGGGGCGGGTCTTCCTGTCGGGTCCCGCATCGCTGGTGTTCACGGGCGAGGTCGCTCTCGCCTGACACCGGAACGGGGCGTCGGAGCGGAATCGCGTGACGTCAAACGTCGCGGGGAGACGGCGCGTGCGCGCTCGAGCCGTGGCAGCCGGATGCCGGCTCGCGGCGCGAGCGGATGATTCCACCGCGGACGGGAATCCGCTCCCGTGCGCGCCCCCTCCGGCGACGGCGCGGCGGAAGCCATCGGCTCAGCGGACGACGTCGATGAGTTCGCTCGGGGGCGAGCCGTGGCGGCGCACCCGCAGGACGCGGTACCCGCGGCCGGTGGCGGCGCGCTGGACGCCGTAGCCCTCGGGGAAGGTCGCCGCGAGCCAGCGCTGCAGGGAATCGGAGCCGAGGTTGCGCTGGACGACGAACCAGCCGTCGCTGCGCTCCTGCAGGCGCGGGATCCAGTGCTGGAGCATGCCGTGCAGCTCGTTCTTGCCGACCCGGATCGGCGGGTTCGAGCGGATGGTGCGGAACGTCACGTCGTCGGGAACATCTTCCGGGCGCACGGCGTTGATGTTGGTGAGGCCGAGCGACTCGGCATTGCGCCTCACGAGATCGAGAGCACGTTCGTTGACGTCGACCGCCCACACGGTCGCGTGCGGTGACGCGAGCGCCAGCGACAACGAGATCGGACCCCACCCGCACCCCAGGTCGAGGAAGTTCCCACCGGCGGGCGGGGGAGGCGTGTTGGCCAGCAGCACCGAGGTGCCGGCATCCACGTGCTCGGGGCTGAAGACGCCGCCCGCCGTGACCACCTCGAGTTCACGACCGGCCAGCGTCACGCGGATGCGGCGGAGCTGCTCGGGACTCGACGGCGACGCGCTGAAGTAGTGCTCGCTCCCCATCCGCTCAGGATATCCGACCGGAGCCTCGGGCGCCGGGCCGGATAAAGTGCCAGAACATCAGTACCACCGCGGGCCCCGCCCGCGACGAAAGGAACACATGACCGAACAGACCACACCCCCGAGCATCGACGCGTCAGCCGTGGATCCGGTCGACCGTGTGCTCGCGCGCGCCGAAGCGCACCGCGGGGTCCGGGTCTTCGGTGCCGCTCAGGCCCTTCAAGACAGCACCACCGCGTACGGCGGCGACAGCGACGGCGACCAGTGGGACCGCGAGGAACGCGCGGCGCTGCGCCGTGTCGTCGGCCTGTCGACCGAGCTCGAAGACGTCACCGAGGTCGAGTACCGCCAGTTGCGCCTCGAGAACGTCGTGCTCGTCGGCGTGCACCCTCAGGGGGAGCAGACGGATGCGGAGAACTCCCTGCGCGAGTTGTCGGCGCTCGCCGAAACGGCCGGAGCGGTCGTGCTCGACGGCGTCCTGCAGCGTCGGCCCCACCCCGATCCGGCGACCTACGTCGGCCGGGGCAAGGCCGCGGAGCTTCGCGACATCGTCGCCGCCGTCGGCGCCGACACCGTCATCGCCGACACGGAGCTCGCGCCCAGCCAGCGGCGTGCGCTCGAAGACGTCGTGAAGGTGAAGGTGATAGACCGCACGACGGTCATCCTCGACATCTTCAGCCAGCACGCGAAGAGCCGTGAGGGCAAGGCCCAGGTCGAACTCGCGCAGCTCGAATACCTTCTCCCGCGACTGCGCGGATGGGGTGACTCGATGTCGCGCCAGGCCGGCGGACAGGTCGGTGCAGGCGGAGCGGGCATGGGATCCCGCGGACCCGGTGAGACGAAGATCGAGCTCGACCGTCGCCGCATCCGTACGCGTATGGCCCAGCTGCGCAAGCAGCTGCGCGACTTCGCCCCCGCCCGTGAGGCCAAGCGCGCCGAGCGCAAGCGCCACACGATCCCGTCGGTGGCGATCGCCGGGTACACCAACGCGGGCAAGTCGAGCCTGCTCAACCGCCTCACGAGCGCCGGAGTGCTCGTAGAGAACGCCCTCTTCGCGACCCTGGATGCCACGGTCCGCCGCTCCGAGACCACCGACGGGCGCGTGTACACGCTGACCGACACCGTGGGCTTCGTGCGCAACCTCCCGCATCAGCTGGTCGAAGCCTTCCGCTCCACGCTCGAAGAGGTCGGCGACGCGGACGTCATCCTGCACGTGGTCGACGCGTCGCATCCCGACCCGGCCGCCCAGCTCATGACGGTGCGCGACGTGATGGGCGATGTCGACGCGAACTTCGGGCAGGAGATCGTCGTCTTCAACAAGTCCGATCTCGTGAGCGAAGACGACCGGCTCGTGCTGCGGGGTCTCGCTCCGAACGCGAAATTCGTGTCGTCGCGCACCGGTGAGGGCATCGCCGAACTGCGTGCCGCGATCGAAGAGGCGCTGCCGTTGCCGGCGGTCGAGGTGCAGGCGGTCGTTCCGTACGACCGCGGCGACCTCGTGTCGGCGGTGCACGAGAGCGGCCTCATCGTGGCGCAGGAGCACCGCGAGAACGGCACCTATCTGCACGCTCACGTCGGCGCCCGGCTCGCCGCCGAGCTGGCGGCGTTCGAGGGCTGAGGCCCGCGCGGCACGATGGGCCCCTGCGCGTACGCGCGGGGGCCCATCGCCGTGGGGGCGCTCTTCGGCGCGTCGGCGCCGCGGGTGAGTCGCCCGGAAGGCGTCGGCTCAGTCGAGCTCGAGCGCGGGGATACCCGGGGTCTCGAAGCCGAACACCGCGCCGAGGAAGCCGAGTTCGCGCTCGAGGGAGTCGATCACCGTCTCCGACCGGCGGAACCCGTGCCCCTCGCCCTCGTACAGGACGTACGCGTGCGGGACGCCGTGCGCCGTCAGGGCGTCGCGGATGGCCTCCGCCTGCGACGGGGGTACCACCCGGTCTTCCGATCCCTGCAGGATCAGCAGCGGCACACGGAAGAGCTCCGGGCGGCTCAGGGGTGAGCGCTCGACGTACACGGCCTCGGCATCGGGCAGAGGCCCGATGAGCCCGTCGAGGTAGCGCGCCTCGAAGTCGTGGGTGTCTTCCGCGAGGGCGCGTGCGTCGCCCACCCCGTAGCGGGAGATGCCGGCTGCGAACACGTCGGTGCGCGTGACGGCGGCGAGCACCGTCCAGCCCCCGGCCGAGCCTCCCGCGATGGCGAGGCGCTCGGGGTCGGCGAGTCCCGCTTCCGCGAGGGCGGATGCCGCGGCGGCGACGTCATCGACGTCGACCACGCCCCACTGTCCCTTCAGGCGGTCCCGATAGGCGCGCCCGTAGCCGGTGGAACCGCCGTAGTTGACGTCGAGGACGCCGATACCCCGGCTCGTGAAGAACGCCGTCTTCGCCGACGGAGCGGGGCCGACGTGCGAGGTGGGTCCGCCGTGGACGAGCACGACGTACGGCGGGCGCTCGCCTGTCACGGGGGCGACGTCGGGGTTGGTGGGGGCGTAGGCGAAAGCGTGCACCGGACCGTGCGGTCCGTCCGTCGACAGCGCGCGGGCCGTCGGCATCCATTCGTCTCCCCACGGGCCGGCGCCTCCCGTCACGAGGTCGACAGCGCCGGAATCGAGGTCGACGATCCAGAGGCCCGATCGCCCGCCGGCGTCCGAACCCGAGACGAGCACCTGCGACCCGCGGGCGTCGTCGATCGCGGCGCCGGCGACGACGGGGACGTCGAGGGGACGGACGCCGCTCGGTGCGATCTCGACGACCTCATCGGCCCCGTTCGTCCGGACGGCGACGACGCGCCCGTCGTCGGCCGCTCCGAACCACCGGGTTCCGAGTACCCACAGGCCCCCGCCGGTGTCGGCGTCCGCCGGGGCGAGCGGCTGCGCATCGCCGTCGAGGGGGCGACGGAAGAGGTTCCATCGGCCTTCGGGATCGTCCGCGTAGAGGAGCTCGTCGTCCGCGATCCACACGGGTTGCACGGGCGCGCGGTGCGCACCGCCCGCGACGTCGTGGACCTCGCCCGTCTCGAGGTCGGCGACGCGGAGGACGGTGGCATCCCACGGCATGTCGGGGTGATCCCAGGCCACCCAGGCCAGGCGGCGACCGTCGGGCGAGAGGGCCGGCTGGGCCAGGAAGTCACTGCCCTCGGCGAGGACCTCCGCCGGCCCGTCGAGGGGGATGCGGACGATGGCCCGGGCCGGGACCCGCGACGACCCGTGGGTCTCGCGCACGGCGAGGAGGACCCCGTGCTCCCAGCGCAGTCCGCCGTGTCGCACGGCGTCGTCGGCGGGGGTCAGCGGGCGCGAGGTCTCGCCCGGGCGGAGCGCGTAGACCCGCTGGTCGGCCTTCTCGACGTAGTACAGCTCCCCGTCGTCGGACGCCGTCCAGGCGCCGCCACCGTACTCGTGCACCGCGGAGCGCGCGTCGGCGGGTGCGGGAAGCACCGTCTCGACGGAGCCGTCGCCGCGGCGACGCTTCACGGCGACGCGACCGGCCTCGTGGGGGACGGACTCGCCCCACCACACCTCGTCTCCCACCAGTCGTGCGCCGTCGACGCGCGGCGAGGCCTGGGCGACGGACGCGGGCGTGATCGGGGAGGGCCAGGAACCGTAGGGGAGGGTGTCAGCCATGACTCCAGCCTAGGCAGGGCATCCGACATCGACGGAGATCCCCGGTACTCGCGACGAGCGAGCCGAGAGGGGCGGATGCCACGCCCGAGCGCGCATCCGGCCCCGGGGCGGGGAAGGTCAGACGGCGCGCAGGACGGCGACGACGCGGCCGAGCACGACGGCCTCGTCGCCCAGGATCGGCTCGAACGCGCTGTTGCGGGGGAGCAGCCAGGTGTGGCCGTCGCGGCGGCGGAACGTCTTCACGGTCGCCTCGCCGTCGAGCATCGCGGCGACGATCTCGCCGTTCTCGGCCGTCGCCTGCGATCGCACGACGACCCAGTCGCCGTCGCAGATGGCGGCGTCGATCATCGAGTCGCCCGACACCTTGAGCATGAAGAGCTCGCCCTTGCCCACCAGTTGGCGGGGGAGGGGGAAGATCTCCTCCACCTGCTGGTCGGCGGTGATGGGCACGCCGGCGGCGATGCGGCCGACGAGGGGCACGAGGGCGGCGTCGCCCAGCGCGGGAGCCGTGTCGGCCGGGTTCTCGGCGGAGGCACCGGGGAGGTCGATGAGGACCTCCATGGCGCGCGTCTTGCCCGGGTCGCGCCGCAGGTAGCCGCTCAGTTCCAGCTGGTTGAGCTGGTGGGTCACGCTCGACAGCGACTTCAGGCCGACCGCGTCGCCGATCTCGCGCATGCTCGGCGGGTAGCCGTGCCGGGCGATCGATCGCTGGATGACCTCGAGGATGGCGAGCTGCTTGTCGCTCAGGTTCTTGCGTCGCCGAGTCTGCGGACGTTCGCGGCCGGCGGCGGTCGTCGCGTCGGTCATCTGTGCTCCCCTCGCGCCGCTGTCGATGCGGCGGAAATTCGAATGTCGGAGGTTGGTGATGAGGTCTCCGTGTCGAAACCGTATCCGGTGAACGAGCCGGAGGGCAGGGAACGGCGCGCGTGTCGCGTTCGATCCGTCTGCGATATCCGCGGTCTTGACACATCGAAAGTATCGAAGATAGATTCGGAATACAGATTCGCACCGCCGCCCTCCCGGCCGAGGGCGGGGTGCGAATCTCTCCCCACCGAGGAGCACATCATGAGCAGCATCGCCATCACCGCCCCGACCACCCGCCTGCGCATCACCGCGCGCGGACGCCGTGTCGTCGCGTTCCTGGTCGCCCTTCCCCTCGCCATCGCCCTGGGTTTCGCCGTCGTCGGCGGGGGAGCCGCGCTCGCCTCGAACGAGGCCGGGGCGCCCGTCGGGTCGTTCACCGAGATCACCGTCATGAGCGGCGAGACGTTGTGGTCGATCGCCGAGGAGCTCGCGCCCGCGGCCGACCCGCGCGATGTGGTCGCCGAGATCTCGCGTCTCAACGCCCTGTCCGGCGGTTCCGTCACGGCGGGTCAGCGCATCGCCATCCCCGCCGAATACGCTCCCGCGAACTGACCGTCCGCACGGGATCGACGCCGACGGCAGGGGCGATCCGCCCGACCCGCGAGCGTGATCCGTCGGTGTCACCGCCGCCTACGATGGGTGAGGTGAACGTACGCCTCGACGACCTCCCGCTTCGCGACGATCTCCGGGGCATGACGCCCTATGGGGCACCGCAGGCCGCGCTGCCCGTGGCGCTGAACGTGAACGAGAACACGCACCCCGTTCCGTCCGAAGTCGCCGACGACATCCTGGATGCCGTGGCTCGCGCCCTCCGCGATGTCAACCGGTATCCCGACCGCGAATTCACCACTCTCCGTGAGGCCTTCGCGCAGTACCTCGGGCACGGACTGAACCCCGATCAGATCTGGGCGGCCAACGGCTCGAACGAGGTCCTCCAACACATCCTCCAGGCGTTCGGCGGTCCTGGCCGCACGGCGATGGGATTCGCCCCCACCTACTCGATGTACCCGATCCTCACCCGCGCCACGGGCGCCCGGTGGATCGCCGGGGAGCGCGCGCACGACTTCACCCTCTCCGCCGAGTCCGCGGCGACGCAGGTGCGCGAGCAGCGTCCCGACATCGTCTTCCTCTGCGCCCCCAACAACCCCACGGGCACCCCCCTGCGCCTCGACGTCATCGAGGCCGTGTACGACGCCTTCGAGGGGGTCGTCATCGTCGACGAGGCCTACGAGGAGTTCGCCCCGCGCGATGAGCCGTCGGCCATCTCGCTGCTGCCCGGGCGCCCGCGGCTGGTCGTCTCGCGCACCATGAGCAAGGCGTTCGCCTTTGCGGGAGCCCGCGTCGGCTACCTCGCCGCCGACCCGGCGTTCGTCGACGCGCTCCGCCTGGTACGGCTGCCGTACCACCTCAGCGCGCTGACGCAGGCCGCCGCGACGGCCGCTCTCGGGCACGCCGACACCATGCTTTCGATGGTCGACGAGATCGTCGCGCAGCGCGACCGCATCTCGGCGACCGTGTCGGCGCTGGGGTACACGGCGCACGAGTCCTGGACGAACTTCGTCCTCTTCGGGGGCGTCGACGATCCCGCCGCGACGTGGAAGGCGCTCTACGACCGGGGCGTGCTGATCCGCGACGTCGGCATCCCCCACCACCTCCGCGTCTCGGCCGGAACGGCCGACGAGACCACCGCGTTCCTGGACGCCCTCGCCTCGATAGGATCCCGAGCATGACCGCCCCCGCCACCCCCCGCACCGCCTCGATCACGCGCGAGACGAGCGAGTCCCGCGTCGAGCTCGAGCTCGACCTCGACGGTCGCGGCGTCAGCGACATCTCCACGAGCGTCCCGTTCTTCGATCACATGCTGACGGCGTTCGCGAAGCACTCCCTGACCGACCTGCGCGTGCGCGCGACGGGCGACACCCACATCGACGCGCACCACACCGTCGAAGACACCTCCATCGTCCTGGGCCAGGCGATCCGCCAGGCGCTCGGAGACAAGTCCGGCATCGCGCGGTACGGCGACGCACTCGTTCCGCTCGACGAAGCTCTGGCGCAGGCGGTCGTCGACATCAGCGGACGCCCCTACCTCGTGCACACGGGGGAGCCCGCGGGCTTCGAGCACCACCTGATCGGCGGGCACTTCACCGGCTCGCTCGTGCGCCACTCGTTCGAGGCCATCTCGATCCACGGCGGCCTCACCGTGCACGTGCGCGTCGTCGGGGGACGCGATCCGCACCACATCGCCGAGGCGGAGTACAAGGCGTTCGCGCGTGCCTTCCGTCAGGCCAAGGCCCTCGACCCGTTCGTCGACGGCATCCCGAGCACGAAGGGCGCGCTGTGACGGCCAAGCCGGTCGTCGCCGTCCTCGATTACGGCTCGGGCAACGTCCACTCCGCGGTCAAGGCGCTCGTCGAAGCCGGAGCCGACGCGCGGCTGACATCCGACCGCTCGTTGCTGATGGACGCCGACGGCCTCCTCGTCCCCGGCGTCGGCGCGTTCAGCGCCGTCATGGGCGCCCTGAACGCCAGTCGTGGGGGCGAGATCATCGATCGCCGGCTCGCGGGCGGTCGTCCGGTGCTCGGCATCTGCGTCGGCATGCAGGTGATGTTCGAGCGCGGCATCGAGCGCGGCACAGACACGCCCGGACTCGGTGAGTGGCCGGGCACCGTCGACGAGCTCGCCGCCCCCGTGCTGCCGCACATGGGTTGGAACACGGTCGCCGCGGGGGAGGGATCGCGTCTTTTCGAGGGCATCGAACGGGAGCGCTTCTACTTCGTCCACTCGTACGCGGCGCAGGAGTGGTCGCTCGAGGTCACGCCGCCGTTCCCGCAGCCCGCCGTGACGTGGTGCACGTACGGTGCCCCCTTCATCGCCGCGGTCGAGAACGGTCCGCTGGCCGCGACGCAGTTCCACCCCGAGAAGTCGGGAGATGCCGGCATCCGTCTTCTCGCCAATTGGATCGACGGGCTGCGCACGACTACTGTGTGACCTCGTGCCCGGGGCTGGCGAGAGGCGCCTACCGGCACGAGGAGCCATGAACGATTTCGCGTCCACGCCCGAGCTTGTCCTTCTTCCCGCGGTCGACGTGGCCGATGGGAAGGCCGTCCGTCTGACCCAGGGGGAGGCGGGCACCGAGACCAGCTACGGCGACCCCGTCGACGCCGCGGCCGACTTCGCGCGTCAGGGCGCGCAGTGGATCCACCTCGTGGACCTCGATGCCGCCTTCGGACGCGGCGGCAACGCGAATGTCATGCGCAAGGTCATCAAGCAGGTCAAGGGCGTGCAGGTCGAGCTGTCGGGCGGCATCCGCGACGACCGCTCCCTCGAAGCCGCCCTCGAAAGCGGTGCGACCCGCATCAACCTCGGCACGGCCGCGCTCGAGAACCCCGAGTGGGCCGCCGACGTCATCAACCGCTACGGCGAGGCGATCGCCGTCGGGCTCGACGTGCGCGGCACGACCCTCGCGGCGCGCGGTTGGACCCGCGACGGCGGTGACCTGTGGACCGTCCTGCAGCGCCTGGAAGACGCGGGCTGCAGCCGCTACGTCGTGACCGACGTGACGAAGGACGGCACGCTGCGCGGTCCCAACATCGAGCTTCTGCGCGAGATGACCCAGCGCACCCCCAAGCCCATCGTCGCCTCCGGCGGCGTGTCGAGCCTCGACGACATCGCGGCGCTCCGCGAGCTCGTGCCGCTGGGGGTCGAGGGCGCCATCGTGGGCAAGGCCCTCTACGCGGGACAGTTCACCCTCGCTGAGGCGCTGGATGTCGCCGGACACTGACGGTCCTCGCGCCGGCGGTCCCCACGACCACGGGCACCGCGCCGATTCCGCGGGCGTTCCCTGGGAGGGGCGTCGTTTCGAGTCGAACCCGCACTCCGGTGACGACGGCTCGGCCGACCCGGCGCTGCTCGCTGCTCTCGTCGCGTTCCGCGCGGGCGACGGCGACGCGCGCGCCGTCGTCGACGCCTATCGCGACGCGCGACTGCTGATCCCGCTGGTCGCCGAGAAGGGCGACCACGGTATCGGTGTTCACGGCCTCGAGGTCGACAAGACGCAGGAGTTGTCGATCGTGACGGTCGCCGCCCCCGACGGTCGCAAGGTGCTCCCCGTGTTCACCTCGGTGACCGCCCTGCAGACCTGGGATGCCGCAGCCCGCCCCGTGCCGGCCGACGGGCGTCGCACGGCCCTGGCTGCAGCGTCCGAGGACACCGAGCTCATCGTCATCGACCCGGCGTCGGAGACGGAGTTCGTCATCCGGCGCCCCGCCGTCTGGGCGATCGCGCAGGGGGAGTCGTGGGAACCGGCCCACACGTCTCCCGCGATCTTCACCGGCCTGCAGGAGAGCATCTCGGGCGAACTCGCGGTGCTCGACCTCGCCGTCGAGTCGGGCGACCCCACCGGCCGCCTGCGTGGTCCCGAACTGGTGGTGCACCTCCAGCTCATGTCGGGCCTCGAGCAGGAGGAACTGGATGCCGTGCTCGCCCGCATCGCACGCCGATGGTCGGCCGACGACCGCATCGCGGTGCTGGTGGATTCCCTGACGGTGAAGCTGCACCGCAGCAAGGACGTCTGAGGAACACGTTCCCGCCGGACGTCACCAGAACAGGGGATGCCACGGCAACAGGCCGTTTTCGACGCTGTCGACCTGTTCTCGTGGCATCCCCTGTTCTCACGACAGGCCGGGGCCCCCGCGGGTGTCACGGCGGAGCCGGCCTGCGGCGGGAGAGGGCGGAGGGATGCCGCTTCGCTGGGCAATCGGGGCAGGGTCCCATACGCCCGCGGGTGTCACGGCGGAGCCGGCCTGCGGCACAGGGCGCAGTGATGCCCCCTTCCCAGGCAATCGGGGTAGGGGCCCTGCTCTTGCCTGGGGGAGGGGGCATCACGGAGCCCGGTACCCCAGAACGAACGACTTACGTGACGGGACCCGTCCACTTCTCGCCCGGCCCCTTGCCGATCGGGTCGGGGATGACGGAGGCCTCGCGGAACGCCAGCTGCAGCGAACGCAGCCCGTCGCGCAGTGAGCGCGCGTGCATGTCGCTGATCTCCGGGGCGCCCGCGGTGATGAGGCCGGCGAGGGAGTTGATGAGCTTGCGGGCCTCGTCGAGGTCGAGCTGTTCGGCGGGGTTGTCGGCCAGGCCGGTCTTGACGGCGGCGGCGCTCATGAGGTGGACCGCCGCGGTGGTGATGACCTCGACCGCGGGCACGTCGGCGATGTCGCGCGTGGCGGAGGCCGAGGCGCGCTCCTGCTCCTCCCAGCGCGCGAGCCGCTCGTCTTCTGCGCCGTGGCGGTGCGCGGCCTGGTCGTCGGCGGGCTGGTCGGAGGGGATCGTGTCCACGTGAATCTCTCTGCTAGACTATGGCGGGCTTCGGAGTGTCTCACTCCGTACGAAAGAGGATCACATCCCACCCGCGCTTGCCGCTCCAGGCTACCGGGTTCCCGCACTCCGCTCCGTTTCGCACGGGGTCGCCAGGGTGCAGAAGCCGGTGCTGACAGCACCGTGCCGGGTGGCGTGTGTACTCCTCTTCGCCCGCGATTCGATCGGATCGCGGCGGCCACCACCCGCACACAAGAGGAGTTCCGCATCAGCGATCCCCGCACCAACGAGCGCATCCGAGTCCCGGAGGTCCGTCTCGTCGGACCCAACGGCGAGCAGGTCGGCATCGTCCGAATCGAAGCTGCGCTGCGCCTGGCCCAGGAAGCGGACCTCGACCTGGTCGAGGTTGCGCCGAGCTCGAAGCCGCCCGTGGTCAAGATCATGGATTACGGCAAGTTCAAGTACGAGGCCGCTCAGAAGGCCAAGGAAACGCGTCGTAACCAGGCGAACACGGTCCTCAAAGAGGTTCGTTTCCGTCTGAAGATCGAAGCCCACGACTACATCACCAAGCTCAAGCGCGCCGAGGGGTTCCTGCAGGCGGGCGACAAGGTGAAGGCCATGATCCTGTTCCGTGGTCGTGAGCAGTCGCGTCCCGAGCAGGGTGTGCGCCTGCTCCGCAAGTTCGCCGAAGACGTCGCCGAGTTCGGCACGGTCGAATCGAACCCCACGATCGACGGCCGCAACATGGTGATGGTGGTCGCTCCTCACAAGAACAAGTCCGAGGTCAAGACCGAGCAGAACGCGCAGCGCGCGGCGAACCGCGAGGCGGCGCGCAGCGCGGCCCGCGGCGATTCGGCCCCGGAAGAAACGCCGACCTCGGCCCCCGCCGAGTAAAGCTCCCCAGACTCCCGCTCCGCCGGGAACACCAACGAAGGAAGACAGATGCCGAAGCAGAAGACCCACTCGGGTGCCAAGAAGCGCTTCAAGCTCACCGGTAGCGGCAAGCTCATGAAGCAGCAGGCCGGTATGCGCCACAACCTCGAAGGCAAGGCCTCGAAGCGCACCCGCCGCCTCAACCAGGAGCAGGTCCTGGCCAAGGGTGACTCGAAGGTCGCCAAGAAGCTCCTCGGTCTCTGAGCGCCGACGCACGTTAGGAAGAAACAGAAATGGCTAGAGTCAAGCGGGCAGTAAACGCCCACAAGAAGCGTCGCGTCATCCTCGAGCGCGCCTCCGGTTACCGCGGACAGCGTTCGCGCCTGTACCGCAAGGCCAAGGAGCAGGTCACCCACTCCCTGGTCTACGCGTACCGCGACCGCCGCAAGCGCAAGGGCGACTTCCGCCGTCTGTGGATCCAGCGCATCAACGCCGCATCCCGTCAGAACGGCCTCACCTACAACCGCTTCATCCAGGGCCTCGGCCTCGCGGGTGTGCAGGTCGACCGCCGCATGCTCGCCGAGCTCGCGGTGAACGAGCCCGCCGTGTTCGCCTCGCTCGTGCAGACCGCCAAGGCTGCGCTGCCCAGCGACGTCAACGCTCCGAAGACCGCGTAAGTCGCATCTTCTCCCGAAACGGGCGTCCTCCTCGGAGGGCGCCCGTTTCGTCGTCCGCGCGCGGCATCCCGGGCCCCATGCCATCAGCGCCATACACTGGTCACGTGCTGGAGAACCCCCGTTCGCCGCGGGTGCGCGCCGTGGCCAAGCTCAGCAAACGCGCTGCCCGCCAGGAGACCGGCCTGTTCCTTCTCGAGGGTCCGCAGGCTGCCAGAGAGGCGCTCGCCTACGCGCCCGAGACCGTTCTGGAGCTCTACGCGACGCCGACGGCGATGGAGAAGCACACCGACGTGCGCGAGGCCGCGGAGCGCGCCGACGTCGAGGTGCAGTACACGACCGAAGCGGTGCTGGACGCCATGGCCGACACCGTGACGCCGCAGGGGATCATCGCGGTCGCCCGGCAGTCGCCGACGGCGTTGAAGGACGTGCTCGCAGCCGGCCCCCGTCTCGTCGCGATCTGCGAAGAGGTGCGCGATCCCGGCAACCTCGGCACGATCATCCGCGCCGCGGATGCCGCCGGGGCCGACGCCGTGATCCTGACCGGTCGCACCGTCGATCCGTACAACCCGAAGGTCGTCCGCTCGACCACCGGATCCTTGTTCCACGTCGCCGTGGCCGTCGACCTCGAGCTCCCCGACGTCGTCGCCCGGATGCACGAGGCGGGGCTGCGCGTCGTCGCGGCCGACGTCGACGGCGACGACTTCCTGGCATCCCGCGATCGCCTGGCCGAGCCCACGGCCTGGTTGTTCGGCAACGAGGCACGCGGACTCGACGACGATGCCCTGGCTCACGCCGACCTCGCCCTCCGCCTGCCGATCTACGGTCGTGCGGAGTCGCTGAACCTCGCGACCGCCGCGAGCGTCTGCCTCTACGAGACCGCGTTCGCCCAGCGGGCCGTCTGAGTGCGGCAGAGATCGCTGCGCTCCCGGCTGTTACAGAACGGTTAAGGCGCGCGCCGGAATGTGGTCCGACGCACAACATCCTCATAGGGTGAAGGCATGGCATCCGTTCCCCCGGCGGGCTCTGCGCCCCTCGTCGTCGTCTCCGATGTGCAGAAGCACTACGGCCAGTTCCAGGCGCTGAAGGACATCGACCTCACCGTCGACCGCGGCGAGGTGGTCGTCGTGATCGGCCCGTCCGGGTCGGGCAAGTCGACGCTGTGCCGCACCATCAACCGTCTCGAGACCATCACGAGCGGCTCGATCACCATCGACGGCAAGGAACTTCCCAAAGAGGGGAAGGGCCTGGCCGAGCTGCGTGCCGATGTCGGCATGGTCTTCCAGTCGTTCAACCTGTTCGCCCACCTGACGATCCTCGAGAACGTCATGCTCGGTCCCCTCAAGGTCCGCAAGATGAAGAAGGCGGATGCCGAGAAGGAGGCGCGGGCGCTCCTGGAGCGCGTGGGCGTCGGCCACCAGGCCGACAAGCTCCCCGCCCAGCTCTCGGGAGGTCAGCAGCAGCGCGTCGCGATCGCCCGTGCCCTGGCGATGAAGCCCAAGGTCATGCTGTTCGACGAGCCCACCTCGGCGCTCGACCCCGAGATGATCAACGAGGTGCTCGACGTCATGGTCGGCCTCGCCAAGGACGGGATGACGATGATCGTCGTCACCCACGAGATGGGCTTCGCCCGCAAGGCCGCGAACCGCGTGGTCTTCATGGCCGACGGGCAGATCGTCGAGCAGGCGGCCCCCGAGCAGTTCTTCACGCAGCCGGAGTCCGACCGGGCGAAGGACTTCCTCTCGAAGCTCATCACGCACTGACGCGTGACCCCGGACGGCAGAGGACGAGGAGGTTCTGGCCGAGATTCGAGCCTCGCTCCACCTCGTTCCGATGACGCGCGCCGTCCCCGTTGACCCTTATTCGCACAGCACACATTCGTTACCAAGGAGACATCACATGCGTAAGACACGTTTTCTGGCCGGCGCGAGCATCGTCGCCGCCGGCCTGCTGGCACTGACCGCCTGCAACAGCGGCGCCCCGGGCGCCGCCCCCGCCGAGGGCGACGGCGCCGACACCACCCAGCTGTGGGAGGTCGCGTCCGACGTCTCGCTCGACGGCAGCCCCACCTACGACCGCATGGTCTCGGCCGACAAGGTCGTCGTCGGCGTCAAGGAGGACCAGCCCGGTCTCGGGTTCAAGGACCCGATCAGCGGCGACCGGGGCGGTTTCGACGTCGAGATCGCCCAGTGGATCGCGGCTTCGCTCGGCTTCGACGCCGACAAGATCGAGTACAAGACCATCCCCTCCGCGAACCGCGAGCAGGAGCTGGTCAACGGCAACATCGACTACTACGTCGGCACCTACTCGATCACCGACAAGCGCAAGGCGCAGATCGACTTCGCGGGTCCGTACCTCATCACGGGTCAGGGCCTGCTCGTCGCAGCCGACAACGAGGACATCACCGGACCGGACGACCTGGCCGGCAAGATCGTCTGCTCGGTGACCGGTTCGACGCCGCTGCAGCGCATCCGCGACGAGTACAACCCGGGCGACACGGTCGAGTACGACACCTACACGCAGTGCCTCGAGCAGCTGCGCGCGGGCTCGGTCGACGCGGTCACCACCGACCAGGCGATCCTCGCCGGCTACGTGGCCCAGGAGCCCGAGACCTTCAAGATCGCCGGTGACACCTTCAGCGAGGAGCGCTACGGCGTCGGCCTCCCCAAGGGCGACACGGTGCTGAAGGACCACATCAACACCCTGTTCAACGACGGCGGCGACGTCTGGACCGCGCTGTTCGAGAAGAACCTCGCGCCGGCCGGCATCAAGGGCGAGCAGCCCACCGCCGACGAGTGATCCGATCGGGGGCGGTGCGGCTGTCCGCGCCCGCCCGCCCCCGATTCCCTCCTTCGAGATAAGGACCCTGCATGGGTGTCATCACCGACAACCTCGACATCTGGAGCCAAGCGCTCGTCGGCACGCTCGTGCTGTTCTTCGCCGGCGGCGCGCTCGCGCTCGTCCTCGGGATCATCGTCGGCGCGATGCGCGTGTCGCCCGTGCCGATCGCGCGCGGAGTCGGGACGTTCTACGTCAGTGCCATCCGCAACACCCCCCTCACGCTGGTGTTCTTCGCCTTCGTGTTCGCTCTGCCCCCTCTTCTCGGACTCCGCCTGACCGGTGAGGTGTCGCTGGTGCTGGGCATCTGCGCCCTGGGCATCTACACCGCCACCTACGTCGCCGAAGCGATCCGATCGGGTGTGAACACGGTCCCGGTCGGTCAAGCCGAGGCCGCGCGCGCCCTGGGCCTGACCTTCGGGCAGGTCATG
The DNA here is from genome assembly GCF_032464915.1 of Microbacterium galbum. Classification (NCBI taxonomy): domain Bacteria; kingdom Bacillati; phylum Actinomycetota; class Actinomycetes; order Micrococcales; family Microbacteriaceae; genus Microbacterium; species Microbacterium galbum. The sequence goes on along the minus strand of NZ_JAWDIS010000001.1, from coordinate 189,777 downwards.
TCACTGGTCGTGCTGCCCCAGGCGTTCCGCTCGGTCATCCCCCCAATGGTGAGCGTCTTCATCGCCCTGCTGAAGAACACCACCGTCGCCGCGGGCTTCTCCATCGTGAACTTGGGATCGGTCCGCAACTACCTCAGCGAGCGGGGAGAGAACGCGTTCGTCGTGATCCTGTGGATCATGATCGTGTTCGTCGCGCTCGTGCTCCTGCTGTCATGGGTGCAACGAACGCTCGAGAACCGATGGAGGGTCGCCCGATGAGCAGCGTCCTGTACGACGTCCCCGGCCCCAAGGCCGTCCTGCGCAATCGCATCCTGGGCGTGCTCACGATCCTGGTCGTGCTCGCCATCGTGGGCTTCTTCGTGTGGCGACTCGCCGACACGGGCCAGTTCACGGCCAAGAAATGGTCGGCGTTCACCTACACGAACGTGTGGGCGAGCATCCTGGATGCCACGCTGGCCACGCTCGCCGCCTTCGCCGCCGCCGCCGTCGGTGCTCTCGTGCTCGGTTTCGTCCTCGCGATTGGGCGTCTCTCCGATCACGCGTGGGTGCGCTGGCCCTTCACCGCCGTGATCGAGGTCTTCCGCGCGATTCCGGTGCTCGTCTTCATGTTCCTGCTCTACTACGGGTTCCCCGTCATCGGGATCCGCATGGAGCCGTACTGGGCGGTGGTCATCGCCCTCGTCTGCTACAACGGATCGGTCCTCGCGGAGGTCATCCGCGCCGGCGTCGAGTCGCTGCCGAAGGGGCAGTCGGAGGCGGGATACGCGATCGGTCTGCGCAAGGCCGGCGTGATGCGCCTCGTGCTGCTGCCCCAGGCGATCCGCGCCATGATGCCCGTCATCATCGCGCAGCTCGTGGTGACCCTGAAGGACACCGCCCTCGGCTTCGTCATCACCTACCCCGAGCTGCTGTTCTACGCGAAGTACATCGGCGCGCAGCCCGTCGTCGGTTCGCCGATCGTCCCGGCGACGATCGTGGTCGGCGCGATCTACATCGCGCTCTGCCTTCTGCTGTCGTTCGTGGCGACCCTCGTCGAGAAGCGGCTCCGTCGCTCGTCGCGCGGCGACGTCGCCGCGCCCGTGCAGCCCCTGCAGCAGGGAGCGACCGACACCTCGCTGATCGTCGCCCAGCGCGGCGGGTCAACGATCTGAGTCATCGCACCGACGGGCGGGGGAGTGTCCCCGCCCGTCGGTAGACTCTCATCTCGTGTCCGACGCACCCGAGATCACCCCCGAGGCCGTCGCCTCCGCCGTCGAAGCCGCTCTCGCGGCCATCGCCGCGGCCGCGACCACGGCCGAGTTGAAAGCCGCCCGCTCCGCGCACACCGGGGAGCAGTCCTCCCTCGCGCGCCTGAACGCCCAGATGCGCCACGTTGCCCCCGAGCAGAAGGCCGCGGTCGGCAAGCTCGTCGGCCAGGCGCGCGGCCAGGTCAATCAGGCGCTCGCCGCTCGCGAGGCCGAACTCGCCGCCGCCGAGACGGCTGCGCAGCTCGAGGCCGAGCGCATCGACGTCACGGCGCTGCCGCAGCGCGCCCGCGTCGGTGCGCGGCATCCCATCTCCCTCCTGCAGGAGCAGGTGTCCGACATCTTCGTCGGCATGGGATGGGAGATCGCAGAGGGGCCGGAGCTCGAGCACGAGTGGTTCAACTTCGATGCCTTGAACTTCGACGTCGACCACCCCGCGCGCCAGATGCAGGACACGTTCTTCGTGGATCCGGTCGCCCGTCACCTGGTGCTGCGCACGCACACGAGCCCCGTCCAGGTGCGTTCGATGCTGGAGCGCGACCTGCCCATCTACGTGCTGTGCCCGGGCCGGGTGTACCGCACCGACGAGTTCGACGCGACGCACCTGCCGGTGTTCACACAGTTCGAGGGGCTCGTGGTCGACAAGGGCATCACCATGGCTCACCTCAAGGGCACCCTCGACCACGCCGCGCGCGTGCTGTTCGGGCCCGAGGCCAAGACGCGCTTCCGCGCCAACTTCTTCCCGTTCACCGAGCCGAGCGCAGAGCTCGATCTGTGGCATCCCACCTTCAAGGGCGGGGCGCGATGGATCGAGTGGGGCGGTTGCGGAATGGTGAACCCCAACGTCCTGCGGGCGGCCGGCATCGACCCCGAGGAGTACTCGGGCTTCGCCTTCGGCATGGGCATCGAGCGCACGCTCATGTTCCGCAGCGACGTGCAGGACATGCGCGACATGGCCGAGGGCGATGTGCGCTTCAGTGAGCAGTTCGGAATGGTGGTCTGATGCGCGTCCCTCTCTCATGGTTGCGCGAGTACGTCGACGTGCCCGCCGAGGCCACGCCCGACGACGTCCTGGCGGCGCTCGTCTCGGTCGGCTTCGAAGAAGAAGACGTGCACCGCTTCGAGCTCGGCGGTCCCATCGTCGTCGGACAGGTGCAGGAGTTCACCCCCGAGCCGCAGTCCAACGGCAAGACCATCCGCTGGTGCCAGGTCGACGTGGGCGAGGCCCACGGGGGAGTCCGCGGCATCGTGTGCGGGGCGGGCAACTTCTTCCCCGGCGACAAGGTCGTGGTGACACTTCCCGGCTCCGTGCTGCCGGGGCCGTTCACGATCGCGGCGCGGAAGACGTACGGGCACGTGTCCGACGGCATGATCGCCTCGGCCAAGGAGCTCGGGCTCGGCAGCGAGCACAGCGGCATCCTGCGTCTGGTCGACCTCGGGATCGATGCGCCGGTGGGGACGGACGCCATCGCGCTGCTGGGTCTCGACGACGTCGCCGTCGAGATCAACGTCACCCCCGACCGCGGCTACGCCCTGTCGCTGCGCGGCGTGGCGCGCGAGTACTCGCACGCGACGGGCGCGGCGTTCCGCGACCCCGGGACGGGGCACGACGAGGCCGTCTCGCGCACGCCGTCGGGCTTCCCGATCGCCGTCGACGACCGCGCGCCCATCCGTGGACGCGCCGGGGCGAGCGAATTCGTCGCGCGCATCGTGCGCGACGTCGACCCCTCGCGCCCGACGCCGCCGTGGATGATCACGCGGCTGTCGCTGGCCGGCGTCCGTTCGCTCGGTGTGCTGATCGACATCACCAACTACGTCATGCTCGAGCTCGGCCAGCCGATCCACGGCTACGACCTCGACCGCCTGCAGGGCGGCATCACGGTCCGCCGCGCCGAGGAGGGCGAGAAGCTCGAGACCCTCGACGGTCAGGTGCGCACCCTCAGCGCGGAAGACCTGCTCATCACCGACGAGTCGGGACCGATCGGTCTCGCGGGCGTCATGGGCGGCGGGCCGACCGAGATGAGCGATGCGACGCGCAACGTCCTGATCGAGGCCGCGACCTTCGACCAGGTCACGATCGCGCGGACCGCGCGGCGCCACAAGCTGCCGTCGGAGGCCTCGCGCCGCTTCGAGCGCGGCGTCGACCCGCTGGTGCCGTACGTGGCGGCCGAGCGCGTCGCCTCGCTGATGGTGGAGCTCGCCGGCGGCACGCTCGACACCGAGCTCGGTGGATCGCTGTCGTCGTCGCACCGCCGCGAGTCCCTCACCCTGCCCGCCGGCTTCGTCTCGGGTCTGATCGGCGTGGACTACACCGACGACGAGACCGTCTCGGCTCTCCGGCTGATCGGATGCAGCGTCGACGAGCACGACGGCGGATGGGCGGTGACGCCTCCGTCGTGGCGCCCCGATCTGACCGACAAGTGGACGCTCGCCGAGGAGGTCGCCCGCATCGAGGGCTACGACCGCATCCCCTCGGTGCTCCCCACGCCGCCGTCGGGCCGCGGTCTGACCTCCGCCCAGCAGGGGCGTCGTCGCGTGGCGAACGCCCTGGCCGCGGCCGGTTTCGTCGAGACGCCGTCGTTCCCCTTCACCACCGAGGAGCAGAACGCCCTTCACGGCTCGCCCTCCGGCGACCCGCTGCCCAGCGTCAAGCTCGCGAACCCGCTCGACGGTCTCGCGCCGTTCCTGCGCCGCTCGCTGATCCCGGCGCTGTTGCAGGTGGCGCACCGCAACGTCTCGCGCGGCATCGTCGACCTCGCGCTCTTCGAGACGGGGACGGTGTTCCTTCCGAAGCCCGGGGTGCAGTACGGCACGCCCTCGGTTCCGCCGCTGGCCGTGCGGCCCGACGCCGCCACCCTCGCCGCGCTCGACGCGTCGATCCCGCCGCAGCGCCGACACGTCGCGATCCTGCTGGCCGGACACTCCGTCGCCAAGCAGCCCGGGCAGCCCGCTCTGGCCGCCGATCTCGCGGATGCCGTCGACGCGGTGCGCGTGCTCGCCGCGGCCGCGGGGCTCGACATCGAGCTCGTGCAGGCCCAGCGCGCGGCTCTGCACCCCGGGCGCACCGCCCGCGTGCTCGCCGCGGGCCAGGACATCGGCTACGTCGGCGAGTTGCTGCCGACCGTGTCGGCCGAGGCCGATCTGCCCGGACGCGTGCTGGTGGCCGAGCTCGACCTCGACGCGATGCTCGAGCTCGCGCAGTCGCGCGTGGTCGCGGCATCCCTGTCGGCATTCCCGGCCGCGACCCAGGACGTGTCGCTGACCGTGGCCTCGGACGTCGCTGCGGGGGAGGTGCGCGCCGCGCTCGTCGAGGGAGGAGCGCCACTCCTCGAGGGCGCCCGCCTCGTCGACGACTACCGCGGCCCGGGGCTCGCCCAGGGCACGAAGAGCCTCACGTTCGCGCTGCGCTTCCGCGCCGCCGACCGCACGCTGACGGCGGCGGAGGCGACCGATGCCAAGCTCGCGGGCGTCGCGGTGGCCGCCGAACGATTCGGCGCGGCGATCCGCGACTGACGACGCCGCTCCTGGAGCGCCGCCCGGCTCACGCCGCGCGGCGCTCCCGTGCGTTCGGGGGGCGTGGACGGTCCGTGGTCGGATGCCGAGCAGGCGGAGAACTGCCCTCATCGCCGGTAAGGGGGCAGTCGGAAGTGCCCGGCGATGAGGGCAGGGTGACAGCATACCCTTTTTCTGTCCCCCATTTGGGGGACAACGACGAGGGCGTTCGAACGTTCGACGGCGGGTCCTGCGAAAGAAGCGGTGGGGCCCCGATTTGCCCCGTCCGCCCCGTGGCGGATACCCTCGCCACTATGTCGTCGACCACCGCGCGCACCGAGGAGCTCTTCGTGAGCACCGGTGACGAGCGTCGACGTCGGGTCGCGCGCCGATTCTCGGCGACCTCGTAACCCGCCATCGGTCGGGCATACGGGCGTCGCCGCCCCGCTTCACGCTGCGTGCAGCATCAGCCCCGACTCGTAAGGTGGATACATGACCCTCTCGGTCGCCGTCTCCGGCGCTTCCGGCTACGCGGGTGGCGAGATCCTCCGCCTCCTCGCCGACCATCCCGACGTCGAGATCCGCACGGTCACCGCGCATTCCAGCGCCGGCCAGCGGCTCGTCGCCCATCAACCGCACTTGCGCTCCCTCGCGCACCTCGAGCTGCAGCCGACCACGCCCGAGGTGCTCGCAGGTCACGACATCGTCGTGCTCGCCCTGCCCCACGGGCAGTCGGCGCAGTACACCGACGCCCTCACCGGCACCCCGCTCGTCATCGACGCGGGTGCCGACCACCGTCTGACATCGGCGGACGATTGGGCCGCGTTCTACGGCGGAGAGCACCCCGAGCCGTGGGCGTACGGCGTCCCCGAGCTCGTCGTCGGCGGCGCGAAGCAGCGCGAGCACCTCCGCGGTGCCACCCGGATCGCCGCGCCCGGGTGCAACGCGTCCACCGTCGCCCTCTCCCTCGCGCCGGGTGTCGCAGCGGGGGTCATCGACCCGGGCGACATCGTCTCGGTCCTCGCCGTGGGCCCGAGTGGAGCCGGCAAGTCCGCCAAGACGAACCTCCTCGCCAGCGAGATCCTCGGCACCGCGAACCCATATGCCGTCGGCGGTACACATCGCCACATCCCCGAGATCCGCCAGGCTCTGGCCGCCGCGGGGGCGCCGCGCGACGGCATCCGACTGTCGTTCACGCCGGTCCTCGTGCCGATGGCGCGCGGCATCCTGGCCACCTCTTCGGCACCGATCGTCGATGGCGCGACGGATGCCGAGATCCGCGACGCATGGGAGAACGCCTACGCCGACGAGACCTTCGTCGAGCTGCTCCCCGCGGGCGTCTTCCCGCGCACGGCCGACGTGCTCGGCGCCAACATCGCGTCGATGGGCCTGGCGATCGATCGCGCGGCCAATCGCGTGACCGTCGTCGCCGCGGTCGACAATCTCGTCAAGGGCACGGCGGGAGCCGCCGTGCAGTCCCTCAACATCGCGCTGGGCCTCGCTGAGACCACCGCCCTTCCCGTGAACGGAGTCGCCCCGTGAGTGTGACGATCCCCGCTGGTTTCGAAGCCGCCGGCGTCGCCGTCGGTCTGAAGTCGTCCGGTGCGCGCGACGTGGCCGTCGTCGTCAACCGCGGACCGCTCAAGGTGGGTGCGGCGGTGTTCACCTCGAACCGCGCCAAGGCCAACCCCATCCTGTGGTCGGAGCAGGTCGTGAAGGACGGGGTGATCGAGGCCGTCGTGCTCAACTCCGGCGGAGCGAATTGCTTCACGGGATCCTTCGGATTCCAGACCACGCACCAGACCGCGGAGCGCGCGGCGGAGCTGCTCGGTGCGAGCGCGGGCGATGTCGTCGTGTGCTCGACGGGGCTGATCGGCACGGGCGACGAGGTCTTCCGGTCCAAGGTCCTCGACGGCGTCGAGAAGGGCGTCGCCGCGCTCTCGACCGACGGGGGAGAAGACGCTTCGCTCGCCATCATGACCACCGACTCGAAGCCGAAGCGCGCCGCGCACCGGGGGCAGGGGTGGAGCATCGGCGGCATGGCCAAGGGCGCCGGGATGCTCGCGCCGGGGCTCGCGACGATGCTCGTCGTGCTGACCACCGACGTCGTGCTCGACGCGGCCGGCGCCGACGCGGCGCTCCGTGCGGCGACGCGTGTCAGCTTCGACCGACTCGACTCCGACGGCTGCATGTCGACCAACGACCAAGTGACGCTCCTGGCGAGCGGGGCCAGTGGCATGCGGGTGGATGCCGAGGAGTTCGCCGCAGCCCTCGCCGCCGTCTGCGATGACCTCGCCGCGCAGCTGCAGGGCGACGCCGAGGGCGCGAGCCACGACATCACGATCCGCGTGACGAACGCGGCCAGTGAAGAGGACGCGGTCGAAGTGGGCCGCTCCATCGCCCGCAACAATCTCTTCAAGGCCGCCATCTTCGGCAACGACCCCAACTGGGGCCGCGTCCTCGCCGCGATCGGCACGACCGACGCCGCCTTCGACCCGTACGACGTCGACGTGTGGATGAACGGCGTGCGCGTGTGCACGGCGGGCGGCCCCGATCGCCCTCGCGAGGACGTCGACCTCACGCCGCGCGCCACCGACCTCGTCGTCGACCTCCGCGTCGGCGAGGCCTCGGCCACGATCCGCACCAACGACCTCACGCACGATTACGTCCACGAGAACAGCGCCTACTCCTCATGACCCACGTCGATCTTCAAGACACCGATCCCGCCGCCGCCAGCGAACGGGCCGTCACGCTCGTCGAGTCGCTGCCGTGGGTGCGCAAGTACCGCGATCAGGTCGTGGTGGTGAAGTACGGCGGCAACGCCATGGTCAGCGACGAGCTTCAGGACGCCTTCGCCGCCGACATCGCGTACCTGCGCTACGTCGGCGTGAAGCCCGTCGTCGTGCACGGCGGCGGTCCGCAGATCTCGTCGATGCTCGACCGTCTCGACATCCCCAGCGAGTTCCGCGGCGGGTATCGGGTGACCTCGACCGAGGCCATCGGGGTCGTGCGCATGGTGCTCACCGGTCAGATCAACCCGCAGCTCGTGGCCAAGGTCAACGCGCACGGGCCGCTGGCCACCGGCCTGAGCGGCGAGGACGCGGGCCTGTTCGGCGGTCGTCGACGCGGTGTCGTCGTCGACGGCGTCGAGCACGATCTCGGGCGCGTGGGCGACGTCGTCACCGTCGACCCTCAGCCGGTGCTCGACCACCTCGCCGCCGGTCGCGTGCCGATCGTCTCGAGCATCGCCCCCGACCTCGACCACCCCGGTGCGTCGCTGAACGTCAACGCGGATGCCGCGGCGGCGGCCCTGGCCATCGCGCTGAACGCGAAGAAGCTCGTCGTGCTGACCGATGTGCCGGGCCTGTACGCCGATTGGCCCAACCGCGACTCGCTGGTGTCGCACCTGACCTCGACGGAGTTGCGTGCGATGGTGCCGAAGCTCGAGTCGGGCATGATCCCCAAGATGCAGGCGTGCCTGGACGCCGTCGACGGGGGAGTTCCCACGGCGGCCATCATCGACGGACGTGTGCCGCACTCGGTGCTCGTCGAGCTGTTCACCAACAAAGGAATCGGAACGGAGGTGGTCGCGTGAACGCGGACACGACTCAGGAACCCGCGACGCCCCGCGCCGCCTGGCAGGACGACGCCGGACGCGACCTCGTGCGCAGCTTCGGCGACCGCATGGCGCTGTTCGTGCGCGGCGAGGGCGCGTACGTGTGGGACGGCGACGGGAAGAAGTACCTCGATTTCCTCGCCGGCATCGCCGTCAACGCCCTGGGCCACGCCCACCCGGTGTTCGTCGAGGCGATCACCGCGCAGGCCTCGACCCTCGCTCACGTCTCGAACTACTTCGCCACGCCGCCGCAGCTGGCCATGGCCGCACGGCTCAAGCGCCTCGCCGGCACGGGGGAGTCGGGCCGCGTCTACTTCGGCAACTCCGGTGCCGAGGCCAACGAGGCCGCGCTCAAGCTGGCTCGTCTGCACGGCCGCGGCGCCGACCGCACGCGCATCCTCACGCTCAAGGGCGGCTTCCACGGGCGGACGATGGGCGCGCTGGCACTGACCGGCAAGCCCGCTCTGCAGGCCGACTTCCTGCCCATGGTGCCCGGGGTCGAGCACATCGACGCCACCATCGAGGCTCTCGAGGCCGCCATGGACGATCGCGTCGCGGCGCTCCTCGTCGAGCCCATCCAGGGCGAGGCGGGCGTCGTCGAGCTGCCGGAGGGCTACCTCCGGGCGGCGCGCGAACTCACCCAGCGCCACGGCGCCCTGCTCATCGTCGACGAGATCCAGACCGGCGCCGGCCGCACCGGCGCGTGGTTCGGCTTCCAGCACGCCGGTATCGTCCCCGATGCCATCACCGTGGCGAAGGGCATCGGCGGCGGCTTCCCCATCGGGGCGCTCATCACCTTCGGGGCCGCGAGCGAGCTGTTCTTCCCCGGCACGCACGGCTCCACCTTCGGCGGCAACGCCCTGGGCACCGCCGTCGGCGGCGCCGTGCTGAACGAGATCGAGTCGGCCGGGCTCCTCGACAACGCCGCCCGGCGCGAGACGCAGCTGCGCGAGGGCATCGCCGCGCTCGGCTCGCCGCTCGTCGCGGGTGTGCGCGGAAAGGGCCTGCTCCTCGGCATCGGCCTCACCAGCCCCGTCGCCAAGGCCGTCGTGGCCGCCGCCCAGCAGCACGGTCTCGTCGTGAACGCCGCGAACGACGACACGATCCGCATCGCGCCGCCGCTGACGATCGGGGATGCCGAGGTCGCCGAGTTCCTCGACCTCTTCGGCGCCGCGCTCGCCACCGTGAACGACGCCCTCATCGTAGGAGTACCCGCATGACCCGCCACCTGCTGCGCGACGACGACCTCACCCCGGCCGAGCAGGCCGAGATCCTCGACCTCGCGATCGAGCTGAAGAAGGACCGCTGGGCCCAGAAGCCGCTCGAAGGACCCCAGACCGTCGCGGTCATCTTCGACAAGTCCTCGACCCGCACGCGCGTCTCGTTCGCCGTCGGCATCGCGGATCTGGGCGGGTCACCGCTGATCATCTCGACGGCCAACAGCCAGCTCGGCGGCAAGGAGACCCCCTCCGACACCGCTCGCGTGCTCGAGCGTCAGGTGGCCGCGATCGTGTGGCGCACCTACGCGCAGGCGGGCCTCGAGGAGATGGCCCGCGGCACCCGCGTGCCCGTGGTGAACGCCCTCAGCGACGACTTCCACCCGTGCCAGCTGCTCGCCGACCTCCTCACCATCCGCGAGCACAAGGGCGAGCTGAAGGGGCTGACGCTGTCGTTCTTCGGCGACGGGCGCAGCAACATGGCCCACTCCTACGTGCTCGCCGGCGTCACCGCGGGCATGCACGTGCGCGTCGCCGCTCCCGACGACTACGCCCCCCGCGCCGATGTGATCGCGGATGCCGAGCGCATCGCCGCCGAGACCGGCGGGTCGGTGACACTGGTGGCCGACCCCGAGGTCGCGGCATCCGGAGCCGACGTCGTCGTCACCGACACGTGGGTGTCGATGGGCAAGGAGGAGGAGAAGATCGCGCGCATCCGCGACCTCGGCGGCTTCAAGGTCACGAGCGAGCTCATGACGAGCGCGGCCGACGACGCGATCTTCATCCACTGCCTGCCCGCCGACCGCGGGTACGAAGTCGACGCCGAGGTCATCGACGGCCCGCAGAGCGTCGTGTGGGACGAGGCCGAGAACCGTCTCCACGCCCAGAAGGCGCTGCTGGTGTGGCTTCTGCGCCAGGGCTGACGTCGCGACTCGGCCGGCTCTGGTCCCGTTTCGACGGGCCGAGCCGGCTGAGCGGCGTGGATCTGGCGCGCGGGCTCGCCGTGCTGGGCATGCTCGCGGCGCACCTCCTCGACACCGAGCGCGTGCTGACCCCCGACCCGGAGTCGTGGATCACGCTGGTCAACGGCCGGTCGTCGATCCTCTTCGCCGTGCTCGCGGGGCTGTCGATCGCGCTCGTCACGGGGGGCACGCGTCCGCTGCCGGCCGAGCGGCGTCCCCGCGCGGCGGCACGCCTGGCGATGCGCGGGGCGATGCTCTGGGTCATCGGGGTGCTGCTGGTGATGACCGGCGTACCCGTGTACGTCATCCTGCCCGCGTACGCGGTGCTCTTCGTGCTCGCGCTGCCGTTCCTCGGCCTGCGCGCGCGAGGTCTGCTCACGGCGGCCGCGGTCTTCGCCCTCGTCATGCCGTGGGTCCAGCCCGTCCTGGATGCCGCGCCCATCTGGTCGGGGCCCGGCGGCGACGAGCTGGCGGCGTTGATCGGGTGGAACTACCCGTTCACGACCTGGATCGCGTTTCTCCTGGCCGGGATGGGACTGGGCCGCCTCGACCTGCGGGCGCCCGCGCCGCAGGGCCTGCTCGTCACCGTGGGCGGGTCGCTCGCGCTCGCCGGGTACGGAGCGGCGCTGCTCACGGCTCCCGCGGTGCGGGGGAACGCCTATCTCGCGGTCGTCCTGACCGCCGAGGACCACTCGGCGGGGTTGTGGGAGGTCATCGGGTCGGGCGGGTTCGCGATCGCCGTCATCGGCGCGTGTCTGCTGCTGTGCCGCACCCCGCTGCGCTGGGTGGCGGTGCCTCTGCGCGCCGTGGGGTCGATGCCGCTCACCGCCTACGTGCTGCAGCTGGTGGTGTGGGCGATCGTGGCCCTGGCGTTGCTGGGCGACACGTCGGATCTGTACGGCATCCGGGAGGCGGGACTGTTCGCTCCGCTCGTGGCGGGTCTCGTGGTGCTCTGCACGGTCTGGGTGCTCGTGATCGGGCGGGGACCGCTCGAGGCGCTCATCGACAGGGCGGTGCGTGCGGTCGTCGGCGGGGACGTCGTGAGACCGGCGGCGCAGCTGCGCTGAACGGGCGGGCGCCGTCCCCCGGCTCGGGGGATGTCGGTCGCCCTCGATAGGCTGGGGGGATGAGCAGCGAGACCGGTCAGGCGACGAACGAGGGGGCCCTGTGGGGTGCCCGTTTCTCGGGCGGACCGTCTCCCGAACTGGCGGCGCTGAGCCGCTCCACCCATTTCGACTGGGATCTCGCCCTCTACGACATCCAGGGTTCGCACGCCCACACGGCGGCGCTCGAGGCGGCCGGCTACCTCGACGCCGACGAGGCACGGGCCATGCACGACGGCCTCGACGATCTCGCCGCCCGCGTGAAAGACGGCTCCCTCGTCGCATCGCCCGGTGATGAAGACGTGCACGGGGCGCTCGAGCGGGTGCTGATCGACACGGTCGGACCCGCCCTGGGCGGCAAGCTGCGGGCCGGTCGCAGCCGCAACGATCAGATCGCGACCCTCGTCCGGCTCTACCTGCTCGACCACTCCCGCACCCTGACCCGCGAACTGCTCCGTCTCATCGACGCCCTCGTCGCTCAGGCCGAGGCCAACGGCTCCGCGATCATGCCCGGGCGCACGCACCTGCAGCACGCGCAGCCCGTCCTGCTCGCCCACCACCTGCAGGCCTACGGCTGGGCCTTCGTCCGCGGCATCGAGCGGCTGCGCGACTGGTCGGTGCGCGCGTCGGTCTCGCCGTACGGCGGAGGGGCGCTCGCCGGGGCCACTCTGGGGCTCGACCCGCAGCTCGTCGCCGACCATCTGGGCCTGGCCCGCCCGTCGGAGAACTCCCTCGACGGCACCGCGTCGCGCGACGTCGTGGCCGAGTTCGCCTTCATCACCGCGATGATCGGCGTCGACCTGTCGCGTCTGTCCGAAGACGTCATCCTGTGGAATACGCGGGAGTTCGGCTTCGTCACACTCGACGACGCGTATTCGACCGGTTCGAGCATCATGCCGCAGAAGAAGAACCCCGACATCGCCGAGCTCGCGCGCGGCAAGGCGGGGCGTCTGATCGGCAACCTGTCGGGCCTGCTCGCGACCCTCAAGGGTCTTCCGCTGGCCTACAACCGCGACCTGCAGGAAGACAAAGAGCCCGTCTTCGACTCGGTGCGCACCCTCGAGCTCGTGCTCCCGGCGTTCTCGGGCATGATCGCGACGTTGCGCTTCCACGCCGACCGGATGGCCGAGCTCGCCCCGCAGGGGTTCTCCCTCGCGACCGATGTGGCCGAGTGGCTCGTGCGCCAGGGCGTGGCGTTCCGCGACGCCCACGAGATCTCCGGCGCCCTCGTCCGTGCGTGCGAGGAGCGCGAGATCGGCCTGGAAGACGCCGACGACGAGCTGTTGGCCTCGGTGTCTCCGGCCCTGACCCCGGCCGTCCGCGAGGTCCTGACCATCGACGGGTCGGTGGCCAGCCGCACCGGCGTCGGCGGCACCTCACCGGTGCGCGTGGGCGAGCAGCGCGAAGAGCTCGTCACGCGCGCCCAGTCCGCCGCGCGCTCTCTCGTGTCGTGAATATCAGCTTTTCGCTTATCAAAAGCGGTTTATAAGCGTTAGGCTTATCGCATGAGCGTTGCCGTCATCGCGGACATCGTCGCCTCGCGACGACTGGCCGACCGCGCGGGAGCGCAGCGCGCGATCGCCGACGCCGTCGCCGGGGTCGAGAAGGTGCTCCCGGTCGCAACGGCACCTCTCGCCGCGGTGGTCGGAGACGAACTGCAGGGGGAGTACCCCTCGCTGTCGGCGGCCCTCGCATCGCTCCTGTTGCTGCGTCTCGCCCTTCCCGAGGGCGTCGACTGCCGATTCGGGGTCGGGGTCGGCGAGGTGCGACCCATCGCCCTGCAGGGCCGGGAGGTTCCCGAGGGGCCGGCCTGGTGGGCGGCCCGCGCCGCGATCGAGCAGGTCGAGCGGCTGCAGCAGCGCGCCGCGCCGCTCGCGCGCACGTGGATCGAGCCGGCGGAGGGAGAGGATGCCGCCATGACCGAGACCATCGCTCTGGCCACCGCGTACGCCCTGAGTCGCGACCAGTCCGTCTCGGCCATGAGCGAGCGCGCCCGCCGCCTCACCTACGGCCGCTGTCTCGGACGATCGCAGCGCGAGCTCGCCGAGCAGGAGGGGATCAGCCAGTCGGCGGTGTCGCAGGCGCTCGCCTCAGCGGGGTCGGCCGCCATCGTCGAGGGGTACGACGTGCTGGTCGCGGGGGCGCGCGCATGATCGCCGCCGGGCTCCTGCTGCTCGCCGTGGGCGGGGTCGACCTGCTGCGGCGGATGATCCACTCCCGTCGCTGGATCGTCTTCTCCGTGGCCGCGGTGCTGCTCGTCGTCGTCTCGGCCGGGCTCGACGCCGTGGTCGCCGGTGTCCTCGCCGTCGCCGTCGCGGCCATCTGGACGCGGGTGCTGCCTGAGACGGGCGCCGCGCGCGCGGGTCTCTGGCCGGTCGCGCTGCTGGGGCTGGCGGCCGCCGCGTGCGTCGTGATCGCTCCCGGCCGCGCGCGCCCGGGTCTCATCGGCGCGGCCTGGTCCGCCTACCGCCCCGGTGAGGCGGTCTCGATCGACGTGGTGCTGCTCGTGGTGGGCTGCCTCGTCTTCCTGCTCGAGTCGGGTAACGCCGTCGTGCGCATCGCGCTGCGCTCCGAGATGGGCGGAGCGGCAGGCGACGAGCAGTCCCCTCCCACCCTCAAGGGCGGACGTCTCATCGGCCCCCTCGAACGCATCCTCGTGTTCGTGCTCACCCTCGCGGGCGCCTACACGCTGCTGGCGGCCGTGCTGGCCGCGAAGGGCATCGTGCGCTTCCCCGAGATCTCGCGCGATCGAGACGACGGCGACCGCGCCGAGTACTTCCTGATCGGCAGCCTCGTCAGCTGGGTGACCTCGCTCGCCGCGGCCTTCCTCGTCTGGTGGGGTGTGAACGCCGGGTGAGCAACCGCTCGCGCAGGCGACGGCGTGCGGTTAGGGTCGAGCGATGCGAGGGGGGACGCGATGACCGCTGAACCGGGATGGTACGACGCCGGGACGCCGGGGAAGCTGCGCTGGTGGGACGGGGCGCAGTGGACGGCGCACGAGGCCCCCGTTCCCGAGGGCCGGGCTCCCGAGGAGGCGCGGCCGTCCATGGTGGCCGAGGATCGGCATCCGCACTCCTCCGCCGGCGAGGCGGACGCGCCGCGGCCCGGGTGGTACGCGACCCGTTCGGAGCTCGTGCGCTGGTGGGACGGGAGAGTCTGGTCCGGCTCGCGCATCCGGAGAGGCCGGGTCGGTGTCGACTGGGCCGTCACCGAATCGCCCGCTGTCGCGTGGACGATGGGAGCGGTCTTCCTCTCGCTCGCGTTGCTGCAGGGGACGTTCGCCGCGACGGCCGGCAGCTGGCCGTTCTCCGCGGTGACGACGCTGCTGCTCGGTGCGCTGTTCCTCGCGATGGCCGCGCAGACCACGGCGGTGCGGCGCACCCCCGCACCTCAGGGTGACCCCCTCGACCCGGATGCCGTGCGGCCGCTGCCCGGGGCGGTGGAGGGCCCCGGAGCGGGGTGGTATCCGATCTCCCGCACGATGAGCCGGTGGTGGACGGGGACGCGGTGGACCGCGTACACGCTGACCCGGTGGGGCATCCGTCCGACGTTCCACGCGGAAGCGGCCCTGCAGACGCTCGTGATCGTCGCCATCCTCGTCGCCGTCCTCGCGGTCGCGGCCGTGATCGCGGGGATCGTGACGCTGGTGCTCGCCGCGGGCGGAAGCGACATCACCGCGATCGTCCGGGGGTGGATGCTCGCCGGGGGCGGGGTCGTCTTCGCCGCTCTGGTGGGCGTCATCCTGGCGATGACCCGCGCGCAGACGCGCCTGCTCCTGCTGCCGAGCGAGCCGCCGTCCGTCGCGACGTCTCCGCTTCAGGGCTGAGCGCTCCCGGGTGTCGCGCGTATCGCGGCGCCCCGCCCGCGCGCCGGCGCCCTCGGCCCGAGGACGCCGTCGACAGCCATCCGCGCCCCCGGCGTGCGTGTCCGTCGGTGGAACCGGACCCCGCCATCCGGCGCCCGGCGAGCCCGCTGGTAGCCTGAACCGGTGTCTGCCTCCACCGATGCGGCGCCCGTGAGCGCCCTCGCACCCGCCAACGATCCGACGTTCGACAACGTCTGGGATGAGTTGCTGTGGCGCGGCCTGGTCCACGTCTCCACCGACCAGGACGAGCTGCGCGAACTGCTGTCGGGGGACCCGATCGTCTACTACTGCGGGTTCGACCCGACCGCACCGAGCCTGCACCTCGGAAACCTCGTGCAGCTGCTGCTCATGCGTCGCCTGCAACTGGCCGGACACCGCCCGCTCGGACTCGTGGGCGGCTCCACCGGTCTCGTCGGCGACCCGCGGCCCACGGCCGAGCGCACGCTCAACACGCGCGAGACCGTCGCCGAGTGGGTGGCGATCCTGCGCGCCCAGGTCGAGCGATTCTTGAGTTTCGAGGGCGACAACGCCGCTCGCATCGTCAACAACCTCGACTGGACCGCCCCCCTCAGCGCGATCGATTTCCTGCGCGAGATCGGCAAGCACTTCCGCGTCGGCACGATGCTGAAGAAGGATGCCGTGAGCGCGCGCCTGAACTCCGAGGCGGGCATCAGCTACACCGAGTTCAGCTACCAGATCCTCCAGGGCATGGATTACCTCGAGCTGCACCGGCAGTACGGCTGCGTGCTGCAGACCGGTGGCAGCGACCAGTGGGGCAACCTCACCAGCGGCACCGATCTCGTGCGCAAGGTCGAGGGCGTCTCCGTGCACGCCATCGGCACGCCGCTCATCACCAACAGTGACGGCACGAAGTTCGGCAAGAGCGAGGGCAACGCCATCTGGCTGGATGCCGAGATGTGCAGCCCGTGGGTGATGTACCAGTTCTGGCTCAACACCGACGATCGCGACGTGATCGAGCGGCTCAAGGTGTTCACCTTCCTCTCGCGTGCCGAGATCGACGAGTACGCCCGTCTGGTCGAGGACGAGCCCTTCCGTCGCGCCGCGCAGAAGCGTCTCGCGCGCGAGGTCGTCACGACGGTGCACGGCGCCGACACGACCGACAGCGTGATCGCCGCGACCGAGGCCCTCTTCGGCCAGGGAGACCTGACCGGACTGGATGCCACGGTGCTCCGCACGGCGCTGCAGGAGCTGCCGCACGCGACCGTCGCCGCCGGCTCGAGCGTCGTGGAGGCGCTCACGGCCACGGGCCTGTCGTCGAGCCTGAGCGACGCGCGGCGCGCGATCGCACAAGGGGGTGTCTCGCTCGACGGCGCGAAGGTCGCGAGCGACGACGCGGTCGTGGAAGGGACGCTCCCGGGCGGGGTGTCGGTGCTGCGGCGCGGCAAGAAGACCCTCGCGGGACTCTTCCTCAGCTGACATGCCGTTCACGCCGAGCCACGCCGTCGTCGCACTTCCGTTCGTGCGCACGCGGCTGGTCCCGGCGGCGATCGCGATCGGGGCGATGACCCCCGACCTGCCGCTGTTCGTGCGCGGGATGTGGCCCGACTACGGCCTCACCCACGACTTCGCATGGCTGCCGGTGACGGTCGTCGTCGCCTTCGTCCTGCTGCTCGTGTGGCGGTGCGCGCTGCGCCCCGCGACGCGCGAGCTGCTGCCGCGGCCGGTGGCCGAGCGGTTGCCGGCGCAGTGGGACACGGATGCCCGCGCGGGGGTGCGCGAGAGCGTCGGCGGGGGAGCCCTCGGCATCCTGTGGCTCGTCCTCTCGCTCGCGCTCGGCGTCGCCTCGCACATCGCCTGGGACCTCTTCACCCACGAGGGGCGCACGGGGGAGGAACTGCTCCCCGCCCTCGCGGAGCGCTGGGGCCCCTTCTCGGTGACGAAGTGGCTGCAGTACGGGTCGGGGGTGTTCGGGCTGGCCGTGCTGGGGATCTTCGCGCTGGTGTGGCTGTCACGGCATGCGCCCCAGCCCGTACGGAGGGTGCTTCCGGATGCCGCCCGCTGGGCGTGGTGGCTCTCGCTCCCGGTTCTGCTGGTCGTGGCATCCCTCGTGGCGCTGGGGGCCAACGGCGGGTTCGGCGAGGAGTACACCACCACCCACCTCATCTACGGTGTGCTGACGAAGGTCGCCGCCGCGTGGGCCGCGCTGACGGCGGCTCTGGCGCTGTTCGTGCAGGCGCGTCGCGCGCGGGTGGCTGTCCGCGCGGGGTAGGGGCGCCCGGAGCCCTCGGTGAGGAGGCGGCTCAGCTCGTCGGAGTCACCGGGCGATCGTGCGCGGGGTGGTGGCGCCTCGGGGAGCGATGGGCAGCGGGGCCCGGTCCCTTCGACGGGCTCAGGGACCTCGGTTGCGTGGCTCGGGGGCCTCGGTTGCACGGTTCGGGGGCGCCGCCCGCGGGTCACACCGGGTGGGAGAGCGGGCGGCGGTTAGACTCGGAAACGTTATGACGAAGGCGGGAGACTCGGTGTCGGCGAGCACGAAGGGCACGAAGACGGGCGCGGACGAGGTCATCCTCGGACCCACCGGACGCCCCTACCAGGGGTTCCCCACCCCGAAGCCGCTCGACGGACACGGTCCCGCCCGCATCATCGCGCTCTGCAACCAGAAGGGCGGCGTCGGCAAGACGACGACGACCATCAACCTCGCGGCCTCCCTCGCGGGCTACGGCCGTCGCGTCCTCGCGATCGACTTCGACCCGCAGGGCGCGCTGTCGGCGGGTCTCGGCATCCAGACGCACGACGTGCCGACCATCTACGACCTGCTGCTGGACACCAAGCGCGACCCGCGCGAGGTCATCGTGCACACCCGCGTCGAGGGTCTCGACGTGATCCCGGCCAACATCGACCTGTCGGCGGCCGAGGTGCACCTGGTCAACGAGGTCGCCCGCGAGACGATCCTGGCCCGCGTGCTGCGCAAGGTCGCGGCCGACTACGACGTGATCCTCGTCGACTGCCAGCCCTCGCTCGGTCTGCTCACCGTCAACGCCCTCACCGCGGCGCACGGCGTGCTCATCCCGCTCGAGTGCGAATTCTTCGCCCTGCGCGGTGTCGCACTGCTGGTCGAGACCATCGACAAGGTGCGCGACCGCCTCAACCCGGCGATCGAGCTCGACGGGGTGCTCGCGACGATGTACGACCCCCGCACCCTCCACTCGCGCGAGGTGCTCGAGCGGGTGGTCGAGGCGTTCGGCGACGACGTGCTCGAGACGGTGATCGGTCGCACGGTGAAGTTCCCCGACGCGTCGGTCTCGGGCATGCCGATCACGGAGTTCGCCCCCGAACATGCCGCCGCACAGGCCTACCTGCGGCTGGCGCGGGAGCTGGTCGCCCGTGGCGCCGTCGCCTGACGACACCCCCACGGGCAGCCCCGTCGCGGCGCCGCCGGGTCCCGAGCCCGCGGAAGGCACCGACGCGGCGAGTCCCGGTGGCTTCGACGGGCTCAGCCACCTCGCGACCGGCGACCCCCTCCCTGCTGAGGTCCCTGAGCCTGTCGATGGGACCGGGACCGACGCTGGCGGTTTCCGCGTTTCCCTGCCCGACTTCGACGGACCCTTCGACCTGCTGCTGACGCTCATCTCGCGTGCTGAGCTCGACGTGACCGAGGTGGCCCTCAGTCGGGTGACCGACGAATTCATCGCCTATCTGCGCGCCCTCGGCCCCGACGCCGACCTCGACGAGGCATCGGAGTTCCTCGTCGTCGCCGCCACCCTGCTCGACATGAAGATCGCCGGACTGCTCCCGCAGGGAGAGCTCGTGGATGCCGAATCGGTGGCGCTGCTGGAGGCCCGCGACCTGCTCTTCGCGCGTCTGCTGCAGTATCGCGCGTTCAAAGAGGTCTCGGCCTGGTTCGCGCGCTGCCTCCAGCGCGAAGACAAGAGGCACACGCGCGCCGTGCGCCTCGACGAGAAGTATCGCAGCGCGGTCCCCGAGCTGAAGTGGACCCTCACCGCCGCCGACTTCGCGGCGCTGGCCGTCGTCGCCCTCGCCCCGAAGCAGATCCCGACCGTGGGACTCGATCACCTGCACGCCCCGCTCGTCAGCATCCGTGAGCAGGCCGCGATCGTCGTCACGCTGCTGCGCTCGGCGGGCACGCTGAACTTCCGGGATCTCGTCGCAGGTGTCACCGAGACGGGGGTCGTCGTCGCGCGCTTCCTGTCGATCCTCGAGCTCTACCGCCACGCCGCCCTGTCGTTCGAGCAGCTGGAGCCCCTCGGTGAGCTGACGCTGCGCTGGACCGCCGAACGGTGGTCCGAAGAGAACCTCGCCGCCCTCGGAGCCGACTATGACCGCTGATCCCATGACTTCGCCCGCGGCGCAGGAAGCGCCTGCGGGGCCCCCGACCGCCGAGACCGCGCCCGCGCCATCTCCCGCGCCGCGGTCGGCCGACCCGGCATCCGTCGCTCGTCGCCTCGAGGCGATTCTGCTCGTGCTCGAGGAGCCGCAGAGTCTCGTGAGCCTCGCCGCCGCGGTCGGCGCTCCGGTTCCGGCCGTCCGCCAGGCGGTCGAGGCGCTCGTCGCCGACTACGACGGCGAGACCGGGGGACCGCGCCGCGGGTTCGAGCTGCGCGAAGTCGGGGGCGGATGGCGCCTGTACGTGCGCGAGGAGTACGACGTCGTCGTGGGGGAGTACGTCAACACGCAAGCGCCCTCGCGACTGTCGCAGGCCGCGTTGGAGACCCTGGCCGTCATCGCGTACAAGCAGCCCGTCACGCGCGGACAGGTGGCATCCATCCGCGCCGTCAACGTCGACTCGGTCGTGCGCACCCTGCTCGCCCGCGGACTGATCACCGAGGTGTTCACCGACCCCGACACGGGGGCGATCCACTACGGCACGACCGACCAGCTGCTGATCAACCTCGGCATCAACTCGCTCAACGAGCTGCCGCACATCTCGCCGTTGCTCGACGACGGCTCGGACGGATTCGACGGAGAGGTACTGAAATGAGCGACGCTTCGACAGGCTCGACGACCGGGGGCGCAGGCTCGGCGAGTGAAGAGGGCGTGCGCCTGCAGAAGGTGCTGGCCAACCGGGGAGTGGCGTCACGCCGCGTCGCCGAGCAGATGATCGTCGAGGGGCGCGTGCGCGTGAACGGCCTCGTCGTCACCGAGCTGGGCCGCCGCATCCACCCCGAGACCGACCTCGTCGACGTGGACGGGACCGCCATCCAGCTCGACGAGTCGAAGCGCTACGTCATCCTCAACAAGCCCACCGGGGTCGTGAGCTCGATGAGCGACGACCGCGGCCGCCCCGACCTGCGTCGGTACACGAAGGACTGGGACGAGCGGCTGTACAACGTCGGACGACTGGATGCCGACACGAGCGGCCTGCTCGTACTGACCAACGACGGCGACCTCGCCCACGTGCTCGCGCACCCTTCGTTCGGGGTGACCAAGGTCTACATCGCGAAGGTCGAGGGGCAGGTGCTGCCGCAGACCATCCAGCGCCTGCTGAAGGGCGTGGAGCTCGAAGACGGACGCATCGCCGCCGACAAGGCGCGCCTCCTGGACGCCTCGCGGGGGGAGAGCCTGGTGGAGCTGACCCTCCACTCGGGCAAGAACCGCATCGTGCGCCGCATGATGGCCGAGGTCGGTCATCCGGTCGTCGAACTGGTGCGGCGGCAGTTCGGACCCCTTCACCTGGGAACACTCCCGGTGGGCAAGGCGCGCGAGTTGACTACAGTAGAACGTGGTGCCCTGCTCACGCTGTCTCGTCGAGACGGCGACGCTCCGGTGGAGTGAGCCTCCCGGGCGTCTCGCGGTGCGTGCGGCACCGCCCAGGGCAGCAGGAGACCCGATGAGCGAATCGAACGAGGCGTCCGCGCGCGCGGCGGGGCCTTTGGCGACCCGCACGAGCGGCACGGTCCGTGTCGTGGGCTCCGGGCTCCTCGGCGCGAGCATCGGCCACGCACTGACCGCGCGCGGGGTCGACGTGGTGCTCGTCGACGCGTCACCCTCCCAGCTGCGGCTGGCGATCGATTACGGCGCCGGTCGCGCGGAGCGCCCCGACGACGCCCCCTCGCTGATCGTCGTGGCGGTACCGCCCGACGTCACGGCCGACGTCGTCGAGCGCGAGCTCGCCCGATACCCGGATGCCGTGGTCACCGACGTCGCGAGCGTGAAGCTCGAGCCCCTGCGCACTCTGCGGGCACGCGGGGTCGACCTGACCCACTACATCGGCTCCCACCCCATGGCGGGGCGAGAGCGCGGGGGAGCCATCTCGGCGCGCGCCGACATCTTCGTGGGCCGCCCGTGGGTGGTCTGCCGCGACGGCGAGACCTCGGCGCACGATCTGTCGCTCGTCGAGGGGCTGGCTCTCGACCTCGGCGCGACGCTCATCGAGATGACGCCCGAGGAGCACGACGAGTCCGTCGCGCTCATGTCGCACGTGCCGCAGCTCGTCGCGAGCCTGCTCGCCGGACGCTTCGTGGAGGCGCCCGACGGCTCCCTCCGTCTCGCCGGCCAGGGCGTGCGCGACACGACGCGCATCGCGGCATCCGCTCCCGAACTCTGGGTGCAGATCCTCGGCGCGAACGCCGCCCCCGTGGTCGACGTGCTCGATCGGCTCGCCTCCGATCTCACCGACGTGGCCGACGCCCTGCGCGATCCCGATGTGCCCGGTGCCCGCCGGACGGTGGCCGACACCATCCGCCGCGGCAACGAGGGCGTCGAACGCCTGCCGGGCAAGCACGGACAGAACCGCCGCTTCGATACCTTCGTCGTCATGGTCGACGACACCTCCGGACAGCTGGGCCGCCTCTTCGGCGAGCTCGGAGACCTCGACGTCAACGTCGAAGACCTGCGCCTCGAGCACTCGCCCGGTGCCCCGTTCGGCCTCGCCGAGATCAGCGTCGTGCCCGACGCGGTCCGTCGAGCCGTCGACGGGCTCCAGCAGCGCGGTTGGCGGATTGCGAGCACCACCCATGACTGAGCCCCTCCTCAAGCCCGCCTTCGGCGCCCCGGCCGAGGGGTCGGCATCCGCGGCTCCCGTCGTCGTCGCGATCGACGGCCCCGCCGGCAGCGGCAAGTCGAGCGTGTCGAAGGCTGCGGCCGCGCGCCTCGGCTACGGCTTCCTCGACACCGGCGCCGCCTACCGCGCCCTCGCGTGGCACGCGCTCGAACACGGGGTCGACACCTCCGACGCCACCGCGGTGCTCGAGGTGTTCGGCGACTTCGACTACGCCATCTCGCTCGACACCACCGACCGGTGGGTGCGCGTCGGGTCCACCGACGTCACGGCCGCGATCCGGGAGCCCCGGGTCACCGACGCGGTGAGCGGGGTGGCGCGCGTCGCCCCCGTGCGGCACGCGGTGAACGAGCTGTTCCGTCGGCTCGTGGCATCCGCGGGTCTTCCCGGCGTGGTAGTGGAGGGGCGCGACATCACGACGGTCGTGTACCCCGACGCGCCCGTACGCATCCTGCTGACCGCGGCCCCCGAGGTGCGGGCGGCCCGACGCAGCAAAGAGCTCACCTCGCAGGACGCCGCGGCCGTCGCCGCGGCTCTGCACAAGCGGGATGCCGCTGATTCCACGGTCGTCGACTTCCTCACCGCCGCGCCCGGCGTCGAGGTCGTCGACTCGACCCACCTCGATTTCGCACAGACCGTCGACGCCGTGTTGAGCGTCGTCGAGAACACGATGGGAGCCCGCGATGGGCGTTGAAGAAGACGAATACGAAGGCGGGCCCGACCAGCTCGCCGAGAAGATGCAGAACCTCGACGAGGCGCTCGCCGAGCAGCGAGCCGAAGCACTGCGTGCGGGCCTCGCCGACTTCGACCTCGACGAGGACGACGCCGAACTGCTCGCGGGGCTGGCGTCGGGCGACGGCGAGATCGAGTTCCTGCCCGCACTGCCGGTCGTCGCGATCGTCGGTCGGCCGAACGTCGGCAAGTCGGCGCTCGTGAACCGCATCCTCGGTCGCCGTGAGGCGGTCGTGGAAGACACCCCCGGTGTCACGCGCGACCGCGTCACGTACAAGGCCGAGTGGCTCGACCGCCGCTTCTCGCTGGTCGACACCGGCGGGTGGGAGCCCGACGCGAAGGGCATCGACCGCTCCGTCGCCGCCCAGGCCGAGGTCGCGATCGACCTCGCCGACGTCGTGCTGTTCGTGGTGGATGCCACGGTGGGGGCGACCTCGACCGACGAGCACGTCGTGAAGCTCCTGCGCAAAAGCAAGAAGCCCGTCTTCCTCATCGCCAACAAGGTCGACGACGCCCGCCAGGAGCCCGAGGCCACGGCCCTGTGGAACCTCGGCCTCGGCGAGCCGCACCCGGTCTCGGCCATCCACGGTCGCGGCGTCGCCGACCTGCTCGACGAGCTCATGAAGGTGCTGCCCGAGGTCTCGGCGGTCGCGAAGTACGAGATCGGCGGACCGCGCCGCGTCGCGATCCTCGGTCGCCCGAACGTCGGCAAGTCGTCGCTGCTGAACAAGGCCGCGGGCGAGGAGCGCGTCGTCGTCAACGAGCTCGCGGGCACCACCCGCGACCCCGTCGACGAGGTCGTCGAGCTCGGCGGCAAGCTCTGGACGCTGGTGGACACCGCCGGCATCCGGCGCCGCGTGCATCTGTCGCAGGGGGCCGACTTCTACGCGTCGCTGCGCACCTCGACCGCGCTGGAGAAGTCCGAGGTCGCGGTCGTCGTGCTCGATGTGTCGCAGCCCATCAGCGTGCAGGACCTCAACATCATCGACCTCGTCCTGGAGTCGGGTCGCGCTCTCGTGCTGGCGTTCAACAAGTGGGACCGCTTGAACGACGACGACATGGAGAACCAGGACCGTCGCCGCTACCTCGAGCGCGAGATCGAGCAGGACCTCGCGCACGTGGCGTGGGCTCCGCGCGTGAACATCTCGGCCCGCACCGGCCGTCACCTCGACAAGCTCGTGCCGGCGCTCGAGACGGCGCTGGAGTCGTGGGACACCCGCATCCCCACCGGCAAGTTCAACGCCTTCCTCTCGGAGCTCGTCGCCGAGCACCCGCATCCGCTCCGCGGCGGCAAGCAGCCCCGCATCCTGTTCGGGACGCAGGCGGCGACGCGTCCGCCGACATTCGTGCTGTTCACGACCGGGTTCCTCGACCCGGGCTACCGCCGGTTCATCCAGCGGCGCCTGCGCGAGATCTACGGCTTCGAGGGCACGCCGATCGTGCTGAACATGCGTATCCGCGAGAAGCGCCAGCGCTGAGCCGCGCGTCCGACGCCCCGGTCCCCTCCTCTGGGGGTCGGGGCGTTCGCGTCGCCGCGGGCGGTCACTGCGACGCGTGCCGGGGTCGCGGGGCGATGTCCGGCGAGGCGCCGGGGGCGCAAGATGGTGGGTGCCTGTCGTCTCGGCGTCATCCCGCCGGGATGCCGGCCGGCTGCTCGTGGCGAGTCCCGTGCGGCGCCGGATGCAAGGGTCCGCGGCCGCGAGCCGGGTGCCGATACAGTGCACGGGCGACGGCGGGGGCCGTGGCATCCCTGATCCCTCCCGGAGGCGCACCATGACCGCGATCGCACCACCCCTCGACCAGCCCTACTACGGCGCGCCGCTTCGGGCTGCCGTCAGGCGGTTCTTCGCGAAGTACGCGACCTTCCGCGGACGGGCGAGTCGCAGCGAGTACTGGTGGTGGGTCCTGACCGGGACCGTCGTGGGCACCGTGCTGAACGCGCTGCCGACGCTGACCGACGGCGTGCGGATCGAGGCCGACGGCTCGACGACCATCACGGGACCGCACGGGGTGATCCTCTCGCTGATCTGGATCGTCTGGGCCCTCGGCACGATCGTGCCGACACTGGCCGTGCTGGTGCGGCGCCTCCACGACACCGGGCGGAGCGGCCTGTGGGTGCTCGTCGGGATCGTGCCCCTCATCGGCGTCCTGGTGCTCCTCGTCTTCACGGTTCAGGGGCCGCGGCCGGAGGGTGCGCGCTTCGACGTGTGAGTCGACACGGAGCGTCGTTCTCGTACGGCGGGCGCGCAGTCTCGATACAGTGCACGAGCGGGGGGCGATCAGCCGCCGCATCGGGCATCATCCGTCATCGTGTCAGGGGGACACACATGTCGTACACGCAGAGCACTACTCCGCTTTCTCAGCCGCTCTACGGCGCCTCGTTCGGCGCCGCCGTGCAGCGCTTCTTCAAGAAGTACGCGACCTTCCGCGGTCGCGCCAGCCGCAGCGAATTCTGGTGGTGGGTCCTCGCGAACGCGCTGGTCTCCATCGTGCTCAGCGTTCTGGCGCTGCTCACCGGCGGACCGGGGGTCGACGAATTCGGACAGACCGCCGTGCCGTCGGGTCTCGGCTTCGTGTTCTACGTGATCCTGTTGCTGTGGGGCCTCGCGACGTTCGTGCCGCATCTCGCGCTCATCGTGCGCCGTCTGCACGACACCAACCGCAGCGGTTTCTGGATCTTCATCGGGTTCGTTCCGCTCGTCGGCGGCATCATCCTCTTCGTCTTCGAGCTGCTGCCCAGCGATCCGCGCGGAGCGCGATTCGACGCCTGATCTCGATACCGAACGTCCCGGCCCCCATGGGGTCGGGACGTTCGCGTGTGCGGGGAGGATGGATGCCGCCGGCCCTGCGCTCGGCATCCGCTCGCGAGCGGCGTCGGTGGCGGTACCGGGGGCCCTGCCCGTCCACCACGCCGTCTCGGGGCTACTGTCAGACGGACGCCGCCGGACGCACGAGGGCGGTCCGGTCGGGCTCGACGAATCCGTACTTCCGGTACAGGCCGTGCGCGTCGCTGGTGAAGAGGGTCCAGCGGAAGTGCGGGCCCGGACCCTCGTCGATCATCAGCGACACGAGACCCCGGCCGATGCCGTGACCGCGGTGCCCCTCGACGACGAAGACGTCGGCGAGGTAGCCGAAGGCGACGCCGTCGGAGATCGCCCGTGCGAAGCCGACGAGCTCGCCGGTGTCGCGGCGATAGGCGGCGACGAGGCGCCACGCGCTGTCGAGCTGAGCCTCCACGTCGGCGCGGGTGCGCCACCGGGCCCAGTAGGCCTCGGTGCTCAGCCACTGCCAGACCGCGTCACGGTCGATGCGCCGGGGGTCGTCGTCGAATTCGTACTCCACCCGTCAAGTGTGGCGCGTTCCGCGGCGGGATATGACGCACGGCGGCGCTCCCACCCGACGGCTGTGCCAGGCTGGACGGGATGACGATCGAGCCTCCCGCCCCGGGCGAACCGCGGCGACCGCACGGGCCGCGCGACCCCGGCGACGCGTGGGTCGTCGCGCCCACGGGCGAGAAGTACTGGGGACGTTTCGGCGCCGCGGGCCTGCTCGCCCTCGACCCCGAGCGCGGCGTGCTGCTGCAGCACCGGGTCTCGTGGAGCCACTTCGGCGGCACCTGGGCGCTGCCCGGCGGAGCGCGTCACGAGGGGGAGTCCGCTCGCGACGGTGCCCTGCGCGAGTCGGCGGAAGAGGCCGGTGTGCCCGTGGATGCCGTGCGCGCGCGCTTCGAGAGCGTCCTCGATCTGGGTATCTGGTCGTACTCCACGCTCGTCGCCGACGTCACGACGCCTTTCGAGCCGGTCATCAGCGACCCCGAGAGCGTGGCCCTCGAGTGGGTCGCGGTCGATCGGGTGACGGACCTTCCGCTGCACCCCGGATTCGCTGCGGCCTGGCCGGCGCTGCGCGCAGCGCTGGGCTCTCGTCCGGCGATCGTGGTCGACGTGGCCAACGTCATGGGGTCGGTCCCCGACGGCTGGTGGAAGGATCGCGCGGGAGCCGCGACCCGCCTCGTCACGAAGCTCTCCCGTCTCGCCGAGCAGGGGGTGGATGCCGACCTCCTCGGCCTCTCCGCCACGCGTTGGTTCCCGCGGGTGGTCGCCGTGCTGGAGGGACAGTCTCGGGCGGCGGAGCCGGTGGCTCCGGCCCTCGAGGTGCGCCGTGCCCCGGGTGAGGGTGATGACGAGATCGTCGAGGCCGTGCGCGGGCTCGTGGGGGCGTTCGATCCCGTCGTGGTGGTGACCGGCGACCGTGAGCTCGCGGCCCGCGTCGAGGCTCTCGGCGCGACCGTGCGCGGCGCACGCTGGGCGCTGGATCAGCTGGGCTGACGGCGCCTCCGACCCGCGGGGATTCCCTTGCCGGCGAGGTGGCTGAGCTTGTCGAAGCCACCGGTCCCCGCGACCGGCGCAACGACCGGACGCAGCCCCGCGTGGTGCGACGCCGAGGGGCTCAGTCGAGTTCGCGGCCTCGCAGCTTCTCGATCTCGCGGCGGTCGCGCTTCGTGGGGCGTCCCGCGCCGCGGTCGCGGACGGGCACGAACGGCATGCTCTCCTTCGACGGGGGCGGGGGAGTGCGATCGTCCACCGACTCGGCCACCAGAGCGGCACCGACGCGCTTCGCGATGGTCTTCTTCACGACCAGGATGCGATCGAACCCCTGGATGCGCACGCGTAGCTCGTCGCCGGGACGCACCGGCTGAGCCGCCTTCGCCCGTTCGCCGTTGACGCGCACGTGTCCGGCGCGGCACGCCGTGGTCGCAGCCGAACGCGTCTTGTAGACCCGCACCGCCCACAGCCACGCGTCGACGCGAGCGGTGGTCGTGGCATCCGTCATCTCAAGTCCTTCGTCGGCGAACCTCCATCGTAAGACGGGCGATCAATCGCGGAGAGTGAGGGAGACCAGGGCGCGGTCGGGCTTGGAGCGGTCGACGATGTCGAAGCCGGCATCCTGGAAGACCGCCACCGTGCCGCGGAACAGCTGATCAGCCGAACGCTTCTGGACCGACGGATCGAGGGGGTAGCCCTCGACGACGCGGGCGCCGCCCTCACGGGCGAAGGTCACCGCGGCATCCAGGAGGGCACGGGTGAGGCCGGTGCCCCGGTGCTGCTCCCGCACCACGAAGCACGACACGGCCCACACGTCGTCGGCGTCGAGAGGCTCCACGGTCGCGGTCTTGACGTCGCGCGTGCGGGCGAGGCGCGGCTGCGCGAGACGTGGACCGACCCGGACCCACCCGGCCGGCTCGCCGTCGACGTAGGCGACGAGGCCGGGCGCCCTTTCGCTCCGCGTCTCGGCGCGGAACCGCTCCGTCAACTGGCTGCGCGACTCGTCGTTGAACTGCGCGTTGGTGAGCAGCCACCACTGGCACTGACAGCCGGGGCCGTCGCCGCTGTCGAGGGCCGTCTCGGCGTCGTCGAAGCGGTCACCGGTGGCGGGCAGGATCTCGATCGTCATGTCGCGACGCTAGCGAGGGGGTCCGACATCGACAAGGGCATCACGCCGTTCGAGGCGGCGCCACACGCCCGGGGTGGGTGCTGGTTCGCGACGGTGTCGGGGAGGGGCTAATATAGGGGAGTTGCCCGCTCGCGGGTAACGGGATGTGGCGCAGCTTGGTAGCGCACTTGACTGGGGGTCAAGGGGTCGCAGGTTCAAATCCTGTCATCCCGACAGTTGAGGCCCGAACTTCCGCAGGATTGCGGGGGTTCGGGCCTCTTGTCGTTTCCGGCGACGGGCGCCAGACACGACGCAGACACGATGACCCCGCCAGGCACCTATTGATCGGCGCGCTCTGCGGCGGCTGCAGCGCGCAGGCGGCGCAGCCGGTACTGGTGCGAAGGCCACGCGTCGAGGCGATCGCGGAGGGTCGCGAACAGCACATCCTCTTCCACGACGCGGACGCGCTGCCCGTCGCGTTGCTCCCACGACATCGGCATGCCGCTGCGTCGCCACCGTTTGATCGTGAACGCGGAGCGGCGCACTGTGCGCGCCGCCTCGCGGTACGTCAGGGTGGCCACCGGTCAGCCGATCTGAGCGGTAACGATGGATCCGCCCGCACGCTCGTCCGCTACGGGGGCGGTGGTGGTGCGGGCTTCTTCTTCGGCGGCGGAACGAACGACTCAAGCCCGACCAGCGCGTACGTCACGGCGACGATGGGCGCGTTGTCGACGGGTGACGCGTCGCGGTTCCAGACGGGCATGCCGCTGAGATTGCGGGTGGTGGCGTTGTCGACGGCAGGTCGAGTGGCCCTTGCCCGCGGTGACGGATCTTGTCCTCTCGGACACGGTCACGGATCCGACCAGCGGCGAGCAGCAGCGTGGTGGCGGAGATGTAGACGATGTCGAAGCCGGCGTCTTTGAGCGGCTGGACGAGATCGGAGTCGGCGCCGCGGGTCTGCAGCGCCACCTGCGTGATGCCCGTCTTGGCGCGGATCGCCTTCGCGTGATTCACGACCCACGTCTTGCCCGTGCGCTGAGCGATCACCTCGAGGTGCACGCGCCCGTCGTCGCGGTAGCCGGCGACACCGATGCTCGTGCGCGTGTTCCGCTTCTCGCGGTGCACGTCGATACCCATGACCATCCGCGAGCCGTCGGCAATCCTCGAGCCCGTCGACTCGATGTCGCCGTCCTCGTCGAGCAGCAGCGGGTCGGCGGACGCGTGCCACTCCTCGGTATCCAGGAACGGCACGACCAGGGACGTCACCCACTGGCCGAGCACCTCGATGCGCTCGACCCGCTTGTTCTTCGCCTTCGCCGCGGTGCGCATCAGCCCAGCGATCGTCATGCCCGGCAGGTGCCCGGCGGACGGGTTCGCCTGTGCGAACGCCTTCGGGTCCGCGGACCACTCGGCCAGGAACCACTCGGCGTCCGGGTCGTCGACGTCCTCGGTGGCGATGTCGAGCACGTCGCGCAGCACGACCGACCGCGAGGTGCCCGCGTTCGAGAAGGCGACCAAGAGCGAGTCGTACATCGCGTTGACCGACTTCTCAATCGCCGACCAACCCTCGTAGTCGTACTGCTGACGCAGCTCATCAAGGAGCAGCCGGGCTGCCGAGTGACCGCGGGCGCCCTCGAACGTGCGGGGCATGTACATGCCGCCGCCCTTAGTGCGGATGTCAACGTCGCCGTTGACCGTGCGGGGCGGATAGGTCAGCTTCTGCAGCTCGGGGCGCAGGTCGTGCGCGATGCCGAGCTTCTCGTCGTCGGGCCCGCCCCATCGGCGCACCTGCTTCCACGGCTTCATCGCAACGTCGAGCTTCTGCGCGGCGCCGACGATGATGAAGTCCTGCTCGGGAAGCTGCTGCGGCCAGCGGCCCGCGTCGAGGTACATCCAGTACGCCGCGAGCACGGCGGCGATCGCGGTCTTCCCGTTCTGCCGTCCGACGATGACCAGGCCTTGCGGAACCGCAGCAGCCCGAACGCGTCGAGCTCGAGCATGTGGATCAGCAGCCACTCCTGCCACGCCAGGAGACGCACGCCGAGATCCTCGCGCGCGAACTTGATCACGTCGAACCCGCGCGACGTCGCCGGGTTCAAGCTATGGATCTCATGCTGTTCTACACAGGTATCGCCGCCGTTGCTGGCGGAGCCAGCGCCGTCATCGCTTGGACCGCACGCTCGGATGCTCTCAAGGCTGGGAAGGCAGCTGAACTGGCTCGAGCTGATGCGACGGATGCTGAGAGGCGCGCGGGCGAAATCGCGGAGCGGTCTGCCAAGGCGCTAGATCGCGCTAACGAGTTGGCGCAACGACACTTCGACGGCCGCCTCGAGTGGGAACGACGCAAATCGCGCGCGAGCTGGGGAGCTCTACTACGCGCGTGGGCTGTGTTTCGCGTGCACAAGGCGAGCTACGGAGGGGAGCGTCCTCTGCCGGACTCTGTTCGGCGAGTCGAGTTGAGAGAGGTCAGCGAGGCGCGCGTCGCCCTGGACGAATCGACAGCGGTTCAGCTGCAGGGGTCGATCTTCGAGGCCATTAGTAAGTGGACGAAAGAGATCGAGGCCCTGCCAATAGCGGAGAGAAAAGCTGCATTCGTGGCAGCCGCATCCCGTCTAGTTGTGACAGAGGATCTGATCGAGTCATGGGTGGCGGACCCGGAAGGAATCAGCCGCGCCCTCGCCGAGTACCCCAGTGCAGCAGAGAACGGCAAGCGTTCCCCTGACAAAGGCGACGACCAAGCGACCGATGGAGACGACAACGGTGAGGACCCGAAGCCCTAAGTCCAGTCCCGGGAGGGTGTGCCGAGGTCGACGACGGGAGCGCCGTTGCCGCGGTCGCGGTTGCAGCCGGCGTGGGAGGGGCGCTTGTTGGTGGGGTCGTCCTGTAGCTGGGGGTGGGTTCAGTGCGACCGGGTAGCGCTCTTCTTCCGCCTCCGGTGGATGCTCGTGAAGCGCGGGAGCGTCAGCTGATGCCAGCGCGACTCGGTCACGCTTCGCCTGCTGCCGCCTGTCACTCCGTCGCGCCATGAACATGAGCGAGAGCCTAAGGGACTGTAACGGATCTCACACACCGCGTTCTCACTCCCTGCAGGCCCCGGCGAGAGCCCGCCCCCGGCATCCCTCTTTGGAGGTGACGCCGGGGGCGTTTCGTAGTCCGCCTGGGTGTTTCAGACGGTACCCGTGTGCGACCACAGGCCGTCTGCGAGGCCCGGCGCGGTGGCGATGACCGTGAGGGTGTACGGCAGTGGCTCAGCCGCGGCGTCTCCAGGGTGCCCGACGTTGAATTGCACGCCGTCCGCAGTCTCGCCGGGGTTTACCACGCCCTGGAAGGTGGCCGGGCTCACCCATGACCACCGTTCGGAGTAGTCAGAGATCAGCCGCACGTGGTCACCGTCGAGGGTGGCGCTCACGGTGACTCTGGCTGTGTCGTTCGAGAGGTTGCGGACGAGGATCTGGAAGGTCGACACACCCTGCTGGGGGAAGTCGATCTGCGTGGCCATGGCTGTGATGGCATTCGATGGACTGGCTGTCGCGGCCGGCGCGGCCACGGCCACCGCGACGACCGGAAGGGTCCATACGCCGGCCTTAAGCACCTGACGCCTATTGATATCGCGCACGGTACGAGTGTGGCAGTGCAACGCGTCTCGCGGGTAGCACCTCGTTGCGGGATCCCCGGGGCCGGGGTCAGTGAGCGCGAACGGTGATGAGTGCCCATCCGTCGGGGTTCTGCGCGTCGAGCGCGGCGCGGTCGGCGGCTTCGATGTCGCGCGCGCCGTCGCGGCGGACGAACGTCCCGACCGCGGTGAGGAGTGTGGTGCCCTTGCCCATCGTGACGGGGGTGTTCGCGAGCTCGAACCCGGCGGGGCACTGCGCTTCGAGGAGGTCGTGCGCGTCTGCGAGGGAGTGCGCCTCGACCTCGATGGTGCGGGTTTCGACGGGGCGGATGGTTCCGATGAGCACGAGGTCAGCCTAGGCGGCGGACGGCGACGGCGTTGCGCCAGACGACGGGCTGCCAGTGTCCGCCGTCGCAGGGGACCTCGAGCACGACCATGCGGTCGTTCGCGCCCATGGCCTACGCCTCGACGCGTTCGGCGGCGCGGTTCGGCCACTGCACCCACGCCCACACGGGGCGTTTCGGGCCGAACCACTCGACCGGCTGCGGCCCATACGCCTGCAGCGGGAGCGTGATCGGATGCACCGATGCCAGCGTGCGCGACAGCATCTCGTCGCTGACCTTCGTCGAGCCCACAGACCGGTCCCCTTCCCCGGCCACGGGTGATGCTACGGACCACCACCGACACGCGGAAGCGCCCCTCCCGGAATTCGCATAGGGAGGGGCGCTTTGGCTCGGCGCCGCAGGTCGACGCACATGATCAGGTGGGCTGGACCTCGATGACGATTCCGCCCCGGCTCTGTCCAGCGGTGTTGTAGATGGTGGCCACGATGGTGCCTGGCGACGAAGAGTAGGTGAGGCCGTTCAGTCGGAAGCGGACGAATGTCTGCTCTCCTACGACGAGGTAGCGGCCGGGAACACCCGCCACCGGGGTGAGCCCGATCAGGTTGTTGACGGACGTGTAGCCAGCCCCTGAGCCGGCAATGTCGATGTACCAACCGTCCTTGTACGAGCCGCCATCTTCGTATCCGCCGGAGCCATCGGCGACCTGAGCGAAGAAGGTGTAGTTGACGTTGGTGCCCGCGTTGGGCGCGGTGTTTCCGAGCACAGCGGTGCTCTGTGCGTCAGGGTTTTGAGTGGACGCGGATGCTTTCGGCGCAGCGACTGCCACCGCAATGACCGGCACGCTCCATGCGCCCGCCTTTAGGACGGTCCGTCGTGACGGGTCGCGTATTTCGTTTTCCATGGTGGTGCCCCCAAGCTCCCGGCGAGACGGAGCACGTCGCTCTCTAGATCCCCCGATGATCCCAGAAGACTAGTCGGGCGACTCGAACGGCCATAAGGAGCCT
The DNA here is from genome assembly GCF_032464915.1 of Microbacterium galbum. Taxonomy (NCBI): domain Bacteria; kingdom Bacillati; phylum Actinomycetota; class Actinomycetes; order Micrococcales; family Microbacteriaceae; genus Microbacterium; species Microbacterium galbum. The sequence goes on along the minus strand of NZ_JAWDIS010000001.1, from coordinate 156,176 downwards.
GATGTAAAGCTTTGACGTAGAGGAGCGGTGACCCCGCTGGTCGAGCCTCAAGGACAACGCAGTTTGCGCGTGCTTCGGGGTGCCGCCAGCGCGGTACTTCCAGCTCCTGCTCCGCGCCATCGACACGGCTGCCCCGCTTGAGGCGCGACCCATGCTCGTGCGTTTAATGCGTCATGTCTGGGACGCTACAGCTGTGGAGACGGCACCCCGCCGCGCGGTCTGACAGACACGATTCAGACACCATGTCGGACCGCGTCAGAGTGTCACGGTGTCGTCCAATGTCGCTCAATTGGGCAGGATTACACCCGGTCAGCGGGGGAAATGCGGGCCTATGTGCGTCCGTGTCGTTGAGTGTCGTGACCGGTGAAGGGGTCGCAGGTTCAAATCCTGTCATCCCGACAGTTGAGGCCCGAACCTCCGCAGGATTGCGGGGGTTCGAGCCTTTTGTCGTTTCCGGCGACGGGCGTGCGTCTCATGAGCGGGCACGTGAGCGCCGAGTGCGGTTCGATCAGCGGCTCTAACAGAATCGTCTGGACCTGGCACTGACGTCAGTCCCGGACGAGCCAGATACGTTTGCTGGTGGCGTTGTCGGATACAGGCGGGTCGGACACGTCGGTGTCGTAACGGAACCGGACGCCGTAGAGGACTCCTGCTCGGGGAAGATTGTCCACCGTGATCGGCCACAGTCGTTTCGCGGTGTCGCCGGGAGAGACCTCTACGTAGAGGCGCTCGGAGCGTCGTGTGTACGGGTGATTTCGGTCTGGGTCGGGGTCCCAGGTGGGCACGCCGATGGACGCGGCCCAGATTCGGTTTCCGATTCCTTCGACGTAGGTGCTGCTGCCGGGCGTCTTGAAGGCATCGTGGCCGATGGCGGTGAGGTCGCCGCCGAACGTCCAGTAGTGGCAGGTGCCCGAATTGGTTATACGGGTGGGGATGTGCAGTGTCTGCCCGATCTTGACGCGGTACACCGGCTCCTTCCGCCCGTCGACAGTCCGGTACTCGCTCGGCTTCTCGACCGGGTAGCCGGCGATGTTCGCGTCAATGGCGGCACCGGCGTTGCCTGGCACCGTGAGGCAGTCGGGTGCCGAGTCGGCGCTGGCGGCGGTGGGGGCTGTGATGAGGGAGAGGGTGAGCAGGCCGGCAGCAAAGGCCCCTGGGGTGCGTGATCGCATGTGACTCATTCCGATGGGTCAGCACCACATTCCGGGGAGGAGCAGTCCCGGCGGAAGCGATTGTGTTCGGCCTGACTGACGCCAGCACTCATTGCCCCGGCGTCCTTTTACTCAGAGAAGCGTGAGGGGAATCGAAACCGAACCTCGACCCGGCGCCGAGAAGGTGATGACAGCCGTCGGCGGGGAACTCTGCTCCGGCCCCTGGCGGCCGAGGTAGATGATGAAAGCCCCGCTCTCGGCGCCGGGTTCGATGGGTGCTGCAAAAAACCAGACGACGGACTCGCCTCCGTCGCCGTACCGCCAAGCGACATCGCCGCTGTATCCCGAGTAGAAGTAATCCGGTTCGGTCGCCGGAAGGTCAGCGATGAGGTCGCCGGCGGCAAGGGCAGTGGTGCCGTCGTTGGTGATCCAGATCACGTAGGACGTGATGCCGTTGTTGTCAGTGGGGCCGCTCACCCGGTAGGTGAGCTGAGGTGTGGTGCTCGCTGATGCGAGGGGCGCAGCGACGGCCAACGCGATCACGGGCGCGCTCCATGCGGCAGCCCCGACGAGGGCGCGGCGACTGATGACACCGCGTTCGAGATCGCTCATGCCACGGATGCTATCGGCTGTTGAAGTGCCGCGGACACGCGATGTCGGAATTGCCGAGCTGATTTCTTGGCTCAGTTACACAGACGTCATGTGATTCATGCATACTCGGCGGCACGGGGTGGCAATGGGACTGCACGGGGCGGCACCAGTCGATCGAGGCAGCACCCCCGCAACGACGGGGGACTTCGTGACCGAGCTCATCACCGACCATTCCACCGCGAACGCTGGAATGGATCGCCGCACCGTTATCAAAGCGGCTGCGTGGACAGTTCCCGCAATCGCCATCGCCGTCGCGGCACCCCGCGCGGCGGCGTCCACGTCCGATGTCGGCGCGTATTCGCTCTCCGGCTCCTGCGGAGCTCCGGGTATTCAGGGGCCGGGGTTCGTTCTCGTCGCCAGCGCCACCGCACCGGTACCGACAGGAACGACGGTTCTCATCTCCGGCACAGGAGTTTCCAGTATCGGAGTCTTCTCCTCGACCCCTTCGGGGATGACAACGCAGACTCGGCTCAGCGGCACGGCTACCCAATTCACGCTGACCGCAGACCTTCCGGCGGGAACAGCCATCTCGTTCCGCACGACTCTGTCGACGAGCGCGAGGTGGACTTTGAACGCTCTCACGACGCTGCCCGAGGGCTACACCGCAACAGGGGCGAAGTCGGACGCCGTTGTCACCTCCTCGCTCACCGGATGCTCGACGAGCTGAGAATGCTTGCCGCGTGCGTCAGGCGGGCTTCCGGTCGGGGTCAGCGATGCGCCCGACGCGCGGCCCCTGCTCGTGCGTCGACTGCGCCGCATTCGGGATGCTTCTGTGGCGGGCGAGACTGCACGCCGTCGACGCGCACGCGGACGGACACGGTCCGGTGACCATTCGGAACGCGTCGGAGTGATCCGGTGCCCTCCCGTGTCGATCCGATCGGGCGCGCCCGCCGAGTCAGTCCGCGTGCCGCCCGCTGTTGCGGTCCCACTCGAGCGACTTCCACTGGAGGAAAGTGCAGAGGTTGCTGGCGATCACGTATTCGGCGGCGAGGCTCGTGATGTCGTGGATCGACAGGGACAGACTCTCGGGCTGCTCGCTGAGGGTCAGTTCCCACATCGGGTCGTCGTAGCTGCGCGGTCGCATGTGGATGGATGCCGACGCGTTGCGCAGGCGCAGGATGACGAGCCCCGTGTCGTCCTCGCCGTCGTCCTCCTGAGGGGCGACCGAGATCGAACCCGCGATGCAGTGCTCCTCGCTTTCGAACTCCGCGACCCATGCTTCGAGCTGTTCGCGGGAGCGGCGGGGCGGCGAGTCCTCGAGCGATTCCATACCGGCAGTCTCGCACCCGTTGTCGAGCGGCGCGCACACCTTGCGCATGTATCTCGGCGTCGGACGCGGGGCTCCAAGCTACGGTGACACGTCCGTCGCGAGGGAGATCAGGCGGCGTCCACCGTCGCGGCATCCGTTCGCTTCTGCAGGTATTCGCAGAGCTTGCCCGTCGTGAACAGCTCCTCGCCGAGGGACATCAGGTGCGTTCCGGTGAGCGGGAACTCCCCGGAACGTTCGGTGAGGGTCGCGGTCCAGATGCGGTCGCAGTCGATGTTGAGGTAGATGGACGCCGGACCGTGGTTGAGATGGACGGCGACGATGCCCGAGTCGGCATGCTCGGGGTCATCCTGCGGGAGGACGTGAACGGTCGCGTGGGCGACGCGGTCGTGCTGCTCGTAGTCGGCGACCCACTGCGAGATCTCGTCGAATGCGGGGCGAGTGCACGTCATCCGCCAAGGCTATACGGAATACGACGCGCGTCGGCGGGGTCTCCTGGATGCGCAGGCACCGGGAGAGCACCGTCTGGGGAGAGGTCGCGCCTCAGCGGTCCGAGTGACCGGCCGCCTGGAGGAACTGCACCATCGAGTGGTTGTACGGGCTGCGGAACCGCCGCTTCGCGCGGATCATCGTGTAGCCCTGAGCGCGGAGGGCGAGAGCGTTCGTGACGCTCAATCGCTGCTTCGGCACGGGTTCCCACCCTCCCGGCAGTCGATAGGCGTGCGTGATCGTCTGCGACCCTGGCATCGGCATTGCCCCCCTTGAATGCAGCGGACCGATTCAAGCGACTTTACCTGCCGGTGGGGCAATCGCTTTCCGCTCGCACTACCGGGATTCGCCGGAGCTCCGGTTCGATCGGCCTTCCCCGTCGGGCCGTCCCCGGAATCCGGGCGCGGAGTTGGGGGCTCACGACGAGGACGCGGATGCCGTGAGGCCGGCCGCCGTGCCCGATTCGCGCGGGACGATACGCACGGCATCCGCGTCCTCACCCCCCAGGGGGTGGCTGTGTGGTCAGGCCGCGGACGACCCCGACGGGCGGATGTCGGCGTCGGACCACGGGGCGGCGCCGGCCGGCTGCTGGGTGTAATGCGAGAGCGACAGCTCTTTCGAGTTGCCCCACCCGCGTCGAGCCCGGACGAGGGTGTACCCCTCGTCACGCAGCGCGTGGGCGGTCTCGGCGGTGAGGGGGCGGTGGGGGAGCGTCTCCCATCCGCCGGGCATGCGATAGGCGTGGGTCACGGTGCGAGGGCGAGTCATTTCCACTCCAGAACTCGAGCTTTCGAGGGCGCTGCGCCATTGGAGCGGGGGAGGACGACGTTACGCGTCGTCGGTGGGGGTGTCTGTCCCCTCTTCGGAGGGTCAGCGTGTCGGCGGATACTGCCGCAGCGAGATCTCACGCGTGTCGAACAAGCCGCGACGCGCGCGTACCAGCATGATCCCCTGGTCGCGCAACGCGGCGGCTCGTTCCGGCGTGAGGGGCTCGTGGGGGGCCTTCTGCCAGCCGCCCGCGAGTGTGTAGATGTGTGTCAAGGTGCGAGGTCGAGTCATCATCACCCCCTGCGGGGAATGTAGCCCTCGGAGATAGGTCCTGGCCGAGAATTTTCCTCTCCGTAATGCGCGCGTGGACGACCGTAACCCGGGCGTCTCCAGACCGTCTTCCGGGCGGATGCGGCAGGGTGCCCTGGGTGGGTCGCGGCCATAATGGCCCGATGGTCACCGCCCGCATCGTCGTGCTCTTCGCTCTCGCCGCCATCGCCGAGATCGGCGGTGCCTGGCTCATCTGGCAGGCGGTGCGCGAGAACCGGGGCTGGTGGCTGGCGCTGCTCGGGATCGTCGCGCTCGGCGCGTACGGCTTCATCGCGGCGCTGCAGCCGGACGCGCACTTCGGACGCGTCCTCGCCGCCTACGGCGGGGTGTTCGTCGCGGGTTCTCTCGCCTGGGGCATCGTCGTCGACGGCTTCCGTCCCACGGTGTGGGACTACGTCGGCTCGGCCGTCGCTCTCGTGGGGGCGGGGATCATCGTGCTCGCGCCCGCCTCGGCCGGGGCGCCGGAGTGACGGCATCCGATTCGGAATCCGGCGGATGAAACCAATCAGTTAGAGAGCCAAGTAGTTAGCTAGACGAGATATCGGCGGATTGTCAAGCGGCATGTGGTGATGCGCCCGTGCGGGCACACTCGATGCATGCAGTTCGACACCACGCCCCACGAGGGCCTCGCCGACGACTTCTCCGCCTCCGAGACCGCGCGCCCCTTCGGCTCGTACCTCTCGGTGATAAACGGCGGAGACTGATCGTCCCGCGGCCCGCCAGGGCCACTCACGACAGGACCGGATGCCGACAGGCTCCGGTCCTTCGTCGTGATCCCGTGGAAGGAGGGCGGATGACATGACCGCGCGGCTCATCGAGATCGACGGATCGCGGGTGCACGGCATCCCGTCCCTGTACGCGGAGCTGAACCGCGTGTTCATGCCGAACGAGCCCTGGACCCTCGGCGAGAGCCTCGACGCGTTGGACGATCTGCTGTACGGCGGGTTCGGGGTCCTGCACGGCTCGGAACCGGTGCGCGTGCTGTGGCGCGACGCGGAGGCGGCGCGAGCGGCGCTCGGGGTGGAGACGACCCTCGCCTACCTGCGGCGCAAGCTCGAACGCCCGGACGTCTATGCGGTCGCACCGGCGCGACGTGCCCTCGACGAGCTCGAGGCCGGACGCGGCGAGACGTACTTCGACCTCGTCGTCGGGGTGTTCCGCGATCACGCGAACATCGAGCTCGTGTTCGCCTGAGGACCCCGTCGACGTTCCGGTGGACCGAGCGCCGTGCCGTGTGCAGCGCTGCGCTCGGGGCCCGGGATGCGTCACCCCGGGCCCGTCTCGCGTCACTCGTACCGCAGCGACTCCACCGGATCGGCGCGTGCCGCCCGCGCGGCCGGAAGGCTCCCCGCGAGGAACGCGATCGCCATGATCGCCACCGTCGTCACCAGGATCGACACGGGGTCGAAGGCGATGAGCTGCAGCCCCGGCAGATCGCTGAAGAGCGTCTGCCCCAGCTGCGCGCTCACGGCCGTGCCGACGCCGATCGCGACGACCGCGCCGATGAGACTGCCCAACAGTCCCAGCATCACCGCCTCGAGGCTGAACAGCGAAAAGACCCGGCCGCTGCCCATGCCCATCGCCTTCATCAGCCCGATCTCGCGCGTGCGCTCCTGCACCGACATCAGCAGGGTGTTGACGATGCCGAAGCTCGCCGCCAACAGCGCGATGACGGCGAACGCGTTGAGGACGAGCACGATCCCGTCGATGACCGCCTTGAAGGTGCCGAGCTGATCCGAGACGGTCTGGCCGGAGTAGCCGGCATCCGACAGCGCGGTCTTGGCGTCGTCGACGTCTTGCGCCGCCGCCGACGACAGGGTCACGCTCGCGCTCGCGTACCGATCGAGCTCATCGGCCGGGACCCCGGTGTTCTGAGCGGTGAACAACGCGTCTTCCAGAGCGGTGTTGGTGGTCAACGAGGTCGTGGAGGCGAAGGCGCCCTCGGTCACGCCCGTGATGGTCGCCGAGACCACGTGCTGCGTGCGCACCGGGTCGGACACGGCGATCGTCAGTGTGGCCCCGACGGCATCCGCGGCGTCCGCGAAGCCGAGGGGCGTCACGAGCGACTCGGGGATCGCGGTCTCGAGCGCGTCGGAGGACTCGTCGGGCGCGGCGCCCGCCGCAAGCTGCGGAGTCTGGCCGCCGATGAGCGAGCCCGCGCTCGCGACGTAGCGCTCGCCGCCGTCGACCTGCACGTAGTCGATCTGCACGGCGCGGGTGGGGCTCACCGACGCGACACCGGGAAGGTCTTCGATCGTCCGGATGTCGGCATCCGTCAGTGCCGAGACGGTCGCGGTGGCGCCGGGGCGACCGGGGTTCGTGTTCGCCGAGGAGACCGCGTCGGGGTCGTACTTCTGCGGTTCTGCGGATGCCGCGGCCCCCGTTCCCGTCTTCGTCACGGTCAGCACGTCGGCAGCGCCGATGGAGGAGACGGTGTCGTCGATGAAGCGGTTGATGCCGGTGCCGAGACCGTTCGTCAACGTCAGCGTGAAGGCGCCCACGAAGATCGCGAGCACCGTGAGGATCGTGCGGGTCTTGGAACGGAACGTGTTCGCGGCGGCCGTGGCGACCAGGTCGGTGGTCTTCATGCGGCGCTCCGTTCCTCGGTGACGATGACGCCGTCGCGGATCTGCACCCGGCGGTCGCACCGCGCCGCCAGGTCGTCGTCGTGGGTCACCACGATGAGAGTGATGCCGTGCTCGCGGTTGAGGCGGAACAGGATGTCCTCCACCACGGCGCCGGTGGCGGAGTCGAGGTTGCCCGTGGGCTCGTCGGCGAAGATGACCCGCGGGTCGTTCACGAGAGCGCGGGCGATCACCGCGCGCTGCTTCTGCCCGCCCGAGAGGGCCGTGGCCTTGTTCTTCGCCTTGTCCTGCATGTCGAGCTCGGCCAGCGCCGCGAGTCCCCGCCGGCGGCGTTCAGCGCGTCCGACGCCCGCGATCTTCAACGGCAGGATCACGTTCTCGAGCACCGAGGCGCTGGGGGTGAGGAAGAACTGCTGGAACACGAAGCCGAACGTCTTGTTGCGCGTGCGGTTGAGGTGGCGCCCGCGCAGGGTCGCGGCATCCTTCCCCTCCAGACGCACGGTTCCGCTCGAGGGGGCGTCCATGAGAGCGAGCAGGTGCATGAGGGTCGACTTGCCCGATCCGCTCTTGCCGACGATCGCGATGCTCTCGCCGCGGTGGATGTCGAGGCTCACACCGCGCAGCGCGTCGAAGCGCGCGGATCCGCGGCCGTACGACTTGTGCAGATCGGTGACGGAGAGCAGGGGAGGAGGAGGTTCGGATGCCATGACCTCACTGTCGCTCGCGAGCGCACCGCTCCGCGTCGCTCGCGCGGGGTGGGCGACTCCCCCCGCGGGGGTATTCCGCGAATGCCCCGTGCGGGCGATACCCGCGGGGGAGTGAGCAGTCCACACTGGGAGGATGCGACCCGACCCGGCCACGGACACGCCGCCGCGCCTGGTGCCGGCGGGGCGCGCCTGGCTCGTCGACGTGGTCATCGCCGTGCTGGTCGTCGTGCCCTCGTTCGCGCCGGTCCCGTTCCCCGAGTTGCGGCCGTCGAGCCCCCTGGTGCACGTGCTCATCGTGCTGCCGGCGCTGCTGCTGCCGCTGCGCCGCCGGTGGCCGCGTCTCGTCTTCGTCGTCTGCATCGCCATCTTCGTGGGAGCCCTCGTGCTCGGGACACTCGCGCCGGGGGCGGCGCTGGCGACGGCGATCGCGGCCTACGGGATGGCCGACCGCGTCGGGCGCAGGGAGGCCGCGCCCGTGGCCATCGCGGGGGTGGTGGGGCTCGTCGGCGCCAGCATCGTCATCGGCCTCATGACAGGGCTCGACACGCGGTTCCTTCAGGTCGGCCTCGCCGTCGCGCTCGCCGGAGCGATCGGAGATGCCGCGCGCTCCCGCCGCGCGTACGTCGCGGCGGTTCTCGAGCGCGCCCGACGCGCCGAGCAGACGCGCGAGGCCGAAGCGCGGCGCCGCGTGAGCGAAGAACGCCTGCGCATCGCCCGCGACCTCCATGACGCCGTCGCCCATCAGATCTCGGTCATCAGCCTGAACGCCGGAGTGGCGAGCTCGGCACTGGACACCCGCCCGGACAAGGCCCGCGAGGCGCTCGCCACGATCCGCACCGCTTCCCGCGACGTGCTCGCCGAGATCGGTTCGATGCTGGCCGTGTTGCGCACCCCCGACGACGTGGACGCCCGCGACCAACCGGGGCTCGCGCGCCTCGGGGCGGTCGTGGAGTCGGTGCGCGTCGCCGGGTGGGATGCGGCCGTCCGCGACGAGCGCGACCCCGACGAGGTGCTGCCCCTCGGCGTCGACATCGTCGCCTACCGCGTCGTGCAGGAGGGGCTGACCAACGCCCTCAAGCACGGCACGGCCCGTCGCGTGCACGTGCTGCTGCGTCGTGACGGCGACGATCTCGAGGTCGTGGTCACCAACCCCTTCCGCCCCGAGGAGGCCGCCGCCGAGCCCTCCCCGTCGGGCTTCGGCCTGATCGGCCTGCGGGAGCGCGTCGAGTCGGCGGGCGGTCGCCTCGACGCGGGACCGGCGCCCGGCGGCTATCGTCTCGCCGCGCGTCTGCCGGTGCCCGCCCCCCGCCTGACTGCTCGACCCGGAGGTTCCGCATGAGCCCGACACGCGTCATCGTCGTCGACGATCAGGCCCTCATCCGTGCCGCGGTGCGCGACCTCCTCGACGCGGCCGACGGCATCGAAGTGATCGGCGACGCCGCCGACGGCGAGCAGGCCGTCGCGCTCGCCCAGGCGCTTCGCCCCGATGTCGTGGTGTGCGACATCCGGATGCCGCGCATGGACGGCATCGAGGCCACCCGCCGTATCTGCACCGACCCGGCGCTGGCCGACACCCGCGTGCTGATCCTCACCACGTTCGAGGAGGACGACTACGTCGTCGCAGCGCTGCGCGCCGGAGCGAGCGGCTTCATCGGCAAGGGCGCCGAGCCGGAGGAGATCATCCACGCCGTGCTCGCCGTCGACGACGGGGGCGCGCTCCTGTCGCCCGCGGCAACCCGCGGTCTCATCGAGAAGTACGTGCGGCGCGCAGCGCCGGTCGCGGGGGAGGCGCCGTCGCTCGACGTGCTGACCGACCGGGAACGCGAAGTCCTGCGCCACATCGCCCGCGGGCGGTCGAACGACGAGATCGCGGCATCCCTCTTCATCTCCCCCCACACGGCGAAGACCCACGTGAAGAACACGATGCTGAAGCTCGGTGCGCACGACCGCGCGCAGCTGGTGATCGCGGCGTACGAGAGCGGGCTGCTGGTCCCGGGGGAGTGACGGCCACCGTCACGATCGTCGCCCGCGCGGATGTCGTCGGGGCGCGCGGCGGGGCGGCTCATCGCTCTCCGACGGGTCCGCCGGGGTCGGCGCACGGGTCCTCGTAGGATCGTGACACCGGCGGGGTGGGTCGGCGTGGACGAGCGGGGGATCGCATGAGCGGAGGGCGACGCCTCATCGAGGTTCGTGGTGCGCTCGGGCATCCGCTGGTCTGGGCGGTGGTGTGCGGTCTCGCGGCCGTGCCCCTGCTGGGCACGGCGTTCGACTTCGGAGGGTTCCTCCTCTGTCTCGCCGCGGGCTGGCTCGTCGCGCACGCGGTCGTCCGCGCGCTGATGACCCTGCGCTCGCTCGCCCTCTCGTTCTCGCTGCACATCGGCCTCGCGGCGGCCGCCGGAGTGGCTCTGTACGCGCTGACGCAGCACGCGGCGCCGGCTCCGGTCGATGCGGCGATCGTCACGGCGGCGTCCTACGCGGCCGTCCCGGCCGCGGGATGGGTCTGGCTGACCCTGATCGGGCGGGTGTCCGGTCTCGTCCGCGCGGACTCCGCTCGGCGCGCGGCACGGCTGGTGACTCCCGAGTGGGAGCGGAGCGGAGACGTGTGGGAGCTGCGCCTGCCGGTCGTGCCGCTGCGGCTGTCGACGTATCGGCTCGTGCTCGGCATCCTGATCGGGGGCGGCGGGGGCGCCCTGATCGCTTTCGTGGTCGGGTTCTCCGATGTCGCGATGCGCATGAGCCCGCTGCTCATCGTCATCGTCCTGGGCTGGCTCGTCGGCCTGCCCGTCTACGGCGGCCTGCTGCTGATCGCACGTTCCCGCACCGTCGACGCGCGCGTGCGGGTGAGCGCCGATCGGATGGTGGTGGAACGGATGCCGGAGGGCGCACCGATCGTCGACCGCGGTCTCGCCGAGCTCCGGTCGCTCCGTTGGGCGGCGAGCGAGGCGCCGACCCGCGTCGAGCTACGGCCGGTGGACGGCCCCGGGCTCGTGCTGCTGTTCGGTCTCTCCCATCGGCCCGCGGGGATGGCGGCGACGCTGCCCGAGCTGCCGTCGGGCCTGCGCCGGCGGCTGACCGACGCGGGGCTGTCGGCGCGCGAAACGCGCGGTCGCGGCGGCGACGATGTGCTCGCGCGCGATCAGGCGGCGTCCGCGGCGCTCCGCTCGGGCGGGGTCCCTCGCCGCTGATCCCCACGGAGCGGAACACCGGTCAGGCGCGACCGGAGACCGATGCCCTCACGCCCTCGTCTGCGGGGGCGCTGACGAGCGCTGCCGCCCGTTCACCGAAGGGCCGCTTCCCCTCGGCGCGGCTACTCGCCCGCCTTCTCGAGACCGCGGGTGCGGATCTCTTCGAGGTCGAGGCCGGCGAGGATCTTGCGTGCGACGAGGTCGTCGATCGTGCCCTCGCGGCGCAGCCGGAGCAGCACTTCGCGTTTGCGGTCGAGGACCGCGAGCCGCAGCCTCTGCGCCTCCTTGTGACGCAGCAGCGGGGAGCGCTGCGTGACGTCGATGTCTTCGCTGACGGCGATCATCCGGAGGGGCCCGGTGAAGGCCGTGCCCGCCGCGTCCCCGTCGTCGACCCGGCGATCGTCGCCGCGCCGGTCGGTTTCGTGACCGTCCGGGGGGACGGGTCCGGTCGCCGAGGCGTCGTCGTCGAGAGAGGCGTCGAGTTCGGCGAGGTCGCGCTCCTCGATGGCGCGCTGCCGGGCGACGGCCCGCGCGTTCGCGAGCTCGAGACGCTCGTAGCCTTCACGCCGCGCGCGGTCGCGCACCCGATCGCTGATGCCGTGTTCGACCGCGAGGTCGTCGAGGGCGGCGAGGGCGGCTCCCGAGATGGCGCGTTCGGCGAGCTCGTACTCCTCGATCGCCGCATCGTCGTTCGGCAGCTTCGCCCATTTGATGACCGCGGGAAGAAGCGGTCCCTGCACGAGAAGGGTGAGCACGATGACGCCCGCCGTCACGAAGACGATCGCGTCGCGTCCCGCGACCGCGTCGCCCGCGGCCGTGGTGACGGGAACCGACAGGGCGATGGCCAGTGACACGGCTCCGCGGAACCCCGCCACGGTGCTCACGACCCGCGACCGGTGCCGGAGCGACCGCGACGATCCCGCGGCGGGTCGCGAGAAGGGCGAGAACATCCACTGGAACAGATAGCGCACCACGAACAGGGCGATCCAGGCGGCGACCGTCACGATCAGCAGGATGCCGATCTCCGACCCCGAGATCTCGTGCAGCACGAGTTGCACCTCGAGGCCGATGAGCACGAAGAGCGCGCCGTTGAGGAGGTAGACGCCGAAGGGCCACGTGGCATCCGCCGCCCTCCGCGACATCGCGGTGGTGATCCGCGGCGACACCCAGGCCATGATGAGGCCCGCGAAGACGACCGCCAGCACCCCCGAGGCGTCGATGAGCTCGGCGATCAGGAAGGAGACGAACGGGACCAGCACCATGGTGAGGTTGATCGTCAGGGTCGACTGCATCCGTCGCAGGGCGAAGAACGCCGCAGCGGCCACCGCGATCCCCGCGGCCGCTCCACCCAGGTACGACAGCAGCACCATGCCGGTGATCTGCAGCGGCGTGATCTGGTCGCCCAGCAGCAGGGCGACGGCGATCGCGTAGAGGACCAGGGCGGTGCCGTCGTTCGTCAGGCTCTCCGCCTTGAGCTTCATGAAGGTCTTGGCGGGCAGCAGGCGCCCGAGCGCGGCGACCGCCGTGGCGTCGGGCGGTGCCACCGCCGCGCCCAGCACCAGGGCGGCCTCCCACGGCACGCCCAGCAGCGTCGCGACCCCGGCGACGGCGAACGCGGATGCCACGACGAGGAGCGTGCTCATCGGGATGATGTAGCGCAGAGACCGGCGCACCGAGCGGAGGGACGTGGTCCACGCCTCACGGAAGAGCATGATCGGCAGGAACAGCAGCAGCACGGTCTCGGGCGGGAGCTCGATCTGACGGAGCTCGGGGATGAATCCCAGGGCGAGGCCGATGACGAGGAGGACGAGGGGCGTCGCGACGCGCAGTCGCGGCGCCAGCACCGTGCCCACGAGCATCGCGAGGCCCAGCAGAACCGTGATCTCGAGTCCCTGCATCCGTGCCGCCTTTCGCCATGCCCTCAGGACTCAGCGTAGAGAAGGGCCCGGACATTCCCGAGGGGGTGTTCGCGCCGGTCGGGGCGGCTCGCTCTCGACGACGGCGTGACCGCGTTCAGCGACCGGTCCCGGATGAGCATGCCGTGGAGGGTGCGGAGGAGCATCGAAGGGGCAGCTGTTCTCGTCTTCGATACTCTGGCGGAGGAACGGGGCGATCGGCCGATGGCGCGATTGCGCCGACGAGACGGGGGAGCGTGGTGATGGGTGTCGTCACGACCTCGCCTCGACTGGCGTCCGCGGAGGCGCGTGTGCCCGTCTTCCCGAACGGCCGACGCCCCGCGTGGCTCGTCGTCGTCGTCGTGCTCTTCGCCGTGCTGCCCGGTGTCATGGCGGTCGCCGACGGCCGACCCGGGCTGCGCCTCGTGACGGGTGCGTCGACCGTCACCCTCCTCGGCGTCGCGGGCTGCCTGAACCTGCTCCTCCGCACGATGCGGGAGAGGGTGGTGCGCATCGACGAGTCGGCATCCGGCATCTGGTTCCGCCCTGCCCCGGCCGCGACGGCGATGCCGTTCGTGCTCGGGAGCCTTCTGCTGCTCCCCGCGGTCGCGCAGATCGTTGTCGATGTGGCGGACTTGGCGACGATGCCGTCGTTCCTGCTCACGCGCGCGCCCTCTGCGCTCGGACTGCTCGGCCTCGGCATCATCGTCGTGAACACCGTGCGGCTGCGCGAGGCGGCCGGCCTCCACGTGACGGTGGAGGGGCTCACAGGTATTCGTGGTCGCGGCCGCATCGACTGGACCTGGGACGAGCTCGCCGAGGTGGATGTGGGCACGGGACCGGTCGCGAAGCTCCGGCTCGTCGCCGACGCAGGGGGACCCGGCATCGAAGCGCCCATGCTGGCGCTGGGTTCGGACCCGAACCAGGTCGCCACGGTGGTGCGGTACTTCCGCGATGTCCCTTCGGCGCGAGCGGAGCTGAACGGCCCCGGACCCGCCGTCCTCCGCGGCGTCGACGACGCGCTCCGCGCCCGTGAGGGATGAGCGCGCGCTGCGCCCGCGAGAGCCGAGGCGCCGCCGCTCGCGTCAGCCGGCGACGCCCACCTTCGCCTTCGCCCACGACCGCCCCCGGGTGTCCTTGAGGATGTCGTACTCGACGTCGACGTGCGGCTCGATCGCGCTGTACTTGTCGTTCGGAGCGCCGATGACGAGCTGGAAACCGAGACCGCGCCACGCCCCGATCGCGCGCTTGGTGAAGTGTGCGTCGGCCTTGATGAGGGCCTCGTCGAGGAACACCGGGGCGTACCGCGGACGCTCCGATCCGGCATCCCCGAGCTGGTAGCGCAGGGCCGCGCCGACGATGAACGCGATGAGCTCCTGCGACTCGCCGCCGGACTTCTCGCCGATGTGGTCGTAGAGGGCGACGTGCTCGCCGGTGTCGGCGCGGAAACGCTCGGCGCTCACGCGCACGTGGTTGCGCACGTCGACGAGGTCGGCGAAGTCGGGTGCGGTGGGGCGGATCCGGCCGATCAGCCGCGCCATGCGGCCGTACACGGCCTCGCGCTCGTCGTCGGTGGATGCCGCGTCGATCGCCGCCCGCACGTCGCGCAACTCGCGACGGAAACGGCGCCGCACCTCGGACTGGTTTTCGCGCGGCACGATCTGCAGGCGGTGGTCGTCGTCGTAGAACGGCAGATCCTGCATGACGTCGTTGATCGGCGCGATGCGCTCGCGGATCTCGCGCAGGGCCCGCGTGAGCGCCGAGTCGAGGTTCGTGAGGTCGTTGCCCGACAGCTGCAGCAGCGAGTCGCGCCACTCCGCCTCGAGTTCGTGCAGGCCGCTCGCCTCGAGGTCGGCGAGGATGCGCTCGAAGTCGCCGAGCGACTCGTCGGGGTCGGCCAGCAGGTTCGGGCTCGGCCACCGGTCGGTGAAGGCGGTGAGGGTGCGGCGCAGGCTCTCGCGCTGATCGCTCCAGGTCTCCTGGGCGGCGCGCTGCTCCTCGAGCAGACGCTTCGAGGCGGACTCGAGGGCGGCGTCGAAGCGGGAGAGCAGCTGCGAGGGGGAGGCGTCGTCGGAGGGCGCGACGAACAGCCCGTCCAGGTACGCGGCTTCGTCGACCGTCAGCGTCATCGCGGCGTCTTCCGCCCGCTCCAGGCGCTCGTTCGCGGCATCCACCTCGTCGGTGACCTCGGCCCAGCGTGCGGCGAGCGCCTGCTGCTCGGTCTTGGCGGCCCCGATCTCCTCGCGCAGCCGCGCCGCGCGGGCGCGCGTGCCGGAGATCTGCTCCTGCAGCTCGGCGATGCGCGGGTTGCCCGCGGTCACCTCGACGATCGTCTCGTTCCAGCGCTCGAGGTCGTGCTCGACGGATGCCGTGTCGACCTGGTCCCACGACAGATCGGCGATCTTCTCGAGGGCGCTGCGCCGCTCGTCGAACGCGTCGAGGGCCGCAGCGGCCTCGTCGACCGCCGACTTCGCGGTGGCGAGGTCGCGACGCACCGTGACGATCTGCTCGCCGAGCTCGGTCAGACGCACGCGGGACGAGAAGCCCAGGACGCTCTGGCGGACCGATCCACCGTGCGCACCGCGGGAGCCCTGACTCGTCTGCCCCGAGATCGTGAGCGCCAGGCGGTGCTGCGCCAGGTCGGCGGCGGCATCCACGCAGACGAACGCGAACTGCTGCTCGAGGCGGTCCTGCAGCCAGCCGGTGAAGGGGGAGCGGCGGTACTCGAGGCGTCCGGGCAGGGTCGCGGGGTCGAGCCCGGTGCGCTCGGGCAGGTCGGTCGACACGCCCTCGAACCGCAGCCGCTCCGACAGGCGCACACCGTCGATGGCGGCACGGAAGGATGCCAGGTGCGCGGCATCCACGAGGAGGGTCGTCGCGAAGCCCCCGAGGGCGAGGGTGAACGCCCCGCGCCACGGCTCGAACTCGGTGCGGACGTCGACGAGCTCGGCGACGAAGGGCAGGTCGGCGGCGGTGAGACCGGCGGCCTCGGCCAGCGCCTCGCGCGCCTCGTGCAGGCGCGGGGGGATGTTGTCGTCGCGCGTCTGCGTGCGGCGATGCTCGGCCTCGAGGGCGGAGAGCTGCTGGCGCAGGTAGGTGTGCCGGCTGCTCGCGGCGACGAACGCGTCGCGCACGGCGCTCTTGCCGAGAGTATCGCCGAGGGTGGCGCGGGCTTCGGCGAGCAGCGCGCCGAACTGCTTCTCCGAGGTCGCTTCCGTGTGCAGAACAGACAGGGCGGCGTCGAACCTCTCGCGGTCGCGCTGCATCCCGGCGAGCCGCCGCTCGAGCGCGCGCAATTCGCGCTGGGCGGCGTCGAGCTGGTCGCCTCCGGCCGCACGCAGCACGTCGCCCAGTCCCTCGCGCTCGGCTTCGGCGGCATCCGCCAGAGCCTGTCGCTCGCGGACGAGGGCGTCGGTGGCGTGGGTGCGCTCGCGCAGCTCGGTCTCGACCGCCGCCAGGAGATCGACGCGGCGCTGGGCGCGCCAGAGCGAGGCACGCGACTCGGGGTCGCCGAAGCGTCCGAGCGCGTCGATGAGGCGCAGTCGTTCCGCGGCCTCGTCGATGCGGGTCTTCATCGCGCGGATGGGCTGCAACGCCCGCACCTGCTGGCGGGCCTCCAGCATGCGCGTCCGCGTGCCCTCGAGACCGTCGAAGTGCGACACGACGGCGTCGGCGACGGCGAGCGTCTCGGGCTCCTCGAGCACCATGCGCTTGTACAGATCGTCGACCGTGGTGATCTGCTGCCCGGCCTGGATGCGCGCGAGCAGGCTCATCGCCTTCGCCCCAGACCCCGCCGCGCCGATGCCGAGCACCGCGTGAAGGCGGGCCGAGAATTCGCGGTCGGTGGCGAGGGTGTCGAGGCCCGTGGCCCGGACCGCCGCGTCGGAGAGGTGGCTCTGCGCCGCTCGCTCGAGGTCTCGGAGGTCGAACGCGCCGTGCACGGTCGCGCGCACCTTGACCGCGTCGTCGAGCGTGCGGGCCGTCCCGGGGATGTACCAGGCCCGCACCGCGGTGAAGCGGGCGCCGTCGTGGTCGGCCCAGGTCATGCCGATCGCCGTCCAGGTGTCGACGCCGTCGCCGCGCAGCACCCGCACCTTCGTGCCCTCGTCGGTGCGCGACTCGTCGAGCTTGCCGCGCCCGTACGACAGGATGTTGCGCTGCTCCTGTCCGCGCGGGCGCCCCACGACCGCGCCGTTCGAGGCGCCGTTGAAGGGGGTGGTGTGCGGCATCATCAACGCGACGTACGCGTCCATGAGCGTCGACTTCCCCGAGCCGGACCCGCCGCACAGAAGCGTCGCGGTCGGCGCGAAACGCACGCGGTGCGTCCCGTCGTAGCCGCCCCAGTTGATGAGCTGCAGGTCTTCCGCCACCCACTGCTGCCCGCGGGAGGCGGCGGGGATGAGCCCGAAGAGGGTCTCGAGCATGGTCATGGGAGCTCTCCCTCGGTCGTTCCGGATGCCACGAGCTCCGCCTCGGCGTCGGCTTCGGCGTTGCGCACCGCCGGCGTCGCGGCATCCGTCGTCTGCTCGTCCAGCCAGCGCTGCAGCTCGCGCAGCGTCTCGGCGCTCAGCACGATCTCGATGAGGGGACCGATGCGGTAGCGGCCCTCGGACTCCTCCTCGATGATGCCCTCGCGGTCGAGGCGGGCGATCGCGGTGCGCACGGCGCGCTGCTGGCTCGCGCGCGTGCCGTCGCTCTCGGAGAAGTAGGTCAGCACGGTCTGCTCGACCTCTTCGACGTCGACACGGGCGGACCCGGTGCCGGCGGTGGTCTCCCGCTGGAACACCGTGCGCAGATAGACGAGCACGAGTGTCTCGGCGCGCGAGTAGGCCTCGTCCTTGAGCAGGATCGGCACGTCGAGCTCGTCGCTGCGCACCTGCTCCTTGTAGGCCACCCCGCGGGAGTGGTCGACGACGAGGCGCACGAACAGGTCGTTCAGCCGCGACTCGATCGTCTGCTGGTGGGCGAGCAGCAGCTTCCACTCCGTCGGGGAGGACTCCGCCAGCAGGAACCGGCGCTGCAGGATCCGCACGAGCACGCGGCGCACGTCCGCGTCGAGGACGCCGCGATCGCCGGCGAAGAGCGCGTCGGGGTCGTTCTCCATCGCCACGGGCGCGATGAACGCGGGGGTGTCCGTCTCGGTGCCGGTGTCGGCGCGGGAGGACTCGAGGTCAGTCATCGGCATCCGTTTCTGTGTGGCTCTGGGCGCGGACCGCGCCGAACGCGAAGCGCCGGGTCGTTCCGTCGGGGCGTACGGCCTCCACGATCGAGACCTCGTCGGTCTCGACGAGGCCGCCCCGGTGCACGATCTCGAGCAGGCCGACCAGGTCGACGGGGCGCCGTGTCTCAGCGTCGGCGCCCGCGAAGGCCGCGGCGAGATCGAAGTCGCCGCCGAGGCCGGCGACGTACGCCTCGAGCTCGGGGTAGTGCGGTCCGCCCCAGGCACGCGTGTCGACCGTGGCGAACTCGACGTCGGCCGTCTCGGATGCGGATGCCAGGGGCTCGGGCGCTCCGGGCGGCCGCACGTCGCTCACCGAGCGGCGAAGGTGGCCGATGTCGGCGAGGGGGAGGGTCCGCACCGGTTCGACGCGGCCGGGTGCGCGGGTCTGACTCCAGCGGTGCAGCCCCGCCATGACGCCGCGCAGGAGGTCGTCGACCTGGCGGTCGCGGATCGGGTCATGGGTGCGCACCTGGGCGGTGATCACGTGCGACGCGCGCCGCTGGGCGGTCAGCACCTCTTGCACGCCGGCCTCGACGCGGCGGGCGATCGCGTCGAGCTCGCCCCGTTGCTCGGGGGTCATGAGGCGCGAGAACGGCTGGGTGAGCACCGCATGCAGCTGCTCGGTGAGGTCGTCGATGTGCTCGGGGTCGCCGATGAGGCGCAGTGCTCCCTGGAACGCCCGGCCCTCCGGCGTGGCCTGCATCACCTGCCGCCCGCGTTCGAGGTACTCCCGCAGCACGTCGCCCGTCGGACGCACGTCGCGGCGGAGCTCCGCCACGACGTCGCGCTGCATCGCCGTGATCGACTCCGTGACGCGTGAGAAGTCCGCGGGCAGCTCGCGGGCGAGGTGGATGACGTTCTCGGCCTCCTCGAGCAGGTGGTCATCGTCGAGCGGCTCGACGACGCCCTCGTCGAGCGCCGCGATCTCGGCATCCAGGGCGGCGCGTTCGGCCAGCAGCGCCTCGCGGCGGCGGCCGGGGTCGCTCTCCGCGTCGCGGGCGAGACGTTCGACGGCGTCGAGCAGCGTGCGCACGCGCGAGCGCGAGACCCGGGCGCGGCCGCCGCCGGCACGACCGGCGATCTCGAGGGCGCCGACCGCGTGCGCCGAGAGGCGGTAGACCTCGACGTCGTCCTCGATCTGCAGGCCGAGCCAGCCCACGCGCACCCAGCCGCGGCAGATCTCACGCGCGGAGCCCGCGGGGATGCGGCGCTCGTCGTCGGTGTCGATGCCGGCGG
This sequence comes from Microbacterium galbum, assembly GCF_032464915.1. Taxonomy (NCBI): domain Bacteria; kingdom Bacillati; phylum Actinomycetota; class Actinomycetes; order Micrococcales; family Microbacteriaceae; genus Microbacterium; species Microbacterium galbum. The sequence continues at coordinate 136,691 of NZ_JAWDIS010000001.1, read as the reverse complement.
CGCGCAGCTCCTCGATGACCTCCGCGACCTCCACGTGGGCGTCCGCGACCGCGACGGCGGGGCGATCGGGCGTGAACACCACCGACAGGGCGGCCACCACGAAGGGCGCGAAACGCCCGTGCAGCAGGTCGAGGGTGGGGTTCTTGAACGCCGTCGCCGAGCGCAGGTAGGCGGCTTCGGCTCGGGTGCGGGTCACTGGCTGAAGTCTACCGGCGCGGGCCCGCGCGCCCGCGCGGATGACGGGGTGGGTGAATAGGACTGGGCCCGCTCTCACGCCCCTTCGCAGTCGTACAGCGTGACGCCCGACACCTTGTTCACGTCGCCGCCTTCGTGCGCCGCCGAGAAGGACCACTCGCCCACCTGCCGGCATCCGGGCTCCGTCGCGACGTGGCGGACGGGGTCGGACTCGGGCGCCCCCTTCGCCACCGCCAGGAGGCGGGCCCGACCGGAATGGACCATCTGCTCGAGCGCGGGCACCGTGAACACCGGCACGTGGCCGGAGTAGCCGCCGTCGGTGAGCACGTCGGCGCCGGTGGCGTCGATGATCTGCGCCGAGATCGCCCACGAGTCGGTGACCATCAGGGCCTGACCGCTGCTCCCGCCGCCGTGGGCGCGGGCCGTGTCGACGAGCTGCGCCATCGCCGGGGTGAGCCCCGCGCTTCCGCCCCAGGGCGCCGGGCTCGACACCGCGAACGTCTCGTCCGGATCGCTCTTCTGGGCGGTGACGCCCACGTACGCGTCGCCGCCGCTGCCGTCGCGCGCGTCGTCGAGCACCTGCAGGCTCGTCGCGATCGGCACGCACAGCAGGGCTGCAGCGAGGGCGGCGGGGGCCACGCGACGCCCTCGTGCAGACGAGAGAGCCGCGACCACCCCGACGACGACACCGGCGACCCCGACGACCATCGCCGGGAGGAGAAGGATGCCGGGCAGCCGGGCCTGCGTGACGAGCACCGCCCACCAGGCCCCCTGCGCGAGCGCGATACCCGGGAGCACAAGGCGTCGGCCCCGACTCTTCTCGCGCAGCAGCTGCACGCCCTCGCCCCACGCGACGGCCGTCAGCAGCACGAGCGGCACGCCGAGTGCGGCGACATAGGCCGTGTGCGGGACGCGCGTCAGCGACAGCACGACGGCCGCGGTCACGAGCCAGACCGCCGCCAGAACCACCAGCGCGAACCGGGCGCGCGCGTCGATCGCCGTCGCCTCGGCCCCGGGCCGTGCGGCATCGGCTCGGCGCCCGCGGACGCGCCCCTCCTCGCGACGCGGCCACCAGCGCCACAGTCCGAGGGCGATGCCGGCGATCGCCGCGGGATAGAGCCACCCGATCTGCGTGACGAGCGGCAGCTCGAGCAGCTTCGTCGGCGACGACGACGCCCCGCCGCCGGCCGCGGCGCCGTGCCCCGTCACGGCGTGCACGAGCGCGGTGAGCGTGGCCCCCCACCCGCCCGAAGCCGCGGGGGAGCCGACCGAGCCCGGCACCGCGCCCGGGGCGAAGCGGTCGAGACCGTTGTAGCCGAAGACCATGGCGAAGACGTCGTCATCCGTCGAGCCGTCGATGTACGGGCGCGAACCCGTCGGGACGAGGGCGATCGCGGTGATCCACGCCACCGAGGCGGCGACGGCGGCGCCCGTCACGACGCCGGCCCGTGCGAGGCCGCGGCGGCGACCGCTCGTGGCCACGACCGTGGCGACGACGAGCGCCGGGAGCACGAACCAGGCCGACATCATCTTGGCTTGGAAGCCGATGCCGATGAACACCGCGCAGACCAGCAGCGGCCACCACCGGGAGGTGATCACGGCCCGCTGCCACCACACCACCGCGACGGCCAGCGCCATCGTCAACAGCCCGTCCTCCATCGGATGCGCGAACATCGAGACGAAGATGGGCGTCGACGCGGCGGCCGCGGCGGCGACCAGGCCCACCCCGCGCCCGCCGGATCGCAGCCCCAGCACCGCGCACGCGACGATGGTCACCACGCCCTCGATCACCTGGGGCAGGGCGATCGCGGAGGTCGACATGCCGAACAGCCGGATGCCGAGCGCCTGCGGCACCGCGAACCCGCTGAGCTTGTCGAGGGTCACGGTCGCCGCCGGGTCGAATGCGCCGAACAGCATCGCGTGCCACGACGACGCCATCGACCGCGCCGAGGCCTCGTAGAACGAGAAGTCGCCGCCGCGAGCGAGGTTCCAGCACGTCAGGACGACGAATGCCGCGACGATGAGCGCCAGCGAGATGCGCGCCCACCAGGGTTCGCGCCACCAGCGCGCGAGGACGACGGGAGAGGTCACGACGAGAAGAGTGCTCCCGCCGCAACGGCACCGCGTATGTCCGGACTATCAGCGGGCTGTGACCGCTCCGGGCGGTCCGGTCCGCCCCGAGCCGCGGACGGCGGGTGCGGCGTGCACGCGAGGCCGCGGCATCCGGTGGGGGATGCCGCGGCCGCGGTGCGGGGGTGCGTCAGATCTCCGAGCGCGGGCCCGGGGCCACCTTGTTGACCCCGGTGACCGGCTGGTTCTCGTCGAACGAGGCGATCGGCCGGCGGAAGCCGCGGGTGAGGATCACGAGGTACACGACGCCGAGGGTGGTCCAGATGAGGCCGCCGACGAGGGCGTGCATGTCGAGGTTGACCCACAGCAGGCCCGTCAGCAGCATGCCGATCGCGGGCATGACGATGTACCGCGCGATGTCGCCGGGCGTCTTGCGCAGCCCCTTGCGCACCGCGAACCAGGCGATCACCGAGATGTTGACGAAGGTGAACGCGACGAGGGCGCCGTAGTTGATGTACGCCGCGATCTGCTCGAGGGTGAACGAGATCGCGAAGAGGCTCACGAGGCCCACGATGACGATCGAGAACGTCGGGGTGTGCGTCTTGGGGTTGATGAAACCGAAGATGCGGCGCGGCAACACGTTGTTGCGGCCCATCACCATCAGCATGCGCGAGACCGAGGCGTGGGATGCGAGCCACGACGCCAGGGTCGCCGCGAAGCCCGCGGCGGTGAGGACGGCCTGCAGCACGGGGCCGCCGACCTGCACGCCGATCTCGGGCAGCGTGCTGTCCTCGATCGCCTCCTGCGGGAACGCCGTGGCGTCGGGGAAGCGCAGCTGCGTGACGTACGAGGCGATGAGGAAGATGAGACCGCCGACGATGAGCGTCAGCACGATCGCGCGCGGCATGATCTTGGGGGTCTTGGCCTCCTCGGAGTACATCGACACCGCATCGAACCCGATGAACGAGAAGCACACGACCGTGGCCCCGGCCAGCACGGCGCCGAACTGCACGTCGCTGTGGGCGAAGGGAGCGAGCGACACCGCGGTGCCGGCTCCCGCACCACCCACCAACTGCACGACGACCGTGACGACGAAGACCGTCATCACGAGGATCGAGAACACCAGCAGCACCATGTTGACGTTCGAGGTGCCGCGCATCGTGAGGTAGATGACCCCGGTCACACCGGCGGTGAAGACGACGACCCAGATCCAGCCGGGCACATCGGGGAAGAGGGCCTCCATGTAACTGCGCAGGATGAGGGCGTTGACCATCGGCAGCAGCATGTAGTCGATGAGCGCCGTCCAGCCGACGACGAAGCCGACGCCGGGATGGATGGACTCCCGCGCGTAGGTGTAGGCGGAGCCGGCACTGGGGATGACGCGCACCATCTTGCCGTAGCTGATGGCGGTGAAGACGAGGACGACGAGGGCGACCGCGTAGGCGGCGGGGACGACGTTGTTGGTCTTCTCGGCGACGAGACCGAAGGTGTCGAACACGACGGTGGGGGTCATGTACCCCAGTCCCAGGCCGACGATCGACCAGAGACCCAGGGTGCGGGCGAGTTTGGCTCCCGAGCGTGACGTGGCCGCGTCGGCGGCGAGGTTCTCGTTCGTGGCTCCTCCTAGAGGGGTGCGGTGCGCGATCGGGTGTCGCGTCCGTGGGCTGATGTCGGGGGTACAGCGGTCGGAGCACCGCTCGGGGTGGGAGCGGGGGTGTCGGCAGGGGTGGAGCCGGATGAGCGGTCGAGGTGCGACCGTCGATGGGGGGGGAGGGATGCCGGCGGGTGTGGGCCGGCATCCCGCGGGATCAGAGGCGCGACCACGCCTCGGTGAGGGTCGAGCGCAGGATCTGCTCGATCTCGGTGAACTCGGACGGGCCGATGGTCAGGGGCGGGGCGAGCTGGATGACGGGGTCGCCCCGGTCGTCGGCGCGGCAGTACAGGCCCGCGTCGAACAGCGCCTTCGAGAGGAAGCCGCGCAGCAGTCGCTCCGATTCGTCGTCGTCGAAGGTCTCCTTGGTCGCCTTGTCCTTGACGAGTTCGATGCCGAAGAAGTAGCCGTCGCCGCGCACGTCTCCCACGATGGGCAGGTCGAGCAGGCGCTCGAGGGTGGAGCGGAAGACGGGGGAGTGGGTGCGGACGTTCTCGAGCAGCCCCTCCTCCTCGAACACGTCGAGGTTCTCCAGCGCGACGGCGGCCGAGACGGGGTGGCCGCCGAAGGTGTAGCCGTGCGGGAACGTCGCGTCGCCGTGCGCGAACGGCTCGTACACGCGGTCGCTCACGATCGTGCCGCCCAGCGGCGAGTAGCCGCTGGTGACGGCCTTGGCGAAGGTGATCATGTCGGGCTGGTAGTCGTACGCCGAGGCGCCGAAGTAGTGGCCCAGACGACCGAAGGCGCAGATGACCTCGTCCGAGACGAGCAGCACGTCGTACTTGTCGCAGATCTCCCGCACGCGCTGGAAGTACCCGGCCGGGGCGGGGAAGCACCCGCCCGCGTTCTGCACGGGCTCCAGGAACACCGCGGCGACCGTCTCGGGGCCCTCGAACTGGATCATCTGCTCGATGCGGTCGGCCGCCCACAGCCCGAACTCCTCGGGGGTACCGCCCCCGAAGCCGGACTCCTCGGCCCGGTAATAGTTCGTGTTGGGCACGCGGAAACCGCCGGGGGTGACCGGCTCGAACATGTGCTTCATCACGGGGAGTCCCGTGATGGCCAGGGCCCCCTGGGTGGTGCCGTGATAGGCGATCGCGCGCGAGATGACCTTGTGCTTGGTGGGCTTGCCTTGCGTCTTCCAGTACTGCTTGGCGAGCTTGAACGCCGTCTCGACCGCTTCACCGCCGCCCGTGGAGAAGAAGACGTGGTTGAGGTCTCCGGGGGCGAGGTGGGCGAGGCGCTCGGCGAGCTCGATCGCCGCAGGGTGCGCGTACGACCAGAGGGGGAAGAATGCGAGCTCCTCGGCCTGCTTCGCGGCGGCCTGGGCGATGCGGCGGCGTCCGTGGCCGGCGTTGACCACGAACAGACCGGCGAGGCCGTCGATGTAGCGCTTCCCGGCGGCGTCGAAGATGTGGTGACCCTCGCCCTTGGCGATGATCGGCACGCCCGGGCCCTCCGTCATGGTCGATTGACGGGAGAAGTGCATCCAGAGGTGGTCGCGGGCCTTCGCCTGCAGGTCGGCGTGCTGATCGGTTTCGATGAGGGTCATCGCGTTCCCCAGTTGTAGAGCTGACGGTGGAGCTTGAGATAGACGAACGTCTCGGTCGAGACGACGTCGGGGAGAGACCGGATGCGATCGTTGAGCAGATCGATGAGGTCGTCGTCGCTCTCGCAGACGACCTCCACGAGCAGGTCGAACGAGCCCGCCGTCGAGACCACGTAGATCACGCCCGGCAGTTCGGTCATCTGCGCGGCGACGACGCGGGTGTCGCCCGATACGCGAACCCCGATCATCGCCTGCCGGGCGAAGCCCAGCTGCAGAGGGTCGGTGACCGCGACGATCTGCAGGATGCCGGCATCCTGCAGCTTCTGCACCCGCTGGCGCGTCGCGGTCTCACTGAGACCGACGGCTTTGCCGATCTCGGCGTAGGAGCGGCGGCCGTCTTCCTGCAGCTGTTCGACGATTGCCTTGGAGACGCGATCGAGGGCGGGACTGCGTTCGGCCGTGGGACTCATGATGGGCGACGGTATCAGCGCAACATTGGCTGAATCAATGATGATCTCGACATTTACGGAGGCGTAACACCGCGGAAACCGTCGTTGCCGCAATGCCGCGGCCCCGACGGTGCGCCGCGCGTCCGCGCGATGGTCCGCGGCGCCGCTACGATGACCGCGGAGGTGCGGATGTCGGGGTGGCTCGAACGGTGGTCGTCTGCGCGCCGCACCGTCCTTCGCGCGGCGGCCGCGGTCGCCGTCGCCGCGCTCGCCGTGACCGGTGCTGTCGCCGCACCGAGCGCGACCGCAGCGTCGACTCTTCCCGGCTGGCTCTCGACCCGCGGGGCGAGCATCGTCACCTCCGCCGGCACGCCGTACACGATCAAGGCCGTCGCCTGGTTCGGCATGGAGACCTCCAACTGCGCACCGCACGGCCTGTGGTCCCTCTCGCTCGACGAGGGTCTGCGGGCGATCGCGGGCATGGGCTTCAACACCATCCGCCTGCCCTTCTCGAACGAGTGCCTCGCCGCCTCGTCGTCGAACTCGATCAACGCCTCCGTCAATGCCGACCTCGTCGCCCTCAGCCCCCTGAAGCTGATGGACACCGTGATCGCCCGAGCGAAGGCCTATGGCCTGTCGGTCATCCTCGACCGTCATCGCCCCGACTCCGCGGCGCAGAGCGAGCTCTGGTACACCGGCGCCTACAGCGAGAAGCGGTGGATCGACGACTGGAAGATGCTCGCGCAGCGGTACAAGAACGAGCCCGCCGTGATCGGTGTCGATCTGCACAACGAACCGCACGGCCCGGCCTGCTGGAACTGCGGCGATCCGGCCCGCGACTGGCGCGCGGCAGCCACGCGCGCCGGAAACGCCGTGCTGTCGGTCAACCCGAAGCTGCTGATCGTCGTCGAGGGCGTCGAGCGCCAGAACGACGGCTCGAGCACGTGGTGGGGAGGCGGCCTACGCGACGTCGGCGCGGCTCCGGTGACCCTGTCGGTGAAGAACCGCGTCGTGTACTCCCCGCACGACTACCCGGCCACGGTGCACCAGCAGTCCTGGTTCACGGCGCCGGGCTACCCCGCCAACCTCGAAGCGGTCTGGGATGCCAACTGGGGCTACCTCGTGCGCAAGGGCATCGCGCCCGTGCTGCTGGGCGAATTCGGGACGAAGCTCGAGACCGACAGCGACAAGAAGTGGATGAGCACGCTCGTCGCCTATCTCGCCAAGACGAAGATCAGCTACGCGTACTGGTCGTTCAATCCGAACAGCGGCGACACCGGCGGCCTGGTCGCCGACGACTGGCGCACCCATCAGAAGGCGAAGCTCGCCGCGCTGCGACCGATCCTCACCCCCGTGACGGTGCCCACTCCGAAGCCGACGTCGAGCCCCACGACCTCCCCGAGGCCGAGCGCCTCGGCATCCCCGAAGCCGACCGCGTCGGCCTCCCCGAAGCCGAGCTCGAGCCCGTCCACGTCGCCCAAGCCGTCGACGTCGCCGAAGCCCACCACCTCGCCGAAGCCCACCACCTCGCCGAAGCCGAGCTCGAGCCCGTCCACGTCGCCCAAGCCGACCACGTCGACGTCGCCGAAGCCCTCGCCCTCGACCTCGCCGAAGCCCTCGGCGACGAGCCTCTCCGCGACGTGGGTGCCGCAGAGCGCCTGGGGGGAGGGGTACGTCGCCGAGCTGTCCCTCACCGCCGGGGCGGCCGTGAAGAGCTGGTCGGTGTCGTTCGAGGCGCCGGGAACGTCGGCGGTGACCAGTGCCTGGGGCATGTCGTGCAGCGTCGCCGGCATCACCGTGACGTGCACCGGGAGCGACTGGGCGGCCGCCCTCGCGCCCGGCCAGAGCGTGCGGGTGGGGTTCCAGGCCGCCGCGACCACGGCGCCGACCGCGCCGACGCTGCGCGTCTCGGCATCCTGAGCTCCGCCGATCGGCGGGCGCAGCGCCCGCACACGGTGCGACCGCGACCCCTGACCGCGACAGTGGGTCTCGCCGTGGCGCGGAGGGACACGGCGGGTCGGGGATACCGGCATCCATCGCTCACGCATAACAAGCGTGAGGGCTGGTCGAGGGGATCGCTGTCTACGCTGCGCGGGTGACCGCCGTCCTGACCCCCGCTCCCACCCCCTCCGTCTCCTTTCCGCGCGCGCGACGACGGCCCGGGGGCTGGACGGTCGGGCTCGTCGCGATCGGGCTGCTCGCCCTCGTGCTGACGGGGTGGCAGGTGTGGGCGGGGGCGCCGAGCGAGTACTACGCCTCGATCGCCCTGTCGATGAGCCGGTCGTGGTCGAACTTCTTCTTCGGCGCCGTCGACCCCGCGGGCACGGTGACGCTCGACAAGATCCCCGGGTCGTTCTGGATCCCGGCGCTGTTCGTCCGTGTCTTCGGCTATTCGGCGTGGGCGGTGATCCTGCCGAACGCCCTCGCGGCCGTCGGGGCGGCGCTGGTGACGGCGGCGACCGCGCGTCGGCTCGCGGGCGTCCGCGCGGGTCTGGTCGCCGGGGCGATCGTGGCGGTCACCCCGATCCTCGTCGCGGTGGCCCGGTCGAATCAGCCGGAGACGTTCTTCGTCCTCGGCCTCGCTCTCACCGCCTTCGCCGCCGTGCGCGCCGTCCAGCAGCGCAGCGCCGGGTGGCTGATCGCCGCGGGCGCGCTGGTGGGGCTGTCGTTCCAGTTCTACATGCTCGAGGCGTGGGCGGTGTGGCCGGCTCTCGCGGCCGCATATCTCTGCACGCGGCAGTCGTGGGGGCGCCGTGTGGGGCATCTGCTCGTCGCGGGTGTCGTGAGCCTCGTCGCCTCGCTGTGGTGGGTGGCGATCGTCGCGGCGATCCCCGCCGGCAGCCGCCCGTACATCGGGAGCACGCTGTCGAACGACCCGTGGGAGATGGTCTTCGGCTACAACGGCCTGGGCCGCTTCACGGCGACGAGCGACAGCAGCGCGTACGAGTCGTTCACCCCTCCGTTCTCCGGCGACCCGGGGGTGCTGCGCCTGTTCAACGCGCAGCTCGCCGGACAGGTCGCGTGGCTCATCCCCGCGGCGGTCGTGGCACTCGCGGTGCTGTGGGTGATGCGGTTCCCGCGGCCGCTCACGGTGCTCCTCACGGTGTGGACGGCCACTTTCGTCGCCATGTTCTCGACGGTGGCCGGGATGCACCAGTTCTACACCGCGGCCCTCGCCGTGCCTCTCGGCCTCGTCGTGGCGACGGCTCTGGCGGTCGCGCACCGCGCCGAGCGGACCTGGCCGCAGGTGGCGATCGTCGGCACGGCCGCGGTGACGGCGCTGGGGATCGGGCTCGCCTCGGGCGGCTACAGCATCCCGGTCTCCCTCGCGCAGGCCGTGGTGGCCGCCGTGGCGATCGCCCTGCTGCTCGCTCGCCGCGGGTCGCGCACCGTCACCACGGCGGCGATGCTGGTCGGCCTGCTGCTGACCCCCGCGGTCTGGTCGGCGGTCACGATCGCGCACCCGAATTCGATCAACCCGGTCGCCGGGGGCGTGTCGGAGATGTCGGGCGCAGGCTTCGGCGGCGGGATGCCGGGTGCCGGCCGCGGCGCGGGCGGCTCGGGCGCATTCCCCGGGGGCGGTGCGGCGCCCGGCGGTGCGGCACCGGGCGGTTCGGCTGCGGGGGGCTCGGCGCGGGGCGGTGCAGCCCCGGGAGGGAGTGCACCGGGCTCGGCCGCGGGCGGCTCCTCGGCGCGCGACGGCGGCGCGCAAGCGCCCGGCGGGGCCGACGACGGCGGCTCGAACCGCGGCGGAGGCGCAGGCGCCGGCGGAGGCGCCGGCGCGGGAACCGCCGACACGGCCCTCATCTCCTGGCTGGAGCAGAACGCCGCCGGGTCGACCTACCTGGCCGCGACCTTCGGCGCCCAGTCCGCGGCATCCCTCATCATCGCCAGCGACGGCGGCTCGTTCCTCCCCATCGGCGGATTCAACGGGACGGATGCCGTGCCCACCCTCGACGAGTTCGTCGCGCTCGTCGAGTCGGGCCAGGTGCGCTTCGTCATCGAGGGGCAGGAGCGCGGCGGAGGGGTCGGGTCGTCGGCCGCGGCCGCGTCGAGTACGTCGGCGCAGATCCGCGATTGGGTCGGGCAGAACTGCGCGATCGACAGCAGCGCCCCCTCGACGGTGTACGCCTGCGGTTGAGCTCGTCCCCGCGCGCGTCGCCGCCGCCCCTCCGCGCGATCGACTGTCCGAAACACCCGGTCAATCTCGAAAACCGCCCGGGTGTTGTGGACACTCGCCGGGAGCGGCAGCGGGAGCGGCAGCAGGCACGCCGCGGCGGAGCGGCGGCCGGGCTAGGCGCGGCCGAGGAACTCCAGGCCCGCCTCGCGGAACGTGCGTGCCCCGGGGGCGTTGACGTGGTGACGGCCGGGGATGTCGGCGAACTCGCCGCGGGGGAGGAGGCTCGCCAGGTGGGCGGACTGGTCGTGGATGGGGTCCTCGGTCCCCGTCGCGATCAGCACGGGCTGCTGCGGGGGAGATGCCGGGTCGGGGTCGGTCTCGCCGAGGCGCATCCCCTCGGCGATCGCCACGAGCGCGCGCAGGTCGTTACCGGGCACCCGCTCGGCGAGCGAGACGTAGCGCAGGGTGGTGGCATCCTGGACGGGCTCGCCGTGATCGAGGAACGCGCGCGCCTGCTCGACCTTGAGTCGGGCGAGCGGCCGGCCGTCGGGGATGCCGCCCAGCACGGCGCGCTCGACGTGCTCGGGCGCGTCGACGGCGAGCTGCCAGCCGACGCGACCGCCGAGCGAGTAGCCGAGGTAGCGCACCTGGTCGACGAGGTAGGTGTCGAGCACGGCCACGAGGTCGGATACGAGGGTGGGCATCGTGTACGACGCGGCGTCGTGGGGCTTCTCGCTCGCCCCGTGCCCGCGCTGGTCCACGGCGATCACCCGGAAGCCCGCGCGCAGCAGATCGCGCACCCACCCGGTGTTGATCCAGTTGTCGCGCGTGCTCGAGCCGAAACCGTGCACGCACAGCACCGGTTCCGCCTCGGGATCGCCCCAGGAGTAGGTGGCGAGGCGCACGTTGTCGCCGACGATGACGAACTGCGCGGGAGGGATCTCGGTGAGGGCGGGCACGGCATCCATTCCTCCGATCCTGGCAGAACGCCGCGTGCGGGCCCGGTACTGGTCATAGTGGTCTCATGGGATTCACGCGTGCCGAGCTCGAGTCCTTCCGGGATGCCACGGTGCCCGACCTCGTGGAGCCCGGGGTGCGGCTGCTGTTCGTGGGGATCAACCCGGGGTTGTGGACGGCGGCCACGGGCACCCCGTTCGCGCGACCCGGCAACCGCTTCTGGCCGGCTCTGGTGAAAGCCGGGATCCTGCCGCGTTCGCCCGCGTACTCGTCGGCGCTGGGGGAGGCCGACCGGCGTCTCGTGTTCGATGCGGGGATCGGGGTGAGCAACCTCGTCGCCCGCGCCACGGCCCGGGCCGACGAGCTCACGCGCGACGAGCTGCGCGCGGGCGCGCACGCACTCGCGGAGCGGGTCGCGATCTGGCGGCCGCGGGTGGTCGCGGTCGTCGGACTCACCGCGTATCGGCAGGGGTTCGACCGTGCGAAAGCCGTCGCGGGTCGACAGGACGAGGCGGTCGCCGGGTGCGAGACATGGGTCCTGCCCAACCCGAGCGGTCTGAACGCGCACGACACCGTCGAGTCGCTCGCGACCGCCTACGCTGCTCCCGCGCGCGCGGCCGGGGTGATCTCATGACACGGCGTCTCGCGGCGGTCCTCGCCCTCGCCGTCGTCGTCGCCGCGGGGCTCGCGGGGCACCGCCTGATGCCCTCCTCGGTGGCATCCGACGTCGCCGGTGACGCGCTGTACGCCGTGGCGGTGTACACGGGGCTCGTCCTGCTGCTCCCGCGCGCACGACCGCTCCTTCTCGCGGCGGGCGCGGCCGCGTGGTGCGTCGCCGTCGAGCTGTTGCAGCTCACCGTGTTGCCGATCACGCTGGCGGAGCGGATGCCGGTCGCGGCCCTCGTGCTGGGCTCCGGGTTCGACGCGCGCGACCTCGTCGTGTACGTGCTCGCGGTCGTGAGCGCTCTCGGCGTCGACGGCGTGGTGACGAGGGTGCGTGCCCGGCGCGCGGAGACGGGCTGATCCGGTCGCCCGCCCGCGGTGCGTGCGCCGTCGGGCGGGGATCCGCGGTCTCTCCGCCCGACGGCTCCTCCCCGGGGAGGGATGCCGCGCCCCGGGGACGTCGCGGGGTAGCGTGACGGTTCCGCGACGAAAGGAGGGCCCGGTGCTCGTGCAGTTCGACGGCGTCGTGTTCCGGTGGGAGGCCCGCAGCGACAGCGACTGGTACTTCGTCGCTCTCCCGGCCGAGCTGAGCGACGACATCCGTGAGACCCAGACGTTCCGCCGCGGGTTCGGCGGGGTGCGTGTCGACGCCACCATCGGTTCCACGTCGTTTCGCACGTCGATCTTCCCGCAGGCGGGTGGCGTGTACGTCCTGCCGCTCAAGCGGGCGGTCCGCGACGCCGAGGGGATCGAGCCGGGCGGTACCGTCGTGGTCGACCTCGCGGTGCTCGACGCCTGAGACGCACGGCGCTGTGCTGCGGCCGTCGTCGGCAGACGCACCGTCGTCGCTCCCCGCCCTCGCGCTCTCGCTGTTCGCGGTCGTGAGCGTCGTGCTCGTGATCACCGACGTGCGTCGACGCCGTCTGCCCGATGTGGTCGTGCTGCCCGCGACGGCGGCGGCGGTTCTCATCCTGGCGGTCGCGGCGGCGACCGCCGGACGACCGGCACTCGCGGCCGCAGTCGCCTTCGGCGCCGTCGGGGCGTTCGGCGCGTGCCTGCTGGTGCGTCTGTCGCGGCCCGAGGCGTTCGGCGGAGGCGACGTCAAGCTCGCCGCCCTCGTCGGTGCGCACCTCGGGTGGTTCGGCCCGGAGGCCGTGGCATCCGGGGTCGCCTTCGGTTTCGTGGCCGCCGGCGTCGCCGCCGTCGGCGTGCTCGCGGCGGGTGCGCGCGGAACGAGCCTGCCCTTCGGCCCGTTCCTGCTGCTCGGTGCGTGGGTGCGCCTGCTGACCCCGGCGTCGTGACCGGTGCCCGGCCGCTTGTCGCTCGACGGGCGGCGGGTCAAGCCCGTCCGGCCCGGCGCGTCCGCATCGATACGCTGACCCCATGGCCGACCTCATCCGTCGCGTCACCGCGTGGGCCTTGTCGCTCCGCCTCGTGCGCGCCTTCCTCGTCTACTCGGGGGCACGCGGCCCCGTCCTCGCCGACAGCGTCACCTATCGCACGCTGTTCAGTCTGTTCGCGGCGGTGCTGCTCGGCTTCTCGGCGGCGGCGGTCTGGCTGTCGGGCAACCCCGAGGGCCTCGCGGCGCTCGAGCGCTCGGTGAACAACGTCGTCCCCGGCCTGGTGGGCCCCGACGGTCTGCTCGACGTCAGCGCGATCGAGGCGCCGACCGAGTTCACCATCGCGGGCGTGATCGGAACGATCGGTCTGCTGGGCGCGGCGATCGGGGCGATCGGCTCCCTCCGAACTGCCCTTCGCCAGATCGCGGGGGTGGCGACCGACGACACCCTGCCCGTCCTGGTCATCGTGCGCAACCTCGCCGTCGCCGTCGGCATCGGCGTCGCGCTGGTGGGGGCGGCCGCGGTGACCTTCCTCGCGACGGCGGGTCTCACTTTCGTCCGGGGGCTGCTCGGCATCTCCGCGGACTCCTGGCTCACGGCCGTGCTGACCTGGTCGCTCTCCACGATCGTCGTCCTCGCCCTCGACACCGCGGCGGTCGCGGTGGCGTTCGCCGTGCTGTCGGGCGTGAAGACCCGTCGCCGCACGTTGTGGCGCGGGGCGCTGCTCGGGGGCGTCGGTCTGGTGGTGCTGCAGCAGTTGTCGGGCCTGTTCGTGGGCGGTGCGGGCAACAACCCGCTGCTGACGACCTTCGCCTCGCTCATCGCCCTGCTGCTGTGGCTCAACCTGTCCAGCCAGGTCATCCTGATCGCGGGCGCGTACATCACCGTCGCCACGGAGGAGGACCACGATCGCGTCCGCGCGAAGTACGGCGCCTCCACGATGATCCAATTCCGGGTGCGGCGCGCCGAGAAGGCCGTCCGCGCCGCCGCGGGCGAGCTCGACGCCGCGCGCGCGGCCGAGAAGAAGGAGCGCGAGACCCTCGCCGAGAGCGACCCCGCCGCCGCCACGCGTGCGGACGAGGCGGAAGCGGACGCGCGTGTCTGACGGTTCGACCCCCGCGGGGGCGGCGCGCGTCGCCGCATACACCGCGGATGCCGTTCGCGCGGCCGAGGCGCCTCTCCTCGCGGAGGGGAGACCGCTGATGCGGTGGGCGGCGCATGCTCTCGCCGTCGTCGCCGCAGCGGAGCGCGACACGGCACCCGGACCGACGCTGGTCCTCGTCGGCGCGGGCGACAACGGGGGAGACGCGCTGTACGCCGCCGCCGAACTGGCGCGTGCCGCCGATTCCCGCGTCGACATCGTGCTCGTGCGCGATCGCGTGCATCGCGCCGCCCTCGACGCCGCCGTCGCCGCCGGCGTGGTCGTGCGGCAGGCGTCGGAGATCTGCGCCGCGATCGACGACTACAGCCTCGTGCTCGACGGCATCCTGGGCATCGGCCGTCTCGCCGACCGGCGGATGCGGGGCAGCGCCCGCGCGATCGTGGAGTGCCTGCTCGCCCGCACCCGCCGTCCGCGCATCGTCGCGGTCGACCTCCCGAGCGGACTCGATCCCGATGACGGATCCGCGGATGCCGCCGTGCTCGCCGCCGATGTCACGGTCACGTTCGGCGCGATCAAGTCGGGTCTCGTGCGCGGTCGGGGCCCGGAACTCGCCGGGCGGGTGCACCTGGTCGACCTGGGACTCGAGCCGTACCTGCGGCGGGCGCACCCGGCGGTCACCGCGCCGATCGAGGTCGTGCGGGTCGATTCGCCGGGATCCCTTGCCGAGGCGTAGGGGCCGAGTGGTGCCGGCCGCCGCTCAGCGGGCGTAGCGCTCGACAAAGGTGCGGAGCATGCGCGACGGTGCTGTGACGGGTGCCCGCCGCACCGCCGACAGGGTGAGGTCGAGGTCGCCGGAAGCGAAGTACCCGTACCCGGCGTAGGCGTGGATGCGGGTGACGATCCCGTCGACGTCGAGTTCGGGGTGGAACTGCGTGGCGTAGACGTTGCGCCCGACGCGGAACATCTGCACCGGACACGCGGCCGACGACGCCAGCAGCACCGCCGACGGCGGCAGGACGCTGATGGCCTCCTTGTGACCGACGAACGCGGTGAAGGCATCGGGGAGGCCCGCCGACAGGGGGTCGGTGCGCCCCTCCGGGGTCAACGTCACCTCGACGACGCTGATGGGTTCCGCATACGTGCCGTCGATCGGCGCACCGAGGTGCGTCCCGAGGGTGCCGACGCCGTAGCACGCGCCCAGGAAGGGCGCATCGCGTGCGACCACCTCGGCGACGAGCTGTGCCATCTCCGCCTCGACGCGACGCTGCACGACGGACTTGCGCTCGAAGGGGTCGGACGCGTTGAACGGGCTTCCGCCGACGAGGACCCCCGACACCTCGTCGAGATCAATCGCGGGCATCGTCTCGCGCTCGAGACGCACGCGGCGCAGACGGTGCGGCGGCAGCCCGGTGTAGCGCAGGAACAGCGCGTACTCCTCGTCGGCGGGGCCGTCTTCGGCGCGCGTCGCGAGCAGCACGAACGGGCGGTCACCGGGCAGGTCCGTCGCGTTCACCCGAGCGAGTCTAGGCGAGCGGGCGGCGACCGTCGGGCGGTCCCGCGCCGGGCGGGGAGCGCCGCCGGCGGGGCGCGCAGTGGTTCCCGGGGCAGCGCCGCCGGCGAGGCGCGGAGTGGTCCCCGCGGGAGCGGCGGCGAGGCGCGCAGTGCTTCCCGGAGCAGCGGCGCGAGCGATCGCGGCGACGCGGTGTCAAGGCGCGGGGCCTCGTCGCGGGTGCGGTCTACGCTGACGGCATGGCTATTGCACGACTGACCGGAGGCCCGCTCGACGGGCAGGTGATCCCGCTCGAGAACGAGACCGACGACACGCTGATCATGCCCTACAGCGAGGGACAGCTCGTCTACCGCCGCGAGGGCGAGCCCACGAACACGGGCGACTCCGACGGCCCCACCCAGGCGGTCTTCGCCTTCGCCGAAGAGACCGAGGACATCAACCCCGACGCCGACGGGCGCGACGATTGAGCGCAGGCCCGAACGGGTCGTCGAACGTCGAGGTCGAGACGAAGTACGACGTCGACGACGCCACGCCCCTGCCCGACTGGTCGACCCTTCCAGGGGTGGCGACGGTCGGTGACCCCGAGCCGCGAGATCTCGACGCGCGCTACCTCGACACCCCCACGGCCGATCTGGCCCGTGCGGGCGTGGCGATGCGGCGCCGTCTGGGCGGTCCCGACGCGGGCTGGCACGTGAAGGGGCCCGCCGAGGGCGCCGGTCGCACCGAGACGCAGTGGCCGCTCGAGGCCGATGACGTCGACCCCGAGGCCGACCCGGTCGTGCCTCCGGCGGTTCAGGATGCCGTCTCCGCGATCGCTCGACCGCCCTTCGCCGCCCTCGCCCGCCTGCGCAACCACCGCACGGCGTACGCGCTCCGGGATGCCGAGGGCAACGAGGTCGCCGAGTTCGTCGACGACCGGGTCCGTGCGCGAGACGAGCGCCGGGGCGTGGACTCGTCCTGGCGTGAATGGGAGGTCGAGCTCGGCGCGGCCGGTCCGACCGACGACGAGGGTCGTGCGGCGTTCTTCGCCGCCGTCGATGCGGCCGTCTTCGCCGCCGGTGGCCGCCCCGCGGCATCCGGTTCGAAGCTCGCCCGCGCCCTCGGCCACTGATCGACCTGGACGGGGCCCCCCCCGCCGCCGCGACAGCCCGCCCGTCGCGAGACAGCGTCTCGCTGACGACTCCGGGACATCCGGCGACCGGCATTCCGGCGAGGTGATGTGTCCTGGCGGGAGCGGCTTCCCGACACCCACGCAGAAGGCCCGCCCGGGCGAACCGGGCGGGCCTTCTGCGTGGAGCGATCAGAGGTTGATCATGTGCCCTGCGAGGCCGTGGAAGGCCTCCTGCAGGCCCTCCGACAACGTCGGGTGCGTGTGGACGTTGCGGGCCGCCTCGAGCGCGGTGAGGTCCCACTTCTGCGCGAGGGTGAGCTCGGGCAGCAGCTCGGAGACGTCGGGACCGATGAGGTGGCCGCCGATGAGCTCGAGCGTCTCGGCGTCGGCGACGAGCTTGACGAAGCCGACCGGCTCGCCGAGGCCGTTGGCCTTGCCGTTGGCCGAGAAGGGGAACTTCGCGACCTTGATGTCGTGGCCGGCGTCGCGGGCCTGCTGCTCCGTCAGGCCGAACGACGCGACCTGCGGGTTGCAGAAGGTGGCGCGCGGCATGTTGCGGTAGTCGCCCAGGGTCTGCGTCTCGGCGTTGCCGATGGTCTCGGCGGCGACGACGCCCTGCGCCTCGGCGACGTGCGCGAGCTGCAGCTTCGCGGTGACATCGCCGATGGCGTAGATGTGCGGCACGTTGGTGCGCATGTGGTCGTCGATGTCGATGGCACCGCGCTCGGTGAGCTTCACGCCCGTGTTCTCGAGACCGAAGCCGTCGACCTTGGGGGCGAACCCGATCGACATCAGCACGCGGTCGGCGTCGATCGAGCCGGTCGAGCCGTCCTTAGCGGTGTACGCGACGGTGACCTTGTCGCCGTGGTCGGTGACGGAGTCGACCTTCGTCGAGGTGAGGATGTCGACGCCGTAGCCCTTGTACTGCTTCTGGATCTCCTTCGAGACCTCGGCGTCCTCGTTCGGGAGGGCGCGGTCGAGGAACTCGATGATCGTGACCTTCACGCCGTAGTTCGTCATGACGTAGGCGAACTCCATGCCGATGGCGCCGGCGCCGACGATGACGATCGACTCGGGGAGCTCGCGGGTGAGGATCTGCTCCTCGTAGGTGACGACGTTCTCGCTCAAGGTGACGCCGGGGAGGAGGCGCACTGTCGAGCCCGTGGCGATGATGACGTTGTCGAATGTGACCTGCTCCTTGGAGCCGTCGGTCTTGGTCACGTCGATGGTGTGGTCGTCGGCGAAGTATCCGCGACCCTCGTACTCGGTGACCTTGTTCTTCTTCATCAGGTAGTGGATGCCCTTGACGTGACCGGCGGCCACGCTGCGGCTGCGGTCGAACGCCTTGCCGAAGTCGAAGGTGACGTCGCCCGAGATGCCGAACAGGTCGGCCTTCGCGTGGAAGGTGTGGGCGAGATCGGCGTTGCGCAGCAGCGCCTTGGAGGGGATGCAGCCGACGTTGAGGCAGACACCGCCCCAGTACTTCTCTTCGACGATCGCAACCGACAGTCCCAGCTGCGCACCGCGGACCGCGGCGACGTACCCGCCGGGACCCGCACCAAGAATGACCAGATCGTAATGAGGCATGGCTCCAGCCTATCGCCCGGTCGTGCCGCCACCGGCGGCGTTCCGACGCCCGCGCGAGGCGAAGACGTAGACGAGCACGCCCGCAACGATCACCAGGGCCACGGCCAGCAGGATCCACGGCAGGGGAGAGCTCGCCGACGACTCCTCGACCGGCGCCGCGACGGGGGTCTCCGCTTCCGTGGGCGCGGCCGAGGCGGAGACGGTGGGGGAGGGGGATGCCGACGCCGAGGTCGTGGGCGTCGCCGTCGGGGTCGGGGCGGCCTCGGGGACGGTGAACGCGAAAGAGCCGTCGATCGGGTGTCCGTCACTGGAGACGACGCGCCACTTCACGGTGACGACACCGGATGCCGACCCCGCCAGCGCCTGGGTCACCTCGGTGCCCGACGGCTCGGGGGCACCCTCCGCGAGCGACGCGCCGCTCGCATCGGTCACTTCGACCACCGTCGCGCCCGGGTCGGTGAGGACGTCGGCACTGAACGTGAGGGTGATGCGCTGCGGCACGGCCTCGAGCACCGCATCGGCCGCGGGATCGGTCGACACCAGCTCGTCGTGCGCGGAGGCCGGCGTCGCGGGGACGAACAGCACGGCGGCGGCCAACAGGAGGGATACCAGGACGGCGGGGAGGCTGCGCCGACGCGGCGCCGAGGGGGACGTCATCCTTCGACCCTAACGAGGGCGTCGGCGTGACGGGCCGCCCCGGGTACCGGCCCTTCTCCCCGCCCCAGACCCTGCGCCTGGTCGAACGGTCTGGGGTCCCGTCTGCTCCGGTGCTTCGACGGGCTCAGCCACCTCCCGCACAGGACCCCGACCTCGGCGCCCCAGGACCCTGAGCCTGTCGATGGGTCCGGGACCTCGCGGCGGTTCCGCCCACCCGGCGCGCGGGACTCCGAGCCCCTCGAAGGGTCCTCCGGCGGCGGCCTCACCGACTCAGGTTCTCGTCACCTGCGTCTTCGCGCTCCTCACCCGCCACACCCGTGGCGTCACCGGACTCGACACGACGGACCCCGGGTCGATAGGTTCGAGTGTCTCGTCGGCCGTTTCCGCGCCCCGAACCGCGGTGTCCGGTGTCGACGAAATGAAGACACATCACGCATCACCATGGCCCGCGCGCGGTCGGTTCCCCCCGTTCGATCTGGACCGATCGGTTATGGTGAATATGAAGGAGAAGCCGTGGACGAGACCAGCCGATTCGATCGAGACGAGATCCGACGCGCGGCCGACGCCGTCGCCCGCGACAGCTCGCACGACACGACCCAGACCCACGACGCCGACCTGTCGTTCGTCCCCTTCGGAGCCGACCTCACCGAGGCCGAGCTCGAAGCGATCGGTGCGCTGCCCTCCGGGGCGGCGCTGCTGATCGTGCGGTCGGGTCCCACGACCGGTGCCCGGTACCTGCTCGACACCGACGTCACCACCGTCGGGCGTCATCCCGAGGCCGACCTGTTCTTCGACGACGTGACCGTGTCGCGTCGCCACGCCGAGATCATCCGCTCCGGTTCGGCGTTCGAGATCGTCGACCAGCGCTCGCTCAACGGCAGCTACGTCAACGGCGAGCGGGTCGACCGCTCCGCTCTCGTGAACGGCTCCGAGGTGCGCATCGGCAAGTTCCGCCTGAACTTCTTCGGTTCGCCGGTCGACCTGCCCGCGGCAGAGCACTGATGGCGGCAGCCCCCTCCCGTGGTCGTCAGGCGGCTGCGGGGCTGCTCAGCATCGGACAGGTGCTCGCGCGCCTGACCCCCGACTTCCCGGCGCTGACCTCGAGCAAGCTGCGCTTCCTCGAGGTGCAGGGCATCGTCTCGCCCACCCGCACCGAGTCGGGGTACCGCAAGTTCTCGCCGGCCGATCTCGAACGGCTGCGCCTCGCGTTGACGCTGCAACGCGATCACTATCTGCCGCTCGTCGTCATCCGCGAGTATCTCGAAGACCTCGACGCGGGGCGCAACCCCGCCCCGCCGACGTCGATCCCGTCGATGACCTCCGCGCCGCGCCGGTACCGCCGCGACGAGCTGCTCGCTGCCGCCGGAGCACGCCCGCAGCTCTTGAACGACGCCGTGAGCACGGGCGTGATCGCGGGGGCCGACACCTACTCCGAGCAGACCGTGACCCTGCTGCGCGCCCTCGTCGCCCTCGACCGTCACGGGATCGAGCCGCGGCACGTCCGCACGCTGCGCCAGAGTGCCGAACGCGAGGTGTCGCTCGTCGAATCCGCCCTCTCCGCGCTCCTGCGTCGTCCCGACGCCGCCTCCCGGGCCCGCGCGAGCGAGCTCGCGCCCGAACTCGCGGGCCGTCTCGATGAGGTGCGCACCCTGTTCGTGCGCGACGCGATCGAGCGAATGCTGTCCTGATCGCGACACGCCGCGGCCCTCGGAGCGGATGTCATTGCCGGGGGACCCGCGCTGATCTAGCGTGGAACCAACGAGCCGATGAGGAGGGACGCGAGCATGAACGCTGGCGATGCACTCGGTGAACCCCGGTTCGCCGCCGACCTCCTCTTCACCGACGGTCTGCCCGAGATGGATGACGAGACCGGCTACCGGGGCGCGGTCGCCGCGCGTGCCGCCGGCATCACGTACCGCCAGCTCGACTACTGGGCCCGCACCGAACTGGTCGTCCCCACCGTCCGTGGAGCCAGCGGCTCCGGCTCGCAGCGCCTCTACGGCTTCCGCGACATCCTCGTCCTGAAGCTCGTGAAGCGTCTGCTCGACACCGGCATCTCGCTGCAGCAGATCCGCACGGCCGTCGACCAGCTCCGTGCCGCCGGTATCCGCGACCTCGCGGGCACCACCCTCATGAGCGATGGAGCGTCGGTGTACCTCTGCACCTCGAACGACGAGGTCATCGACCTCGTCAGCCGCGGTCAGGGCGTCTTCGGCATTGCGGTCGGCAAGGTGCTCCGCGAAGTCGAGTCGACGCTCGTCGACTTCGAAGCCGCGACGCCCGAGGCCGTCGACGAGCTCGCCGCCCGTCGCGCCGCCCGCACCGCCTGAGGCACGCCCTTCCCGGACGCCTCGGCATCCGGGGCTTCGTCGCGCGGCCGCGGCAGCGACCCGACGCGCGGCCCGGACCCTTCGACAGGCTCAGGGTCCTCGCGTGCATACCGGCTGTTTCCCGGATTCGTCACGAGGCTCAGGGTTCTCGCGTCGGAGGTGGCTGAGCGTGCCGAAGCCGCCGGCGCCGGCGGAATTCTCGGCCCCTTCGACAGGCTCAGCGTTCTTGCGTCGGAGGTGGCTGAGCGTGCCGAAGCCACCGGTGCCGGCGGGGGTGCCGACTTCCGACGGCTCGGCGCCGAAAGGAAACGCCGCCCCGGCTGCACGGCAGCGGGACGGCGTCTCGAGAAGAGGTCAGGCCTGAGGGGCCTCGTTGTCGACCGGGATACGGCCCGTGCGTACGATGCGGTCGAGCAGCGCGTCGAAATCGGCGGCCAGCTCCTGCGCCGAGTCGCCCGGCCACACGTGCAGCGGCTTCGCGGCTCCCTGGGCCTGCTGCAGCGACGTCCGCTCGGGCAGCTGCGGGTTGAGCACGAGGGGGCCGAACATGTCGCGCAGCTCTTTGATGCGGAACTGGTGCTCGATCGACTGCGGGCGAACGCGGTTGACCACGACGCCGAGGGGTTGCAGACGAGGCGAGAGACCGCGGCGGATCTCCTCGATCGCGCGCAGCGCGCGGTCGGCGGCGGCGACGGAGAACAGTCCCGGCTCGGTCACGACGACCACGCGGTCGCTCGCGGCCCACGCGGTGCGCGTGAGGGCGTTCAGCGAGGGGGCGCAGTCGATGAGAACGAGGTCGTACTCGCTCTCGATCGTCGCGAGGGCCTCTTCGAGCTTCCAGACGTCACGGACGCTCGGGTGCGGCCCGTCGAAGTTGATGGCCGACGGGCTGCCGATCAGCACGTCGATGGTGCCGGGATGCACCTTCGCCCACCCGCTCGAGGTGATCGCCTGGCGGACGACCTTCTCTTTCGGGTTCGCCAGGACATCGGCGATGTTGAGCCGACCGGCGACCTGGATGTCCATCCCGGTCGACACGTCGGACTGGGGGTCGAGGTCGACGACGAGAGTGCGAACGCCACGCGCGAAGGCGGCCGAAGCCAGCCCCAGTGTCACGGTCGTCTTGCCGACCCCGCCTTTGAGAGAGCTGACGGAGAGTACGTGCACAAGAGTCCACGTTACCGTCCCCTAGGCTGTGAGCACATTCAGCCCCGCCAGCTTGACGTGAGGTGCGCATGTTCTCGAAAATCCTGGTCGCCAATCGCGGGGAGATCGCCATCCGCGCTTTCCGTGCCGCCTACGAGGTCGGAGCGCGCACCGTCGCGGTCTACCCGTATGAGGATCGGGCGTCGCTGCACCGGCTGAAGGCTGACGAGGCCTACCAGATCGGCGAGCGCGGTCACCCCGTACGTGCCTACCTCGACGTCGACGAGATCATCCGCGTCGCCAGGGAGTGCGGAGCGGATGCCATCTACCCCGGGTACGGCTTCCTCTCGGAGAACCCGGAGCTCGCCGAGAAGGCCGCGGCGAACGGCATCACCTTCATCGGCCCTCCCGCCGAGGTGTTGTCGATGGCCGGCAACAAGGTCACCGCCAAGGAGCACGCGATCGCAGCCGGCGTGCCGGTGCTGCGCTCGACCCCGGCGTCCGACGACATCGACGCCCTGCTGGCGCAGGCGGGGGAGATCGGCTTCCCCCTCTTCGCCAAGGCGGTCGCCGGCGGCGGCGGACGCGGCATGCGGCGCGTTGAGGCCATGGGCGAGCTCGCGCCGGCTCTGGCCGAGGCGATGCGCGAGGCGCAGAGCGCGTTCGGCGACCCGCGGATGTTCCTCGAGCAGGCCGTGCAGCGTCCACGTCACGTCGAGGTGCAGATCCTCGCGGATGCCACGGGCGAGACCGTTCATCTCTTCGAGCGCGACTGCTCGGTGCAGCGCCGCCACCAGAAGGTCATCGAGATCGCCCCGGCGCCGAACCTCGACGACGCCGTGCGGCGGGATCTCCACGGCTACGCCGTCGCCTTCGCCCGGTCGATCGGATACCAGAACGCGGGCACCGTCGAGTTCCTGCTCGAGACCGCGGGACCGCGCGCCGGCGAGGTCGTCTTCATCGAGATGAACCCCCGCATCCAGGTCGAGCACACCGTGACCGAGGAGGTCACCGACGTCGACCTCGTGCAGTCGCAGATGCGCATCGCCGCGGGGCAGACCCTCGCCGAGCTCCACCTGCAGCAGGACGACATCCAGTTGCGCGGCGCCGCGCTGCAGTGCCGCATCACCACGGAGGATCCCACGCAGGGCTTCCGCCCCGACACCGGCAAGATCACCACCTACCGCTCGCCCGGTGGAGCCGGCATCCGTCTCGACGGAGGCACGACCGCGGCGGGGTCGCAGGTGAGCCCGCACTTCGACTCGATGCTGTCGAAGCTCTCCTGCCGCGGACGTGACTTCCCCGCGGCCGTCGCGCGTGCCCGCCGGGCCCTCGCCGAATTCCGCATCCGTGGCGTCTCCACCAACATCCCGTTCCTGCAGGCCGTGCTCGATGACCCCGCGTTCGTTGCGGGGGATCTCAGCACATCGTTCATCGACGAACGCCCCGAGTTGCTGAAGGGCCGGGAGTCGAAGGACCGCGGCACGAAGATCCTGTCGTGGCTCGTCGACACGACGGTGAACCGCCCCCACGGCGACAACCCCCTCTCGATCGACCCCGGCGCCAAGCTCCCGCGGATCGATCTGACGGATGCCGCACCCGCGGGCTCGCGCCAGCGCCTGCGCGAGCTGGGTCCGGTGGGCTTCGCCCGTGCCCTGCGCGAGCAGACCGCCCTCGCCGTCACGGAGACGACCTTCCGCGACGCGCACCAGTCGCTGCTGGCCACGCGGGTCCGCACGCGGGATCTCGTCCGGGTCGCGCCCTACGTCGCTCGCATGACTCCTGAGCTGCTGTCGGTGGAGGCCTGGGGAGGTGCGACCTACGACGTCGCGCTGCGGTTCCTCGGCGAGGACCCCTGGGAGCGCCTCGACGCGCTGCGTCAGGCTCTTCCGAATGTCGCGATCCAGATGCTGCTGCGCGGCCGCAACACGGTGGGCTACACGCCGTACCCGACGGAGGTCACCGATGCCTTCGTGGCCGAGGCGGCGGCATCCGGGGTCGACATCTTCCGGATCTTCGACGCGCTCAACGACGTCTCGCAGATGCGGCCCGCGATCGACGCCGTCCTCTCGACCGGCACCGCCGTCGCCGAGGTCGCGCTCTGCTACACGGGCGACCTCCTCGACCCCTCGGAGCGTCTGTACACGCTCGACTACTACCTCGGCCTCGCCGAGCAGATCGTCGAGGCGGGCGCGCACATCCTCGCGATCAAGGACATGGCGGGACTGCTGCGTCCCGCCGCCGCGACGAAGCTCGTCACGGCTCTGCGCGAGCGCTTCGACCTCCCGGTGCACGTGCACACGCACGACACCGCGGGCGGACAGCTCGCGACTCTGCTTGCCGCCTCGGCGGCCGGAGCGGATGCCGTAGACGCGGCCGCCGCGCCGATGGCGGGAACGACGAGCCAGCCGTCGCTGTCGGCTCTGGTGGCCGCCCTCGCGCACACCGAGCGCGACACGGGTCTCGATCTCGCCGCCGTGAGCGACCTCGAGCCGTACTGGGAGGCGGTGCGTCATCTGTACCGCCCGTTCGAGTCGGGTCTCGCCGGCCCCACCGGACGGGTCTACCGGCACGAGATCCCGGGAGGGCAGTTGTCGAACCTCCGTCAGCAGGCCATCGCGCTCGGCCTGGCGGACGACTTCGAGCTGATCGAGGACATGTACGCGGCGGCCGATCGCATCCTGGGCCGTGTGCCCAAGGTGACGCCGTCGTCGAAAGTCGTGGGCGACCTGGCCCTGCACCTCGCCGCGGTCAAGGCCGACCCGGCCGACTTCGAGCGCAACCCGGAGAAGTACGACGTGCCCGACTCGGTCGTGTCGTTCATGGCCGGTGAGCTCGGCGACCTTCCGGGTGGGTGGCCCGAGCCGTTCCGGTCGAAGGTGCTGGCCGGGCGGGATGCCAAGACGGGGGTCACCCCGCTCACCGACGGCGACACCGCGGCGCTGGCGGGGGAGTCCGCCGAGCGGCGTGCGCGCCTGAACCACCTGCTGTTCCCCGCGCCGACGCGCACCTTCCGGGAGGTGCGCGAGCGCTTCGGCGACCTGAGCGTGCTCGACACCGCCGATTATCTGTACGGCTTGCGCCCGGGCGGGGAGCACACCGTCGAGATCGAGCGCGGGGTGCAGCTCTTCGTGGGGCTCGAGGCGGTGGGCGACGCCGACGACAAGGGCATGCGCACCGTCATGACGACGCTGAACGGCCAACTGCGTCCGGTCTTCGTACGCGACCGATCGATCGACGTCGAGGCGCGGCAGGCGGAGAAGGCGGATACGTCGAAGCCCGGCCAGGTGGCCGCGCCCTTCTCGGGTGTGGTGACGATGAAGGCCGCCCCCGGCGATCGGGTGCAGCAGGGTCAGGCGGTCGCGTCGATCGAGGCGATGAAGATGGAGGCGGCGATCACGGCACCGGTCGAGGGAGTGGTCGACCGTGTCGCGATCAGTACCACGCAGCAGGTGGAGGCGGGGGATCTTTTGCTGGTGATCCGCCCCGCGCAGTAGCCTGGGAGGGGGCGCTTTCGCGCCCTCTTCCCGTTTGGAGACTGCAGTGACCCCCGACCGCACCGACGCGAACCCCGACGAGAACGCCGAGCACGGCGTGCTCGACGAGAGCGGGAACCTCGACACGGCCAGCATCACGATCCTCGGTGGATACACCGCGCAGGTCAGTGTCGACCTGCCGGCGACCAGTGACGACGACGATCTCGACGACGACGTGATCGAGGACGAGATCCCCTTCGATGACGCCGACCTCGCCGCGCTGGACGATTCCTCCGCACCTCGCCGGCTCGCTTCCGAGACCCACGACGACGAGGTCGCCGCCGAGGTGGACGAGCTCGCGACGGACGAGATCATCCTCGAACCGCACCCCGACGACGCGCACCACGACGGCGCGCATGGAGACGAACCGCACCAGGACGCCGGATCGGCCGATGACGACGTGCACGACGCCGAGGTCGTGGGCGACGACCCCGAAGGCCCGTACGAGGCTCCGGCTGCCGACGGGTCGGGCGACGATGCGCGCGACGACGATCAGGATGCCGCGCCCGCGGAGCACGAGGGAGCCGGCCCCGTCGACGAGGGCGCACCCGAGCGCGACGCGGTGGAGCACGAGGCGGACGGCGAGGCGTCCCATGACGACGCCTCCGACGACGAGGGCGACGTCGAACGGGCCGAGTACGGCGACGACCGTCAGGACGATCTCGGTGGCGCCCCCGCGCACGACGACGTCGAGGACGTCGACGCGGAGGCATCGGTGACGGACGATGCCGGTGTCGAAGCAGGGGACGTCGACGCGACCACGCCGCGGGCTTCCGCCGATGAGCGGTCGCTCGACGAGCACCCCGACACCGCGCACGAGTCGCTCGAGACAGTTCCGGGGCCCGACGCTCCAGCGCCTGATGATGCGATCTCCGAGGTCGGCGCGACCCCCGACGAGGCGCCGGAGAACGCGGCCGCATCCGACGACCTGCACGACGTCGAGGTCGTCGACGACGTCGAGCTGTACGAGGCGGATGCCGCGGAGCCCTTCGATGAGGAGCCCTTCGACGAGCAGCCCCTCGACGAGGAACCCTTCGACGAGGAGCCGATCGAGGAGGGGTCGATCGGTGCCTCCGCCGAGCCGCTGACCCACGCTCCGTGGGTGCCGGAGACCGGTGTCTCCGCCTCGGCCGACGAGACCGACGACGAGGTCGTGGAGGCCGCGATCGACGACGACCACGACGACGAGGACGCATCGGACGCGGGCTCCGCCTCCGAGAGCGACGACCACGCGCGGGCGACCGATGACGCGGTGCTGCTCACCGCACGCGTCGCCGAGGAGCCGGCATCCGCTCCGACCGACGGCGCCCGGCCGCAGACCGGTGCGACCACCGTGCCGGCTCCGACGGTCCCAGCGGCGGCGGCCGCGGCGGCGGCTTCGCCGGCGACCCGTGCCGTCCCCACCGGCAGCGTCCCGACCACGCGCGCCGAGCGCGCCGCGACGGGGGTCATCGGCACCGTGCCGCTCACCCGCCGTCAGGCGCATCAGGCCGATGACGCCGCCCGCACCGCCGAGGAGGCCGCGCGGGTGGATCGCGCCCACGCCATGGAGCGCGTGCGCACCCCGGCGCCCGAGGTCGCGCTGACGTCCAAGCGCATCGGTCAGATCGACGACTCCCGCGAGAGCGCCGACCTGCTCACGGCCGACCGCCTGCTCGACCCGAAGCAGATCAGCCGTCCGGAGCCCGAGGGCCTGTGGCAGCAGCTGGTGTACTCGGCGTCGCGCCACCGCATCAACCTCGGCGACGGGCGCCGCGCCCGGCAGCGCAAGGAGCTGGACCGCCGCATCTCGGCCCCTCTCGCGGGCGGGGCGCGCTTCGTGCCCGTGCTCTCGCGCAAGGGCGGGGTCGGCAAGACCACCGTCACCTCGCTGCTCGGCATGGCCCTCGCCGACGCGCGCGACGATCGCATCATCGCCGTCGACGCGAACCCCGACCGCGGGACGCTCGCCGACCGTGTCGGCCGCCCCAACGGCCGCACCGTGCGCGACCTCGTGCGCGCGCACGACGAGATGGCCGGCTACAACGACGTCTCGTCGATCGTCGCCCGGGATGCCACCCGCCTCGACGTGCTGGCATCCGATGCGGATCCGCGTCAGTCGGAGGCCTTCAGCGACGACGACTACCGTCAGGTCGCCGACGTCGCCGCGCATTACTACTCGATCGTGCTCACCGACACGGGGACCGGCATCGTCCACTCCGTCATGGGGGCCACGCTCGAGCTCGCCGACACCCTCGTGATCGTGGCGGGACTCTCCGTCGACGAGGCGCGGCTGGCGTCCGAGACGCTGACGTGGCTCGAGACCAACGGCTACGCGGCGCGTGTGCGCGACGCCGTCGTGGTGTTGAACAACTCGCGTCCGGGCGCGCCGCTGGTGCGCGAGAGCGAGTTGGAGTCCCACTTCCGCTCGCGCGTGCGCACCGTCATCCGCATGCCCTACGACGCACGCATCGCCGCGGGCAGTGCGATCACGTTCCGCGACCTGCAGCCCGGCACGCGCCAGGCCGCGCGGGAGCTCGCCGCCGCCGTCGTCGAGGGCCTCCGCGCTCCGGTGGCCTCCGCATGAGCGTCCGTCCGATCCGCCTGTTCGGCGACCCGGTCCTGCGCGCCACGAGCGCTCCCATCGACGAGATCGACGACGGCGTGCGCGCCCTCGTCCAAGACCTGCTCGACACGGTCGAGCTGCCCGGGCGCGCGGGAGTCGCGGCTCCGCAGATCGGGGTCGGTCTGCGCGCGTTCAGCTACAACATCGACGGCGACATCGGGTACGTCATCAATCCCGTCCTCGTGGAGACACGCGGCGAGCCCCAGCCGGTGGGGGAGGGATGCCTCTCGGTGCCCGGTCTGTGGCACGACGCCATCCGCTACCCGTGGGCGAAGGTCGTCGGCATCGACCTCGACGGCCGGGAGGTCGTGCTCGAGGGTGAAGGGCTGCTCGCACAGGCGCTGCAGCACGAGACCGACCACCTCGACGGGATGCTCTATCTCTCGCGGCTGCCCGCCGAGACCCGCCGCGAGGCGATGCGTCAGGTGCGCGAGAGCGACTGGTTCTGACCCGCTGGCCCTGACACGAGAACAGGGGACGGCGCGAGGACAGGCCCCTTCGTCGCGGATTCCCCTGTTCCCGTGGCATGCCCTGTTCTCGGCGCAGCAGAACGGCCCGACCCCCGAGGGGGCCGGGCCGTTCGGCATTCCGGGTCTCAGGGGAGAGAGACGTTGGTCGTGTTCACCGGCACGGCGTAGATGTCCTCGATCGCGTCGGCGAAGTCGGCGACGATGACGTTGCGCTTGATGCTCATCTTGGGCGTCAGGTGGCCGCTCGCCTCGGTCCACTCCGTGGGCAGGATCGTGAACTTGCGGATCGACTCCGCGCGCGACACGCGGGTGTTCGCGCGGTCGATTGCGCCCTGCACCTCGGCGCGCACCTTCTCGTTCGTGCTCGCGTCCTGCAGCGACATGTCGGCGGGCAGGCCGTTGTTGGCGAGCCACGTCGGCAGCATCTCGGGATCCAGGGTGACGAGGGCGGCGATGAACGGCTTGTGGTCGCCGACGACCACGACCTGGCCCACGATCGGGTTCGCGCGGATGGGATCCTCGAGGGCGGCCGGAGCGACGTTCTTGCCGCCGGCCGTGACGATGATCTCCTTCTTGCGGCCCGTGATCGCGAGGAAGCCGTCGGCGTCGAAGGCGCCGATGTCGCCGGTCTTGAACCACTCGCCGTCGAAGGCCTCGGCCGTGGCATCCGGGTTCTGCCAGTACTCGCGGAAGACGTTGATGCCGCGCACCTGGATCTCGCCGTCATCGGCCAGGCGCACCCCGACACCGGGGAGCACCGGACCGACCGTGCCGATCTTCGACTTCGTCGCGAGGTTGACCGTGGCCGGGGCCGTCGTCTCGGTGAGTCCGTAGCCCTCGAGGATCACAACGCCGAGGCTGCGGAAGAAGTGCCCCAGTCGCGGTCCGAGCGGGGCCGATCCCGACACCGCGTAGACCACGCGTCCGCCCATGGCATCCCGGAGCTTGGAGTAGACCAGCTTGTCGAAGAGAGCGAACTTCAGCTTGAGGGGGAGGGAGATCTTCTTCCCCTCCTGCAGCCGCTGCGAGTGCTCGATCGCGACGTCGGCCGCGGCGCGGAAGATCTTGCCCTTGCCACCGGCCTCGGCCTTCTGCTCGGCGGAGTTGTAGACCTTCTCGAAGACCCGGGGCACGGCGAGCAGGAAGGTCGGCTGGAAGGTGCCGAGGGCGGGGAGCAGTTGCTTGGTGTCGGGCTGGTGCCCGGTCTTCACCCCCGCGTGCACGTTCAGCAGCGAGATGAAACGCGCGAAGACGTGGGCCGTGGTGATGAACAGCAGCGTCGAGGCGCCCGGCGTCTCGACGACCTCGTGCAGGGCCTTGGCGGAGTTGCGGGCGAGCTCGACGAAGTTGCTGTGCACGAGGACGCAGCCCTTGGGGCGTCCCGTCGACCCCGACGTGTAGATGAGGGTCGCGATGTCGGAGGCCTTCGCGAGGTGGCGGCGGCGCTCGACCTCTTCGTCGGTGATGTGCGTGCCGCCCGCGACGAGTGCGTCGAGGGCGCCCGTGTGCATCGCCCACACCTCGCGGACGAGCGGAAGGTCGCTGCGCACCTCGTCGAGGCGGTCGGAGTGCTCCGCGGACTCCACGACGACCGCGATGGCGCCGGAGTCCGACAGGATCCACGAGATCTGCGAGGGGGAGCTCGTCTCGTACACCGGCACCATGACGGCCCCGGCGTAGAAGAGCGCGAAGTCGACGAGCGTCCAGTCGTAGGTGGTGCGGGCGATGAAGCCGACCTTCTCTCCCGGTTGGACGCCGGCGGCGATGAAGCCCTTCGCCAGGGCGATGACCTGGCGCTCGAACTCGACCGCCGAGACGTCGCGCCATCCTCCGGCCTCGGGCACGGCGAACAGGGGCCGGTCGGGCGTCGCGCGGACGCGGTCGGCGAGCAGATCCGACGCGTTGGCGTCGGGATCGGCGGGGACGACAGGGGGGAGGTCGAACTGGATCACGGTAACTCCTTCGGCACCGGAAAGAACGTCGAGCGGTCCATCAGTCTATCCGCACGGCCTGCGCCGCCCCCGGAGCGAGGCGTCGTTCGCGCGCCGCCCGCCTTGGCTAGACTGCTCCGGGCCGCCCTCTCGGTGGGCCCGGAAGGGAGCGCGGTGCGCAACGTCGGCATCGATATCGGGGGAACGAAGATCGCCGGAGGCGTCGTCGACGACGACGGCACCATCATCGAGAAGCTCCGCGTCGACACCCCCATCGACCCCTCGGCCCTCGTGGATGCCGTGGTCGACATGGCCGATCATCTGCGCCGCGCGCACGAGGTGCACGCCATCGGCGTCGCCGCCGCCGGGTTCATCAGCCGCGACCGCAGCACCGTCATCTACGCCCCCAACATCGACTGGCGCGACGAACCCCTGCGCGCCCGCCTGGAGCAGCGCCTCGACGCCCCCGTGACGATCGAGAACGACGCGAACGCCGCCGGCTGGGGCGAGTACCGCTTCGGCGCGGGCCGGGGCGTGCGCGACATGGTCATGCTGACGATGGGCACGGGCGTCGGCGGTGCCGTCGTCACCGACGGCGAGCTGTTCCGCGGTGGTCACGGCATCGGCGCCGAGCTCGGTCACCTGCGCTTCGTCCGGGGCGGCCACCCGTGCGGCTGCGGACAGAACGGATGCCTCGAGCAGTACGCCTCGGGACGCGCGCTGCAGCGCGAGGCGAACACGATCGCCGACGAGGGCGGTATCGGTGCCGCGTTGGCGGCCGTCCGCGCGGAGAGGGGCGCCATTCCCGGACCCGCCGTCTCTCGCCTCGTGCTGGCGGGCGACCCCGGGGCGGTCGAGGCGCTCCGCCGCGTCGCGACCGCTCTCGGCGAGGCGTGCGGCGGTTTCCAGGCCGTGCTCGATCCCGAGGTCTTCGTGATCGGCGGGGGAGTGGCGCAGCTGGGCGCCGACCTGCTCGAACCGGTGAAGCTCGCGTACGAGACGTCGTTGCCGGGGTACGGTGAACGTCCGGTCGCCGAGTTCGCGATCGCGCGCCTGGGCAACGACGCCGGTCTCATCGGGGTCGCCGACCTCGCCGGGAAGGAGCGCTGACGATGTTCTACTGGCTCATGAAGTACGTGGTCATCGGACCGGTCATCAAGGCCGTGTTCCGCCCATGGATGGTGGGCCGGCGCAACATCCCGGCGGAGGGTGCGGCGATCCTCGCCAGCAACCACCTGTCGTTCTCGGATTCGATCTTCCTTCCGCTCATGATCGACCGCCGCATGGCGTTCCTCGCCAAGAGCGACTACTTCACCGGCAAGGGCCTCAAGGGCTGGGCCACCCGGATGTTCTTCCAGGCGACCGGCCAGCTGCCCATCGACCGGTCGGGAGGGAAGGCGTCGGAGGCGTCGCTGAACACGGGCCTCGGCGTCCTCGGGCGCGGTGAGCTGCTCGGGATCTACCCGGAGGGCACCCGCAGCCCCGACGGCACGCTGTACCGCGGACGCACGGGCATCGCGCGCATGGCGCTCGAGGCGCGCGTGCCGGTGGTCCCCGTGGTCATGGTCGACACCGGCGCGGTGATGCCGATCGGTCAGCGACTGCCGCGCGTGGGACGTGTGGGGATCGTCATCGGCGAACCGCTCGACTTCTCCCGTTTCGAGGGCATGGAGGGCGACCGGTACGTCCTGCGCTCGGTCACCGACGAGATCATGGTGGCCCTGCAGCGCCTCGGCGAGCAGCGCTACGAAGACGTCTACGCCTCCACCGTGAAGGACCGGCTGGCCAGTGCACAGGCGGCGAAGGCGCCGTCGTCGCGCCACTAGACTTCAGGGGTGAATCAGCAGCTCCACGACCTCGACCACTGGCGATCCCTGCCCATCAAGCAGCAGCCCCAGTGGTATGACGAGGGCGCGGTGGCGGCGGCATCCGCAGAGCTGGCGACCCTCCCGCCGCTGGTCTTCGCCGGCGAGGTCGACATCCTGCGCGATCGTCTCGCCCGTGCCGCCGCAGGCCAGGCGTTCCTGCTCCAGGGCGGTGACTGCGCCGAGACGTTCGCCGGCGCGACCGCCGAGCAGATCCGCAACCGCATCAAGACCGTGCTCCAGATGGCCGTCGTGCTCACCTACGGTGCGTCGATGCCCGTCGTCAAGATGGGCCGCATGGCCGGGCAGTTCGCCAAGCCCCGCTCGAGCGACACCGAGACGCGCGGCGACGTGACGCTGCCGGCCTACCGCGGCGACATCGTCAACGGCTACGACTTCACCGAGGAGTCCCGCAAGGCCGATCCCGCGCGCCTGCTCAAGGGCTACCACACGGCCGCGTCGACCCTGAACCTCATTCGGGCCTTCACGCAGGGCGGGTTCGCCGACCTCCGCGAGGTGCACAGCTGGAACAAGGGCTTCGCCTCCACTCCCGCCAACCAGGCGTACGAGAGCATGGCGACCGAGATCGACCGGGCGATCAAGTTCATGGAGGCGGCCGGCGCCGACTTCGACGAGCTGACGCGCGTGGAGTTCTACACCGGCCACGAGGGCCTGCTCATGGACTACGAGCGCCCCATGACCCGGATCGACTCGCGCACCGGCCTGCCCTACAACACCTCGTCGCACTTCCAGTGGATCGGCGAGCGCACGCGCGAGCTCGACGGCGCGCACGTCGACTACTTCTCGAAGATCCGCAACCCCATCGGCGTCAAGCTCGGCCCCACCACCACGGCCGAGACGGCGCTCGCGCTGATCGACAAGCTCGACCCCGAGCGCGAGCCGGGGCGCCTGACATTCATCACGCGCATGGGTGCGGGCAAGATCCGCGATGCCCTGCCCCCGCTCCTGGAGGCCGTCCGCGACTCCGGCGCCACCCCGCTGTGGGTCACCGATCCCATGCACGGCAACGGCATCACCACGCCCACCGGCTACAAGACGCGTCGCTTCGACGACGTCGTCGACGAGGTGCGCGGGTTCTTCGAGGCGCACCGCTCGGTGGGCACGCACCCCGGCGGCATCCACGTCGAACTCACCGGTGACGACGTCACCGAATGCCTGGGCGGCTCCGAGCAGATCGACGAGGCGACCCTCGCGACGCGCTACGAGAGCCTGTGCGACCCGCGTCTGAACCACCGTCAGAGTCTGGAGCTGGCCTTCCTCGTGGCGGAGGAGCTCGAGAAGCGCTGACCCGCGTGCCGCCTGCGAGATGCCCCCGACCCGTGCGGTCGGGGGCATCGTCGTTCCCGGGTTCCGGGTGCCGGATGCCGGGTTCCGGGTGCCGGGTGCCGCATGCCGGGTTCCGGGTGCCGGATGCCGGATGCCGGATGCCGGATGCCGGATGCCGGATGCGGGGTGAGGCGGAGGGCGGGTGGGATGGTGAAGCCCACGGCGGGTGGGCGTCGGATCTGCCCGCACGGTCGCGCGAGGTGTGCGATCGTGGCCCACGCGCCTCCGCCCCCTCGGCGGGGCCCGGGTGGGCGGCCTAGAGCGTCGGCGTCAGAGTGATCGTCGAGCCCTGCGGTGCGGTCGTCCCGGCCTTGGGGTTGGTCGCCCGCACCTTGTAGATGTCCCAGTACTTGAAGCCGAGGGGCAGGGTGCCGTCGTCGATGCCGGCGTTGACCTCGAACCCGAGCGCATCGAGTGCGGCGACCGCGTCGCGGATGGACATACCGACGATGTTGCCGGGGATCTCGACGGGCCTGGGGCCGATCGACATGCGCAACGGCACGGTGTCGCCGGGGCGCCAGTTGCCGCCACCGTCGCGGTCGCCGATGCCGATCACGACCCCGGAGGCCACGCTGTTGCTGTACTCCTCCGAGACGGAGGTCGACAGTCCCACGCCGTCGAGGGAGCGCTCGGCGGCGGACTGCGTCTCGCCCGTGACGTCGGGGATCGGACCGAGCGAGACGACGAGCGTGGCGGCGTCCCCTTCGTAGACCGTGCAGCCGTCGGTGCACGCGAAGGCGTCGCCGCCGGAACGGGGGACGATCGACGCGCTCAGTACGGTGCCGTCCGCCGAGTCGGTGAATTCGCGCGCGGGGTCGTCGCCGACCCCGACGAAGGCGGCCTCGAAGACGGCGCGCACCTCGTCGGCGGTGCGACCGCCGAGCGCGGGGATCTGATGGGTGGCGGGTCCGATGGAGACCAGCACGGTCACGACGGTGTTCTTGTCGAGCCGCTCGCCGGGGGCGGGGTCGGACCCGACGGTGGTTCCGGCCGGGATCTCGCGATCGTTCACGTCCTGCCGCTGCGCCTGCAATTGCTCCTGGACGAGGAGCGCCTGCGCCTCGTCGTAGCTGCGTCCCGAGACGTCGGGAACGCCGACCAGCGAGCCGGGGCCGGACCCGAAGTACCAGCCCGTGAGCCCGGCCCCGCCGGCCAGGAAAAGGACGAGGAGGAGGATCCAGACGCCGCGCGCGGTGCGGCGACGCGTGCGCGCGCGGAGGCGGGCGGCGTTGTCGGGCTCGTCGACCGTGGCCGACGGGACGGCTGCCGTCTGCGGAAGCACCTTGGTGAGTTCCCGCGACTCGGCGGGGGAGGCGGCGCCCGCCGTGCCGACCGAGACGGCCCGGGCGACTTGAGGGGCCAGGCCGAGGTCCTTCTCGATGGCGCGCAGGCGCTCGAGCATCGTCCCCGCATCGAGCGGACGGTCGTCGGGCTCGCGTTCGGTCGCCCACAGGACGAGTTCGTCGAGCTGCTCCGGCACCGCGGGGTTCTTCGCGCTCGGGCGCGGCACCGAGTCGGTGGCGTGCTGGTACGCGATCTGCATCGGCTGCTCGCCCTTGTACGGCTGCTCTCCGGCGAGCATCTCGTACAGCATGATGCCGAGCGAGTAGATGTCGCTGCGGGCATCGGCGGTGCCCCGCGTGACGAGTTCCGGAGCGAGGTACGCGATGGTCCCCATGAGCTGGGCGCCGCTGGCGGTGTTGGCCGTGGTCGCACGCGCGAGGCCGAAGTCGCCGATCTTGATGCGTCCGTCTTCGGCGAGGAGCACGTTCTCGGGCTTGACGTCGCGGTGGACGATGCCGGCGCGGTGAGCGGCCGCGAGCCCCGACAGGATGGCATCCATGATGGTCAGCGTCTGATCCACGGTGAGGCGACGGTGCTCGCGCAGGAGCTCGCGCAGCGTGATGCCGGGCAGGTACTCCATGACGAGGTAGGCCATCTCGCCGTCCTGGCCCTGGTCGAAGACGTTGACGACGTGCGGATCCGCCAGACGCGCAGCCGAGCGGGCCTCCTGGATGAACCGGCTCTGGAACACGGTGTCGTCGCTGAGGTGGCCGTGCATGACCTTCAGGGCGACCCGCCGCTCCAGACGCAGATCGGTCGCGACGTACACGGTTGCCATGCCGCCACGCGCGATACGCGCGCGCACCCGGTACCGGCCGTCGACGAGACGGCCGATCAGCGGGTCTGCCTGCTGACTCGTGCTCACACGACGAGTCTACGGACGGCCCCCTGTGAGCCCCGGGAGCGGCTCACCCCGACCTCATCCGAGAACGGCGAGCCAGACGGTCGCCGGCTGTTCCCATCGCGCGTAGCGATCGGGGTAGGCCGAGATCTGCACCGCCTGCGCGGCATCGGCGTACGCCAGGGACTCCCATCCCGGGATGTCGAGCAGGCCCCGCGTCGCCGTGCCGTTGGGGTCGCTCGCGCCGCCGTAGAACACCCGTGTCGAGCGCTCCCGGTCGAGGATCTGCTCGGCGGTGCCCCACCCGGTGCTGGGGCGCTGCTGGAAGAGACCGAGGGAGTCGCGGTCGCCCCAATCGAGGTTGCGCAGCCAGGACTCCTGCATCGCGGTGCCGAGGGCGATCAGGATGCCGCGGTCGGAGACCCCGAGTTCCCGTCCGACGCGGATGATGAGGCGCGCGTTCTCGCTCTGCTCGGCGTCCAGCTCCGCAGCGGCCACGGGTGCGACGGAGGCCGGGGCCGGGGTGGGGGCCGGAGCCGCGGTCGGAGCGGCCGCGGCGGAGGGGACCTGCAGCACGTCGCCCGGGTAGATGATCGACGCGCGGGTGAGGCCGTTCGCCGAGAGGACGGCGTCGACCGACACGCCGCCCGCGCGGGCGATGGCCGACACGGTGTCGCCGGGGCGCACCTCGTGCGTCGTCACGGCCGGTGCCGCGGGCGGGGCCGGCGCGGCCGGGGCAGGTACGGCGGTGAGGGCGAGCACCTGGCCGGGGCGGATCATCGCGTCGGCGCCGAGGCCGTTCACCGAACTCACCGCGGCGGGGTCGAGACCGTGCGCCCGGGCGATCGCCCACACGGTGTCGCCGGGCTGGACCGTGTACGTCGACGCGCTGACCGCGGCGGCGAGCGGAACGATCGGTCCGACGACGCGCGGCGCGGGAGGGGCGACGGTGAGCGCCGGAGAGGGAGGAGCGGCGTGCGCCGCGTTCTCTCCCGTCAGGGTGAGGGCGATGGTCCCGGCGACGGCGGCGGGCCACACCGCGGCGGTGGGCCAGGCGTTCGTGCGTCGAGCGGGCAGGGAGGACAGCGTGAGTCGTCGCATGGTGGGGGATCCGTTCTTCCGACTGCCCGCCACGGTGACACGGGCTGTGACGGATGTCAACGCGCGTGGTGCGTGTGACAGATGTGAAACCGGCAGCGTGACGCCCCACCGAGCGGGTTCCACCGCGCGGGATGAGATTATGGCAAGGTGACCGACACCTCCCGTTACCCGACCGACTGGCTGACGATCCCCGATCTGGTGGAACTCCTCGACGAGTCCCTGGGGCGCGTGCGCCGGCTCTTCGACGAGGACTACCTCGTGGGCTCGCGCCGCGACGGCGTGTTCAAGGTCCCCGCGGTGTTCATCGCCGAGGGGCGTCCGCTGCCGGCTCTGCGCGGCACGATCATCGTCCTGCACGACGCGGGCTTCGACCCCGACGAGACCATCGACTGGCTCCTCACCCCCGAGGAGACCATCGGAATGGCGCCCATCGAGGCGCTCCTGGCCGGTCGCAAGAGCGAGGTGCGGCGGGTCGCCGCGACCCTCGCCTGATCGCCTCCGGGCGCGCGCTGAGCCGGCCGGCGGGTTCGCACCGCCCCGTCGAGTCGTGCGTCCTCGCGCCGCCGCGTCGAGCCGTGCGTCCTCGCGCCGCCCCGTCGAGCCGTGCGTCCTCGCACCGCCCCGCCGAGCCGTGCGTCCTCGCGCGGTCCGTGTACCGGCTCAGGCCGTGCGGTGGGTGGCGGCCGTCGCGAGCGCGCGCAGTTCCACGACCGCCTCGGTGCCCAGCGGCGCGTCGGCGAGGGCGTCATCCGCTCGTCTGGCGTAGTCGGCGATGAGCTCCTCGGTGCGCGCGAGTGCGCCGGTGTCGACGATGGTGCGCTGCAGGATGCGAACCTGCTCGGCATCCAGGGCGGGATCCCCGAGCAGTGCATCGACGTCTCGACGGTCCTCGGCCGAGAGGCCTTCGCGGGCGTAGGCGACCAGGACCGTGCGCTTGCCCTCGCGCAGGTCGTCGCCGACCGGCTTGCCGGTCTCGGCGGTGTCACCGAACACTCCGAGCACGTCGTCGCGCAGCTGGAAGGCCATCCCCACGTCGTGGCCGAAACGGCCCAGTGCGCTCAGCTGCGCCTCGTCGGCACCCGCGAGGGCCGCGCCGATCTGCAGGGGTTGCTGGATGCTGTACCGCGCCGACTTGTACGAGGCGACCCGCAGCGCGCGGTCGGCGTGGGTGTCGTCGGGGTAGACGGTGTAGGCGGATTCTTCGGCCACGTCGAGGAACTGGCCGATCGTGACGTCGCGACGCATGTGCGCGTAGGCGCGTCGGGTCGCGGCGGC
Source organism: Microbacterium galbum (assembly GCF_032464915.1). NCBI lineage: Bacteria > Bacillati > Actinomycetota > Actinomycetes > Micrococcales > Microbacteriaceae > Microbacterium > Microbacterium galbum. The sequence continues at coordinate 97,939 of NZ_JAWDIS010000001.1, read as the reverse complement.
GGTCGGGGCGGCGGCGAGGCCCTCTTCGAGCAGGTCGTCGCTCCACGCGACGAGCAGGTCGCCCAGCAGGATCGCGCCGGACCGACCGAAGGCGTCGGAGTCGCCCGTCCACCCGGCTTCGCGGTGGCTGTTCTGCAGGGCGCGGTGCGCGGCCGGCTGCCCGCGGCGCGTGTCGGAGTTGTCCACCAGGTCGTCGTGCACGAGGGCGGCGGCGTGGAAGATCTCGAGCGCCGTCGCCACCGCGAGCGCGGCGGCGTCGAAGCGTCGCTCGCCGCCCGCGACGGAGTGCCATCCGGTCAGGCAGAACCGTGCCCGCAGCCGCTTGCCGCCCCGCAGCGCCGACGCCCCGGAACGGGTGAGCGTCTCGGCCTCCGGACCCAGGGCGGAGGCGTACGATAGCTGTTCGGAGAGGAACTTGTCGAGTCGCTGGGAAACAGCTTCGATCGGTTCCAGGGAGGTCGTCACGGGCCTAGCCTAGTGATCCACGCCGCACGTAGAATCGTTCGCACCACACCATAGAGGGGGATGCATGCCACTCTCCGAACAGGAGCAGCGCCTGCTTGATGAGATGGAGCGCCATCTCATGAGTAACGACACAGATGTCGTCTCCGCTCCCAGTCGCGCCCTCAGCTACCGCAACATCGTCCTCGGCTCGATCCTCGTCCTCGCCGGCCTCGGCGCCCTCGTGGTGGGTGTGTCGATCGGCTTCAACACGGGCTTCCTCGGCATCGCGGTCGGCGTCCTCGGCTTCCTCCTGATGGTGGGCGGTGTCGTCTTCGCCGTCACTCCGACGCGAGGCTCCGCCCCCCTCTCGAAGTCGGCGCCTAGGGCCCGCGCCCCTCGTGCCGCGGGATCGTCGTTCATGGATCGCATGAACGACCGGTGGGACCGCCGTCGCGAAGGCCCCTAAACTTCTGCACCGTTTGTAATAGCACCGGCTCCTCGGAGCCGGTGCTTTTTCGTGCGCCCGGCACCACCCGGCCCTGTTCCGCAGCGCCGCCGAACGGAGGCCTCCTGACGCCGCGCGTCCGTCGCGATGGAGGCGGCGGAATCCCTCCCTTCTCCTCCACCGTGGGCCGCGCGCGCGGGGTCTTCCGCGGAAAGACGCGGCATCGGCCCGGGTCGCGAAGCGCGGTGCACACAGTACACAAGGGAGCCCTCGCCCAGAAGACCCCTCTTTTCGATAGCAAAGTGGAGGACGGTGGAGTAAAGTGGGGGAAACTTCGCAGGCCGGACGAAGGGGGTGGACGCCCGAATGCTGCTCGGCACGCACACTCCCAAGCTCGACGACAAGGGGCGCGTCATCCTGCCCGCGAAGTTCCGTGACGATCTCGGGGCCGGAGTGGTGATCACCCGGGGGCAGGACCGCTGCCTCTACGTGTTCAGCACCGAGGAGTTCGAGCGCGTGCACGAGCGGATCCGCGAGGCGCCGCTCAGCAACAAGCAGGCCCGCGACTTCCTGCGCATGTTCCTCTCGGGGGCCAGCGCCGAGAAGCCAGACAGCCAGAACCGCATCACCGTCCCGCCGGCGCTGCGCACCTACGCCGGGCTCGGGCGCGAGCTCGTCGTCACAGGTGTCGGAGCGCACGCGGAGATCTGGGACGCGGAGGCGTGGAACTCCTACGCCGAGAGCAACGAAGAGACGTACGCCGAGATGGAGCAGGAGGTGATCCCGGGACTGTTCTGACCCTCCGGCTGTGATGCCCAGCCGCACGCCCTGTCACACTTCCCCGGTGCCAGGTCGATGCGGGTGGGGATCAGAGCCGAAGGATCGGCCCCGATCATCATGGACATCCGCGACATCCACACCCCCGTCCTCCTCGAGCGCTGCGCCGAGCTGCTCGGTCCCGCCCTGCAGAAGCCCGGCTCCGTCTTCGTCGACGGAACGCTCGGCATGGGCGGGCACTCCGAGGCGTTCCTCGACCGCTTCCCGAACGCACGCCTGATCGGCCTCGACCGCGACACCGACGCCCTGCGCATCGCGGGGGAGCGGCTCGCGCGCTTCGGCGACCGCGTCACCCTCGTGCACACGGTGTACGACGGGATCGCCGAGGCCGTGGCCTCCGCCGGCGTCGAGAAGGTCGACGGCATCCTGTTCGACCTCGGGGTGTCGTCGCTGCAGCTCGACGTGGCCGATCGCGGCTTCGCCTACGCGCAGGACGCACCGCTCGACATGCGCATGGACCAGACCCAGGGCGTCACCGCGGCCGAGGTGCTCGCCAGCTACGGCGAGGGCGATCTGCGCCGCATCTTCGAGCGCTACGGCGAGGAGAAGCTCGCCGGACGCTACGCGCGGGCGATCATCGCGGCGCGCGCCGTCGCCCCGCTCGAGCGCTCCGGCCAGCTCGTCGACGTGCTGCAGGCGGCGACCCCCGCGGCCGTTCTGCGCGAGCGCCACCCCGCGAAGCGCGTCTTCCAGGCGCTGCGCATCGAGGTCAACGCCGAACTCGCCGTGCTCGAGCGCACGATCCCGGCCGCCCTGAGCGTGCTGGGGGTCGGCGGGCGCATCGTCGTGCTGTCGTACCAGTCGCTCGAGGACCGGCTCGTCAAGCGCGTCTTCGCCGACGCCTCGACCTCGACCGCCCCGCGTGGCCTGCCCGTGGAGCTGCCCGAGCATGCCCCGAAGTTCCGGCTGCTCGTCCGCGGCGCCGAGCTCGCCGGCGACGCCGAGCGCGTAGCCAACCCCCGTGCCACCCCCGTGCGCCTGCGCGCGGCCGAGAGGATCCAGGAGGACGCATGAGCGCATCCCCGGCCATCGACCCCCGGGCCGCCTATCCGGACTTTCCGACGCCCGTCCGTGAGAGGCGACTCGCCGTCGTCCCCGCGACGGCCCGTCGGCGCGCGCCCCGCCGCCTGTTCGGCGTCATCGCGGTGACCGGCGCCCTGGTCATCGTGCTCGTGCAGATGGGACTCGGCATCCTCACCACGCAGAGTTCGTTCGAGATCGCCGCCCTCACGCAGCAGCAGCGCGACCTGACGTACCAGAAGCAGATCCTGAACGACGAGAGCGCCGGACTCAGCTCGCCCCAGTACCTCGCGGCCAACGCGGCGGCGCTCGGCATGGTCATCGACGAATCGCCCACCTACCTGCGGCTGAGCGACGGTGCCGTCATCGGCTCGGGCAAGCCGGCCGACTCGACCTCCTCGGTGGATGCCATGGGACGCGGCTCCGTGCGCAACGCCCTGATCGCCGGGGTGCCGCTGGTCACCGACCCCTCGGCGGCGACGACCGAGACCGGCTCCGCGGCGACGCCCGCGACCGCCTCCTCCTCCTCGGGCGCGGCGACCAGGACGACCGAATCGACGACACCCCCGTCGATCAGCGACGGTCTGCCGACTCCCGCGACACGATGAAGGCCATGACGACCACCACCTCCCGGTCCCCGCGGCGTCGGACCGTCGTCGCCCTCTCGATCGTGCTGATCGTGCTCGTCGCCTTCGTCGTGCGCCTCGTCGACATCCAGGTCGTCAACGCTCGGACGCACGTGAGCGACTCCCTCGCGATGGGACTGGAGAACTCGCGCGTCGAGTACGCCTCCCGCGGGTCGATCGTCGACGAGAACGGCGTCGTGCTCGCCTCCGCGGTCAACCGCTACGACGTGCAGGTCGATCCGATGCTCGCCGCGAAGGGCATCACCACCGTCGACGCGGGAAGCGACGACGACTCGGGGACCACCACCGGCTGGCCCGAGCTCGCCGCGCAGATCGCGGCCGTCACCGGACAGGATGCCGCAGAGGTCGAGAAGATCGTCACGGATGCCGTGGCCGAGAACCCCGACTCCCGCTACGCGATGATCGCGAAGAACGTCTCGACCGAGCAGTACCGCGCCCTCGCGGATCTCAAGCTGCCGTTCCTGAGCTTCCCCCCGCAGTCGGGGCGCGTCTACCCGGACGGTGCCGTGGGCGGGAATCTCCTGGGCTTCGTCGGCAGTGACGGACAACCGCTCGCCGGTCTGGAGAACGCCGACAACGCCTGCCTCGCCTCCACCGACGGCAAGGTCGTCTTCCAGCAGAGCCGCGACGGCGTCGTGCTGCCCGGTACCGAGGTCGTCACCCAGCCCGCCGTGGACGGCGGCACCCTGAAGCTCACGATCGACCGCGACCTGCAGTGGTACCTCGGCCAGCTCATCGCGGAGCAGGTGCAGAACACCGGATCGCTGCGGGGGACGATCACCGTCGTCGAAGCGAAGACGGGCAAGATCCGCGCCCTCGCCGAGTACCCCTCGGTCGATCCCAACGACCCGACCGCGACCCCCGCGGACGACCGGGGGAGCCGTGCGTTCTCGAGCCCGTTCGAGCCGGGGTCGACGTTCAAGGCGCTCACCACGGCGATCGGCCTGGACAGCGGCTCGTACACCCCGGAGACCACCGTCACCGCCTCCTCGCGCGAGGTGCTGGGCGGCGACGCCCGCGTGTCCGACGCCTTCTCGCACGGCGCGAACACCTACACGCCGACGGGGGTGCTGATCGACTCCTCGAACGTCGGCATCTCGAAGTTCGCCGAGATGATCCCGAAGCAGACGCGCTACGACTACCTGCAGAAGTTCGGTATGGGCTCGCTCAGCGCGATCGACTTCCCCGGCGAGTCGGCCGGCATCCTGCACCCGGTCGGGGACTGGGACACGCAGACCTTCTACAACACCGCCTTCGGTCAGGGTCTGTCGGTGACCGTTCCGCAGCTCGTCGGGGCGTACCAGACCATCGCGAACGGCGGCGTGAAGATCCCGCTCTCGCTGGTGGAGGGCTGCACCGCGGCCGACGGCTCCGTCACCGACACCCCCTCCACCGAGGGGACGCAGGTCATCTCCACCGCGACGGCGAAGGAGGTTGGGCTCATGCTGGAGAACGTCGCCACCCAGGGAGAGCTTGCGAGCAAGATCGCCATCCCGGGGTATCGCCTCGCGATCAAGACCGGAACCGGCGAGAAGGTCGACGAGAACACCGGCGCCTACAAGCCCGATGCGTACTTCACCACGATGATCGGGTTCGCCCCCGCCGACGACCCGCAGTACGTCGTCGCGGTCAACCTCGACGAACCGCGGACGGTAAAATCGTCCGCGGCCACCGCCCCCGCGTTCCAGAAGGCGATGACGCAGGTTCTCAAGACCTACCGCGTCATCCCGTCGGGAACCACGACCCCCGAACTGCCCAAGTTCGGCTGAGACACCGCCGACGCCGGTCTCGTCTCGGTAACGAATGCGACACGGAAAGGGCGTCCGCACAGCAATGATCTCCACCAGCCTCTCCCACCTCGCCGGCGTGCTCGGCGGGCGCCTCGTGCTCCGCCGCGACGACACCCCCGACACGACCGTCTCCGGTCCGGTCGACACCGATTCGCGCCTCATCGAGCGCGGCGGGATCTTCGTCGCCAAGCCCGGGGAGACGACCGACGGGCACCTCTTCGTCGGCACGGCGATCGAGAGGGGCGCCGTTCTGGCGATCGTGGAACGCGAGCTCGCCGAGGAGGTGAGCCAGGTCGTCGTCGACGACGTCATCGAGGCCCTCGCCGCCCTCGCGCGCGACAACGTCGCCCGGGTCCGCGCCGCCGGCGCTCTGAAGATCGTGGGCATCACCGGATCGAACGGCAAGACGACGACCAAGAACATGCTCGCGCGCATCCTCGAGGACGAGGGCCCCACCGTCGCCCCGCGCGCGTCGTTCAACAACGAGGTCGGCGCTCCGCTGACGATGCTGCGCGTCGAGGACGACACCCGTTTCCTCGTCAGCGAGTTCGGCGCGAGCGCCCCCGGTGCGATCGCGCGGCTCGCGGGCCTAGTGACCCCCGACATCGGCGTCGTCCTCATGGTCGGCATGGCCCACGCGGGCGGGTTCGGCGGCATCGAGTCGACGTTCCACGCCAAGAGCGAGCTCGTGACGGCCACCCGGGAGGGCGGGCTCGCCGTGCTCAACGCCGACGACCCGCGCGTCGCGGCGATGGAGCCGATCGCGCGCCAGCGCGGGCAGGACGTCCGGTGGTTCGGCCGCGGCGAGCGGGCCGTCGTGCGCGCCCTCGACGTCGAGGTCACGGCATCGGGGACCCGGGCCGATCTCGTGGTCGACGGACAGGCGCACACCCTCACCCTGCGGGTGCTCGGCGAGCACCACGTCATGAACGCCCTCGCCGCGATCGCCGCCGCCACCGCCCTGGGCGTCTCGGCGGCCGACGCGATCGCGCGCGTGGAGACGCTCGAGATCGCGGAGCGCTGGCGCATGCAGCCGATGGGCTCCGACCGGGTGCGCATCATCAACGACGCCTACAACGCCAGCCCCGACTCGATGTCCGCGGCGCTGCGCACCCTCGCGCAGATCACCGGCCCCGACGAACGCACCGTCGCCGTCCTCGGCGCGATGAGCGAGCTGGGGGAGTACGCCGACGAGGAGCACGACCGGGTCGGTCTGCTCGCCGTGCGCCTGCGCATCCAGCGGATCGTCGTCATCGGTCCCGAGGCGCGCCGTATGTACCTCGAGGCGATCGCGCAGGGGTCGTGGGACGGCGAGGCCGTCTTCTTCGCCGACGCCGACGCCGCGTACGACTACCTCTCGACCGAGCTGCGCGACGGCGACCGCGTCCTGGTGAAGTCGTCCAACTCGGCGGGGCTGCGCCACCTCGGCGATCGACTCGGGGAGCTGTTCGCGTGAGATCACTTCTGACGTCGGCGGCGATCTCGCTCGCCTTCACCCTCTTCCTCACCCCGGTGTTCCTGCGGTGGTTCCGCAAGTGGGGCTGGGGCCAGGTCATCCGCACGCCCGAGAACGTGCACAACCCCTCGCACGGGGCCAAACGCGGCACGCCCACCATGGGTGGCACGATCTTCATCTCCGGCACGATCGTGGGCTACTTCATCGGCTCCTACGCCGGCAACAACCCGCCCACCGTCTCCGGGCTTCTCGTGCTGTGGCTCATGCTCGGCTTCGGCGTCGTGGGCTTCATCGACGACTACATGAAGGTGCGCCACCAGAACAGCCTCGGCCTGTCGGGGTGGCGCAAGATTCTCGGCCAGGTGCTGGTCGTGGTGCCCTTCGCGATCGTCGCGTTGAACTTCCCGAACACGTTCGGTCAGACGGCCGCGTCGGAGTACATCTCCGTCTTCCGCGACATCCAGGTGCTCTCGCTGTTCGCGCTGGGCCCGGTCCTCGGCTGGCTGCTGTACCTGGCGTGGATCTCGCTCATCGGCACCGCGGCATCCAACTCGGTCAACGTCGCCGATGGACTCGACGGCCTCGCCGCGGGCTCGGGCATCTTCGTCGTCGGCGCGTACAGCCTCATGGCCTTCTGGCAGAACAAGCAGATGTGCGCCGATGTGCTCGATCCGACCGTGCAGGCCGGATGCTACGCCGTGCGCGACCCGTTCGACCTCGCCATCGTGTCGGCCTCCTTCGTGGGGGCGCTCGTCGGATTCCTGTGGTGGAACGCCCCGAAGGCCAAGGTCTTCATGGGCGACTGCGGGTCGATGGCCATCGGCGGCGTCATCGCGGCGCTGGCGATCTTCACCCGCACCGAGCTGCTGCTCGTGCTCATCGCGGGCGTCTACGTGATCGCGTCGGGCTCGGTGATCCTCCAGCGGGCCTACTTCAAGATCACCAAGGGCAAGAGGCTCTTCCTCATGAGCCCCTTGCACCATCACCTCGAGATGCGGGGGTGGCCCGAGGTCACCATCGTCGTGCGCATGTGGATCATCGCGGGCCTGCTCGCCGTCTCGGGCATCGGATTCTTCTACGTCGAATGGCTCGCACGCGTATGACCGACCTCTCCTCCCTCACCAGCTGGCACGCCGACTGGAAGGGCCTGCGCGTTGCCGTGCTGGGCCTGTCGGTGACGGGGTTCTCCGTCGCCGACACCCTCTCCGAGTTGGGCGCCGAGGTGCTCGTGGTGACCGAACGGGCGGATGCCGAGTACGGTCGTCTCCTGCCGGTCCTGGGCGTGCGCCTGCACGAGGGGCCGCTCGACGCGGTCCCGGCCGAGCTGAGCGCCTTCGCGCCCGAGGTGGTCATCGCCTCCCCGGGCTTCCCGCCGCACCACCCCCTGATCCGCTGGACGCAGGAACAGGGCATCGCCCTGTGGGGCGACGTGGAGCTGGCGTGGCGCGTGCGCGACAAGGTCGTCCGAGCCGACGGGCGGCCGGCCGACTGGGTGCTCATCACCGGCACGAACGGAAAGACCACCACCACGCGGCTGACCGCCGAGATGCTGGTCACGGCGGGTCTGCGCGCAGCTCCCGTGGGCAACATCGGCACCCCGGTGCTCGATGCCGTGCGCGATCCGGGCGGCTTCGACGCGCTCGTGGTCGAGCTCTCCAGCCACCAGCTCTGGTACCTCAACCTCCAGGCCGGCCCCGATGCGCTCTCGCCCCACGCGGCGGTGTGCCTCAATCTCGCCGACGACCATCTCGAATGGCACGGCGGCGCCGACGCGTACCGCGACGCCAAGGCCGGCGTCTACGCGCGCACCCGCGTGGCCTGCGTGTACAACAAGGCCGACCTCGCCACCCGCGGCATGGTCGAAGACGCCGAAGTGGTCGAGGGCGCCCGTGCGATCGGCTTCGACCTCGGTGTGCCGGGACCGAGCGATCTCGGGGTCGTCGACGGCATCCTGGTGGACCGGGCCTTCCTCGAAGAGCGCGCGACCTCGGCCCTCGAGCTCACGACCGTCACCGACCTGGCGGCTCGGGGACTCGCGGCACCGCACATGGTCGCCAACATCCTCGCGGCATCCGCCCTGGCCCGATCCCTCGGCGTCACCCCGGCGCACATCTTCGACACCCTCGAACGCTTCCGCCTCGACCCGCATCGCATCCAGGTCGTCGGCGCGCACGCCGGCGTGACGTGGGTCGACGACTCCAAGGCGACCAACCCGCACGCGGCGGCGTCGTCGCTGGCCGCCTATCCCGGCGCCGTGTGGGTCGTCGGCGGGCTCCTGAAGGGCGTCGACCTGTCCGATCTCGTGCGCGCGCGCGGAGCCTCCGTGCGCGCCGTGATCGTGATCGGCACCGAGCGCGGCGACATCGTCGCGGCGTTCGCGCGACACGCCCCCGCGGTGCCGCTGTTCGAGGTCGACCACGCCGAGACTGAAGACGTCATGGCGCAGGTCGTCGAACTGGCCGCGGGTGTGGCCCGGGATGGAGACACGGTTCTCCTGGCTCCCGCGGCGGCATCCTTCGACCAATTCGCGTCCTACTCCGACCGCGGCGACCGGTTCGCCGACGCGGTGCGGGCGTGGATCGCCGGCCAGGACGACGGAGCATCTCGACCGACCGACTGAGGGGACCACGCGTGACCACGACGGCACCCCCTCCACGGCAGACGCCGGACGAGCAGCCCGAGCGCAGCGGTCTCATCGCGCGCGTCTCCCTCGGACGGGCGTTCCGCCCGGTCGCGAGCGAGTTCCTGTTGATCGCCTCCGCGGCCCTGCTGCTGACGGGGTTCGGTCTGGTGATGGTCCTGTCGGCCACCTCCGCCCTCGACGGCGGGCAGAGCCCCTTCGACCACGTCATCAAGCAGGGCGTGTTCGCGGTCGTCGGCATCCCGCTGATGTTCGTGCTGAGCCGGGCGCGCATGAGCTTCTGGAAGAAGATCGCGTGGCCCGCGCTGATCCTGGCGACCATGTTCCAGCTGCTCGTCTACGTCCCGGGCCTCGGCATCGCCTCGTACGGCAACCGCAACTGGGTGCAGATCGCCGGTTTCCAGTTCCAGCCCGCCGAGTTCCTCAAGCTCACCCTCGCGCTGTGGATGGGCGCGGTGCTGTATCGCAAGCGGCGACTGCTGACCTCGTGGAAGCACGTCTTCATCCCCGTCGTCCCCGTCTCGGTGCTCGTGATCGGAACCGTGCTGGGCGGCAAGGACCTCGGTACGGTGATGATCCTCGTGCTCGTGGTGCTGGGGGCGCTGTTCTTCGCCGGTATCAAGCTGCGCATGTTCATCGTCCCGGCGGTGCTGGCCATCGCGGTGGTGCTGCTGTCGGCCGTCGGCAGCGAGAACCGCATGGCCCGCATCATGAGCCTGTTCAACCCCGACGACGCCTCCTGCTACTACACCTCGTGCTACCAGTCGCTGCACGGGATCTGGGGGCTCGCCAGCGGGGGACTGCTGGGACTGGGCCTGGGCAACTCGAAGGAGAAGTACGACTGGCTCCCGGCGGCCGCCAACGACTACATCTTCGCCATCATCGGCGAGGAGCTGGGCCTGGTCGGCTGCATCGTGGTGCTCGTGCTGTTCGCGGTCTTCGCCGTCGGCGCCTTCCGCATCATCCGACGGACCGACGACAGCTTCGTGCGCATCGTCGCCGGCGCGATCACCCTGTGGATCGTCGGTCAGGCGCTGGTGAACATCGGCGTGGTCCTGCGCATCTTCCCGGTGCTGGGCGTCCCGCTGCCGTTCATGTCGCAGGGTGGCACGTCTCTGCTGTCGGTGCTCATCGCGTGCGGTGTGCTGCTGTCGTGCGCGCGCACGCTCCCCGACCACCGCGAGGTCGTGGAGTCCCGCTCGAACCGCCGCGCCGCCCCGGCGCGACGTTCCGGCCGCCGCGGCTGAGGGGCACACGACGACACGTCGAGGATCCGGCCCCGTCGGTACCCGGCCCGAGTGGTCGCGGCGAAGCGGTGCCCCCGACCTGGCTAGGGTCGTACGGTGACGACTTACCTCCTCGCCGGCGGCGGTACCGCCGGGCACGTGAACCCCCTCCTCGCGGTCGCCGACGGTCTGCGCGCGCGCGACGCCGCCTCGGACGTGCTCGTGCTCGGAACCCGCGAGGGCCTCGAGTCGCGCCTGGTCCCGTTGCGCGGGTACGAGCTGCTCACCATCGCGAAGGTCCCCTTCCCGCGGCGGCCCGACCGCGCTGCCGCGGTCTTCCCCGCCCGCTTCCTCCGCGCGGTCGCCGACGTGCGCCGCATGATCCGCCAGCGCGGTGTCGACGCGGTCGTCGGCTTCGGCGGCTACGCGGCCGCGCCCGCGTACATCGCCGCGCGCCGCGAGCGGGTGCCCTTCGTCGTGCACGAAGCCAACGCCAAGCCGGGACTCGCCAACGTCCTGGGCGCCCGCACCGCCGCAGGAGTGGGCGTCGCCTTCGCCGGCACGCCGCTCCGCGGGGCGCGCGAGGTCGGGATGCCGCTGCGTCGCGAGGTCGTCGAGCTCGACGCTCCCGCCCTCCGCGCGGAGGCGGCCGCCCACTTCGGCCTCGACGCCGACCGCCCGACCCTGCTGGTCTTCGGCGGCTCCCTCGGCGCGCTGCGGCTGAACACCGCGTTCGAGGGCGCGTGGCGCGATATTCTCGACGCCGGGTGGCAGCTGCTCCACGTCACCGGACAGACCTCCGACCTTGCCGACCCGGGTGCCGAGGGCTACGCCGTGGTCCGGTACGTCGACCGCATGGACCTCGCGTTCGCCCTCGCCGATCTCGTCGTGTCGCGCTCGGGTGCGGCGACCGTGAGCGAGATCAACGCGCTCGGCATCCCCGCCGTCTACGTGCCCTACGCGGTCGGCAACGGCGAGCAGAGCCTCAACGCCGCCGCGTCCGTGCGCGCCGGGGCGGCGCTGCTCATCCCCGACGCGGAATTCACCCCCGACCGGGTGCGCGCCGAGGTCGTGCCGCTGCTCGCCGACGACGCGCGGCGCACCGCCATGCGCGACGCGGCCGCGCGCACCGGTATCCGCACGGGAACCGAGAACGTCATCGCCATGATCGACGAGGCCCTGGCCCGCTGAGCCCGGCGTCTTGCGCCGGGCGCGACGGGAACGAGGGATGCCGCTCGTCCGAGGCATTCCTCCCAGCGGTGGCGGGGGAACCCCGGCGCCCCAGCCGTGCGGAAGCGGGGTCCGCGCCAGCGCGGCGAGGCCGTTGCGCAGGGAGGGCGACGTAAACTCGCAAGCGCCATGATCAGACCCGACCTGAGCCTCCCCATCCCCGAGACCATCACCTCCGCGCACTTCATCGGCGTGGGGGGATCGGGCATGTCCGGCCTCGCCCGCATGTTCCTCGACCGCGGCATCCGGGTCTCCGGCTCGGACCGGGCCGACAGCGCGGCCCTCCGCGACCTCGCCGCCCGCGGCGCCACCGTCCACGTCGGTCACGACGCCGCGCACCTCGGCGACGCCGACACGGTCGTGCACACCGGGGCGATCTGGCCGGAGAACCCCGAGTTCGTCACCGCGAAGCAGCGCGGCCTGCACGTCATCCACCGGTCCCAGGCGCTGCACTGGCTGATCGGCGGGCGCCGTCTCGTCTCGGTCGCCGGGGCCCACGGCAAGACCACCTCGACCGGCATGATCGTGACCGCCCTGCGCGCCCTCGAGCTCGACCCGACGTTCGTCAACGGCGGCGTGATCGCCGATCTCGGCGCCTCGAGCGGCACCGGCTCCGACGACCTCGTCGTGATCGAGGCCGACGAGTCCGACGGCACGTTCGAGCTCTACGACACCTCCGTCGCCCTCATCACCAACGTCGATCCCGACCACCTCGACCACTACGGTTCGCGCGACGCGTTCGACGCCGCATTCGCCCGTTTCGCGGATGCCGCGAGCGAGGCCGTGGTGATCTCGGCCGACGACCCCGGAGCCCGCGCCGTCCGCGAGCGCATCACGCACGCGAACGTCGTCACCTTCGGCGAGGACGAGAGCGCCGACGTGCGGCTCAGCGGCATCCGGACGGACGGTCCCGTCGCCTTCACGCTGACCGCCGGCGACGAGAGCGTCGAGGTGCGCCTGCGCGTCCCCGGCGCCCACAACGCCGTGAACGCCGCGGGCGCCGTGGCCGTGCTGCGCGTGCTGGGTCATCCCCTCGCCGACGCGGCGCGCGCGGTCGAGGCCTTCGGTGGCACGGTCCGCCGCTTCGAGCTCCACGGCGTCGAGCGCGGCGTCAGCGTCTACGACGATTACGCCCACCACCCGACCGAGGTGGCGGCCGCGCTGTCGGCCGCGCGCACGGTCGTGGGGGAGGGACGCCTGATCGCGATCCAGCAGCCCCACACGTACTCGCGCACGCAGGAGATGTTCCGCGAGTTCGCCGAGGTGCTGGAGTCGCACGCCGACCACACGGTCATGCTCGACGTGTACGGCGCGCGCGAGGACCCCGTACCCGGGGTGACCGGGGAGCTCGTCAGCGGCGCGTTCGCCGACCCCGCGCACGTGCACTACGTTCCCGACTGGCAGGCCGCCGCCGACTACACCGCCGAGATCGCCCGGCCCGGCGACTACGTCATCACCCTCGGCTGCGGCAACGTCTACCAGATCATCCCGCAGGTGCTCGACGCCCTGTCGCGCACGACCACGACGGCACCGGCGGTCTGATCGTGCGTCGGCCCTCGCCCCTGCCTCCGCCCCCGGAGTCCGAGCGTGCCGCGGTCACGGCCCGGAACCACGGCGGGGCCCCGCGGGAACCGATCGAGGGGGCTCGCGACGACCGCCGTGCGCCGTCGACCGTCGTCGGGGAAGGCGCGCCGGAGTCCCGGCATCCCGATCCCGCGTCCGAGACCGCCCCGGTGCTGCCGCTCGTGCGCCCCGCCGACATCCCGGAGGCGGGCCGCAAGCCCGCTCGCGAGGAAGCGGCGACGGACGCCGAGGGCACGAGCCTGCGCGACGTGTGGCGGGCCTCGCGCGCCCGGCGCCGCGCCCTGGCGGCCGAGGTCAAACGCTTCACCGTCCGGCAGCGTCGTCGTCGCCGCGTCTGGATCGGCGTGGGCGCGGCCTTCCTCGTGATGGTGCTCGGCACCGCCGGGGCGGCCTACAGCCCGCTGTTCGCCGTCGAGCGCATCGACGTCGTCGGTACCTCGCAGCTCGACGCCGCCACGGTCGCCGAGGCTCTGAGCAACCAGGTCGGAACGCCGCTGGCGATGGTCGACGACAGTGCGGTGAAGGCCGCCCTCGTGCGCTTCCCGCTCGTGGAGTCGTACACGCTCGAGGCGCGACCGCCGCACGATCTCGTCGTCAACGTCGTCGAGCGCACGCCGATCGGCGCCCTGCAGACCCCGGCCGGCTTCACCGTGGTGGATGCCGCGGGCGTGGCACTGTCGACCACCCCCGACGCGCCGGGGGGTCAGCCCCTGCTCGAGATCAGCGGCGGCACCGGGTCGGCGGCGTTCCATGCGGCCGGCCGCGTCATGCGCGCGCTGCCGGACGCCGTGCGCGCACAGGTCACCGGCGTCTCGGCATCCACCCCCGATGACGTCACGCTCACGCTCGGCGCGACGGGGTCGCGTGTGGTGTGGGGGAGCGCCGACCGGTCTGCCGAGAAGGCGATCGTGCTCGACCGTCTGATGACGCAGAGCCCGCCCGATCGTGCCAAGGAGTACGACGTCACCTCGCCCGAGGCCGGCGTCGTCCGCTGATATTCGACGCGATAACGGAACACGCCGCGTGTCGGCCCGACGGTGCCCCCGGCGCGACCTACCTTCGAGCTAAGGAATTGCATACCGGGCAATTCTTTAACCCTCAACATGAGGTTTAGAGTTTCGGGTTCGGGGACAAACGGAGGCCGGCATGAGCCACAACCAGAACTACCTCGCCGTGATCAAGGTCGTCGGTGTGGGCGGGGGCGGCGTCAACGCCGTCAACCGCATGATCGAGCTCGGCCTGCGCGGGGTGGAGTTCATCGCGATCAACACCGACGCGCAGGCGCTGCTCATGAGCGACGCCGACGTCAAGCTCGACGTGGGCCGCGAGCTCACGCGCGGCCTGGGTGCCGGTGCGGATCCCGAGGTGGGTCGTCGCGCCGCCGAGGACCACGCGGAAGAGATCGAAGAGGCCCTGCGCGGTGCCGACATGGTCTTCGTCACGGCAGGCGAGGGCGGTGGTACGGGTACGGGCGGCGCCCCCGTCGTCGCCAAGATCGCCAAGTCGATCGGCGCCCTGACCATCGGTGTCGTCACCAAGCCCTTCTCGTTCGAGGGTCGTCGTCGTCAGAGCCAGGCCGAGGCCGGCGTCGGGCGTCTGAAGGAAGAGGTCGACACCCTCATCGTCGTCCCCAACGACCGCCTCCTCGAGATCAGCGACCGCGGCATCTCGATGATCGAGGCCTTCGCCACGGCCGACCAGGTGCTCCTCGCCGGTGTGCAGGGCATCACCGACCTCATCACGACCCCGGGTCTCATCAACCTCGACTTCGCCGACGTCAAGTCGGTGATGCAGGGGGCCGGCTCCGCGCTCATGGGCATCGGCTCGTCGAGGGGGGCCGATCGCGCGATCAAGGCCGCCGAGCTCGCGGTGGAATCGCCGCTGCTGGAGGCCTCGATCGAAGGCGCCCACGGCGTGCTGCTGTCGATCCAGGGCGGATCGAACCTCGGCATCTTCGAGATCAACGACGCCGCGCAACTGGTGAAGGAGGCCGCGCACCCCGAGGCCAACATCATCTTCGGTACGGTCATCGACGACACCCTCGGCGACGAGGTGCGCGTCACGGTGATCGCGGCCGGCTTCGACGGGGGAGAGCCCTCCCTGCGCATCGACGCCGTCGGCGCGCAGCGACCGGCCTCGGCGCCCGTCGTCCCGGTGATCCCCGCCGACGACGTCGCCCGCGACCTCGACGCCGCCGAAGAGCAGAAGGCCGCCACGGAGCGCGCTCCCGAGCGTCGCCCCGAGCCCGCGCCGGTGACCGCGCGCGTGCCCGAGACCTCCTACGACAACGGCTACGCCGACGACGACCTCGACGTGCCCGACTTCCTGAAGTAAGAGACAGTCCCCGAAAGCGAGCGGGTCCGGTCCCCACCGGGCCCGCTCGCGTCGTCGAAGGAGCACCATGGACACCGCCCTCGCCGACCGGCTCGCCGCCGTCGATGCGCGCATCCACGACGCAGCCCGCGCCGCGAACCGCGATCCCGCCGGCATCACCCGCATCGTGGTGACGAAGTTCCACCCGGCATCCCTCGTCGTCGACCTGTACGACCTGGGGGTGCGCGACGTGGGCGAGAACCGGCAGCAGGAGCTCACCGCGAAGCGCGCGGAGCTGTCCGGCATCCCCGATCTGACCTGGCACTTCATCGGGCAGGCGCAGACGAACAAGGCCCGCGCCGTCCGGGCGGCGGCGGATGCCGTGCACTCGGTCGATCGCGACCGCATCGCCGACGCGCTCGATGCGGCCGGCGGCGACGCGCCGCTCGACGTGCTGTTGCAGGTGAACCTCACCGACGACACCGGCCGGGGAGGGGTCGCCCCCGCCGGGGTGGAGGCGCTGGCGACGCACGTGGCCGGTCTGCCGAGCCTGCGTCTGCGCGGGGTCATGGCGGTCGCTCCGCTCGACGAGGAGCCCGCGCGCGCTTTCGAGCGGCTCCGTCGGTCGGCCGACGCGGTCCGCACCGTCGTCTCGGATGCCGCGTGGATCTCGGCAGGGATGACGGGCGATTTCCCGGAAGCGATCGCGATGGGCGCGACACACCTGCGGATCGGCTCGGCAATCACGGGCCCGAGGCCCGTGCGCGACTAGCCTCGGACCAGACGATCGAACGGAGGATGCGATGTCGAACCCGCTGAAGAAGACGATGGTGTACCTGGGCCTCGCCGATGAGGAAGAGACCTACGAGGAGACGGCGCCGCAGCCCATCGCGCGCAAGCAGACGGCACCCGCCGCCGCTCCCGTCGAGAAGGCCGCTCCGGTGACCCCGCTGCACCGCCCCGCCGTGGTGCATCAGCCCTCGGCCGGTCCCGTCAGCGAGATCCTGACGGTGCACCCCAAGCAGTACCGCGACGCCCAGACGATCGCGGAGAACTTCCGCGAGGGCATCCCGGTCATCATCAACCTGTCGCAGATGAGCGACGCCGACGCGCGTCGCCTGATCGACTTCGCGAGCGGACTCTCGCTCGGGCTGTACGGTCGCATCGAGCGGGTGACGAGCAAGGTCTTCCTGCTCTCGCCCGAGAACATCGCCGTCTCCGGCGACGGTGCGATCGCGCAGGCCGACCCCGAGGCTGCGCCGTTCGCGTCCCAGTAAGCGATCGTGGCCGTCCTGAGCCTGGTCGGCTCCATCCTCAGCGCGCTGCTGTTCATCTACATCGTGCTGCTGCTCGCGCGCCTCGTGCTCGAGTACATCCCGATGTTCAACCGGGAGTGGCGTCCGCGCGGTGCCACCCTCGTGTTGGCTGAGATCGTCTACACCGTGACGGATCCGCCCATCAAGCTGGTCCGCCGCATCATCCCACCCCTGCGCATCGGGGGGATCGCGATCGATTTCGGATTCGCGATCGTCATGTTCGTCTGCTTCATGCTGCTGAGCGTGACGCGGTCCCTCGCGGCCGCGTGACCTCCCGCCGCCGTCCTCTCGACAGTGCCCTTCGACACTGACGGAGGGCGGCGGCTATGCTGTTCCGAAGCGGTACGCCCCGGTGCGACACCCCCAACAGTTCCGAATCAGAGCTCTCGAAAGAGGAAACACCATGGCACTGACCCCCGATGACGTCGTCACCAAGCAGTTCCAGCACGTGCGCTTCAAGGAGGGCTTCGACCCCGACGAGGTCGACGACTTCCTCGACGAGATCGTCGTCGAGTGGCGCAAGACCATCGCCGAGAACGAGGAGCTGAAGGCCAAGCTCGCCGCGTTCGAGTCCGGCGAGGCCGCTCCGGCCACGGTCGCCGCTCCCGTCGCCGAGGAGCCCAAGGCCGAGGAGCCCGCTCCGGTCGAGACCCCCGCTCCGGCCCCGGCCGCCCCGGTGGCGTCCGACGCCGAGCCGGCAGCGCAGAGCGCCGGCATCATCGAGCTCGCGCAGCGTCTGCACGACGAGCACGTCGCCGAGGGTAAGGCCCAGCGCGACCAGCTCATCGGCGAGGCGCAGGCGCAGGCGGCGTCCATCGTCGCCGAGGCCGAGCAGAAGGGCCGCGAGGAGCGCGCTCGTCTCGAGAAGGAGCGCGTGACGCTCGAGGGCCGTATCACCGAGCTCCGCAACTTCGAGCGCGACTACCGCTCGCAGCTGCGTTCGTACATCGAGGGTCAGCTCCGCGACCTCGACACCAGCGCGTCGTCGTCGGGCTCCACGCCCGTGTCGGCAATCGGCCTGTAAGTCGACAGACTCTTTGCGCAGTCGACCTCCTCTGCGACCGGCGGCGGCCGGCATCGTCATCGCGATCCTCGCGGTGGTGGTGCTGGCCGCCGACCAGTTGGCGAAGACCGTCGCCATCGACAACCTCCCTCCGGAGCGCGTCGTCCCGGTGCTCGGTGACGCCCTGCAGTTCTATCTCGTCCGAAACCCCGGCGCCGCGTTCTCGCTCGGCGAAGGGGTCACCTGGCTGTTCACGATCGCTCTCGCGGTCGTCGCGGCCGTCATCGTCTTCCTCGCCCTCCGCCGCGTGCGCTCGCGGCTGTGGGCCGTCGTCCTCGGCCTGCTGCTCGGCGGGGTGCTGGGCAATCTCACCGACCGCCTGCTCCGCGAGCCGGGCTTCCCGGTCGGACACGTCGTCGACTTCATCTCGACGCCCTGGATGATGCCGGCGATCTACAACGTCGCCGATGTCTTCATCGTGTCGATGATGATCTCCGTCGCGATCCTCGTGCTGTTCGGGCTCCGCCTCGACGGCACGCGTGAGACGCGCGCGTCACGCGCCGCCGACGCGGCGGCCGCCGGTGACGTCGACGCCTCGTCCGGCCCCGGCGCGCGCTGACATGGAGTCCCGCAGCCTCCCCGTCCCCGACGGGCTCGACGGAACGCGCATCGACCAGGCTCTCGCCAAGATGCTGGGATTCTCCCGCACCTTCGCCGCCGAGGTCGCCGACGCCGGGGGCGTGAGCGTCGACGGCCGCGCCGCCGGACGCTCCGACCGCCTCCGCGCCGGCTCATGGCTGAGTGTGGAGTGGGAGCCCAAGCGCGAACCCGAGATCGTGCCGGTCGCCGTCCCCGACCTCGGCATCGTGCACGACGACGACGACATCGTCGTGGTCGACAAGCCGGCCGGCGTGGCGGCCCACCCCTCCCTCGGGTGGGAAGGGCCCACCGTGCTCGGGGCCCTCGCCGCGGCGGGTTTCCGGATCGCCACGAGCGGCCCGCCCGAGCGGCGGGGGATCGTCCACCGTCTCGACGCCGGCACGAGCGGTCTCATGGTCGTGGCCAAGGCCGAGCGCGCCTACACGCTGCTGAAGAGCGCGTTCAAGGAGCGCGAGGTCGACAAGATCTACCACGCCGTCGTCCAGGGGCATCCTGATCCTCTGGCCGGAACCATCGACGCGCCCATCGGTCGTCACCCGCACCACTCGTGGAAATTCGCCGTGACCCCCGACGGCAAGGACTCGGTCACGCATTACGAGACGCTCGAGGCCTTCCCGCGGGCCTCGCTCCTCGAGATCCACCTCGAGACCGGACGCACGCACCAGATCCGCGTGCACATGGCCGCCCACCGGCATCCGTGCGCCGGCGACCCGCTGTACGGCGCCGATCCGACGCTCTCGGCCCGCCTGGGGCTCACACGTCAGTGGCTGCACGCGCACCGACTGGCCTTCACGCATCCCGGAACGGGGGAGTGGGTCGAGTTCGAGTCGCCCTACCCGGACGACCTGGCACGGGCCCTCGAGATCCTCGGCGACGGCATCTGACCCGGCGCGACGGCGCGCGGCGGTGACCTCCCGCACGCGGAACCGGCGTCGTTCGCGAGATTCGTGCCGCCTCCCGGCCGACGCGGGGCGCGCCCGCGCGTCGACACGGTCGGTCGCCCTGCTCGGCCGCCCGCGCTCGCACGCGGCCGGCGACGCGCCCGGGAGGGCTCCGTCGACTGGGCGTCCGCCCCGAACATCCCGGGCCGATGTCGGAGGCCGAACGTAGACTCGACGCGTGGCAGCTAACTCCTTCGCTCACCTTCACGTGCACAGCGAGTACTCGATGCTCGACGGCGCAGCGCGCATCGGCCCGATGGTCCAAGAAGCCGTCAAGCAGGGCATGCCGGCCATCGCGGTCACCGATCACGGCAACACGTTCGCTGCCTACGAGTTCTACAAGACCGCGAAAGACGCCGGCATCAAGCCGATCATCGGCATCGAGGCGTACGTCACGCCCGGAACCCACCGTTCCGACAAGTCCCGTGTGCGGTGGGGCACCCCCGAGCAGCAGAGCGACGACGTCTCGGGCTCGGGCGCGTACACGCACATGACCCTCCTGTCCGAGACCACCGAGGGCATGCACAATCTGTTCCGGCTGTCGTCGCGGGCGAGCATGGAGGGCTATTACTTCAAGCCCCGCATGGACCGCGAGCTGCTGCAGACTTACAGCAAGGGCCTCATCGCCACGACCGGCTGCCCCTCGGGTGAGGTGCAGACGCGCCTCCGGCTCGGTCAGTACGACGCGGCGAAGGCCGCCGCGGCGGAATTCCAAGACATCTTCGGCAAAGACAACTACTTCGCCGAGATCATGGACCACGGTCTCTCGATCGAGCGCCGTGTCATGTCCGATCTGCTCAAGATCTCCAAGGAGCTCGACATCCCGCTCGTCGGGACGAACGACCTCCACTACACGCACCAGCACGATGCGACGAGCCACGCCGCCCTGCTCTGCGTGCAGTCGGGATCGACGCTCGACGACCCCAAGCGCTTCAAGTTCGACGGCGACGGCTACTACGTCAAGTCCGCCGCCGAGATGCGCCAGGTCTTCCGCGACAACCCCGAGGCGTGCGACAACACGCTCCTCATCGCCGAACGGTGCGAGGTCGAGTTCGACACCTCCGCCAACTACATGCCGCGTTTCCCGGTGCCGGCCGGGGAGACCGAGGGCAGCTGGATGATCAAGGAGGTCGAGAACGGCCTCCACGATCGCTACCCCGGTGGCATCCCGGATGCGGTGCGCAAGCAGGCCGAGTACGAGACCGACGTCATCCTGCAGATGGGGTTCCCGGGCTACTTCCTCGTGGTCGCCGACTTCATCAACTGGGCCAAGAACAACGGCATCCGCGTCGGACCCGGCCGCGGTTCGGGCGCCGGCTCGATGGTGGCCTACGCGATGAAGATCACCGACCTCGACCCGCTCCAGCACGGTCTCATCTTCGAGCGCTTCCTCAACCCCGACCGCGTCTCGATGCCCGACTTCGACGTCGACTTCGACGACCGCCGCCGCGGCGAGGTCATCCAATACGTCACCGAGAAGTACGGCGATGAGCGCGTCGCGCAGATCGTGACCTACGGGACGATCAAGGCGAAGCAGGCCCTGAAAGACGCCGGGCGCGTGCTCGGATTCCCGTTCAGCATGGGCGACAAGCTGACCAAGGCCATGCCGCCGGCCGTCATGGGTAAAGACATGCCGCTCGACGGCATGTTCAATCCCGAGCACCCGCGCTACAAAGAGGCGAGCGAGTTCCGCACGCTCATCGAGACGGATCCCGAGGCCAAGACGGTGTTCGACACCGCGCTCGGACTCGAGAACCTGAAGCGCCAGTGGGGCGTGCACGCAGCCGGTGTGATCATGTCGAGCGAGCCGCTCATCGACATCATCCCGATCATGCGCCGCGAGCAGGACGGCCAGATCGTCACGCAATTCGATTACCCGGCGTGCGAGTCGCTCGGCCTCATCAAGATGGACTTCCTGGGGCTTCGCAACCTCACGATCATCAACGACGCCCTCGACAACATCGAAGCCAACCGCGGGCATCCTCTCGTGCTCGAAGACCTCGATCTTGACGATGCGGCATCCTACGAACTGCTCGCACGGGGCGACACGCTGGGCGTGTTCCAGCTCGACGGCGGGCCCATGCGTTCGCTGCTGCGTCTGATGCGGCCCGACAACTTCGAGGACATCTCGGCCGTGCTGGCCCTGTACCGCCCGGGTCCGATGGGCGTGAACTCGCACATCAACTACGCGCTGCGCAAGAACAAGCAGCAGGAGATCGAGCCGATCCACCCCGAGCTCGAAGAGCCCCTCGCCGACATCCTCGATACCACCTACGGTCTGATCGTCTATCAGGAGCAGGTGATGGCCGTCGCCCAGCGCGTCGCCGGGTACACGCTCGGTCAGGCCGACCTGCTGCGCCGCGCGATGGGCAAGAAGAAGAAGAGCGAGCTCGACAAGCAGAAAGAGATCTTCTTCGGCGGCATGACCGAGCGCGGGTTCGGCGAGGTCGCGCAGCAGACGCTGTGGAAGGTGCTCGAATCGTTCGCCGACTACGCCTTCAACAAGGCGCACACCGCGGCGTACGGTCTCGTGTCGTACTGGACGGCCTATCTCAAGGCGCACTATCCCGCCGAGTATATGGCCGCCCTGTTGACGAGCGTCGGCGACTCGAAGGACAAGATGGCGGTGTACCTCAACGAGTGCCGCCGCATGGGCATCAAGGTCCTGCCGCCCGATGTCAACGAGTCGATCCGCTTCTTCGCCGCCGTCGGGGAGGACATCCGCTTCGGTCTCGGCGCGGTGCGCAACGTCGGCACCAACGTGGTCGACGGCATCGTCGCCGCCCGTCAGGATGCCAAGTACACGTCGTTCCACGACTTCCTGTCGAAGGTCCCGATGCACGTCGCCAACAAGCGCACCGTGGAGTCGCTCATCAAAGCGGGCGCGTTCGACTCCCTCGGATCCACGCGCCGCGCTCTGGTCGAGGTGCACGAGGACGCCTGCGAGGGCGCCGTGCTCGACAAGCGCCGGGAGGCCAACGGCGAGGTCGGTTTCGACTTCGACTCGCTGTGGGACGAACCCCAGCAGGTCGTCAAGGTGCCCGAGAGGCCCGAGTGGACGAAGAAGGACAAGCTCGCCTTCGAGCGCGAGATGCTCGGTCTGTACGTCTCCGACCACCCGCTTGCCGGCCTCGAGGTGCCCCTCGCGAAGCACGCCTCGACATCGATCCACGACCTCCTCGCGTCCGAAGACGTGCAGGACGGCGATCAGGTCACGGTGGCGGGTCTTCTCACCAGCGTCCAGCACCGCGTCGCGAAACAGAGCGGAAACCCTTACGGCATGGTCACCGTCGAGGATTTCAACGGCGAGGTGACCGTGATGTTCATGGGCAAGACGTACGCCGAGTTCGCCCCCGTGCTCCAAGCCGACTCGATCCTGGTCGTGCGCGGGCGCGTCTCTCGACGCGACGACGGCCTGAACCTGCATGCCCAGAGCGCCTTCACCCCCGATCTCGAGGGACTCGACGAGTCGGGCGGGCTCACGCTGGTCGTACCCGAACAGCGCGCCAACGAGGCGCTGGTGGGTGAGTTGGCGCAGATGCTCCGACGCCACTCCGGCTCGACCGAGGTGCTCCTGAAGCTGCACAAGGGGGGCACGGCGAAAGTGTTCGAAGTGCCGATGCCGGTTCGCGTGACCGCCGACCTGTTCGGCGAGCTCAAGGGTCTCCTGGGGCCCAATTGCCTCGGCTGACGCCCCGCCGACCGGTCGAGATACCGGAGCGTCGCAACCCCAGCAGACGCTGAAGACCCGCCGGTTACGATGTCCGGGCGCTGCGGCGCCCTGGGTGAAAGGACCCCCGTGAACGATCAGTATCCCCACGACACCTCCCAGCCCGACCCCGACCGCGATCACGTCGACCCGACGACCGCATCCGTCGCGTCATCGGCGTCCGACGAGGCCGGGACTCCCGCCTCGATCGGCGCAGAAACGACCTCCGCACGCGACTCGTCCGCCGAGCACCCGCCGGTCGCCCCGTCGGCACCCGAGCACTCCTCCGCGCCGGTCCGTCCGGACACCGATCAGGTCGCACCCGCTCGCGCCGAGTCCGCGTCGTACGGCGTCGGGCCGTTCTCCGTGCGCGAAGTCGCCCTGCTGGGCGTCTGGGTGGTGGCCTTCTTCGTCTCGTTCTTCCGCACGAACATCCTGGATTCGCCGTCGGGCGTCCTCATCGGGGGCGGCAACGTGTGGTTGTCCGGGCTGTGGTGGATTCCCGCGGTGGCCCTCCCCACCGTCGCGGTCGGCCTGATCGTGCTGCGTCGACTTTCTCCGCAGGGCATCCGTCGGGTCGGCTCGCTCGGCATCGACCAATTCGCCTCGGTGGCTTTCACGGTTTCGGCCCTCGTGTGGGTCTCGTGGGTATGGGACACCGTGGCGGTCTTCGACCAGACCGGGATCTGGACGCGGTCCTGGGTGATCTGGGTGGAGGCCATCGTGCTCCTGGCCGGGGTCGTCCTCACCGTCTTCGCCCCGGTGATCCCGCCGTTCTCGGCGGATTTCCGCGGCCGTGAAGAGATCGCCGCACACCGCAACGCCCGTCCCATCCGACCGGTCGTCGCCCGTCCGCGCGCGCCGCGGGCCCCGCGCCCCGTCTCCGCACCCGCCGCCGCCGAGGCCGAGGCCGACGCGCCCACTCCCGGCAGCTACACCGGGTCCACCGACCTGCCGCACCACGATGCGGCGCCGGCGACCTCCGTGCTCCCCGCCACGCGCGGCGACGACACGGCGACCGACATCTTCGCGCCGTTGCACGCCGACACCGGGGCCGTGCCCGCGCACGAGACGGGACGCGAGGCCGTCCACGAGCCGCCCGTCGATGCCGGACACGGGTCCGAGGGCGACGATCACCGCCATGCGCACGCCTTCTGGGCACTGGCACCCGAGGAGCGGGAGATCGTCGACGACTACGGCACGCCGATCTTCCGGATCGGGCCGACGGCGTGGGCGCTCGTGATCGAGGATCGCGGCGAGACGTTCGTCGTCCGTCACGATGACGGCCGGATCGGCTATCTGCACGACGTGTCGGGCGTGACCCGAGGCTGACGTCGCGAGAGGGTGGGGGTCGCCGGGCCCTCGCCCTCTCCTGTGTCCGCGACCCGGCTCGCGGATCGGATCCCTCTTCCGGCCCACCGGCCGGCTGCCTGAGCGCGCGCTGCGAGCCCTGGGGACTGCGCGAAAGGGCTCCGGGTCGGCCGGTAGCCTTGAGCCCATGCTCCGCACGATCGATCTCCGCGGCCGCGTCCTCTCGCCGGCCGAGCTCCTCGCCGCCGTCCCGCGCGCCGACGCCGCGCGCGACGAGGCCCTGGCCACCGCCGCCCGTCTGGTCGCCGACGTGGCCCATCGGGGCGAGGAGGCTCTCCGTGAGCAGGCCGCGCGCTTCGACCGTGTCAGCGACCACGCGATCCGCGTGCCCATGGCGCACCTCGACGAGGCCCTGCGCGACCTCGACCCGCAGATCCGCGCCGCCCTCGACGAGGCGATCGCGCGCGTGCGCACGGCATCCGCCGCCCAGGTCCCGGCGCCGGTCGTGACCGAGCTCGGCGACGGCGCCCGTGTCACGCAGCGCTGGCAGCCGGTGCGCCGCGTGGGCCTCTACGTGCCGGGCGGCAAGGCGGTCTACCCCTCGAGCGTCGTCATGAATGCCGTTCCGGCCCAGGTCGCCGGCGTGCGCGAGGTCGCCCTCGCCTCCCCGCCGCAGGCCGAATTCGGCGGACGCGTTCACCCCGTCATCCTCGCCGCGGCCCGTCTGCTCGGAGTGACCGAGGTCTACGCGATGGGCGGCGCGGGAGCCATCGGGGCGTTCGCCCACGGCGTCGCCGAGATCGGCCTCGACCCGGTCGACGTCGTGACCGGTCCGGGGAACAACTTCGTCGCCTCGGCCAAGCGCGCCGTCGCGGGCCGGGTGGGCACAGATTCCGAGGCGGGTGCCACCGAGATCCTCGTCGTCGCCGACGAGACGGCCATTCCGGCCCTCGTCGCGGCCGACCTCGTCAGCCAGGCGGAGCACGACGAACAGGCGTCGGCCGTGCTCGTGACCGACTCGCCCGAGCTGGCCGAAGCGGTGCGCGCCGCTCTGCCCGCCCGCGTCGCCTCGACGCGCCACACCGAGCGCGTCACGGCGGCGTTCCACGGGCCGCAGTCGGCCGTCGTGCTCGTCGACGACATCGCGCAGGCCACCGCCTTCAGCAACGCCTACGCGCCCGAGCACCTCGAGCTGCACCTTGCTGATCCGCGGCCCGAGGACTTCGTCAACGCGGGAGCCGTCTTCGTCGGTCCCTACACGCCGGTGAGCCTGGGCGACTACCTCGCCGGCAGCAATCACGTGCTGCCGACGGGGGGACAGGCGCGATACAGCGCGGGCCTCTCCGCGGCGACGTTCCTCCGCCCGCAGCAGGTGATCGAGTACGACCGTGCGGCGCTCTCGCTCGTCCGGGATGCCATCGTGACCCTCGCCGACGCCGAGGCGCTCCCCGCTCACGGCGAGGCCGTGACCGCGCGGTTCGACGACTGAGGGAGACCCCATGCACTGCCCCTTCTGCCGCAACCCCGACTCCCGCGTCATCGACTCGCGCACGAGCGACGACGGACTGAGCATCCGCCGTCGGCGTCAGTGCCCGAAATGCGGGGGCCGGTTCTCGACGGTGGAGACGGCGAGCCTGAACGTCATCAAGCGGTCGGGAGTGGTCGAGCCCTTCAGCCGCGAGAAGGTCATGTCCGGCGTGCGCAAAGCCTGCCAGGGGCGCCCCGTGACCGACGCCGATCTCGCTGTGCTGGCGCAGCAGGTGGAGGAGGCGATCCGTCAGACGGGGTCGTCGCAGATCGAGGCGAACGAGATCGGTCTGTCGATCCTCGGGCCGCTGCGCGAGCTCGACGAAGTGGCCTATCTGCGCTTCGCGAGCGTGTACCAGGCCTTCGACTCGCTCGACGATTTCGACGCGGCGATCGCCCAGCTGCGCGCCGATCACGCGGGCCGACCCGCGAACGACGATCGCGACGTCGTCCAGTAGCCTGGCGGGGATGTATCCCCTTCTCTTCCGTACGGTCCTCTCGCGTCTCGATCCCGAGTTCGCCCACCATCTCGGTGCGCTCGTCATCCGCGTCGCCGGGGTGGAGCCCGTGGCATCCGTCGTCCGTCGTGCCACCGCGCCCAGTCCCGAGCAGCGGGTGCAGGCCCTGGGGCTGACGTTCGATTCGCCGTTCGGCGTGGCCGCGGGCTTCGACAAGAACGTCACGATGGGCCGCGGACTCGGCGCGCTCGGCTTCGGCCACGTCGAGGTCGGCACGGTCACCGCGCTCCCACAGCCGGGCAACCCCAAGCCGCGTCTGTTCCGCCTCGTCGCGGACCGCGCCGTCATCAACCGGATGGGGTTCAACAACGACGGCGCCGCCGCTGCGGCCGCACGTCTGCGTCGGCTCCGCCGGTCCCGTCGCCGTCCGGTCGTCGGCGTGAACATCGGCAAGAGCCGCGTCGTTGCCGTGGAGGACGCCACGACCGATTACGTGCGCAGCGCCCGTCTGCTCGCGCCGCTGGCCGATTACCTCGTCGTCAACGTCTCGTCGCCGAACACGCCCGGACTCCGCGGGCTGCAAGCCGTCGAGACCCTCCGCCCGCTGCTGACCGCCGTGCGCGAGGCGGCGGGGGGCACGCCGCTCCTCGTCAAGATCGCCCCCGACCTCGACGACGACGAGGTGAGCGACATCGCCCGTCTCGCCGTCGATGCCGGACTGGCGGGGCTCATCGCCACCAACACCACCATCGCGCGGTCCGGACTGACGACGGATGCCGCGAAGGTCGAGGTTGCGGGCGCGGGTGGGCTCTCCGGCGCGCCCCTGAAGCGCCGCGCACTCGAGGTGCTCCGCCTGGTGCGCGAGGCGGTCCCGGCGGACTTCGTCGTAATCTCGGCCGGGGGAGTGGACACCGCCGACGATGTGCGCGAGCGCCTCGCCGCGGGGGCCACGCTCGTGCAGGGGTACACGGCGTTCCTCTACCGCGGTCCCCTCTGGGCGCGTCAGATCAATCGCGGTCTCGCCCGCGCCCGCTGATCCTCACCGGATGCCGCGTCTCCCGGGCGGCTGATCGGGTCGCCGCCGGGCCCCGCGCCCGCTGATCCTCACCGGATGCCGCGTCCTCTGTGCCCCTGACCGGATCGCCCCGCGCTCCCGGACCGACGGCCGCGTGCGAACACGCGCGTGGCGCGGCATGCCGTCCTGAACGCGCGGACGGCGCAACGCCGCGCCGGGGCGGCCATGCGCCCACCTGCCTGCCGCCTCCGCCCGCTTTCGCAGCCCGCCGAGTGTCCAGGACACGCCGCATGCTCGCCCGTCCGGCGGCGTGTCGTGGACACTCGACGGCGGGAGGGTGCGCCTTCCGCGCATGACCTGTGATTCCGCGACCAACGACGAAGCGGCGCGCCTTCCGGCGCGCCGCTTCGTGAAACGGGGGATCAGGCGGGGTACTGGCCCCGCTTGACCTGAGCCTTCGGCAGGCGCATGAAGCGCATCTGCACGGTGCGCATCGCCGCGTACCACCCGAGGCCCTTCTCGAGGCGGCTCTCGCCGAACTTCTCCTTCGCGGCGCGCTTGACGCGGACCGAGGTGATGATCATGTCGCCGATGACGAAGAGGATGAAGATCCACAGCGCGACGAACGACCAGTACTGGAAGAACTGCACGGGGATCAGCGTCGCGACGATCACGAGCACCATGAACGGCATGACGCCCTCGCCGAGGTGCCAGCCGGCATCCACGAAGTCTCGTGCGAACCGGCGCTGTGGTCCGCGGTCGCGGACCGGCAGGTAGCGCTCCTCGCCCGCCGCCATGCCGATGCGGGCCTTCTCGCGCTGCGCAGCCAATTCTGCGCGAGCGCGGGCCTTCGCCTCTTTGGTGTCGGGGACCAGGGGGCGCTTGCGCGCGGCCTCCTGCTCGGCGCGCGAGGGTGTCGCGCGGCCCTTGCCCGATCCGAGCGCCGTCGAGTCGACGGGGGTGTCGTTGGGGGCGGGGGCGGGGGACTTGGCCACGGGAAACCTCGGTGATTCGCTGGTCGGGAGACTTAAGATTACCCGCATGACCCTCGACCTGTCCCGGCAGGAGGCTGTGCAAAAAGCAGCCGATGCCGGCATCCCCTCCGCCCTGGCCGATCTCGGCTCCCTCGTCCGCATCCCGTCGATCGCCTGGCCGGCCTTCGATCAGAGCGCTCTGGTGAAGAGCGCCGAGGCGGTCGCCGCCCTCCTCGAGGGCACCGGAGTCTTCGATTCGGTTGCGGTCACCCGCGCCGCGATCCCCGGTACCGATGAAGTGGGGCAGCCGGCCGTGCTCGCCTCACGCGCCGCCCGCAATGGTCGACCGACGGTTCTGCTCTACGCCCACCACGATGTACAGCCTCCCGGCGACGAGGCGCTGTGGGACTCGCCGCCCTTCGAGCCGACGCTGCGCGACGGGCGCCTGTACGGACGCGGTGCCGCCGACGACAAGGCCGGCATCATGGCGCACGTCGGCGCGATCCGCGCCGTCTCCGACGTGCTCGGCGACGACCTCGACCTCGGCCTCGCCGTGTTCATCGAGGGGGAAGAGGAGTACGGGTCGCGCTCATTCGGCCAGTTCCTCGCCGACAACGCCGAGACCCTGCGCTCCGACGTCATCGTGGTCGCGGACTCGGGGAACTGGGACGAGCGCACGCCCGGCCTGACGGTGTCGCTGCGCGGCAACGCGCGTTTCACCTTGACCGTGCGCACCCTCGCCCACGCCTCCCACTCCGGGATGATGGGCGGCGCGGTCCCCGACGCCATGCTCGCCACCGTGAAGCTGCTCGCCACCCTGTGGGACGACGACGGCGCCGTCGCCGTCGAGGGCCTTGCGACGCGTGACGTCCCGACACCCGACTACGACGAGGCCACCCTGCGCGCCGAGTCCGGCCTGCTGGAGGGCGTCAGCCCCATCGGACGCGACTCGATCCTGAGCCGCATCTGGAATAAGCCGTCGATCACGATCACCGGGTGGGACGCGACCCCCGTCGAGGCGGCCTCGAACACCCTCGCGCCGCAGACGAGTGTGGTCATCAGCGCGCGGGTCGCCCCCGGTCAGGATGCCGAGAAGGCCTTCGCCGCGGTCCAGGCGCACCTCCGCGCTCACGCGCCGTTCGGCGCGCAGCTCGAGTTCAGCGACGTCGACTGCGGCGACTCCTTCCTCGTGGACACCGGGGGATGGGCCGTCGAGGAGGCGCGCGCCGCGTTCGCCGACGGCTACGGCGTCGAGTCGGTCGATGTCGGGATCGGGGGGTCCATCCCCTTCATCTCCGATCTCGTCCGCGAGTTCCCCGCGGCGCAGATCCTCGTCACGGGCGTCGAGGACCCGCACGCGCGCGCGCACAGCCCGAACGAGTCGCTGCACCTCGACACGTTCCGCAACGCACTGGTCTCGGAAGCGCTGCTGCTGGCGCGCCTGAACGAACGGACCGTCTGATCGGGGCCGCGTGGACGGGACGGGCGTAGACTCGTCTCGTCCCCGCGACCGATCAACCCGAAGGGCATCGCCATGACCGACACCACTCTGTCGTCCTCCGCCGAGACCCGCGAGCACGGCGTCGGCCTGACCGCGGCCGCCTCCGACAAGGTGAAGAGCCTGCTGTCGCAGGAGGGTCGCGACGACCTGCGCCTGCGCGTCGCCGTCCAGCCCGGCGGCTGCTCCGGCCTCATCTACCAGCTGTATTTCGACGAGCGTTACCTCGACGGTGACAAGGTCGTCGATTTCGACGGCGTCGAAGTCATCGTCGACGACATGAGCGTGCCGTACCTCGACGGCGCGAACATCGACTTCAAGGACACGATCTCGGAGCAGGGCTTCACGATCGACAACCCCAACGCGCAGGGCTCCTGCGCCTGCGGCGACAGCTTCCACTGAGCTCGGTCGACGTCCTCCGACATCGGCGTCACGGACCCCCGGGGCCACGGATCGCACCGTGGAACCCGGGGGTTTCCGATGTCTCGGCACTGGACGAATGGCCAGAGAACGGTGAGAGGTTGCCGTAGACTGTCAAAGCTTCATCCACGACCCGGAAAGGTGCATTGTGCCCTCCAAACGTCGCCTTCGCTGGGCCGCGCTCCCTCTCGGGATCGCGTCCGTCGCACTCCTCTCGGGCTGCACCACGTCCCAGCTGCACGGATTCCTGCCCGGCTTCGTCGATGACGGCCCGGCCGCGACGAACCACACCGACATGGTCGCCGGCCTGTGGGTCAACTCGTGGATCGTGCTCCTCGCCGTGGGTGTCGTCACCTGGGGTCTGATGCTGTGGTCGGTCATCGCCTACCGCCGTCGTCGCGGTCAGTCGGGACTGCCCGTCCAGCTGCGGTACAACATGCCGATCGAGATCTTCTACACGATCGTCCCGCTCATCCTGGTCGTCGGCTTCTTCGCCTTCACGGCGCGCGACCAGAACACGCTCGAGACGCAGTACGACGACCCCGACGTGTCGATCACGGCCTACGGCAAGCAGTGGGCGTGGGACTTCCAGTACAACGGCGAGAAGGAAGACAACTCCGACGCCGTGTACTCGATGGGTGTCCAGGCGAAGGCCACCTCCGACGGCTACGACCTCGACGACGTGCCGACGCTCTACCTGCCGGTGAACAAGACGGTCAAGATCGACCTCCGCTCGCGCGACGTCATCCACTCGTTCTGGATCATCGACTTCCTCTACAAGAAAGACATGTACATCGGCCGCGACAACGAGTGGTCGTTCACGCCCACCCGTGAAGGCACCTACGAAGGCAAGTGCGCGGAGCTCTGCGGTGAGTACCACTCCGCGATGCTCTTCAACGTCAAGGTCGTCAGCGAGGCCGAGTACACCGACTACCTGGACTCCCTGCGCCGCGCCGGCGACGTGGGCGACATCAGCGACCTGTCGCGTCTGCAGAACCTGACCACCGGCGTCGAAGGGAACGAGTGATCATGGCCACGACGCTTCCGCTCCAGGGGACCGGGCCCTCGCGCCCGACAACTCTCCCGCCGCGTCAAGCCGCACTGCTCAGCACCACGCGTGTGGAGCAGAAGGGCAACCTGGTCGTCAAGTGGATCACCTCCACCGACCACAAGACCATCGGGTACATGTATCTGATCGCCTCGGTGATCTTCTTCATGCTCGGTGGAGTGATGGCGCTCATCATCCGCGCCGAGCTGTTCGAGCCCGGGATGCAGATCATCCCGACCAAAGAGCAGTACAACCAGCTCTTCACCATGCACGGCACGATCATGCTGCTGATGTTCGCGACGCCGCTGTTCGCGGGCTTCGCGAATGCGCTGTTGCCGCTGCAGATCGGCGCCCCCGACGTGGCGTTCCCGCGTCTGAACGCCTTCGCGTTCTGGCTCTTCCTCTTCGGCTCCACCATCGCGGTGTCCGGCTTCCTCACCCCGCAGGGTGCGGCCGGCTTCGGTTGGTTCGCCTATCAGCCCCTCGCGAATGCGAGCTTCTCGCCCGGTGTCGGCGGCAATCTCTGGATGCTCGGCCTCGGCATCAGCGGTTTCGGCACGATCCTCGGAGCGGTCAACTTCATCACGACCGTGCTCACGATGCGTGCCCCGGGCATGACCATGTGGCGCATGCCGATCTTCTCGTGGAACACGCTGATCACGAGCATCCTGATCCTGCTGGCGTTCCCCGTCCTCGCGGCGGCGATCTTCGCGGCGGCTGCCGACCGCGTGCTCGGTGCGCACATCTACAGCCCCGAGAACGGCGGCGTCCTGCTCTGGCAGCACCTGTTCTGGTTCTTCGGTCACCCCGAGGTGTACATCATCGCGCTGCCGTTCTTCGGCATCGTCTCGGAGATCTTCCCGGTCTTCAGCCGCAAGCCGATCTTCGGTTACAAGACGCTCGTGTACGCGACCATCGCGATCGCCGCTCTGTCTGTCGCCGTGTGGGCGCACCACATGTACGTCACCGGCGGTGTGCTTCTGCCGTTCTTCGCCCTGATGACGATGCTCATCGCGGTGCCGACGGGCGTGAAGATCTTCAACTGGATCGGAACGCTGTGGCGCGGCTCGGTCACCTTCGAAACACCGATGGTCTTCGCTCTCGGCTTCCTGGTGTCGTTCGTCTTCGGCGGTCTCACCGGTGTGATCCTCGCCTCGCCGCCGCTGGACTTCCACCTGTCCGACTCGTACTTCGTGGTCGCCCACTTCCACTACGTCGTCTTCGGCACGGTCGTGTTCGCGATGTTCGCCGGCTTCTACTTCTGGTGGCCGAAGTGGACCGGCAAGATGCTCAACGAGCGTCTCGGCATGGTGCACTTCTGGATGCTGTTCGTCGGCTTCCACATGACCTTCCTGATCCAGCACTGGCTGGGTGTCGACGGCATGGCTCGTCGCTACGCGGACTATGCCGCGGCCGACGGATGGACGTGGGAGAACCAGCTGTCGACCGTGGGATCGATGATCCTCGGCGCGTCGATGATCCCGTTCCTGCTCAACGTGTGGATCACGGCTCGCAAGGCGCCGCGTGTGACCGTCGACGACCCCTGGGGCTACGGCGCATCGCTCGAGTGGGCCACGTCGTGCCCGCCGCCGCGACACAACTTCACCTCGATCCCGCGCATCCGCAGCGAGCGTCCCGCCTTCGACTTGAACCACCCCGAGGCCGGCATCCCGGTTGGTGTCGGTCCGGTCAAGGACGCTCCCGATACGCCCGTCGTCGACGCAGCTGCCGGAGAGGTCAAGTAACACATGCGTACCAACGTCAATCTCTGGTGGATCATCGCGGTGTTCTCGTTCGTCATCGCGGCGGTCTACACGGTGTGGAGCCTGCTTCAGCACGGCGGTGTCGAGTGGGTGGGAACGGTCGCCCTGGCGTTCCTCGGGCTCATGTCTTCGATGATCGCCTTCTACATCGGCCGGGTCATGAAGGCGCAGCGCGGTGACCTCCCGGAGGACATCCTCACGGCCGACATCGACGACGGCGACCCCGAGATGGGCGAGTTCAGCCCGTGGTCCTGGTGGCCCATCGTCCTCGCGGCCTCTGCGGCGATCGCCGTGATCGGCCTCGCCGTGGGCAGCTGGCTCGTCCCCGTCGGTTTCGCGGTGTTTGTCGTCGCGATCGTCGGCTGGGTGTACGAGTACTACCGCGGGTACTTCGCGCGCTGATCCTGTGCCCGTCCGTCTGAGAGCGGCTGCCGTCTCCGACGCCGGCGCCCATCGACCCACCAACCAGGACGCCGCCTTCGCGGCGTCCTGGGGGGCGGCTGTCGCCGATGGCGTCGGCGGCGGTCCGTCCGGAGACCTCGCATCCGCCGCCCTCGTCCATCGCCTCGTGGCGACGAGCGGGGGCGGGCTGGATGCCGACGGCCTCCTGGTTCGCATCCGTGAAGCCAATTGGGACATCCGCGCCCACGTCGAACGCGATCCCGCGCTCGAGGGGATGGCAACGACGTTCACCGGCATCTTCCTCAGCGTCAGCGGTGAGTTGCTGCTGGCGCACACCGGTGATTCCCGCGCTTACCTCCTTCGCGACGGAGAGTTCACGCGGGAGACCCGCGACGACTCCTACGTTCAGGCGCTCGTCGACCATGGGATCATCCCTCCCGAGGCTGCCGCGGCGCACCCGCGCCGTAACATCATCACCGCCTCGCTCGGCGGAGCCGAGGGTGATGTCGTATCGGTGGCGGAACGGCCCCCGATCCTCGGCGACCGGTGGGTTCTCTGCAGCGACGGTCTCACGGACTACGTCCCGGAGGCCGATGTCGCCCGTCTCATCGCCGAGGCGCCCGACGCCCGCTCCGCAGCGGCGGCGGCAGTCGCCCTCGCGCTCGAGGCAGGGACGCGCGACAACGTCACGGTGGTGGTGTGCGACGTCGTGGACGACGATGAGACCGACGGCGGGGAACCGATCTTCTTCGGGTCGGCAGCTCGCTGGTTCGCAGAAGACGTGGAAACCGCCTGACCCCTCACGCGGTTGTCGATCGTCTCCTCCGCGGAGGTGGCCTCCTCCGCGTCAGCGCCCGTCTGAGCGCGAGTCCTCGCGCGCGAACGCATCTATCGCATCTTGGGCGATCTGCGCGCTGCGAGGGCCACCGTGGCCGTCTTCCTCCACGATTTCGAGTCGGCTCCCCGGCCACGATCGGTGCAATCGCCATGCCGTGAGTGCCGGCCCGCTGATATCGCGCCGCCCGTGCACGAGGACCCCGGGGATGCCGGCCAGCTCCCCGATGCGGACGAGCACGGCACGATCACCGGGCAGGAAGCAGTCGCGCGCCCAATAGTGCGTGACGAGTGTGGCGAAGTTCCGTCGTTGAGGGGGGTCGTCGTGCAGGAAAGGGCCCGGGCCCGCCAGGGGGCCGAGTGACATGTGGGTCGCCTCCCATTGGTCCCACCGGTCGCCGGCGTCGCGGCGGACCGCGGGGTCGGGATCGCGCAGCAGACGCGCGTACCCCTCGATCGTGCGCTCGTCGGCGCGAAGGGGCTCGCGCAGGCGAGCGTGGGCCTCGGGGAAGACGGGTTGCATCCCGTCGGTGATCCAGTCGATCTCCCACCGGCCACCGCTCGTCACCGCGAGGTTGACCACTTCGCTGACGCGCTGAGGATATTCGAGCGCGTAGGCGAGCGCCAGCGTCGACCCCCATGAGACGCCGTGGAGCAGCCAGCGGTCCACGGCGAGGTGCTCGCGCAGGGCTTCGAGATCGTCGAGGAGGTGCGTCATCGTCTGCGTCTCGAGAGTGGAGAGATCGTCCGACGCCCAGGGCGTGCTGCG
Source organism: Microbacterium galbum (assembly GCF_032464915.1). Lineage (NCBI taxonomy): Bacteria > Bacillati > Actinomycetota > Actinomycetes > Micrococcales > Microbacteriaceae > Microbacterium > Microbacterium galbum. Next base: position 62,658 of record NZ_JAWDIS010000001.1, on the reverse strand, counting down.
TCCGCATCCGCGCTGATCCAGTCCGATGATGAGGTGGAGTCGGGGGTCGAAGCGTCGGCGGTACCCACCCTTGCCGAGACCACCGCCGGGACCGCCGTGCAGGTAGAGCGCGGGTCGACCGGTAGGGTTGCCCGACACCTCCCAGTAGAGGCGTGCGCCGTCGGGTCTGTCGAGGTATCCGGACGTGAACGGGTCGAGAGGCGGATGCTGCATCGACGCAGCCTACGGGAGATCCCCTGCGGTCGTGCCGTCGGAGTCATCGTCGCCCCGCGGAGCGCGTGATCGTCAGCGACTCGACGCGCGAGTCGCGAGTAACCGATTTCGCGATCCGCCGGCGACCGTCCCGTCCTTCCGGCGGCCATGTCGGGCGGTCGACAACTGCGTACGGCCGTCAGGAGCGTCCCGGCGTCACGTGCGTACAACCATCACCGTGGGGTCGAAGACGCGCTCGAGCGGTCCGTGGTCGTTCTCGACCGGCTGTCCCTCGCGCACCCAGTACTCGTAGCCACCGATCATCTCGCGGACGCGGTAGCCGAGCTCCGCGAACGCGAGGGCGCCCTTCTGCCCGGCGTTGCATCCCGGGCTCCAGCAATAGACGACGACCTCGACGTCAGGGTCGATCTCCCGGGGCGCTCGCGCGGCGATGTCGCGGTAGGGCATGTGGACGGCTCCGACGATACGACCCTGGGTCCACGCGTCTTCCCCGCGCACGTCGACGAGAACGAAGCGATCCCCGGCTTTCTGCGCGGCGTAGACATCCGAGGGGTCCGTTTCGTGGGCGAGGCGGTGACGGAAATAGTCGAGGGCGTCGGTCATGGCTCCACGGTAGGACCGCGTCCACGCCGTAGGGGAGAGGTTCGGATGCCAGGCGTCGTCGTCTTCCTGCCAGGAGACCGATCGCTCATCCCCGAAGCACCCAGGAACGCGGCGGGGCCGGCGGCATCCGGTGAATCCCCGGGTGGAGCGCCTCTCGATTGTCGCGCGGACGCGAGCCTCCTGCGGAGGGTCGACGGAGCAAAAGACGGAACCCCCGGCGCCGTAGCACCGGGGGTTCCGTCAGGGAGGAGTGGTTACTCGCTCTTGCCGTCGTTCGGACGGTTGCGCTCCTCGAGGCCCTTGGGGGCCGGGATCTCGACCTCGACGCGGCCGCCGACCTCATTGTGAGGGCGACCGTCTTCATCGGCGCGAGCGTTGGCACCGGCGATCTCGTCGGCCTCCTCGTGCGCGATGTGGTCGAGCTCGTGGTGCTGGTGAGCCACCGCCGCGTCGATCTCGGTCTGCGTGAGGGGAGCGAGGCGGTCCTCGAAGAACCACCGCGACACCGACGCACGCACGTTCTCGTGCCAGGGGATCTGACCCTTGTCGTTCGGGCGGACCACCAGAGGCTCGTAGGTCTCGTTGTCGACCAGCTTCCAGCGCTCGTACTCGTCGACCGGCTGGTGGACCTCGATGTACTCGCCACCGGGGAGGCGGACGATGCGACCCGACTCGTAGCCGTGCAGCGCGATCTCGCGGTCCTTTTTCTGGAGCGCGATGCAGATGCGCTTGGTGACGAAGTAGGCGAGCACCGGTCCGAGGATCAGCAGTGCCTGGAGGGTGTGGATGACGCCCTCCATCGTGAGGTGGAAGTGCGTCGCGATGATGTCGGACGAGGCAGCCGCCCACATCACGGCGTAGAAGGTGACACCCGCGGCGCCGATCGCCGTGCGCGTCGCGGCGTTGCGCGGGCGCTGGGCGATGTGGTGCTCACGCTTGTCGCCCGTGACCCACGCCTCGATGAAGGGGTAGATCAGGACCAGAACGATGAACAGACCGAGGACGGCCACCGGGAAGATGATGTTCCACGACCAGGTGTGGCCCCAGAGCACGAACTCGAGGTGCGGCGGGACCAGACGCAGGGCACCGTCGGCGAAGCCGATGTACCAGTCGGGCTGGGTACCGGCGGACACGGGAGACGGGTCGTACGGACCGTAGTTCCAGATGGGGTTGATGGTCACGAGGGCGGCGATCAGGACGATGACACCGAACGTGATGAAGAAGAATCCGCCCATCTTGGAGGCGTAGACCGGGAGCATCGGGTAGCCCACGACATTGCTGTTCGTCCGGGCGGGGCCGGCGAACTGCGTGTGCTTGTTGATGATCATCAGCATCAGGTGCACGGCGAGCAGGGCCACGAGGATCGCGGGCAGCAGCAGGATGTGCAGCGTGTACAGGCGTCCGACGATCGCGGTTCCGGGGAACTCGCCGCCGAAGAGCAGGAACGAGGTCCAGGTTCCGATGATCGGCAGACCCTTGATCATGCCGTCGATGATGCGGAGGCCGTTACCCGAGAGCAGGTCGTCGGGGAGCGAGTATCCGGTGAAGCCCTCGGCCATCGCGAGGATGAAGAGGATGAAGCCGACGACCCAGTTGAGCTCGCGGGGCTTGCGGAACGCACCGGTGAAGAAGACGCGCAGCATGTGCACGCCGATACCGGCCACGAACACGAGTGCCGCCCAGTGGTGGATCTGGCGGACCAGGAGACCACCGCGCAGGTCGAACGAGATGTGCAGCGCCGACTCCATCGCGGCCGACATCGCGATGCCGCGCATGGGCTCGTAGGCACCGTTGTAGTGCGTCTCGACCATCGAAGCCTGGAAGAAGAACGTCAGGAACGTACCCGAGAGCAGGACGACGACGAAGCTCCACAGCGCGATCTCGCCGAGCATGAACGACCAGTGGTCGGGGAAGACCTTGCGGCCGAGCTCCTTGACGATGCCCGACATGCTCGTGCGCTCGTCGAGGTAGTTGGCGGCGGCGCCGACGAACTTGCCGCCGAGCGGCTTGCCCTCGCGGCCGGCCGGGGCCTGAGGCGGCCCGGAGTACACGGCCGGTTCGGTCGTGACGTTCTCGGTGGGGTGGGTACCGGTGCTCATGAGCGCTCCCAGAAGCTGGGGCCGACGGGCTCGTGGAAGTCACTCTGAGCGACGAGGTAGCCCTCGGCGTCGACGGTGATGGGGAGCTGCGGCAGGGGACGGGCGGCCGGGCCGAAGATGACGGCCGCACCGTTGGCGACGTCGAACTGCGACTGGTGGCAGGGGCACAGGAGGTGGTGGGTCTGCTGCTCGTACAGCGCCACGGGGCAGCCGACGTGCGTGCAGACCTTGGAGTACGCGATGATGCCGTCGTACGACCAGTCCAGGTTGTTGGTCTCGGGGTTCAGCTGCTCCGGCTGCATGCGCATGAGCAGGACGATGGCCTTGGCCTTCTCTTCGAGGTAGCCCTCGTCGTGGCCGAGGCCGGCGAGCTCCTCGGGGATGACATGGAAAGCGGAGCCGAGGGTGACGTCGGCGGCGCGGATCGGACGACCCGAGGGGTCGTGCGAGAGGCGCATTCCCTCTTTCCACATCGTGTGGCTCAGAGCGGTCACCGGGTCGACGTCCTGCGGAGCCAGACCACGGAACAGCGTGATACCCGGGATGACCGAGGCGGCCAGGGCGGCGAACATCGAGTTGCGGATGATCTCGCGACGGCCGAATCCGGAGTCCTTGTCGGCCTCGGCGAAGACGTTGATCGCACCTTCGCGGACCTGGTCGCGCCCACGCGTGGCGTGACGGTCTTCGATGTACTCCTTGTCGGACATCACCGACTTGCCCCAGTGGATGGTGCCGATGCCGATCGCCAGTAGCGCGAAGGCGATGCCGAGTCCGATGAAGAGATTGTTGTAACGGATGTCGATCAGCGCGCCCGACTCGATCGGGAAGATCATGTAGGCGATGCTCGCCCAGATGCTCGCCGCGACCGAGAAGTAGAACAGCGTGTAGACCGTGCGGACCGCGCGCTTCATCGTCGCCGGGTCCTGGTCCGTCATGCGCTGACGGTGACCGGGAAGGCCGGGGTTCTGTACGGCGTCGGGAACCGCGACGGCGAGCCCCGAGCCGGGCTTCCAGGAAGCCCTCTCGTGCTCGAGTGCGTCGTCCGCGTGTGCCATAGTGCTGTGCTCCTCGTGCGTTTACGTAATGTCGAAGACGACGGTCAGTTGGACTTCGCCGTGATCCACACGGTCAGGGCGATGAGCGCCCCGATACCGAAGATCCAGATGAACAGACCCTCAGAGACCGGACCGAGCGAGCCGAGGGCGTAGCCACCCGGGGAGTCGTTCTTCTGGAGGTACATCAGGTAGGAGATGACGTCGCGCTTGTCTTCGGGGGTGAGGTTGAGGTCGTTGAAGACCGGCATGTTCTGCGGCCCGGTGACCATGGCGGCGTACATGTTGACGGGCGTGACCGTGTGGAGGTCGGGCGCCCACTTGCCTTCGGTCAGCGCGCCACCGGCGCCGGCGACGTTGTGGCACATGGCGCAGTTGATGCGGAACAGTTCGGCACCGTGCGACAGATCGCCCTCGCCGTCGACGAGGTCGGCCGAGGGGTACTCGGGGCCGGGAGCGGCCGACTGCACGTAGGCGGCGATCGCGTTGATCTGCTCCTCGGTGAACTGCGGCGGCTTCACGGGAGCCTGCGGGCCCTGGGCCTGCAGCGGCATGCGACCGGTCGAGACCTGGAAGTGGACCGACAGCTCGCCGACGCCGAACAGGGACGGACCCTGCTGGCTGCCCTGGAGGTCGAGACCGTGACAGGTGGCGCAGTTCGCCTGGAAGAGCTTCTGACCCTCGTCGACCGCGGTCGCCGAGTTCACCTCGCTCTCGGGGACGGTCGACGTCGCGGCCATGGCGGCCGACGCGCCGGCGTAGACGCCTCCGGTCAGGAGGAGGCCGATGCCGATCAGCGCGGCAGCGGCCAGGGGGCTCCGGCGACCGGATGCCCGACGAGTCTTCTTCTCGCGTGCCATGTGGTGCAGCTCTCTTACTTGAGGAAGTAGATGACGAAGAACAGGGCGATCCAGACGACGTCGACGAAGTGCCAGTAGTAGGACACGACGATCGAGGTGGTCATCTCTTTCCGGCCGAAGTTCTTCACGGCGTAGGCGCGACCGATCACGAGAAGGAAGGCGATGAGGCCACCCGTCACGTGCAGGGCGTGGAAGCCGGTGGTGAGGTAGAAGGCCGAGGCGTAGGGGTTGGCACTGATGGGCATGCCCTCCGCCACCAGCGTCGCGTACTCCCACACCTGACCCGACACGAAGACCGCGCCGAGGATGAAGGTGAGGTAGAACCACTCCACCATTCCCCACTTGAGGAAGCCCGTGGGCTTGCCCGTGCGGTACGGCTGGTATCGCTCCGCAGCGAACACGCCCATCTGGCACGTGACCGAGGACAGCACGAGGATGATCGTGTTGACGGTCGCGAAGGGGACGTTGAGCAGCTGCGTCTCTTCGGCCCAGAGGGGCGCGGAGGTGCTGCGCAGGGTGAAGTAGATCGCGAACAGGCCGGCGAAGAACATGACCTCGCTGCCCAGCCACACGATGGTGCCCACGGCGACCGGGTCGGGCCGCTTCACGGCACGCACAGCCTGGGAATACGTCGCTGAGGTCGTCACCGTTCCATTATGCGCGATCCCGAGGGCCGATATTCCCATCCCCACCCTGGGATATTCCATCGTCGAGACTTAGGGAAGCCTCAGAATCCGCAAGGAATCCCCGGTGCGGAGGCGGTTCCACGGCCGTGGGCCTCCGTGAGGGCGAGCGACACGCGTGTGAAAGGATCATGGCATGGCGGAACGCTTCACTTGGCCCGATCTGCTCTCCTCGTTGCTCGCGGGTACCGACCTCAGCGTGTCGGAGTCCACGTGGGCCATGCGGCAGGTCATGGCCGGCGAGGCGACGCCCTCCCAGCTCGCGGGATTCCTGATGGCGCTGCGGGCGAAGGGCGAGACGGTCGAGGAGATCGTCGGATTCCGTGACGCCATCCTGGAGGCCGCTGTACCGCTGCCGGTACGGGCCGAGGTGCTCGACATCGTCGGTACCGGGGGAGACCGCTACGGCACCGTGAACGTGTCGACGATGGCGGCCGTGGTGGCGGCGGCATCCGGAGTCCCCGTCGTGAAGCACGGGAACCGTGCCGCGAGTTCGGCGTCGGGGTCGAGCGACGTGCTGTCGTCGCTGGGCATCGCCCTGACGCTCGCGCCCGAGAAGGTGGCCGAGACGCTGGAGCGCACGGGCATCACGTTCGCGTTCGCCTCGGCTTTCCACCCCGGCTTCCGTCACGCAGCGGCGACGCGCTCCGAGCTCGGCGTGCCCACGGTCTTCAACTTCCTGGGGCCCCTGTGCAACCCGGCCCGAGCCGAGGCCAATGCCGTGGGCGTCGCGCACCTCGACCGGGTGCCGCTCATCACCGGCGTCTTCCGGACGCGGGGGGCCACCGCCCTCGTCTTCCGCGGCGACGACGGCCTCGACGAACTGACGACCACCGGCCACAGCCGGGTGTGGGAGATCAGCCGCGGCGACGTGCACGAGCACGATCTCGACCCGCGGGATCTCGGCATCCCTCTGGCCGACATCGACGACCTGCTGGGCGGGTCTCCCGATCACAACGCCGAGGTGGTGCGGCGGGTGCTCGGCGGAGAGACCGGACCGGTCCGCGACATCGTGCTGTTGAACGCCGCGGCGGGGCTCGTGTCGTTCCGCCTGTTCCAGGATGCAGCCCAGGTGCAGCGTCCGATCCTCGAGCGCCTCGCCGAGGCGATGGCCGATGCGGCGGCGGCGATCGACGACGGTCGAGCCTCCGCGAAGCTCGACGCCTGGGTGCAGACGTCGAAGGACCTGGCGGAGTAGGGCATGGATCCGCTCGACGCGCTCACCGAGATCGCGTACCTGCTCGAGCGGGAGAGGTCGTCGCGGTACAAGTCGAAGGCGTTCCGCGCGGCGGCCGCCGCGATCGAGGGTCTGTCCGTGGAGCAGCTGCGCGACCCGGCACTGCGGCGGCGCCCGGGCATCGGCGACTCCACGTTCGCCGTCATCCAGCAGGCCCTGGCCGGCGAGGTGCCCGAGCGACTGTCGAAACTGCGCGAGGAGACGGCGGCGGTAGGGGGCGACACGGTGCGCCCGCTGCTGCGCGGCGATCTGCACAGCCACAGCGAGTGGTCGGACGGGCTGACCCCGATCGAGGCGATGGTGGACGCGGCCCGCGGGTTGGGGCACGAGTACCTCGCGCTCACCGACCACTCTCCGCGGCTGACCGTCGCGAACGGTCTGTCGCCGGAGCGCCTGCGGGCGCAGATGGAGATCGTGCGGGGTCACCGTGGTGAGGGGTTCACGCTGCTCACCGGGATCGAGGTCGACATCCTGGACGACGGGAGCCTCGACCAGGAGGACGAGCTGCTGCACGCGCTCGACGTGGTCGTGGCATCCGCTCATTCCAAACTGCGCATGGAGCGTCGGCTCATGACGACGCGTCTGGTGGCGGCGGCGCGGGATCCTCGGGTCGACGTGCTGGGGCACGTGACCGGCAGGCTCGTCGAGGGGGCGCGGGGGACGCGCCCGCCATCGGAGTTCGACGCCGAGGCGGTGTTCGCGGCGTGCGCGGAATCGGGCGTCGCGGTCGAGATCAACTCGCGGCCCGAGCGGCAGGATCCGCCCGACGAGATGCTTTCCCAGGCGATCGCGGCGGGGTGCCTGTTCTCGATCGACTCCGACGCCCATGCTCCCGGCCAGCTGTCGCTGCTCGACTACGGGGCGGCGCGCGCCGAGGCCCTCGGGGTGCCCGTCGAGCGGATCGTGACGACGTGGCCGCTGCCGCGGCTGCGGGAATGGCTCGAGAGGAAGCGCTGATTCAGCGCGGTAGGGCGGCGAGGGCGCGAGTCATCGACGAGCCCAGGTTCCACTTCTCGGCGAGCGCCGTCGCGGCGTCCTCGTCGACGGGCCCGAGTGCGTCGTCGAAGGGAGCGAGCGGCAGATCGCGCGCGACGCGCACGACGGTCGGGGCGACGGCGAGGTAGTCGGCGGCAGCGGCGATCTTCGCGCGCTGCGCGGGGGTGCCCGCGGTTCCGTCCTCTACGGCGGCGCGGATGGCGTCGAGGGAGCCGTGGGCCTCGAGGAGCGAGGCGGCGGACTTCTCGCCGATGCCGGCCACGCCGGGAAGGCCGTCGGAGGGGTCGCCCCGGAGGACCGCGAAGTCGGCGTACTGCGCGGCGTGCACGCCGTACTTGCCGAGCACCGCGGAGTCGTCGACGATCTCGAGGTTGCTCATGCCGCGGGCGGTGTAGATGATGCGGATGCCGCGGGCGTCGTCGATCAGCTGGAAGAGATCGCGATCGCCGGTCACGACGTCGACGGGCGCGTCGGCCCGGGTGGCGAGGGTTCCGATGACGTCGTCGGCCTCGTGCTCGGGAGCGCCGACGACGGGGATGCCGAGCGCGGCCAGCGTTTCCCGGATGAGGGGGATCTGGGCCTCGAGCGGATCGGGGATCTCTTCCACGTCGGGCCCGGACGGCACCGCCTCGACGACGCGGTGCGCCTTGTAGCTCGGGAGCAGGTCGACGCGCCAAGCGGGTCGCCAATCGTCGTCCCAGCAGGCGACGAGGCGCGTGGGGCGGTAGGTGGTGACGAGCTTGGCGATCATGTCGAGCAGGCCCCGGACGGCGTTGACCGACGAGCCGTCGGCGGCCTTCACCTTGTCGGGCACGCCGTAGAAGGCGCGGAAGTACAGCGACGCGGTGTCGAGGAGCATGATGCGGTCGGTCACGGTCTCGATCCTGGCACGGGAGGTGCTCGGGGGCGATCGGCGCGGGGAGGCTCGACGGCGGGGAGGGAACGGGGACGAGACCTAGAGTGGCGGGATGTCTTTCGGGTCGGCATCCACTCGTCCACAGGCGCAGGCGCCGTGTCCGTGCGGGGGCGGGGTGTTCGGCGACTGCTGTGCGCCGATCCTCGACGGTGCCCCCGCCCCGAGCGCGGAGCGGCTCATGCGCTCGCGCTACTCCGCCTTCGCGCTCGGCGACGAGGCGCACCTCGCCCGGTCGTGGCATCCCCGTACCCGTCCGGATCACATCGACGTCGACGACGGCACGGTGTGGACCGGACTGATCATCGAGGACGCGGCGGAGGACGGGGATGCCGCGGTGGTGGCCTTCCGCGCGCGCTGGCGGCAGGCCGGCCGGGACGGAGAGCTGGTCGAACGGAGCCGCTTCGTGCGGCGGGGCGGGCGGTGGGTGTACGTCGACGGCGATGTGGCGTGACGGCGTCACGCGGGGCGTCAACCCCGCGTGGGCGTGTCGGTGCTGCTGAATAGGGTCGATTCCGGATCCTCGGCGAAAGGACACGCATGATCCCCGACGCGCAACGCGACCTGCTCGAGAACCCGAACTACGGCAGTCTCGGCACCGTCCGTCCGGACGGGACGGTGCAGGTGAACCCGATGTGGTTCGCCTACGACGGTGAACACCTGCTGTTCACGCACACCGTGACGCGCCAGAAGTACCGCAACCTGCAGCGCAATCCGTCGATGAGCCTCATGGTCTTCGACCCCGAGCGCCCGTACCGCTACATCGAGGTGCGCGGTCGCCTCATCGAGGTGGAGCCCGACCCCGAGGGCGCGTTCTACGTCTTCCTCGGCATGCGCTACGGCAACGCGCAGCAGGAGGCGCCGCCCGATCGCGCCGACCGCGTGATCTTGAAAATGTCGATCGACAACGTAGGAGGACAGTGACATGGAACGCATCGTGATCATCGGAGGGCACGGGAAGGTGGCCTTGCACCTGGCACGGCTGCTCGCCGACCGCGGCGACGAGGCCACCTCCGTCATCCGCAATCCCGACCAGGCCGGCGACATCGAACAGGCGGGCGGGACGCCCCTCGTGCTCGACGTGGAGAATGCCGACACCGACGAGATGGCCGCAGCCTTCGAGGGCGCCGACGCGATCGTGTGGTCCGCCGGGGCCGGCGGCGGCAGCGCCGAGCGCACCTACGCCGTCGATCGCGACGCCGCGCAGCGCGCGGTCGACGCCGCGGCGAAGGTGGGCGTGCGACGCTTCGTGATGGTGTCGTGGATCGGTTCGACGCCCGATCACGGGATCGACCCCGACGACTCGTTCTACGCCTACGCCGACGCGAAGCTCGCGGCCGACGACCACCTGCGGGCGAGCGAGCTGGACTGGACCATCCTCGGCCCGGGCACGCTCACCCTCGACCCGCCGACGGGACGCATCACCACCGCACCGCAGGGCAAGGGCGAGGTCTCGCGCGCCGACGTCGCGGCCGTGGCCGCCGCCGTGCTCGTGCAGCCGGCGACCATCGGGCGCTTCATCCGCTTCGGCGCCGGGGACACGCTCATCGCCGAGGCCATCGTCGCCGAGCACGCGGGGAGCGACGCATGACCGCCGTCGCCGACCGCGCGCAGACCCTCGTCGGGCTGCACGCCGCCCCCGAGATCCTCCGCGTCGTCAACGTCTGGGACGTCGTGTCGGCGCGGGCCGTCGCGGCGCTTCCCGAGACGAAGGCGCTCGCGACAGCGGGTCATTCGATCGCCGCGACCTTCGGCTACGAGGACGGCGAGAACATCCCCGTCGAGCTCATGCTCGACATGGTCGGACGCATCGTCGCCGCCGTCGACGTGCCTGTCAGCGCGGACCTCGACGCCGGCTTCGGCGATCCGGGCGAGACGACGCGCCGAGCGATCGGCGTCGGCGTCGTGGGCGCCAACGTCGAGGACCGGGTGAAGCCGCTCGCCGAGGCCGTCGCCGCCGTCGAAGCGGTGATCGCCGCCGGTGAGGCGGAGGGCGTCCCCTTCGCGCTCAACGCCCGCACCGACGTGTTCCTGAAGGGTGCGGATCGGTCGCTCGACGACAAGATCGCGGATGCCGTCGAGCGCGGCCGCGCGTTCCTCGCGGCGGGTGCCACCTCGGTGTTCGTGCCCGGGAAGCTCGATGCCGACACGACCCGGCGCCTGGTCGAGGGTCTCGGGGAGCGGAAGCTGAGCGTCATCGGCGTCCCGGGCAACCTCACGGCCGCCGAGTACGAGGCGCTGGGGGTCTCCCGCATCTCGTACGGCCCGCAGACCCAACGCGTCGCGCTGACGGCGCTCCAGGATCTCGCGATCGACCTCTACGCCGACGGCGTCATTCCGTCGACGGTCCGCGAACTGAACTGACCGCCGCACCGGAGTCCGGGATGCCGCGTCGGCGGTGTTCCGGACTCCGTCGCGTCGTGGTCGGCATCCGCGGGGCGACCGCCGATGTCAGACCTCGTCGTCGTCCTCGTCGACGACGATGACCCCGTCGGGCACCGGGTCGTTCAGCAGCGGCTCGGCCGCGAGGGTGAGGTCGATGGTCGCCCGGAGCAGCCCGCCCAGGGTCTCGGAGCGCAGGAGCTCCATCTGGTCGAGTTCACCCAGCGGCGCGATCGCGGCGACCTGCCAGGCGCGGGGGAGCGGCTCCTCCGACAGCTCGACCTCGGGATCCCAGCGCGTGCCACCGTACTGCTGGGCGCGGCCGAGCACGCGCCGCACGATGCGCTCGGCCTCCTCGAGCAGCGGCATCAGTGCGTCGTTCCACTCGAGGTCGGGGAGGGCGCGGACGTCGGCGCGCGGATAGGGCGCGTCGTCGAGCCACTCGACGATCTCGAAGCGCTCGGTCCCGCGCGCCACGATCTGCATCTGCCCCGCCTGCGGGACGACGTGACTGAGCTGCGCCATGGTGCCGAGGGCGAAACGCTGGTCGCCGCCGCCGGTCTCGGAGCCGCGCTCGATGAGCACCACGCCGAAGGCGGGGTCGGTCTCGTCGAGCAGGCGCCCCAGCATGACGAGATAGCGCTCCTCGAAGATCCGCAGCGCGAGGGGCGTGTGCGGGAAGAGGACGGCTCCGAGGGGGAACATCGCGGTACCCATGGCCCCAGTCAACCAGCGCCGGGGGACGACGGGGTCGCGACGGCGCCGATCCTCAGGGGGCTTGCGGAGAGGACAGGGATGCCGTCCGGCTCAGTCCTCGGTCTCACGGAGCGTCTCGTGGACGCGGTGCAGATCCATCAGGAGCGATCCCGTGAGCACCCAGTGCAGGGTCGAGGGCGTCTGGATCTGCAGGGGGCGGGTGAGCGCGGGCTCGGTGTCGACCGCCCGCTCGGGCCCCGCGTCGAGGGCGAACGCCAACCGCACGTCGTGCGCGGCCCGGTGCAACTGCTCCGCGATCGCGCGCACCGCCGGCTCGTCGACGATGGAGCTCTCGTAACCGTCGTAGACGGCACGCGTCATGCCGACGGTCTGCGTCACCACCGGGGTGAAGCGATCCAGCAGCGCACCCATCTGCGCGAGCTCAGCGCGGTGCCGGTTGCTGCGGGGGTTCAAGGCCAGCGAGTCGGCTCCCTCGCGGATCGCATCGGCGGCGGCATCCCGGACGGGGCGCAGCAACCGCGCCTCGAGCAGGAGCCCCTCGAGGGATGCCGGGGTCTGCGGCCTCTCGAGGGCGTCGGCGAGGCGCTCGAGGGCCGCGGCCAGCTCGCGTCCGAGGACGTCGACCTTCTCGCGGGCCGCGGGCACGAGCACGGGCGGGACGAGGACGGTGTTGACGACGATGCCGATGGCAGCGCCGATGAGGGTCTCGAGGACGCGGTCGAGGGCGTAGTTCGGGGTCGCGGTGCCGAGGGCGAGCACGAGGAGGGCGCTGATCGCGATCTGGTTCGTCGCGCCCGGCGAGATCCGGGCGGCCCAGGCGACGGCCAGCGCCACCCCCGCCGAGAGGAGCGCCACCCACGGCTGCGACCCGAAGGCGAGGCCGAGGAGGGCGGCGATGAGGACGCCGACGATGACGCCGACGCTGCGTTCGACGGCGCGGGTGAACGACTGGTTGATGCTCGGCTGGACGACGAGGAGCGCCGCGATCGCGGCGAAGATCGGGGGCGGACCCTGCACGAGCCAGCCCGCCAGGAGCCACGCCGCCACGATGGCGAGCGCGGACTTCGCCACCTGGAGCAGGGGGACACGACGCGGCGCGCGGACGGTGAGACTGCCGCGCACCGTGCGCAGGTCGGGGATGCGCACGGGTCAGTCCTTCCGCGCCACGATGTCGTCGGCGTTGTCGGCGACCCACTCCATGAGGGGGATCACGCGCGTCATGAGATCGCGTCCGCGCGGTGTGAGGGCGTACTCGACGCGGGGCGGGACCTCGGGGTAGGCCGTGCGTTGCACGAGTCCGTCGCCCTCGAGCGTCTTGAGGGTGCTGGCCAGCATCTTCTCGCTGATCCCGGAGATGTTGCGGCGGAGGACGCCCCAGCGCTGCGTGCCGTCGGACAGCGCCAGCAGCACGAGGATGCCCCACTTGCCCATCACGTGATCGAGCACGGTGCGGGTGGGGCAGCCGTCGGTGAAGATCTCGGGGTTGCGGCCGCGCAGATCGGCAAGACTGACGCTCATGTGAGTACCTAACCAGAAAGTGGGTACCTGCATTCCGGAATGCGGGCGGGCGGCCGCCGTTGCACGAGGCGTACCGATCGAAAGGACACTCCCATGACTCTCCTCGTCACCGCCGCCTCCGGACACCTCGGCCGTCTCGTCGTCGACGCTCTCCTCGAGCGCGGCGTCGCGGCATCCGACATCGTCGCCGGCGTCCGCACGCCCGCGAAGGTGGACGACCTCGCCGCGCGCGGGGTCGGCGTCGTCGAGCTCGACTACTCCCGCCCCGGGACCCTCGCCGCAGCCTTCGCGGGCGTCGACCGCGTGCTGCTGATCTCCGGGACCGACGCCGACCGCGTGACCGGGCACCGCAATGTCATCGACGCGGCGCGCGCGGCCGGCGTGGAGCGCCTCGTCTACACCAGCGCCCCGCGCGTCGACCAGGTCGACTACGCGCTCGGCGCCGATCACAAGGCCACCGAGGAGGCGATCGCCGCGTCGGGCCTGTCGGCGACCGTCCTGCGTCACAACTGGTACACCGAGAACTACCTGGATGCCGTGGCCCGCGGGGCCGACACCGGCGAGATCGTCGCGGCCGTCGGGGATGCGCGTGTCGCCAGCGCGAGCCGTCGCGACTATGCGGCGGCGGCGGCGATCGCCCTGACCACCGACGAGCTCGCCGGACGCACCCTCGAGGTCGGCGGAGATGTGGCGTGGACCTACGACGACCTCGCCGCGGCCGCGGGCGAGGTGCTCGGCCGTCCGGTGACGTACACGGCGGTGACGCTCGAGCAGCTGGAGGCCGGCCTGCAGGCGGCGGGCCTGGATGCCGGGACGGCGGCGTTCGTCGCGGGGATCGACGACGCCATCGCGCGCGGTGCGCTCTCGCAGACCGACGGCACGCTGTCGGAGCTGATCGGTCGCCCGACAACCCCGCTGGTCGACGGACTCCGCGAGGGCCTCGCCGCCCGCTGACCCCTCGTCCCTCGCATGAGTCGCCGGGATTCGTCGCTTCTGCGCCTGTGGAGGCGACGATCCTCGGCGACTCACGCGTTCTCGAGGGCGGTCAGGCGGCGCTGGCGCATGGCCAGGAAGAGCGGGAACGTGAAGGCGAACGCGGTCACGCCGGAGAGCACGATGTACAGCCACGCGAAGCGCATGCCGAGCCGCCGCGCCTCGACGATCACGAAAACGCTCCCGGTGATCGCCACGACGAGCAGGTCGATCGTGATCGACGACACCGCGGGTCCGCTCGTGACGAGATCCCCGATGAAGTCGCGCATCTGCACGATGGCGAAGGCGTTGAAGGTCCAGGTGCCGACCAGGCCGGCGACGGACAGGACGAGGAACGCGACCGCGGTCGGCGACCAGTGGCGTCGGATTTCGCTCATGCCGCGATCCTGCCCCAGCGCCGGTGTCGGCGGAGGGGGCTAGCGTCGAGGCATGGATGCCGACACCGCACGGCGCGTGCTGGAGGAACGGGAGCGGGAGATCGCTCACCGCCTCTCCCGCCTGCACGACGACGAGGAGAGTCTTCGTCACGACCGCGCCGACGCAACAGCCGACGACGAGCACGACCCCGAGGGATCGACGCTGTCGGGGGAGTGGGCCCAGGTCGACGCGCTGCGTCGCGGAGCCGAGGCCGAACGCGCCGAGATCCGCGCTGCGCGCGAGCGCGTGGCATCCGGGACCTTCGGGGTGTGCGAGCGGTGCGGCCGGCCCATCGCGGACGCCCGCCTGGAGGCGCGGCCGTTCGCGCGGCGGTGCATCGACTGCGCGCGGTAGTCGCGCGGCGCGACGGGCGGACGGGGGCGCCTAGGCTCGACGTGTGGAACCCCTGCTGATCGTGCTGCTGTTCGCCAACGCCGTCTTCAACGCCGTCGTCTGGCCGCGCTTCTACCCGCGCATCGCGAAGGACCCCCGGGCGCGGGATGCCGCGGGCAAGCCGACGGCGTTCCTCATCGTGCACACCGTGCTCATCGCGGTCGCCCTCGTGCTCGCCCTCGCGTCCGTGCTCGCCGCCATCGCCGCGATCGTGAGCTGACCGGGCCCCGGTCGAGGCCTTTCGGTAGACTGGTCGCGCGGGTTCGCCCGCCGCACCTCGTGCATCTACCTACCGGACCGGCAAGGCGGCACTGCCCCACGCCCCGGAGATCCTCATGCACCACCCCGCCCCCGTCGTCGACCGACCGTTGATCCACCACACCGGATTCTGGTACTTCCCGGTCGCGTTCGTCGCTCGTCTGCCGTTCGCGATGATGACCGTCGGCGTCCTCGCCATCGTCGTCGCCCTGCGCGGCTCCGTGGCGCTCGGCGGGCTCACCTCCGCCGCCGTCGGCCTCGGCGTCGTCGTCGCGGGCCCCGTGCTCGGCGACCTCGCCGACCGTCACGGCCAGCGGCGCGTGCTCGTCCCGGTGGGGGTGGCCAACGGCATCCTGCTCGCGCTCTTCCCGCTCGTGGTGGCATCGGCCCCCGGTGAGGCGCTGCTGCTCATCGTCGCGACGGCGATCGGTCTCACCGGCCCGCAGACCGCCGCGATGTCGCGGAGCCGCGTGATGGCCCTCATCGGCGACCGGGTGCGCCCCGAGCGCCGTGAGCGCACCTTCTCGCGTGCGATGGCGTACGAGTCGGCCGCAGACGAGACCGCCTTCGTCATCGGCCCCTTCGTCGTCGGCGTCCTCGCCGCGCTCGTCGCCCCCTGGGCGCCCATCATCGGCGCCGCGGTGCTGAGCTTCGTCTTCGTCACCGCGTTCGCGCTGCACCCGACCGGACGGGCCGTGCCCGAACGGTCGGAGCGCGAGGAGATGGCGCCCTTCCGTGACGTGCTGCACCCCCGCATGCTCGTGCTGATCGCGGCCGTCTTCGGCGTCGGACTGTTCTTCGGTTCGACGCTGACCTCGCTGACCGCGTTCATGGAGGCCCAGGGCGCACCCGAGGCGGGGGCGCTGCTCTACGGCGTGATGGGCGTCGGCTCGGCCGTCCTGGCCCTGGCCGTCGCGGCCCTGCCCGCGCGCTTTGCGCTGCGCTGGCGCCTGGTGCTGTTCGCGGCTATCCTCACCGCGTCCGCGGGGGCGTACACGGTCGGCGGATCCGTGGTCACCGTCACGATCGTGCTGTGCCTCATGGGCATCGGCGTCGGGCCCTCGCTCGTGACGCTGTTCAGCCTCGCCGGTCACCGCGCCCCGCGCGGACGAACCGCCTCGACCATGACCCTGCTCGCCTCCGCGCTGACCCTCGCCCAAGCGGTGTCGTCGGCGGTGACCGGCGCGATCGCCGAGGATGTCTCGGTGGCCACGGCGATGCTTCTTCCCGCGGGCGCGGCGCTGCTCGTGCTCGCCATGGCGGCGGTCAATGCGTCGTCTGCGCCGCGGTGGGACGCCGCCCCGCTCACCGTGTGAGCCCGCGTCCGCCCGGACCTCACGCCGGGAGCGGGTAGCGACGGCGCAGGATCAGCCTCTGCGCGAGCGTCCACACGGTGGTCACCGCGAGATAGAGGCCGGCGGCCAGAGGCACGAACACCGCCACGACGGCCGTGGTGAACTGCAGCGCGCCGACCATCGCGCCCGTCCAGGCTGGCGCGGAGGGGTCGACCGCAGGCCGGAGCAGGCGTCGGGTGAGCTCGGCGACCCCGGCGATCACGACGACGATCCCGCCGATCACGGCGGCGGTGGCGGCATCCACCGTTCCCGTCGAGAGGGCGGAGACCAGGCTGCGTCCGAGGGGGACACCCCAGAGGTCGTGCGCGAGGAGGAGGTTCGCGTGTCCGCCGACGACGGGATGCAGGAACACCGCGTACAGCAGCCCCACCACCGGAGCCTGCGCGAGCAGGGGCAGGCAGCCGCCGAAGGGGGAGGCGCCTTCGTCGCGGTAGAGCTGCATCGTCTCGCTCTGCAGACGTTCCGGGTTCTTCCGCCACCGCTCCTGCAGGGCGCGCAGCTGCGGGGCGAGGCGCGCGCGTGTCTGCTCGGCACGCGCCTGCGACACGCCCACGGGGATGAGGAGCATCCGCACGATCACGGTCACGGCGACGACCGCGAGGGCGGCGGCGGCGCCCGGCACGAGCGGGTCGAAGACGGCGGCGAGCGCGAGCAGAGCGCGGGTGGTCATGTCGAGGAGGAAAGCGAGGGGAGGAAGGGCGAAGAGGTCCACGGGGCGTCCAATCGGTGCGTCGATCACGGCGGGGATCGGTCGCGGGGCGCGGTCGACGGCAGGAGCCGGGCGGGCGCGGGCGACCGGCGTCGCAGTTCGCAGAGAACGCCGGAGAATGCCGCGGGACGCGGCAAGGCGGTCGGGATCAGGCGACGCGGATCGTGCGGCCCGGCGCGCGCGGGCGCGGGTGGCCGGCGGCATCGGGATCGCTCTGGGCGATCGGTGCCGAGGGATCGGCGGGCCGGGGACTCGGCGGCGCCGTGGCGGCCAGGAGCGCCGGGAGGACGACGAGCACGATCACGGCGGTGACGACGACCGCCGCGGCCAGGACGACCGC
Organism: Microbacterium galbum; assembly: GCF_032464915.1. Lineage (NCBI taxonomy): Bacteria > Bacillati > Actinomycetota > Actinomycetes > Micrococcales > Microbacteriaceae > Microbacterium > Microbacterium galbum. The sequence continues at coordinate 44,920 of NZ_JAWDIS010000001.1, read as the reverse complement.
CAGCAGCGGTGTCCCCCCTCCGGGTGTCACGGCCAGCTCGGCGGAGGCGAGCACGAGGTTGAGCACGGCGATCATCGATGCGATCACACGCTCACCCCCGGGAGTCTCGTGGTCCCACGGTAGCAGTGGGCAGCTCGCTACGCTGTCGCCATGACCACCCTCGTCCTCACCATCGTCGGCGACGATCGCGCCGGGCTCGTGTCCTCCGTCGCCGACATCGTCGACGCCCACGGCGGCAACTGGGAGAACAGCGAGCTCGCCGAGCTGGCGGGAGCTTTCGCCGGCATCGTCGAGGTCTCGATCGCCGCCGACGGCGCCGCCGCCCTGCGCGCCGCACTCGAGGGGCTGGCCGGAACGCTCGCCGTCACGGTGCACGCCGGAGCTGCTGCCGCCGCCGCTGCCGCTGCCGCGCGCACGGTGACGTTCGACGTGGTCGGAAACGACCGCCCCGGTATCGTGCGCGAGCTGTCGACCGCACTCAGCGCGCAGGGCGCGAGTATCGAACGCATGTCGACGCAGACGACGGATGCCGCGATGGCCGGCGGACGACTGTTCGAGGCCTCGATCACGGCGACGCTCGCTGCGACCGTCGTCGTCGACGACCTGGTGGCGGAGTTGGAGAGGTTGGCGACGGAGATCCAGGTCGACGTCACCCTGTCCGACGAAGCCTGACCTCTCGGTCCGGCATCCCGGTGGCGCGTGCGTTCCGGACGTCGGGTGCCAGGACCGGGGCGCCGACGCGAAGCGACCGGGTGGGGCTCAGAGCGGTCGCGTCGCGGTCCGTCGTCCCCGTCCGATGAGGCGCGCGATCCCGCGCCACCCGAGCAGGAACAGCGCGAGCGTGACGGCCGCGACGATGACGAACGCCACCGCGACGCCCTGACCGCTGACGGCACGCAGCACCATGCCGAGGATCACCGTGACGGCCCAGACGGGCAGCCCCGTGCGGACGAGCGCGACCGGGCCGCGCCACGCCCGTGACACCAGCCAGCCGACGAGGAGGGCGACGAGGAAGGGCCAGGCCGTCGTCGCGAGCCCCGAACCGAACGGCCCGAGCACGTCGCCGTCATGGGTCGCCCGCCCGATGGCGGCGAAGACGGTCACGAGGACGGCGTCCACGAGGAGAGCGAGGGCGGCGGGGGAGCGGCGGGTCGATGGCACGCCTCCATTCTCGCCCTCTCGCGGGCCCGCCTATCGCCGACGTATCGACTCCCGCAGACGCCGGGGCAACACGCCGCGCGATGGGCTGGTGATTCGTCGACCCGGAGGTTCTCATGACAGATCGCCGCGCACCGCTGCTCACCCCCGCCCGCGTGCTGGGCGCCACGGGGGTCTTGGCCGTGACGGCCGCGCTCACGCTCGCGCCGCGCTCGATCGCGTGGCCGGCGCGCTCCCTCGCCCTCGATGTGCTCGATCGGCTCCCGCCGGTGTGGACCGAGGTGCTGTTCGGCTGGGGTGTCGATGTGGCCGTGAACATCGGATTCTTCATCCCCCTCGGTGCGGCGGTCGCGCTGCTGCTCCCGCTGCGGTGGGCGCCGGCATCCGTGGTCCTGGGGGCGGCGGTGTCGGCCACGATCGAGATCGCGCAGACCGTCATCCCCGGGCGTGTGCCGGACCCGAGCGATGTCGTGGCCAACACCGCCGGAGCACTGATCGGAACGGTCGTGGTCGTCGGGGGCAGGCTGCTCGCACGTCGATGACGCGCGCGCCGCTCGCGCCGCGATCAGCGCGGCAGACGAAGCCGCGCGTAAAGGCCCCCGCCCTCGCGCGGCCAGAGTTCGAGCACTCCGTCATGCGCGCGCGCGACCGAGGCGACGATCGCGAGGCCCAGCCCCGTCCCGTCCCCACGCCCGCGCGTCCGGCCGGCGCCGCGCACGAACGGCTCCGGGAGCGTGGCGACGAGGGCGTCCGTGAGCGGAGCCCCGGTGTTGGCGACGTCCACGAACACCTCGGCGGCATCGCTGTGCACGCCCACGCGCACCCAGCCGCCCGGGACGTTGTGCACGACGGCGTTGCGCACGAGGTTGGTCACCGCTTGGGCGAGGAGCGTCTCGTCGCCATGGGCCGTCACCTCCGAGGCGGTCTGCGCCGTCAGCGCGACACCGGCGTCGTGAGCGCTTGACTGCGCCTCGACGACGGCCGCCCGGACGACGGAGCCGACATCGACGGAGCCGCGCGGCAGAGGCGTCGTGCTGCCGGCGCGCGACAGCAGGAGCAGCGCTTCGGTGAGTCGGATCGCACGTTCGTTGGTGGTGTCGAGCCGGTCGAGGAGCGTGTCGATGTCGACCCCGGCCGGATCGGCACGCGCCACCTCCAGCATGGTGCGCATCGTCGCGTGCGGCGTGCGCAGCTCGTGCGACGCGTTCGCGGCGAACCGCTTCTGCTCGCGGAGGGTCTCGCCGACACGTTCGAGCATCGCGTCGAAGGTGTCGGCCAGATCGGTGAGCTCGTCGCGTCGGCCGGGCTGGGCGACGCGCCGTTCCAGATCGCCGCCCTGCACGGCGCGGGCGGTGTCGGTGATGCGGGTGAGAGGCCGCAGCATGATGCCCGACACGACCCACCCGCCGCCGAGGCCGACGACCGCGAGGCCCGCCACCGTGTACCAGGCGTATCGCACGAACGCCTCCGTCAAGTCTCCGCGCGCGGGGGTGAACGCGCCGCTGTCGGAGAAGAGGTTCCCCTCCGGCAGGAAGCGCAGCACGAGGAACCCGAGCGCGAAGACGGCGACACCGACGATCACGACGAACGCGGCGTAGCTCAACGTGAGCTTGACGCGCACCGACAGGCCGGGTGCGCGCTCATCCATCGAGCGGACCCATGCGGTAGCCGACGCCCGGAACCGTCTGGATGAGCCAGGGCTCGCCGAGGCGCTTGCGGAGCGTGGAGATGGTGATGCGCACGGCGTTCGTGAACGGGTCGGCGTTCTCGTCCCACGCGCGCTCCAGCAGCGCCTCGGCGCTGACGACCCCGCCCCTCGCGGTCATCAGCACCTCCAGCACCGCGAACTGCTTCCGCGTCAGCGAGACGTATCGACCGTCGCGGTAGACCTCGCGGCGGAACGGGTCGAGGCGGATGCCGTCCTGGTCGAGCACCGGTGGGGCGGAGGCCGCAGGGCGCCGGGCGAGAGCCCGGAGGCGCAGGACGAGCTCGCGCAGCACGAAGGGTTTGGTCAGGTAGTCGTCGGCGCCGCTCTCGAACCCCGACGCCTTGTCGTCGAGGCGGTCGGCCGCGGTCAGCATCAGGACGCGGGGCGCGGTTGCACGGGCAGCCAGGTCCCGCGCGATCTCGTCGCCGTTCGGGCCCGGGATGTCGCGGTCGAGCACCACGACGTCGTACGCGGTGTAGCCGAGCAGTTCGAGAGCGGTGTCGCCGTCGCCGGCGATATCGGCGGCGATCGCCTCGAGCCGGAGGCCGTCACGGATCGCCTCGGCGAGGAAGGGTTCGTCCTCGACGATCAGCACGCGCATCCCGTCATCGTAGGCGGGCGGGGATATCGCCGACGTATGCGTCGGTAGCGTGGACGCATGCCGACGCGACTTCTGCTCCTCGCCGACACGCACGTGCCGAAGAGGGCCCGAGCTCTCCCCACGGCGGTGCGGCGGATGGCATCCCGGGCCGATCTCATCGTGCACGCCGGCGACTGGGTCGAGGAGAGCGTGCTCGACGATCTGTCGGCGATCGGACCCGTGCTGGGGGTCTGGGGCAACAACGACGGGGACGGCCTGCGGACGCGTCTGCCCGAGGTGGCCCGTGCCGAGATCGACGGGGTGCGCCTCGCCGTGGTGCACGAGACGGGCGCCGCCGCGGGGCGGGAGAAGCGCATGGATGCCGCCTACCCCGACACGGACGTGCTCGTGTTCGGGCACAGCCATATCCCGTGGGACTCGCTGACCCCCGCGGGACTGCGGCTGCTCAACCCCGGCTCGCCCACCGATCGGCGCCGCCAACCGGCGTGCACGGTCATGACGGCGACGCTGTCGGACGGCGCCGTCCGCGACGTGCTCCTGCACGAGGTCTCGCGCGACTGATCGTGACCGGTCCGGACGGGACTATCGCCGTCGTATGCCCGGCGGCATACGCTCCGGCAACGGTCGTCGCGATCGACTCGTGGCATGCGTTCGTCCCGGTCTCCACGCCCCGTCCGTCGTCGCCTCCTCGTGCTGCTCGTCGGCGCCGGCGGGGCGATCGTCGTGCTCATCGCCGCCCTCGTCGTCCTGTCGACGGTGACCGCGTCGTCGTTCGTCGCGGGGATCAGCGCTGCGGTTCCGTTCCCGCCGACCGAGGCCGACGGCATGATCCCGGATGCCGAGCCGTTGACGCCGGCCGATGACGGGCATCCGGCACTGGGACGCCTCGACGCCGAGCTGCTCGAGGCGTTGCGGGCCGCGGCGGAGGTGGCCGACGACGACGGGATCTCGTTCGACATCACCAGCGGATGGCGAAGTGAGGCCTATCAGCGCTGGCTCCTGCAAGAGGCGATCCGCACCTACGGCAGCGAGGAGGTGGCTCGCGAATTCGTCGCGACTCCCGAGCAGTCCAGCCACGTGACCGGGCACGCCGTCGACATCGGATCGCTGGACGCCCAGCTGTGGATCATCGAGCACGGCCGCGAATGGGGCCTCTGCCAGACCTATGCGAACGAGAGGTGGCATTTCGAACGGGCGACGACGGACGGCGGCGAGTGTCCTCCGCCGCTCGCGGATGCGCGCGGGTGACGGCGCCCGCCCGAAGGTGCACCCGGGTGCGTCGAGGGGTGGCGTTCTCACCGCCCTCGCTCACCGGGCGCTCGAACAAGCTCGGCCGCGGATCACGACGGCGCCGCGCCCCGGAGGGCACGGCGCCGTCGTTCGACGGGGATTACTCCGCGTTGAGGTGGCGCGCCGCCGAGGTCATCGGGCACTCGAACGGGTCGCGGGCAGCGAGGCCCACCCGGTTGAGGTACCGGATGACGATCCCGTAGGACTGGAACAGCGTCGTCTCGACGTAGGGCACGTCCATCGTCGCGCAGTGCTCGCGCACGATGACGCGGGCGCGGCTGAGGTGCGGGCGCGGCATGTTCGGGAACAGGTGGTGCTCGATCTGGTAGTTGAGCCCGCCCATGAGCCACGTGGCCCACCAGCCGCCCGAGACATTGCGCGAGGTGCGCACCTGCTTGCTGAAGAAGTCGAGCTTCGCGCCGGGCTCGATGACCGGCATCCCCTTGTGGTTGGGCGCGAAGGACGCGCCCATGTAGATGCCGAAAACGGCGACCGAGACGCCGAAGAACGCGAATGCGAGGCCCACCGGCAGGAAGACGAAGATCGGGGCGATGAAGATCGTGTGGCGCAGGGCGAGCAGGCCGAGCTCCTTCCAACGGTCCTTGTTCTCGCCGCGCGAGAGCAGGTGACGGAGCGCCAGGACGTAGAGGTTGATGCCCTCGAAGGCCAGCAGCGGGAAGAAGAGATAGCCCTGGCGCTGCGTGATCCAGCGCTGCACGCCGCGCGCCTTGGCGGCGTCGACGTCGAGGAACGAGATCGTGTCGATCTCGATGTCGGGGTCTTTGCCGACGCGGTTCGGGTTGGCGTGATGCCGGGTGTGCTTCGATGCCCACCACGAGCGGCTCATGCCGACGATGCCGTTGCCGATGAAGAGGCCGAGGCGGTCGTTGGCGGGGCCGGAGGCGAAGATCTGCCGGTGGGCCGCCTCGTGCGCGAGGAAGGCGACCTGCGTGAACAGGATGCCGAGGACCGCGGCGATGATCAGTTGGAACCAGCTGTCGCCGAGGAGGATGAAGCCGGTGATGCACCCGGCGAACCCGAGCACGATCGCCACGGCGACACCCGCGTAGAACCGCGGGGTGCGTACGAGCAGCCCGCTCTCGCGGACCACCTGCGACAGCTCCGTGTAGGCCTTGGTGATCGGGGGGAATTCCTTGGTTCCGGAATAGGTCTGACGTACGGGGCCGAGGCGGGACTCGGCGACGGGGGTAGCGATCTGCTGCTCCTCGGGTGTGCGTTCTGCGGAGGTCGGGCCGACGGCTTCCCGACCCGAGGTTCACATTACGGGTCGCCGTATAAAGGCCCCGGAATACATCCACATGTGCAGGAGCCTCACGGGAAACGGAAACATCCGCGCGTGCGAGCGCCCCCGCGACGGCCGGGCCGCCGCCGCCCGGGAACGACGAAAGCCGGGGCGTCGCGTCGGCGACGCGCCCGGCTCTCGTGCAGAGGAGCGGAGCTCAGAGGGGGCGGATGTTCGCCGCCTGCATGCCCTTGGGGCCCTGCTCAGCGTCGAACTCGACCTTCTGGGCCTCGGCGAGCTCCTTGAAGCCGTTGCCCTGGATCGCGCTGAAGTGCGCGAACAGGTCGGCCGAGCCGTCATCGGGAGCGATGAAGCCGTAGCCCTTTTCGGAGTTGAACCATTTCACGGTGCCAGTGGCCATCGTGTTCTTCCTTTATTCATGTTGGGCCGCAGATGCGACCGTGGGTGCCGCTCCGACGCGTGCGGAGCGGACGGGGACGCCGCGGCACCGAATCGGTGACACGGACGCGGTGCCCGTCGACCGCGGCCTGAGCCGCGACGACGGACGCGTGGACGCCGAGGTTCTCGCCGAGCGGACCTTGGGCTTCGTAGCCCGAGGTGGCCGCGCCGACGAAACCGGCGTAGTCGGATCCGGCCGTCGCGACGTAGACGTCGAGATCGGCCTGGCGCCACGACAGTGGCGAAGGGTGAAGCAAAGACACAAGAACTTTCCGCGAGTGCGACGCGAGGACCGAGGCCGTCGAGCGAGGCACGCGATGGGTGAGGGAGGGAATGCTGTCGGAAACGGCTCGGCGCCGTGCGCCCGGCATCTCAGCGATGAGGCGGGCGTCGATGAAGCAAGTCCCAGAACGAATACCTCCACGCTAGCACGGATGCCCGAACGCCGCCCGGGAACTTTCGACGGCCGGCGCGGTGCGCTGGACTGGGCGCATGGCATCCACCGATCCGGCCGCGTCCGACGACGAGCGCTGGCTGGTCATCGACGGCAGGCGGTGGCGTCGGACGGACCCGTTGCTTCCGGAGGATCTCGCCACGGCCCTGCGCTCCCACCTGGGGAGGGCGCGTGCGGCGGTGCGCGTGGCGAAACGCGACGGGGATGATGACGCCACGGCCGACGCCCGGTCTCGCGTGGGGCTGGCCAAGGCCGGGTTGGGCGAACGAGGGCCGAAGTGGTGGGACGACGAGGTCGCGGCGCGGCTGTCGCGGGCGCGCGAGGCGCTGGCCGAGCTCGACCGCCTCGCCCCTCCGAGAGCAGACGGTGCGCCCGCCGTCAACACGTAGCGCGTCGAGGATCGAACCGCTGGGCTGGGACCTCCACGATCGAGGGAGAGTCATGTCATCCACTGTTTCCGAGCTGGACAAGCTCAACGAACTGCTGAAGAAGTTCCGCTTCGCCATGGTCACCACGCGGGCCGAGAACGGCGACCTGCACGCTCACCCCCTCACCGTGCAGGAGACCGAGTCCGACGGAGACCTCTGGTTCATCGTCGGGACGCACGCCTCCGCCGTCGAGCACGTGCGTCGGGACCCGAAGGTGGGGTTGTCGTTCAGCACCGACGGCACGTGGCTGTCGCTTGCGGGGGAGGCCGAGGTCGTCGACGACCTCGCCAAGCTCAAGGAGCTGTGGTCGACGAGCGTCGAGGCGTGGTTCCCGGACGGCCCCGAGGCGCCGGGCGTGACGCTGCTGAAGGTCTCGACCTTGACGGGGGAGTACTGGGGCAGCGCGGGTGGGCGCATCGCGACGGCGATCGCGCTCGTGACGTCGAAGGTGACGGGTGATCGCCCGCGAGGCGGCGAGAACGAGACGTTCGACCTGACCGACTGACGACCCGACCGGGGCGGTGCCGATCCACCGGCACCGCCCCGACCCGCGGGTGCGGGGAGAGGCGGCCTCAGCCGCCGGAGGGGTTGTCGACGGGGGTGTCGTCGTCGTCGGTCGTGGGAACCGACGGTGCGTCGGCGGTCTCGAGCTCGTCGGGCTCGTCGGCGGTGTCGGGGGTGCGTTCGGCGAAGGTGTCCATGACGGCACCCGACCACTCGTCCGATCCAGGCGCACGGGCCTTGCGCGCAACGGTTCGTCGTGAGAGCGCAAGCCCCCGAGTCGGGCCCCGGCGCTTTGCGACGATGACGGCATGTCACGACCCGAAGTGCGCTCCAAGCCCTGCGCGTATTGCGGCCGCCCGTTCAGCGACCGCAAGCGCTGGAGCGGACGCGATCAGTGGGACCAGGTGCTGTACTGCTCGCGCGGATGCCGGTCGAAGGCCGCAGCTCAGAGGCGCAGCGCATGAAGGCCGCGCTGATCCTGGCGACCCAGCAGTTCGCCGAGCACCCCGCGTACGTCGACGACGAGGTCGAGGAGTTCTTCTTCATCGAGTCGGCACCGCGGTTCGCGAAGCTGCCGTACCACCGGCACAAGATCGTGCTGCTGGTGTCGGCCATGCGGCACACGGCGGCGCGGCTGGAGGCCGAGGGCCGGACCGTGCGGCGCATCACCCTCGACGACGACCTGACGTTCAAGGCGGGCCTCGAACGCCTGCTGAAGAAGCACCACGTGTCGCGGTTGACCTGGATGAGCGACCCGAACCGTCCCGTCGACGAGCGCATCGCGCGGATCTGCGCCGACCACGACGTCGACACGGACGTGCTCTCGGACGGGCTCTTCCTCACGCCCGAGGAGGACGTGGACGGCTGGTTCGCGGAACACCCCACGCCGCTCATGGAGGACTTCTACCACTGGCAGCGCCGGCGCACCGGCATCCTGATGGACGGCGGCAAGCCCGCGGGGCGTCGCTGGAACTTCGATGCCGAGAACCGTAAGGCCCTGCCGAAGAAGGGCGTCGAGATCCCGCCCCTGCCGCAGCTCGCGCACGACGAGATCACGCGCGGGGTGATCGCGGAGGTCGATGAGCTGTTCCCCGGGCACCCGGGCGCGGCGGAGGAGTTCTGGCTCCCGGTGACCCCAGAGGACTCCCGCGACTGGCTCGACGTCTTCGTCGCGGAGCGCTTGCACGACTTCGGCCGCTACGAGGACGCGATGAAGGCCGACGAGCCGTTCCTCTTCCACGCGATCATCTCGCCGATGCTGAACATCGGGCTTCTGACCGTCGAGGAGGTGGTCGCCGCAGCCACCCGCACGGACGCCCCGCTGGCATCCGTCGAGGGGTTCGTCCGCCAGGTGATCGGATGGCGCGAGTACATGCGCGGCATGTACCGGGCACACCCGAAGCTCGAGCACGTGAACGCGCTGCAGCTCGAGCAGCGGATCCAGAAGTACTGGTATTCGGGGGAGCGGATGCCGAAGGACCTGCCGATCCCGGTGCGCACGGTGCTGGAGCGCGTGCACCGGTGGGGGTACGCGCACCACATCGAGCGGCTGATGGTGCTCGGCAACTGGTTCCTCCTGCAGGGCTACGCGCCGCGGCAGGTGAACGCGTGGTTCCTCGCGCTGTTCGTCGACGCGTACGACTGGGTGATGGTGCCCAACGTCATGGGCATGAGCCAGTTCGCCGACGGCGGGTTCGTCGCCACCAAGCCCTACGTCTCGGGCGGGGCGTATCTGCAGAAGATGGGCTCGTGGTGGCCGTCGGCGCAGGATGCCAAGGACTCGGCGTTCACCGAGGCGTACTGGGAGTTCCTCGAGCGGCACGAGGACGTGCTGGCCGGCAACCACCGGCTGGGGCTCGCGCTGGCGCAGATGAGGAAGCGGCGCGACGCGAAGGAGTAGCGATGGGTGCCGGTCCTCGACGGTCTCGCGGAGCCGAGGTGCCTGAGCCTGTCGACGTCACCGGGTGCCGTGTGGGCCCGGTCCCTTCGACAGGCTCAGGGGCCTCTGCGGCGGCCCGGGTCCTTCGGCGGGCTCAGGACCGGGGTGGTCGCTGAGCCCGCCGTCGCGACCGCGCGGTCAGCTCTTGAGCTTGTTCAGCGACGAGCCCTTGTGCGCCGCGGTCGAGCCCGACTTCTCCGACTTCACGATGTAGGCCGGGTCGTCCTCGGACGCCGTGAACTTCTGGCCGTCGTGCTGGAAGTCCTTCGTCTTCTTCTCCACGACCTCGCCCTGCGTCTTGCCCTGCGGGGTGTCCCAGCTGACGCGATCGCCCTTCGACAGATCCTTCGACATGTCATGTCCCTTCGGTTCGTGTGGGGCCATGGTTTCGAGGCCGCGGGGACGTCCGCGGGGGATTGACAGCCCCCGGACAGTAGGTGCTTCGCGCGCGAAGCGCAACACCCCCTCGATGTCGGAGGGGGTGCGTAGCGTCGGCGTGGGCCTTTCGTTTCGCGGCCCACGACGTGAGGAGAGCCATGACCGAGCCGACCACCACGAACGGCGGCGCACCCGTCGCCAGTGACGAGCATTCGCAGAGCGTCGGAGCCGACGGCTCGATCGCGCTGACCGACCACTACCTGATCGAGAAGCTCGCGCAGTTCAATCGCGAGCGCGTCCCCGAGCGCGTCGTGCACGCAAAGGGCGGCGGAGCGTTCGGCACCTTCCGCACGACCGGCGACGTCTCGGCCTACACCCGGGCCGCGTTGTTCCAGCCCGGCGTCGAGACCGAGATGCTGGCGCGCTTCTCGTCGGTCGCCGGCGAGCAGGGCAGCCCCGACACGTGGCGCGACCCCCGCGGGTTCTCGCTGAAGTTCTACACGACCGAGGGCAATTACGACCTCGTCGGCAACAACACCCCCGTCTTCTTCGTCAAGGACGGCATCAAGTTCCCCGACTTCATCCGGTCGCAGAAGCGCCTCCCCGGCAGCCACCTGCGCGACAACACCATGCAGTGGGATTTCTGGACGCTCTCACCCGAGAGCGCCCACCAGGTCACGTGGCTCATGGGCGACCGCGGCATCCCGGCGTCCTGGCGGCACATGAACGGCTACGGCTCGCACACCTACCAGTGGATCAATGCCGACGGCGAACGGTTCTGGGTCAAGTACCACTTCCACACCGACCTCGGCCACAAGACGCTCACGCAAGACGAGGCGGATCAGATCGCGGGCCAGGACGCCGACTTCCACATCCGCGACCTGTACGCGGCGATCGAGCGGGGCGAGTTCCCCACGTGGACGCTGAAGGTGCAGATCATGCCCTACGAGGATGCCAAGACCTACCGCTTCAACCCGTTCGACCTGACCAAGGTGTGGCCGCACAGCGACTACCCCGAGATCGAGGTCGGCACGATGGAGCTGAACCGCAACCCGGGCAACTACTTCGCCGAGATCGAGCAGGCGGCCTTCGAGCCGTCGAACTTCGTGCCCGGCATCGACGGCAGCCCCGACAAGATGCTGCAGGCGCGCATCTTCAGCTACGCCGACGCGCACCGCTACCGCGTCGGCACCAACTACCAGCAGCTGCCGGTGAACCGTCCGCACGCCGAGGTGCACTCGTACTCGAAGGAGGGCGCGATGCGCTACGAGTACAACCCGCCCGAGGTGCCCGTCTACGCGCCGAACTCGGTGGGCGGACCCGCGGCCGACCCGCGACGCGCCGGCGACGGCGGCTGGCACAGCGACGGCGAACTCGTGCGGTCGGCGGCGACGCTGCACCCCGAGGACGACGACTGGGGTCAGGCGGGTGCCCTCGTGCGCGAGGTCATGTCGGCCGAGGATCGCGACCGTCTCGTCGAGACGATCGTCGGGCACGTCGGGGGAGTGACCCGGAAGGACGTCCGCGATCGTGCCGTGCAGTACTGGAAGAACGTGGATGCCGAGACCGGATCGCGCGTCGAGGCGGGCCTCCCGCCGCTCAAGGACTCGACCGCTCCCGGCGAGCAGCTGAGCGAGCCGAACCCCGACGGCGACCTCGTGGGAACGGACGTCGCCGGCACCATCTGAGTCGGCCATCTGAGTCGGCACCATCTGAGTCCGCACGGACGCGAACGCGCCGGTCCCCGTGGGGGCCGGCGCGTTCGCGTCCGTGCGGTCCCGCCGGGGCGGGGCGTCAGAGAGCGGCGCGATCCGTGCGCGTGAGGCGCCAGCGGGAGGCCAGCACTCCGGCGATCAGCGCTCCCGCGCCCCCCGCGATCATGTCGCCGATGGTGTCGTCGTACGTGACGAAGATGGCGTCGGTGATGAAGCGGTAGCCGAACCACTCGACCATCTCCCACACGGCGCTGAGCGCGAGCCCCGCCGTCGTGGCGACGAGGATCGGCGTTCGGCGTCGGCCGGTCGGCTCGATCACCCGAGCGTCGTCGAGCAGCACGAGCGCGACGGCGGCCAACACTCCCGTGCACACGGTGTGGACGATCAGATCCCACCCCGTCCACGCGCGGTACAGGTCGATGACGTTGCTGCCGGCCGCGATGAACACGGTGATGCACGTGACGAGGTCGAGTCCGGAGCGCAGGCCGATCATGCGCGAGAGCATCATCGCCGGCAGTGACATCGACAGCACGGCGAAGTCCGTGAACGGCAGGGCGAACAGCGAGACGATCACGATCACGATCGCCGCCGCGCGCACCGCGTCGGCGAGCCAGTCGGTGACGCTGCGCGGCGGGCGCTTGAGGTTGGCGTACATCGCCGAGAGCAACGGCATCCGCTGCTCTTCGGACGGCGCGCGGTGAGCGGTCACCGTGGGCTCCCGACGGGGATGCGCACCACGGCCTGCACGGGGAGGTGGTCGCTCGGCCACTGCGTCCCGGTGGGGCGGGGGTCGATGCCCACGGCGCGCACCCCGACCTCGGGGGTGGCCAGCAGCGCGTCGATGCGCCGAGCGCCGACCCGCGGGGTCGCGTAGTTGTTGAACGTGCCCCACTCGGCCGATCGCCGCGCGGGGGCGTACGACCAGGTGTCGACGAGCAGTGCGTCGGCGAACATGCCGGCGAGCTCGCCCGAGCGCACGTGCGCGTTCACGTCGGCGGTGAACAGCAGCGGTCCCGCCTCGGCGGCGACCAGATCGTGCAGCCAGGTGGCCGACCGCCGCCGCGCGCGCCGCGAGAAGGCGTCGAAGTGCGTGTTGACGAAGGTGAAGCCCGCGCCGGTGGCGAGGTCGCGCAGGTGCGCGATCACGGCGATACGTGGGATCGTGTTGCCCCACCCGGTCGATCCGGGCACCTCGGGGGTGTCGGAGAGGGCGACCTGGCGCCAATCCTCCACCCCGATGCGGTCGCGGTCGTAGAACAGGGGAGTGCCCTCGCCGCCGCGGTCCTTGCCGCGCCCGAGACCGAGGCGCCCGTAGCTCGAGCCCAGGGAGTCCTGCACCCACTGCGCCTGGTCGGGCATCGCCTCCTGCGAGCCGAGGAGGTGCGGACGGTTCGCGCCGAGGAACGTGCGCAACCGTTGCTTGCGCATCGGCCAGCGGTCGGCGGGCGGCCAGGTGATGCGGTCGAAGCGTCGGCGGATGTTGAAGCTCATCACGTGCAGGTCGGGAGCCTCGACGTCGGGGAACAGGATGCCGGCCATCAGCGCGCCCCCTCGCTGAGGGGGCGCACGGCACGCCGGCGGGCCACACGCACCCACCGGGCGACCGGGAAGTCCCGCGGCCAGTGCGCGAACACCGTGCCCGCGCCGCGGCGGAAGCACCGCGCGAACCGCCCCGGCTCGACGGTCCGCGATGACACGCGCATGTGGTGCCCCGGGACGTGGCGGATGCGGTGCCGCTCGCCGAGGTGGTAGGCCAGGTCGAGGTCGTCGTGCAGCTCGGGGTCGAGGTGCACCTCGGCACGCACGTCCTCCCACGCCCGCCGCCGGAACGCCATGTTCGACCCCCAGAGGGGCGTGTGACCGAGGGCGGGGACGGCGAAGGCGGTGTAGGTGCCGAGGAAGGCCCGGGCCATCGCCACGCGCCCGGCCGCCGGGCCGTCATGGAACACGGCACCGCCGGTGACGGCATCCACGTCCGTGTCCTTCAGCGCCTCGACCATGCTCGCAACCCAGGTCGCCGCGGGGATGCTGTCGGCGTCGAGCCGGAGGATGAGGTCGCCCCGCGCGGCGTCGTAGCCCGCGGCCGCAGCGGCAGGGATGCCGCGCTCGCCGCAGAAGACCACGCGCGTCCCCGCGCCGCGCGCGACGGCGGCGCTGTCGTCGCGGGAGTCGTTGTCGACGACGACGATCTCGTCGGGGGCGAGGGTCTGCGCGGCGAGCGCTCCCAGGCACCGCCGAAGGTGCGCGGAATCGTCGCGGACGGGGATGACCACGGAGACGGTCACGGTCGACGGCACGGGGCCAAGGGGCACGCTTCCTCCCGGGGACGAGTCCTCCCACGCTAGGCGATCGACGAGGGGCGTTTCCCGGCTTGACGCCGGCGTCGTACGATGACACGCGCACGTGCGCGCTTTCGTAGGGTGGAGGTCATGGCATCCGCATCCACCCTGAACGTGTCGGCGTACCTGTTCACGCCGCTCGACGACCCGGCAGCCCTCCGGGACGCACTGCGCGAGCAGGCCGGGGCGCGGGGGCTGCGCGGGACGATCCTGCTGGCCGAGGAGGGGATCAACCTCTTCCTGGCGGGGTCCGCCGACGAGGTGCGCGGTTTCGTCGACGATCTCCGGACCGATGCGCGTTTCGCGGCCCTGCAGACGAAGGAGAGCTGGTCGGACGCCGTGCCCTTCGGCGCACTGCGGGTGAAGGTGAAGCGCGAGATCATCCGCATGGATCGCCCCGAGGTGCGTCCGCAGGACGGCCGGGCACCCGCCGTGAGCCCGGAGACCCTGCGCCGGTGGCTCGACCGTGGCAGCGACGACGACGGTCGCGAGGTGGTGCTCGTCGACACGCGCAACGCTTTCGAGGTCGACTACGGCACCTTCGCCGGGGCGCTGGACTGGCGCATCGACCGGTTCACCCAGTTCCCGGCTGCCGCGAGCGCGCACCGCGACGAGCTCGTCGGCAAGACGGTCGTGAGCTTCTGCACCGGCGGCATCCGCTGCGAGAAGGCGGCGCTGTACCTGCGGGACGAGGGCGTCGAGGCGTACCAGCTCGACGGCGGCATCCTCGGGTGGTTCGACGCGCAGGGCGCGGCGCACTGGAGCGGCGACTGCTTCGTGTTCGACGAGCGCGAGGCGCTCGACCCCGCGCTCGCCGCGCGGGTGGGGGCCTGACGTGATCTGGGACCAGCACGCGTGCGCCGAGCTCGTCGAGACCGCCGACCTGACCGAGCTGCACCGCTATCGCGGCGGCGGGGGCGGCCTGGTGTCGCTGAACGTCGGCTTCGCCCCGCACGGCCCCGAGGTCGCGGCAAGCGTCCTTCACTCCTTCCGTGCGCAGGTCGAGGCGATCGAGGGGCTCGCGCTGGCGGCGTCCGTCGAGGACGTCGACCGCATCGCCGCCGCCGGGGACACCGCGGTGGTGTTCGACCTCGAAGACGTCGCCCCCCTCGGCGGAGACCTCGGCGCGGTGGCCGCTCTCACGGCCCTGGGTGTGCGCACCCTCGGGCCGGTCTACAACCACGCCAACGCCGCTGGCGGCGGGTGCCTCGACGCGGTCGACGACGGCCTCACCGCGTGGGGTCGCGATCTCGTCGCCGAGATGAACGCTCGCGGCATGGTGCCCGACGGCTCGCACGTGGGGGCGCGCACCACCTTCGACATGTGCGCGGTGTCGACCCGACCGGTCGTCTTCAGCCACTCCAACCTGCGCGCCGTGTGGGATCACCCGCGCAACATCACCGACGATCAGGCCCGCGCCGTCGCCGACACCGGGGGAGTGGTGGGCGTGACCGGCGTCGGCATCTTCCTCGGGCCCAACACCCCGACGCTCGAGGCGATGGTGCGCCACATCGAGCACGCCGTCGGAGTCGTCGGCATCGCGCACGTGGGCGTGAGCACGGACTTCTCCTTCGACTGGGAGACCTTCCGCGACGTGCTGGCGACGAGCCCCGAGCTCTACGACGCCAGCTACACCGCGTGGGGACCGGTCGAATGGATGCCGCCGGAGACCTTCGTTCAGCTCGGCGGCGCCCTCGCGACGCGGGGCTGGGCCGACGCCGACATCGCCGCGGTGCTCGGCGGGAACTTCCGCCGCGTCGCCCTCGAGAGCTGGGAGGCTCACGCATGACCGCATTCCCCGACGACGCCGTGCTGCGCCGTGCCCGACCCGGTGACGAGGACGGCATCCTCGCCTGCATCCAGGCCCTCGCCGACTACGAGAAGGAGCCGGATGCCGTCGAGAACACCGCGGCGATGATCACCGCGACGCTGTTCGGCGACGAGCCGCGCGCGTTCGCGTTCGTGGTGGCCGGCCCCGACGACGATATTCGCGCGATCGCGATCTGGTTCCTCACCTACTCCACGTGGACGGGCACGCACGGCATCTGGCTCGAGGACCTCTACGTGCACGAGCAGTACCGCTCGCACGGCTACGGGGTCGCTCTGCTCTCGGCGCTCGCCGAGGAGTGCGTGCGGCGCGGGTATTCGCGCCTGGAATGGACGGTGCTGGACTGGAACGAGCCGGCCATCGGCTTCTACCGTGCCCTCGGAGCCGAGGCGCTGGAGGAGTGGACGACGCGCCGGGTGACCGGCGAAGCGCTGCAGGCGCTGGCTCAGCGGGGATGACGCAGCGCCCACGTCGAACCGCGCCCCGTCTGACCGGTGCCACGCCGGTTCACCGCCCGAGGTCGGCCCGTACCGCCTCCGCGGCCCGCTGACCCGACACGAGCGCCCCCTGGATCGACGCCGTGTCGCGGTGATCCCCGGCGACGTAACGGCCGTCGCCGAGCCGCACGGGACGCCGCCGTCGCAGCGGTGGATCCTGCACGGGGAGGGCTCGGGCGATGTCGTCGCGACGCAGCAGGCGCCAGGGGCGGGTGTCGGCATCCCAGATCTCGGCGAGCTGGCGACGGATGCCGCTCTCCGACGCGTCCGAGGGCAACACGCACGTCGCCTGGATGAGGTGCTGCCCCCGCGGCGCGTAGGTCGGGGCGGTGTTCGTCATCACCGCGGTGTTCACCACCGGGCCGCGACGACGGCCGTCGACCCGGAGCGCGCCGTCGTCCGTCGGTGCCTCGTCGGCGGCGAACCACCACGTCTGCAGGCCCCGCGGCGCGGCGAGCGACACGTCCAAGGCCGGGTCGAGACCGGTGGCGAGGATCACGGCGCGGGCGGTCACGGCATCCTGACCCTCGATGCCCACATGCCAGCCGTGCGCTCGCCGCCGGGTCGAGACCACGCGGTGCGACAGGCGGATGCCGGCTCCCGCTCGCCGGGCGGCGTCGGCGAGCTGCGCGGGGAGGGCGCCGATGCCCGCGGCGGGAACGCCCGGGCGCCCGAGCGCGAAGCTGCGGATGAGCAGGCGGACGAACGCGTCGGAGGTCTCCTGTCGGTCGTCGGCGAGCACGCCGGCCAGGAAGGGTTCGAGCACGGCCTCCCGCAGGGGTCCGCGCAGGCCCGCCCGGTCCCACGCCTCGGCGAGAGCGCGGTCGTCGCCGGTCTTCGCCGCCCGGGCGGTCAGGACGGTCGGACCCGCCCACCGAGCCAGGGCGAGGACATCCGTCGGCCGCACGAGTCCGCTCGCCAGCGTCTCGGCCAGCGACGACGGATGCCGCAGCGGGTGCGCGAGCCGCGCCACCCGGTCGTCGAGTCGCACGCCGACCGCCACGGGAAAGCGCCGCAGCGCCAGCGCGTCGACGTCGACCCAGCGTCGGATCGCGGGATAGGCCGGGTTCAGCACATGGAAGCCGAGATCGAGGCGGAATCCGTCGACGACGTCGGTGCGCTCCCGCCCTCCCACGGCGTCCCCGGCCTCGAGGACGACGACGTCGCGTCCGGCCTCCGCGAGGCGGGTCGCCGCGCGCAGCCCCGCGAGGCCCGCACCGACCACGATGACGTCGTACTCGCTCATGCCGAGAGCCTACGAAGCGCCGTCGTCCCGGCCGTCGGGCTTGCGCGCGTGGCGCCGGATCCTCGAGTGTCCGGAACACGCCGCATCGCGCGAGGGCGTCCGGCGTGTCCGGGACGCTCGACGGCCTGCAGGTCATCGCGGGGGACGCGAAAGGGCCCGGATGCCGTGGCAACCGGGCCCTCTCGATTCGTTACGCGGAGGCTTCCTCACGCTTGGGCAGCACCCAGCCGGGGCGCACGAAGTGGCACGTGTAGCCGTTCGGGATGCGGATCAGGTAGTCCTGGTGCTCGGGCTCGGCCTCCCAGAAGGGCGCCTCCGGCTCGATCGTGGTGACGACCTTCGCCGGCCAGATCCCCGATGCGTCGACATCGGCGATCGTGTCGCGCGCGACCTTCTCCTGCTCGGACGAGAGCGGGAAGATCGCCGAGCGGTAGCTCGTGCCGATGTCGTTGCCCTGGCGGTTCAGGGTCGACGGGTCGTGGATCTGGAAGAAGAACGCCAGGATGTCGCGGTACGTGGTCTTCGCGGGGTCGAAGACGATCTCGACCGCCTCGGCGTGGCCGGGGTGGTTGCGATAGGTCGCGTGGTCGTTCTGCCCGCCGGTGTAGCCGACGCGCGTGTCGAGAACGCCCGGCTGGCGACGGATGAGGTCTTCGACGCCCCAGAAGCAGCCGCCCGCGAGGACGGCGGTCTCGGTGCCGGGGCGGCGGGTGATCTCGCCGGTGTCGGAAGGTCCGCTGGTCATGCTGGTGCTCCTTTTGCGGTCACGGGTGAAGAGGGTGAAGAGGTTCATGAGGCCCGGCTCTCGCGGAACAAGGGGAGGTAGGCGCCGTAGCCCTGCGCCTCGAGCTCCGCGACGGGGACGAAGCGCAGAGCGGCCGAGTTCATGCAGTATCTCAGGCCGCCGGCCTGGCGCGGGCCGTCGTCGAAGACGTGTCCGAGGTGGCTGTCCGCCCCGGCCGAGCGCACCTCGGTGCGCGTCATCCACAGCGTCCGATCGGTCTTCTCCACGACGGCGACGTCGTCGATGGGCTTGGTGAAGCTCGGCCAGCCCGAGCCGCTCTCGAACTTGTCGGTCGAGGAGAACAGGGGCTGCCCCGACACGACGTCGACGTAGATGCCGTCCTCGTGGTTGTCCCAGTACTCGTTGCGGAACGGCGGTTCGGTCGCGTCGTCCTGCGTGACGGCGAACTGGCGGTCGGTGAGGCGGCTCAGCGCCTCCGACGTCTTCCGGTACTCCGTGCTCACGGTTCGTGTCCCTTCGTCATGGCGACCGGTGTCGGCCGTCACAGAAGAGAACGTCGACCGTGCCGGATTTGGTCCCGCCGGGCTGGGAGCGGCCTGTGAGTTCTGTGACGGACTCCGGATGCCGGGGGCAAGCCCCGCCGTCGACGTCGAGGCCGCCGTTAGCGTGGCTGCATCACGACCCAGGAGGCACCCATGACCCGCACCATCGTCATCACCGGCGCGAGCGACGGCATCGGCGCCGCCTCCGCGAAGCAGCTCGCGCAGCTCGGCGAGGAGGTCGTGGTGGTGGGGCGCAATCCCGACAAGACCGCGCGCGTCGCGCGGACGCTCGGCGTGGACTCGTTCGTCGCCGACTTCAGCGATCTGGCCCAGGTGCGCGAGCTCGCGGCATCCCTCCTCGAGCGGTACCCGCGCATCGACGTGCTCGCCAACAACGCCGGGGGCGTGTTCGGCGAGCGCACGCTCACCACGGACGGATACGAGACGACGTTCCAGGTGAACCACCTCGCGCCGTTCCTGCTGACGAACCTGCTGCTCGAGCGCCTCATCGACTCCGACGCCTCGGTGATCCAGACCTCCAGCGCCGCGGCGAAGCTCTTCCCGCGCTTCGACATCGACGACCTGCAGGGCGCTCGCCGCTACTCCTCCACGAACGCCTACGGCAATGCCAAGCTCGCGAACGTCCTGTTCACCAAGGAGCTGAACCGCCGGTTCGGCGACCAGGGCCTGTCGGCGGTGGCCTTCCACCCCGGGGTGATCGCGTCGAACTTCGGGGCCTCCAGCAATGGCCCGTGGAAGTTCCTGTACGGCGGCCCGTTGGCGCAGCGCCTGATGACCTCGACGTCGGTGGGCGGGGCGCGATTGACCTGGCTCGCACTCGGCAAGCCCGGCGTCGATTGGGAGCCGGGCGGCTTCTACGCGAACAACAAGCCCGCGAAGACCAACAAGCTCGCCGACGACCCCGCCGTCGCGAAGCAGCTGTGGGAGCGCAGCGCGGCGCTCGCGGACCTCGCCGGCTGACGCGAGAACCCGGGCCAGAGTGCCGGGGTGATCGGGAAGCGGAAGCCTGCGTGGGCACCCGCTTGCTACGGTGAGTCGGTCGAGGAGGCGGGAGATGGCCACGGAGAGGAAAGCGGTGGGTCCCTGCGCCATGTGGCCCGAGGACAGCGCCTTCATCAGGGAAGTACTGGATCGCATCGGCGACAAGTGGACCGTCCTGGTGCTCAGCACCCTCGGTGAACGGACGCTGCGCTACTCCGACCTGATGGCGAGCATCCCGGGCGTCTCGCAGCGCATGCTGACGGTCACCCTGAAGGCGCTCGAGCGCGACGGGCTCGTGGAGCGACGGGCGTACGCGGAAGTCCCGCCGAGGGTCGAGTATCGGGTGACCCCTCTGGGCAGGTCTTTGCAGCAAGCCGTCCTGCAACTCTCGCAGTGGGCGGTGGAGAACCACGCGACGGTGGCGGCGAACAGAGCCCTGCACGAGCGGATCGGTGTGGGCCGAGCCGGCTCTCGCGCCGAGACGTCAGCCTCCGTCGGCTGAGGCGGCGGCGGGGCCACGCCGGTTTCGCACGCGCACCTGCGCCTTCGTCGGGCACGCGGAAGTGCCTTTTGTGAACGATCTTCCACAGTCGGATGATGTTGCTACGCACTACAAGTGAGGTAAGCGACATGACTGATGACAACCCGTCTGAGACGTCCCGACCCGTCGTGATCGAGGTCTGGAGCGACCTGGGGTGCCCCTGGTGCTACGTCGGCAAGCACCGGCTCCAGGAGGCGATCGCCGGGCGCGCCGACGGAGACCGATTCGAGCTGCGTCTGCGCTCCTTCGAGCTGAACCCGGGTGCCCCGACGACCCCTGAGACGATCGAGAGCGCTTTCATCCGCTCGCACGGCGGCGACGCGCAGATCGTCGTCCAGGCGGAGCGGCGCATCCAGGCTCTCGCACAGAGCGAGGGACTGCCGTTCTCGGTCGACCGATTGAACGCGAACACCTCCGACTTCCACCGCGTCTTCCAGTTCGCGCAGGACCAGGGCGTCGGTCTCGAGTTCTTCTCACTCGTGCAAGACCGGTTCTTCGCGGGCGACCTCAACCCGTTCACCGCGGATTCTCTCTCGGCGGCCGGCGCCGAGGTGGGCCTCTCCGCAGACCGGGTCCGCGAGGTGCTCGCCGGAGACGAGTACGCCGATGCGGTCCGGGAAGACAACGAGGAGGGCCGGCGTCTGGGCGTGCAGGGTGTGCCGTTCACGGTCTTCGACCGTCGACTGGCCGCGTCCGGGGCCCAGTCCGTGAATGGCTACGCGCAGGCGCTCGCCCAGACCATCGCCTCCGCCCCTTCAGAACCGACGCCGCCGACGGAAACGGAACGCCCATGACCACCCTCCTCGTTCTCGGCGGCAGCGGACGCACCGGCGTCCATGTCCTGTCCCAGGCAGTCGAACGCGGTCATCGCGTTCGCGCGCTCGTTCGCAACCCCGACGTCCTCGTGGCACCCGATGGCGTCGAGCTCGTCGCCGGAACCCCCGCTCGCATCGACGACATCCGCCGCGCCGCGGAAGGCGTCGACGCGGTGGTCAGCGCGTTGAACAACTCGCGCGCCAGCGACAACCCCTGGGCCACACCCGTCAGCCCGCCCGCGTTCATGACCGACGCGACCCGCGACACCCTCACGGTCATGACGGAGAACGGCATCCGCCGGATCGCCGTCGCCTCCACGCAAGGCGCCGGCGACTCCTGGCCCGCGCTGAACCCCCTGATGAAGGGGCTCATCAAGACTTCCGGAATCCGCCACGGGTACACCGATCACCATGGCGTCGATGCGGTGGTCCGCGCGTCCGACGTGGAATGGGTGATGGCCCGCTCGGTCGCCCTCTCCGACGCGCCCTCCCGCGGAGCCGCGCGCGCCGCGCTCGTGGGCACGGAGAAGCCGGGGTTCAGCATCAGCCGCGCCGACGTCGCCCGCTTCCTCCTCGACTCCCTCGAAGACGACACCTGGCTCCGACAGGCGCCGCTGATCTGGAACGACCGCTGATCCCGCTCTCCTCGGCGCTGCTTCTCCGCCCGGCCGTCCCCGTCGCGCCTCGGGTGGGAGCCTCCCGCGCGCTTCTCTCACGACAGCGCCCGCCGCGCTTCGGCGCCGGGTACTGACGCTGAACCTACGTAATCCCTATGCATCCGCCCACCCGCCCGCTTTCTTGGAGCCGTCTGGGGAGCGCGCGGGCACGCTGAGCGCATGACCGCAGCACCCGTCCTCACCGCCCCGCCCGCAGCCATGCCCACGCGCCGCGCGGTGCGGCCGCGCACGAGCAACCGGGCCGCCTGGAACCTCGCAGCCGTCACGGTCGTGTGGGCGACGAGCCTGATCGTGGTGGCGGTGTGGGTCGCCGGCGGCGAGGTCCAGGCGCTGCTCGCGGGGGGAGGCGACACCCTCAACGCCCTCGGCCGGGCAGCGGGCCTGGCATCCGCCAACCTCCTCTTCTACCAGGTGCTGCTCATGGCGCGCGTGCCGCTGTTCGAGCGCGGCTTCGGTCGTGACGGGATTACCCGCATGCACCGGATCGTCGGCTTCTGGTCGTTCGCTCTTTTCGCCGCGCACATCGCCCTGCAGATCCTCGGGTACGCGGTCTCGGCGGGGCTCAACCCGCTGGTGCAGGCGTGGGAGTTCGTGTGGGACTACCCGGGCATGCTGTTGGCGACCGCGGGCACCGGCCTGCTGCTGCTCGTTGTGGTCACCTCGGTGCGCAGGGCCCGCCGTCGTCTGCGGTACGAGTCGTGGCATCTGCTGCATCTCTACGGCTACCTCGGGGTCGGCCTCGCGATCCCGCACATGCTGTGGACGGGCGCCGACTTCACCGCCAACCCCGCCGCGACCGTGTACTGGTGGACGATGTGGGCTCTCACGGCCGCCGCGGTGATCGTGTTCCGGCTCGGGATGCCGTTGACCCGGTCGCTCCGTCACGGCATCCGGGTGAGCGCCGTCGAACGCGACGGCGACCGCGGGGTGTCGGTGCGCCTGACGGGCCGCCGGCTCGGGGCGTTGAACGCCCGGGGTGGGCAGGTCTTCGTCTGGCGCTTCCTCGACGGATCCGGCTGGACGCGCGGGCACCCCTTCTCACTCGCCGCGGCCCCCGACGGCCGCGAGCTCGTGATCTCCGCCCGCCTGGTGGGCGACGGCACGCGCCGGCTCGCCGCCCTGCGTCCCGGCACGCGCGTGCTGATCGAGGGGCCCTACGGCACGCTCACGACCGACGAGCGGCGCGGGCGCGAGCTGCTGATGATCGGCGCCGGGGCGGGCGTCGCCCCGCTCGTCGCCCTGCTCCAGGAGGCCCGCTGGACCCCCGGCGAGGCGACGCTGCTCGTGCGCGACCACACCGCGGGCGACGCGCTCCGCGTCGACGCGATCCAGCGCCTCGAGCGGGAGCGGGGCCTGCGGCACGCGGCGCTGCCCGGCCCGCGCGCGGCCACCGCCTCGCCGTGGCTCCCGCAGTCGCACGCTGCGTGGGCGGGTGCCGATCTCGTGCGGTACGTGGCTCCTCGTCCCGCCGACACCGACGTCTATCTCTGCGGCCCCCGTCCCTGGATGGACGCCGTTCGCATCGACCTCCGCCGTGCCGGCGTCCCGTCGGCTCAGATCCATCTCGAAGCCTTCACCGTCTGAGGAGGACCCGATGAAACGAATCGTCTACGCCGTCATGGCCACGGTGACGGGCCTCGTGCTGCTCTTCAGCTACCGCACCTCGGTCGCCCCGGATTCCGCCGGCGCGCTGTCAGACGTCGCTCCCGTGTCCACGGGAACGACGGCGGCCGCCCCCGCCCCGACCCCGTCCGCGTCGTCGTCGTCGTCGAGCTCCTCGGCATCCGGGTCCTCGTCGTCCGGCGCGGCCGGCCAGACCACCTCCCGCGGACTCCGCGACGGCACGTACACCGGCTCGTCCGCGAACACCCGGTACGGACCGGTGCAGGTGCAGATCACGGTGTCGGGCGGCTCGATCACCGACGTGCAGGTGCCCGAGTACCCCTCGTCGAACGGACGCGACCAGCAGATCAACTCGCGCGCGCTGCCCACCTTGATGCAGGAGACGATCCAGGCGCAGAGCGCGCAGGTCGACATGGTCTCCGGTGCCACGTATACGAGCACCGGGTACCGCACCTCGCTGCAGTCCGCCCTCGACCAGGCCCGATCGTGACGGCGCCGGCGTTCACGGTGACCAAGCCCGTGATGGGGACCGTCGCCTCGCTGACGGTCAAGGGCGCCCGCACCGTCGCCGTCGAGACGGCGATCGCCGCGGCCCTCGCCCGCCTGCGCGACGACGAGCGCGTGTTCTCGACCTACCGCGTGGACTCCGACGTCTCGCGCCTGCGCGACGAGGGCCTCGAACTCGGCGAGCTCGATGCGCGGGTCGCCGAGGTCGCGGTGCGATGCCGCGATCTGCGCCTCGCGTCGGGCGGTCGTTTCGACGCGCACTGGCAGGGCTGGTTCGATCCGACCGGGTATGTGAAGGGGTGGTCGGTGGATGCCGCGGCCGCGGCGTTCGACGAACTGCTCGCGGACGGGGTCGTCGAAGCGGTCGGCCTCAACGTCGGGGGAGACATGCGTCTGCGCACGGCCCCGGGGAGCGACCACGCGTGGACGGTCGGAATCGCCCACCCCGTGCACGCGGGCGTCCTGCTCGCGACGGTCGAGATCGTCGACGGGGCCGTCGCGACCTCGGGCACCGCCGAGCGCGGCGCCCACCTCGTCGATCCGCGCACCGGCGATCGCCGCGCGGGCCCGGTCAGCGCGACGGTGCTGGCGGACGACCTCGCCACCGCCGACGCGTGGGCGACGGTCGCGGCGATCGCCGGCGTCGACGACTTCGCATGGATGCCGGCGGCACCCGTGGCATCCGGGGTGGTGTGGGAGCACGGTGACGTCAGACGCTTCGCGGGCGGCGTCGAGGTGACGGCGTTCCGCTCCGCCGTGGTGGGCTGACCGCGCTTCTCAGCGGGCGCGCGGCAGACGCAGCGCGAACACCGTGCCCGCCGGTGACGTGCTTTCCACCTCGATCCGTCCGCCGGCGCGCGTCGCGGCCTCGCGCACCAGCGAGAGCCCGAGACCGAAGCCGCGACGCCGGCCCGACTCGGCGCCGCGCGCGAAGCGTTCGAAGATGCGGGGGAGGTCGGCATCCGCGATCCCGTGCCCCTCGTCGGCCACCCGGATCACGACGTCGTCCCCCTCGTCGCGGGCCGTGACCGTCACCGTCCCGGCGGCGGGCGTGTGACCGACGGCGTTGTCGAGCAGCGCGGTGCACATGCGCACCACCGTGACCGCGGGGACGGCGACGAGGACATCGGCGAGGGCGCCGGTGCGCACATTCACCCCCGCGTCGTCGGCGAGCGCGTCGAGGCCGGCGACGGCCGCGCGCACGCTGTCCGCGGTCGAGGAGGTGCCGGTCTGGGCCGCCCCTTCGGCGGTGAGCAGCATGTCGGTGAGCACGTCGTCGAGCACCTGCGCGTCACGACGCAGCTGCGCGACCGGCTCGTCGGCGGGTTCGGCGCGCTGCAGGCGCCGCTGGACGATCTGGATACGACTGGTCAACGCCGTGAGCGGGGTGCGCAACTCGTGACTCGCGTCCGACACGAAGGCGCGCTGGCGGCGGAGCGCGTCGTCGAGCGGACCCACCGACCAGCGCGCGGCGGCCCAGCCCACGAGCCCGAGCACCACGACCCCCACCAGTCCGAGCCCGATGACCCACGGCAGCACGTCGTCGAGATCGACGACGAAGCGGTCGCCGCCGGGGGGCCCGAACCCCGGGCGGTGCCCACCCCCCTCCTCGCGCGCGCCCGACACGAGCACCCAGACCAGGATGCCGACGCCCCCCGCGATGGCGACGACGGAGGCCCCGGCCACGAGCGCCCCGACGCGCAGGGCGGCGCGTCGGACGACCCGACGGTCGTCCTCGGCGCTCACCGAGCGGCCCCCGCGCGGTAGCCGCGTCCGCGCACCGTCTCGATGACCTCCGTGGCGGTCTTGCGGCGCACGTAATGGACGTAGGTGTCGACGGTGGTCACCGCATCGGGCGAACGGAACACGGCGCCCGCGATCTCCTCGCGCGAGAAGACGTGATCGGGGCTGCGGCTGAGCAGGTCGAGGACGGCGTTCTCGGTCGCCGTCAGGGCCACGCGCGCCCCGCTCGGGCCGTAGGCGACGCCGGTGTCGGGGAGGTAGGTCCAGTCGGACACCTCTCGCCGACGTCCCTCCGTCCGGAAGGCGCGAAGGAGTGCGCGGAGCCGCGCGAGCAGTTCGTCGAAGTCGAAGGGCTTGAGCAGGTAGTCGTTCGCGCCGGCATCCAGGCCGTCCACCCGGTCGGACACCGCGCCCAGGGCCGTCAGCATGAGCACCGGCGTCGTGATGTGCGCGGCGCGCAGGGAGCGCACGATCTCGGCCCCGTCGCAGCCGGGAAGGCGCCGGTCGAGCACGACGACGTCGAAACGGTCGCGCAGCGCGCGCTCGCGGCCGGCGAGCCCGTCGCTCTCATGGGTGACGTCGTAGACCTCGCGCAGCACCTCGAGCGTCATGGCCGCGATCTCGGCGTCGTCCTCGACGTAGAGCAGCCGCGCGCGCGGCGCGGGAGCAGCCGTGGTCACCGCGCCCCGGCCACGGGCGGGTGCACGGTCCATCCGAAGCGCTCGAGCGCCGCGTGCAGTCGGCGTGCCTGCGCCCACGCGATCGCGCCCGAGGTGTCGGAGTAGACGTCGATCGCGAACGGCGGCGGGTCGGCGAACTTGGGGATCTCGACCTCGGCCCACGCGTGCGGGGCGAGCCACACGCGCGGCCGTGCGGTACCGGCATCCTCGACGTTCCCGTCCGCCGCGAAGGCGATGGCGTCGAGGGCGTCGATCTTGGTGATCGGCATGTTCACGACGAGTGTCACGGCGTGCAGCTGCGGCGTCATCACGGTCCTCCCGACCTTCATCCTGACACGCCGTCGCGGGCGGCGGGCCGGTGGATGGCAGGCGTCGATCGACGCAAAGCAGGCTCATAGGAATGCGCAGGGCCCGCGCAGGGTGCCCCGCGCATCCTCGATCCGACGACACACCCACCGAGAGCCGGGAGGCGACCGTGAGCAGGATCCCCGAGACCCAGATGACCCCCGAGGGCCCGACCTACGAGGGGCGGTTGCTCGACCGGGCCGACGAGCCCGTCGTCGACCAGGGAGCGCCGTTCGACATCCGCACGCTCGTCTCCCGGCGCGGCATCCTGGGGCTGGTCGTGCTGGGCGCGGGGGCGGCGACCCTCGCCGCGTGCACGCCGGCGGCGACCGGGTCCACGGCGACGACCGCGACACCCACGGCGACGCCGACGGCGACCACGACCCCGTCGGCGACCCCTACGCCCTCCGCATCCGCGACGACGACCGCTGCGGCTCTGCCCGCGGGAGAGATCCCCGACGAGACCGCCGGGCCCTACCCCGGCGACGGCTCGAACGGCGTCGATGTGCTCGAGCAGTCCGGGATCGTGCGCAGCGATCTGCGCTCCAGCCTCGACGGCGGAGCCACGGCCACCGGCGTCCCCATGACGCTGAACCTCACGATCTTCGACACCGCGGGCGGCGATGTGCCCTTCGCCGGAGCCGCCGTGTACGTCTGGCACTGCGACACCGAGGGGAACTACTCGATGTACTCCTCCGGCATCGAGAACGAGACCTATCTCCGCGGGGTGCAGGTGGTCGGTGACGACGGCGTCGTCTCTTTCACCTCGATCTTCCCCGGCTGCTACGACGGTCGCTGGCCCCACATCCACTTCGAGGTGTATCCGAACGTGGATGCCATCACCGATTCATCCAACGCCATCGCCACCTCGCAGGTCGCCCTGCCGCAGGCCACCTGCGAGACGGTCTACGCCGACACCGCCACGTACCCGTCCTCGGCGTCCAACCTCTCCCGCGTCTCGCTCGACAGCGACAACGTCTTCGGCGACGACGGGGGAGTGCTCGAGCTCGCCACGACCTCGGGCGACAACGCGACCGGCTGGACCGTCTCGCTCGGCGTCCGCGTCGACACCACCACCACCCCGACCGCGGGCGCCATGCCCGGCGGCCGCTGACCCGGAAGGACCCTCCCATGCTGCAGAACCTCACCGGCTGGCACGCCCTCATCGTGCTCGCCGTCATCGTGCTCGTCTTCGGCGCTGCGAAGCTGCCGGCCCTCGCCCGCAGCCTCGGGCAGTCCGTGCGCATCCTCAAGACCGAGGTCGGCGACTCCGGGGCCGACACCGGTGCCGTCCCGGCCGACCGGACCGACGACCGTATCCCGCTGACCACGGCCGTGCCCGTCACCTCCCCGCCGAGCACGACATGACCACCGTCGCCGCCCCCACCGCTGCGGCGCCTCGACCCGAGGCGCCGCGGTCGGCCCCCATGCCCGTCGCCGCCCACCTCGACGAGGCCACCCGCCGCGCGATGCGGGCGGCGCTCGCCGTCGCGATCGGGGCCCTCGTCGGCTGGTTCCTCTACGACCCCCTGATGGAGCTGCTCCGTGCCCCGATCGCGCAGATCGCCGCCGAGCGTGACGCGAGCCTCAACTTCGACAGCGTCACGGGGGCGTTCGACCTGCGCCTGCGGTCCGCGCTGGTGACGGGCGTCGTGCTCGCCAGCCCCGTCTGGCTGTACCAGGTGTTCGCGTTCGTGCTGCCGGGGCTCACCCGTCGCGAGCGGCGCTACGTGCTCGGATCGGTCGGAGCCGCGGTGCCGCTGTTCGCGGCCGGGTGCGCCACGGGGGTGCTGCTGTTCCCGCACATGGTGTCGGTGCTCACGGGATTCGCCGCGAGCGAGGACTCCACGATCCTCGACGCCGGCGCCTACGTCGACTTCGTCCTGAAGATCATGGTCGCCACCGGCGTCGCCTTCGTGCTGCCCGTCGTGCTGGTGGTACTGAACCTCGCCGGCCTCCTGTCCGCCGTCACCCTGGTCCGCAGCTGGCGGTACGCCCTGGTCGCGATCGTGCTGTTCAGCGCGATGGCCACGCCATCCGCCGACGTGCTGTCGATGTTCCTCGTCGCCGTCCCGATGTCCGCGCTGTACGCGACCGCGCTGCTCATCGCCGCCCTGCACGACCGGAGGCTCGCCCGCGGGACGGCCTCCACGAGGCAAGAGGAACCGACGTGTTCGGTCTGACGTTCGAGAAGCTCCTGCTCGTGGGCCTCATCGCCGCGGTCGTCCTGGGCCCGCAGCGCCTCCCCGTCGTCGTCGGCCGCGCGGCGGCCCTGGTGAGGGACCTGCGTCGAACGGTGGATGCCGCCCGGGTGCGCGCGGCCGAGGAGATCGGCGTCCCCGTCGACGCCCCGCAGTGGCGCGCCCTGGATCCGCGTCGGTACGACCCCCGCCGCATCGTCGCCGAGGCGCTCGCGGCGCCGTCGGTCGAAGGGATGAATGCCACGGCGGCGACGAGGAGAAAGATCGAGGAGCAGGCGACGGTACGCCCTCCGACGAACACCTCGCCGGGGGAGGTCGGTGTCGCCTCCGACGGCGCCGCGCCGACTCCCGCGCCCGAAGCGCCCGCCCACGGGATGCGCCGTATCCGCGGGGGGACCACGGCGCACCCTCGGTGGATGGTCGTCCCCGTGGATGCGCCCCTCGAGGACCCGGACACGAGTGCGAACGGCGGCGTGCCGACCGTCCCGTTGACGCCGCCGACAGGCTGGACGGGCGCGGACGCGATGGACACTGGACCGCGGCCCCCCGCTCTGCTCTACTGAGCCCGGAACCGGTCGCGCGACGATGCGCGGGCCGGCGGGGGAGAGACGATGAGCGAACCGCAGCCCGGCTGGTATCCGGACCCTACCGACCAGCGGCGATGGCGCTGGTGGGATGGCGTCGTCTGGACGGACCAGGTCGGCGAGGGAGGGCGGCAGCAGACGTCGCCCCTCGCCGCCGCGCCGAGGAAGCGCCGCGTCCCGACCTGGGTCTGGGTCCTGGTCGTCGTTCTGGCCTTCCCCGTCCTCCTCGCGCTGTGGCCGCTCCTGGGAGTCGCGGCCCTGGCGGTCGTCGTGACCGGGGTGGTCGCGATCGCTACCCGGTCTCGGACGTGGCTGCGCTTCGGCTCGACAGGAGCGGCGGTCGCCGCCATCGTCGTGGCGGCCTTCGTCGTCGCGGGGACGGGAGGTCTGGCAGTCGTCGCCCTGACGTCCGCCCCGATGACGGTCACTGTCGCGGAACCCGCCCCGCTTCTTCAGCCGGTCGATGAACCGCGCTCGTCCTCGGCACCGATCGCAGAGCCGACGTCCTCCGTCCCTCCGGCGCAGGCCTCCGCAACCCCCCGAGCGACTGCGAAGCCGACTCCGACTCCGACGCCGACTCCGACCCCGAAGCCGACACCGACTCCGGTGACGCGCGTCTCCGAGGTGGCGGTGGCATCCGCGATCCCTTTCGGCCGGACGTCGGTCGAGGACAACGGTCTGCCGCGTGGGCAATCGCGCATCGACGTCGCCGGTGCGGATGGCGAGAAGGTGTCGGTCTTCCGGGTGACGACGGTGGACGGAGTCGAGACCTCCCGCTCCCTCCTGCGGGAGTCCGTGACCCGGGAGGCGGTCACCGAGGTCTCCGTCGTCGGCACCTACGACCCGCCCCCGCCCGCCGCCGAGCTGCCCGGGTCCGACGGATGCCACCCGAGCTATGCGGACGCCTGTGTGCCGATCGACTCCGACGTCGACTGCGCGGGAGGGAAGGGCAACGGCCCGTCGTACTTCGACGGGATCGCTCGCGTGGTCGGGCCGGACGTGTACGACCTCGACCGCGACGGAGACGGCTGGGCCTGTAACGGCTGAGGGGGGAGTCACGCTCGGTAGCCTCGACGTATGCCCTCGCCCCGCGCCCAGCTCGAAGACCTCCTCGCGCGTGGCCTCGGCGACATCTCCCCGGCTCTGCGCGCGTCGCCGGTCGAGGGGGAGGCCCGGGCCGCCGCCGTGCTCATCCTGTTCGGGGTGCTCGACGGCATCCCGAGCAGACGTCGGGCCGCTCACGTGCCGAGCGACCTGGACGTGCTCCTCCTCGCCCGTGCGAGCACCCTTCGTGCCCACCCGGGCCAGGTCGCCTTCCCCGGAGGCCGCGTCGACCCGGACGACGAGGATGCCGTGAGCGCGGCGCTGCGCGAAGCGCGCGAGGAGACCGGACTCGACCCGGCGGGCGTGCAGGTGCTGGGCACGCTTGCGCCCGTCCCTCTGGCGTTCTCCCAGCACGAGGTGACCCCGGTGCTCGCCTGGTGGGCGCGGCCGACTCCCGTGCACGCGGTCGATCGGGCGGAATCCGCCGCGGTCTTCCGTGCTCCCGTCGCCGATCTCCTCGACCCGGCGCGGCGGGGCTCGACGGTGATCCGTCGTGACGGGCGGGAATGGCGCGGCCCCGCATTCGCCGTCGACACCGCGGGGGGCCCGCAGATCGTGTGGGGGTTCACCGCGATGCTGCTGGACGGGCTGTTCGACCGTCTCGGATGGACCGAGACCTGGGATGCCGGGCGCGAGATCGCGCTGCCGACCGTGAGCCTCACCCCTCCTCCCCACCCCGCCGCGTCGTAGCGCCTTCCCCTGCATTCGTCATCCTCGCTGTGCGGGGCCGCGCGGGTCGCTAGCGTGGGATCCGTGACTGCGCCTATCGACCCCACCACCACCGCCGCCTGGTCCCGCCTCTCCGCCCTGCGCGACGAGTTCCAGCCCGACCTGCGCGGCTGGTTCGCCGCCGACGACGACCGGGCCCGTACCCTGTCGCGCACGATGGGTGATCTGCACGTCGACCTGTCGAAGAACCTCGTCACCGCCGAGGTGCTCGACGCCCTCCTGTCGCTGGCCGACGAGACCGGCGTGCGCGAGCGCTTCGCCGACATGCTGCGCGGGGCGCACCTCAACACCAGCGAAGACCGCGCCGTGCTGCACACGGCCCTCCGCCGCCCTGCAGGGGCCGAGCCCGCCCTGGTCGTCGACGGCCAGCAGGTCGACCACGACGTGCACGAGGTGCTCGACCGCCTCGGCGCCTTCGCCGACCGCGTCCGCTCGGGCCAGTGGCGCGGCGTCACCGGCAAGAAGGTCACGCACGTGGTCAACATCGGCATCGGTGGCAGCGACCTCGGCCCGGTCATGGTCTACGAGGCCCTGCTTCCGTACGCCGACGCCGGCATCCACGCCCGATTCGTGTCCAACATCGACCCCACCGACATCGCCCAGAAGACCGCCGACCTCAACCCCGAGACGACGCTGTTCATCGTGGCGAGCAAGACGTTCACCACCCTCGAGACGCTCACCAACGCGCGCCTGGCGCGCGACTGGCTCTGGGAGACGCTCGCGGCGGCCGGCGCGATCGACGACACGGATACCGCCCGCACCGACGCCGTGGCGCACCACTTCGTCGCGGTGTCCACCGCTCTCGACAAGGTCGCCGCCTTCGGCATCGACCCCGCCAACGCCTTCGGATTCTGGGACTGGGTGGGCGGACGCTACTCCGTCGATTCGGCCATCGGTCTGTCGCTCGCGATCGCCCTCGGCCCCGACACCTTCCGCGAGCTCCTCGCGGGGTTCCACCTCGTCGACGAGCACGTGGCATCCACGCCCCTCGCCGAGAACGTGCCGGTCCTCATGGGTCTGCTCAACGTCTGGTACACCAACTTCCTCGGCGCGCAGTCGCACGCCGTGCTTCCCTACGCGCAGCAGCTCCACCGCTTCGCGGCGTACCTGCAGCAGCTCACGATGGAGTCGAACGGCAAGTCCGTGCGCTGGGACGGCTCGCCGGTCACCACCGACACCGGCGAGGTGTTCTGGGGTGAGCCGGGTACCAATGGTCAGCACGCGTTCTATCAGTTGATCCACCAGGGAACGCGTCTGATCCCCGCCGACTTCATCGCCTTCGTCAACCCGGCGTACCCCCTCGCCGACGACGGACGCGACGTGCACGGGCTGTTCCTCGCGAACTTCCTGGCCCAGACCAAGGCCTTGGCCTTCGGCAAGACGGCCGAGGAGGTCGAGGCCGAGGGCACCACCGGTGCGCTCGTGGCCGCACGCACCTTCCCGGGCAACCGGCCCACGACCTCGATCTTCGCCCCCGCCCTGACGCCCTCCGTGCTGGGGCAGCTGATCGCGCTGTACGAGCACATCGTCTTCACGCAGGGCACGATCTGGGGCATCAATTCGTTCGACCAGTGGGGCGTCGAGCTCGGCAAGCAGCTCGCCCTGCAGATCGCACCGGCGATCGAGGGCGACGACGACGCCCTCGCCGCACAGGACGCATCGACGCGCTCGCTGCTCGACTACTACCGCGTCCACCGCAGCTGACGCGCGCCCGGCGCGGCCGTGCGGGCCCGCGCCCGGCCGACGGCAGCGGTTCGCTCCGCTACAGCGGGCCGTTCGGGAAGTTTTTCGCGACTTTTCCGGCGGCCCGCTGGCGGATTGATGCAGGCCCATCGGCGGCGTCGCGCCTCTTCGCGCTCGGCGGCTGGAGGCTTTCAGAGATACACCTGATCAGAGGCAGGAAGCGGGCACCGGCGCGCCTCCGCTCCACCGGGGTTCATCGCGCTGCGTCCGCGGGCACCGTCGGCGCATCGGGAGAACCCGCGCTCCCACGGTCCATTCAGGTAACGAAGAGATAACGCTCAGAACCGGCCCCCACACTCGGGGACTTGTGTCGACCCGACGACACGAGCCCGCGCTCGATCCCGACGAGCGTGCCCCCGACGAAAGTTCCTTCTTTGCTGCGTTCCGATTTGAAGCTCGTCCACGTCAACCGCGCCCGTCGCACCCTCGTCACCGCCGCCACCTGCGCCGGTCTGGCTCTCGGCCTCGTCGCCACGACCGGACTCGCGGTCGCCGCTCCCGTGTCGCTGCCGGATGCTTCGGCCGCATCCTTCGCGTCGCCCGGTTCCGCTCTGCCGGTCTCGTCGGCCCCGACGCTGGATGCCGTGACCGTCGGCGCCGACACGGCTCTCGGCGACGCGCAGGCGGCCCTGACCGACGCCGACGCCGTGCAGGCCGACGTCGCCGCAACCGGTCTGCCCCTGTCGATCGGTGACGCCACCGTCGACACCGCAGCGCTCAGCGACGCCGTCGACCGCCTCGGTTCCCGCGACCTCCTCCCCGTGCTCCTCGTGCCCGCGCTCAGTCAGAACGCCCAGACCGAGGCCGACCGTGTCACCGCGCGAGTCGCCGAGGTGCGCACGAGCCTCGACCAGGCCAAGGCCGAGAAGGCCGCCGCCGACGCGGCTGCCGAGGCGCAGCGCCAGGCCGAAGCCGCTGCCGCCGCGGAGGCGCAGCGGCAGCAGGAGGCCGCCGAGGCCCTCGCCCGCGTGAACACGCCGGACGGCGCCAAGGCGTACGCCGCGCAGCTCGCCGCGGAGAAGTACGGGTGGGGGAGCGACCAGTTCTCGTGCCTGGCGTCGTTGTGGACCAAGGAGTCGGGCTGGAACTACCAGGCCTACAACAACGACGGTGGGGCCACCGGTATCCCGCAGGCCCTGCCGGGGAGCAAGATGGCGAGCTTCGGCGCCGATTGGCAGACCAATGCGGCGACGCAGATCGCGTGGGGGCTCGATTACATCTCGCGCGGCTACGGCACTCCCTGCAGCGCGTGGAGCCACTCGCAGGCCGTGAACTGGTACTGAGAATTCCCCGCACGACCGCCCGCGAGGCCACTCAGCGATATATCGTTATGTATCGCTGACTCAGATCGGGTCCGCGCGAAGGAGGTCGTCATGAGTGGTTCATTCCTGGGAGACGCGTTCGGCGGACGCGGCGGCAACAACACCCCCGGGTGGCCGATGTCCAACATCCTCGAGGGTCTCGAGCAGCTGCGGACGCAGTTCGAGCAGAAGACCAGCTCGTCGCCGCGCATGAACAAGGGCGACGTGCGCTCCGCGGTGCTGTCGTTGCTGCTCGAGCAGCCGATGCACGGCTACCAGATCATCCGCGAGATCGAGGACCGCAGCGGCGGATCGTGGAAGCCGAGCCCCGGCTCGGTGTACCCCACCCTGCAGCTGCTCACCGACGAGGGCCTCGTGCAGTCCGAGGAGTCGAACGGGCGCAAGACCTACTCGCTCACGCCCGAGGGCCGCGCGGCCGCGGGAGACGAGACGACCGAGCGCACCGCGCCCTGGGAGTCCGCGACCTCGCGCGACAGCGGTCGCATGACGGCGCTGCCCAAGGCGGGCGTCGAGCTCGCCCAGGCAGCGGCGCAGGTCGCGCGCACGGGCGACAAGGAGCAGGTCGCGCAAGCGGTCGAGATCCTCGACGAGGCCCGTCGTAAGCTCTACTCCATCCTCGCCCAGGGCTGAGGCTTGCCCGAGCTCGACGCGTGCGGGGCGCACGTCGGCATCCAGGAGGATCGATGACCGACGACGCCCTCATGAAGGCCCGCTACCGCCGCATCACGCGGTTCGCTGCGCGCTATCTCGTCCAGGCGTGGTGGTACGAGCTGTTCCTGCCGCGGTTCGGCCTCGGGTGGATCTCCGCCCGGGGCCGCACCCGTCGGCTCCAGCGCATCGCGCAGCGCTTCCACGTGCTCGCGGTCGACCTCGGCGGCCTCATGATCAAGGTCGGCCAGTTCATGTCGTCGCGCCTCGACGTCCTGCCCCCCGAGATCACGAAGGAGCTCGAGGGGCTGCAAGACGAGGTGCCCGCGGTCCCGTTCGCGCAGATGCGCGCTCGCGCCGAAGCAGAACTCGGGATGCCGCTGGAGCGCGCCTTCACCTCGGTCGACGAGCGTCCCCTCGCGGCGGCGTCGCTCGGTCAGGCCCATCGTGCTGTCCTGACCGACTCCCTCGCGGACGAGACCGGCCTGCGAGCCGTGGTCCTGAAGATCCAGCGGCCCGGGATCGACCGCATCGTCGACGTCGACCTGCGTGCCCTGCGCAAGGTCGGCGTGTGGCTCAGCAAAGTCTCCCTCGTGCGGGACCGCGTCGACATGCCCTCGCTCGTCGAGGAGTTCGCGGTGACGAGCCTCGAGGAGATCGACTACCTGCACGAGGCGGCCAACTCCGAGCGCTTCGCCGCGGATTTCGGTGGCGAAGAGGGGGTGGCGGTGCCGGAGGTCGTGTGGGAGCGCACGACGCGGCGCGTCCTCACCCTGCAGGACGTCACCGCCATCAAGATCAACGACGTCGATGCGCTCCGCGCCGCGGGGATCGACCCCGTCGAGGTCGCCGCCCGCTTCGCCGCCGTCATGTTCGACCAGCTCTTCGACGACGGTTTCTTCCACGCCGACCCCCACCCGGGCAACGTGTTCGTCACCCCGACCGGGGGTACGACCGCCGCCGGCACACCGGCCTGGCGCTTCACCTTCATCGATTTCGGGATGATGGGGGAGGTGCCCCCGGGTCTGCGCCGCGGCCTTCGTCGCGTGCTCATCGCCGCGGCCTCGCGCGACGGCAAGGGGCTGGTCGACGGCATCCGCGACGTCGGCGTGCTGCTGCCCTCCGCCGACACCGTGCAGCTCGAGCGCGCGATGACGCAGCTGTTCTCGCGGTTCGGCGGCATGGGCTTCGCCGAACTGCAGGAGGTCGACCCCCGGGAGTTCCGCGCTTTCGCGCTTGAGTTCGGCGATGTCGTGCGCGCGCTGCCCTTCCAGCTCCCCGAGAATTTCCTGCTGATCGTGCGCGCCATGTCGCTCACTAGCGGCATGTGCAGCGCCCTCGACCCCGCCTTCAACATCTGGGACGCCGTCGAGCCCTACGCCCAGCGCCTGATCCGCGAGGAGAGCGGGAACACCGTGCAGGCGTTCGTGCGCGAGGTGGGAGCGGTCGCCGGAGTCACCGCGCGTCTCCCGCGCCGTGTCGACAACCTCATCGAGCGTTTCGAGGACGGGTCGGTGTCGGTGCAGACGCCCCGCATCGAACGTCGTGTGCGCGAGCTCGAACGCATGGTGCGCCGGGTGGTGTCGGCCGTGCTGTTCACCGGCCTGCTGATCGGCGGCATCCTGTTGCAGGCCGAGCAGGCCGTGTTCGGCACGCTCCTGATGATCGCCTCGATCGCCCCGCTCTCGCACTCGCTGCTCGCCGGCGTCATCGCCCGTCGCAACGGCCTGTGAGCCGGGCGGTCATCGACCGTCGACGATCGACATGAATCCGGCGAAGGCGAAGACCAGCGGAACCAGGTAGAGCGCGCCGCGGAAGACGAACCAGGCGATCCGCGCCACGACGGGGCCGAGTCCCGTCTGCGGGGTCCGGGCCTGCAGTCTCCGACCGTCCGCGGCGATGAGCGGATGCGGCGGGCGCCATGCGTCGGCATCTCGCGTGCGGGCGACGCGCTCCACGGCCCCCTGGCCACGCACGCGCTCGTCGACGTAGCTTTCGGCGTGCGCGGCGATCCGCGGGACGACGTGGCGGAGCACGGCATCCACCCGTTCCCAGTCCGCGGCGGTCGTGTAGTCGGCGTCGGCCCCGCGGAAGAAGACGAGGCGGTCGTCGCGCATCTCGACATCGAACCCGGGGGAGTGGTCCACCAGTGCCGCCATCACGTCCGGCGTCAGCACATAGAGCGCATCGGGTCCGTACCCCGACGGGGCGTAGGTGTGGAACGAGCGGTCGAAGTCCCCCTCAAGTCGCAGACGCTGGCCGCGGTCGATGGATGCCGGCAGCTCACCGCCGCGACCGTTCGTCCGGGAATCGAGGACGAGGTGGGGCACGGCCGAGGCGAGGCGCACACTCACGTACTGCCAGGCCCGGGCACGGGACGCGCGGGCGCGCACGGTCCCGAACTCGGTGTCGCGGCTGGCGAAACGCGGATGTTCGCGCACACCCACGCTGTGGTCCGTGACGAGCGACGAGAACGTGGCGGCCGCGCTCGGGCGGGGGAAGAAGCCGTTCGCGAGGGCGGTGAGGTCCCGCCGCGCATGGCGCAGTCGCGTGCGCGTCGCGACCGGCCGCTGCGCCCAGCGCCAGAGCAAGAACGTCCCGACGAGCCATACCGCGAGCACGCCGAGCACCACGACGAAGGCGACGACGTCGTTCCCGGTGACCCGGCCGTCCTGCACGCCGTCCACCTGCACGCCGATGCTGACGAGCGCGATCGAGGCGAACCACAGCACGAGGGCGTTGTTGACATGCAGCAGCACCTGACGGCGCGTCGGCACCCACGACGGACGAGGGCGGTCGCCCGCGACCGCGAGCGCGGCGGCGACCTCCTCGGCGGGCGCGTCCAGCCAGCGAAGATCCACGCGTCGTCCTTTCCGGGGGTGTCGGTCCGCCGGTGAGCGCCGGACGCCTCCCTAGACTGGCGCGGTGTCGACCGAACCGCGCCGTCCTCTGTCGGCGTGGCGCTTCGACGGTACGCTGCGCGCCTACCAGGCGGACGCCCTCGACCGTGTGGACGTGGATTCCGGCGGGCCCGTCCATCTGGTCGCCCCTCCCGGAGCCGGGAAGACGCTTCTGGGGCTTCTTCTCGCCGCACGTCGCGGTCGCCCCGCGGTGGTGTTCGCGCCCACCACGGCCATCCGCGCCCAGTGGGTCGCGGCCGCCCGGGGACTCGCCCACGACGAGGCGACCGTCTCCGACGACCCGTTCCGGCCCGCCGACCTCACTGCCCTGACGTATCAGGCGGTGAGCGTGCTCGACACCGCCCAGCCGTTCACCGCCCTCGCCCGCGCGCGGTGGGCCGACGAACTCGTCGGCGACGAGCGCACGCCCGATCAGGCGCACGACTGGCTCGACGCCCTGAACGAGAAGAATCCCGCGGCGTACCGGCGTGGCATCCGCTCCCGGTCACGGTCCGTGCGGCGCACGCTCGCCCGGCAGGATGCCGCCGCCCTCACGTCGGCGCTGCACCCGCGCGCCCGTGACCTCATGGACCGCCTCGTCGAGGCCGGTGTCGAGACGATCGTGCTCGACGAGTGCCACCACCTCCTCGACCACTGGGCTCTCGTCGTGGCGGCTCTCGTCGCCCGGATCCGCGCGGAGGGCCGGGAGCCGCTCGTGGTGGGCCTGACGGCGACGCTGCCGTCCCCCGACGACGCGAACGAGTACGACAACTACGTGTCCCTCCTCGGAGAGGTCGACCTCGAGGTGCCCGTGCCCGCGGTCGTGCGCGAGGGCGATCTCGCTCCCTATCGCGAGCTGGTGCACGCGGTCGAGCCGACCGACGAGGAACTCGCCTTCCTCTCCGCGCACGCCGCGGCCCTCGACGAGGCGCTGCGCACGACGTTCGCGGTCGGAGCGGGACGCGAATACCTCCGCGACGCGCTGCAGCCGCCCGCCGCTGCCACCGCCCCCATCGCCGATCCGCTCGCTCCGCCGTCGGCACCGCGTGATGTCCGCACCTCGACGTCCGTGGGCGCCGACCTCGCTCGGATCGACCGGGGCCTGGCCGAGGCGTTCTCGGCGGACTTCGCGCGAGCCGAAGCCGCCGCGGCGATGTTCTCGGAGATCGCCCCCGACGATCCCCTGGTGGCGAGGCTCCCCGCGGTGGCCCGTCGGGCACCCACCACCGACGAGACCGTGCGTCTGCTCGGCCGCTACGCCCTCGATCGGGTGCTTCCCGACCCCGATCGTCAGGCCGACTGGAGACGTCTGCGCCGCCTTCTCGCCGATTTCGGTTACGCCCTCACCGACCGCGGCGTGCGGCGCACCCGCGACCCCATCGACACCGTGCTGGCCTCGTCTCTCGCCAAGGATCGCGGCGCCTGCGACATCCTCGCCGTCGAGCGTGCGCAGCTCGGCGACCGTCTGCGCGCCCTCGTCGTGACCGACTTCGTCACGCACGGGAACGTGCACGGCGGCCTGCTCGGGTCCGCCGGAGCGGTGCGCACCTTCTCCGTCCTCTCGACGGATGCCGCCACCGCCGCGTTGCGGGCGGTCCTCATCACGTCCTCGACCGTGCGCGTCTCCACCCGCCACGCGCCCGTCATCCTTCCCGCCCTCACCCGCGAGCTCGGCGCCGAGCTCGAGACCATCGCCTGCGCCGACGACCCGTCCGCTGTCGAGGTGCGCGGGACGACGGGAACCGGGGTCACCGGCGCGGCGTCGCGCCTGCTCGCCGCGGGAGAGATCGAGGTGGTGGTGGGAACGCGCGGACTCTTCGGCGAAGGCTGGGACTGCCCCGCGGTCAACACGCTCGTCGACCTCACCGCGGTGGCGACGGCGTCCGCGACGCAGCAGCTGCGCGGACGCACCTTGCGCCTCGACCCGCAGTGGCCGGAAAAAGTGGCCCACAACTGGACCATCACCGCGATCCTGCCGCCCACGTCCTCTCTTTCCGCGCAACCGGATGCCGCCCGCCTCCGTCGCAAGCACGCCCGTCTCTGGGGTCTCGACGCCGATCGTCCCGGCTCCGTCGTGCGCGGTCTCGGTGCGGCGCTCGATCGCGATCGTCGCGTGGCTCTCGACGCCGTCCTCGCGAAGGACCCCGGCTCGTCCGTTCGTGCCGTCGATGCCCTCGTCGGCGTCCCTCCACGCGCCGACACCCGCGCCGCGTGGCGCGTCGGCACCCCCTACGCGGACACGGAGGAGGCCGCTGTGGTCGTCGAACGCCCGCATCGCGCTCCGGCCTTCTCGACCTCCGTCGACGCCACTCGCGTGCTGGGCCGCTGGCTCGGAGGCTCCGTGGCGCTGCCGGCCGCCGTCGTCGTGCTGGCGTTCTTCCTGCCGACGGCGGTGGGTGCTCCGCTCGCCGCGGTCGCGGCCGTGACGGGGGTGCTCCTGTCCGTCTCGTTCGGCCGTGCCTGGCGTCGCACGCGACGGCAGAGCCGCGACGCCCCGGCCACCCTCACGCGCATCGCGAGGGTGGTGTGGACCGCGCTGTCCGAGAGCGGCAGGGTCGCCGCCCGCCCCACCTCGCCGACGGTCGAGGTCACGGGTGCAGGCGGCGACGGGATCCGCGTCGAGGTCCGGATGCCGCAGGCCGGACTCGATGATCAGCGCACCTTCGCCCACGCCGTCGAGCAGCTGTGCGGACCCGTCCGCTCGCCCCGTTTCGTTCTGGAGATCGACCGCGGGGAAGGGTCGTGGTGGGTGCGCCGGGTCCTGGAGCACGCGGGCCGGGGCCGAGCGCGCCAGTTCCTCTCGGTCCCGGATGCCATCGGCCGCCGTCGCGACGACGCCGTGCGGTTCCACGGTGCCTGGCAGGTGCACGTCGGACCGGCGGTGCTTCACGAGTTCTCCGGCCCCGAGAACCTCGCGCTGATGAGCGAAGCGCGCCGCGCCGGAGGGTTCTCCGGCGCGACGCGCTCGATGTGGCAATGGCGGTGACCGGTTCGCGAGCCGGTCACCGCTCAGCTCAGTACCAGCCGACCGACTGCGAGTGGCCCCAGGCGCCGCACGGGCTGCCGTAGCGACCCGAGATGTAGCCGAGACCCCACGCGATCTGCGTACCCGCGTTGGAGGCCCAGTCGGCACCGGCGGACGACATCTTGCTTCCGGGCAGAGCCTGGGGGATGCCGAAGGCGCCGCTGCCGGAGTTGTAGGCCTGGTAGTTCCAGCCCGACTCCTTGTTCCACAGCGAGACGAGGCACGAGAACTGGTCGTCGCCCCAGCCGTAGCCGGCGAGCATGCCGCGCGCGGTCGCCTGAGCACCGCCCGGGCTGTTGTCGCCCGAGCCGCCGCCGGA
Source organism: Microbacterium galbum (assembly GCF_032464915.1). NCBI lineage: Bacteria > Bacillati > Actinomycetota > Actinomycetes > Micrococcales > Microbacteriaceae > Microbacterium > Microbacterium galbum. Next base: position 3,338 of record NZ_JAWDIS010000001.1, on the reverse strand, counting down.
CGCCGGGGGAGTCCACGACGAGCCGCCGCCGCTGCTCCCACTGCCGGAGCCGCCGGAGCCGCTGCCGCTGTTCGAGGCGGCCTCCTCGGCCGCGGCCTTCTCTGCGGCGGCCTTCGCCGCAGCAGCCGCCTCGGCCTCCTGGCGGGCCTTCTCGGCGGCCTCCTCTTCGGCCTTCTTCGCCACGGCGGCGTCGAGGCCGCCGCGCAGCTCGGCGACGCGCTGGTCGACGGCGGTGGTCGCCGCTGTCACGTCGTCGGAGAGGTTCGGAAGGAAGGTGTCGGGAAGAGCGGATGCCGCCTCGAGACGCTCGGTCGCCTTCTCGAGCGCAGCGGTGTCGACGTCGGCGGGCTGGCCGATGTCCAGGCCCGACGCGGCGATGTCGTTCTGCACCGACGTGACGGCCTGCATCGAGGCGGTCGCGGCGGTGGTCGCGGCGCGTGCCTCCTGGGCTTCCGGTCCTCGGGCGGCGGAGAGAGCGGTGGGGGTGGTGGTCGATGCGAGCGAGAAAGTCGCGGTCGACAGATCGGCCGGAGAGGCCGTGGCGGCGGGCACCGTGCCGGTGAGGGCCGCGGCCGCGACGACGCCGAGCACCAGAGCGCCCGCGGTCGTCACAGGACGACGGCGGGAGCGGCGGGCGGCTTGGCGACGGGAGCGACGATTGGTGAGGGACGTCGAATCAGAGCGCATAGAACCGGTTTCACGTGAGGGAGGGCGGTGCGGGTGTCACCGTCCGACCCGCGTTCGGCGGGCACGAAACCGGGAGCCTGGCACGCCAATCTGGACGGCACCTGGGCGCAAACCCTCCGATGCCCCCGCGAAAAGCGCCGATCCGAGGCGAATCGCCGATGTGCTTCCCCTCCGCCGGGTCGTCACGCGGCGCTCCGGAAGCCTCGACGGGCGACGTCGAATACGTGCGGCGCCGAGGCCGTCTCCGCGGTGGCGGGAGCGTGCGCTAGACTGGAGTGTCACTCGTGGGGCTTCACCCGATTCGTCGGGCGGGCCCGTGACATCGCACGAACAAATCCGCTTCGCTTCGACTCGTGGCATGCGTTCGCCCTCGGGCGTGCGGATGCCGACGGCCCCGGTCCGCCGGACCGACGGGCGCAGGAGTCGGAGCCCGACACCCACCCAACTAGGACAACCCACTACATGACTACCGCAACGACCGCTCCCGCTACCAAGCAGGTCGCGATCAACGACATCGGCTCGGCCGAAGACTTCCTGGCCGCTGTCGAGAAGACGCTCAAGTTCTTCAACGACGGCGACCTCATCGAGGGCACCGTGGTCAAGATCGACCGCGACGAGGTCCTCCTCGACGTCGGATACAAGACCGAAGGCGTCATCCCCTCCCGCGAGCTCTCGATCAAGCACGACGTCGACCCCAACGAGGTCGTCAACGTCGGCGACCACGTCGAGGCCCTCGTCCTCCAGAAGGAGGACAAGGAAGGCCGCCTCATCCTGTCCAAGAAGCGCGCGCAGTACGAGCGCGCGTGGGGCGACGTCGAGAAGATCAAGGAGAACGACGGTGTCGTCACCGGTTCCGTGATCGAGGTCGTCAAGGGTGGTCTCATCGTCGACATCGGCCTCCGCGGCTTCCTCCCGGCGTCGCTCATCGAGCTGCGTCGCGTCCGCGACCTGACGCCGTACCTCGGCCAGGAGATCGAGGCCAAGATCCTCGAGCTCGACAAGAACCGCAACAACGTCGTGCTCTCGCGCCGCGCCCTGCTCGAGCAGACGCAGTCCGAGTCGCGCACCACGTTCCTCAACAACCTGCACAAGGGCCAGGTCCGCAAGGGCACGGTCTCGTCGATCGTCAACTTCGGTGCGTTCGTCGACCTCGGCGGCGTCGACGGTCTCGTCCACGTCTCCGAGCTCTCCTGGAAGCACATCGAGCACGCCTCCGAGGTCGTCGAGGTGGGCCAGGAGGTCACCGTCGAGATCCTTGAGGTCGACCTCGACCGTGAGCGCGTGTCGCTCTCGCTCAAGGCGACGCAGGAAGACCCGTGGCAGGTGTTCGCCCGTACCCACGCGATCGGTCAGATCGCGCCGGGCAAGGTCACCAAGCTCGTTCCGTTCGGTGCGTTCGTCCGCGTGGCCGACGGCATCGAGGGCCTCGTGCACATCTCCGAGCTGTCGGGCAAGCACGTCGAGCTCGCCGAGCAGGTCGTGTCGGTCGGCGAAGAGGTCTTCGTCAAGATCATCGACATCGACCTCGAGCGTCGCCGCATCTCGCTGTCGCTCAAGCAGGCCAACGAGTCGGTCGACCCCAACGGCACCGAGTTCGACCCCGCGCTGTACGGCATGGCCACCGAGTACGACGAGCGCGGCGAGTACAAGTACCCCGAGGGCTTCGACCCCGAGTCGGGTGCCTGGCTCGAGGGCTTCGACGCTCAGCGCGAGCAGTGGGAGCAGGAGTACGCCGCTGCCCAGGGTCGCTGGGAGGCCCACAAGGCCGCTGTCGCGAAGGCCATCGAGGCCGAGGCGGCCAACCCGACGGACTCCGGTTCGTTCGGTGGGTCCTTCTCGTCGGAGTCGCCCGCCCAGGGCACCCTCGCCGACGACGAGTCGCTGGCTGCGCTTCGCGAGAAGCTCTCCGGTCGCTGATCCGTCCCGCATCGAAGGCCGGTACCCCTCTGGGGTGCCGGCCTTCGGTCGTTGCGGGGACCTTCCCGGGCCGTCCGCAAGCCCCGGGCCCGATGGTCCCGCCGACGGCAGGATGGGGTCATGGCTTCTCGACTTCCGCTCTTGATCACCCTCGCCGGCGTCGCCGTGCTCTTCCTCGCGATCCTGTTCGTCTTCGCTCTCGTCATCGGCGCGATGTTCTTCGGCGGCATCGAGTTCACCGGCGGTTCGATGGATGCCGCCGCGGGCGCGCCGGCCGTCCTGCATCTCGCTGCGTGATCGCGGGACACCCTCGATCCCGTTCGGACCGAAGTCCCGGCGTATCTCAAGGTTTTTCCTGATGATCGAGGGAAAAAGCGGCAACGACACGCCCGGGGCGGGGTGTCGATTCGACGGCGTGGTCGATCCGGCGTAACTTATTACTTGTTCGCCCCACAGGGGAGAGCGGAGCGGCCGAAAGGCCCCGCGTCCTCTCAAGCGGTGAACATCCCAAATCCTCCACCGGATGGTGTAGGGTTTGGTTCTGGCCTGCGAGCCGGCACCCGAGGTTGACCTCTTCGTGAGGTCCCACTGTGGTTTCGGAGTTCGGGTCAGTGAAGGTAGTGAACTGCCTCACGGGTAGGTCTAGGTGACTGTTTCTGTGGGTGCGTCCGTTCCTTGAGAACTCAACAGCGTGCACTTGTCAAATGCCAATTTATTCCTCGTTGATCTTCGGA